>NZ_CM155266.1:2102500-3905250 GCF_056680115.1 Planococcus sp. BI3
CAGAGATCCCTGCTTTTCCAACAGACTTTTTGTCTTCTCCAACCAGCTGCAGTAATTTCTCAGCGATGTCATAGCTTTCCGGATGGATGCCTGTTGCGTCCAACGGATTTTTGCCTTCTGGAATCCGCAAGAACCCGATTGCCTGTTCATAGGTTTTCGCCCCCAAACGCGGAATCTTTTTCAGCTGGACACGGGACGTAAAGCGGCCATTCTCATCCCTTACCTTGATAACGTTTTCTGCTACTGTTTTGCTTAAACCTGCCACATACTGCAATAAAGAAGAAGAGGCTGAATTGACGTTGACGCCGACCTGGTTGACCGCTGTTTCGACGACAAAGGTCAGCTGGTCCGCCAATTTCTTCTGGGAAACATCATGTTGATACTGTCCGACACCGACAGCTTTGGGGTCGATTTTCACCAGTTCAGACAACGGATCCTGCAACCGGCGTGCAATCGATGCCGCACTCCGCTCTTCGACTTTCAAGTCCGGGAATTCTGCACGAGCGATATCCGATGCCGAATAAACACTTGCGCCTGCTTCATTGACGATGACATACGAAATATCCGCCGAAGTTTCCGACAGGAAGTCTGCAACAAACTGCTCGGTCTCGCGAGAAGCTGTCCCATTGCCGATCGCCATGATTTCAATCGGATACTTGGCTGTCAGACGCTCCATGATTTTCTTCGAGCCGGCTTGGTCTGATTTTGGGGGATGCGGATAGATCACGGCCACTTCCAACAGCTTGCCGGTTTCATCAATGACTGCGAGCTTGCAGCCTGTCCGGTATGCCGGGTCGACACCCAATACCATTTTGTTTTTCATCGGTGGCTGCAATAGAAGATTCCGTAGATTTTCCGAAAAGATGTGAATCGCCTGGGTTTCCCCTTTTTCACTCAGTTCAGTCCGGATTTCCCGCTCAACTGATGGTTGGATCAGCCGCTTGTAGCTGTCTTCAATAGCTGCAGCCACCACTTCACCTGTCGAGCGCGTCTGTTTCATCCATTTGTTTTTCATCAGCGTGACGATACGGTCAGCCGGAGGATGGATGGAAACTTTCAAAACATCTTCTTTTTCTCCGCGGTTGATGGCCAAAATCCGGTGCGGCACAATTTTCTGGATGGCTTCTTCGTATTCGTAATACATTTGAAAGACCTGCTTCTCGTCTTCATGATTTTTCTTGGCAACGGTTGCGATGGTTCCGTCTTTTCGCGTCATGTATCGGATTTTTTCGCGGATATCCGGATCATCAGCAAATAACTCCGCCAAGATATCCTGTGCTCCTTGGATTGCTTCTTCAACAGAAGCGACGCCTGCTTCTTCATTTACGAATGACCGTGCTTTATCCATTAGTTTTTCATTGCCAGGCTCCATCAGCCAATCTGCAAGCGGCTGGAGGCCTTTTTCTTTTGCAATGGTCGCTTTGGTTCTTCGTTTTTGCTTGTATGGACGATATAAATCTTCAACGCGCTGCAGGACTGTGGCATTGTGGATCGCCTTTTCCAGTTCATCTGTCAGCTTTTCCTGTTCCGTTATGGAACGGATGACATCTATTTTCCGTTGCTCTAAGTTCTGAATGTATGTATACCGGTCATCGATTGCTTTGATCTGGACTTCATCCAAAGATCCGGTGGCTTCTTTACGGTAACGCGCGATAAACGGTACGGTGTTGCCATCTTCGATCAACGCGATGACTTGCGCGACCTGATTGTTTCGCACACCCGTTTCTTTTGCGATTAATGTATGAATTTGCTGCACTTCCATCTGGACACTCCCCTTCAGTTCCTCTCTATTTTAACACATTCAGAAAAGCGGAAGCAGCCGTGTAGCTCTGACGGGCATAAGACAGACCAGCAGAGTGGCGTTCTTTGCCACGACGCTGGGTTGGCTTATGACCCGAAGAGTTGGGTGCTGGAGTCTGGACAATAGAAAAGCGGAAGCAGCCGTGCAGATTCGACGGGCATTAGCGGGAGAGCATAAAAAAGAAGCGCCTCTTGAAAGAGGGCTTCTGTGCGTTGGCCATTCTAATCATTTTTTGCCCATTCCACGGCCGATATGAATCTTCTGGTCCGCGGCAACGTCCGAAAGCTTTGAACTGAGGAACAGGCAGACACCCGCTAGCCTGCAAGAAGCACCTCTTCCATCAATTTGAAAAAGGGCCGACTCGTTTAGGAGTCGGCCTTTTTCGATTGCATCTTTCTTCAAGTCTCAGTCGGAACTTCGACCAGTACAGGCTCTTTGCGCGCCGCCTTGCTTTTCAGCGTTTCAATCAATCCAAACGAAATAATGAAGGCGATCAGATAGGAAATCGGAATGACGACCATTACAGCAGTCAATCCAAACGAGTCAGCCAGTACGCCGGATAAGCCGATTGAGAAGGCACCTACCAGTTCGCCGATCCCCATGATGAGCGCATTAGCCGTAGCCATGACGGCAACCGGTACACTTTCAACCGGTATGATGCTTTGGTAGAGCGTATTCATAGCCAGAATAATTCCGCCAAACAACACCAGAACCACCAGGCTTACTGCAGATTGCGGGAAGATGAACAAGACGAGCGGCGTCACCATCGCCATGGCCAGATAACCAGACATCGCCGGTTTCCTGCCAATTTTATCGGAAGAATAAGGAATGAATATTTGCCAGATGATAGTCAACAATCCAAAGAGCGAGAAGACCAAGCCCATCTGTGTATTGGACAATAAACTCACTTGCGTCAAATAAAGCGGCAAGAATGCATTGAATGTCCACATGGCGCCCATACAGAAGATGCTGATTAGAATACAGATCAGGATATTGCGGTTTTTCACACTATTATAGATTGTGCTTACATTAAAAGCAGTCACAGCTTCTGTTTTCACAACAGCTTCAGGTGGTTTTACAAAACGGAGCATCAACAAAGCGACAACGAAACTTGGAATACTGACAAACAGAAACGCATAACGCCAGCCAAACAAGTCGCCCAACTGCGTCACAACAAGCGGACCAATCGCGACGCCGATTACCGCGGCCCCTGCATAAACCAAGCCCATATTACGCCCCAAAGTCGTCGGACGCGATACAGAAGCCAGAAGCGAAAGTGAAATCGGAAGGATGACTCCTTCACTGGCCCCCAGCAGCGTACGGACAATCAACATAAACGTGTATGTTTCTGCAAACATCGTCAAAAGCGCCAGTACGGATGTGACGATCATCGCCCAGAAAAGAATCATTTTTTTATGCCCCAATCGATCCGAGAGAATCGCAAAGGTTGGAGCTGCCAGCGCAAATCCTATGGTTTGCCACATATTGATTTGACCGATTTTTGTGTTCGTCAAAGCGATATCTTCGATGATAAAAGGCATCAGCATGGAAATTGCCTGTCTATCCAAATACAGAAAACCCCATGCTACGAAAAAGAGCATTACCAATACAGTTTCATAACTTAACCCTTTTTTAATTTTTGCCATTCTGCCAGCCTCCTCGATTAGTCCGTTATTTTGCTCCAGTTGCTTGCCCTTCCACCTCGTTCCTTTTCAGTTCTGCATTTGTACTAACTGAATTGTATGAGAAAGCGCTTTCAAATTATAGAATAAATACCTTCTTATTTTTTCAGAATTTTAACTAAACTTATTTGGTTTTCTATATTCATTTAGGCAAAAAAAAGAAGCCCTCTCATTTGAGAAGGCTCCCTGCTATGAACGTGGCGTCATCACCCGTTTGGATGGAAGCCAGAATATCGCGATATAGTTGTTGAGGTACAGCAGCTTTTCGCATCATGGCTTTCGGATTCCTTAGATCCACTCCGTCAGAATGAATCAAAAACAAATCGTCTTCCACATATGTGTAGAGCTGCGTGCGCAATTTTTGTGGACGCCCTGACAGATACCCCATCACCGGCAATGGATAAATGATTTCATCTGTCGCTTTGCGGTACAGATAAAATCGAATATTGCCGACACAGCTGTATTCGAGCGTTTTTTTATTGAAATCAACTTTAAAGATGGCCACGGCAGCTCCCCGCTTCTGGAGCATTAAGCCGTTAAAGCGATGCATTAATTGATCGATTGTTTCGTGATGGTATTCACGTAAAATTTGAGGAATGACTTGAGACGATTCACGCGCCACAGGCCCACTCCCTAATCCATCGGCTACGGAGCAAATGAAATAATCATCCGTCAACACAGTGTGGTAGCTGTCTCCGGATTCATGGTTTCCTTTTTTCGCTTCGTTGAAAATAAAAGCATCTACAAAACTATGCTGAATTTTCTCCACTACGAAACCCCACCGGCTGCTAAAATAGCTTCTTGAAGTTTCTTGATGGCTTTTCTTTGCAGACGGGAAACGTGCATTTGAGAAATACCGAGTTTATCTCCGGCTTCTTTTTGGCTCAGCTGCTCTATGTAAGTGAATTGGATGATCTGCTTTTCCCGTTCAGAAAGCACATTCATCGCTTCAGCTACAAGCATGCGCTGATCCGCTTTCTCGTAACCATCATCTTCCTGGCCTACTACGTCAAACAATGTGACGGTACTGCCATCTGAATCCGCCTCTAAAGAGTGGTCCATTGAAAGTGCCTGATAGCTTTTGCCCATTTCCATCGCTTCCAAAACGTCGTCTTCTTCGACATCCAGGTATTCAGCGATTTCCCATACTTGCGGCGAACGCTGAAGTTCTGTTGTCAGCACTTCAACCGTCGCTTTAATACGGGGCCCCAATTCCTTTATGCGCCGCGGAACATGGATTGCCCATGTCTTATCGCGCAAAAAGCGTTTGATTTCGCCGATAATTGTAGGCACAGCAAAAGCTTCAAAGCTACGGCCATATGAAGGGTCGTAACGTCTGATCGCTCCTAAAAGCCCAAGCATGCCCACTTGCGCAATGTCCTCGTGGTAAGATTTACCATTAGAATATTTTCGCGCAATGGATTCAACAAGACGCTTGTAATTCAATACTAAATTAGTCTGGGCTTCTTCATCTTCTGTTTTTTGATAAGCTTCAATCCACTCCAGCACCTGCTCTTTAGTAGGCTGATTAGGATGAGACTGTTTCGACATCCTTCTCCACCTGCTCTCCTTCAACATGCTTTGTCATGAAGATTGTTACTCCTTCTTGATGATGAACTTTGACTTCATCCATTAATGTTTCAATCAAATACAAGCCGAGACCTCCTTCACGAAGAAAAGCACCTTCTTCTTGATCGTGATAAGGACCCACTTTTGCTTTAGTTTCTTCAAAATTAAAGCTTTGGCCATGATCTGCTACCATAATCTCGATCTTGTCTTCATATAACGCACAGCCAATGACTACTTCGCCTTCTTCACCTTCTGCATAAGCGTGTTGCACTGCGTTAGTCACTGCTTCGCTTGAAGCGATCTTCAAATCCTCTATATCATCAAATGAAAAACCGATACGGCTCGCCAATCCTGAAATCGTAAGTCTTGCAACCCCGACATACTGGGATTTGGCAGGGACCCTCATTTCTACGTAATCGAAAGGACGCATATCAGTTACCACCCTTCCCGACTGATTCGATATCCATAATATCGCCTAAACCTGTAATATCAAAGAGTCGTTTTAATCGCGCAGAGAGCCCTTTTAACTTTACATGTCCGCCATTTGAATTGACCGATTTATAAAAAGCCACAAAAACTCCCAATCCTGTACTATCCATATAATTAACGTCGGAAAGATCCAACTCTGCTTTCAATCCTTGGTGATTCTGGTAAGCCTCTAATTTTTCCCGTAGGACCGGTGCAGTATGCGCGTCAATTTCTCCACGTATAAAGCCCTCAAGTATATTGTCTGATTCAGTTAAGTCCACTTGAATATTCATTGTATTTTGACACCCCGTTTTTTAAAATTCAATCCCGCTTAAAAAAGCTGTTCTAAGCATTAATACCACATTTGACCCATAGTTAAACCTGCGATTAGACCTTTTTGTAAATCACCAAAGTAAAATCATCCTGAAACTGAGCATTTTGCATCCGCTCAAGCTCGTCATAGACATATTGCACAATGGTTTGGGCAGGCTCATCTTTTTTCTGTTCAATCAATTCAAAAATAACTTCACGTTCGATAAAGCCTTCTTCATTCCGGCCCTCTGTTACACCATCGGTCATCATGATCACCAAGTCGCCTTTTTCCAGATCGATGCTATGTTGTTCATAGACTGCGGCTGGAGATACACCCAGCAGCAATCCTTTTGCAAATAGCTCACTGAACTCGTTGTCTTTGGCACGATACAAGATAGCTGGTTCATGCCCTGCGGATCCATAGGTCAAGCGCGCCTGCTTGGCATCGTAATTGCTGTAAAACATGGACACGAACATGGAGTCGTCGACACTTTTTTCTACAATCCGATTGATGACGCTCAAAACGTCTTTCGGAAGTGCGTGTGTGCTGCTCAAGCTGTCCATACCAAATTTAATCATAGACATGCAAAGAGCAGCCGGAAGGCCTTTGCCGATTACATCCGCAACCGCCACCCCAGCATAACCATCATGATCACTGACAAAATAAATATAATCCCCATTCATTTTTCGCGCAGGAATAGAAAGAAGGCCGATATCCAAACCTTCCAATAGAGGCAATTTGGTTTTCAGCAAGGTTTCCTGCACGTTGGCGGCAAGATCCATTTCCACTTTCAGTTCTTCCTGCTGCTTCAAGAGGCTTTGCCGCTCTTGCAGCGCCAAACCGTAATTGATCATCATTTCAATCAGAAAATCAAAAGAATGCCAGACAATATCCGGCAACTCACCGTATAGCTCCTGAATTGCCACTTTGTGCATACTGATGACCTCTTCAGGTGCGATATTCTCCAAAATCAGCTGGCGGCTGAAATTTTGGCCAACATACAGATTTTGTTCTGTCTGTTTTTTCATGTATTCATTTAGAATCTCTTTGTATTGATTCTCAATTTCTTGAGCCATTGGGTGTTCCCCCTAACGAAGCCACTTTGTAGCTCTTATATCTGTACCTTCACCTAATATCGTTTCGATTTTAAAGTCATCCATCAACCTTTTAACACCAGGTAGACCCGCTCCGAGTCCACCGGAAGTCGTAAAACCGTCTTCCATGACTTTGCGGATATCTGGAATTCCCGGACCGCTGTCTGCAGCTATGATCAGGATTCCTTTAATGCCGTTTTCTGTTAATTGTTGAATTTCGATTCTGCCTTTTCCGGCATACAAATAAATATTGCGGGCAAGCTCACTGATGGCCGTCGTTATGCGTGCCTGGTCAACCGTGCCAAAGCCAAGCTCTTTCGCCACATTACGCCCGAGTTGTCTTGCAGCAACAATATCCCATTCTGTCAAAATTTCCACCGAGGACTGGTCGCTCATGTTTAAGCCTCCAATTCCAATTGAAGTTTATCCAAACCATTTTCTAAATCCAGTGCTGTCATAACGTCTTCAAGTCGAATTCCCAACTCGATCAAAGTGATAGCGACTGCTGGTTGGATGCCAGTAATGACTACTCTGGCCCCCATCAAGCTTGACATGCTGATGACATCTCCCAGAACTTTCGCGATGAATGAATCAATGAAATCAATGGACGTCAAATCAATCACGACACCTCGCGCACTCGTTTCATGCAGCTTGGCCAATAAGTCTTCTTGAAATTGAAGAGCTGTCTGGTCATCAAGTTCCCATTGGATTGAAACAATCAAGGTATCTCTTAGCTTTAAAATCGGAATTCTAAAATTCATCAGTCTTCAACCTCCACAATTTTTCGGTTTGTCCAAGCCAGTGCCTGTTCCACACCTCGCTGTAAAGTGCTTGTTGTCGTAAAGTCGTTCAGGTTAATGCCTAGCGTGACAATCGTCTGGGCAATTTCGGGACGAATTCCAACGAGCATGCATTTCGCTCCAACCAGACGGACAGCATCTGCTGCCTGGATAATGTGATGGGCGACCATTGTATCTACTACGGGTACACCGGTAATATCGAGCAGCACAACCTCTGCCCGGTGCTTGACGACACCTTCCAATAGATTCTCCATGATTAATTTTGCCCGTTCTGTATCGATCGTGCCGACAAGCGGCATAACTGACACTTTCTCAAAGACTGGAATAAGCGATGCTGAAAGTTCCTGCAACGCGATTTTTTGGAGGCTGACTGTACGTTCCCATGTTTTGGAGTATGCCTGAATGGTGCTGTCGCGGATCGGTGAAATCCATTTATTGAACTCTTCTACAAATGCGGTAATATTGCCTTCGTGAATGATCTCTTCTTTCGTCATGCCTTCATAGACAATTTCAGCAAAATGATTGATCGCTTTCGTAACGAATGTAATGGACCACCCAAGGCGAACAACTTTTTCCGCAAAATCGATTAACCGGCTTTCGTAGGCTTGATGGCTTTCCAGTAAATTGGATATCATCAGCTCAGCGAATTCTTGGCTTGTCTGATTCATCAAATCAGTGGGCATTACTTGAAAAGAACGTTCACCTTCCTCGTTCTTCATTTTTTCTTGCCATCGTGAAATAATCTCGGTTAAGTTGCCCTGTATATATTGAGCCATCTGTTTATTCATATAGATTAAAAACCCTCCCTGTGACACTATGTATCTTCAAATTTTATCTGCTACCCTTTATTGTATCGGAAATTCGTTTTTTTCACATCTTTTTTGTCGGTCTGGTTATTTTCTGAAAAAAGGCACCTCGAGAAATATTCTCAAGGTGCCTTTCAAGGAGTATGTATGCTTAAAATTTCACTAGGCCGACACTGATTTCCAATGCCTCGTCCACTTTTTCCATCAACGTGTCATCAAGTTGGGTGATTTTATCGGTCAGCCGCGACTTATCAATAGTCCGCAATTGTTCAAGCAGAATAACTGAATCACGTTCAAAGCCATACTTCTTGGCATTGATTTCTACATGAGTCGGCAATTTGGCTTTTTGAATTTGTGCAGTAATTGCAGCAATGATTACAGTAGGACTGAAACGATTGCCAATATCATTTTGAATCACCAGGACAGGGCGGGTCCCACCTTGCTCAGACCCGACGACCGGTGATAATTCCGCAAAAAAAACATCCCCGCGTTTTACAATCAAGTTGTCACCCTCCGCTTACGAGTCGCACTGTCGTGTGCTCCGCTTCGTACTCAGCGTGAGAACATTCACAAGCAATCGATAGATTGATCTGTGACATCTCCACGTAGCCCTTGATCATCGCTTCCCGAATATGATATGAGTCGTACAGATTCTTAGTCACCCGGTGCGTGGAAACATAAATGAAATCTCCACTTTCTTGAACACGTTCATCTGAATGAGTTGTCAACTCCGAAATAAATTGTTTTGGTAATTTTACAACCACTTCTTTTGTCTTTGACTTCTCGTACACAGCCGACACCTCCGAAAATCCCGTTCTTCTGTCTTTGTCTTTCTCATCTTAACATTGTATCGGGTTCCTGAAAAGGCAAATCGGAAACTTCAGTGTTGTCCGAGTATACCCGAGGCACCCGTTTTGTTAAAATACAGGGAATTTCATAAGGGATGGTGTCCAGCCTGCGCGCCCATTCATCGATGAAAATGCGCTGTCCGCCCTGAGCGCCGATCAATTGCACTTTTTCTCCGACCGCCATTTTTTCAGAAAGGCGGATCATGCATTGATCCATGCAAATCCGCCCCACAACCGGCACGCGTTTGCCCTTCACCAAAACTTCCTGCCCCTGCAGCCCGCGGAGCATGCCATCCGCATAACCGATCGGCAAGGTCGCAATCCATTCGTCTTGTTCGGCACGGTAAGTGGCGCCATAGCTCAGCCCTTCACCGGCTTTCACTTTTTTCACGTGAATAATTTCGGTTTCCAGGCTAAGCGCCGGATGAAGTTCAAATGGCATTTCCTCGCCGACATAAGGGGACGGCGCGATGCCATACAAGGAAATCCCTACACGGACCGCATCACAATACAACTCGGGATGCATGATGGCCGCTGCGCTATTGGATACATGGACCATAACGGAAGGATCATCCAATTTATCGATTACGCTATTCATCGCCCGCACCTGCTGGGTGAACAACGAAGAATCCTGTTCGTCTGCAGTAGCAAAATGCGTGAAGATCCCTTTAAAAGCAAAATCATGATCTGCAATAAAACCGAAGGCCTCGTCCACTTCGTCCACTTGGATGCCGATGCGCCTCATTCCGGTATCCACTTTCAGATGGATCTTCAATGCATTCAGATCAGTTGCCAAATGGCTTGCCGCCATCGACAGCCAGTCAAGAGAAACAGCGGCAACAATAATGTTATGCCGCTGTGCGACCGGAATGAAATTCGATGGTGTCGCACCCAGCACCAGCAACTCCGTTTCAATCCCTTCATTGCGCAGAAAAAGAGCCTCGTCGGGTGTCGCCACTGCCAGCATGCTGACGCCATTCTCAATTGCCGTCTTGGCTACCGCCAGAACTCCATGTCCATAGGCATCCGCTTTTACTACCGCAATCACTTCCGCATCCCCGCTTCTTTTCTGAAAAGCTGTTAAATTCTTTTTGATGGCACCTAAATCAATGACCGCTTTTGTCGGCCGATAATATTCTGTCATCGTAACACCGCCCAATTAATTTGTTTGTAAAAGCACTTGTGCTGCTGCAAATTCCTTTGAATGCGTAATGGATACCAGACCCGTTTCGGTATTCCGGAAATAAACGGAAGGCTTTCCTTTGCTGTCTTTTCTGATTTCGATATCCTGAAAAGAGCAGGCGCCTCCAATTCCAGTTCCTTTAGCTTTGGAGAACGCTTCTTTTGCTGCAAAGCGGCCTGCCAGAAATTCGACTTTCCGCGCAGCTGCCAACCCTCGATATTCGGCTTGTTCAGATTCGGTTAATATACGTTCACGAAATTTCGGTGATTTTGCATCCATTCGCTGAATTCGTGACAATTCAACGATATCCAACCCGATTCCTGTAATCATAAATGTTTCTCCTTTCAATCGCAAACAGGTAACAGGTATAATTGAAGATATGAAATAGAGGTGACTAGATGTTTATTCGAACAGAAAGCTTTAAGCAATACCTGCGCCTGTATCCGGTCGTTTCCACTTTGATCGCCCTTAATCTATTGGTCTATGTACTGGCATTGCTGCCTTTGCTCGGTGATTGGCTTTACTTTTATGGCGTCGGCTCCAACTTCTACATTGCAGAAGGCCAATGGTGGCGTTTCTTCACACCGATATTTCTGCATGGCGGATTGATGCATTTGCTGTTCAATATGTTTTCACTGTTCCTGTTTGGACCTGAATTGGAACGCTTAACCGGCAAAGTCCGCTTTATCACGATCTACCTGCTGGCAGGATTCTTCGCTTCAGCAGCCACCTACTTTTTGCAGCCGCTCGATTATGCCCACGTAGGCGCAAGCGGTGCGATTTTCGGAGTGTTTGGCGCATTTGGTGCATTGGTGTATTATGGTGGACGCGCCTTGCCTCAGCTCAAACAAATTATACTCCCAATTATCGTGATTAGTATAGTCATGACTTTCCTGACCCCCAACGTCAATGTTACGGCACATATCGCCGGAATGATTACCGGGTTCATCATCGGGCTCAGTTATTTCCACCCAAAACGGATTGTCAGTTGGCGGGCAAAAAAATAAAGACAGATGGGGGTAAAATCCCAGCTGTCTTTTTTTATGGGAAATCAGGAACATTCACTGCTTTATTTCTTTGGCTCCGAAAGGTTCATACCACGCCAGAATTCGGCTGGCATCGTCTTTTTCCATATGCGGAATGGCGGCAGTCGCCCCCATCATGCCGGATTTAATCGTCGAATTGATGGAAGCAATGCCTTTGCGGCGTTGGAAATAACTTTGCGTCACTTGGACAACCTGCACCCGTTTCTTTAACATAAAGAACCGGTGCTTGCTAATCCCCCTAAATTGCATCGTCAATTGTTTTTCGCCCAACGCATAGCCCACAGTCCGGTGCTGCCAGATTCCGATAGCTACCACAACTGGCACAAAAATCAGTGCCAGCAGGCCGTACGGATAGAAAAAATACCCTATGCCAGCAAACACCGGGGACAGCCACAACAAGTCCAGACGGTAGAAAAAGTGGATACTGCGCTTCGGAGCCTTGACCAGTTCGGGTTTCCATTCCAGCTCGGGAAACAAATCAGCCAGTATCGGAATCATCCGCTCTGCTTTGACCAAAGGAAACAAACGGATTTTTTCGTCCTTATCCCCGATGGAACCTCCTGCACTTTCAACCACTACTGTGGCATATCCGAAAAGCTCACGCAAAGGATTTTGGCTCACCTTGATGCCTTGAACACGCTTCAGCGGCACTGAAATCTTTTTCTTTTCCAATAATCCTCTGGTGATATAGATATGGTCCTCATCACGCTGAATAGTAAATTGATAATTCGCTACGATGGTCATAATGACCGAAATGACCCAAGCGATCAACAGGACAAAAAAGATCGTCAATGCCACAATCAATGCACCAAAACGCAAAAACAGCATCACTTCTTCGTAAATGGCATCATACGGAATCAGCTCGGAAAACTGAGAAAGAAAAATCGCCACTGCAGAAATTACGACCCCAATCCCACCCGAAGTGGTTGCAAGAATCAATAATTCTTTCATGGACATGCGGTAAAGCACCTTTGTCTCTTTTTTAGGCGGTGCTTCCACTAGTTCCACAGGCCCCATAACTGCACCGCCTTCTTCGGGAAGGTGGTGCTTTGCTTTCTCCATTTCGCTTTCGATGCGGTCCGCATCTTCCCGCGAAATAGCCGTCAGTTCTGCTTCAGCCTGCCCTACTTTGCCGGAACCTGCTGTTTCCACCTTCACTTTCACCAAGCCGAGCGGCCGATGGAAGATGCCTTCTGTATAATTCAAGCTTTGGATCCGGTCAAAAGGAATATATCTCTTTTTCTTTACAAAAAGGCCGTATTCAATGCGCAATTCTCCGTCTTCAAACCAATAAACAAAACGCTTCCATTTGATGATTCCAGCAATCAGCAGGAAGACCAGAACAACACTGCCCACTATAATTGGAATCAAACCCTGCCAGCCCTGGTTAAACATCGAACTGACTCCGCCGTCCCGGAATAGATTAACACCAAAAATGATGATAAACGGAAGGATCAATTCCTTTAAGCCTTTGATGAAATTTAAAAATGCGGAGATGGGATGCAGCTTATAACGTTCTTCATACATCATCTTCCGCCACCCTTGCCAATACGGAAATTCTCGCCCTCAACTCATCGGCTTCCGCTGTAACCAGTGCAGGAATCGTATGAGTGGTTGCCGCTGTTGAAATTGTTATTTCCGCTAAGTCGTATTTCCGTAATATCGGCCCCTGTTCCGTATCCACATGCTGAACACGCACCATCGGCACCAATGTCCGGGTGACGATAAACAGCCCATGCTGCAATTCGATTTCCTGCTCCCTTACCTCATAGCGCCAGCGCTGCCAGCGTATTTTCGGGAACAAGTAAATCATCAGGAAGCCGAACAGCAGGATCACTGCCGCGTAAACAGCGTACAGCCATTGCGGCCAGTCAAAGAAATACGTTAAAACGCCTGCTCCAATTGCAATCAAAGCGATAACCACAGTTTCCATACTGCCGTAAACACGCCAGACGGTTAAGCCTTTTCGTGAAATTTGATTTTTCGGTTGGTTGTCCATTTCCTTCTCTCCAATCGCGTGCCTATCCATTATACGATTTACCTATCAAAACGTTTCAGTCTATTGTAACTGAAATCCGGACAGCAAAAAAGGGCGCATGCCCAAACAGTTTCCTGTTTAGCATACGCCCTTGGATAGATCGGTATTAAGATTCACTGCGGCGAGTCGTACGTCCTGGACGTCCGCCGCCAGTTCCACCACTTCCGCCTTCACGGCGTCGGCTTGCGCCTGAGCTCGCTCCACGGCTTGATGAAGATGGACGAGCTGATGATGAAGAACGATTGCCTTTATAGCCGCCGCCTCCGCCGCTGCGTCCGCTTCCGCTCTTACCTTTATATCCGCCGCCTCCGCGTGATGGCAAAGGACGTTCTTCGGAGATAGAGACTGGAACATCTTCCGGTTCTTTAGTCATTGTTTTAAGTGCAGCAGCAACTAAGTCGACAGCGTCAAAGTTTTCCAGCATTTTAGTCGCAAATTCGCGATATTCGCCAAGATTATTTTTCTCTGTCATTGCTTGCAATTGTTCCATAGCAACACGTTTTTGGCCAAGTACGGCTTCGTCAGCTGTTGGAGGAACCAATGCTTCCATTTTTTTCTTAGTTGTGCGCTCAACGATGCCCAAGTAGCCCATTTCACGTGGTGTTACAAACGTGACTGCGACTCCTTTTTTACCTGCACGGCCAGTACGGCCGATACGGTGGACATAGCTTTCAGGATCTTGAGGAATATCAAAGTTGTATACGTGTGATACGCCTGAGATGTCAAGTCCACGAGCTGCTACATCTGTTGCAACCAAAATATCGATTTTGCCTGCTTTGAACTGCTTCAAAACTGACATACGTTTAGCTTGGCTCAAATCGCCATGAATTCCTTCAGCAAGATAGCCGCGGATATTCAAAGCTTTAGCTAATTCGTCAACCCGGCGTTTCGTGCGTCCAAAAATGATCGCAAGTTCAGGCTGTTGAACATTCAAAAGACGTGAAAGAACATCGAATTTTTCGCGTTCTACTGCTTTAACATAGAATTGCTCGATGTTTTCAACAGTCATTTCTTTTGATTTAATTTTAACGATTTCAGGAGTCTTCATGAATTTCTCTGCAATACGGCGGATTGCATCCGGCATAGTTGCTGAGAACAACAATGTTTGGCGAGTGTCAGGAACACTTGACATGATTGTTTGAATGTCTTCGATAAAGCCCATGTTCAACATTTCGTCTGCTTCGTCAAGGATCAATGTGTTTACATTATCCAATTTAAGCGTACGGCGGTTGATATGGTCTAAAAGGCGTCCAGGCGTACCAACGATAATATGTGGACCGTTTTTAAGTGCACGGATTTGACGGCTGATTTCTTGGCCACCGTATACTGAAAGGATGCGCACGTTTTTATCTTGGCCCAGTCTGTACAACTCTTCTGAAACCTGTATTGCTAATTCGCGAGTTGGCGCAATTACTAATCCTTGAACGCTGCCATCTTTAGTGTTGATTTTTTCAATCAACGGAATACCGAATGCAGTTGTTTTACCAGTTCCCGTTTGGGCTTGTCCGATAATGTCCTTGCCTTCCATACCTAGACGGATTGTGCCTTCTTGAATCGGTGTTGCTTCTTCAAACCCCATGCGTTTTACGGACTTTAAAGTTGTTTCGCTAATATTTAACTCTGAAAATTTTACCAAATTTTTTCAATCTCCTTTTGTCTTCATCTGATTTACAAATGGTGTACATTTTAGATGAATAGTGACAAGGGCGAGCCTTTATGAGGAAGTTTCACGTCGAAAATCATACTCTGTAGTTTTAAGTCAGAGGGGATGTGTGAACAGGAAAAGCTCGGGCTTTGCCGAGCGGTCTGATCGGCGGGTACTTGATACCCTATCTATAGAACAAACCGTTTTGCTCAAAAAAATACTCTTCACAGGGAAGAGTAATTCAAAAATGTATCCATTGCTCTCAAAAGAATAACATGTTTTTTTTTTTTTTGCAATCAATATGCAAAGGTTCTAATAATCAGTTTACTCTGAGCCTTTTTTCATAAACGCGAAAACTTTCTTGAACCAATCGTCGCAATCGTCACTGTAACAGATTAAATGCTTGCCCGATTCTGAATGGATCATGCATTTTTCAGCCGAACCGATGTGGTCATAGATGAAGTCTGCCGCAGAAGCAGGGACTATACTGTCCTTGCCGCCCTGCACAATACAGACCGGCACTTTAATCTTATCGTAATATGGTTCCACCATCTTTACGACCCGCAGAAATTCAACAGCAGAACTCACAGGTGTATTCATCAGCTTGTATTCATAAAGATGAAAAGATGAATTTTCCGCTATTCTTCCAGCCAGCACATCCCGCATCGCTCCATGCACTTCCTCAAAAATCTGTGCAGGACTGATGTATTTGGCAGCGGCACTCAGCAGGACCAGCCGGTCGACCTTATAGCGCATTGCCAAATACATCGCAATCAAGCCGCCCATCGAAAAGCCGACAATGATGATGCGGTCCGCTGATTTTTTTAGCCTTTTCAGTGCCAGTTCCGCTTCCATCATCCAGCTTTCAGCTGAAATGCTCTTTAATGCCAATTTTTCGCCATGTCCTGGAAGCGTCGGTATTTCTACAACCCAGTCGGTTTCATCCTTTAGGAAATCAGCAAACGGTTCCACTTCAAACGGGCCTCCTGTAAAGCCATGGATACAAAGAACCCCGGTCTTCAAATCATTCCCCTCTTTTCACTGCCTGACAGCATAGAGCTTTCCAGTTTATAAGCCATTGCCTTCGCCTGTTCTTTTTTTACTGTCTGCTGAAAGGTTCAATGATCTTCTCCAGTGCCATACCACGGGAACCTTTGACTAATATGACGGTATCCTTATTGGTATACCTTTTCAACAAATCAATAATCGGGCCATAATCTGCTTCACTCCACAGCAACTTGCCGCTATAGACAGGCTTCAGCTTATCGTATAGCCATTTCATGCGTGGTCCATACAGGCAGACCCCAGCCAAATTATTGGAGATGTACTTGCTGAGCGCTTCGTGATAGCTTTGCTCGTCTTCTCCAAGTTCAAGCATATCGCCCAGCACAATCCACTTCTTCTCTTTCATCGTTGTTTCACGGATGAAGTTCAAAGCTGCATTCATTGAGGAAGGAGCTGCATTATAGGCATCGTTTATAAAAATGGCTCCATTGTCCGCTTGGATCATCTGCATGCGCATATCAGTTAAAGCTGCATCCTTCAAGGATTTACGGATCTGTTCTTCTGACAGGCCGGCTTCGAGAGCGATCAAAATAGCTGCCAAGGTGTTTTTCACCTGATGCTCGCCCAATACAGGAATGGTAAATGCGGCATCGATGATTCCGCTGACCATAAAGCTGCTGCCATTTTCCGTAGCTTTAATGTCCGTCACCGTCAATTCGTTGTTGTCGTCGAATCCAAAAGAAACGGCCTGCGGGAAAGACTCCATGAACGGCTGCAGCAATGGCTCATCGCCGTCATAGAAAAGTTTGCCGTGCTGCTGCAGGCCCGCCGTGATTTCGAATTTCGCTTCAGCAATGGCTTCGCGGGATCCTAGATCCTGCAAATGTGCTTCCCCGATATTGGTGATGATGGCATAGTCAGGACGCGCCAGCTCAGACAGAAATTCAATCTGCCCTTTGCCGCTCATGCCCATTTCCAGAACGGCGACTTTGGTGTCTTCATCCAAAGACAGGATGGTCAACGGCAAGCCCAATTCGTTATTGAAATTGCCCTGGGTTTTCTGCACTTTGAAATAGGGTTTCAAAACGCTCGCTACCAGATCCTTTGTCGAAGTCTTGCCATTGGAACCAGTGATACCGATGACGATTGCCGGCAATTCATCGCGGTAAGCCCGCGCCATCTCCTGCAAGGCAACTTCACAGTCATCCACGAAAAGCAAAGGCAGATCTTCCGGCGCCCCCGGCTCGTCGCGCTGCCATAAAGAAGCTGCTGCACCTAATTCGATGGCTGAACGGACATACTTATGCCCATTCACTTGTTCGCCACGGAAAGGAATGAACAAATCGCCCGGCTTGAGCGTTCTCGTGTTGATCGAGACACCTGTAACGTCAAAGCCTTTTAAATTAGTTTTGATATCTAGCCACTTGGCTACTTGCTCAATCTTTTTTTTCATTTGGCTTCTCCACTCAATCTATTTTAACTTGCAGTAACTGTTTTTCTTCATGCCGTTCAATTGCTAAAGCAATAAGCCGCTCAATCAGCTCCGGATATGGTAAACCCGTGTGTTCCCAAAGCAAAGGGAACATGCTGTAAGGCGTAAAGCCCGGCAAGGTGTTCACTTCATTAATCAGAATTTCATTGTCCTCTGTTACGAAAAAGTCTGCACGTACGAGTCCGGAGCAATCCAGGATTTTAAAAGCTTTCTTGGCATCCGCCTCTAATTTCGCGTAGACCGCCTCGTCCAATTCAGCAGGAATGATCATTGCTGCATTGCCATCCTGGTATTTCGCTTCGTAATCGTAGAAAGCTTTTAATGGCTTGATTTCACCGGCTACTGAACAAGCAGGCTCATCGTTGCCCAGAACGCCCAATTCGATTTCGCGGGCGACCACTCCTTGTTCAACTACAATTTTACGGTCGAATTTCAACGCTTCCTTTATCGCAACAATCAACTCTTCGCGATTATCCGCTTTACTGATACCGACACTCGACCCTAAATTGGCGGGCTTCACAAAAACTGGCCAAGTGAGTTCCGCTTCTATCTTATCCAACCAAACGTCGCGGTTCTTATCCCAGTCTCTTCTTATAAAATACACATATGGCGTTTGTTCTAAACCTGCCTGTTCAAACAATTGCTTCATTACGACCTTGTCCATCCCCGCTGAAGATGCCAATACTCCGTTTCCAACATAAGGAATATTCATAACTTCAAGAAGGCCTTGCACAGTTCCATCTTCTCCGTTTGGCCCATGCAGCAAAGGAATGATGACATCCAGCGCTTCTCCGCTTTGTGCCGGGAGGAATCCGGAAATATCATTCGGCTTTGAAGATTCGCCAGCCAGTTGAAGCTGCTCAATCGTTTTTGCTGTTTCTATAAGGCGGGCGCCTTTTCGCCATTCCCCATCTTGCGTGATGTAAATGGGATACACTTCATATGCATTAAAATCAATTGCTTTTGTAACTGCCAGGGCTGTAGACAGAGAAACTTCATGCTCCGCCGATTTGCCTCCGTATAATAAACCAATTCGTTTTTTCATCTAAGAAACCTCATTTCATTGTCCATATTGCTTAGTTTATCACTAACCTACAGGGACTAATAATTTTTTCATGTCAGCCGCCGAAAATTTTCAAGCCGGCTACTCCTGCAATAATACAGGATAGGAAAAATAATTTTGCCGGTTGCCGGCTTTCGTTAAAAAACACCATTCCTACCATAACACTGCCAGCCGCGCCGATACCGGCCCACACAGCGTATCCGGTTCCGAGTGCAATAGTTGTCAGAGCCAGCGACAGTAAATAGAAGCTGAGTGCACCGGTTAAAATGGTCAATCCCGTGTATAACTTCACTTTAAAGCCATCCGATAATTTCATCGTTGTGACAAAAGCCACTTCAAATAATCCCGCAGCAATCAAAATCAGCCAGTCCATCATGGCTGCACACCCTTGCCGGACGCTGCTTTCCCATCCATCACCTTTAACCCGATAATGCCGAACAGCAGTAAGCTCAAGAAGAACAATTTTTCCACGCTGGCATTTTCATTGAATAACCAAATGCCGAGAACAGCTGTCCCAGCGGCACCAATCCCCGTAAAAACTGCGTAGGCTGTGCCAATCGGGATGGTCTTCATCGATATGGCAAACAGCAAAAAGCTCATGACGATAAAAACCAATGTCACAATGGAAGGGACTAAATTTGTAAAGCCATCAGCCAGTTTCAAGCCGATCGCCCAAACAACTTCCGTAACTCCTGCAATCAAAAGATAAATCCAAGCCATTTAGTTTCCTACTTTCATTTGCTGATTGCTTTCCTCAAACTTCGGATGCAAAGCCAGCCCAAAAAAATGATACCTGTTTCCAGGTATCATTTCCATACTTTTTGTTTTCTGTCGTAGATAATTTTACGTGAAATCCCCTGTTTTGTGTATTCTTCAATATCAGACCAAAATTCGTCGAGAAAGGCAATTTCTTCTACTGGCCGAATGTGCAATTCGATGGTGTTTTTTGTTTTTTCAGGGTCCGCCAAGGAAATGAGTACGCCTTCACGGTAATTCTTTTTTAAGGATTGCAGAATTTCAGCAGGCAATTCCGGAATTAGGTCTTTTGATTTGCGGCGCCAGAAATTCTGTCCATTTTCCTCCCGGCGGATCAAGTATGTAAAGTAATTTCCGACAAGCTCATTCAAGCGTTCCAATTTGCGGAAGTAAATTTTTGTGGTTTCTTCTTCTTCGCTGGACAAGTACACAAATTCATTTTGAAGAGTCGAATAGAACGGGGATTTAACCGGTTCTTTTTTATGGCCGATATACAGCAATTCAGCCTGTTCCTGCGGCGTCAGGGAATTTAATTGTTTTTCGCTTTTAAAATCAATCCAGCAAAATTCACTTTTTTTGTTTGCACGCGCTTTCCGCAGCTGCCCAAACTCTTCCTGCGTGGCGAATTCCATATGGGTGTGCATATTGAAGGATGCATCTTCATATGGGTGCTTCAACAAAAGAAGGTTTTTAGGTAATTTCATGGCATCCAAAAAATGGGCGAAGGTAAGTCCGCTGAATAAGGCAAATTGATCAGATTCGTTCAGATAAATATATAAATGCTGTATGTAGGTATCCGTGCTCAACGGTTTTTTCACCATATCCCCCACTCCATTCCATTTCTTATTATACGACCAAAGGGCTAAATATGAAACATACGTGCTTCGATTGCGTCATTACTTTTATCATGCGCATATTACAGATATATACGTTATAATATATTCCGACTCATAATAATAAAAAGTACAGGTGAAATTACATGCAAACTAACAAAAGCTTCACCGACCGGATTGACTGGTCGTTGGCTTTCATCTTATTTCTGTTCTTTATCGTCAGTCTGGTGGCTATTTCTTCTGCTCAGACTTCTGGCCAGTATTTAACGAATTTCGTTCCGAGACAAGCTTTGTTTTATATCATTTCTGTTGGAATGATTGGGGTCCTGATGTATTTTGATCCCGAACAATATAAGAAGATGGCTTATTATTTATACGGTTTCGGTATTTTCCTGCTGATTCTTCTAATGATTTCGCCGGACGGTATCGGCCAGATTGCCGAACCGGTAAATGGCGCTAAAGCCTGGTTCCATACGCCCTTCGTCAATATCCAGCCTGCTGAATTTATGAAAACCTTCTATATATTAGCATTGGCGAAAATGATTTCTACCCACCACGAACAAAACCTGTTGAAAACCATCAAATCTGATTTTTACTTATTGGGAAAAATCGGCCTTTGTCTGGCTTTGCCATTAGGGTTCATCCTGCTGCAGCCAGATTTAGGAACCGCTCTTGTGTTTATCGCCATTACTCTGGCCATCGTTGTGGTTTCCGGCATCTCCTGGAAAATCATCGTTCCAAGCTTTGGCGGTGTTGCGGTCATTGGCAGTTTGCTGTTATGGATGACCATCAATGCCCAGAACTTCCTGTCCAGCGCCTTCGGTTTAAAGCCCTATATGTTCGAGCGGATCTACACATGGCTTGACCCATACTCGTATGCAGAATCCGGCGGGTACAACCTGATTGCCGCGATGAACGCGATCGGATCCGGAGAAGTGTTTGGAAAAGGCTACCAGGGGCGCCAGGTCTATGTCCCGGAAAACCATACGGATTTCATCTTCACTGTCATCTCGGAAGACTTTGGTTTTATCGGAGCCAGTGCCGTCATCATCCTATTCTTTATGCTGATTTATCACTTGACCAAAATTACGCTGCAATTTAAAGATACATTCAGTACTTATGTATGCGCAGGGATTATTGCCATGATTACATTCCATGTGTTCCAGAACATTGGCATGACCATTCAGCTTTTGCCGATTACGGGGATTCCGCTTCCTTTCATCAGTTATGGAGGCAGTTCGTTGATCGGAAATATGCTGGCACTCGGAATTGTCTTCAGCATGAAATTCCATCATAAGAATTATATGTTCGATAAAAACAAAAAATAAAAACTCCGACGTCTTGCGTCGGAGTTTTTATTGTTGAGACTGCGTTTGAATTGGTTGAGGCAATGCAATCGCCTTTATTAACTCCACACGGGATTTTGTGATTTTTGCTTGGATTCCAAGTTTCGATAGATTTGAAACAATGTTGCGAACATCTACATTTTTCGCCATCCATATCACCTCTTTATATTTTTCGTTACATATAGGAACGTATTGAAACTTGCCAAGTTTCATGCGCAAGATTCAAACCGTTGACTTTTTTGTGTCTATGCTTATAATACCATCATTTCAGGATTATAAACTTATCATTTTGATGACAATTGCAAAGTTGATGTAAATCAATTGATTTGCATACCCCCAATGGGTATACTAGAGTTAGAAATAAGATAGGAGGATCTTCAGATGAGCGAATTGATCGAAGAAGCCTTGGTACTGGATAGCTCTTGCCGAAAAAGCCACCATCCTGCTTCTGTGAAACGGGATTTGACCAACCGATTGAATCGTGTGGAAGGACAGATCCGCGGCATTAAAGGTATGGTGGATAAAGATGTTTATTGTGATGACATCATCACGCAGCTTGCCGCTACCCAATCCGCATTAAATAGTGTCACCAAAGTTTTGCTGGAGGGCCATTTAAAAGGCTGTGTTAAAGATCGCCTGGAAAACGGCGAAGAAGAAGTATTGGATGAATTGCTTGTCACCATCCAAAAAATGATGCGTAAATAAGAGGAGGAATTTTTTATGAAAGAACAAATCAACCTGCAAGTCAGCGGCATGTCATGCCAGCATTGTGTAAGCTCTGTAAAAGACAGCGTCATGGCGTTGCCGGGAGTGGAAAAAGTAGAGGTCTCTCTCGAAAACGGTTCTGTTGATGTTGCGTACGATGCTTCAGCCGTAGAAGTGGGGCAAATTGCAGAAGCAATTGAAGATCAAGGATACGATGTTGCAACATTAAGTGAGTAACTGCGGAAACGCAGTTACTTTTTTCAAAATAAGATACCCCCAATAGGTATACAGTTTCAGAAAAGGCGGGATGATAATGAGTACCAAACAAACTGAAGTGGCGATTACCGGCATGACCTGTGCGGCATGCGCCAACCGCGTGGAGAAGGGGCTTCAAAGGCTGCCCGGCGTTTCAGAGGCCAGCGTCAACTTTGCCACCGAAAAAGCTTCCGTGGTTTACGATGATGAGCAGGCATCCATGACCGATATGCAGAAAAAAGTGGAACAATTGGGATACGGTGTCCAGCAGGAAGAAATCGATTTTTCCATCCAGGGCATGACTTGCGCCAATTGCTCTGCACGCATTGAGAAAGTCTTGAATAAGATGGAAGGCGTTCAACTGGCTAATGTCAATTTGGCGATGGAGACCGGGCATGTTTCGTATAATCCAGACACCGTGACTCCTGAAGATTTCGTCAAACGGATTCAGTCACTTGGCTATGATGCGATCCTCAACCAGGAAAGTGAAGAAGCAACTGATCACAAAGAACATGAAATCAAAAAGAAAACTCGCCTGTTCTGGATTTCGGCTGCTCTCTCCCTTCCTTTGTTATGGACGATGTTCAGCCATTTTTCCTTTACATCCTGGATGTATGTACCCGACATCCTGATGAATCCACTCGTTCAATGGGCATTGGCAACACCGGTTCAATTTTGGATTGGCGCTTCCTTCTATAAAGGTGCCTATTTTGCTTTAAAAAATAAATCAGCCAATATGGATGTTCTGGTTGCACTCGGCACATCCGCTGCTTATTTCTATAGTGTCTACCTGGTTCTTGCCAACTGGAGCATGGGCCACAATATGGGCTTGTATTTTGAAACCAGTGCCGTCCTGATCACGTTGATCATTTTGGGGAAAGTTTTTGAAGCAAGAGCAAAAGGCCGTTCTTCAGATGCCATCAAAAAGCTGATGAAGCTGCAGCCGCAACATGCCTTGGTCGAACGCGGAGACGAATTCGTCAGCCTGCCGATTTCAGAAGTTAAAAGCGGAGATGTCCTGCTGATTAAACCGGGAGCATCTATTCCGGTCGATGCCGCTGTTCTTTCCGGCAACTCAGCTGTTGATGAATCGATGCTGACAGGTGAAAGTTTGCCGGTCGACAAAGAGACAGGCGATGCGGTATTCGCTGCAACTGTCAATTCGAATGGTTCGCTCCGTGTGCGTGCTGATAAAATCGGGAAAGATACTGTTTTGTCGAATATTATCCGCGTCGTTGAACAGGCTCAAGGCTCTAAAGCGCCAATACAGCGGCTTGCGGATCAAATTTCCAGCATCTTTGTACCGATTGTCGTGGGAATCGCCGTTATTACATTTATTGTCTGGTATTTCCTGGTCGCACCTGGCAATTTTGCCGCCGCACTTGAAAGTACCATTGCTGTTCTTGTCATCGCCTGCCCTTGTGCCCTCGGCTTGGCTACACCAACTTCAATCATGGCGGGATCCGGACGGGCTGCCGAGCAAGGCGTCCTCTTTAAAACAGCGGAATCCCTGGAGAACACCAAACACATCGACACCATTGTCCTGGATAAAACAGGCACTATCACCAATGGCCGTCCTGTTGTAACAGACTTTATTCCAGCGGACGGTGTTGACCTAGCTGACTTGAAGAATCTCGCTGCCAGCGCTGAAAGCCAATCTGAACACCCAGTCGCACAGGCAATCTCTGAGTTTGGGGAGTCCAACCTGAGCGTCAGCACTTTTGAAGCAGTGCCAGGACACGGCATCCGGGCCACAGTAGCAGATCGCCAAGTGGTCATGGGAAATCGCCGCTTGATGGATGGCCTTGAGGTTGACGAAGCTCAGGCTGAAGCTTTTGAACGCGACGGCAAAACCGTCATGTTCATTGCCGTTGATGGCCGTTACAGCGGACTCGTCGCAGTTGCCGACACCGTCAAGGAAACTGCTAAACAAGCAATTCAGGAAATGAAGGACATGGGGCTCCATGTTGTCATGCTGACAGGAGACCAGGAGCGTACAGCAGCTGCCATCGCCAAACAAGTCGGTATCGACGAAGTGTTCGCAGGCGTCCTGCCTGCTGAAAAAGCGGATGTTGTCCTGAAGCTTCAAGGACAGGGCCGCCGCGTCGCGATGGCTGGAGACGGGTTGAACGATGCGCCGGCACTAGCCAGCGCCGATGTCGGAATGGCCATGGGCACGGGAACTGCGATTGCCATGGAAGCCTCGGACATCACCTTGATGCAAGGCGATTTAATGAGAGTTGTCGATGCGATTCAGATGAGCCGCTTGACTGTCCGCAACATCAAGCAGAACCTGTTCTGGGCACTCGCCTACAATTCCATCGGCATCCCGATTGCCGCAGCCGGTTTTCTGGCTCCGTGGCTCGCCGGTGCAGCCATGGCATTCAGCTCCGTATCAGTTGTCATGAATGCCCTGCGCCTCCAACGTGTGAAGTTGAATAAATAAATATGAGTTTTCCAGGAGGTCCAGAAATGGGCCTCTTTTTTCCTGTCATTGTCCTTAACATAAAACAAGGGTAAAATGAGTACATATTCTTTTGAGAAAGCAGGAATTCCTAATTATGAAAAAAACTATTCTACTGCTGATGTCCGTCCAGTTTTTCGTTTACCTGGGATTCGGCATTATTATACCGATTTTACCTGAAGTCATTGTTCAACAAGGCTATTCGGAAATCCATGTTGGTGGATTGATCACCATCTATGCCCTGTCTTCTTTTTTCACCGCACCACTGTGGGGGAAACTTTCCGACAGAACCGGCCGCAAAAAGCTTATTCTTTTGGGCTTAGCCGGATTCAGCTTAAGTTTCTTCCTGTTCTCGCTGTTTCTCGATAACCTCGTTCTTTTGTATGCGTCACGCATTGTCGGGGGCTTGTTCTCCGGCGCGCTCTACACGGCTGTGACCGGCTACGTAGCAGACATCACCACAAATGAAGAACGCAATAAATACATGGGGCTTCTTGGCATGTCGATTGGCCTTGGCTTTATTTTCGGGCCTGCAATCGGCGGCTTGCTTGGAGCAGTTTCCTTGTCCTTGCCCTTTACAGCTTCTGCTATTCTCATTCTGGTGTTGATGGGTTACGCGAGCCTGGTCTTAAAAGAGCCTGTCCGCAAAGGCGAAGCGGTGAAACGCGCCCTCTTGCCGAAAGGTTCCAGCACGTTTTGGCAATTCCGTATCCGGTATTTGTTCCTGTTCTCCTTTATGGTGACATTTTTGCTGGCCGGATTGGAATCGACTTTCCAATTGTTCCAAATCGACAAAATTGAAATTACGCCGCTTCAGCTCGGTTATCTATTCATGGCGAGCGGATTCGTGGATGCTGCCATACAAGGCGGTGTCGTTCGCCGCATAAAAGACGGCACCGAAACGACATGGATCATCGGTGCACAAATTGTCACCGCCCTTGGGCTGGTGCTTCTGCCCTTTACCAGCAGCCTGGTTTTTGCCGGTGTCGCACTCAGCATCTTTACTGCCGGCAATGCTTTGGCACGGACGGCTTTAGTGTCGCTGACATCAAAGGAATCCGGCGGAAAGTACGGCGCAGCTGCCGGAATGACCTACTCAATGGACAACCTCGGCCGCATCATCGGGCCTTTGACATTCACTTGGCTTCTGACCATGCAAGCCGGCAGCATCTATTATTTGTCAGCAGCTTTGGCAATTGCCAGCATCCTGCTGATCGTACTGTACAAAGCTTCCACTAAGACTTTACGGACTACAGAAAAAGCCAGCGTTTCTGCTTAATCGCTGGTCAGATAAATAACCACAGCATCGCACTCAGCGGTGCTTTTTATTTTACAAAAAAATGCCCCCGGCCTATCCGATGAAGAATAGGATCAGCCAGAGGAAGTGCAAAAGTAAAACGGAAGAATAGAGCGTGTTGACGAAAATAAGGCTGTAACGCCAGCTGCGGGACTGGATTCGGACGAAAGGCGTATAGAGAAAGCTGAAAAGGCAAAGGGATAACAAGAGCTTCGTCATCAGGAGGGCAAAGGGAGAAAGGGATGCCAGAATTGGATTGGCTTCGGTTACGGCACCCAATGAAAGCCCTATATAAGTCAATAATCCATCGAGAAAATTCAGCACAACCAAGCTCCAGACATGCTTTTTTAACGGTTCATTCCGCCTAACCCCTCCCATAGCCACACCTCACCCGCTCCATCAGTCATATATCCTTAGTAATGGATTACCCAATAAACAGAATTTTTAGACAATATAAAAAGGTATTTTGTCATGCGTTTTTTAAATTCCTTTGGTAAGTAAAGAAGAAATCCACAGAAAAACAGACAGGCACCTCAAAAGGATGCCTGTCTGTTTTTTTCCATCTATTTGATTTTTGTCATAGGGTTAGAGGAATTTGACGGGTGCTTGCGCTTTTCTTCATTGTCCAGACTCCAGCAGCCAGCCCCTCGAGTCGCTTCAGCCTTTCCAGCAATGGCAAAGAACGCCATTACCGGCAAGGCTTCCAGCGCTTGTCGGAGCTTAACGGCTGCTTGCGCTTTTCTTTGTACAGAAAGTCTATGAACAAGTGACTGCATAGCAAAAGCCCGCCATCAGATATGGCGGGCTTTTTCAGTGGTATGGTAGCGCTTATAAATTTCATGGAATTCCAGGAATTGCTGCCAGTCCTTTTCAAATTCCGGCTGGATGCAGGAAATTTGAAATAAGGCACGGGATTTTAAATAGCCGCTCGCCGAATGAAGCTCAAATCCGGATAAGTGGGCGTCCAGCACCAGGAAACGGGTTTCCTCGGCCGCTTCGAAAGTCCGGGACGTCGGATAGCCGGCTGCAAGAGTGGGCCAGTCCTTCGTATCCTCCTGCAGTTTACTGAAACGCCTGTCCAAAATCCCGTAGCGCTCGGGATAGGCGCTTAACGCACGCTTCAAGCTTTCCAGCAGGCTTGAGGGAAACGTAAAAGGGACACCTTCAGAATAAAGGCCCAGATCCAAATAGCTTGGCAGCTTTTCATCCACCATAATCTTGTGATGTGCAAAGACAATGGCGATTCCACTCATCGTTCCGATGGCTTTTCCACTCGCCGCAGTCGCCATCCAGACATTCCTCAACGAGAATGGCAATGCGCCGAAACTGCTGATGCAGTCCAGGCATAACCGGATCCCCTGTTGTACACAGATATCCGCTAAGGGGCGAAAATCGTTTATCTGCCCAGTCGAAGTTTCACCGTGGACCATAAGCACCCATCCGTAGTCTCCTGTTTCCAGCTGTTCTACTGTCTTTTCAAAATCGAAAGCCTGGCCCCATGGTTCGTCATCCACCACATAATCCAGCCCCAAGCGTTCTGCCTGGTTGACCAGCCTCTTGCCGAATTCACCATTCACCAAAATCAGCCCTTTGGAGCCCAGCCGCTTGATTTGCGCGAGCATCGCTTCATTGGCCAAGGTTCCGCTTCCAGCCAGCAAATAAGGCGTGGATGCCGCCATTTCAACGAGCAGGCGGTTGACATCCTGCCGAACTCCCTGGAAAGCCGCTGATCGATGAGAAGTTGGTGGTTCCTGGAACGGCGCCGCGATTTGCTCCGTCAGCGTAACCGGACCTGGCACGAACAGCCGGCGTTTTGCCTGTAGCCTCGCCGCAACAGAGTCGCTGTACTGTCGGCGTGTCGTGATCATCGGAATGAATACAGCTTCACCTGTACCCACCGGCTCGGCAAACGGACGGAAGCCTAATTGGCCATATAGTTTCAATTGGCGTGTAGTCCCCGAAATGATGGCGGATTCAAAGCCCTGCTCCAGACAAAAATCAGATAATGCCCGGGCCATAAGAAAAAAGACACGTCCATTGCGATGTGCTTTGCGGACGGCCAACAGTCGGATTTCACAGATTTTACCGGCACCCTGTATAAAATCCTCTACTTTTCCAATCTTCAGATCCAGGGAAAAAGGACGCTCATCACGCAATGCGATCATCCCCACCACTTCTACTCCCGACAAGACAATCAAATAGGTGTTCTGCTTATGAAATGGATCGATGCGCATGCCGCTGCCATCTGCCTGATGTTGAGGAATCTCTTCGACAAACGTTTCATAATTCAGGCACGCGATTTCATCGAACTCTGTTTTTGTCCGGGCAATTTTGCACCAATACACAGCTTTCCATCCCCTTCACTTTCTGAATGCGCCTTCTACTTGATAGAGACTTAAATCAATCTCAATAGGTTCCCCGAGCACCAGCTTTGCCAGCTGTCCTCCCAGATAAGGGCCAGCAGTTAGGCCGGATGCCCCAAGACCGTTCGCCGCAAAGAAGTTTGGTTGCCCGGGTACTTGCCCAATGAACGGCAGTGCACTTGTTGTTGCCGGCCGAAAACCAGTGGCGGCACCGGCTATTTCCGCCTGCCCAAGTCCAGGTGCCGCTTCCAGCGTTTTATCCAGGATGTGATGCATGCCTCCTGCTGTCAGCTTGCCGTCAAAGCCGGCACCATTTTCATGCGTCGCCCCCGCGACGATTCTGCCGTCATCAAAAGGAACGATATACTGTCCATAAGGCACCATGGCTACCGGCCATTTGCCAGTCTGCTGCCCGTCCGCCTGCAAATGAAGAATTTGGGCTTTCTGCGGCACGATATCGAGATCCATTCCTAAAGGTTTGAACAATTCCGCTGCCCAGGCACCTCCTGTCGAAACGACCCGATCCGCCAGCAAATCCTCGGCGTCTACTGTCACTCCAACAACTTGCGAATTCTCAATCAGCAGTTCCGCATCGCCCGCCAGGCGTTTCGCCCCCAATTTGACCGCTGCAGAAATCAAAGCATCTCGGATGGATTGGCCATCGACACGCGCAGCCCCACTGACCCATAATGATCCATATTCTTCTGTTGCAAAAGGGAAAAGCTCTCTCGTTTCATCTGGAGACAATCGCTTGATGTCCCCCATTTCCGGGGCATCCAATCGCCGTTCGTACGCTTTCTGCTCCATCTTATCCAATTTGCTGTCTTCATGGATGCTGACGATGCCGACTTGCTTATAACCCGTATCCGTCTCCCCTAAATCTTCAAGTTCGCGGATCAATTCCGGATAGTATTTGGCGCCATTTTTCGCCAAGCCATACCAGGCCTTATTTCTTCGCTGTGAAATCCAGGGACAGACGATGCCCGCTGCCGCTCCTGTCGCCTGCCCTTTGTCGCCCCGGTCCACCAATACGACTGATGCTCCCGCCTTTGCCGCATGGTACGCCGCAGAGGCCCCTAAAATTCCTGATCCGATAATAATCAATGATTTCATTTTTACACCCAGTTTCACAAAGTCTTGTGTCTTCATTCTAATCCAGTCAGCCGGGAGACTCAAATCCATTCCACGAATTTAACCGTTAACGGATTTGAATTTTGATTTTGGGGTAAAGCTATAAGTAGAAAGTCAGCGGAGTCTACAGGAGGAGGAATCAGTTTTATGGAAAGAAGTTCAGCAACCGAAAATATTTTGCCTATGACATCCATTCGAAGTGGGTCAGGGGTTGAGTTGGCCCCCGATGTTTACTGCTATACCGTACAAATAGCAAATGCCTTCTTTATCGGCAATCCGGAAGTCAGCAGCGAGTGGGTGTTGATTGATGCAGGCCTGCCCCATTCCGCAAACAAAATCCTCAAGGCGGCAGAAAAACGCTTTGGCCCCGAACACCAATTGAAAGCAATCATTCTGACACATGGCCATTTCGATCATGTAGGCGGTCTGATCGACATTCTGGAGCACTACAAAGTTCCGGTCTATGCACATCCACTTGAATTTCCCTACTTGACGGGCGTAACCGATTATCCACATCCCGATACTTCTGTTGAAGGCGGCATGGTAGCCAAAATGTCCGGGATTTTCCCTGTCAAAGCTATTGACATTTCGGCCCGTCTGCACGAATTGCCCTCAGATGGCAGCGTGCCCGGAATGTCCGGGTGGCAATGGATTCATACGCCCGGGCATTCGGAAGGACACATTTCCCTGTTCCGGAAGCTGGATCACCTCCTGATTGCCGGAGACGCTTTCGTTACCGTGAAACAGGATTCGTTATATAAAGTGCTGCGGCAGAAAAAAGAAATTCATGGTCCCCCGGTGTATTTGACGACCAACTGGCGTGCTGCCTGGGAATCGGTCTGTAAGCTGGCGGATCTTGAACCTTCCATAGCTGCAACAGGACATGGAAAACCAGTGAAAGGCGCCGTCCTCGCAAAAGGGCTGGTTTCCTTAGCTGAAAATTTCCAGAAAGAAGCTGTTCCAGCTCATGGAAAGTACGTTCATACAAAATAACGGGATTCTCCAGCAATAGACGGCGGACCACAAGGATCGCTGCTTATTGCTGGTTTTCACGTTATCTAAAATGAAGGAAAATTCGAAATACAATGTTTACACCCTCAGAATACGGGTATACTAATTAAGCAGTCTCTGTTTAACAGGACCTTAAGCACGATAAAAAGGAGTTGAGCTTTGATGAGTAAGAAAGCATTATTTATTTCGGATCATGGTGATCCTTTAGCTAAACTCGGTGGCAAACAAGCGGGTGGCCAAAATAATTATGTAAAACAATTAGCACTTGCACTAGAAGATAAAGGATGGCAAGTTGATGTCGCCACTCATTGGTGCGATTCTTCAGCTCCTCAAATAGAAATATTCGGAAACGCATGCCGTGTCATCAGACTCGAAGCTGGGCATAGAGGATTTGTTTCGAAAGATGAGATGTACTCGATGCTTCCAGCTTTTTATGAAGAATTGAAAAGTACAATCAACCTTGAATCCTACGATATCGTCCATACTCACTATTGGCTGTCGGGCTTGATCGGCAAAAAACTGAAGAAAGAATTTGGTCTGCCATACGTGCATACTGCACATTCACTCGGATGGGCTAAAGAAAAAGCAACGGGAGTCCATGATCAGCGCCGAATCAATGCAGAAAAAGCAATTTTGAAAAATGCTGACCAAGTACTGGCTACCACCAATAACGAAAAGCAATTGATCAAAACTTTTGTTGATTCTCCTTCTCCCATCAAAGTCATCCCCATCGGTGTAGACCAGGCATTTAAAGTGCGGGGCAACCGGACACATTTGCGCAGAAAGTTCGCCTTTAACAATCCTCTCTTTGTTTTCGCTGGAAGACTCGAAGTGACCAAAGGCATTTTCACCTTATTGAAAGCTTTTCAACTGCTGACAGAAAAAACCGGGTCTTCCAACACTCCGCACCTGATTATTGCGGGCGGAGATGCAGAATCTATCGATATGGAGACCAAACTGCCTAAAGACAAAAAGTTACGGGAAGCCATCCGAGGCATTGAAGATCGGGTCGAGTTTCTCGGACCGCAATCTCAAGATGAGTTGGCGCTATTATTCAATTCGGCTACGGCAACGATTGTGCCAAGCTTCTATGAATCATTTGGAATGGTCGCTGCAGAAGCGCAGGCATGCGGCAGTCCGGTCATCGCATCAGACGTCGGCGGCTTGAAGAATGTTGTCCAGGACGGCATTACCGGTCTGCTCGTTGAAACAAAAAATGAAATCGACCTGGCAATCGCAATGGAAGTCCTTTCAGCCAACACATTGTTGACTGAGCGGCTGAGCCGTCAGGCGGTGCAGATCGCCCGTAAAGATTTTGACTGGGATTCCATTTCCACGCGTATAAATTCATTGTATGAGGTGATCATCGGTGCACGGAGCAACGCATTTGTTAGCAACAGATTTGGACGGAACACTGGTCGGCGATAAAAGCGGATTAAAGACGCTGCTCGATTTTTACGACAGCCAGACCTATGAAGTTCATCTGATCTATATTACCGGGCGCCATTATCAATCGGCCTGGTCTCTTATAGAAGAAGAAAATTTACCGGTTCCCCACGTGCTGATTACAGACGTAGGAACTGGCATTTATATAGGCGATCTCTTGAAACCGGATTTGGAATGGACCAAAAAGCTGGAAAAATCCTGGATGCCTGACAAAATAGAATCTATCGCCAGCCAGATTTCAGGTCTTACTTCCCAAGATTTGCCCATCACCAACCGTTGTTCGTATTTCGCTTCTGATTCAGCGGTCGTAGAAGCTTTCCAGTCCCAGTTGAACAAAACCGGCATTCCGCATAAACTGATTTACAGCGGCGGCAAGGATGTCGATATCCTTCCATCCGAAAGCGGCAAAGGGAAAGCTCTCCAGTACATCCTGGATAAATACAAGCTGTCAGAAGCCAAATTGTTGGTAGCTGGCGATTCCGGAAACGACGTGGAGATGCTGACGATGGGCTTCCCATCTGTTATTGTCGGAAATGCCCAACCTGAACTGCTTGAGCAGCCTGAACATCCATCTATCTACCGGGCCAAGCAGAACTTTGCAAGTGGCATCCATGAGGCATGGAGCCATTTCCATACGGATTAACCCCCTCACCCCTTTGAGCATGAAAAACTTGTTCAGAGGGGTTATTTTTTTTCGCGACACGAGCTTATGGGGTAATCAGTTGTTTTTTTGTCTAGATGGTTTATATTTAGTAGGAAGCCCTTTTTAAGGCACGAAGATTTTCGTACATAAAATCAATTAACGTCAATCCACAACAGGAGGAAATTGAGATGAGCAAAGTTTCGAATCTACAAAAAGAGTCCTTGCTAATGCTAAAAGAAACAAGCCGGACCTTTTTCATCCCAATCAGCTTTTTGGAACCCACTTTAAAGAAAACCGTCGGCTCTGCTTACCTTTGTATGCGGGCGATTGATGAAATTGAAGACCACCCAGAGCTGGAGGATCAGATAAAAATCAAGCTGCTGAGCAGCATTCAAGATATGCTGGCAACAGATTTTGACGAGGCACGCTATTTGGAACTCGTTACTCCCTACGAACAGTTTCTTCCTCCTGTCACGATGCGCTTAGCTGACTGGATTAGCGTATGCCCTGAAGACATAAAAGGAAAAGTCATGGAATCTACCGCCATCATGGCCGGTGGCATGTCCAAATGGGTCGAAAAGGATTGGGTTATCAAGACGAAAGAAGATCTGGACGAATATACGTATTACGTAGCCGGTCTCGTGGGCACCATGCTCTCAGACATCTGGCATTGGTATGACGGCACTGAAACCGACCCCGATCATGCCATCGCTTTCGGCCGCGGACTGCAGGCAGTCAACATGCTGCGCAATTACGACGAAGACTTTGAGCGGGGTGTAACCTTCGTGCCAGAAGGCTGGACGCGTGAAGACATGTTTAACTATGCCAAAAACAATTTGGCAAAAGCCGACCTGTATGTTAAACCGATTAAAAACAAACGCATATTGATGTTCTGTAAAGTTCCTTTGGCTCTAGCCCACAGCACATTGAAAGCATTAAAGTCCGGTAAAGAAAAGATGAGCCGCCAGGAAGTGGAAGGCATCGTTGAACAATTAAAACAAGAAGAACGCTTAAGTTAAAGTTTTCCGGCCTTGATTTTACAAAGAGGCCGGATTTTTTTGAATTCTGTATTTTGCTTGCATAATATAGGGAATCCTTTCTATTTATGTTAGTTTCTTCTTTCTATTTTCCAGGTAGTCGGTACTTGCGCTATAATGTGTTGAAGGTATGATTTTAAACCTTTTATATTCCACTGACCCACTCTCAAAACCACATATCCCAGTTTTTCCATTGACGTTTTTAGACAAACGATTTTTAAAAACTGATGCATCTGCGGATCGACAAGAGCTATGCCGATAGTAACTGCGGAAACGGGGAGAAGTTAGCCTTTAGTTCGACTCGTAATAGAAGATTTATAAGTTAGGAGCATTCCGATGACTGTAACCTTTTTAAGTGTTTTTACAGCCGCAATTTTCATATTCAACATTGCGCTTGCAGCGGCTCTGGTTTTTCTTGAAAGACGAGATGCCTCTTCTACTTGGGCCTGGCTATTGGTCTTGTTTTTCATTCCTATTTTCGGATTCTTTATTTACCTTCTTTTGGGGAGGCAATTGCGCAAAAAAACACTCTTCAAATGGGAAGGCAGCAGACGGGTCGGTATTGAAAGCCGGATTGCCCATCAGATGGATGAATTGAATGAAGGCAGGTTTGAATTCAAGGATCCCAATGCAAAAAACTATACGGACCTGGTTTATCTTCATCTCCGTAATAATGGCGCTTTGCTGACTCAGGATAATAGCGTTCAGATTTTTAATGACGGACGAAAAAAATTCGACTCACTTATTCAAGACATTGAAAATGCCACGCACCACATTCATATGCAGTATTATATTTTCCGTTTGGATGAACTGGGTACACGAATTGTGGATGCTTTGACCATCAAAGCAAAAGAAGGCATTAAGGTCCGATTGCTATATGATGATATGGGCTCCAGAAGATTGAGCAAACGGCACTTCAAAGCTCTTATGGAGGCAGGCGGAGAAGTTGAAACCTTCTTTCCTTCGATTATGCCAATCATTAATCCGCGGCTGAACTACCGAAATCACCGGAAAATCGTTGTAATTGATGGAGAAGTGGGTTATATCGGCGGCTTTAACGTCGGTGATGAGTACATTGGACTGAGCCGAAAATTCGGCTATTGGCGGGATACTCATCTGCGCCTCGAAGGCAGTGCCCTTCACCCTTTGCAGACACGCTTTATCCGGGACTGGAACCAGGCTTCCACTCGCCATGATATTGAATATGACGAGTCCTTCTTCCCCATCAAGCAGGGAAAAGGAAATACTTCCATGCAAATCGTTTCCAGCGGACCCGATGAGGAATGGGAGCAGATCAAGGATGGTTACTTAAAGCTGATTAACTTAGCTAAAGAGTATATTTACATACAGACCCCTTATTTTATACCGGATGCCAGTTTTTACGATGCGATACGCATCGCAGCTTTATCGGGCATCGACGTGCGTATCATGATTCCCAACAAGCCTGATCATCCATTCGTTTATTGGGCTACCTATTCATATGTCGGCCAGATGTTAAGGGCGGGAGCCCGTGTCTTCATCTACGACAACGGATTTTTACACACGAAGATGATTGTCACAGATAATAAGGCATCCACGGTCGGCACTGCCAACATTGATGTCAGAAGCTTTAAGTTGAATTTTGAAGTGAACGCTTTTATTTACGATGAAAAAGTATCCACTGATCTCGCTGAACTGTTTCACCGGGACATGAAACTTTCGACCGAATTGACTTATACGATGTATTTGGACCGCACGCGTATGATCAAAACCAAAGAATCCATCGCCCGTCTGCTGGCACCTATTCTGTGATGAAAATCACCTTCCTTTTCAAATAGTGCGTCAACTCTCTGCCTGCTATTTCTGCCCATAGAAAAACGTCTCCGAAATAAAAACGGAGACGTTTTTTATTTTACTGAACCCCTAAATACTGTTCCAGTGTAATGCCTTTTTGATGAATATCTGCCGCAACATCTTTTCCGACATATCGGAAATGCCAGGACTCGTGCATATAGCCTGTAATTTGTTCACTGCCTTCCGGGTAGCGCAGGATAAATCCATATGCATGCGCATTGGCCGCCAGCCATTTGCCGCCTTCAGTCTCACCAAAAGACGCGGAAGCCCAGTGGTGCTCTTTACCAGCTTCGCCGATATCAAACGCGAGGCCTGTCTGATGCTCTGAGTAGCCGGGGCGTGCACTGTATCGATCTGCTGCTGCCTGGCCGTCTTTCGCTGTATAGCCTTCGTATAATTGCTTTTGCCGCGCAAAATCACGATAGGTACTGAATGCTGTGAGGTCGAGGCCTGCTTCCGCTGCCGCCGCTTTCATGGATTCAAAAGCTGTGCGCGCTTCCGGTACTTCTCCCGGAGCGTATGTTGCCGGCAATGGGTGCTGTTTATTCGCCAGCAACACACCGTTGATCAAGGTCGGCTCTGCGGGCAAAGTGCTGTCTGCAGGATAAATGGTCGCATCCGTTTTTTCTTCAACTGCCGGCTCTTCTTCCTCTGGTATTTCTGTTTCTTCAGGTTCAACAGGTATCGCAGCTTCTTCTTTTGGCGCTTCTGTAGCAGGCTCTTCGATTGCCACCGACTCCGCCAACGCTTTCATGCTTTGTTCGACATCCCAGTCATGTATATAAAACCACATTGCTGCTAAAGCAGCCATAATTGCTGACAAACTGATCACCATCCATTTTATATAGAACTTTTTATCTTTTTGTTTTCCTTCATTTATAAACTTCATGCCAGGCCTTCCTTCTGTCAACTTCTTTATTATTCTATCATTCTTATCGATGAATTTCCTCCTTAACAAGCCGCGTTTTTTCTATGCTTTTTCTCCACCTTAAAACTTGAAGACGATTCCAGGAACAAAGCAGCCTTACGACCCCCACAAATCTGAGGCTTATTACGAAAGAATAGTATAAATTATAAGGAGATGGAAACATTGGATCGAATATCGGAATGTGATATCCAGGCATTAATGAATCGACTGGATACACTATTGGAAGAGCGAATGAAAGAAAAATACGAATATATAAAAACAGCGCAATCTCACTAATGAGATCGCGCTGTTTTTTCTATATCAATATAGTTGCTAACACAACAAAAAACAAGATGCCAAACATAATGCTCATACCAAGCATCCACTTGGCTTCCCGGTGCATGCCCTGAGCCTTCATGTGGCGGTACCGGAAGCTGTTCGTCAGAACGAACAGTAAAGTCATAAACAGTACTGCTACTTCCAGGTAGCCGAATATCAGGCATGTCAATGCAGTAATACTCAGAAGTGCAATTCCTATTCCCTGCAGAAGTTTCATATTCATGTGAATATCCCCCAAAAAAGAAAGCCGGCAATGGTTGCCGGCTCTTTCCATATTATTTTTTCTCTTCTACTGCTTCAAGTGCTTTTTCCGGATGGTTTGAATAGAATTTACGGCCAATGAAAGTCTGGATGATCAACAGAATCCCTCCGACTGCCCAATAAACCGGTAAAGCTGCCATCGATGTGAATGAGATGAACATGATCATGATCGGAGAAATGTAAACAAACAGTTTCATCTGTTTTTGCTGCTGTTCAGGCATTGTCCATAACGATACTTTTGCCTGGAAGAAGTAAACTGCTCCCGCAATCAAGGTCATGACAACATCTGGTGAACCGAGGTTAAACCATAAGAATTCATGCGCACGAACGTCTGGTGAGTAGAGAATCGCAAAATAAAGACCCATGATGATCGGCATTTGGATAACGACCGGCAGACAGCCCATGTTCAGAGGATTTACTTCGTGTTTCTTATAAAGCCCCATCATTTCCTGCTGCAGTTTCATCTGTTCTTCTTTGTCTTTTGTTTCTTTCAAACGCTTTTGGATATCTTCCATTTCTGGACGCATTTTATCCATCTTCACTTTCATGCCTTGCTGGCGTTTATATGTGCGCAGCATGAAAGGCATTAATACCAAACGGATGATGATCGTAATGACAACGATCGCCATACCGTAGCTGCCGCCAAACAAATTCCCTAAATAATCCAATGAAAAATCAAATGGTTTAACAAAAATGGAATAAAAGAATCCTTCCTTGTTTTCAACAGCCGAACAACCACTCAAAAGAACAACGGCTAATGCCATCATCATCAATAATGTAATTTTCTTTTTCAAATTAGTCACCTTCACCTTTTTCAACTACTAAGAAGTATAACGATAAGCGCTGCAAAATTCAATCCATGTACTGAACACTGTTGGATTTTTTAAGTTTTGTGACAAAATTACGGCATCCGTTTTGCTGGGTTGGGATGAATAGTAAGCAAGAAAAAAAGGAGAATTGCTTCTCCTTACTTGGCATTTGGTAATGTATAGCGGAAATACGGTATGTGTTGGCTGTCACGAAATTGCTTTGGCGTGACCGCAGTATATTTTTTGAAAATTCGTGTGAAATAACTTTGGTTGCAAAAATGGAACTGCTTCGAAATGTCTGAAATCCCTTTATCGGAGTGGCGAAGATAGTATTGGGACTCTTCAACACGGCGGACATTCAAATATTCAACAAGGGTAATGCCTGCATGTTCTCTGAAGATGCGGGACAGGTGGCTTGTCGAAATATTGAAATGCTTGGCAATTTCCTCGACGGATAAATCGCGCTCTACTTCATCATTGATGTAGATAACCACTTTATTGACCGTTTGATGTCCGAAAGAAGGCTGCTTGCGTTCAGAAATGATCGACACAAAGAACTCGATCAGTTCATCGGCTACAAACATGAATTCAGAGTCATTCATATGCTTGTCCACTAATTCCACACAAGCTGAATTGAAGGCAAATGCTTTTTTGGGCGGTACACGCATTTCATAAAGTTTGCGCGCCATAACCGAAGACAAGATGATGTAATAGTTGCGGATAGAACGGATGATGTCTTTTTCCGACCGAAGTGAGAGCATGTCGATCAATTCTCTCAAAGTCTCTTTTGCACGCTCTTTTTCAAGATGATGAATCTCGTACATTAGTTGTGTTTCAATTTCAAAAAATTTATCCAACCCTTCAATTTGGTTTAAACTTTCTGTTTCATTCATAAAAATTTTTGAAATAGTTTCTTGAATAGATGGTGCTGTAATTATATTCATCGTTTCCCCGTCTTTCTTTGTACAAGTTTTTGCAGCATTTCCTCAACTATATACTGTAGCACCGCAAAATAATAGAGTTATGCTTCTGTTTTTGTAATTTTTTTGTGTAATTTGCTCTAGTAACCAAATACTTTTCTTATGCCATCAGTAACATTTTAATACAAATTTTATACTATACATAACGAAATCGCCTAAAAAAGGTTTCATTTTTACTTCATAAAACTCAATTTTAACAGGAATCCAAAACAAACCATAGAAATAAGATAGTTTGTTTTGAATTCCTGTTTGGCAGTCGAGTGGATTTCAGCTTTTAGCCGCCTAAAATCCACTCCATATAATATTTCACTATTATTATTCTTTGTCCGGTGGGACAAGTGCACGGATATGGCGAGGTAGAATTTCAATGACAAAAGGTGTCATACAGCCTTCATCCCCATCTATATTGCAGGCCAACGGTTCGTTGGTCTTAATAGATACTTTGGTCGTATGAACCGCTTCCACTGCCGGATCTTCTTCCAGCTTGCCTCTTATTACCGAAGTCGCAATACGGATAAAAGCAGGCAAGGCCGCATTCTTCACAATATATAGATGCAGCAGACCATCATCTGTCAGGGCTTCCGGCGCTAATTTCTCAAAACCGCCTACTGAATTTGTTAAAGCGACCAAAACCAGTTTTGCTTCTCCGGACCATACCCCATGGTCATGTTCAATTTCAAAATGGGTTTCTGTATCCGCTGTAATAGCTTTTATGCCTTCAATAAAATAGGCCAATGATCCTAATCTGGTTTTCTTTTCCGGATCCACATCATAGGTGGATTCCGCAATATCCCCGATGGCCAATATGTTCATGAAGAAATGCTTTCCGACTTTGGCAATATCCACACGCTTTTCATAGCCGGTTTTGAGTGCCTCAATGGCTTCCTGCGGATTTAGGGAAATTCCTAAAGCCCGTGCAAAATCATTGACGGTGCCCAGTGGAATCAATGAAAACAAAGGCTCGTGTGGTTGTTCTGCAAGTCCGGACACGGCCTCGTTGATTGTGCCATCGCCACCCATCGCTACCACGAAATCGTATTTCTTCTCACAGGCCTCAGCTGCAAAATGGGTCGCATCTTTTGCCTTTTCCGTTTCTCTTGTGTCAACTTCATAGCCCATTGAAGCGAGCGTTTCTTCTACTTGTCCACGGTACTCCGAAGCGCGTTCTTTTCCGGAAGATGGATTCAATATAAACATAGCTTTTTTCATCATCAGACCTCCGATGGTATAATACAACTATAGTGATTTTCATCCTGGTATCGGGATGAACAAATCTGCAAAGGTAAGTTGTTTAAGAAAGTAGGAATCGCCTTGCGAATTTTCATTTATGTTATTATCTTTTTTGCTTTTTTTGACTTATTCGCCCAGCTGCCCATCATGAGCACCTATGCGGTGTCTTTGGGTGCCACTCCTTTTATCGCCGGATTGGCAGTCGGCATGTATTCGCTGTCGAATACCTTCGGGAACGTCATTTCCGGTATTTTTTCAGATCGAAAAGGGCCGTTCGCAATTTTAGTCATCGGCTTATTGGCCACCAGCTTCACCTTATTTACCTATTCTTCAATCGATGGTCCGTATAGTCTGCTGGCTGTACGGTTTATCCATGGCCTCGCAGCCGGCCTGACAGTTCCTGCCGCTTTCACTTACCTGGCCAATCGAACAGAATCCGCCAAACGCGGCAAAGGGGCCGCTTTATCAGGCGCTTTTGTCGGGCTCGCAGCAATTCTTGGACCGGCCTATGGCGCAATTTATACAAGCCGCAACGATGTTCCACAGACCATGTTCCTTACCGGCACGCTGATTCTGCTGATTGGGATTGCCGCATTTTTCATATTACGGCAAACTGCCATAAAGAAAAAAAAAGCTGCCAAAGACGCAGTTTCCTTCAACGATATCTTACAGAACAGCGGCTTGATTCGCTCTTTTACTGGCGCTTTTTTCTTGATGTTTTCACAGGGAGTCCTGGCTTATATGCTGCCCCTTAAAGTTGAAGAACTCGGTTTTGATTCCCAGCTCAGCGGTTTGCTGTTGAGCACCTTCGGAATCTCGGCCATTTTGGTGTTCCTGCTTCCCATCAATCGGATTTTTGATGCCGCTAAACCCATCTATACCTTAATTGCCGGATTTGCAGTCATGGGAGCTTCACTATTCTTCCTGAGTGCTGTATCGACTGAGTTGCTGCTATATGCCAGCATGTGCACCTATGGACTGGGCTTCGCATTGCTGTTCCCATCGATAAATTCCATACTGATCGATTCAACCGGCCCTTCTTCCCGAGGTCGTGCTTATGGATATTTTTACGCCTTTTTTTCCATCGGTGTCGTAGCCGGTTCCAGCATTACGGGAGCTTTTGCCTTGAGCCCTAATGAAGGATTCATCGTCAGCGGCTTTTTGTTATTGGTTATCGCTTTGCTTAATGTACTGACAGTTAAAAAATAGTAGGCAGTAAAAAGGATGGTCCGGGACCATCCTTTTTCTTATCCCGCTTTAACGGGCAGCAAGACTCCCGCTTCTACAAGCGGGAGATCCACTGACCGTAAAAGTCCGATTGGATCAACTAACAATCAGTGGGGGATGAAGAATCCCCCACTGATTGAAGTTTCTCTTTATAAATTATCGGTGCTGATTTTGTTTTCAGGAGCAGCTGAATCTGTGTTTTCAGCTTTTTCTTTGCTGACATCGTTTGATGACAGTTTAACGTCGCCACGCTTTTCGTTGTCCAGCTTTTTTTGCTCCTGTTCATTATAATATTGGACACTTGCTGATGCGCCGCCTTCGGAAACCATTTTTTCTTCACGTTTTTCTGTAGTGCTTTTCGTGTCGGCATTTTTTGAAGCCGGTTTGCCTTCTTTATCCAGGTTTTGTGATTCCATGTAAGAATTCACCTTCACTTTCGTATCATTGAACGCTTTCGTAGCTTTTTCACGATTTTCAGGATTCTTGAAATATGCGTATGCTCCAGCAGCTAATCCTGCTAATAAGAGACCTCTTCCTCTTGCCATTTGCAGCACTCCTTCATCAATTTATATACTATTCATTATTTACCCTATTCTCCATAAAGCTAATCCTTTATTTATATGTCAAAAGTATTACATTTACTTGTAGATCAGTTTCATATCTACATGCGGAATTCCATCTTCATCATAGCTGTCCGAGATAGGTTGGAATCCGAAAGATTGGTAAAACTCCTGCAAATACACTTGTCCCTGCAATTGAATGGCTTGAGCCTGCCACTCCCCTGCAATATATTCGATGCTTCGCTCCAGCAGCTGCTTTGCCAAGCCGCGCCCTCTGGCATCATCCCGTACAATAACCCTGCCAATGGAAGGCAATTCATATTTGACGCCCGCAGGAACCAGCCGCGCATAGGCCAATACTTCACCATTTTCACGGTAAAGCAGATGAATGGACTGTTGATCTAAGTTATCCAACTCCGGGTAAGCACAATTTTGTTCAACCACAAATACATCTACCCGCAGCTTCAGCACGCCATATAATTCCCTTGCTGTAAAATCGTCGAAACGATAAGTCTTCCAGTCCATATCTGACACACTCCTTTTGTTTCTATTATTCCACATTAGTGGCTATTGGGCTCTTTTTTTGATATGATTGCAGAAAGAATTTCAGAGGTGATTGCATGATTCGTACTGGTACATCCGCAGATATTGCATCTGTTCAGGAAATTGCCAAAGTTAGTTGGAATGATACGTACGCTGGAATCATTCCCTCTACAGTCCAAGAAAGTTTTTTAGATAAATCATATTCTACTCCTATGATGGAGATGCGTTTAAAAAGAACGATCATATTGCTTGCAGAACATGAAGGACAGCCCATCGGTTTCGCCAATTTCACGAAAGTGGATGAAGATGGGGATGCCGAGCTTATTGCAATCTACATGAAACCCGAATTTCAACGCTCGGGCTATGGCAAGCAATTATTGAACAGCGGCCTCAGCTATCTGCTCAACGGCAACCAGCTATTTGTCTATGTCGAAAGCGAAAACAAAAAAGGCCGTAATTTCTATGAAGCGAACGGCTTTGAGCTGCTCGAGGAATTTGAAGAATTATTCGAAGGCCACCCACTGCAGACCGCCAAATATGTCTACCACTTGAAAACAGCAGCCTTATAGGCGGCTGTTTTTTACAGACTCCATAAAAGAGACGTCCAAGGAAATTCCAGCCTGGACGTCTCTTTTTTGGTGCATGTGTCTTCTTTACAGCGGACGGTAAGGAGTATCATCGTCATTACTGCGGGTTGTTGTGTCATCGCGGCGCACTTCATCCTCACGGCGCACGGACTCTTCTTTCCGGCGCAGCTGATCTTCCTGATACTTGAAATCATCATCGCGCATATTTTGATTGCTTTGTATACGCGGTTTGCGGACAAAACACATGATTGCAGCGATATAGAATAGAATGGAAGTTAATGATAACAGCCCTGCAAACAAACCAGCTACGATAAAGAGGACACCGGCAATGGATGCTTTTTCTGTTTTGCGGAGATTAACTAAAGCAACAATTGCTAAAATTGTACTGAGCGCCAATAACGCAATCAGCACCCATCCCACTACACCAAAGCTAGTCGACATCATATCCATGACCATCTGCGCTTCTTCTGGAGTTGAAAATTCCGGATCTGACATAATCTCCTCTTCGATAAATTGCTGGAATTCTGGAGTGCCCTGAACGTTCGAGTAACTCGCCATTGCAAAACCGATTAAAGCAATCGCTAAAATATTAAAGACAATTCCAATAATGCCGAGCACTTTTTCTCCTGCTCTACTCACTGTTTCCTGATTCATTCAATCCACCTCTTCCTTTAGTTTCTTTTAAGTATACGTATGGATAGCGTTTCGGTTGCTTAATACTTCTGTTCCCCTAATAAAATTAATAAAACCTGTTTAAAATGACGAGGACCGGGTATTTTATTATTAACAAAGATTTGAAAGGAGTTCTATAAAATGGAAAAAAACCTAATTTTTAGTCAAGCAGATTTCATGTACGGTGTTGGTGGAGCTTCGATTTTAACAGCTATCGTTTTCTTTATGACCAGCATTTAAAGTGGAGGGAACAAATGGATAACTACATAATCGATAACTAGCAAAAGCAATCCACTCTAATTGATAGCGGATTGCTTTTTGTGTGTTCACTTATTGGGTTGGTGCGAGTTTTCTATATTTTGACGTCATCATATTCTTTGTAGCGGTCAAAAGCCGTTACTGCATAAGAACAGACCGGTTCCATTTTATAGCTGTGTTCACGTGCATAGTCTGCTGCACGGTCCAAAAGCTTCTTGGCAATTCCCTGATTGCGCATTGATTCATCGACAAAGGTATGTTCGATGACCATGACATCAGCCAGTTCTGTCCACGTAATCTCTGCTTTTGTCGCACCTTCTTCTTCAAGTCGGTACGCAAATTCGTCACTGCCCAATTCAATTAATTTGAAATCCATCTTTTATTCTCCTCCTATTCACTGATTGATGCTCAACGGACGAAGAGATGCTTCGATCTGAGTGCGTTTCGGCTCTAAAAATGGCGGCAGCGCCAACTTTTCCCCTAAACTATCCATCGGTTCATCCGTTGCAAATCCCGGTTCGTCTGTTGATAATTCAAAAAGAATCCCATTAGGTTCCCGGAAATAAATTGCCTTAAAGTAATAACGGTCGACTTCCCCAGAAGTCACAAATCCATTCGAACGCAAATGCTCATTCCATTTGCTGTACTCTTCGAACGTTTTTACTCGGAACGCAACGTGATGGACACTTCCTCTGCCTGGACGTTCTGGCGGAAGATCCGAACGCTCCTCTAAGTGTATTTCGCCAGCGGGACCACCTTTTCCTGTCGAAAAGACCAAAATATCTTTTTGCCCTTCTACAGTAGATGGATATTCCCCTATTTTTTCAAATCCCATAATCTCCGTTAAAACAGCGGCTGTCTTGTCACTTTTCCGGATCGTCAGGCGGACATGCCCCAATCCGACAAGCGCAAACTCTTCCGGGATACCAGCTTTGGTCCATGGTATTCCATATTCAATGCCACTGCCGTCATCAGCAACAAGCATCAATCGGGAGCCTTCGAAATCCTGGAACGTCAAAGTCGAACGGTTGAAACGCTGTTCGATTTCCCCGTGTGGAACTTCAAATTCATCAAAGCGTTTGATCCAATAATCCAATGCTTTTTCGTTTTTCACCCGGAATGCAGTGTTGCTGATGCTCGAAACACCAGGATGCGTCCGTCCCGCCATCGGGATATCAAAATACGTCATGTCAGTGCCCGGAGTTCCGACTGCATCCGCGTAAAACAGATGATAAGAAGATGGATTGTCTTGATTGACGCTTTTTTTCACTAAGCGCATCCCCAATATCCGCGTGAAAAAATCATGATTGGCATCGGCATTGGCCGTCAAAGCTGAAACATGGTGAATTCCTTCTAGTTTCATATGAGTTCCTCCTATTTATCTTGAATTCGAGATATTAACTCCATATTATCATTGTCTTTTAGTGGGCACAAGCCATTAAACTCCAATAAAAAAACAAGCAAACCCTGAATTCCAAGGTTTGCTTGTTCCAATTAATTCATCCAGCCGCGTACTGTATCGGCAATATTTCTGAAGAATTTTTTCACACTTTCCCAAAACCCTTCATCGTTGACGATGGTGCCGATTTTGTCTTCGATGGTCTTACTCAAGTCTTCCAATTGCGTTGACCATTGTGAGAAATCGATATCAAGCTGACGGATGCGGTCCATCAAATCAACCAACAATTGACGGTCTTCCGGGCTTAATTCAATTTGAAGCTTGTTCAATTGCTCTTCGACGATCTGTTCCACTTCTTCACGCGTTGCCGGATTTTTCTCGGCAATCTGTTTTTTGATTTCAGTTAACAGCTCACTGACTTTGGCATCTTCCACGCCGCCGTCTGCAAGTTCAGTGGCAACGGTCAGTTCGTCATTTGCGACATCCGTGCGCTCCGGATCCAGTTGTTCGCCGTTCACTTCATAGGCTTTGTAGATTCCTACGAGCGCAGAATGGCCGGTTACCGCTTTGGGTGCAGCCACTTCAACCGTAGCGTTTTCAATCCCAGCAGTCAGCATGGCGTTGGCGTACATTTCAGACGTCACCTGTGTGATATTATCAGGCGTTACGATTTCAATGACCAGTCCGTTGCCCTCATCTTTACGGGTGATTTTAGCGGATGAATACATATTGGCGCGAGAATCGCCATCTTTGATGTAATTGACCAAATCCTGGCCCGTCACTTCAATTTCTTCCACGTCCACTTCTCCCGCAACATCCAGGCTTTCAGCAACAGAAGCTTTTTCATCAGCTGACAGGTTGCCTCCGTAAACGACGATTGGCAGGCCGAACTTTTCATTGATGCCGACATTTGCCGAACTGTAGGATGGCAGGATAACAGACAAAGTAAACAGTAATGCTATGGCAGTGAGTAATTTTTTCATTTTTTATTGCCCCTTTCTTCAAATTAATACGAAATTAATCTGAAAAGGTTCCTTTACTTCGTCGACTTGGTCCATCCTTCTTCCTGGATGATCTGACGGTTCTTATACAATTTGCCGAGCGCACGCTTGAAAGCGGCCTTGCTCATGCCGAAGATTTCCTGGATTTCGTCCGGTGAAGATTTATCGGTGAACGGCATCTTGCCGCCCGATTCTTCGAGATAGCGCATGATTTCATCCGCGTCGTCTGACAAACGCTCCTGTTTTCTCGGAAGCAACGAACCGTTTAGAGTACCATCGTCTTTGACATCGATGATGCGGACGGTTTTTTCTTCACCAAGGCGTGGTTCTTCATGGCGTTCTGTTTCGTGAATGAAGATCCGGTACATGTCAGGCACTGACAGCATGAAAGTACCAACCGGCAACAGGCGGTAAGCGCGCGCCTGCACATTTTGGTTAAAGAGGTTTTCCGGTGCGGGCTGCATCAATTCCAGAACCTTTTCTTCTGTTGCAAGGCGTCCGTACAAGTCGCCGTGGCGATCCGTACGAAGCGTCATGAAAATATGGTCTCCTTGTTTTGGCCATAGCTCCATGATTTGCGGAAGGTCAGCCGGCAGCAGGTAAACTTCGCGTGTCGTGCCGATATCAACCACTGCGCCTTCGCGCGGCGACACTTTCAACACTTTTGCCCAGCCATACTCGCTTGGCAGGATATGGGGAATCATCGGTGTTGCTGAAACGCCTCCCTGACGGTTACGGTAAAGGAAAACTTCAATTTCTTCACCAATTTCCTGGCCTTCTTCTATTTCTGATGCGTTCATCATTACTTCGTCTCCTGAACCATCCGATAAAATCCATTGCGATGTCGAACGGTCTTTCACTTGTAATGTCGCTTTTAATCCTGGGTGTAAAGCCATAATGAGTTCCTCCTACTTTTTCTTAACTTTCTTTTCTTTCTTTTTTCATCTGTTCCAGCTTTTCCGTAAAATCCGGGTGTTCTTCCAGCAGTTGGACCAAATCGGCAATCCGATCGATTGAATTCCAGCTCAAATGATGCTCGATTCCTTCAACGTCCACGTAGATCCGTTCTTCATCCACACCGATCAACCGAAGAAATTCCTCGAGCAAGCCATGCCGTTCCAATAGCCGCTTGCCCAGCTTCTGGCCTTTAGGCGTCAACACAAGGCCTCTATAGCGTTCGTATATCAAATAGCCGTCTTTATCCAGCTTCTGTACCATCTTGGTGACAGAAGAAGGCAATACTGATAAGGCCTCTGCGATATCCGACACACGCGCATAGCCCTTTTGCTCAATTAATGAATAAATGATTTCAATATGGTCTTCCATACTTGGAGTAGGCAAAATTCGTTCCTCCCTCACGTAGCTATGTTCAGTTTACTATACCGCCATCATTGAAACAACTGGACTTAGGCGTCCTGATAACAGTCCGTTTTTTCAGAAAGGTTTAAGCTCACAATGCTCGGGGTACTTATTACTATAAACAAAATAGTTATTTTTGAAAGGGCAGGTGAAAAACATGGGACGCATTCTTTGGATTATCTTAGCAGTTATTATCGTAGTATGGCTTATCGGATTCTTAATGGACGTAGCAGGCGGACTAATACACATCCTTCTTATTATTGCTGCAATCGTACTAGTTATCAACTTAGTGACTGGACGTAAGGGCGTATAGCCATAGCATTCGATGAAGAAATACAGGATTGCCCCGAAAGTCATGATAAATGACTTCGGGGCAATTTTTTTGTCTGCTACATATCCGTTTAATATGAAAAGCAGGAAGAGGAAATCGATGATTTCCTCTTCCTGCTTTTTTAGTACTCATGGAAAAAGCCTTTTTACTGTTTGATTTTAGCATAAACACAGGTATCCCGGAGCTTGTTGCCCAACCGGGAAACTGTATCATTGCGCAAAATACCTTCCAACTCGAATTTGAGGCGGTTGGCAACTGCACGGCTGCGGACATTGTCCGGATCACAGCGAATTTCGACGCGATTGGCCTCAAGCTCCTCAAAAGCAAAGCGCGTGATGCGTTCCACCGCTTCTGTGGCATATCCTTTGCCTTCATAGCGGCTGTCGATCCAATAGCCGATTTCGAACTTGCGCACTTCCCAGTCAATCCGGTGAAGCCCTGTAGAACCGATGAATTGCCCTGTGTCCTTCAGAAAGAAATGCAGCCGCAAATCCTTGCGCAGCATAAAATCAGCCTCTGCCTCAATTAATGTCGCCTCTGTTTTTGCAAGATCGGGCTTGTGCTGAGCAAATGGCAGCCATGGCCGAAATGCTTCCAGGGAATGCAAAACAGCCTCATAACTGGCTTGTGCATCTTCTCTTCTTGCTCCCCGTATCAGCAGCCGCTCCGACTCGAATTCTTCCGGAAAATCGAGCAATACCGGATTGAAAGGAAGTTCATTCGTTACTGTTGCGCCATCGTCCCACAGAACGGGTGTGGTGATTCCCGCCTGCCAGTCTTCACGTGTCATGCCATAGGTAACCGCATCGTAATACCGATTTTCCCGCGGAGAAAACCAGGCCTGGCGCAAATGGGCTTCTTTGACAAAGCCGGTCCGTTCGAAAGCTTTGCGCATCGCAAAATTATCATGGCGCGTATTGCCTTCCAGCCGAATTTTCTTCTCCGGCAGCGAAAAGACGAAATCAGCGACCATTTTCAATGCTTTTGGCCCATAGCCCTTGCTGCGGTAAGGATCCGCAATCCGCAAATCGAAAAGCGGGATATCATCCTGCAAATCAAAGATTTTCACTAATCCCACCTGCTGGCCTTCGTCGTTTTCAATCCAGAAAGTTGTCACCTGATCTGATTTATAGCCACCTTCTTCAATTGTTTTCTCAATCAAAGCCCGCACTGGGTGTTCATGGCCATGAAACGGCCATGAATTTGTTGTCATAAAATGAATCAGCTGTTCCTGCTCTTCCATTGTCCATTCTGTTAACTTCAACCTAAAACCCCCAAACTTGCCTTACTTCTGAACTTTTACAAGACGCAATGCATTCATGATCACCAACAGCGTAGCACCCATATCTGCGAAAATCGCAATCCATAGGGTCAACCAGCCTGGAATGATCAATAGCAATGCGATGATCTTGAGCCCTAACGCAAAGACGATATTTTCTTTTATTATACGCAATGTCTTTCGGCTGAGTCGAATCGTATAAGGAAGTTTCTCCAAATCATCCGCCATCAAGGCGATATCCGCCGTTTCCAACGCGGCGTCTGTCCCCGCTCCGCCCATTGCGATGCCGATGCTTGACGCAGCCAGCGCCGGCGCATCATTAATGCCATCGCCGACCATAGCGACTCGGCCATATTGTTTTTGCAGGTCTTTGATGGCTGCTAATTTATCTTCCGGCATCAACCCTGCACGGACATCGGTTACGCCGATTTCTGCTGCAATGGCCTTGGCCGTAGCTGGATGGTCTCCGGTCAGCATGATGGTCTGGCTGATGCCCATCGCTTTCAACTTCTGAATGATTGAAGGGCTTTCTGTGCGGATGGCATCCGCTACTGCGATGATGCCCATCAGCCCCGTTTCTGAAAATACAGCGGTGACTGACTTCCCACTCTCTTGCAGTTTACGCGCTTTGTCCGGAATACGTAAGCCCTTTTCTTCCGCCCAGTTTAGGCTGCCGACGTAAATGAGTTCTTCATTGACTGTCGCATAAGCACCTTTTCCGGTAACCGAATTGAAGTTTTCAGAAGCATAGACACTTGTTGCTTCTTTCGAGATGGCTCTGGCTAGAGGATGCTGCGACATGGTTTCGACAGACGCTGCCAGTTTCAGCAGTTCTTCGTCTGTAACCGTCCCTTCTGCAAGGACATCCGTCACTTCAGGATAGCCTTTGGTCAGTGTGCCCGTTTTGTCAAAAGCCACCACATTGATGCGGCCCGTTTCTTCCAGGTGAACTCCACCTTTAATGAGGACACCTTGGCGCGCGGCATTGCCGATGGCTGTGACAATGGCAACCGGCGTCGACACGACGAGCGCACATGGGCAACCTACGACGAGGACGGCCAAGCCCTGGTAAACCCATAGTTCCCAGTTGCCGGTTACAAAGCCTGGGACCAAGACCACAAAAAAGGCGATGGCGATGATTGCTGGCGTATAATATTTGGCAAACTGGTCGATGAATTTCTGGGTTGGCGCTTTTTCAGCCTGGGCCTCTTCCACAAGATGGATGATCTTGGCGATGGTGGTGTCTTCGACGCGTTTCGTGACGGTGACTTCCAGTGCCCCCTCCTCGTTCATGGTACCCGCAAAAACTTCATCTCCGACAGTTTTCACTGCAGGAATCGACTCTCCGGTAATCGCTGCCTGGTTGACGGCGGACTGCCCGCGAAGGACTGTGCCGTCCATGGCGATTTTTTGTCCCGGTTTGACGATCAGTATGTCTCCAATCCGGATGTCTTCCGTATCCATTTCGGCTAATTCCCCGCCCCGTTGAATCAACGCCCTTGCCGGAGCCAAATCCATCAAGCTGCGGATCGACTGGCGTGCCTTGTTCATAGAGAAAGACTCCAATGCTTCGCTGACCGCGAAGAGAAATACGACTACAGCCCCTTCACGCCATTCGCCGATGATGACAGCTCCGATAATGGCGATGGTCATCAATGTTTTCATGTCGAACTGGAGCGTGCTGAGGTTTTTCAGCCCTGTCCAGAACATATGGTAGCCGCCTATTGCCATTGACCCGCCAAACAGCGCGATGGACCAAGGATGCGTTTCGCCAATTTGGAACGAAACGATGATTCCGGCTATCAATAGCAGCAGTGAAAGAGCTGTCTCTATCGTCTGGCGCCGTTGATAGAAAGGAACGTGTTTCACTCTTTCTTTTTCAGGATGGACGCGGATGTGATCGAAAGCTCCGGCTTTTTCAAGCGCTTCAATCGTTACATTGCCATCGACCGTCAATTTGGAAGCACCGAAATTTAGATTGACATTTTTTATATTGGGCAGTTCTCGGACATTTTTCTCAAATTTAGCCGCACAGCTGGTGCAGGATAAATTCTCAAGACGATAAGTTTTAACCATTTTCCACACCTTCTTTCGTGTGTTCGTGAGCGATTGTCACCAATTGGCGAACATGGTCGTCAGACAAGGAATAATAGATTTGTTTCCCTTTACGCTCGGACTTTGCCAGTGAACGCTCCCGCAGATACCGTAAATGATGGGAAGCTGTTGCTGTGGAAGATCCGATGACTGCGGCGATATCGCAGACACACATCTCTTCTTCTATGGTTAAGGCATAGGCAATGTTCAATCTGGTTTCATCGGCCAGCGCTTTAAACAGGTTTGCCACCTCACTCAAATCGGTCATGCTCTTCTGTACACGATCGACCGCTTCGGGATGGACTTTCGTCACTTCACATACTTCTTTCATGCCGGCACCTCTTTCATTCAAATAAGGATTTGATTGTTAACTCTAGTATATCTCCCTTGGCAATAACAGTCAAACGAACATTTGAATGAAGTGTATTTACATCAATAAAAAAAGGTGCTACAGTTTTAAAGTTATTATTTGAAAGCTTCGGTCCTCATGTATCTGTTGAACCGGAAAAAGCAGCCGGTGCATGGAATAATCCTCAATTAAAAATGAGTTCAATTAATATAGAAGGAAGTGGAGTTTTTTGAATACCGTTACTTATAAAGAACAATGGTTCGGCAATATCCGCGGGGATATTCTGGCTGGCATTGTAGTGGCTCTCGCACTTATCCCGGAAGCGATCGCTTTTTCCATCATTGCCGGAGTCGATCCGATGGTCGGACTGTACGCTTCGTTTTCCATTGCCGTCATCATTTCCTTTGTCGGCGGCCGCCCAGCCATGATTTCAGCAGCGACTGGTGCCATGGCACTGGCTATGGTATTGCTGGTGCGAGACCATGGATTGGATTATTTACTCGCGGCGACCGTTTTGACGGGTGTGCTGCAACTGATATTCGGACTGTTGAAAGTTGCCCGCTTCATGAAGTTCATTCCGCGGGCTGTCATGATCGGCTTTGTCAATTCACTGGCCATCCTGATTTTCATGGCACAAGTGCCATTCATTTTTGGAATCAATGCCATGACCTATGTATTTGTCGGAATCACGTTGGCGATCGTCTATATTTTGCCACGCTTTTTCACAGCTATACCGGCTCCCTTGATCGCCATCCTGGTATTAACAGGAGTCGTCATGTACAGCGGAATGGATATGCAGAATGTCGGCAGCCTGGGTACGATTTCACAAACCTTGCCGAGTTTCTTTATTCCGAATGTACCGTTCAACTTTGAAACTCTGCAGATCATTTTCCCGACCGCACTGGCTTTGTCCATCATCGGCTTGCTGGAGTCCTTATTGACGGCATCGATACTTGACGATGCAACTGAGACCGGGTCCGATAAAAACCAGGAAGCGCGCGGCCAGGGAATCGCCAACATCGTCACTGGATTTTTTGGCGGCATGGCAGGCTGCGCGATGATTGGCCAGTCCGGCATCAATGTCCGTTCCGGCGGCCGAGGGCGTTTATCCACCTTTACCGCCGGCGTCTTCCTGATGTTCCTGATTATCGTCCTCGGCAATTGGGTCGTCCAAATACCGATGCCGGTCTTAGCCGGAATCATGGTCATGGTCTGCATCGGCACTTTTGATTGGGGTTCGTTCAAATACTTGGCAACAGCTCCGAAATCGGATGCCATCGTCATGCTGCTGACTGTTGTCGTTGTCGTCTACACCCATGATTTATCCAAAGGCGTTTTTGCCGGCGTCATTTTAAGCACTATCCTGTTTGCTGCCAAGATTTCCAAAGTCGAGGTCCGCAAAGAAGGATTGGAGTCCAATGCGTCGAATAGGTATACCATACATGGACAATTATTTTTCGCATCTTCCCAGGACTTTGTATCCGCATTCGATAAAGTGGAAGCTTCTGAAGGAGTTATCCTGGATTTTTCAGACGCCACTGTCTGGGACGATTCAGGCGTAGGTGCCATTGACCGGGTCATGAACAAACTGCAGGCGCAAGGCCAAACCGTTGAAATTACCGGTTTGAACGCCTCCAGCCAAAAGCTCGTCGACAAATTAGCGACATATGGCAATGCAGGCAAGAGCACACATTAAGGAGGATGCGTATGTACGAGAAAATTTTAGTTGCGGCTGATGGCTCCGACCATTCAAAGCGGGCTGCTCACGAAGCGGTCAAAATGGCCCAAGCCAACCCACAAGCTTTCATCACTTTGCTGTATGTCATCGATTACGAAAAAGCACGAACCGAAATCCTGCATGGCCAAAGCAGTGATGAAGTCCACTTGGAACGCAGAAAGCACTTAATGCCGCTCGAAGAAATCTTCCGTTCTGCCGGCGTTGATTTTGAAACCAAAACGCTGCACGGCGTTCCGGGACCGACCATCGTCAAGCATGCCAATGAAACCGGCTATGATGTCGTGTTGATCGGCAGCCGCGGTTTGAATGCACTCCAGGAAATGGTGCTCGGCAGCGTCAGCCATAAAGTGGCCAAACGTGTCCAAGCACCTGTCATCATCGTTAAATAAATCCAGCCGCTCTTCGTGAATCTGCGAAGAGCGGCTGTTTTTTAGTTTATTTTCGATTTGTGGGCGTTCGCAAAAAAACTGCAGCCAACGCAGCCCTTTCCAAAATTTATTGCATCCAAATATAGCCCAGACTGAACAGGACGATTCCACTGGCTAAAGTGGCAAAAACGTAAGCGGCAGCCCGTAGCCATCTACCGTCTTCCAGGTCTTTGACAACGTCCAAAGCCATCGTCGAAAACGTTGTGAAGGCCCCAAGAAAACCGGTGATCCAGAAAGCGGACAAGCTGCCGCTGCCGACAAACATTCCAAGCACTAATGAACCAAGGCTGTTGACCAGCCAGGTTGCGGCTTTCGGCTGCCACGCCTTGCTTTCAATCAACAAGTAAAACAAGTAGCGCGTGACCGCTCCCAAAAATCCGCCAATCGCAATGCCGATCATGGCCGCACCCCTTTCCGACCAATCCACAGCCCTGCTCCGGCTGACGCAATACAAGCAACTGTCATGCTGATGGCAAATGCCAAGCCCAGCCAAATGGATGACTCCAGGTAATGGAACCAGTCAGCAGAAAATGCGGAAAACGTCGTAAACGACCCCAACAGGCCGGTCGACACCAATAACCGCAGTTCTGCCGATTGGCGGCTCAAGCGAACTGCTGCGACGCCGATTAGAAAACTGCCAGCTATATTGACGACCCAAAGCCCAAGCCCTGCTGCGACCGCCATATAGATCCCTGCCCGCAAAAGCGAGCCGATCATTCCGCCAAACCCTACTGCCAGTATCCGTTTCATTGCACACGCCCCGTATCTGTTTTTCCTCAGTATAACTTATTAAAAAGAAACATGTTTACTTCCGATAATCCTTCATATTTAAACTCATAAAAACCTTGGCTAAACGCTTAAGAAATTAACGCCTAGTGACCCTTTGCACTTGTAAGTGTCAGTACAGTCCCGTGCCACTCAATTGCACCAGGGTTTTAATGATGTACCTTTTTCCAAGCTCCTCATCATCAAAATTCTTTCCGTCGAATGTCTGGCCTCTCTCGCTGAAAAAAGTGTGCCATTTGCCGTCTTTCTTGTAATAATGGAAGCCTTCAATTAGCATATCGTCGCGTGTCGAGCCACTTTGCGGAAGACCATGATTCAATGCATAGGCATACACTTCATCCATGCTTACTGTAAAAACTTCCGAGTATTTACGAATTCTCATATCTTTCACACCCAGTGTTTCACAAGCAAATTGTAAGGCGTTACCAAAGAGCAATATTTGCATTTGAGTTTCTTTATCAACTAAAGCTTTGCCTTTCTTTTTTGGCGCTTCCTCGATCCAATTGCGTTCAGGTAAGGCACTTTTCATGAACAAGACTCGTAAGTGTTCAATCGCTTCATTCTGAGTAGAAAACACCGTAAAAGGATATGGCATTTCTCCTTCTTCTTTCCATACCGCCCATTGACCGTCAAGAAGCTCTGTCGCAAACCAACAGTCATCCGCTTGCGTAAAGAAAATGGCAGTTGTATTTTCTTGAGCTTCCTTCCATGTTTTATAACCTAATAATGATGCGAAATCAGTTGCTGATAGCCCGTAATCTCTAGAAAATAATTTCTTAAAAATTTTTCCAAGCATTCTAAAAGCCCTCATTTCATTTTTGTGCTTTTTGCATTAATTACGAAGGAGAATGTCCAAGTACAAATAATTACAAATGAAATTGGGACAATTAACATGCGCGACTTGAACTATGTGGGTCTCATTAAGCTTATAGGAGTGGATCCCGTTATGGTACTGTGTACTTATCAATGAAAGTCCCTATTTTGAACAACCAATTTAACGAAATACATGAATACTTACATCAACAGAGCTTTAAAGGAGGATCATGATGAACTTATTTTCGAAATTCAGTGAAGCGAGCGTTAAAAAATTCACGAATAAGAAGTTGTATGAGCGACTGACACGACTGAACAATGAAAAGACACCGGATTTGAAGGCAATAACGCTAATTCAAGCCGAAATTGCTCAGCGAGATCCAGCAGAATATGAATTGGGGAAAATCGAAGCAGAAGTGGAAAAGTCCCACCGACATGCCGTTATGGAGACTACTGACATCCTCTACCTGGAAATCAAGTATAACGAGGACTATCTCGCCAAGCCCGAATCCGAAACGGACCCATACGAGCGCAAGCTTCGATCCGCCCAACTTGAAATGATTCAGAAAGAATTAGGCCGTCGGACAATTTAGGGCACTGGCTTAACGAAGATAAAGACACTGGCTCAAGAAGCACCTGGCCTTAAAAGATAAGTATTCCATTTGGAACTTAAGGACGCGCTTAATTCAACTTTTTAAAAGTGCTTGTAAAAGTACACTTTTCCAGATGAAAAGAAAGAGAAAAGCTCTCTTCTCACTTTTCCCCTTCCGATAACGTATGATATGTAAACCTAAAAAAAGTGGCCATAAAGTTCAAGCTCAGTCGTATTTGATTGCCAATCCGCATAGCTGCTTTTTCAAATATCAAAGATTTTATATTTTTTTCAATTCGAAAACCTGATCCCCTAATTGAATTCTTCTGGCTTCTATAAATAAAACTGATTCCCATATTTCGATAACGATATTCGCGTCAGTTTTATATTGTGCGCTCCATTCCTTATCACTAGTAGATTTAATTTGGAAATCATATTTTTTGTTTTCTACATGATCAATAGTGGTCAGTTCCAAGTAATAAACTTTTTCTCGATCATAGAAATTAAAGCGATTTTCTAAATTGTCTTTAACGTAGTAAAAAGCAGAAACATCAATAAATTTTAACGTTTGGAAATTAATACGGCCATCTTCATGAATTTCCAGCTGAATGGTAAGATTATCATTCAACAGATCCACTTGTACGTCCGTAATGACGGTTCCCCATAGATTATTTAATTGGTCTTGTATCCCTTTTTTCATCAAGCCCAATTCTCCTTTCCTTCAAATAATCTAACCATATGTAAATCTTTATCCTGAAGAAATTCCAGCTTTAGAGCCTTATGGAGTTATTTTTGAATGTATCATTTCTTCTCGTAAACTCAACTTTGTTGAGATTTTTGGAAAAGCTAATGGAATGGGGGTACTGAATGTAACTTAATTAGACTTATGTTACATTCAACCAACGTTATGTAAACTGTAAATTCCAGATTAAAGTGTGATACTAAGAACTAGAGATATTCTTCAATGTAAAGGAGGTAAAACTTATGAGTAAGTTCTACATCAATCATGAAACTATTGGTTCGGATGGAGAAATGTTCTTATGCGACAACGTTCAAAACCTTGTGAAGTTTGATATGGGCCCTTCAGAATCCGCTAATGATCCTAATTCTGATTCGACATGTGAAATGCTAGTTGAGTTCATTTGTACGAAAGCCCTATTTCCACTCTGTCTTACATTTGAACCGTTTAGTGGAATGGAAGATGATTTAGAGCGCCTTTTCAAAGGTAAAAACATTGAGTACGCATTAAGATTTGAGGGGCTGAAAAACAAACGTTTTCCTGTTTTTAAACTCACAATCGAAAAACCTTCTTCACTGACTTTTGTTTTACAAGAAACTTTTTGGATAGCAACTTGTAATAACTTCTACGCCTTTTCTTTCAGGGATAATATCGTGTATAAACCTGTGATAGAAAAGGGGTGGTTTGGACGTGAGAAGACCTGGATATGGCCTCACTTTGATATGAATGGTGCATCGACAGTTCTCGAAATTTGGCATGACGGGGATGGGTTTAACCTCTATACAAACGAACCCTGTTTCTCGACAATTGAAAAGTTGGCCAGCTATTTTCCAGTTGGAACATCGATTGTAAACAATGGAGATTGAATGTAACTTAATTGCTATTAAGTTACATTCAAAATCTATCACTTTAATTCATTTTAGGTCTCCTTAAGATATATCTTGGAGGCGACCCAAAACCTTGTTCAGCTTCAAAATAGGCTAATTCACCAGGAATGCACGAAATGATGGAAGGAAAACCAAAACCAACTGCATGTTCCAATGCTTCTTGCAACGGCAGTTCTATTCCGTCTATCTTTTCATTGTAAGACAGTGAGTAGCACATCTTTGCAGCACCGTTACTTTTTAGCAACTCATAAATGTAATTGGGACTTGAGTTGGGTGGGAGAATCTCAAACATGTATTTTTCCTTTAACATCTTTGTATATTGGTGACAGAGCCGATTCAATGCATGATTCCTTTTCTTAGGTGTAAATAATTCATAAAGAACTCTTTCCTGTACCTTTTTTTCAAAAAAAGATTTCACAATTAATTCTTCCATTTCCTTCTTCATTTTGCTTCGCTCCTTCCCACTTTGCTTATTAAGAAATTCACAATTCACGGTCTTTTGAATGTAACTTAATTCACAATAAGTTACATTCAAGACTTTAGGAAATTTCTCTCTTTTTATTTTCTAGGGCTTTAACAAATCTAATGAGCCAGTATAAAGCAATCCACGGCAGAATAAATTTAGTAGTCCATGCCATTATAGTCGGGAAAAGGTTGCTTAGATCAATGCCGATTACTGGTGCTAACACCCATAATAGAGCAATTATTATTACCAATATCCAATACTTCAATTTATTCATCCTTTCTAAACAACGTCTAGTATCTTAATGTAACTTAACTGCACTTTTGTTACATTCGAATACTCAATAATCCTGATACACCATACTCTTCAAATGCTTTGAATTTTTAGTTGTGTAAAGGGAATTTTTGATTTGTTTCATCTGAATTCTTTAAGGCTCACTTATTCCCATTGCGAATAAAAGTAGAAAGGCAACTATTAATGGAATCAAATTCACAACAATACCTAAAATCATCCATAGCAATTTTTTAGATAATGCTGCAAATAACAGACCAATAACCGAAAGGGTACTTAATACTATTATGGTTAAATAAATATCTCCATCTGGTCCTCTCATCATAAAGAATGCAGTGACACTAATAACAAACATCAGTAGAGATAACAAACCAAATTTGTTCATTCTATCCCACCTTTAACTTATTTTTATAAGTCAACTTCACATGAACCATGAATCCAGTTTCTTATACATTATACCAAAATACCCCAATATTTCCTGATCTTTTTTATTTTGCATTAAAACCAAAACCGTTCGTAAAAGTACACCTTTCCGAACACTCCAAAAGCAACTGAAAATCGACAAAAAGAACGTCCGTAAAGGTGTCAAAACACTTTACGGACGTTCACGAATTTACCTAGACGTTTACGAACTGTTTTTGGATAGAACTTATTCGGCCTTCAGTAGTAATGTCGCCCCTTCTACTTCTCCATCAATTTTGGTTTCATGAAAATCGCCCTCTGCCCAATCGTCCACTTGGTTATGGAAGTAGTCCGATTTCAAATGTCCGCTTAAGCCAGGTCCGACAATGTGGTAGGCACTCGATAAATCAGCGAGATCCGCCACGAATCGCCAGGACGCACCGTGGTTGACATTCCCTTCTGATGTAGAAGCAGCTGCCTGAACCGTAATATTGGAACCTCCAATCGGCACGGGATCCGGGTTAAGGAATTCGGCAAATACCGGAGATGCTCCTGCCAAAGGATGCGGGAAGGTCAATTGATGATGTTCACCCCAACTCCAATCAGCCAAGTCGCTGCCTTGCTCGTCGTTAATTTCGGCCATCACCGTCTCCAGTGAATCCACAAGCCACTTTTCTGTGCCGCCGTATTCCGTTAGCCAAATGCCTTCTTCTCCAGCGAACGCATCGCGCATCATTTCATCTGTAATGTGATTTTTGCCTGCCAACATATCAAAGACATCCTCCGGAAATTCATCTGCCAATAACGTCTCCGGCAACTGCTTTATCCATTTGTGGAAAACTAATGGTGCAGCTTGATCTTCACTATCGACTTGATTCCACTCCTCCAGCATCGTGAGCACTTCATCGTATTCGTCAGTTTCACTTTGCACAATGGAAATCATTTCGTCCAAAAATTCTGCTGCATACAAATTCTTTTGGTCCATCTGCAGGTCCATCATATCCTGTGCCGTCAACTCGTCCGATGCTTCCAGCACCTCCGCAATCCGTTCATAGCGATATGGCTGTGCCCAAAAATCGGTGATGTGGTACGGATAGGAATCATCAATCACTTCATTGTTCGCAGTGGCAATAAACCCGCTTTCCGGATTGACTGCCTGCGGCAATTCATCAAAAGGCACATAGCCTTCCCACCCGTATTCCGCTGAATCTCCCGGAACCGGCAACTGGCCATCTCCGGATTTGCGGATCGGGATGCGGCCATTCGCTTTATAGGCGATGGTTCCATCTGTGGATGCAAAAACAAAGTTCTGCGCAGGTGCCTGGAAATCCTCCAGCGCCAGCTCGAACTCTTCCCAATCCGATGCTTTATTGAAATTCAGGACTGCCTGCAGCTCAAGTGTCGGCTCCAGTGCCGTCCATTGCATCGAAAAGACTGCTCCTGGCTCTTCTTCATCATATAAGACATTCGAGACGACAGGGCCGTGTCTGGTCACCAACACTTCGAAATCTTCGGTTTCCCCGTCTTTGACTTTAATCGGTTCCTCTCTTACTTCTGCCTGTTCCCATTCACCTTCATAGCGGAACTGTGTCGGATCTTCCGGATTCGGTGTTTCGATATAGAGATCCTGGACGTCGGGCCCTACATTGGTGACGCCCCAGGCAATTTCTTCGTTGTGGCCCAAAATGATTCCCGGAATGCCGGCAAAGATGACGCCGCTGACATTTTGCTCTGGAGATTCCAAATGCATCTGGTACCAGACGGATGGTGTGCTCAGGCCAAGATGCGGATCATCCGCAAGCAGCGGTTTGCCGCTGGCCGTTTTGTCTCCGGACACCACCCAATTGTTGCTGCCGTTGAATTCAGGCGGAATGACAGAAGCATCAAATTCACCGGCCACTTGGACAGGCTGCTGTTTATTCGCCGCCAAAATCGCCGGGGCAATTTCAGGGTAAGAAATGAACAGCTCGCGCGCTTTGTCTTCTGGAAACTCATTTAATGCCCAGTGGCGGACTGCGAGCGTATTCCAATGCCCGCCAAGGTCATACGCCATAAACTTGCCGATTGTCAGTGAGTCGACAGGGGTCCATTCTGAAGGCTCATATCCAAGCAACGCAAACTCAAAGCTCAGATTGTTATTTTCCTTCGCCTCTTCCATATAGGCATTGACGCCTTCTGCATACCATTCCAGCACTTGCTTGGCTTCCGCATCATAACCATCCCACGACTTTTCAGCAGCATCCCGCAAACTGAAAGTCCGGAAAAACTTATCGGTGTCGACTGCATCTGCCCCGATCACTTCCGCCAATTGGCCGCTAGCCTGACGACGGGAAAGATCCATTTGGAACATGCGGTCCTGGGCCTGCACATACCCCTGTGCCCGGTAAAGGTCAGCATCTGTAGCCGCTTGTATATGCGGGACCCCAATATCATCGCGGATGACCGACACATCACTGTCCAGTATCGCCACTACTGCTTCCCCTTCGATAAGCGGCTTAGACTTCCCTATGTAAACGTTTACAAAAATAAGCGCCGCTGCCGCAACTGCAACAAGAATGCCCATCACTGCCAAAAGCCATTTTTTCCATCTTCTGTTTCTCACTTTTTCCCCCATTGTCTTGCCCCCTTTTTCTTAATGGTGTTATTCGACTAACGAAGGATAAATCCCTTTTTTTTGAAAATAAAATAACCTCTCTGCCGCTTCCATTCCCATAAAAAAAGATGTCCAGCGAAGGGACATCTTTCTGATCTAATTTAGTCTTCTCCAACAATCTTCACTTCAAGCTCTAAATCAATACCAAACTTCTCCTGGACAGTCGCTTTGACCATCTCGATTGTCTGGATATAATCATTCGCGGATGCATTGTTTTTATTGACGATAAATCCAGCGTGTTTAGTGGAGACTTCCGCTCCGCCAAATCCTCGTCCCTGCAAACCGCTGTCCTGAATCAATTTACCGGCGAAATTACCGGGCGGACGTTTGAAGACACTTCCTGCCGAAGGAAACTCCAAAGGTTGTTTCGTTTCGCGCTGGTAGGTCAGTTCACTCATTTTCGCATCAATGACCATTTGTTTGCCGACTTCCAATTCAAACTCCGCTGACAGGACGTAAAATCCTTTTTTGATGATAATGCTCTTGCGATAGCCAAGCTCCAAATCTTCTTTGGATAAAACCAGTTTTTCTCCTTCTTTCGAAAGGACTGTCGCTTGTATAATGATATCTTTAATCTCTCCACCGTAAGCACCGGCATTCATCGCCATAGCGCCACCAATAGAACCCGGAATTCCACAAGCAAACTCAAATCCGGTAAGTTGTTTCGCTGCAACAGTTTTCGATACTTTCTTGATGTTCGCTCCGCCTTGCGCGTAAACTCTTGTGCCGTCTATTTGGATCGCCTGCAAACTTTTCAAGGTTAAGACAATTCCACGGAATCCGCCATCGCGAACGACCATATTTGATCCATTGCCAAGAAGCAGCAAAGGTATATTATTTTTATATGCATATTTAACTGTAAATGCAGTTTCATCTTCTGTCGTCGGTGTTACAAAAATATCAGCTGGCCCACCCATTTTAGTTAATGTATGAAGGTGTAGCGGTTCATCCATTTTGACGTGATCATCGGTTAAAAACCCACGCAGATCCGTCAGCCATTGTTCTTTCATCATCTAAAGCAAATCCCTTCTAAACTTATAACTTCTACTAGTATCCGATTTTCATACCGATTTGACAAGCAATATAGCAAGGTTCAGGACAAAAGTCCAATAAAATAATATCTCGAATTCGAGAATTATTAATTAATAACTATTGACTTTGAGATTTAATGCCGTTATATTGAAGTTAGAACAATATTTCTAGGAGGAATTTGACATGAAAAAATGGACAGTAGACACAGCGCACTCAGAAATCGGATTTTCCGTAAAACACATGATGATTTCAAAAGTAAAAGGCTCTTTCGCATCTTATGAAGCACACGTAGAAGCAAACGAAGAAGACCTGCAAGGTGCGTTGATCGACTTTAAAATCGACGTAGCAAGCATCAACACAAACAACACAGACCGCGACAACCACTTGCGTTCAGCTGACTTCTTCGACGTTGAGCAGTTCCCGCACATCACATTCAAAGCCAATGACATCGTCAAAAAAGACGGCGAATATGAATTGACTGGCGACCTTACGATGAAAGGTGTTACGCGCCCAGCTACTTTTGAAGTAGAATACGGCGGCAAAGGCACAAACCCATGGGGCGTTGAAGTCGTGGCGTTTAATGTAGAAGGCAAAGTAAACCGTAAAGATTTTGGCCTTACATGGAACCAGGCACTTGAAACAGGCGGCGTAATGGTCGGCGAAGACATCAAAATCACTTTGGAATTAGAAGGCAACCCTGCATAATAGAGAAAAGCGGGAAGGGCTGTTCCATCAAGCCGACACGAAAGCCAAAAAAGCAGTGCGAGGAAATTCCTCGCACTGCTTTTTTAGTTTATGAAATCTTAAGTTCTGCATCTTTATTGTCCATCTTCAGCTTTTCAGTATTCTTCTTCAAGTTTCTTCAACGGTTTGACAGCCGGCCCATTCAACACTTCTCCGGTATGGGAGAAACGGGAGCCGTGGCACGGGCAGTCCCAGGAACGTTCGGCGTCATTCCAATTGACTTCGCATCCCATATGGGTACAAGTGGTATCAACAAGATGCACTTGACCATATTCATCCCGGTAACCGCCGGCTTTTTTCTTGCCGACTTTGACTAATGAACCTTCGTCTTTCCCAAGATCCTCGACTGTTTTGGAAGCCCTTTTCAGTTTGCCTTTGACCAATTCCTTGGCAACCGATGCGTTGTCTTTTGCAAAGCTCGCTACGTCCACAGCCTTCATCTTAGGACGAGTTGGGCTGAATACTGGGGTGTAACGATTTTCCTTGCCCAAAATCTGGTCTGTCAGGAGCATGCCGGCCAATGCACCGTTCGACATCCCCCATTTGTGGAAGCCGGTTGCCACCAGGATGTTGTCATAGCCTGCAGTGATAGTCCCAATATAGGGAATCTGATCGAGCGTTGTCATATCCTGCGCCGACCAGCGGTACGGAATTTCCTGGATGCCGAAATGCTCGTCACCGAACTTCTCGAGGTTGTGGTAATGCTCCATGGTTTCGCTGGAACTTTTGCCGGTAGCGTGCCCATCGCCGCCAATCAGCAACAGCTTCTCCCCATTCTCACCCGGTGCATAGCGAAGGGAACGGGATGGCATATCGCCGCTGATGTACATGCCATTCGGAATCTTGCCGCTCACTTTGGCTGCAATAACATACGAGCGGTTGACGGAAAGCCGCGAAAAATACATGCCATCAAAATCGTTGAACGGATAATGGGTTGCAACAACGACTTTATTGCACGATAGATGTGAAAGGTTTTCGGTTTGAATAACGGGATCATTTTTGCTCAGAATCTTCATCGCGCGGGTCTGTTCGTAGATTTTGCCGCCAAGCCGCTCAATCTCCTTGACCAGGCCTGCCAGATATTTCACCGGATGAAACTGTGCCTGGCCGCGCATGACAACCGCTTCCTTCACCTGGAAAGGCAATTCGACTTCGTCTTTTGCCAGCTCACCGTCGATGCCCAGTTGCCGATAGGTTTCTGCCTCTTTTTCAACCAGTTTGGCTCCTACAGCCGTAGTTGCATAAACAAAGGCATCATGATGCGAGAAATCGCAATCGATGCCGAGTTCACCAGCAGTTTCTTCGATGAACTTCAAACCATCCATATTTGCCTGGTAATAAAGCTTCGCCTGTTCTTCTCCCACGAGCTTAACCAGCGGATAATAAAACAGGCCGTGTTGCGCTGTAATCTTTGCAGTCGTATTGCCTGTGACCCCATCGACCAATTTCCCGGCATCAAGCAACGTCACTTTTTTGCCGGCTTTCGCCAATAGATAGGCAGTGATAATGCCAACCATCCCCCCGCCAACAACCGCAATATCCGTCGACTCATTCTCCTGTAAAGCGGGATAGCTTGGAATATCCTTGTATTCTCTCCAATAGGACTTTTGCTCTTTTGGAACCCGACTCACGTTTTCACTCTGCACCATGCCATTCCTCCTTAAAAAGCTTTTATTAATAAATGTCTACCCCTATTGGAAAATCCTAATCAAGTTAGCCCGTTCTCATTGAGATTTACCAGTTATTTGGATATACCGTCCGAAATTGATGAAATACGGTCCAATCCAGCTGTTTTATTGTCCACTCTGCCACATTTACTGTCGAAACTCCCTGAAAACAAAAAAGGACCACCCTTTAAGGGCAGTCCTTCATGAAAAAACTTATGCGTATACTTTTACCAATGAATTTGCAGATTGCTCTACACGTTTCATGCCATCCGCAATGATTTCTTCAGCGCGGTCTGGGTACATATTATGTCCTTCGATGATAACTTCTTCAATGTCAGTGATGCCGAAGAAGTCCATGATCAAACGGATATAGTTGACGCTCATTTCCGCAGGAGCCATTTCAGGTGTTGAATAAACTCCGCCGCGAGCGTTCAAGATGATGACTTTTTTCTCAGGAACAAGGCCAACCGGGCCTTCAGCTGTATATTTAAACGTAACGCCTGCGCGGTAAACGTAATCGATGAACGTCTGCAACGGTGCAGGAATTGTTTTATTCCATAATGGGAATGCGAACACAACAACATCAGCATCCATAAATGCGTCCATTGCTTTGTTGGCAGCAGTTAAAATGCGTTGCTCCAAATCAGTCATTTCTTCAGCTTGTGCAGATTTTTGCATAGCATCAAAGAAATCCTGGCCGAAATATGGCATATCTTCTTTAAATACATCGAAGGTATTGATCTCAAGATCCGTACCCATGCCGATTGAGTCCATGAATACTTCGTACATCTTGCTTGAAACCCCTTCAGATGCAGGGCGGTTATTTGCTTTTACTACTAAAACGTTAGTCATTAGGTTAAAACTCCTTTTGTAATTATATTAAAATTATTTATCTCAAATTAAAAGCACTTTCTTATCATAAGAAAAGGCAGAGTAAAAGTCAATTACTCTGCCTCGATCTTATATTCCGTCACAGGAATCTCCTGTACAATAACTGGTTTTCTTTTTGCCCATCGGTTTTAGCTTGGGACGGATGCCTTCTTCTTCAGCGATCTGCTCTAATGCTTCAACAAACGCATCCAAAGGCTGTGCACCGGAAAGCGCATATTTGCGGTTGACCACAAAAAACGGTACGCCTTGCACGCCAATCTGTCCGGCTTCAGCGATATCAACTTGAACCTGCGCCATAAATTGATCCGATTCCAGTACTTGCTTCGCTTCATCACGTGGCAAACCAACTGCTTCTGCAATGATCAATAAAATATCATGACTGCCAACATTTTTCGCTTCCACAAAATACTGATGCATAAGCTGTTCAGTCAGTTCCGCATCTTTCCCATGGGTCTCGGCCCATTTCACCAAACGATGAGCAGCCAATGTATTGGCTTCTATCATATTATCAAAGTCATATTCCAAACCAACCGAGCGGGCATGTTCCGCCACTCCCTTAGTCATTTCTTTCGCCTGTTCCATAGTTTGCCCTAATTTCTTCGCTAAACTTTCATAAGTCGAGACAGTAGAATCAGTCGGCGTTTTCGGATCTAGTTGATAAGCCTTAAACGAAATCTCCGCTTGGCTTTCAAAGCCCGATTGAGCCAATGCCTTTTCCAAAGTCCGTTTGCCTATATAGCAGAATGGGCATACATAATCTGACCAAACTTCAATTTTCATATTATCCACCTCGCCATTAACTATAGCAACGAAAACAACAGCGCTCAATTTTTTTGCCTGTGAAAGGAAAAGCGGAGGCGATCGTGTTAGACCTGACGGGCATAAGACGCGGTGGCGAAGCGGCATCTTTTCAGCCGCACAGCCAGCGTGGCTTATGACTCCGAAGGTCTGATCGCCGGAGCTGGACATGAGGAAAAACGCAGGCGCCTGTCCTGATGTGTTATATTATTAACCCACAAAAAAACTGACTCCCAAAAGGGAATCAGCTTAATGCTTCGGTAATAACAGGAACAATCTGTTTCTTGCGTGACACCACACCCGGCAACAAGACGCGGTTATCAACAACGCTTGATTTGAAGGCGCCTTCGATGATACCGGATCTTTCGCCAAGAACGATGGCGACTGAATTGTTGTTGAGGATATCTGTAACAGCAAAAACAAAAAGATCGAGATCTTTAGCGGCAATGGTATTCGCCATTAACACTTCCAGCTCTTTTTGGCGGACCATGACTTCTTCCACGTCAATAGCATTGACTTGGGCAACTTCAAATCGGTGATCGCCCGCTTCGAATTCCTTCGAATCCAAAGAAATCAGGTCTTCCAATGTTTTATTGCTCAAATCAGCTCCAGCTTTCAATAGATCAAGGCCATAGCTTTGTACATCCACATCCGCGATTTTCGCCAGTTCAGCGGCAGCTTCCACGTCTTGGGGTGTGCAAGTCGGCGATTTAAATAGAAGAGAATCCGAAATAATAGCCGATAGCATCAAGCCCGCGATATTCGCTGGCACTTCAACACCATTCTCTTTAAAGAGCTTAAAGATGATTGTTGTTGTGCAGCCAACCGGCTCCGCACGGAAATAAAGAGGATCCGTAGTTTCAAAGTTGGCGATGCGGTGATGGTCCACTACTTCAATCACTTGAACCTCATTGATGTCTTCAGCACTTTGCTGGCGTTCGTTGTGATCCACGAGAATCACCTGCTCGGCTTCTTTGGCAACATGCGTCACCAATCTTGGCTGATCAAATTTAAAAGTCTCTAAAGCAAATAAAGTTTCATTGTTCACTTCACCTAAGCGGATCGGTTCAGCAACCATGCCCATTTCATTTTTCAAATATGCATATGAAATGGCCGAACAAATTGAATCGGTGTCCGGATTTTTATGACCCAATACTAAAACATTTGACATGAATGATAGCCTCCTGTAAAACTTAGTTCCTGTGCTTATTCTATCATAAGAAGCTGAATTGAAAAAACCAAACTCTGTAAACCAGAAAAATAAACCTAAAGAAGTTAAAGTTTATAGAATTATCTGTATTTTTAAAATTCATTATGTACTTCAGCACATGCGAATGGTATAATATGACTAACTAATTTAAAGTTAGGTGGAAGGAAGAGATGCCTGTGACTATTTTACTGGAAAAGAAATACATTCCTCTGGCCGATTATTTCTCCGGAGCGAAGAATTCCTCAATAAAATTAACATTTTCTGAAATCGAACAAATTATGGGACAAAATTTACCCAATGCTGCTTACTTAAACAAAAGCTGGTGGAAAAAGACAAAAGCGCCAGCAAAACATTTTCATGCGTGGGTAGACGCTGGTTATTTGGTCAGCGATGTTGAACCAGATCGCTTTGTTGTCTTCGAGAGAGCTGACCTTTCAAACGGAAATGGTTCGGCTCATGATGACGAAGACCAGGACATCCTGTTGATCCGAACAGCAGAGCATGGAGACGCACGATCTCTTGCCGCTTTACAGAAAACAGTGGAATCCGAATCCGATTTCATGCTGTATGCCAAAGATGAACGGACCCAATCCACACAAAAAGTCCGCAAACAAATTATCGAATGGAAACAAAGCGGCCATTCAACCATCATCATCGCTATCCTCAACGGCCAGCATGTCGGTTATTTGATGATTATGGGCAATGCAGCCAAACGGGCCGCTCATCGTGCCTTGATTGATCTCGGTCTTCAAAAGGATGCGCAAGGCAAAGGAATCGCAAAATCCCTGCTTCAAAAGGCAGAGGAATGGTCCAAGGAAAAAGGCATTACCCGTCTGGAATTGACAGTCGTCGAAGAAAATGAACCCGCCCGTAAATTATATGAAAAAGCTGGATTTGAATCTGAAGGCATTCGACAAAAATCCATGATGATTAATGACGAGCCACATAACGAAATTTACCTGGCCAAGTTCTTAGATTAGAAAAACGCAGGCGATCATCTCATATATTTTCATATCCATACAAAAAGGAGCATGCCAGTGGCATACTCCTTTTTTTGTCGATTCAGTTTAAGATTGTCAACCATAGGTACAGACCGGTCAATGTGATGAACAAAGTCGGAACCGTCAGGATGATACCGATTTTGAAATAATAGCCCCATGTAATTTCTACGCCTTTGGTTTTCAGCACATGCAGCCATAATAGAGTTGCCAATGAACCGATCGGCGTAATTTTCGGCCCCAAATCTGAACCAATTACATTGGCATAGATTAACGCCTCTCTAACAACTCCGGTCGTATCGGTTTCAGCGATGGCCAATGCATCAATCATGACGGTCGGCATATTATTCATGACAGACGACAGAATCGCTGCGATAAAGCCCATTCCGATTGTCGCTGCATACAAGCCGTGGCTTGCTGTCCATTCGATCGCTGTTGCCAGCACAGATGTCAGCCCCACATTTCTTAAACCATATACCACCACGTACATGCCGATGGAGAAAAAGACGATGGCCCAAGGCGCGCCTTTTAAAACAGTCATCGTTTCAACGGATTTGCTTCTACGCGCAATCGCCAGGAAAATGATGGCGACCGATCCAGCGATAAAGGAAACCGGAATATTCAATGCTTCACTGCTGAAATAACCAATCAGCAAAATCACCAGCACTGCCCACGACAAACGGAAAATCTTGATATCTTTTATTGCCGAAGCCGGCGTTTTCAACACACTGTCATCAAAATGCTTCGGAATATCTTTCCGGAAATACAGATACAGGACCAGCATACTTGCCGCGATGCTGAACAAGTTCGGTACAGCCATGCGGATGGCGTATTCGGTAAAGCCGATGCCAAAGAAATCTGCAGAGACAATATTAACTAGGTTGCTGACTACAAAAGGCAACGACGCCGTATCGGCGATAAACCCACAAGCCATAATAAATGGCAAAATCATCGCGTCTTTAAATTTCAACGCCCGGACCATCGCCAAAACGATAGGCGTCAGGATTAATGCAGCCCCGTCATTGGCGAACAACGCGGCAACAACTGCCCCCAGCATGATGACCAGGAAAAACATCCGCAATCCACTGCCTTTGGCAAAACGCGCCATATGTAAAGCTGCCCATTCGAAAAAGCCGATTTCATCAAGAATCAATGAAATGATGATCAATGCAACAAATGTCAATGTTGCGTTCCAGACTATACCGGTTACATCCCAGACATCGCCGAAATCAACAACGCCAAACAGCAACGCAACAACTGCCCCCGCAATTGCGGACCAGCCGATCGACAAGCCCCTCGGCTGCCAAATAACAAAAATCAAAGTGACAATAAAAATAAAACTCGCTAAAAATACATCCACTTTTCCAACAGCTCCCTATTTCATAACTTGCCTTTTTCCTTCTTCAATCATTCCATTATATAAGTAAATACTTATGTATTCAAGAAGAAATTTAAGAATCCCAGTCAGCTTTTTTCGGAACCTGTTCACTTCTTTGATTTTAAACGGATTTTTCCCATGAAAAAACCCGAACCGGCCCTGCCAGTTCGGGATCTGTTCTTTATTAAGCTAATTTCTCCAGGAGACGCAGCGATTCGCGGTTGAACGCCGGAAGGTCATCCGGCTGGCGGCTGGTGACCAATTGGTCCTGGCATACCGCCACTTCTTCGTCCACCACTGTGGCGCCCGCATATTCCATGTCAACTTGAATCGATTTATAGCCTGTCGCTTTGCGGCCTTCCAATGCTTTTGCCGTAATCAGTAATTGAGGTCCATGACAAATGGCAAAGACGGGTTTTTTTGCATCCATGAAAGCTTTTGTAAACTTCACAAACCGGTCATCCGCACGCAATTGATCCGGAGAAAATCCTCCGGGTAGGAACAAAGCGTCGTAATCGTCCGGGCTGACATCATCAATGCCTTTATCGATGGTGACAACCGCTTCTCCCTGTTTGCCGGTAACTTCTTTGCCTGCTTCTTTTTCGATGGTGAAAACTTCGTGACCTGCATCATTAAATGCTTTTGACGGGTCTGTATATTCCACATCTTCGAACATATCTGTAATCAACGTTGCAATTTTTGCCACTTTCTACCACTCCTTCTGTTTAATCATTCTCTTCCAGTATTCCACGAAAAGATGAAATTAAACACAGAACTAGCGAAATTTCGAAACAAAGGGATTTTCCGACTCCCAGAAACGATAAGGATAATGAACCGCTTCGAGTGAATTTCCAATGCCGACCCGCGGTCCGACCGATACAGCATGGACTGGATCTCCATGAGCGATATAAAGTGGTTTCTCTGTAAAATGATGGCCGTAATGATCCATCGTGATGGCCATCGCCTTGGTCAGCTTGCCTGGTCCACTGGTCCAATTCTTCATCGGCATATGCTTGCCGCGCAGTTCCGCCATCAGGTCGATGCCTTCCACCGGTTCGACTGCACGGATCAAAATCGCCCGCGGGGTATCTTCCGGTCCGCTGACGACATTGATCAATGTATGGGTATGCATTTGATAGGTATAAACGAGTCCGGGTTTTCCGAACATGATTTCCGTTCGCTTGGTTCGGCGATTGCCGAAGCTGTGGGCAGCGCGATCTTCCGCACCCATATAGGCTTCGGTTTCTACGATGCGCCCTGCAACGAGGCCTTCCGGCAATTCATGGACCAAAATCTGGCCAAGCAATTTACGGGACAGCTCCAAAGTCGGAGCATGGAAAAACTCAGCAGTGACTGGTGTAAACATAAAATCTCCTCCTATCGGCATTATACCGAATGGATGGCAGTCACTGCATGGATAAGCGGTTCAATTTCCTGAATTCGATTGTCATTGAAAGCCTCTACAATGGCGCTCCCTACAATAAAGCCATCTACATCATCACGCAGCATGTCGACATGGCTGCTTTTTGAAATTCCGAATCCAGCATAAACCGGAACCGGGCTTTTGTCCCGGACTTTGCGCATAAAGGCTTTGACATCTTCCGACATTTCATCGCGCGATCCCGTTATGCCTTTGACCGTTACCGCATAGACAAAGCCTTCCGCTCCACTGAGAATATCATCCAGCCGAACATCGGTCGTCGTCAAGGTCACCAGTTGAATCAACTTGATTTCTTCTTTATCGAGATGAGGCTGGACTAGCTCTTTATGTTCATAAGGAAGATCCGGTATGATGACACCTGAAACTCCGGCCTTTCCACATTCAGCGGCAAAGCGTTCCACGCCAAATTTCAGCACCGGGTTTAAATAAGTCATCACCAGCAAAGGAATTTCGACTTGAAATGTCCAGCTTTGGAGTTCTTCCAATACCTTCTGAAGTGTAACCCCTTGTTTTAACGCGCGGTTGCCCGCCGCTTCAATCGTCGGGCCATCCGCTACTGGATCTGAAAACGGAATGCCGATTTCAATGGCTGTCACGCCGGCCGACTGCAGGTACTGCACTTGTTCTTTTAAGCGGTCAAGGCCGCCGTCTCCCGCCATGATGTAAGCGACAAACGCTTTATTCCCTGTACTTTTCAGCTGCTCTAAACGATTCATGACAGTCCCTCCAGTTTCTCAGCATATGTTGCCATATCTTTATCGCCGCGGCCTGATACGCAAATGACCATAATCTGATCAGCAGTCATGGTCTTGGCCTGCTTTTGGGCTTCCGCAATAGCATGCGCCGATTCAAGTGCCGGAATGATTCCTTCCAGACGGGACATGCTGATGACCGCCTCAAGCGCTTCCTCGTCCGTAATCGAACGGTATTCAACGCGGCCGATATCCGCCAAATAAGCATGTTCCGGTCCGATTCCCGGATAATCAAGACCCGCAGAAATCGAGTGCGCTTCCTGGACTTGCCCGGCATCATCCTGCAATAATTTCATCATCGCGCCGTGAAGTACGCCTTCCGTGCCTTTCGTTAAAGTCGCAGCGTGCTTGTCCGTATCCACACCTTGCCCAGCTGCTTCAACGCCGATCAATTGAACGTCTTTATCTTTAATGAAGGGATAGAACATACCGATGGCGTTGCTGCCACCGCCGACGCATGCCAAAATAGCGTCAGGCAACCGTCCTTCTTTATCCAGAATCTGACGTTTCGTCTCATCGCCGATGACACGTTGGAAATCGCGGACCATTGTTGGAAACGGATGCGGCCCAAGAGCCGAACCAATCAGGTAATGCGTATCTTCCACATTGGAAACCCAGTAGCGCAAGGCTTCATTGACAGCATCCTTCAAAGTTGCACTGCCCTTTGTGACACTTTCCACACGCGCGCCCAGAAGCTTCATGCGGAAGACGTTCAGTTGTTGGCGCTTGATGTCTTCTTCACCCATGAAGATGACACAGTCCAAGTCGAACAGCGCGCAAATCGTCGCAGTCGCCACACCATGCTGGCCCGCTCCTGTTTCCGCTACAATTTTGCGTTTGCCCATGCGCATGGCAAGCAAGGCCTGGCCAATTGCATTATTCACTTTATGGGCACCGGTATGATTCAAGTCTTCCCGTTTTAAATAGATTTTCGGACCGCCCCATGCTTCTGTCATCCTTTTGGCGAATGTCAGCGGCTGTTCGCGTCCAACATACTCTGATAGGTAATGATTGTATTCTTTATAGAATTCGGGATCTTTTTTTACCGCTTCGTAAGCATCTTCCAATTCCTTGACTGCTTTCATTAAGGTTTCCGGTACGAATTGTCCGCCGTATTTGCCAAAAAAACCTGTTTTTTCTATTGTCTGTTCCATCGAATCATCCTTTACCTGTTTAATGAATTCCTGTATTTTCGCCGTGTCTTTACGTCCGTCTGTTTCGACTCCGCTTGAAACGTCCACCATATAAGGAGTGGTTTGCCCGATTGCCGCGTGGACATTTCCGGGATTCAAGCCACCCGCCACAATCAGGCGGGCTGGATCAATATCAGCTCCGTCCAACAAGGACCAATCAAATACATTGCCGCTGCCTCCGCGGTAATCCGTACCGGGAGCATCCACTAATATGTAATCAGCCTGAGACTTCTTCAATTTCCCTACATCTTCTTTCGTACGGATCGAGAAAGCCTGAATGACCGGTACACGAATCGCTTTGATCAGCTCATCCGGTTCATCTCCGTGCAACTGAACCATCGTCAATGGAACGCCTGCGATTGTATCCTCGATTTCCTTTAAAGTTGCGTTGACGAAAACACCGATTTTATCGGTATCTACGGGAATATGCTTAGCTAATTCAGCTGCCTGCTCAATCGTCACCTGGCGTTTGCTCGGGGCAAATACAAAACCGATGGCATCAGCCCGCTCTGCCGCTTTGACATGCTGTTCTTCCTTCAAACCACAGATCTTCACTTTGGTCATTGGACTGCCTCCTCACTGGTTGCCTGTCGGATCCAGCTCCCCGGATCTTCTGATCGCATCAGCGCTTCGCCTACTAAAATACCAGAAGCTCCACTGGCATAAGCGAATTTCGCGTCTTCTTTTGTGTGCATCCCACTTTCGCTGATCAGCACCCGCTCCCCATCAAAGGGGAATTTTTCAGCCAGTTGCGCAGTTCGTTCAATCGATACGTCGAAAGTCTTCAAATCACGATTATTGACACCGATTAATTTTGCATCCAACTGGAGTGCCGCCTGCAGTTCCTGCTCATCGTGGACTTCCACTAAAACTTCGAGTCCTTTTGATAGGGCATACTGGTAAAGGCTGTTCAGCTGCTGGTTTTCGAGTGCTGCAACAATCAACAGGATGATCGTCGCTCCCGCGTTTTGGGCACGGTCAATCTGAATTTCACTGATCATAAAGTCTTTGCACAAGACAGGAATCGAAACAGCTTGCGCCACTTCGCGCAAGTCGTCAATCGACCCCTTAAAGTAAGTTTCATCAGTGAGGACCGAAATTGCGGCCGCTCCTGCTGCTTCATATTTTTTGGCTTGCGCCACAATATCCACTTCTGTCTGAATATCACCTTTTGATGGAGAAGCCCGTTTGATTTCCGATATCACACCGTTCTTTTCCTGCAGATGCTGAAGCAGTTTCGTCTTTTCGGGAAAAGTGATAGTGTCCGGCTCGACCGGTTTATAGGTTTTTATTTCTTCATGTTTAGTGGCAATGATTTTATCCAGTATCGTCATACAAATACCCCCGCTGCTAACCGGTGCAAGTCGAAGACACGCGCGGTTTCGCCTGATTTGAGTGATGTTTTCGCCTGCTGCACCCCTTCTTTCACCGTTTCAGCCTTGCCGCTGACATACAATACAGTTCCTGCATTCAAAGCAACAGTATCCAGATAAGGGCTATCGGTTCCAGATAATACGTCCATAAAAATTTCTGCATTGCGTTCAGGGTCTCCCCCACGAATTGCTTCGATAGGAGCGACTTCCAAACCAACTTCATTGGGATGGATGGTCATTTTCCGCTTGCCCAATTCATCAAAAACGATCAATTCATTGGTACCGGCAAGCGACAGTTCATCCAGCCCGCCTGCTCCGTGGACCAAAGCCCCTTTTTTCCGGCCCAGCCGGATCAAAGCATCCGCCATCGGCTCCAGCATGTCGCGACGATAAACGCCCGTCATCTGAACCGTAATCGGCAGCGGATTCGCCAAAGGTCCGACTAAATTAAAGATGGTCGGCGTACCAATGTCTTTACGGATTTGGCGCAGGCCTCCAAGTGCCGGATGAATCGCCGGCGCGAACAACAGCGCAATCCCGGTCTGGTCAAGCATCGTTGGAATCGCTGCAACATCCGTTTCTGTTGAAATGCCCAGTGCTTCCAAAACGTCTGAACTGCCGGTTTTGCTGGAGACACTGCGGTTGCCATGCTTGGCGACCGTCAAGCCGCAGCCTGCCAAAACAAAAGCTGTCAAGGTACTGATGTTGAAACTGTAGGAACGGTCTCCACCGGTTCCACAAACATCAACCAACTCCCCGTCTATTGCGGGAAGTTCCACCGCTTTTTCACGCATCGCTTTGACCAATCCTACCAATTCATCTGCCGTCTCGCCTTTTTCATGCAATCCGGATAAAAAACCTTTCACTTGCTGTTCATCTATTGTGCCGTTCAAAATTTCCAATGATTTTTCATACATCATTTGTTCACTCATATTCTCTACTCTGCTCATGCTAATCTCTCCTCGTCTCGTTTTTGAATACAAAAATCCCCGCAATCAGATAGCTATCTGATTGCGGGGACGGGTTAAAACCGCGGTACCACCACGCATTAATGCAATGAATTTCTGCACTCACTTAAACAGGCTCTTCGCCTTTCCCTTTAACGCAGGGCTTACGTCTCCCTTACTCGCTTCCGCTTTCAGGCCAGCTCTCCTAAGTCCATTCGCGCAGTTTATCCAATCAGCTTCCACCAGCCGCTGACTCTCTAAATGGATTTCCCTGCCTACTCGTCTCAATCCTCGATTTATACACTCTTCTATTCTCGTCTTCTCTAAGCTCTTCTCTCAAAAGGACTTGCTTCTCGTACAACAAGTTGACCCTTATCTTAAAAGGTTTTGTATATTCTGTCAAGTAAAAGAAAAGCGAAGGCAGCCGTTTAGCCTCGCCAAGCGCTGGAAGCCTTGCCGGTAATGGCGTTCTTCAGCCAGTGCCGGAAAGGCTGAAGCGACTCGAGAGGCTGGCTGCCGGAGTCTGGACAAAGAAATGCGCAAACGGCCATGTAGGTCCGACAGGCATAAGACAGCCCAGCGAAGTGGCGCTCTTTGCCACACAGCATGAAAAGTGAAAGTGCCTGTCCAGCTCTGACAGGTGTAAGACGAGTTGGCGAAGCGGCGTGTTTTCAGCCGCACAGCCAAAGCGGCTTACATCCCGAAGAGCTAGGCACTTGCAGCTGGACACTGGGTTGGCTTATGACCCTAGGACCTGGCCGTTGGAGTCTGGACAAAGAAATGCGAAGGCAGCCGTTTAGCCTCGACAAGCGCTGGAAGCCTTGCCGGTAATGGCGTTCTTCAGCCATTGCTGGAAAGGTTGAAGCGACTCGAGAGGCTGGCTGCCGGAGTCTGGACAAAGAAAAGCGAAGGCAGCCGACTAAAGGAACGTAAGCTAAAAGCGCGACTTCCTGTCGCAACGCTTACATGATCCGCATCCTGCGGACCCTCAACAATAAGAAAAAACGCAAGCAGCCAGAGTTTCCCGGCCGCTTGCGCTCCACTAACTAATAATCACTGATAATAGCCATCCAGTTCTTTTCGCAAAGCCGCTTTCAGGAATTTCCCGACCGAGGTCTTCGGCACTTCTTTCAAAAAGACCACATCGTCCGGGACCCACCATTTGGCGAACTGGCTCTCCAGATACGTCAGCAATTCTGATTTCGTCGCTTCGTCTTCAGCATAGCCTTCTTTCAGGACCACACAGGCAAGCGGACGCTCCATCCATTTTTCATGCGGAATGGCGACAACTGCCGCTTCAAAAACTGCCTCATGTGTCATCAATGCGTTTTCCAGATCTACAGATGAAATCCATTCCCCACCGCTCTTGATCAGATCTTTCGTCCGGTCCGTCAGCTTGATGTAGCCATCCGGTTCGATGACAGCGATGTCACCCGTATAAAGCCAACCATCCTTGAAGGCATCTGCGGTCCGTTCATCTTTATAGTATTCATCGGCAATCCAGGCGCCTTTGACATTCAGCTCACCCATCGTTTCGCCATCCCACGGAGCTTCACCGTTTTCATTGACGATCCGTACTTCCAGTCCTGGCATCGGCAAACCTGCCATCGAGCGGCGTTCGATGCGCTCATCCATCGTCATATCAGCCATGGCCGAAGTGGTGATGGCCAAACTGACAAGCGGAGCCGTTTCCGTCATCCCATAGCCCGTCACAAACGGCACACCGTATTTCTCCTCAAACGCCCGGATCAAGCCTTTCGGTGAAGCCGATCCACCGCAGATGATCATCCGGAGCGTTTCGATATTTCGCGGGTTTGCTTCCAGTTCTTTCAGTACGCCCATCCAAATGGTTGGGACACCGGCAGTCAACGTAACTTTCTCGGATTCAATCAAATCCAGCAGCATGCCCGGAGCAAAGCCCGGCCCCGGCAATACTTGCGTAGTGCCAAACAAGACACTGGCAAACGGCAGCCCCCATGCATTGGCATGGAACATCGGAACAATCGACAAGGCAATGTCACGTTCCGACAAGCCCATGGCATCGGACATGCCCAGCGCATAACTATGGAGTACCAGCCCACGGTGCGTATAAACGACACCTTTTGGATTGCCGGTAGTCGCCGATGTGTAGCACATGCCGGCCGGCGTGTTTTCGTCCAGATCTTCCGGGAATTCAAAGCTGCCGTCTTCAGCGGCCAGCAATTCTTCATAGGAATAGACGTTTTCAAGTGTCGTTTCCGGCAAATCTGTCCCGTCTTTCATGATGACAAAATGCTTGACTGTTTTCAGCATTGGCGCCAGCTTTTCAATCAACGGGAATAAATCATGATCGACCACTAGGATTTCATCTTCGGCATGGTTGATGACATAAGCGATGTGTTCCGGAGACAGGCGGATATTGATCATATGCAGGATAGCACCGGCACCCGGCACACCAAAATACAACTCCAGGTGGCGGTGATGATTCCAGGCAAAGCTTCCGACTTTCGTGCCTCGGTCCATGCCGATTTTCGTCAAAGCGGCGGCCAGTTTACGTGTGCGCACGGCAAATTCTTTATAAGGAATGCGATGGACCATATTTTCTCCGGTCCGTGAAATGATCAATTTTTCAGGAAAATAGCGCTCTGCTCTTTTTACGAAAGATGATAATAATAACGGCGAATCCATCATGTCACATCCGACTCCTTTTTCGTTCTGTTTTTTTCAATGAAAAATGGGTGTTCATGCCGTTCATGCGCCTTTAATACAGGCGCCAGGCAGGCATCCACCTGCAATGATATCCGGTACCATTCCTGCCAATCCTTCGATTTGAAAAACTTTGCGACTCTCTGGTGTTCCGGACTTTCCAGAGGCTTGTCTCCCCACTCCAACCATTCCGGCTGGTGGGCAAAACCACAGAAAGCACGCCAAAATTTTTCCTCCAGCGCCCCCAAAGTCATATAGCGGCCATCTTTTGTTTCATAAATGGCGTAGCTGATACGCGTGCCGCCAATTTCCGGAATTCCTCTTTCCGAAACTCCCGCTTCGTGATAGACGTCATGATTACCAAGAAATTCCGCCATCACTCCAGCCAAGGCGATATCCAAGTACTGCCCTTGTCCGGTCCTGAATTTTTTCAACAAAGCGGCCAGCAACTGTTCCGAAGCCAGCAATCCTCCGGTAAAATCAGCGAATGTATTTGTTGGATGGATCGGCCTGCCGGATGCATCCCTCATTTGATCCAAAGCACCGGACAGAGCCATATAGTTTAAATCGTGGCTGCCCAAGCCAGCCATTTCACCCGTTTGCCCGTAACCCGATAAGGAACAATAAACCAAATCAGGCTTTACATCCTTCAAACTGTTATAATCCAGCCCCAGCTTCTTCATGACACCCGGCCTGAATGTTTCAATGAGGGCATCAGCGTTTTTCACTAATTCCAACATTTCCAGGCGGCCTTCAGGTGATTTCAAATCGATATGGACAATTTTTTTGCCCCGATTATTGGCCCGATGGACATGCCCTCCGCTCATATAGCGCGCCGGATCACCCGCGGGCGGTTCAACTTTGATGACTTCCGCACCCAGTTCAGCAAGCCGCATTCCCGCATACGGTCCTGGCACGTAATAAGTGACATCCAGTATGCGCACGCCTTTTAGCGCCTCTTTCATTTATAGGCCCATCCGTTTAGCAACGATGGTTTTCATGATTTCGTTGGAACCGGCATAAATCGCAGCCACCGGAATATCCCGGTACCGCCGTGCAATCTTGTATTCTTCCATATAGCCGTATCCGCCATGCAATTGCATGCATTCACCCGAAATCTTTTTGGCCGTGTCGGTCAGCCAGAATTTCGCCATCGACACTTTGGAAACAATATCTTTTCCAGCCATATGGTCTTCAATGAGCGATTCCAAAAAAGAATGGCCCAATTCGATTTCCGTCGCCATTTCCACCAATTTAAATTGGGAATTCTGGAACGAGCCAATCGGCTTGCCAAAGGCTTTTCTTGACTTCACATATTCCAAGGTCATTTCCAGCATATCTTCTGAAGCCACTTGTGCAGCCATTGCGACCACCAAGCGTTCCTGCTGCAGTTTTTCCATCAAATAGGTAAAGCCTTTGTTCTCTTCGCCGATCAAATTTGCGGCCGGAACAACGCAATCCTCAAAATACAGTTCGGACGTGTCTTGTGCATGAAGGCCGACTTTATCCAGCTTGCGCCCTTTCTCAAAGCCTGGCGTCCCTTCTTCTACCATCAATAACGAAATTCCCCGGTGCTTCGGTTCTGCTTTCGGATCAGTTTTCACGACCACCAGCACCAATGTCGAATTGATGCCGTTGGTGATGAACGTTTTCTGGCCATTGACAATATAGTTGTCGCCATCCCGAATGGCAGTGGTCGATATATTCGCCAGGTCAGATCCAGCACCTGGTTCTGTCATAGCAATCGCTGTAATGTGGTCGCCTGAAACACAGCCTGGCAGCCAGCGCTGTTTCTGTTCTTCGTTGCCATAAGCTTCAATATAAGGGACGGTGATATCATTGTGGAGGCCAACGCCTGTCAAACTGGCACCCACACGTTCCATCTCTTCTCCGATAACAACTGCATAACGAAAATCAAGTCCAAGACCGCCATACTGTTCTTCGACTTGAGGACTTAAAAAGCCCATATCCCCAAGTTTTTTCCAGAAAGATTTTGGAATAAGGCGATCTTTTTCCCATTGGTCATAATTCGGGACTGCTTCTTTCTCCAGAAATTTGCGCAACGACTTGCGGAACATCACCTGTTCTTCTTCTTCAAAACGGTATTTCCCCATCCTCTTTGTCCCCCTTATTTCGGCTGCATGCGGATTGCTCCGTCGAGTCGGATTGTTTCTCCATTCAACATCGGATTTGCTGTAATGCTTTCCACCAATTGTGCGTATTCAGACGGTTTTCCGAGACGCGCCGGAAATGGCACCGCCGCAGACAATGAAGCAATTGCGGCATCCGGCAGCCCTTCCACCATCGGCGTCTCCATTAAGCCGGGCGCAATTGCCATGACGCGGATTCCATCTCTTGCCAGTTCGCGGGCTATCGGCAACGTCATCGATACCACTCCGCCTTTTGACGCACTATAGGCTGCTTGTCCAATCTGGCCTTCGTATGCGGCTACTGATGCCGTTGAAATGATGACTCCGCGCTCCCCTTCTTCATTTGGCTCATTTTTCTGCATAGCCGCCGCGGCAACCCGGATTACATTAAAGCTGCCGATCAGGTTCACTTTGATGACTTTTTCGAACTGATCCAGTCCAATTGGTGTGCCTTTGGACAATACTTTTCCGGGTGTACCGATTCCTGCACAATTGACAATCAAATCAATACTGCCGAACTGCTCCAGCGTTTCACTTATATTCTGTTCGACCTGCTTCGCATCCGTCACATCGGTTTCTTTGTAGATGACCGATTCTTCCCCTAATTCCTCGATCAGCTTTTTTGCCCGCTCTGCGTTCAAATCGAAAATAGCCGCTTTCCCACCACTTTCTGCAATACGGCGCACTGTCGCTTCTCCAAGCCCGGACGCTCCGCCTGTCACCACTGCTTTAACCTTTGAAAAATCCATTGTCATCCCCCTTAGTCTTCAAACCAGTCTACAGTTTTTCAATGATGGTGGCATTGGCCATTCCCATGCCTTCGCAAATCGCCAATAAACCATAACGGCCATCTGTCCGCTCCAGTTCATGCAGCAGCGATACCAGTAATTTGGTTCCGGTCGCACCAAGCGGATGGCCAAGTGCAATTGCGCCGCCGTTGACATTCAGTTTTTCAGGATCTCCGCCGATATCGTGCAGCCACGCCAGCGGAACTGGCGCAAATGCTTCATTGATTTCATAACGGTCCATATCACCAATTTCGAGCCCTGCTTTTTCAAGCACTTTCCTTGTTGCCGCAATTGGCCCCGTCAGCATCAATGTCGGATCTGAGCCCACCACGACACGCGCCAGAATCCGCGCTTTCGGTTTCAAACCTAATTCCCGCGCCTTTTCTGCCGACATCAGCAAGACTGCAGATGCACCGTCACTCATCTGGCTGGCGTTTCCGGCAGTAATTACGCCATTCTCGTCAAAGACGGTTTTCAGTCCCCCGAGAACTTCCTGTGTCGTTCCAGGCCGCGGTCCTTCATCTACCGTAACCGTTTGTTTTTCACCATCTGAATCCTGCGTTTCAATCGGAACGATTTCTCGCTCATAATATCCTTTTTGAATGGCATTTTGTGCCCGTTCATGGCTTTGCACGGCAAAGGCATCAAGTTGTTCTCGAGTAAATCCCCATTTTTCAGCGATGCGTTCTGCCGACAATCCCTGGTTGATGATTTCATATTGATCCGTCAGTTTCCCGCTCATTTCTGCACCTTGCATATTGGAAAACATCGGCACACGCGTCATACTTTCTACACCGCCCGCAATGACAATATCCATATCTCCCGCTAAAATTGCCTGCGCCCCAAAATGCACTGCCTGCTGGCTTGACCCACATTGGCGATCGATGGTAACGCCAGGCACATGATCGGGAAATCCGGCAATCAATGCAGCCGTGCGCGCAATATTGCCCCCTTGCTCCCCGGCCTGTGAAACACAACCTAAAATAACATCTTCTATTTCACTTTTGTCTACTCCTGCACGCGCCACCAGCGCTTCCAGCACCAAAGCCGCCAATTCATCCGGGCGTTGATTGGCAAACTGCCCTTTTCTGCGCCCTACCGGCGACCGTACTCCTTCTACAATCACAACTTCTCTCATACTCTTCACCCCTTTTAATTTTGCGAAATCGCTTTCATTTTACAGAATTGAATGACTATTCACTCATTAAATCCATTGTACAAGAACCTATTGCCAAATGCTACAAGAAAAGCGGAGGCGCCCAAAAGCGGAAGCAACATGTTACCGACCACCGACATTCGGACAATAAAAAAGCGCATACAGCCTCAACAAAGAGCTGCCATTTGTTTTCTTAAACCAAAAGATTCCGCAGCCTAAGCTGCGGAATCCCTTTTTATTCTTCAATTAATCCTTTTTCAATCAGGAACTCACGAGCGACATCACTCGCGACCTCCTGATCTACATCAATGCGCGAATTCATGGCCAGCATTTCTTCTTCGCTGATTTGCCCAGCCAGTCCACTTAAGACTTCCTCAAGCTCTGGGTATTCTTCAAGTGTTTCCATTCGGACAACTGGAACTGCATCGTATTTCGGGAAAAACGAAAGATCGTCTTCCGTTGTTTCAAGATCGAATAATTCGATGCGGCTATCTGTTGTAAAGGCTGGAATAACATCCACTTCTCCGCTTTGGACAGCTTCGTACATAATGGCTGGATCAAAACTTTCCGTAGCTGAAAACTCAAAAGGGTAAGTCGCGACTAGGTCATCAAAACCATCACCTTGGCGTTCATAGAAAGGGTGCGGTGCGCCAAAACGCATATTTTCCGACTTCGAAATTTCAGCTAAATCCGAGTAAGTTTCCGCGTCATAACCGCTGTCTTTAGAAAATGCTAAAGTATAGCCGTTTTCAAATCCAAGCGGCTCAAGCCATGTGGCATCCAATTCCTCTTCATACCCCGCTCTGACAATCTCCAACACTTCTTCCGAAGATTGTCCCGGTACTGATTCTTCTTTCAAAACGTCCTTCAATCCGGTACCGGTGTATTCCACATACATATCGATGTCTCCTTGCTCCAAAGCAGGCGTCAAAATCGCCACTTCTCCAAGGCCATCTTCGTACTCTACTGTGTATTCCGAGTTTGCTTCAATATACTGCCCAAGAATATAAGGAAGAATGTATTGTTCTGTCCATGGCTTACCGCCAATCACAAGTGGATCTGATGCATCTCCACCTGATCCACAACCCGCAATGACTGTGGTTCCAGCCAATAAAATACCAAATGCTATCTTTTTCATTCTCATTTCCTCCTATGTTTTTAAGCCTTTTGGCGTTGCCCTCTTTTCAATCCATTTCAATATCTGGTCAAAACCGATGGCAAGCAGCGCAACTGGGAGGGCTCCTGCCAGAACCAACGCATTATTATACGATTGCAGGCCGCGGTAGATGATATCCCCTAAACCGCCGGCCCCGACGAATGTTGCAAGCGTAGCGATGCCGACAGTCAAAACAGTCGCTGTCCGTATCCCGGCCATGATGAATGGCAAGGCGAGCGGCAATTCAATTTGCCGCAGGATCTGCGTCCGGGTCATGCCCATTCCCCGCCCCGCTTCGATTGTGGAGCCATCGACACCCACAATCCCCGCATATGTATTCCGCAGAATCGGCAACAGGGCATAGATGATGAGCGCAATTAATGCAGTCGGTGAGCCAATGCCCAGAATCGGAACCAAAAAGCCGAATAGCGCAAGACTCGGTATGGTTTGGAAAACAGCTGTCACGCCAATAATCGGTTCAGCGTAGCGCCGGTAGCGCGTGATGATAATTCCCAATGGCAGTGCAATCGCAATGCCGATTGCAACGGCTACAAAAGACAAATAAATATGCTCTAAAAGTGCACTGATGATCATATCCTGTCGGCTGACGAGTGTATCGAGGAAATTTCTCATACCAATACCTCCGCTTCCTTAACAAGAGCCGCTTTCAATAAATCACGGTCATTGGCATAAGCCATGACCTTCCCATCTTCAATGATCGCCAGATAGTCCTGATCGCTTTTATCCAGTTGGTTAAAAGCAGTTTCAATCGTCGAATCTGCAGAAATCTTCTCTGCATCCCCCGACCAATCTCTTGTAAATAAGCCAAGAAACTCCGCTAATCTCTTTTCTCCGAATGTGCGCTTTTGATTGATGCGTTCTACGCCAATGAAATTGCGGACAAACTCGTTTGCCGGTTGGTCGATCAGTTGCTGAGGTGTTCCTGTCTGTTCGACTTGGCCGTCACGCATGACAATAATGGAATCTGCGATCTTCAATGCTTCATCCATATCATGTGTGACGAAAACGATGGTCTTATTGATGGTTTGCTGAAGATTCCGGAGTTCGTCCTGCAATTGTTCCCGGCTGATGGGATCGAGCGCTGAAAACGGTTCATCCATTAAGACAATATTGGGATCTCCAGCCAATGCCCGGACTACTCCTACACGCTGCTGCTGCCCTCCGCTCAATTCAAGAGGATAGCGATCCATATAGATTGCAGGATCCAACCCGACCAACTCGAGCAATTCCCGCACCCGCTCTTCTTTTTTGGCTTTTGGCCATTCCAGCAGTTTCGGGACCAACGCCACGTTATCCGAAATGGTCATATGGGGAAACAATCCAATACGTTGAATAACATAACCGATAGAACGGCGCAATTGAACTTCATCCATTCCATTAATGGGTTTTTCGTCAATATAGATACTCCCGGCAGTCGGTTTCTCCAATTTATTGATCATTTTCATCAAAGTAGTCTTGCCGCATCCACTGGGGCCGATAATAGCAGTCAATTCATGAGTGGGAAGAACGAGTGATATGTCTTTTAATGCTTCCGTTCCATCAGGAAAGCGTTTTGTGACATTTTCAAATCGAATCATAGCCTCCGCTCCCTTCTGTTCTTTTCAGCCTAGCTTTTTTATACCCTTTGGCAGTCCTTTTTACTCCTGAAAAGCTTTACCAGCGAATTATTGTTGTTCAAACACAAGGTGAACCGGATTGGCAATCTGCTCGTAGCCGATTTCCCTGTAGATTTTATTGGCCGTAGCATTGCTGAGATCAGTATAGAGCACTACGAAATCATACTCCAGCAGCAGCTCGTCTGTCACTTCTGCTACCAGCGTCCGTGCGTACCCTTTTCCCCGCTGACCCTTTGGCGTAAATACAAAGGATACCGTTATGCCGTTTTTGGAAGGACGCGATTTCTTCATGCAGGAGACAGCCACTCCATCGACTTCCCATACGTAGACTTCCTTCCTTTCCAAAAAGTCAGCAATCCGGTGCGTAGCTTCCGCCTTTGTAGAGCGTCGGCCAAGTCCTGTTTCCTCTTCAAACAGCCTGTACCATTCCTCCAGGATTTCTGCATGTTTTTTACTGGCAACCCACCAGGTCCCTTCGCTCTTCTTCAGCCCTTTATTGACCGCATCAATACGGTAAAGGCCCTGGTCCATTAATACTTTCACCTGCTCATCCGTCTCGCGGATCCAAGCTTCCGCAAAGAGGCGGCATGTTTCCTGTTCGCCGACAATCCCGCTGACTTCAATCCCCAGATTCTGTAAATGTCCGGCAACTTCTTCTTCAATGCCCGGAAGGTCCCGAAACACCACCAATTGCAGAGCGTGAGGCGGCGTCATCAAGCAAGCAGCTACAATTTCACCTTCCGTTTCTGCAAGGGCCAAAAAATAATCCTCATACTGATTTGCTTGTATTTGCCCGAGCACGCCCAGGAACAAACTATGAATGTCTTCATTTCGGTACAGCAAGGGTGACACTTTTTCCGAAAAAACTGCTGAATCCGAGTAGATAAGCAATTCCATTTTCCCACGTCCATTTCCGTCTTAATTCCTCATCCTATATTATTAGCTATATTATGGAAAATCTCCTGCTTATATCCGTCATTTCTTTAACAAAAAAACAACGTCCCCGAACTCGTATCGGGTGCGTTGTTTTTGCGCTCGGTTCTATTCCAATTCCATTTGTTTTGTCTCAGTTCCAAGAAATGCCACGGCCATGGCTCCAATAAGGATAGAGACACAGAAGATCCCGAAGATTATGTTGATGCCGATACCGGCCGTCAACATCGAACCGACCAGAAGCGGACCAAGAACCCCGCCGATACGGCCAAAAGATGCAGCCATGCCCGTACCGGTACCCCGGATAACCGTTGGATACTGTTCCGGAGAGTAAGCATACAACGCTCCCCAAGCACCCAAGTTGAAGAAAGACAGGAAAGCCCCAGCAACGATCAACAAAGTGATGGTATCCGCATTCCCGAACGCCAAAGCGCTGCCAGCTGTTCCGATCAAATAGGTGACCAATACAAACTTCCTTCCGGCACGCTCGATAAGCCAAGCTGCAGAGAAATATCCTGGCAATTGAGCCAGGGTCATAATCAAGACATACTGGAAGCTTTGGATAAGTGTGAATCCTTTAAGCACCATAACGCTTGGCAGCCATAAGAACATTCCATAATACGAAAAGACCACTGTAAACCAGACGATCCACAGCATCACAGTAGGCCGTCTGTATTTTTTGGACCAGACTTCTTTAATATTTGTGGAAACCGACCGCAGTACATCCTTTTTAGCGGAAAACTGCGGGGAATCCGGCAGATTGATGCGAAGATACAATGCATAAAGTGCCGGCAATGCGGTCAGCAGCAATGCGATGCGCCATCCGAAAGACGGAATGATGAAATACGAAATAATTGCAGCCACCAGCCATCCGGCTGCCCAAAAGCTTTCCAGCAGGACGACGACGCGCCCACGCTCTTTTGCCGGCACACTTTCTGATACCAAAGTAGACGCAACTGGCAATTCTCCGCCCAGCCCCATTCCAACAAAAAACCGCAGGATCATAAACGCCGCGAGTGTCGTCGTAAAGGCAGAAAGGCCGCTGGCAATTGAAAATAGCAGCAAGGTGATGATGAATATCTTCTTCCTGCCCACACGGTCCGCATAGATGCCAAAGACGAACGCACCGACCGCCATACCAATTGAGTTGACGCTGCCGATCCAGCCCATTTGACTGGAAGTCAGTCCCCAGTCCACATGCAATGCCGCGATAACAAACGCTAAAATTCCGACATCCATTGCATCAAAGAGCCACCCCAATCCCGCGACCCACAATAATTTATTTCTTGAAATCGAACTCGAATTTTTCTCCGCTACAATAGACATCGCCATTCTCCTTGTCTTGACACATGTATAGTTTCATCTTTACACAACTATACGCTGTAGTCAGAATAGTGACAAGCTGCGGATTAAAGTCTGTTTTTTCAAATAAATGAAAGCGGGTGGATTAGGCCTAAAAAGTTTACGCCTCCCGTTCAGCCAGACGAATTACTGGTCGATGAAATCACGGCCGCATTAATGCTGACCATCATCGCTGCCTGCTGTGCTTGCATCAAGGTTTCCAGTGATGTAGAAAAAGCCATGGCAGAGATATCCTGGGCGTCAATGTTATCGGCCATCGTTTGCTGCACAGCTGTGGAAAAAGCCATGTCCTTGTACCAACGGAAAATTTTATTTTTTTCCAATTCACGTGTATTCTCTGCAATTTCCTGTAATGCTTCGCCATCTACCTGCGTCACCGCCAAAAAACCAAGAACCGGATACTGCGCCAAACGGATTTTAATTTTCTCCTCTTTAAAAAATTGCTGGATAGCCAAAACCCTGCCCACCATTTCCGGATCATAGTCCGGAGAATCAAAAGTCATGATTTGAGACAGCCATTGGAGGTCATTGCCCATGGTGAATCCCTGTTCGCGTAAATCGCGGTAATACATATTCATTGTCGCCGCTCGCTCTTCAAGCGCTCCTTCTCTACTGCTCAATAGCACTGCGTAAGGGATGTCTTCGTTTGATGTCAGGAACTTATGGTGCTTTTTCATCTCTTCATATAATTTCTTTGACCGCTCTGCTTGTTCCGGGTTTTTCATCAGCAAAGCCCCCAAATAGGTATAGGAAGTTTTCCAGAATCCCGCGTTATTCAATTCTTTTTGGTTTTGATTGACCAGCTCCAGCGAGTTCTCCACATCCCCTTCTTTGATCACCATAAAAGCTGCGGCTATGTGAAGCAGATGCGAGCGCAATGGCGAGGTCCAGCCTTCATTCTTTTTGATGATTTCAACTGCGGCTTCATGCGCTTTCGCATTAAAAGTTTGTTCATGCGATAAGTATAGATTGGTGACAGCCAACGCAATCCGCTTGTCTACTGCCCACCCTGCTGTTTTCGACACGTCCGAGAAAGTCTGTTCAATACGTTTGATATCCATAGAAAAAACCCCCTTTTTCTCTAATACGAGAAGAGGAGGCTAAAAGTTTCAATACTAGACGATCAATACCAGGCTGACAGCCATCACCGCCATGCCGGCAACCAATCCATAGATGGACAGATGTGCTTCGTCATAGCGTTTTGCAGCAGGCAATAGTTCATCCAATGAGATGAACACCATAATACCCGCTACGCCTGCGAATACGATTCCAAATAATGTATCGCTGAGAAAAGGCATTAGGAACAGCCATGCAGCGATGGCTCCGACCGGCTCTGAAATACCCGATAAAAAACTGTATTTAAACGCTTTTTTCCGGCTGCCGGTTGCATAATAAATTGGAACGGACACAGCGATTCCCTCCGGAATATTGTGGATGGCTACTGCAATAGCGATGGCGATCCCGAGAGCCGGATCCTGCATGGCCGACATGAATGTCGCAATCCCTTCAGGAAAGTTGTGGATACCAATCGCCAGGGCTGTAAACATACCCATCTTTCGAAGCCGGGCATATTCATCGTTGGTTGGGCCTTCGTCCATATCTTCCACCGTTTTGACTTCATGCGGATTCCCAAGTTGGGGAAGGATCCGATCCAATACCGCCATGAAAACCATTCCGCCGAAAAAACCAACCAGCGTTAGCCAGTACCCCATGCTTTCGCCATGGGCATTCGTCAAAGAATCTTTTGCTTTAACAAAGATTTCAATTAAGGAAACATAAATCATCACTCCTGCCGAAAAACCTAACGAGATCGACAGGAATTTTGTATTGGTACGGGATGCAAAAAATGCGATGAGACTGCCGATTCCGGTAGCCAAGCCAGCAAAAAGAGTTAATCCAAGCGCAAATAAGACTGTACTATCCATAGACATGCCTTCTTTCCAATTCTAGTGAATATGGTTATTGTACAGCGAAAGTTTCCTTTGTGCAACTTTTTTTAATAAGGAAAGACTTTCTACTATTTATTTATTTCGCTCGCCCAAAAGTTCTTTCAGCTTTCGCCAATCTGCGTCTTTCAAGGCTCGGACAGATGGATTATAAAAAACGCTGGCCGGATGGAAAGTGGGGAAAATATGATAAACTTCAGCAGTTTCTTTAAAGCCCCCTTCTTCTTCGTCCCAATATAAAATCGGCGTCTCCATCAAGACTCCATGAAGTTCCGTGACTTTTGCCTTCTGGCCGACCAATCGCTGAAGACCGATATTTCCCAGTGTCACAATCAATGGAGGGCGGACATCCCGAATCTCCGTATCCAATATCGGCGCATGCGCAATAATTTCTTTTTTGTTCGGTGTCCTGTTGTATTTTCTTTCAATAATTTCTCCGTTGCGCTTTGTTTTCGCCGCCCATTTATAAGGCCTGCTTCGAACCGCACTTGTAATATAGACATCTTCTCTTGCCAAACCGATACTCTCAAGAGAAGCCATCAACTCTTTACCCGCCCTTCCTGTAAAAGGGATGCCGATCTCCACTTCACTCTCTCCTGGCGCTTCCCCCACCAGCATAATCGCCGGATTTTTAGGACCGCTCCCCCATACAAAGCCTTCGACCGAATGCCCTTCGATTCGCCGCTTTCCTAAAGCAGCTAGTTCTTCTGAAATTCTATACATTATAGATTCACCTCTATTAATTTTTATCATGTAAGGAAATCTAACATGAATTGAAAATAACTCTTGCATTATCAGAAAATATAGATTAATATGTTAACAAACCTAACATCAAGGAGGAGAAAACATGAAAAAGATTGAAACGATTATTCGGCCATCCGTTTTCGCAGACGTTCGCCAAGCTCTGGCACTTGAAGGAATAGACGGTTTGAGTGTAACGGAAATTGCTGGAATCGGAAAGCAGGAAGGCCGAGTCGGGTTATTCCGCGGCAACGCCTACACAATGGAATTTTCTCCAAAGTTAAAATTAGAGATGGTGGTGGATGACCATAAGGTCGAAGATATCATTCAGGCTTTGTTGGAATACGCTTCAACTGGACAAGTTGGAGATGGTAAGATTTTCATTTTGCCGGTAGAGGAAGCTATACGAATCAGAACAAAAGAACGCGGCACAGTCGCGATTGGATAAGGAGGAGATTGGATGGAAGCAGTTCAAAGTTCAGTAGATATGATATGGGTGATGCTCGGGGCTATGCTAGTATTTTTTATGCATGCGGGATTCGCCATGGTGGAGTCAGGATTTACACGCTCTAAAAACACCTTGAATATTTTAATGAAAAACATGATCACCGTTTCACTCGGGTCGATTCTTTATTTCATCGTCGGATACGCTCTTATGTTTGGCCCTTCTTCTTTCGGATTGATTGGCACAGAAGGATTTGCGCTAACAGGCGTTGAAGACATCGGATTTTTTGTTTTCCAGGCTGTTTTCGCAGCCACATGTGCAACTATCATTTCCGGGGCTGTAGCTGAACGGATGAACTTGTCCGCATACATCCTGTTGACCATCGCCATGACTGCCATCATTTATCCGATTGTCGGACATTGGGTATGGGGAGGCGGTTGGTTGTCACAGATCGGCTTTATTGATTTTGCCGGATCCACGGTGGTGCATTTAACCGGTGCAGTTGCCGCATTTGTAGCAGCTTGGAAAATCGGCCCTCGCCTCGGCAAGTACAGCGGAAAATCCGTCAATACAATTCCAGGCCACAGTTTGCCACTGGGTGCATTAGGTGTTTTCATCCTTTGGCTGGGATGGTTCGGGTTTAATGGCGGCAGTACCTTGGCAGCCGACCCCGCCCTAGTGCCTCCGGTCATCGCCAATACCTTATTGGCAGCTTCTGCGGGAGTTATTGCCACAGCTGGATATACACGGTTGCGCTATGGCCGCATCGATGCTTCCCTGACGATGAACGGCGCACTTGCCGGCCTCGTCGGCATTACAGCAGGAGCGGCGAACGTTTCCCTTGTCGGCGCTCTCGCTATTGGATTGATAGCCGGGGTTGTCATGACCGAAGCTATCCGCTTGCTGGATTCTAAAATTCGTGTCGATGATCCGGTCGGAGCTATTTCCGTTCACGGTATTGCAGGTATCTGGGGGACGCTTGCAATCGGCTTGTTTGATACTACCGGTGGATTGCTTTACGGAGGCGGTGCGGAAATTCTTGGCATCCAGGCAGTTGGCGTCCTTGCCGTAATTGCATGGGCTTCGGTCTCAACCGGATTGGTGCTGTTCGCCGTCGGCAGCATTGTACCGCTAAGAGTCACAGCAGAAGACGAAGAAGCAGGCTTGGACTTTTCAGAGCATGGCTCACAAGCTTATTCCATGCAGGACGTTCTGCATGGTTCACCGACAGGACGCAACGATTCGTTTGCGCACCGGTTGAACCAGCTTGGAGAAGCACCCGCTTCCCGAAAATCGATTTCCTGAACAAAGAAAAAGAAGAGGAGTTCCTGGTCAGTCCAGGAACTCCTCTTCTTTTTCAATGCTCGTTCTTTTACGAAACAGACGCTCGCGTATTTCATACCAGACAGCCACTCCAACAAACCACGCATAACCCGCAAATAACCCGGCAGCTACATCAGAAAAGTAATGTTCTCCCCCCGCCACCCTGGACAATGCGACGAACAAAGTCAACGTGACAGCCACAACCCAAATTGCCGTCTTCCTTGTTCGCGAGGAGCTTGCCTCTGACAGGAAATAGGCCAGCGTAAAGAGGTACAACAAGCCGACCATCGCGTGATTGGATGGGAAACTGAAAGACTCCAGACTATGCGGCAATTCCGGACGCGGACGCTCGAACCATTCTTTCATCAACTGATTCAGAACATTTCCGACACCCACAGCCAAAAAGACGAACAGCATTCCCCGGTAATCCTTCCGGAACAGCCAAAGGTAGACGAGCAGCAGGAGGCTGACCGTAAAAATCATCCACGGTTCAGCGATAAACGACATGCTGTCGAGCAGGGTTCTGCCACCCAATAGTTCTGCAGCCGACCGATCGATCCGAACAATGGATTCACTTGAGTAATTTACGAGTATGGCAAAAAAACCAAGCAAAGCCGCTACTGCCAACGGATAAAAAAGACGCTTCACGAGATCCACCCTCTTTCATCATTACCTCTAGTTTATCATAAGCAAAATGAAAAGCCCGCCTGCCATACCGGCAAACGGACTCGGCCAACTTCCGGTTTACTGCAACTCCAGCACACCATCGACCATTTTATACACCTTATCACAATAATCGACCAGGCGAATATCGTGCGTCACCACAATCGTTGTTGTTTTTTTGTTTTTAGTTTCTTCCTTCAATAACTCCATTACTTCATAGGCACGGTCGGAGTCCAGAGAAGCTGTCGGCTCATCCGCCAGAATGATGGATGGATTGCTGTACAAAGCTTTAGCGATTGCCACCCGCTGACGTTCTCCTCCCGACAAATCTGACGGATATTTGCTGCGGAGATCCCCAATCCCCAGGTCTTTGTAAAGCTGCTCAAGCTGCTCTTTATCCATATTATCTTTTTTCACTTTGTCCAATAGCTTCAATTGCTTTTCCACTGTCAGAAATGGCACCAAATTTGAAGCCTGCAGAATAAAACCGATTTCCTTTAAACGGATTTTTGAAAGTTGCTTTTCATTTAACGTGGCGATGTTTGTGTCATTGATCAGAATATCTCCATTTGTCGGAGATAACAGCCCTCCAGCAATCGTTAAAAACGTGCTCTTCCCGGAACCTGAAGGCCCAATTACAGCAATCAGCTCTCCTTGTTCTGCACGAAAATTCGTTTCTTTCAATGCATCCACTTTCTTATGTCCCGTCCCGAATGTTTTTTTCACCCGGTTCATTTCCAATACCGCCATGATTCAACCTCCAATCGCTTTTAATGGATCAATTTTCACTATCGTCAACACAGAGAATACGGCGCCCAAAATAGCCACCACAATCAGCACCACTCCGTAGATCAGCATCGTTGGAATATCAAACGACACCGGTACCGCACTCGGGAGGAAAGCTCCTGTCAGAAGCGTTAATCCAAGACCTACAACTACACCAATCGCGGCCAGAATGGATGTTTGCGCAATGACCGAGCGAGCCAGATAAGCACTCGGAATCCCTTGCGCTTTCATGACGCCGAACATGCTGATTTTCTGAACTGTCAGCACGTAGAGGAAAATCGCCACAATCACTGATGAGATAGCGAACAGGAAGTAGATCATAAAGTTCAATGTCAGGCTTTGTTCGGTATACCCCGGAAGGCTTTCAATGAACGTCTCCGTCTCAATTACTGCAAGGTCTTCCTCATCTGTAACAGCCGAAATATCGGCAGTCCGTATAGCAATGCCACTGATCTGGCTTTCATTCCCCGCTGCTTCTTCGCCGAACTTCACACGCTCGAATGTCTCCAGGCCGGCATAAAGAACAGGCGCTGCATTAAAACGCGCTTCATCTGTAAATCCAACGATTTTCAGCGTTTCATCCGTTGATGACAAGCTCAGTGTATCTCCCAGCTTAAAGCCATCGTCCTTCAGTGCATCTCCGGCAATCACTTCATTAATACCTGTAAATTTTTCGCCTTCTATCACTTCCGGCATGATGAATTCATCATTATTGATGCCAAAAATGGAAACGTTGGCTTTTTGTCCACCAGTTTGCGCAATTGCGTTGAGCTGTCCAAGAACAGCCTTTTCATCAGCTTCGATGTTATCAAGGGTGTCAATGGAAAAAGAAGACTGGACCAGGCTTTGATCTGCTTCCTCTGTCAGGACGATTGCATCTGCATCCCACTTGTCCACCGCTTCCCTATTTAAACTTGCCAGACCGTTTGCCAGTCCTGATAGGAAAAACACCAAATAAGCCACAAGCATCAATACACCGATAATCAACGTAAAGCGTAATTTATTTTTTATGATTTCGTTCCACGCCAAAAACATTCTTTCACTTCCATCTCTTTAATTTTCTGCTTCTTATGCCTATCTATACTACTATACAAATTATGCAAAACCTGCACAAATATTATATACCACTTTTCTCTTCCACCTATAAAATTAAACAAAAAAAGACGAACCCATGACAGGTTCGCTTTCTCTATCTGACAGCATGAATGTAAAACGAACAATCAGCGAGGATTGCTCCTTATTCAAATGCAGATTGTACATCTGTCACCATTTGAGCGACAGACTGCAATCCGCCACCTGACAAGTACCAGAAGTCCGGATCCAAGTAGATGATTTTATCATTTTGAGCAGCATTGGTTTTTTCAACCAATTCATTTTCAAGAGAATCTGCAGCACTTGCGTCGTTTCCAACCGCAGCGTTGCGATCAACCACGAACATCATGTCCGGGTTGGTTTCCAAAATGTATTCAAACGAAATGCTTTGCCCGTGAGTCGAAGCTTCGATGCCTTCGTCGGCTTGTTTCACGCCAAACACGTCATGGATGATGCCGAAGCGTGAAGCAGCGCCATAAGCACTTACTTTTCCTTCGTTAGCAAGAACAATCAATGCTTTTTCATCAGACTCGCTTACTGTCGCTTTCACTTCTTCGATCTGCGCATCAATTGCTGCCAGTTCTTCAACGATTTGGTCTTCTTTACCGAAGATTTCGCCAAGAGTGGTCATGTTCCCTTTGAATGATTCCAAATAATTTTCTGTATCTACAGCCATATGAATTGTTGGAGCAATTTCTTGAAATTCAGGGTACATTTCAGCCTGGCGTCCAGAGATGATGATCAAATCCGGCTCCATTGCATTGATTGCTTCAAAATCAGCTTCTTTTAACGTCCCGACGTTTTCATATTTCTCAACGTCAGCGTATTTATCAAGGTAAGCCGGCAAAGATTCCTGCGGAACTCCAGCAACAGCTTCAACACCTAATTTGTCCATTGAATCAAGGACGCCGTAATCGAATACCACGACTTTTTCAGGGTTCTTGTCGAAAGTTGTTTCACCAAGTTCGTGCGCAAGCGTCATTTCTTCTGTTTCTTCCGCCTCAGCAGTTGCTGTATCGGATTCTGTTGTTTCTTCAGCTGTTCCACAAGCTGCAAGGAAAGCCACCATCATAAGGGTAAATGCTACCAATAACCATTTTTTCATTCTACTTCGAGCTCCTCTTTTTTTAAGAATTGAAATACACACAAATTCGGCAATCATTCATCTGCTGAATCGGAATATCCATATCATAGATTTCTTTTAATGCTGCACTTTGGATGATTTCTTCTGTTGTTCCGTCTTTCACTACGCGGCCATTTTTCAAGGCCACAATGCGGTCAGAATAGACAGATGCGAAGTTGATGTCATGAAGGACAATGACCACGGTTTTGCCGAGATCGTCGACCAAACGGCGCAAAATTTTCATAATTTGGACCGAATGCTTCATATCCAGGTTGTTCAACGGTTCATCCAACAGGATGTAATCCGTGTCCTGCGCAATGACCATCGCGATAAATGCACGCTGGCGCTGTCCACCTGAAAGTTCATCCAGATACGAATCTTCCATTTCCTTCAAATCCATATAGTCGATAGACTGATCGACCATTTTTTCATCTTCGTCATTCAAACGGCCTTTTGAATAAGGAAAGCGGCCAAAAGAGACAAGTTCGCGAATCGTCAAACGGACATTCATATAGTTGGACTGCTTCAAGATCGATACACGTTTAGAGAACTCATTGGATTTCAACTTCTTGGTATTGGTTGAATCAATGAGCACTTCGCCGGTATCCGCATCCAACAGGCGGCTGACCATGGAAAGCAGTGTGGATTTCCCCGCACCGTTCGGTCCGATAAAGGACGTAATCTGACCGCGCTGGATATCAACAGAGACATTTTCCACAACTTGTTTTTTTCCGTATAGTTTTGTCAATTCACGAACTTGGATCATTTAGATCGACTCTCCTTTAATAGTAGGTAGATGAAATAAATTCCACCGATGAAATTGATGATGACGCTCAATGTCGCATTGAAAGTGAAGATCCGCTCCACTACCCACTGGCCGCCGACCAAGGCGACTACACTGATGACAATAGACCCTGTCAATAAAACCGAATGTTTATATGAAGTGAAAAATTGATAGGATAAGTTTGCGACAATCAAACCGAAAAAGGTAATCGGTCCGACCAGCGCCGTGGCAATTGCAATTAGGACTGCCGACAGCACCAGCATTTGTTTTACCAATGCGTCGTAGTTTACGCCAAGATTGATTGCTGTATCGCGCCCCAATGTCAGGACATCCAAAGAGGAATTTTGTTTCCAGGCAAACGCAACCAGCAGCGTGATGATGACCAGTGAGGTCCACACCAAATCCGAATTGACATTATTGAAGCTGGCAAACATCCGGTCCTGGATGATTGAAAATTCGTTGGGGTCGATCAGCACTTGCAGGAAAGTTGTAATACTGCTGAAAAATGTTCCGCAAATGATGCCGACCAACAAGAGAAAGTAGATCGGCCGATCGTTCTTTTTGAAGAGCAAGCGGTAGAATAACAAAGCGAAGATTACCATGACAGCAATCGACAGCAAGAAATTCACTTGCTTGTTTGCGATTGTAATATGATCTGAACCGAGGAAAAAAATCAGCACAGTCTGAAGCAGCATATACAGTGAATCCAAGCCCATGATACTCGGCGTCAGTATTCGGTTATGGGTGATTGTCTGGAAGACGACCGTTGCGTAAGCAATGGCAACTCCCGTCAAAACCATAGCAAACACTTTAACACCGCGCCTTGGCAATGCGTAATCAAAACTGCCATTCAAGTCCTGGAACAGATAAACTCCACAAGCCGCTAAGGCCAATGCGATTAGTATGAGCATTTTATGTAAGTCACGCATACGATTTCCTCCTAAACAACAAGAAGAGGAAAATAAAGCTTCCGATAACGCCGACCATCAAGCTGATGGAAATCTCATACGGGTAAATCATCACTCTTCCCAAGATATCGCACACCAGCAAGAAAATAGCTCCAAGCATCGCTGTATGCGGCAATGTTTTTTGTAGATGATCTCCTTTGAAAATCGATACGATGTTCGGAATGATCAACCCGAGGAACGGGATAACCCCTACCGTCAAAACAACCGTCGCGGTAATTAAGGCCACGAGCACCAATCCGATGTTGACCACACTCCGGTATTTCATCCCCAAATTTTTAGAGAAGTCTTCACCCATACCCGCGACCGTAAACCGGTTGGCGTACAGATAGGCGATGACAAAGACCGGAACGCTGATGTAGAGAAGTTCATAACTCCCCTTCATGACCATCGAAAAGTCACCTTGCAGCCAAGCGGACATATTCTGGATAACATCCGCCCGGTAAGCGAAAAACGTTGTGATGGAAGACAGGATGTTCCCGAACATCAAACCGACCAAAGGAATGAATATGGCATCTTTAAATTTGATGCGATTTAGAATTTGCATGAAAAGGAAGGTACCGGCAAGCGCAAATGCGAAAGCCACTGCCATTTTTTCCAGCATCGATGCGTTTGCGAACATCAGCATCGACACCAGAATCCCAAGCCGAGTGGCGTCAAGTGTACCTGCCGTCGTCGGAGACACGAACTTATTGCGGCTCAACTGCTGCATGATGAGTCCTGCCATACTCATCCCTGCACCCGCCAGCAAAATCGCGACCAGCCTTGGCAGACGGCTGATCAGGAATATCTGTGTCTCTTCCGATTGGAAGTCAAGCAAATCAACGATGCTGATGCTGCTGACCCCGACAAACAAGGAAATGATTGACAGTATGATCAATGTTGGTATTAAATAACGCTTCTTCATTACTGTCCCTCATCTGTCCTCAATAAAACATTATTGATTATTCGATAGTGATAATCATTATCACTGCCGTACAGATTTCAGTATAGCACGGTGAGAAAAAGAGTCAATGAATAATTGAGAATAATTTTCATTTAGATAAGAATAAAAGGCAATTGTCAAAAGTTCGTCAAATAGTCAGAATACAAAACAAGAGCACACCTCTGCGGCGCGCTCTCGGTTTTCTCTTCTATTCATCCTGATTGATCAATTGCTTTGTTATCCCGTACGATTACCCTGCAATTTCCTGTGCCTGCTCGAGCACATCGGCAGGTATGGTGATGGCTTCGATTTCATTGTACTGGCTGTAATCAGCCTCTACATCTGATTTGATATTCATCAAGTCGCCTTCTATATTCATATCCATATCTATTTTTACAGCCACGCTGTTCGTCAGAAATGTTTCTTTATCGATGTTAAGAATGTAGTTTACCGAATGGACAGTCATGTCTTCGAGTGACATCTGCGCTTCGATCTCCATTTGCCCCAATGTTTTATCAAGCTGTTGGTCCATCAACCCCTTGAATTTCTCTCCAGAGGCATCCAGCGTCAAAATATACTCATCCGCAGTTTGTTCAAATGTGAAATCATCCTGGAATTCCGCCAGTTCTTCAAGTTGTTGAGAAGGATCGGCTGTCTGCTGGTCAGCCAGCGCTTTTAAATCTTCAATGCTTTCATCCGGCATTTTCAGCCAGGTCGCCATCGTTTCTTCATACATATACATTCCCTGGTCCGTAAAATACATTTCCATAGTCATTGGATTGGCATTGTCGATATCCTCAGACACAATCGACGTTTCTGCCGTCTGATGGAACGCCAAAGGTTCAGTCGTCATATCCATAGCGGAATCCACTTCCATATTGATCACCATGCCATCCGGCTGCATCGCCATGACCTGATCGGTTACGATATCCGCATGGAGGCCCGTTATGCCTTCAGAAGCCTCCACAGATTTCATATACACCTCTTCAGCTGTCAAATCGCTGTCTTCACCTTTTGCAGCTTCATCTCCAGATGCAGGCTCCGCTGTTTCGCTGCAAGCAGAGAGGCCAATGGCTAAAGTGGCTGTACTCATGAACATGATCCATTTCTTCAAAATATTCGCCCTCCTGTCGATTTGCGTTAACTTGCTTATTGTTTTGCCGATCAATGGACTGGCATTTAAAAGAGTCCATTCATTTCAGGTCTTCTTCTATTTACGTAAACCCTTGAAAAAGGTTTCGTATTCATTGTTTACCCAAATACCATTCGTTTATTTCTTCACTTTCGATTATACTTTTCATGGTGAGAAAAAAACGAGGTGGATTTATTGAAATTAAAACAATTTTTTAAGTACTATAAGCCGCACAAACGGCTGTTTATCGTTGATTTTTCCAGCGCCGTCTTTGTGGCCATCCTGGAACTGGCCTTTCCGGTAGCTGTTCAATGGTTTATAGATGATCTGCTGCCAAGCGGCAATTGGGGAACCATCACTACGGTCAGCTTTCTGTTGCTGGCAGTTTTCCTCTTGAGTACATTTTTACAGTATATCGTCAGCTATTTGGGGCATAAGCTGGGCATCAATATCGAAACAGATATGAGGGAAGAGCTGTTCACCCACGTCCAAAGACAGTCTTTCCGCTTTTTTGATAATACCAAGACCGGCCATATCATGAGCCGTGTCACCAATGATTTGTTCGACATCGGCGAACTTGCCCACCACGGGCCGGAAGATTTTTTCATCGCCATCATGACGTTTTTCGGGGCTTTCGGCATCATGTTCTGGATCAATCCGAAACTGGCCCTTGTCACGCTGATCGTCATTCCGTTCCTGGTTTGGCTCATCACATTCTGCAACGTCAAGATGAACCATGCCTGGGGCAGCATGTACGGGAAAATCGCTGACGTCAACGGCCGCGTGGAAGACAGCGTCTCTGGCGCACGCGTCGTACAGTCTTTTACAAATGAAGAGTTTGAAATCGAACGCTTCAAATCAGATAACGACCGTTTCCGCCTGGCGAAGATGGTTGCTTACAAAGTCATGGCAGCTACACATTCAAGCATCTATATGATGACACGACTTTTGACTTTAGTTGTACTGGTTTATGGAGCATGGCTCAATTTCCAAGGCCAATTATCGTACGGGGAACTTGTCAGTTTCGTGCTATTCCTGAATGTCTTGATCAAACCGATCGACAAGATCAGTGCATTGCTCGAACTTTATCCGAAAGGCATGGCTGGTTTCGGCCGTTTCCGCGAGTTGATTGAACAGGCACCCGACATCAATGACCGCAAAGATGCCATAGCCGTTGAAAAGTTGAATGGAGATATTGCATTTAACAATGTCCATTTTGGCTATGATGACAATAAACCTGTTTTATCAGGAATCAACCTGAAATTGCGCGCCGGGGAAACCGTTGCGTTTGTGGGACCTTCAGGCGCCGGAAAAACGACGATTTGTTCGTTGATCCCCCGCTTTTATGACATTCAGCAGGGAAGCATTTCCATCGATGGCATGGATATCCGCGACATGACCATGCATTCGTTGCGCTCCCAGATCGGCATCGTCCAACAGGATGTCTTCCTATTTACAGGAACCATCCGCGAGAACATTGCTTACGGCAAACGGCATGCCAGCGAAGAAGAAATTTTAGCAGCAGCCAAAAAAGCGCATTTAGAGGATTTCGTCCGGAAATTGCCGCAGGGCTATGATACACAAATCGGAGAACGTGGATTGAAACTGTCCGGCGGCCAAAAACAGCGTCTGGCTATCGCCCGCATGTTCCTGAAAAATCCACCGATCCTGATATTGGATGAAGCCACTTCGGCACTCGATACCCAAACAGAGCGCGTCATTCAAGAAGCATTAGCCGAACTGGCAGAAGATCGCACGACTTTGATCATCGCCCACCGTCTCGCCACAATCCGAGATGCTGACCGCGTGATCGTCGTGACAGAAGACGGGATTGCTGAGCAGGGCGGCTATAGTGAATTGCTGGAAACTGACGGCATCTTCGCAAATCTTCACCGCATCCAGTTTCAGCAATAAGAACCGAAGAAATCGCACCAACAAAAAGATACTAAGATTAGTAGGACGAACCAAGGCATTGGTTTGTCCTACTATTTTTTTATAGTAGAGGTGGACTCTGTCCTGAATGCCTGATCCTTCAGTTGAATTGCTGACGGCGCAGAGGGCGCTTCGGAACTTGCGGCTAGTGTGATCTGCTCACTCATCTCAATGCATTGCTGCAATACCGGACATCGGTTAAAACGACCATCAGCAACCGGGAATTCAGGGAGGTTGCTGGACTCGTTTCGCCGTCGATCGCTTTGAAATTTTTAGCGGGCACCAAAATGGTCCATCAAGGCCGTTTTAAAGACGGCCACTCCGACATTCCGGAAGCATTTTAGCCCGCGGACAGTATTGTGGCGAGTTTGGACCGTATTTCATTCGTTTGGACCGTATTTTTCATAGTTGGACTGTATTCTACCCAACTTGGAAAGTAAGCTCTATTAATGGAATAAAACAATTCTTATTTTCAAATAAAATCCAAAAAAGCTCCACATAATCTCCTGAAAACAGCTGGCATCCGCAAACTGCTTTCAAGGAAAACCGCATACAAAGCGAAAACCGCCGGAGAAAAATCATTGATTTTTCTCCGGCGGTTTTATTTTGGAGACTTATGGGACAGCCTCTTTTTGACTTTCTATTTCCCGATGACGAACTCTTGGTAGCGGTCGTAATCCGCATGGCTCATTTCCACTTTCAACACGGTGCCTTCTTCTTCGTATTCCGTTTCCAGAATAGTGGCTTGTTCGTTCAGATAAGCGACGATGTCTCCGCGGTCAAATGGGATGACCATCCGGCAAGTGACATAATCGGCGAAAATCCGTTTTTTGATGACTTCCAGCAATTCATCGAGCCCCTTGCCTTCTTTTGCAGCAATCCATAAGCCATCACCATTTACGGCCGGATAGCGGACTCCTGCCAAATCCGATTTATTGTAGACATACAAGGTCGGCACATTTTCCACTCCAACAGCCTGCAAGGTCAAATTGGTCACTTCCATCATATAGCGATACTCTTCATTGGAAACATCGACGACGTGCAGCAGCAAATCGGCATTTCGGGCTTCTTCCAATGTGGAGCGGAAAGCTTTTACCAGGTGATGCGGCAATTTGCTGACAAAACCGACTGTATCCGTCAGCAGGAAGCTTTTATTGTCTTCCAGACGGATCTGGCGGACAGAAGTCTCTAATGTAGCAAACAGCATGTCTTTTTCAAATACCTGTTTTTCTTCATTCTGGCCAGTCTTCGCCAGCAAGCCATTCATCACCGTCGATTTCCCGGCGTTCGTGTAGCCGACCAAGGATACGACTGGCATGCCCTTTTTGGTGCGCTGCTTGCGCTGCGTGACACGCTGGTCCTTGATGTGCTCCAGTTCTTTATGAAGCTTCGAAATCTGGTCTTCGATTTTTCGGCGATCCAGCTCGAGCTTGGTCTCTCCGGCACCACGGTTGGCTACGCCTCCGCTGCTGCTGCCTCCCTGGCGGCCAAGCGATGCACGCAAGCCGATTAAACGCGGCAGCATGTATTGGAGCTGCGCCAATTCCACCTGCACCTGTGCTTCACGCGTTTTTGCGCGCCGCGAAAAAATGTCCAGAATCAGCATGGTCCGGTCAATCACCTTACATTCCAGGTCTTCTTCCAGATTCCGAATCTGCGAGGGGGACAACTCATCATTGAAGATCACCAGATTTGCATCCGCTTCTTCATAGAAAGCTTTGATTTCCTCTACTTTTCCGCTTCCCACATAATGGGAAGGGTTGATGCGATCCAGATTTTGCGTAATCTCCCCTACCACTTCCACATTGCAGGCTTCCGCTAAGTTATGCAGTTCTTCCATTCCGTATGCAAAGTGCAGATCTTTTTGAAGCTGGACACCGACAATGACCGCTTTTTCGTGTAATTCATCCATTTATGTTGTCCTCCTATTTCAGGAAAGGAAAATTCCTATTCGATCTCTCCATTTTACCACAGTTTCTCTACTGTCCACTACAGACGGGGCAGCCAGTACCGCCCCTGCTCAAATTCCACCGGGTCGTCGCCATCTGCAAAATGCACTTCTTCCAAACGTTCCTGCGGCTGATCGGTTTTTCTGAATTGGATGCGGCAATTATCCAATTCCAGGCTGCCGCCGAGAATCTTCCGCCAGGCACTGGCCGTTTCTTCCGGATTCCATACGCCAAAAACGCAACGGTCGATTGCCAATAGTTCGTTTGACGCTTGAATAGCTCCAGTCTCCCGCAACTTCCCGTAGCGCTGCTCATCGGTTTCCTGCCATTCAATGAAAAATGGGGAAGGCAACCGGGCTGATACCACTTCTTCGATGAACAACATTTTCCATTTAATCAGTTGTCCTGCTCCAGTCCGGCGTTCTGCATCCAGTACTCCAGAGGTTTTAATTCCGCGTTCTTGCAGGTCTTCATTCACCTTATCGATCGTTGTAGTCCGTACACAAATCGTCCCAAAACCTGCTTGGTCATGCAGCAGCAATCGCGTCAACGGATGCTCAGCGCCCTGTGCAATTTCTTCTTTTTCCACTGCCAGCCATTCAATATAGCAATCTTTCAGATACAGCAGCGCATTATGCGTTCCCCACTTTATGTGCCGGCCTCCGACAGCCGAATGAAACCCTTTGCGGCTCCAGTATGCCGAAGCCTCAACCGGGCTTTGACGGACGAAATGAACGATGTGATCCAACTTCATAAAGCACCCCACTTATTTTTTATGCCATGCTATATCGTTCGCCATTGTTTCCTGTGTTCCCTTTTTACAGAGGAAAGAAAGCTCCTGCCCTATTTTCTGATTATTCTAACAATAAATTTGATTTTTTTACCAAAATGGGTGGTTTTTTTTCTGAATATTCGGTAGGGTAATTATATCAAATCTTCTAGGAGGTCACGATGGATAAAAAACTGTTTCTAAATCCCGTATTTATAGTATCCACCGCCGTCATTCTTGTACTTGTTATTTTAGGCGCGGTCACACCCATTCAATTCGGGGAAGTAGCAGGAAGTCTATTCAGTTTCACCACCTTGAATTTCGGCTGGTTCTACTTGCTCGCCATCTTTATCATTACACTTTTCCTCATCGTCATTGCAATATCCAAATATGGGAGCATCCGTCTTGGCGCCGACAATGACCGTCCGGAATTCCCATTCTTTACATGGGTCGGCATGTTATTTTCTGCCGGTTTCGGAGCTGGCCTTGTGTTCTGGGGCGTAGCTGAACCGATGAGCCACTTTTTCACCACCCCTTTCGGCAATGAAGCACAGACGCCGGAAGCAGCAAGAGTCGCCATGGGATACTCATTTTTCCATTGGGGCATCAGCCAGTGGTCGGTATTTGCCATTGTCGGGCTTGTCATCGGATTTCTCCAGTTCCGCAAAGAAAAACCGGGATTGGTCTCTACAGCCCTTGAGCCGGTACTTGGCAGTAAACCCTTAGTCAAACACTCGATTGATTCCCTTGCCGTCATTGCGACAGTCATGGGAATTGCCACATCCCTCGGATTGGGTGTGCTTCAAATGAACGGCGGGCTAAATGCGGTATTCGGCATTGAAAACGCCTTTCCGATACAATTGGGGATTATCGTTGTCATGTTCATCGCCTATACCATCTCTTCTTCCACCGGCCTAAAAAGAGGGATTGCATACTTAAGTAACTTGAACCTTGGTTTGGCTTTGGTCCTCATGGTATTCGTCTTTATTGCAGGGCCGACCGTCTTTATCATGGAGACTTTCACTTTAGCAACCGGTGACTACATCACCAAATTCATCTCCTACAGTTTGCGTCTTGAGCCTTATGAAGATGGCCAATGGGTTCAGGGCTGGACCATCTTCTATTGGGCCTGGTCGACTGCCTGGTCTCCGTTTGTCGGTGCGTTTGTTGCACGCGTGTCCAAAGGGCGGACCATCCGCGAATTTGTCGTGGGAGTTCTTGTCATTCCCCCGGCCATTGCCTGCGTCTGGATCGCCGTCTTCGGCGGCACAGCACTTTGGTACGATTTGAACCAGGGAACAGCAATTGCCGAAGCAGTCGATAACGACCTGACATCGGCATTGTTCCAGACTTTCGAAGTGCTGCCGTTCACACCCATCATGTCTATTCTTGCAATCTTGCTGATCTTTACCTTCCTCGTGACTTCTGCCGACTCGGCTACATATATTCTGGCGTCGATGACCAGTTACGGAAGCCTGAATCCACCCACAGTCTTTAAAGTTGTTTGGGGGGTGCTGATGTCTGCAATTGCAGCAGTCCTGCTGTATGCCGGTGGACTGGGAGCACTCCAAACCGCTTCTTTGATATCCGCCTTGCCGTTCACGGTATTGCTGATGATTATGCTTTGGTCATTCACTAAAATCATACGTAAAGAAACACCACCTATTCGCGAATCCGATTTAAAGCGATTCAAGCTCATGGAAAAAGAAAACAAAAAACAGAACGATAAATAATCGGATAACCGGCAAAAGGCGTACAGCCCTTCCATTTGGAAAGGGCTGTACGCCTTTTTGTTCGGAGAATTATTTATCTTCGTTGATCAAGCGAACTGTTTCGTCGAATTCTTTATCAATCTGTGCATCTGGTTTGTATGTAACAAGGCTGACAAGCCAAGTAACCAACAGACACAGGAAGAATCCTGGAATGATTTCATAGACACTGCCGATGAAATTCGTTGTTTCAGTAGCGCCAGGCTCGTCTGCAGCAGTACCGATCAGATCCCATACGATGACTGTCACAGCACCGACGATCATTCCGGCTAAAGCACCTTTTGAAGTCAGTTTGCGCCAGAATAACGATAACAGGATGATTGGTCCAAAAGCGGCACCAAATCCAGCCCATGCATAAGCGACCAAACCGAGAATGGTGTTGTTCTGCTCCCATGCCAGGTAAGCGGCAATAACCGCAATCAATGCTACAGCTATCCGGCCCAAGTTTACATAGCCTTTTGCCGATGCTTCTTTTTTGAAAGCGATTTTGTATAGATCTTCAATCAACGCAGATGAACTCACCAAAAGCTGAGAAGAAATCGTACTCATAACAGCTGCTAAAACAGCTGCCAATACAAATCCAGCAATAAATGGATGGAACAGGATCTGGCTCAAATCAAGAAAGACCGATTCCGGATCCACTAACGTTGCTGAAGGGTTTTGCTGGAAGTAAGCAATCCCGATAAGCGCTGTCGCAGTTGCACCAAGAAGGCTGAAAATCATCCAGCCCATGCCGATGCGGCGGGCTACACGAACTTCTTTTAAGGTTTTGATTGCCATAAAACGGACGATGATGTGCGGCTGGCCAAAGTAACCAAGGCCCCAAGCTACCGCCGAAATGACGCCGATTGTCGATGCTCCAGAAACCAGGCTCAACATATTCGGGTCGACTTCACGGATGCTGGCAGCTGTTTCGCCAAATCCGCCTGTAGCAAAAATCCCTACTGCCGGAACCGCGATCAACGCCACTACCATCATGATGCCCTGGACAAAGTCCGTATAGCTGACGGCGAGGAATCCACCGAACAAGGTATAGGCTACGACAACTATCGAGCCCAAGACAAGCCCTAGATGATAGTCCATTCCGAATGAGCTCTGGAAGAACAAACCAGAAGCGACCATACCGGATGATACATAGAATGTGAAAAAGATCAAAATGATAATACCGGCAACAATTCTCAATAACCGTGATTTGTCTTTCAACCGATTTTCAAGGAAACTCGGAATCGTGATAGAGTCACTGGTAACAAATGAGTAAATCCGCAACCTGGGTGCAACAAAGAACCAATTTAAAAAGGCACCGATTGTTAATCCGATTGCGATCCATACTTCAACTAATCCGCCAAGGTAAATTGCCCCCGGCAAGCCGAGCAATAGCCATCCGGACATATCCGATGCACCGGCACTGAGTGCTGCGACTGCTGGTCCAAGCCCCCTTCCACCAAGCATGTAGTCGGATAAGTTTGCTGTTTTCCGATAAGCATACCAGCCAATGAACAGCATGGCCGCAAGATAAATTGCTAAAGCGATGATTTGATAGGTTGTATCTGTCATTTTATCCCCTCCTTGTTTAACAGTGTAACATTCTTGACACATATTAAAAGTCCCATTTTCGGTTTTACAGCCGATAGAACCGGGGAAAAGAATGGCAAGGAGGCGATGATGATGCCATGGAGCAAAGATGATTACCCGGATTCATTCAAAAATTTAGACAGTGCTGTGCGCAACAAAGCCATTGAAATTGCCAACGCGCTGCTTCGTGATGGCTATGAAGAAGGCCGAGCAATTCCGATCGCTTTAGAACAGGCAAAACAAAATGTGGAAGGTGGTGAAGAACGCCCAATCTATGAAATCAGAAAACATGACGAAGGCTGGCAATTAAAGAAAAAAGACAGCAAAAGAGCGATCCTGATCGAAGATACCAAAGACAGCCTGATGGGAGAAGCCAAGCGTTATGTCAACAAGAATCACGGAGAACTCCATATTTACACTGAAGACGGATTCCTGTCGGATACGCTTTACGAATGATTTGGGCACAGTAAAATACCGCTGTCAGCCGACAGCGGCATTTTATTTGAACCAGCCTTTTTCCTTGAAACGAGAAATGGCTTCGATACGGTTCCCGACTTCCAGTTTATCCAGAATCGTCGAAATGTAATTCCGCACTGTGCCAGTTGTGATGAACAATTCCTTGGCAATTTCCTTTGTGCTTCGTCCTTGAGCAATCAATTCCATCACTTGGCTCTCCCGTTCGGTCAAAGGATTTTCATCAGCATAAGCTAAATCCACTAGTTCCGGCGCATAGATTCGGCGCCCATCCTTGATTGTCCGAATGGAAGTAGCCAGGTCTTCACTCGGGCTGTCCTTCAGCAAATAGCCGCTGACCCCCGCTTTTCTGGCACGCTCAAAATAGCCTGAACGGGCAAAAGTTGTCAGGATTATCACCTTGCACGGCTGATCCTTAAGGATTTCCGCTGCATCCAATCCACTCTTCAACGGCATCTCAATATCCATGATGCAAATATCAGGCTGCAGTTTTTCAACAAGCTCAATTGCTTCTTCCCCGTTGGCTGCCTTTCCGACCACTTCCATGTCCTCTTCCAAGTCCAGTAACGACCCCAAAGCTCCAAGCATCATCCGCTGGTCTTCCGCTAATACGATCCGTATCATTCGACTGCCTCCTTTGAACTATAGAGAATCACATTCGGCACCCGGATATTCAAGGTGGTGCCTTCCATTTCCTTAATATCCACTGAACCATTTACAAATTCGAGCCGTTCCCGCATTCCTGCCAGCCCGTTTCCCTGCAAAGATGTATTTCCTTCCGGGAATCCCTTGCCATCATCCTGGACCTGCACAAGAATCTCTTCCGGATTTTGTTTGATCAAGACGCTGCAGCGTGAAGCGCCGCTGTGTTTGACAACGTTCGTCACGGCCTCTTTCAGGCACATGCTCAACACATTCTCCACCAATAGGGGGGTGTTGGTCAGCTGCGGTGAACCATAGAACACAAAATCGATTTCTGCAGCATTCAAAATCTGCTGGATTCTCAGGAGTTCCTCATCCAGCTTGGTGCGGCGCATATTGGATACCAGCTCCCGCACTTCCTTTAAAGCGGTACGGGCTGTCTGCCGGACATCATTTATTTCATTTAAAGCGGATTCTGGATTCCGGTAAATCAACTTTCCGGCCAAATCACTTTTCAAACCGATCAAAGAGAGCTTTTGGCCCAAGGTATCATGGAGATCACGGGCAATCCGCTCGCGTTCTTCAATGACCACCAATTGCGAAATCCGTTTATTGGCATCTTGGAGCTGCCCTTCCAATTTTTCCCGCTTGTTGCGGTTGTATGTATTGAAAGGCAGTAGGATGACGCCTAGTATACTGAGCACAATAAACGGCAATTGAGAGATGTACAACTCACTGTGTTCAAAAAAGCCGAAGACGACTGCAGCGATCGTAGTTCCGATATGAAGGCCGTAGATAATGAAGAAGCCGACTTTATTGCGTAGATTGCCAATGAAAAAAGCGACGAAAATCGAGAGATAGACATAGCCGAACAGGAAAATCATCCCGATATTGATGGCCATTTCAAAACTCACCCAAACATAGACAAAGCCTGTTTTTGAGTTGAATGAAAGCCTATAAGCAATAAAGAAAAGCAATAGCATCAGAATGCCGAAAAAGATTTCAGGCAGCAAGGAAGAGCGAAAGATGAAGAAGAACGGCAAAATACAAAAGATAACCCAGGCATAGAGACTTAACCAGGGGTTTTTAGGAAATATTTGATACCAGCTTTGCATAAGGGCCTCCTCTTTATTACTATGTGGTCTAATCATAGCAAAAAATAAGCAAAAGAAAAAACCATTCCGCTAAGAATGGCTTTTCCGTTTGTGTATTATCCCGCTTTAACGGACAGTGGGATGAAAAACCCCACTGATTGAAGTTTCTCTTTATTGTTCAGCCGTCTTCGAATTGACAAGCAAGTGTTTGATATCACCAAATGTAACGAATGTTTTATTCGGTGCATCATACAATTTGTAGCTCAATGATTTAAGGCTCGATTTAATATTGATCGTTGTTGCCTGTTGAAGCGGCGGCGTAGACACATGCGCTTTTTCCAAATTGTAGTTTGGAACACGCGGGCTCAAGTGATGCACATGGTGGAAACCGATGTTGCCGGTTACCCATTGCAATACTTTTGGAAGTTGGTAATACGAACTTCCTTCGACAGCTGCTTTTACATAATCCCATTCATTTTCGTCTTCGAAATACGAATCTTCAAATGTGTGTTGGACATAGAATAACCAGATGCCGAGTGCTCCAGCTACAAACATGGTAGTTCCCTGAACGATCAGGAATGCCTGCCAGCCGATTGCCCAGATTAGGAGTGAGTAGATGACAACAAGGGAAATATTGATTAAATACGTATTGTTACGCTCTTTTTTACGTGCATCTTTACGGTTGAAACGGCTTGAAATCAAGACCAGGAATAATGGGCCAAATCCGAACATCACCAATGGATTGCGGTACATGCGGTATTTGAAACGTTCCCATTTCGATGCTTCTACGTATTCATCAATCGTCATGACCCAGATATCGCCAACTCCGCGCTTATCAAGATTACCACTTGAAGCATGGTGGATCGAGTGCTCGCGTTTCCACTTCTCAAAAGCGAAAAGAGTCATGATGCCTGTAATCGTACCGACAATTGCATTTGCTTTCTTGTTTTTGAAAAATGAACCGTGCGTACAGTCATGGAAGATAATGAATGTGCGGATCACGAATGCAGCCGCTACGACTGATAATGCGATGGTTAACCAGATCGAGACATCAAGTGCCTGGTATGCCAGGAACCATGCCAAAATAAAAGGTGGAATTGTATTCACTAATTGTCTTACACTTGATTTAACATCGGCTTTTTCAAAAGGAGCGATAAATTTACGTAACTGCGCTGTTTTTTCTTTGCTCATGCTTTTGTCTTCCTCCTTGTGCGAACTTTTTTAGTCCGGGTAACTTATTAACCTAATCATAAAGGGAAAACTGCGAAGCTTTAAGACATAAACGTCTATCTTTCTATATGACACTTGTCATGTATTTCAAAAAATCCACTTCTTTAAAATTACAAGCGATATGTGTATACTGGAATTAATCAGAAAAATCAGAACGGAGTGAGGCGTATGACCGGTCTTGTCGCCGTCATTATGATCTTTTCAATTCCACTTGCAGGCATCATCACTTCGCATCTCCAAACCCAGACCAAGCTTAAACATAAGATGATAAGCACGGAGTTAGAGCTCGAAAAGCTAAAGCACGAGAATTTTGTCATCGAGACACAGAAAATGCGTTTGGAACTGGAACAGATGAAATTGGAGGATGCAAAAAAAGATGAACATCTGCTGCTGAAGTAAGGCGATGGAGGATGCCGCAGGCACAGAAAGACCCGCCACAAAGTCGTGTGGCGGGTCTTCCTGTGTTTTTTGGGGTGCTTGCGTTTTTTTCGGGCGCTTCCGCTTTTCTTTATTGTCCAGCTCCCAGCTCTTTGGGTCATAAGCCAACCCAGCGCCGTGGCAAAGAGCGCCACTTCGCTGGTCTGTCTTATGCCCGTCAGAGCTACACGGGCGCTTCCGCTTTTCTTTGTCCAGACTCCAGCAGCCAGCTGCTCGAGTCGCTTCAACCTTGCCAGCAATGGCTGAAGAACGCCATTACCGGAAAGGTCTCCAGCGCTTGTCGCGGCTAAACGGCTGCTTCCGCTTTTCTAGGCAAATACACTATTTTCTATTTGCTTTAGTTGGTGGAAATATGATTTTTTCTTCATCAGTTCTTCGTAGGATCCGGTTTCCACGATGCGGCCGTTTTCCATCACGATGATTTGATCCATTTTTTCTAGTCCCGCTAAGTCATGGCTGATGATGACGAACAGATTTTCTTTACCTTGGCGGAATAATTCCTGGTAAATGGCATGGCCGGTCAGGCTATCGACTGAAGAGACCGGTTCGTCTAGAAGCCATAGCGATTTGCCTTTTAAGAGAGCCCGTGCGATTGCCAGCCGCTGCTTTTGGCCTCCGGACAAATTCTGTCCTTTTTCCTCCACGTTCATCTCCAGCGGAAACAGCTCCAGCTGAACTTTGGCCAACGCCTGCTCCATTTGCTCATCGCTTGCTGAAGGGTCAGCGATTAATAGATTGCTGCGGATCGTCCCATAAAAAAAGTGATTCTCCTGCAGCACTACATTCATTTCCTGCCAAATGGTTTCTTGTGCAAACGTTTCGGCAGGCTTTCCACCGATCGACAATTGTCCCCGGTCAAGCGGGAAGACATTCAGCAGCAATTGCATAAGGGTCGACTTGCCAGAACCGCTCGGCCCGACAATCGCTGTCTTTGTACCTGGTTTTAAATGAATGGAAACATCATCAACTGCCGAACTCTTTTCTCCCGGATAGCTGAAAGATGCTCCGGTGAGCTTGATATCAAGCGGCCCAATCGGCAGCTTATCCATTTCCCGTGGTGGTGCCGGCTCTGCGACGATTTCTTCTAACCGCACCGCGGCTTTCCGGCTTTCTTCAAAATAGGCGGGAAATGCGGCCATTGGCGCTACATTTTCAAAAGCCGCAATGGAAATCATGACAAGCATAGCCAAATACAGCCCGTTAAGTTCGCCTGCCGCAACAAAGTACGCTCCAACACCTAATACAAAAAATGAAACCAGCAAGGCTACAAATGAGTTGATGGACTGGGCAAGATTTTCCTCCAGCCCCTCTTTCCGCTGACCTTCATTGTAATGGCCAGCATCGTTTTTCAGTTGCTGCTCTTTTGCCTCCAGCTGCTGGTGAATTTTCAGATCCCGAAAACCATAGAGAAATTCAGTGGCTTCCACAGCCAAATTCCCCCGTTGGACTCTGACTTGCCGGTCTGTACGCCGTTTTCTGACAGAAAAAAGCGCAGGAACTACTACAACCGTCAACAACATTCCTATCAGCATAACAACAGCGATTCCCATTGAGAAAAATGAGCTGAAGAAGATGGTGCTTAAAAAGACAATGCTCAAAACCACCGGCGGATAAAAAACGCGCAACAGAAAGTTCTGGAGGCTTTCGACGTCACCGACAATTCGTGACAGCAAGTCTCCACTCCGGTACTTGCTGAATATTCCAGGTGCCAGTGGCGCAAGGCGTTCAAAAAATGACACTCTTAAATGGCTCAGCATGGTGAACGTTGCCCGGTGGGAATACAAACGCTCTCCGTACCGGCTTAACGCCGAAGCAAAGCCGAATAGTTTCAGACAAGCTGCCATAACCACAAGTGTCGTCATGTGAGAGGTCAGCGCGGCCTTGGAGATTAAATAACCACTCGAACCCATCAATGCCACACTGGCGATTCCAGCTAAAAATCCAAAGAAGATGGCAATAGAAACATCCTTCTTCTCCATAAGCGTTAGTTTTAAAATATGTTTTAATTCATTCATCTCACGCCACCTCCTTGCTGTGCAGAAAGCATTTCTTCATAAGGGCCATAACTCTGCAGCAATTCATCATGGCTTCCGGCAGCTTCAAGCTTGCCGTCTTCCAAGAAGAAAATCTGATCCGCCCGCTTAATAGTATGCAGGCGATGAGCCACTGTGATGACGGTCGATGTTTTTTGCAGTTCGCGGAGCGAGTCCTGCAGGATTTGTTCAGTCCGCAGATCCAAGCCAGTCGTCGGCTCATCGAATAAAATGAGTGACGGCCTCTTCAGGAAGGCACGGGCAAGCGCAATCCGCTGCTTTTCTCCACCCGATAATCCACGGCCAGCTTCACCGATTGGTGTTTCAAAACCCTGTTCAAGCGTTAAGACCATTTCCGCTATTCCTGCCTTTTCGGCTGCCGCCAGCACTTCTTCATCGCTGACTTGCCGATTGGCCCCCATCTCCATATTCTCACGGATTGTGCCCGCAAAAAGGTAAGGGCTTTGCGATATATAGCTCAATTGGTCAAACCAGGATTTTTCGCTGATGTTCTCCCGCGGCACTCCGTTGATTACCAAGCGGCCAGCTGTTTGGGGCAGCAGCCCGGCCAGCAGATGCATAAACGTCGTTTTACCAGAACCGCTTTTGCCAACAATCGCCACTTGGCTGTAAGGCGGAATTTCTCCATTGAATGGAGACAGCGCAAAGCCCTCTCCATATTGAAATGACAAACCTTCCAATGAAAGATGAGGCGGCTCAGGTGCAATGGCCTCATTGCCCCATGTTAAGGGCGAATGGCTTTTCTCAAGTTCCGCAGTTAACTGATTGGCTGCAGATACGCTGCCGCGTGCCGTATGGAAAGCACTTCCAAAATCCTTCAGCAAATTAAAGAAATCCGGCACTAAAATCAAAATGAAAAACGCGGTAAAAAAACTGATGCTGTCAAATACAACCAGACGCAGCCCGATTTCCAAGGCGACAATTCCAATACTCAGCATAGAAATGTATTCCAGCATCAAAGAAGAGAGAAACGCTGATTTCAATACTTCCATCGTCGAATCACGGAAGCTTAGACTGCTTTTGCGGATGGCCTTTTGTTGTTTTTCAGCCTGTCCGAATAATTTAAGCGTCGAAAGCCCCTGTAAAATATCCAGGAACGTCCCAGAAAACTGATTGAGCTGCTCCATTTTTTCGTCTGCTTTTTTCTTTGTCCCTTTTCCGACCAATGCCATGAAAAGCGGAATAAACGGTGCCGTAATCAAAATGATGACACCCGATGTCCAGTTTTGGCTGAAAATCACGCCCAACAGCAACACTGGAAGGATATAGGTTTGAATCATTTGGGGAATATATTTACTGAAAAAACCATCTACTTCATCGACTGCATCCATCAGCAAGCTGACCTTTTGGCCGGATTGGCCTTGAGCCGCAGATAACAGCGGATTTTCAGCATATGACTTTATTAAAGTATTTCGAAACTCACTCTTAACGTCAGCAGCCAGATTGACACCCGCCCGCCCAATTGCATAACCAGCCACTGCGCGCAACAAAATCGCCGCGAGCAAACCGCCAAATAATGGCAGTAAACTGTCAAATGCAGCATCCTGAAGAAAAACACGGTCCGCAATAAAAACAAAAAATAAGGCTTGCCCGATTGTGGCCATCCCTTTTAAAAGCGACGCGACTGCCAGAAAAGCCATGCTATTTTTCCGTTGAAATGCCAGCTGTTTTAAATCATTCATGCCATTCTCTCCTTCGCTTTACCTCTTTCCATTATAAAGCATAGGATACTGAAACCCCCGTCAAGGTGTCCGTATCATGTGCAATTATCCAAAGCTTTGTTACAATCACGTTCACAAACCTCTGCATTTTCTGCACGCATTAAAAAACCTGCAGACTTGTCGCCTGCAGGTTTGTAATCGTTAACTTTCAAGTTTTTCTTCGTAAGCACCCGTTGAAGAAATGGCTGTTTTTAAGCAAGCCATATCTTCTTGTATTTTCAGTTTCAAGGATTGGTCAACACATTTTCGGTACTCTTCCATTAACTTCATCAGTTCGCATTCGAAAATGGCCAACTCTTCTTCTGTGATCACTGCAAACACCCTCTTAGGTAAGCCGTTGTATGCACCATGCTTTATTACCTATTTTTATAATTCTATTATACCAAATTACTTATTTTATTGCCATTAAAATAACTTTTCGCTTTACAAAAGTAGTAATAAGATGGAATAAGAAGTCAATCCAGTACAAAAGGCCAATAAACTGCTTTCTCTTTCTTCAGGCAGTTCTTCTTTTAAGACGTTTAAAATGACACCTCCAGCCAAGAAAGCAGTCAGCACCGAAATGATCCATTCGTGGACTTCACCAAAAGCTCCGATTCCCCACCCGATCAGGATGGCAGCAGCCAACAGCCACCTGCCATATCGATCATAATCTTCCGCATGAGTGGCACGCAAGGCTTTGTCATTGGTTATAAAGTGGACACCCATGGCGACAAAAAACAAAGCCATGCCCCAAGCATCTTCGTACTCTTCCCTGACCAGCAAATAACTGATGACACCATTGTACAGAGCGAAGGAAATCATATGGACCCAGAAAACCCCAGATGCAGATTTGGATTGTTCTGCCTGCTTGTTTTTCCTTTTCGAAGTCTTAACCGAATGTTCTAAAGCATAAAAGATGGCCAGACCCAGCATGGCTACCAGGTAAATGTGATTTTCCAAAAACTGCAGGCTGCTCCTTTCAAGTTCTCCCTGCAATTCATCCTGAAACACACCCAATTCCGGCAATAAATGCAAAAATACATAAGCGACCGATATTCCCCCGGCAATGGAGAGAAATCGGCTGCGCGGCAAAACTTTCAGCAGCTTTAAACGTTTTGAAAAAAGATGGATGATTACAAATCCGATGGCAAAAACAAAGCTTAAACCAAGCATCCGCCTTCTCCCTCCTTTGTATATGGATACTGCAGAACAGGAAGATTCGGATACCTTTCATTCGAGATAATCCTCTTGTTATTTGTCTCCCCTTAGTTGAAGAACTCTAAACTAACCATTTGACCGAATTGAGTTTCTTCTATAAATATAGAAAAAAGCGTCCGGAAGACGCTTTCCTCTTATCCTATTTCAGCTCTTTAAACTCCTGTTTTCCGGCTGTGCTCGACAGATAACTCCCGCAGCTTGAATTTCTGTATTTTCCCTGAAGCTGTCATCGGGTATTCCTTGGTGAACTCGATATAGCGCGGAATTTTATGGCGGGAAATTTTCCCTGTACAATAAGCCCTCAATTCCTCAGCGTCAAGCTGCTCACCTTCTTTTAGGATCACCCAGGCCATCAGCTCTTCTCCATATTTCGGATCAGGCACACCAACCACTTGGACATCCTGGACGGAAGGATGCTGATAGAGAAATTCCTCGATTTCACGCGGATAGATGTTCTCGCCTCCACGGATCACCATATCCTTGATGCGCCCGGTGATGGCAATATAGCCATCTTCATCTTCCACCGCAATATCACCCGTATGGAGCCAGCCTTCCGGATCAATGGCATTTTTTGTTGCTTCCTCATTTTTATAATAGCCTTTCATGACATGATACCCTCTTGTGCAAAGCTCTCCGGGAACGCCTGTGTCGACCCTTTCGCCTGTCGCCGGATCGATGATCTTCACTTCCACGCCGGTATGCGGCTTGCCGACTGTCGACACCCGTTTTTCAATCTCATCATCTGCCCGTGTCTGCGTGATGACCGGTGACGATTCTGTTTGTCCATATGCAATGGTGATTTCCGAAGCACCCATCTCGTTGATGACTTTCTTCATCACTTCAATCGGACAAGGCGATCCTGCCATAATGCCTGTCCGAAGCGTAGAAGTATCGAAAAGAGCGAAATCCGGGTGGTTCAATTCCGCAATGAACATGGTCGGCACTCCATGAAGTCCGGTACATTTCTCATCCTGCACCATCTGCAGCACCCGTTTCGGTTCGAACTGTTCCGCAATGACCATGGTCGTGGAATGCGTCACTGCTGCCATCGTTCCGAGTACGCAGCCAAAGCAATGGAAGAACGGTACCGGAATGCATAAACGGTCCCTTTCCGTCAGGTTCATCGTATCGCCGATCAGTTTGCCGTTATTGACGACATTTAGATGCGTCAGCATGACCCCTTTCGGAAATCCAGTAGTGCCGGACGTGTACTGGATATTGATGACATCGTCGGGATCCATCGATTGGAAGCGTTCCTCCAACTGGGAGTCGGTGGCCTCCTCGGCAAAAGCCTCGAATTCATTCCAAGTGTAGATTCCCGGATAACTGTTGTTGCCCATAACAATCACCCGTTTGAAATAAGGCAGTTTTTTGCTGACAATGTCCCCTTTATCCGCTGTTGCCAACTCTGGACATACCGTATTCACAATTTCGATATAGCTGGTTCCTTTAAATTCTTCCCCCAATATCAAAGTCGTCGCGTCCGACTGCTCCAATAAATACTCCAGTTCGCTCGACTGGTAGCTGGTGTTGACCGTCACCAGCACACCGCCCATTTTGCCGGTGGCGAATTGGCTCAACAGCCATTCCCGCTTATTGTCCGACCAGATGGCCACATGCTCCCCTTTTTCTATGCCGATGCCGATAAACGCCTTTGCCAGGCGATCTGTTTCTTCATCAAATTCTTTATAGGTTTTTCGGATTCCATGTTCCGGATAGACATAAGCCTCGGTCTCTGGATTGCGCGCGGCCTGTTCTCTCACCACTTGGCCAACTGTCTTCTGCAAAATCACCATTTTCCATCCCCCTAATTGAAAACGTTTTCACCCTCTATATGTTATCACAAAATTCCAAATTAATGGAACCCGCTATTGTCCTGGAACAAACGGACAGCTCGCCCTTTTTATGCACCGCATGATAAACTAAAGCTATTACACGCAACGGAAGGGACCGACCATGGACTTACAAACAATGCAGGACCACCTAACAGAACGCCTTTTGCAGCAGCAGCTGGTGTCAGCAACCATCAGCCAGCCGCGGCTAAAATCCAGTGATATCAAACGGATCAAGCTAAAGCCGGTTGAAATAAAAAATGAATACTTGATTCAATTTGAATATCAGCATGAGCATGTCCTGAAACATGAAAATCTGCCGATCGATGAAGCAGCCAGCAAATTGGCTCTTCTTTTCGATGATTTTCGTCAGGCCATGTTCCAATTTACAGACGAGAAGGTGCAAATCCAGCTTTCTAAAAAATTCAAAGTCAGCTGGAAAGCAGAGCCCACCGGCGAGAAAAAAGCCGAGCTGTCGCATAATCGTAAAAAACAGTATTTGCTGGAAGACGGCATTCCCTATCCGTTCCTCGTTCGCCTCGGCGTGCAGAGCCCGGACGGAAAAGTCAAAAAGCAGAAATACGATAAATTCCGCCAGATCAATCGCTTTATCGAGTTTATTGATGATGCGCTTGCCTATTTGCCGCAGGACCGGACTGTCCGCATCCTCGATTTCGGCTCTGGAAAATCGTATTTGACCTTTGCGCTGTACCATTACTTGCGCATCGAAAAAGGCTTGGATATCCGCGTTACCGGCCTCGACCTAAAAAAAGAGGTAATTGAGGAATGCCAGCAGATTGCAGAAGATCTCCGCTACGAGCAGCTTGAATTCTTGGTGGGCGACATCAATGATTACAATGAAGAATCAGCCGTCGACATGGTCGTCACCTTGCATGCCTGCGATGTGGCGACTGATATGGCCTTAGCGCGCGCCGTCAAATGGGATGCCAAAGTGATTTTGAGCGTGCCCTGCTGCCAGCATGAGCTGAACAGCCAGATAGACGCCCCGGAACTCGGCATTATGCTGCAGCATGGCTTGATCAAAGAGCGCTTCAGTGCTTTGGCCACCGATTCCATTCGAGCTGAACTGCTGTCACTGGTCGGCTACGAAACGCAATTGATGGAATTCATCGATATGGAGCATACCCCTAAAAACATTTTGATCCGCGCTTATAAAACGGGACGAAAACCGGCCGCCGGACAATTTAAGCGCTACAAGCAGTTCACTGCTTTGCTGTCAGCTAACCCATTTTTGGAGAATGAATTAAAGGAGTACCTATGAAACGCAAAAACTTGGTGAACGGCATGATCTTGGCATTTTCTGTCGTTCTGATCCGCTTTATTGATGTCCGGATTTATGATATGAACCTGATTGTGACCCTGCTGATTCTGGTTGCCCTTATTTATGGAGCGATGCGGATTGTCGAACGTTTTCCATCTCTCGATCAGCCTGTCAGCAAACGGACTTCGTTTACGGTCAACACACTTGTCATCATCGCCATTTTTCTGGCGTTCTTTATTTTTAAGCTTTAATAAACTTAAAAGAAGCGGCGGCCCGAATTCTGGCCGTCGCTTCTTTTTGTCCACTTAAGGAGAATTTCTATTTGGCTTTTTCTGTGCCTGTTCTTCGATTGTTTTGTATACATAGGTTTCCACCGGCTCCAGAGTGAATTTCAGGTTACTGGTCTTCAGGTGGTTTTCCAGATAATCCAGTTGATGGTCCTCCACATTCTCCGATGGCAGGTTCAGGACATCGTTGACATACAGCATTCCTTCATTGGTTGCCATTGGACTGTCTTCTCCTGCTTTTTCGCGGGCTTCCACCTGCTCCATACCGAAAATCAGTCCTTCATCTTCCAGTTTCCTCATCGCTTCGGCATACTGCTCGTCTCCGATTTCTTTCGACAAGTGCCGGTCCAATTGTTTGATGTCATCAAACTCTGCACCTTTGTAGTATTGTGCATAGTATGCTATCAGAATCTGCTCTTTGTCTTCCATCTCTTTCATCGCCAACCCCTCCATCACTTTGCTGTTAGTTGTGTTATTCCCTTTTCCTCAAGGCAGTATGCATTGTAAACGAAGATCACTGTAAAAAAGCGAAACTTTAGGCTCTGTGGTTCGTTATTACTAATGACACAACAAGAGAAAGCAGGTGGCATCATATGGCTGAACAGGCGCTCGTCCAAATTAAAAATCTGTCGAAAACAATCGGCAATAAAAAAATCATCAAAAACCTGAGCCTTGAGCTGCACAAAGGTGAAATCACAGGATTTCTCGGTCCCAATGGAGCCGGAAAAACTACGACCATCCGGATGATGGTCGGCTTGATGCGCCCAACCGAAGGAGAGGTTTGGATTGATGGCCAATCGGTTCAGGCGGATTTTGAAGGCAGCATCCAAAAAGTCGGGGTGATTGTGGAAAATCCGGAAATGTATAAATACATGTCCGGGTACAAGAATCTGCTTCATTTTTCCCGAATGCATAGGGGCGTTTCAAAAGAACGAATTGATGAAGTCGTCAAACAAGTCGGTATGCAAAATCGCATCAACGAAAAAGTCAGCTCTTATTCACTCGGCATGCGTCAGCGTCTCGGGCTCGCCCAGGCACTTTTGCATGATCCGAAATTCCTCATTCTTGATGAACCCACCAATGGCCTTGACCCTGCCGGTATCCGGGAGTTCCGGATTTATCTGCAGAAAATCGCGCGGGAAAATGGCGTGGCGATTTTTGTCTCAAGCCATTTATTGTCTGAAATTGAATTATTATGCGACCGGATTGCCATTATCCAAAATGGTGAATTGATCGACATCAAAAATGTCAATGAACTTCAAAAGTCCCGCTTCTACATTCAAGCAGAACCATTGGACCTTGTCGGGGAAATGCTGATTGGCGCTGGATTCCATGCCGTATTGCACGACCAGGGTTATTTGATCGATTCTGGAGCTGAACATATTCCGGGAGCCATCAACCTATTGGTTGGAGCCGGCGCGCGAATTTTCACGGTTCAGCCTTACCGCGAAACCTTGGAATCCCAATTCCTTGAAATGACAGGAGGCGGCGAAATTGCTCAAGCTCATACAGAATGAATGGATGAAATTATGGAGTCGAAAAATAACCTGGATTATGGTCATTTTGCTGGTGCTTGTCGTATTTTCTGGCATCGGCATCACCAAGTGGATGAATTCCATAGCTAATGAAAACGTTGATGAGAACTGGCAGGATATTGCCCAGGCAGAAATCGCCAACAGTACAATTATGCTTGCAGAACCTGACCTCAGCGAAACGCAAATCGACTACTATGAAGGACAGATTGCCATCGCTGAACATCGCTTGGAAAATGACATTCCTTCACTGGAATATGCCAGCATGCAGCAGCAGGTGATAGACACCCATATGATGATGTCGATTGTTACTCTGCTCGCAGTTATTGCAGCAGCGGGCATTGTGGCTTCCGAGTTTTCCCAAGGCACCATCAAAATGCTGCTGACGCGTCCCGTGAAGCGCTGGAAAATCCTCACTTCCAAATACATCACGGTCCTGCTGTTCGCTGTCTTATTGACTTTAACTCTATTGGCTTCAACAGCACTTGCCGGACTGCTCTTTTTTGGTATCGGCGAAGGAACACCGCTTGTGTGGAATGGAACTGAAGTAGTGGAAGCTGCATTTTGGCTGGAAGCCCTTAAGCTGGCAGCACTTAAATTCTCAAGTGTCTGGATGATCAGTACGTTCGCATTCATGCTGGGCACCGTATTCCGCTCTAGTTCTTTGGCTATCGGCTTATCGATTTTCCTGATGTTCACAGGCATTCAAGCTGTGTTCTTGTTGCAAAACTACGAAATCATCAAATACTATCTATTCACCCATACGGATTTGACGCAATTCTACACTGGAAATATCCTGGTGCCAGGCATCACCATGTCAATGTCCATCGTAGTCCTGATTGTTTACTTCCTCTTATTCATGGCCATCAGCTATTGGACATTCGGAAAAAGAGACGTTACAAGTTGAACACTTACTTTCCAATTCCATAAAAAAAAACGAAAACTGGCCCGGGATTTCCGGGTCAGTTTTCGTTTATCCATTCCGTTAACGCCTTCACTACCTGATCCTGTTGCTCAATCGGGGTTATTTCAGCAGCATTATCGCCTTTTTGGTTTCCATATAAACCGAACTGTGCATGATTGCCACCTTTGATTTCCACGAAAATACTATCCTCCGGGAATAATCCACGGCTTTCTTCTATATCTTCGATTGTAGACAAACCGTCCAATTCTCCATATATCGACAGCATCGGCAACTCGCTGTCCGAAAAATCATTCGCTGGATAAGCCCCAAGAAAATAAAGTCCCGCAAGCTTTGATGAAGCGTCTTCTGCATAGAAAGAAGCGGCTACCCCGCCCAGAGAATGGCCGCCAAGAAACCACTCCTCTACATCAGCATGCTCTTCCATCACGGCCTCCGCAGTTTTAGAACCAAGAATCCCAAAGTTCAGCGGCAATTGGGGAATCGATACCACAAACCCTTGCTCACTCAGGGATTGGCCGAGATAAGCGTAGGCTTCTTTTTCAACTTTGGCTCCCTGATACAGGATTACCCCTTGGCCATTCGGTGATTCCGGCTGGAAGATCAGCCCTTCTCCATCGCTTTCAATCGCAGGTAAATCTACATGATCGGCCAATACAGAACTCGGGCCATAATCGAATTGGGCGTAAACAACAAAACCGGCAATCGCGATTACCACTAACGCAAAAATAGTCATTAAAATACGGAACAGCCATTTCTTCATAAGTTTACCTTCTATCTGAGCCTATTAGTAAGCCAGGCCTACACGGCTCTGGATAAATTCCTGTGATTCCAGTTGAAGATAGGCAAAATCCGCCGTATCGCCGACTGTTATTTCTTTGCCCTCTAAAGGCAGCAGGTCTTTTTCTGTACGGTAATTGCCGCGTGATTCACCGTCCGGCAAATATGTAGGGCAAACAATTGTCCAATGAAGATCCGTTTTTTCAAACAAACGATACACTGCTTCATGCTCTTCTGCGGCAAAAGTCGCCTTGCGTTTTGAATCCCCGCCTTCATAACGAAGCAAGCCTGGGCTCAGCCGGCTATCTAAAATTCCTGCTGTTCCGATTGTGATTATTCTTTTGATGTTGTGGCTTGTCATCGCTTTGACGATCAAAGGTGCAGCCTCGGACAAAGTCGTCGTCCGGTCTGTGCCAATCGCACTGAAAACCGCTGTGGTCCCTGCAATTGTCTTATCAATATCTTCTGCGTTCCGCACATCTCCCACAATAATCTCCAGGTTCGGATGTGCTTCCAGTTTTTCTGAACGGACCAAAGCTTTTACTTGATGGCCTTCTGCCAATGCCCGCTTAAGAATTTCTCCCCCCACACGGCCAGTCGCTCCGAATATCGCCAATTTCATTTCTTTTCCCCCTTTTGCTCCATCTATAGAAATGAACTTATTGACCCGTTACTTGAAGTGATAGCCCTTTTTAGCTAATACTTCTTTTAGGTCTTCACGACGCGGCTTGCCAAGGAAATCTGCCATCTGCTGTGTCCAAGTCGCTGTTTTCTGATTGGAACCTCGGCTGGCGTAATAGGCTTGGATCGTGCTGTCGTATTCCGGCAACAAGGTTTCGTATTTAGCTTCATCGTATTCATTTTCATGCAGGATCGCTTCAACCGGCAAACGCGGTTTGACGCCATTTGCTTCGTTTGGAACCCCAATCGTCAAGCCGTAAACCGGGAAAACGCCGTCCGGCAAACCGACCAGTTCACTGATGGCTTCCATATTGTTTCGGACACCGCCGATATAGCAGATGCCATAGCCTTTCGACTCAGCAGCAAGTACAAGGTTCTGCGCCAGCAAGCCTACATCGGTTACCGCAACAATCAAATTTTCCGCACGGTCAAAGACAATTTCCCGCCCCTGCAGTTTTCCTGCATGCTTTAAGCGATTAAAATCGGCGCACATCAGGAGGACCGCACCCGCACCTTCCATTTGCTTGGCGTTCTTGGACAGCTCGCCTAATTTCCGGCGTTTTTCAAGATCTGTTACCCAAACGATTGAATAAGCCTGGACAAAATGGGAAGTGGCCGCATGCTGTGCTGCTTCGATCAGTTCACTGACTTCCCCCCGTGACAATTGCTTTTCTTTATAATCCCGGACAGAAGCATGTGCTTTCATTAATTCGATAACCATTGATTGTATCCCCTCTCTGTTCATTTCATCTATCGTACCAAATTCTCTGCTGCGATACTCTTTTAATGATTTTTGCTACAATAGAAGCTACAGAGGTGAATCGATTTGAAAAATACGAAGACCGCTTTTTCTATCCTTTTCCTATTGGTTCTCGGCGGTTTTTTATTCATATGGCTGGAAAAAGAGTTGGCGTTTCGCGAAGAACTGGAACAGCGTCCTTTGCCTTCTGGACTGCATCCCATCGTAGAAGAAAAACGCGACTTATTGGTTTCTCGTGCTGCTGAAATTGGCATTGATATTCTGATTACAGACGGTTACCGGTCCCCGGAAGAACAGGACGGCCTTCACAGCCAGGGCCGCAGCGCGTCAGGATCTATCGTCACCTATGCAGAAGGCGGCGAATCCTACCATAATTATGGGTTGGCCATCGATTATGCACTGCGCCTTGATGACGGTTCGGTGGTCTGGGACATTGCGCGGGATGGCAATGGAAACGGGGAAAGTGATTGGTTCGAAGTTGCAGCCATCGCCAAAAACCTGGGCTTTGACTGGGGTGGCGACTGGCAGCGCTTTAAGGATTACCCTCATTTGGAAATGACTTTTGGATTGTCAATTCGTGAGCTGCAGCAGGGATGGCGTCCGGAAGATAAGATGGAGTAAAGGCCAGCATTTCGCCTAGTCTTTGTAACGGATCTTCTTGTTGCTTCGTCTTATTTACAAAGGAGGCAGCAGAGTAATGAAAACATTTGCAGCCAGCTGTACACTCGTTCCTGCTTTATTGCTGATAGCTTGTGGAATGGATGAAACAAGCGAACAACCAGCAGATGACGTAACTGATTTCACCGTGGCTGCTCCACAGGCCGAGTCGGCAAAAGGCGATTTCATCTATCGTTTGGCCACAGAAAAAGAGCAGTACACAGAAGGCGAAAAAATAAAAATTCGTGCTGAACTGGAATACATCGGCGAACAGGAAAGCATCGAAATCTCCCATGCCGCTTCACCGTTCTATTTTCCAATTCATGAAGAAACAAGGGATTATACGGTTGAATACGCCATGAACGAACCGCTCCTGACTACCCGCTTAATCCAGGGAGAACCCTTACAGGAAAGTTATTCCGGCAGCGGCGGATACAGCGCAGAGGAAGATGATGCCTATATCGAATTTGTCCAGCGCATCATGGAGCAGGATTTCCCGGTCGGCTACTATAAAATAGATGGGTACGCAGACTTCATCGCCGGCTCTGTTGCCCCTTACGAAATCCATGCACAAATCGATTTTAAAGTAGTTCCGGAAAATTGAAAGCAGCGCGGTCCATTGGGACTGCGCTGCTTTTTGCATGGTGTTTGAGGCAAGGTTATCAATGGTTGCTGTAATCATGCAGGTAGGACAAAGGGGTCAGGTAGTAAAGCTCTTCAGGGCAGCTTTGGGAAATTTTATAAAGTTCCCAAAACAATTCTTCGGAAATTTCATACTGGTTAATCGAATCCGCCATTTTTTTTATCTTGGAGTCAGCGTGATCGATCTTCACTTCTTCTATATCCACCCAGATCGTTTTGTGTTCACCTTTGTCCTCCGTTTCTCCAGCAGAAACAATCTCTACACTCAAACGCGCAAACAGCGTGACAAAACATTCTCCAGCTTCTTCATGAGACCCTTTGGATCTTGAAAAATAGAAGTGGACTTCTTTTGGGTAAGCAGATGAATTTTTCGACACAGCCCTATCATCCTTTCTGTCTTCAAGATTTCGATCAAATTACACAAACAAAAAAGCCGAAAAGCCCTCCTCTTGGAGAGTAGCTTTTCGGCTTTGCTGGCAGCTCTAATCTCTGCAGCATCTGACCAAATGATTCAATTGTATTCTAGGATAAAGAAAGAAATTTCTGGTTGGAATCATTAAGAAGGAAACGCTATTGTTTTCCTGTTGCTTCTACCTTACTGGAATTTAAAGGATTAGTAAAGTGTCTTTTCTAAATAGTCTCTTAATGGAAAAGAGCTGTTTGCCTAAAAAGGAATTTCAACGCAATCAAAACAGGAAGAAAGAATCAACGATTCTTTCTTCCTGTTAGTTTCACCGAATTGGCGGATAACCCTATTCGATTATTTGTTCACTTCAGTTTCTGATGGACTTTCTTTCAACCAAACTTCTCCATCTCTATAGACCATTTCCTCTGGGTAGCGAAGATCCATAACTTCTTCCTGTGTTTCTTTCGAAGGTGCTTTAGTAGCCAAAGAGACGACTATGATTGTGATGATGGCCGATGCAGCGCCAAACACCCCTGCACCTGTATCGATGATGCCAAACAATGTGAACCCACCATATTGTGCAGAGAAAATATAAATGAGTGTGACGGTCAATCCGACCAACATTCCGGCAATTACGCCCGGACCGTTCGCGCGTTTCCACCAAACCCCTAAAATCAATGCAGGGAAGAATGTACCAGAAGCCAAGGCAAATGCCCATGCGACAATTTGTGTAATGGCACCTGGAGGATCCAATGCAACAATTCCGGCAGCGACAGTGGCAATGATGATTGACCAGCGTCCAACTAGCAGACGTTGTCTATCAGTCGCCTTCGGATTGATCGAACGGTAGTAGATATCCTGAGAAATAGATGCGGAAATCGCAATCATCAATCCGCCTGCCGTTGAAAGGGCAGCGGCCATTGCGCCTGCTGCCATCAATCCGACGACAAAGACACCAAGATTTGCAATTTCAGGGGTGGCCATAACAACAATATCACGGCTGATAACTAACTCAGTCCATTGCAGTATTCCATCTCCATTTGCATCCGCTATAGAAAGCTGTCCCGTATTGACCCAAGATGTGGTCCATGCCGGAAGATTTGCAATCGGCGAGCCTGCGACCTGTGTCATCAGAATAAAGCGGGAAAATGCGGCATAAGCTGGAGCTGAAAGATAAAGCAAACCGATGAACAATAATGCCCATGCTCCGCTCCAACGTGCTGCTTTCATGGTCGGAACTGTATAAAAACGGACAATGACGTGCGGAAGTCCTGCTGTTCCGGCCATCAAAGTAAACATTAGAGCCAAGAACTGCCAACGTGTCGCTTCTGTGAAAGGCACGACGTATTCTGAAATACCCAATTGAACATCCAGCACTTGAAGTTCACTGATAATCTGGCCATAAGACAGCCACGGTATTGGATTACTCGTAAGCTGCAGCGACATGAAGATAACAGGTACCAGGTAGGCAATAATCAATACAAGGTATTGCGCAACCTGTGTCCACGTGATCCCTTTCATCCCACCCAATGCCGAGTAAAATGCAATCAATGCCACACCAATCATCGTCCCAATTGCGGTATCCACTTCCAGCAAGCGCCCGATTACAACGCCCGACCCTGAAAGTTGGCCAATGGAATAAGTGAAACTGATGAGAATTGTAGCAACAGCGGCAATCAAGCGAGCCGTGCTGCTTCTGTAGCGATCCCCGATAAATTCAGGTACTGTGTAGCGGCCTGACTTTCTCAACTGTGGTGCAAGCAGGAATGTCAACAGCAAATAGCCACCTGTCCATCCCATAATATAAGCAAGCCCATCATAGCCAAGGAGCATGACTGTCCCGGCCATCCCAATAAAGGAAGCGGCACTCATCCAGTCGGCGCCGATTGCCATTCCGTTGAAGATCGCTGGTACATTGCGTCCTGCTACATAAAAGTCCGATGTCTTTCTAGCCAAATTATAAAAAGCGATTCCTATATATAACCCGAAGGTCACCAATATAAGTCCTACCGATACGAGAAATTGTGTATCCACTGCCCTTCCCCCTTTTCAAGTCACAAGAAATTTTATCTGGTTGCTTTTTCCCCTTCTTTTTCTGCAGTACATATGCAGCTGGCGATTATTTCTTCTTGCCTTGATCCAGACCGAATTTCTTATCGATGCGGTCATTGACTATGGCATTGATGAATAACAGGAGGATAAAGATCAATACAGCCCCTTGCGCACCCATGAAATAATGGAAAGGAAATCCATTTATGCTGAAACCAGAAAGTTCTTCTGCAAAAAACACTACCCCGAAGGATGCGATGAACCCGATAAGCAAGTAAATGGTTACCAGGGTTGTACGAATACGGAAATAAGCATCTGCATCTTTTTTATCAATTTTCTTCAAGAGTTTCACCCCATTCGTTTAATGATGAGCCAACTACTTTGTCGTTCAGCCTTTTAAGTAAAAAATAAAACGGACTGTTTCCATGAACGGTAAAGGAACCATTATAACCTTCACCAGCATGAAGGCGAAAAGCGATCCAAACGGCACCAAGAAGAAAAGTGGTTTCCGTTTTTTCAATCCCGCTATAACAGAACCCACCGTAATCAAACCAAAAACGATTACCCAGATCATTTCAACCCCCCTTTTAAATGTGAAAGCGGCTTCATTTTACATATACACAACCTTGTTAAAATTATCTTTCAACCTCCCCCTTACCATTTTTAGTATTTTTTAGCACTTCCAAGTTTTAATTATTCTAAACTTTCGAACTATTGTCAACAGTTAATTTTAGGTAGAAAGAATATGAGGATGTCTATATACAATTTAAAAAAATGTCCGATTAAGTAACTACTCACTTAATCGAACATTTTTTTGATTTGCAGCCAATAAAATAAATTTTCTTGAACTGACATTTCCTCTTTAATCACCGTGTGCCCATGCAATCCGTGGATCGATTTGCCTCGTCATACGGACCATAACCGGCTGAAAGCCCATTCTTGGCCAGAAATACGAGGCCAATTGGTTGGGCGTATGCCAATCTGCATAAATATACTCATATCCCTGTTTCTTCATTTCATTAAAGCAGTAGTTGGCCAGCGCGCGCCCCACTCCTGTCCCGCGGAGATCCGGGTTTGTCGATGCGGCCGGGAGCTCTGCACAACTCTCCGGCATCACCAGGCTCATCGGATCTTCTTTACGGAAATAAACATGGAATCCAGCGATTTGATCACCCTGTTCCGCCATCCACAAATAAGCATCTTGATTTTCGGTTAAAGCTTCGTAGCTTTCTTTAACATCTTCCAATGTTTCCCTCGTAATTGGTTGCCACGATGGAGCTGCCGCCTGGTGAATGCTGTTCCACATCCCCATTTTCTTCAGCAACGGCGCATCTTCCCTGCTTCCTTTTCGAAATTCCAGCTTTGGAAGCGTTCCATTTGTCGCTTCAAAATCATCAAGCGACAGAATGCCATACTTTTGATCAAAGCTGAAAGACTGGTCCAACCATTGATCAATAACCGCTTCATTGCCAAGCGGAGCCAGCAGCATGTGATGAAAATAACCATGCTTGACCCACTCAGCGCCCGCATCTGCATATAATAGCCTCAATAATCGAGGATTTTCATGTTCACTGATTGCAATGGATTCATAATCCATCCAGATATAGCGGCCATGCTTGGCATCTTCCTTAAACTCGTAAAGTAAATAACCGATGACATCAATGCCTCTGACTGCAACAATGCCGTTGATGAAAGGGCGTTCCAATATTTTCCGAAGGACCGCTTCGGTATCATCAATTTCTTCAAACCTCGCGGGCAAAAAATTGAAGATTTTTCGCTCGCGTTCATGCCGCTTCGCAAGCAGTGCCGACATCTGCCGAATATGTTTTTCTTCCATCCCCGTAATTTGGATCATCCACAATCACTCCTCTGAATGAAGTTTCACTTCCAATATCCCATAATTTCCGACTCTCACCTTTTCACCAAACTGGACTGGGACCGGCTCTACAAAAATAGGGCCATCCACAATCATTGTATGAAATTCCCCTTCTTCTCCGCAGGCATCCACACCCGCAGCTTCCAGTTCAGCGATTAATTCGCGTGTAAACTCGCGCCCTAAAAAGCTTTCGTCCAACCGCTTCGTATCGACAACGGTGATGACAGCCCGAAATCCTTCATCAATCAATTCCTCCAGTAATTTTTTCCGCGGCTCCTGCCACAGCGGATGACTGACACCCATATCAGCTTCTGCACTGACTTTTTCCACCCACTCTAAATGGTCCTGCAAATCAATATCACCATATACACCCATGTCAATCCCTTGTGCCTTAAAGCTCTTCAACTGCCCGATAAATTCCTTTTCATATCCCGACCAGCTGGCTTTCCCAATAACTAAAGGCAAACCCATCCGCTCAGCCTGTGCTTCCATAACCTCAATCGGCAGGCCGTGCGAGCGTGATTTGGTGCCATCTTCTTCAAACATCGTAAATAACGCGAGCGGCACATGCCCTTCCAGTACTGCCCGGTAATAGGCAAGCGCCGAATCTTTTCCGCCGCTCCATGACATAACAAATGATTTTTGCATAATGCACCTCTTCTTTTCTAAATCGCTGTTGCTGTAACTAGTTCGCCACAGCCTGCTCAAAACCCTTTTACAGTCGACGATTTTGATGTTCCGAAACTGCTGATCACCCTCTGCAGCAGAATGGAGAAATCTAATACTCCGTTCTCTTGTTTAACACGGTGAAGCACAGGGAAAACTTTAATTAAACACAAAGGAGGAAGATGAATGCAACAGCACCAATTATACGTGAACGGCCAGTATATCGACTCCGCAGGAACAGAATGGATTGATGTCATCAACCCTTCTACAGAAGAAATCATATCGCAGATTCCCAAAGGAACCAAAGAAGATGTGGACCGTGCAGTAGAGTCCGCATTTAAAGCGCAAAAAGCCTGGGAACTCACACCGAATATTGAACGCGGCAAAATCGTTCGGAAGCTTGGAGACAAAATTGCTGAAAAACGCGATTTATTTATCGACCTGCTTCAGGAAGAACAAGGAAAAAGCTATGAATTGGCAAGCGGCGAAGTTGATCTTGCTATTGATTATTTCCATTACATGTCCGAATGGGCGCGGCGGATCGAAGGTGAAATCCTGCCAAGCGATCGGCCAAACGAAAATATCTTCATCTACAAAAAACCGATTGGCGTCGTAGCCGGCATTGTTCCCTGGAACTTCCCGGTCTTCATTCTTGCCAGAAAAGTGGCGACTGCCCTTGTCACCGGCTGCACGATTGTCTTGAAGCCAAGTCAGCAAACACCCAATACCGCTATGGAGTTCACAAAAATCATCGACGGAATGAAGGAAATCCCAGCAGGCGTCTATAATGTAATCACTGGAACTGGCTCAGAGATCGGCAATGCACTCGCTTCTCATGAAAAAGTGCAGCTGGTCACCATGACCGGCAGCGTTCCAGCAGGCACGAAAGTGATGGAAGCCGCCGCGAAAAATATCACCAAAGTCAATTTGGAATTGGGCGGCAAGGCCCCGGCCATCGTCACTCAAAATGCTGATCTTGACCTGGCGGCTGAAGCCATCGCCACTTCCCGGCTCGCAAACAATGGACAAGCCTGCACAAACGCTGAACGGGTCTACGTCCATGACAGCGTAGCGGAAGAGTTCACGAAAAAGCTCACTGCTGTTTTTGAATCGCAGATCCTGGGAGACCCGCGCCAGAACAAAGATGCGGATATGGGTCCACTTGTCAGCCAGGACCGGCTCGACACCGTGCATGACATGGTCACACAAGCCGTAACCGAAGGCGCCACTGTCGCAATCGGCGGTGAACGCGACAGCAGCCAATCCGGATTTTTCTACAAACCTACCATTCTGACAAACGTAGTGCACGATTCAGCGATCATCCGGGATGAAATTTTCGGTCCTGTGCTGCCGGTCACCACTTACAGCACATTGGAAGAAGCCATCGAAAAAGCGAACGACACAGAATTCGGCCTTTCCTCATCTGTTTATACAAACGACTTGAATGAAGCCATGCAGGTCGTCAATGAAATGAAGTTTGGCGAAACCTATGTGAACCGCGAGAACTTTGAGGCAATCCAAGGCTATCACGCCGGAATGCGCAAGTCAGGACTCGGCGGCGCAGACGGCAAACATGGCATGGAAGATTATCTGGTCACTCAAGTGGTTTATATGCAATATAAAAACAACAACTGAACGCAAAAACTCTCTTCCTAATAGAAAGGAAGAGAGTTTTTTTAGATAGGGAGAGTTTCCTCTGTGCAGCCAACCAAATCTCGGCCGCTGTTCATCTTGTTATTTTCCGACCATGTTCTCCGGTTTAACCCATTCGTCAAACTGGTCAGCCGTCAAATGGCCGCTGTTTACGGCAGATTCTTTTAATGTCACGCCATCTTTATGCGCTTGTTTAGCAATTGCCGCTGCTTTTTCGTAACCGATATGCGGATTTAACGCTGTAACCAGCATCAATGAATTGCTGACATGGTTTTGAATAACGTCCAAGTTCGCTTCAATGCCAACTGCACAATGATCATTAAAGCTGATCAGGCTATCTGTCAATAGACGGACAGACTGCAGGAAGTTGTAAGCGATAACCGGCTTGAAGACGTTCAATTCAAAGTTCCCTTGGCTTGCCGAGAATCCGATTGTCGCATCGTTGCCCATTACTTGAGCCGCTACCATCGTCAATGCTTCACTTTGCGTCGGGTTTACTTTCCCTGGCATGATCGAGCTTCCAGGCTCGTTTGCGGGAATTGTGATCTCGCCGATTCCACTGCGGGGACCGCTTGCCAACCAGCGGACATCATTGGCGATTTTCATGGCGTCTGCTGCCAATGCTTTAATCGCACCATGTGTGTAAACCATTTCATCATGGCTTGTCAACGCATGGAATTTGTTTTCTGCAGAAGTGAACGAGGTTCCAACTGCTTCACCGATAAATTCAGCAACTGAAGGACCGAACGTCGGATCGGCATTGATGCCTGTTCCAACTGCCGTACCGCCGATTGCCAATTCACGCATATGCTCAACACTTTCACGAATCATGCGCTCGCTCTTCTCCAGCATGTGTCTCCAGCCGCTGATTTCCTGTCCAAGCGTCAAAGGCGTGGCATCCTGTAAATGCGTACGTCCAATTTTGATGACCTCGTCGAATTGTTGTGCTTTTTCATCCAATGTCGCCTTCAGTTTTTGAACAGCTGGCACAAGATTTTCAGTTACTGCCAAAACGCCTGCAACGTGCATAGCTGTCGGATAAGTATCATTAGAGCTTTGAGACATATTCACATCATCGTTTGGATGAAGTTTTTCGTCAGAATTCTGCTCTGCCAGGATTTCATTGCCGCGGCGTGCCAGAACTTCGTTCATGTTCATATTGGATTGGGTACCGCTTCCCGTCTGCCAAACCACTAATGGAAAATGATCGTTCCATTTGCCTTCAATTACTTCGTTTGCTGCAAGTTCAACGGCTTTCATCTTCGCTTCAGACAATTTCCCGAGTTTATGGTTTGCTTTGGCTGTCGCTTTTTTTAATTGGGCAAACGCCATTACAACTTCATGCGGCATACGTTCTGTACCGATTTCAAAGTTCTGAACGCTGCGCTGCGTTTGAGCGCCCCACATTTTATCCGCTTCAACTTGAATTTCACCAATGGTATCTTTTTCTGTACGATACTGCATTCCATTCACTCCAATTCTGATGTCTACGTATTCTTCTCTTCTATTATAACCATATTCGGCCGCTAAAAAGCGACCTTTGCGGTTAAAAATCGCTGGTTTTGCTGCTGAAAAACTCTTCTATGATTGCTTCATCAGAATGTGGAATATACTCACCTTTGACAATTTGGGCACCGTTGATCGAACCACTGGACAGCAGGACAAGATCATCCGGCCCGCTTTTCTGCAATGCGGCAAGAACTGCTTCACGGCGCGAATTGGCTGTCACTACCTCCTGCTTGTAAGGTAAAGTAAAACCCTCTAGTACTGCATCAATCACCACGCTAGGTTCATTGTCCCCTGGGTGGTCGACGGTTACGACAAGAACATCCGCCTTTCCTTCAGCAGCTTTGGCCATCTTTGGCATTTTCGAAAAATCACGTATGCCGATGCCCGCGATGAGCGCAATGAGCCGATTATGAGATAATTTCTTCACTTCTTGCAGGACTGCTGCCAATGCCACGGGTGTATGGGCATAATCCAGAATGATCCGCCGGTTTTCTGGACCCTGGATCACTTGAAAGCGCCCTTCGACTTGAGACATTTTCGGCAGAACAGCCAAAATAGCTTCCAAGCCAATGCCGGATAAAAGAAGCGCACCGATTGCTGCTGTTAGATTGGCCGCATTATATTCACCATAAAGCGGCACATGGACAGGCCGTTTTTCTCCCAAATAGTACAAGTCAAACTTTAATCCCGTGTCAGAAGATTCACAAGCTGTCCAAATCAAATCAGCACCGGAATTCAACTGTCTGCTGTATGTCAGATGAGGGTAGCCAATGACCTCTAAAATCTCTTTAGCCATTCCTGCATCATCAATATTTACTACTGCAGCTTTGGCCTGTTTGAAAAGCAATAGCTTGGACTGAAGGTAATGCTCGAATATCTTATGGTATTCCAAATGCTCTTCTGAAATATTGGTGTGTATAGCTACATCAAAAAGAATGCCTTCCACGCGTTTTTGATCTAATGCAATAGAAGAAACCTCCATAGCCACCGCACGATCCTTTTCCGTTACAAACTTTGCGAAAATCTTATGGATGTCAGAAGAGATTGGGGTCGTCGGGGTGCTTTTGTAGAAAGGAATTTTGCCATTTGCCCCTAAAATACCTGTTGTCCCGATAAATCCACAGGAAATGCCGAGAAGATTGAACAGATTATAGACATACGTAGCTGTCGTTGTTTTCCCGTTAGTTCCCGTAATGCCGACTTTAATTAAGTTTTGTTGAGGCGAACCGTAAAAAAAATCCGACATATAGGCAAGCGCCGTCCGGACATTTGAGACCACTGCAAAAGAAAGATGTGGATATTTTTCCGCGTATTCGGCCAGTAACTGTTTATTGGATCCAACAATTGTTGTTGCTCCATTTGCGATGGCTTCGCTGATATATAAATGTCCATCAGTATTTTCACCCGGTACACAAAAGAAAGCGCAATCTTGAATAACCTGTGTTGAATTGTACTCGATTGAACTGACCTTCGACTCTTCAGGTCCAAATTGCATGAGGATGGGGAAAAAAGGGATGCGGGTGAGTTGTATATCCATTAAAAGGCTCCTTAGGAAAGAAATTATGTCAAATACCTATAGTTTCACAGGAACATGTATCATTATTCTATCATTTTCATTTGTCAGCGCAAACATATTAAGTCGAATTAAGTCGAATTTTTCTGAAATGGTGTTGTTTTCTATTTTAAAGCCAAAAAATCCCCTTTGCTCAAAAATAACATTGAGCAAAGGGGGGAGTTCAGCTTTTTTAGACTTCCAGTTCTTTTGCCGGCTGTTCTTTCTCAGCCAGTTCGTATCGCAATTGTTCGATGGTTTGTGCGTACTCTGATTTCCCTGTAAGATTCTCCAGCATTTCCCGAACATCAATCCCTGAAGATTCTTTCAGTGTCTCCTGCAAAGTCGACATCAAGTTAGTCGCGTAGGAAGTGACCTTGTTGGCACCGCCACCTTCACCGCCGCCCGTGTCCACGACAGTAATCTTATCGATATTGGCTAGCGGGCTGGCGATTTCCCTCGCATATTCCGGCAGCATCTTGACGATCATATCGAGCATCGCTGCTTGGCCATACATTTCAAATGCTTCGGCAATCTTGCGTTTTGCTTCCGCTTCTGCTAAACCGCGCAGTCGGATGATATCCGCTTCAGATTCCCCTTGGGCACGCTGGGAGTCGGCACGCGCCTGACCATCCAATCGAATTTTCTCTGCGTCGGCTTTCGCCATCGCTTCTACCCGGTATTTCTGTGCATCTGCTTCCGCCATCTGTTTTGATTTCTCCGCTTCTGCAGCTTGTTCAACTGAATAGCGATCCGCATCCGCCTTTTTCTTCACTTCAGAATCGTATTGGCGTTCGCGGCGCTGAATCTCTTTCTCTTCCAGCTCAATCTGCTTCTGCCGTTCGATGATTTGAATCTGCATCTCCTGCTCAACGACTTCTTGTTTGGCTTTTGCCGTTTCAAGCTCATAAGCCTGATCGGCACGGGCTTTTGCAATATCCTGCTCGCGCCGGTATTCAGCCACTTTCAGCAGATTCTCTTTTTCCGCTTCCGCAATTTCCGTGGCGCGCTCAATCTCTGCACGCTGCGCGTCTTTTCCGGCTTCCGCACGTTTGATGCGCGTCTGCATTTCGGACTCCGCAGTGGAGATATCGGCATCGCGTTTCACTTGGGCAATACGCGCTTTCCCCAATGAATCTAAATAACCGTTTTTATCACGGACATCCTTGATTGTGAACGATACGATGATCAATCCCATCTTCGCCAGATCATGTGAAGCGACACGCTGCACTTCCTGTGAAAACTTATCGCGGTTCTTGTAGATTTCTTCCACAGTCATCGAACCGAGTATTGATCGCAAATGGCCTTCCAGCACTTCTTTTGCTTCATTTTCCCGATCTTCCTTTGATTTTCCAAGAAATTGCTCAGCAGCTGTTGCGATTTCTGAGATGGAGCCGCCAATTTTGATGATGGCTGTCCCATCCGCCATGACCGGCACACCTTGTTCTGTATAAACTTCCGGCGTCGTCACTTCCAATTTGCTGGACAGCAAGCTCAAAGGAGCCGCCTGTTGGAATATCGGCAGCAGGAAGGTACCGCCGCCGCGTATAATCTTGATGCGATTTCCAGAATCGTCCGTATGTACATTCTTCGATCCCAAATAACTCCCTGTGACAATCAGTGCCTCATCCGGTCCCACAGTCTTATATTTGGTAATATAAACGCCGATAATCGCCAATAAAACAAAGGCAACAATCCCCAATGCAATCCACATCATTTCCACATTAAATCCCCCTTGTCAATTTGATTTTCTCTGTAAATTCCAATGGTTTATAAGCCTGCACGTATAAAGTGCCGTCATTTACTTCGATAATCAACACTTTTTCGTCTTGATCGATGGCTTCATTGTCATAGCCTGCTGCACGCTTTGAAATCATTCCCGCGTATGTTTCCAGGACCACTTCTCCGTATCCGTCGACCGGAATTGGAAGGATGACTTTGGCCACTTGCCCAGGAAGTGACTCTTCCGAATAGGCAATTGATGATTCTGCAGAAGACAGTGGCAATAAAATAAAAACATACAGCAATAAATCCAATACAGCTGAGCCCAGTGCCGCAATCCCCAACACTGACCATCCGTTAAAATCTGTTGCTGTCTCCAATAACAATCCGATGGCAGCGCCAAATGTGATAAAAGCCAATATCACCGTCGGGTTGAATATCGGCAGAGCCTCTCCCATGTCCGCAATGTCCCCGAAAAAGACATAAAAGACGGTCAACGCTCCTGCCGCGAGCAGGATATACATATAAAGCTGCTCCATCGGCAAACCAAGGATCACCATTCCAAAACCTCCCATTCCAGTAAGTATATTTCCATCTTAGTTAATAATACGAATTGGACGGGCAGAAGTTTCGGAATTCTTTGAAATCCAATATAAAAAACCCGTTCTTTTACAGAACGGGTTTTGCAAATTGAAGTTCATGAAAACCATTTACGAGCTGAAAACCAATGCCTACATATCCTTCGTTGAGCAGCTGCAGCTGCTTCTCGAGATCATCCAGTTTTACCGTAACATGGCCAGTATAATGGATATCCTGATTCCCCAGATCCTTCACCAGAATATACCGCTTTAATCCTTCATACTTCTCTTTTAGGGCCGCAATGTGCATAGCTTGCGTAAACTTATCTTTCAGACTCGGGATATTCATCGGTGCAACAGTACAGCATACGTAACGGAATTCCTCTTCCAGATTGGGAAGTTCTTTCATAATGACTTCCGCCAATTTCTGCTGCAGGCGATTTCCGCGATATTCAGGAAGAACTACTGAAATCTCCTGGTAAATCACTTTTTGCAGTTCTTCCGGTGGGAGACCGATATCCCAGCCTAAATGCTCTTCGTCGATTTCAGGGATCAGCAAAGCCCTAAAACCAATCAACTCATCTTCAACAAAAGCCCCTACCAGCAAGCCGCGTTGATTCAGGATAAACAGGAATTCCTCTGTGGTTAATGCTTGAAGCGCAGCCTTCTCAGGAAGTGATTCCATCACGCTTGCTTGAACTTGTTCGATTACCGGCAAATCTTCCAAATACAGCCGCTTCATAGAAAAAGGCAGTTTTTTATGAAGCACTTGGTTAGTTATTGTGCCTTCGTGCAGCAACTTCATCAGCCATTCTCCTCCGTCTATTTATGTAGCTTTAGAATACCACTTCCGCCTATGAACGTCTGCAAGTTTTTCCAATCACCTCATTAATTGAAACGATATTTTCTACACCCTAAAAACTGTTACTCAAAAAATCGTCAATATCCTTTTGTGTGCGCAAGAAAACCACTTTGTGATGAGGACTTTCTTCTATAAACTGCTCCATCCGTCTTCTCATCCTCACTTTCCGGGCACGGTATGTTGAAACGATGAACGTCAAAAATCCTTTATCCAGTTTTTCCGGACAGCCGACCGCCATATCCGGACGGGTTTTCCCGTGGTTTACGATACGGCGTTTAACGACCCGGTATAGGCAGATGATCAAAGGGCGCTCCAGATAGATGATGGTATCCGCCTGTTGCCTTCGGATTTCATAGGTAGCTGTATAGTTGCCTTCGATGATCCAGCGGTCCTTTTCAACCAAACGCTGCTGTTTCCCACTAAATTCTTCATGAGTGCTCTCAACCCATCCCGCCTTCCAGAAATAAGCATCCAAATGATGGACCGGTATAGCCGTCTTTTCTGACAGTTTCTTTGCAAAGCTTGATTTACCAACACCTGAGGACACACCTAGCACCATAATCTTTTGCAAAACCTGTTCCCTCCCACCTTTGTATCTTTCAGTTTTTTTATTATAATCCACTATAGGATTGAACAACAGGAAAAGAAAATCAGATAATCACTTGCAATATCTTTATTGCCATGTTATTCTAAGGAAGAATTATTTTTGTTCGGATAACTTTTTACAAAGTGTCAGATGTCCATCTGCAAGATTTGAGCAAGGATAGTAATACAATGTATGCTTACGCATACGAGGAGGAAACACACATGGAACAAGGTAAAGTAAAATGGTTTAACTCAGAAAAAGGATTTGGCTTCATCGAACGCGAAGGCGGCGACGATGTATTCGTACATTTCTCTGCAATCCAAAGCGAAGGCTTTAAATCACTTGACGAAGGTCAAGAAGTAACGTTTGATATCGAACAAGGCCAACGCGGTCTTCAAGCTACTAACGTTCAAAAAGCTTAATCTAAAGCTAACTTATCAATGAGCTCTTCTTCGGAAGAGCTCATTTTTTATGCATATTTATAGAACCGCAGCCAGAGAATCTTCCTGGCTGCGGTTTTTCCATGCTTTTACTGATCTTTTCTAAGCATCCATTAAGACGCTGCGCCCTTTCTTAAACTGCCCATAACAGTTTTCCCCCATCAAAAAAAGACAGCAGCTGCCTCTATCAGCAACTGCCGCCTTTCCCTCCTCCTTAGTTCAACCAAAAATACAGTTGGAAGACTGCAAAAATAAATATACATAGACCAAGCGTGCCGAAGACGATCCCCAGCGCCAATTTCTTTCCGGTCATACTTTCACTCCTTCTCGATTCTCAATTCTTCTATGATTCCAGTTATATCGTACGCGCCTGCGCCTTTATTTGATAAGACCGTCAGTACACTGCCATCCGCTGGATAATAAGCTGAATGGAAACTGACGCCAGGATCGTATCCCATCACATGATACTTCAAAATATGATCTTTTTTCTTTTGTATCCATACGCCATAACCATATGCACCGCCTTCTCCAGACGCGTGGATTTGCAGCATATTGTCCACCATTTCTTTCGCCAACAAAGTGCCATCCATCAGACTATGCCAGAAATTCGCCATATCACTCGCCGTGACATATGCACCTCCGTCAGCACCTCCACGGATCGGAATGGCGTATTGATTTGTCCGCCACGTCTGCTCTTCTTCAATATACCCAAATGCTGTTTGGCCAGGCAAACGATCCAAGCGGAAATAACCCGAATACAGCATATTGGCAGGAGCGAAAATCCGTTCCCCCACCACATCCGCAAACTCCTTTCCGGTTACTTGCTCAATGATCAGCCCAAGTGCGACAAAGCCGGCATTATTGTAGTGGAATCTTTCGCCAGGCTCGAACATCATCGGCAGGTCTTTAAACAAAGGAATAAAATCTGAAGCCGTCTGCATCAAATACATCGGATGCTGTTTCCATAAATCTTCAAAGCTGTCCATTGCCTGCTCATCAAAATAATCCGGAATGCCTGATGTATGGGTCAATAATTGATGGACAGTGACGTTGAAATTCGGAAAAGTTTGCGGCAGCAGCTCCGACAACATATCGTCGAAGGACAATTTCCCTTCTTCAACCAATTGGCAAACAGCAACCGCTGTGAACAGCTTGCTGCCGGAGGCAATTCCGAATCTGGTATCGATCGCATTCGGCCGTTCATCGGCGCTGTTGGCAAACCCTCTTGCCGCTGTCCAAGTTTCCTCTTTTTGCAGATAGGCAACTCCCGAAAAGTCGATGTCCTCCATCTTTTCCATAATCGGATTGGCTGGTTTCTCCTGTTGGAATCGCCCTTCTTCTGTAATAGTGATTTGGCGCCCATCAGTCAACTCGATTGATAAGGGATGGATCTCGCTTTTTTGTTTTGAAAAATACCAGGTGCGCTTAGGTGCCACTAAGATGATGTAAGCATGTCCGCTGCCGAGGAAATTCAACGACTTCGCATCGATGCCTTTATTGCCGCGTACCGGGATGTCCATGTCCTCAATCTGCTCTCCGACTTCTTCAACATAGGGTGTGGTGATGCTCACTTCACTGATATTGAGCAGTGAATCGACAGTAAAGTTCCCCATCCGGTCCACGCTGCGCCGTGCGATGAATTCCACGACGTTGCCGGCTGGATCCTGAAAATAAAATGCATCCGCATCAAAATTGGCATAGAACACTTCATCCATGCCTTCCTGCCGATTCAAGGTCACCCGTCCACTCGCCCAAGATTTAGCCAGTGTAAACTGGTTGCCCGGAATATTCAGTGCAAAATGATAGATGGCTGGATTTTCCGATTCCCGAAAGACCAATTGAGATTCTCCAATCGACAATGTAAAGCTGCTGTCATCTTCTTCTACAATCCGGAAGCCAAGTTGGTATTCGTAAAACCCCTTCATGTCTTCTAACTGATTTGTGTATAAGGTCACCTTTTTAAACATGTCCTCACTCCTTGCCTTTAGCATACCGAAAAATCTGTTCCTTTACCTCTTTTAACCACAAAAAAAGAAGCCAAAGGCTCCTCTTTTTTCTTGATTCTACAAATAAAGCCATTGTCCACTGACCCTATTCAGCAGACGGAACTCCATTATTTCTTTTCTTTAAAGCCTTGATCAATCAGATAGTCTTCCGCATTGTCGAAAGTGCCGAAGCTTTCTTCCAGGTTTTTTCCTGTATAGATGTTCCAGAATGGCTCTTCATAGACCAGATCCAACTTTACATTTTCACGGTTTACCCACGTCTTGTCGTATGGTGGTTCCGGTTCCAAAGACAAGTAATCCAGTGAGTCAGCCAAGACGCTGCGCAATTCCTTTTCAGAAAAATCACGGATATTGACGAAGCCTTTTTTATCCGTTTCGTAATGCGGCAAGTTTCCTACATAGACAAAGCCATTGCCGGTTGGATGTAAATGATAGACGACAATTTTCTTGTCGTACAGGCTCTCTTCATAATGAAAGTTCACGCGTTTCATCGATACATCTTTTCTCGTCAATCCCGGGAAAGACTCGATAACTTCCAACTTTTGCTCAAATGTTAACAATCTCATTACCTCATTTCTTAGTTTCATTTATTTCATCAAAAACCTTAATTAGATCCAAGACATGAATCTGAAGCTTTATACCAAGCACACAGACCCATATGGTTACACCCGTTCCGCATTTTTAATTACCATTTAGTATAACACGCTCGGCGCAATCCTACATCCATAGAAAAAAGCTGCGCGAACGCAGCTCTTGCTAGCTATAATCATTTTATTTTTTCTTGCCGAACGGCCACCAGACACCGCGGTCGAAGGATACTGAAATTGCCGGTATCAATAATGGCAGGACAATCAGTCCGTACAGCAGCAATCCGGTGATGACGATAGTCGCGATCTGCACCAGGCTCAAGACGCCCGAAGGCATCATCGCACCAAATGTGCCTGCCAGAATGATGGCTGCCGTGATGATGACAGTTCCCATCTTCGCCATCGACGTACGCATGGCATCACGAACACTGATGCCATTGAAGGATTCTTCGCGGAACCGGTCGAGCAGGAAGATCGAATAGTCGACTCCCAGTGCCACCAACATGACGAAGCCGAAGAACGGCACTGCCCAGCTGATGCCATCATAGCCGAGGCCATTGACAAAGATCAATTCCGCAATGGAAATCGATGTATAATACGTCAGCAACAACGATCCGATCATGTATAGCGGCATGATCAATGAACGGAATAGAAGTGCCAGGACGACAAACAAACTGATCAGCATGATGATCACTGTACTTGCAAAGTCACTGGAAGATACTTCTTCTAAGTCACTGTTGATGCTGGAAATTCCGCTGAAGGCAATTTCTGCGCTTTCAAGCGGCGTTCCTGCTGCAGTACGTTCTACTGTTTCTTTGATTTCAGTGGTAATATCGATGGCTTCAGGAGAATACGGATCTTCTGACAAAATCACTTCCATCTTCATTCCTGTACCGTCTGCAAAAGAATAACGGTCCAATACCTGTTCAAAGTCTTCGCTTTCCAGCGTTCCTTGCGGAATGAACAAGCCTGTGTCACGTACAGCTTGGCTATCGCTCATTGCCTGCATCATATCGACAGCTTCCGTCAAACCGGTCTGAATTTCGGCCAGACCGTCATTTGAAGCACCGACGCCAGCTGCCAATTGCGTCAATCCGGCACTAAGTTCTGCCGTCTGGCCAGCTGCTCCAGCCAAGCCCTGCTGGATTTCCGTCAAGCCGCCACTGATTTGCGCCAAAGCACCGACAGTTTGCGGGATGTTCCCTGTTTGCTGCAAGCCTTGCGAAACCTGCCCCAGTTGCTGATTGATCTGCCCAAGCCCTGCTGCAGCTTCGTTCAGCCCTCCGGCATTGCCAGCCTGTTCGCCAATGGCAGTTAAGTTGGTCTGGACTTCCGTAAGCCCCGCTTGTACTTCGCCAAGTCCATCACGGGCTTCTCCAAGTCCATCTGCCATCAGGCCAAGCTGTTCATCTACGTAAAGTTCTTCGATTATATCGCCAGTCGGACGAGTAATCGACCGGACAGTCTCAACGCCCTCGATTTTTTCAATCTCCGCACTTAATGATTCGAAATAAGGAACAGTTGACCGATCTATTAAGGAATCATCTGATTTGACGATTACCTGAACGGGCAGTGAATCTCCTTTTCCAAAGCCTTCTTCGATCGCACGCAGGCCTTTCACCGATTCATACTCTGAACCAATTTCATCCACCGTGTTAAAGGATAAGGAATTATCGTACGTAAAGAGCAATGGAACCGTGATCACAGCCACCACCAACATCGACAGTAATGGTCTGTTGATCGACAGTTTGCTCATATTGATCCATAATTTGCTGTCTTTATGGGAAGCTGATTTTTTCGCTGGCCAGAATAATTTTTCCTTCAATAAAGACATGAAGAATGGCACGATCGTATAAAGGACCAGCAGCAGGACAAATATTCCGACCGCTACCGCTACTGCCGATTTGAAAATCGGAAATTCAGCAAAGCCGATGGCGAAGAATCCGATAAACACGGCTATCCCGCTGATCAGCAACGTTCTTCCTGCTGTTTTATAGGTATTGACAATCGATTGTTCCACGCCGTGTCCAGCCGATAATTCTTCTTTATAGCGGCTCAACAGCAGGATGCAATAATCCGTTCCAATTCCGAACAGAATTGCCACCAGGAATATCTGTGTATAGTTGGAAACCGGGAATCCAAACCAGTCGATGAAAAATGCCACGATCGATTGGCTCAATAAATAAGAGATTCCAACTGCAACAAGCGGAATGAACGGCGTCACAATCGAACGGAACACAGCCAGCAATAACCCAAAAATCAAAATGACTGTAATGATTTCTGTACGCTTCAAACCTTCCTGTGCACTGATGTTCACATCGTTGCTGATGATGGCTTCTCCTGTAACATAGGCAGTCAAATCTTCCGGAATGATAGTTTCTCTGATTGTCTCAGCGACGGCATTCACTTCTTCATTTGTGCCATCAACCGTAATCGGCATCAACACCGTTTGGCGATCCTCCGAAATCAGTTGGTCTTCCAACTCTTTACTTTCAACGGGATTTAACACACTCGTCACTGGATCACCCAATGCTTCGATATCCGCTGCCATCTGTTCGAGCGTTCCCCGCATGGACTCCGTCATTTCACTTTCTAAAGGTATGACAAGAGAAATAGTTTGTTCTGCGGCATCCGCATCCGTCAAAATTTTTGAAGCGATTTGCGAAGAAGCTTCATCAGACAACTGGAACGAGCCTGCCTCTTCTGCCTGTTCTGTTAAATTAGGGGCCAGCAAAAATAACACGACCGTCAATACGATCAAGCCGATGGCAATCGGCCATTTAAATTTCAATACGCTATGCATGTATTACACTCCATCCATTTTTATAATCGTTTTCAGCTTCCGGAAAATCGTCAGAAATTGGTCTATTTCTTCATCCGCGATATTTTCAGACATCAGTTTTCCGATATAATCTGTCAACACCTTTTCCAGTTCCACCAAAATAGCCTGCCCCTTATCGGTGAGTTCCAGCATTTTTTCCCGGCGGTCTGTTGTTTCCACAACCCGGATCACTTCTTTTTGGAGCAATTTTTTTATCCGGCTGGAAATCGCACTTTTATGTACTGCCTGCAGAACCGCAAGCCTTGCTGAAGTAATCTGCTTTTCTTTGCCGATCAGCTTCAGCATCTGAATTTGTTCAGGTGAATACTCTTTCCATAAAGGATGGTCGACCGATTTAATCACCCGCTCTGTACCATAAATCATCACGTCTTGAAAAAGATCCACTGCTTCTTTTATGCGTTTATCCAAAGTAGTTTACCCCCTAAACCAATATTTATAGTTTAGGGGGTAAACCTTCCCAGGTCAAGAGAGAGGGTTTTTTAAAAGAAAAAACCTGTGAACAAAGTTCACAGGTTGATTCCCCCATACGGATTGAAGGTTTGTTTTATTCGATTTCGCGCGTCGCCGTGTCACGGATTTCACTGCGCCGTGCATAGATATTTTTCGCGATGGTCTTTATAACCGCGTAGACGGGAATCGCCAAAATGATCCCCCATAAACCGGCAATATTTCCCGCAGCAAGTATCAGGGTAATGACGGTAAGCGGATGAACATCGAGTGATTTGCCCATAACGTTAGGAGTGATGAAATTGCTTTCAATCTGCTGTGCAACAAGCATGATGATGGCTACATATACCGCCATGATCGGATCCTGCACAAGTGCGATGATAATTGCCGGAATGACTGCAATGTAAGGCCCCAAAAACGGGATGACGTTGGTTGCCATACCGATTAATGCCAGTAGTAGAGCGTACTCCAGACCGATGATCAAATAACCGATCAGCAGCATGATCCCTACAAGGAAACTGACAAACAACTGCCCTTGGATATACGCCTGCAGTGTGTCATCAATATCGTGCAGTGTTTTGCGGATCCATCCTTTGCGTTCTCCGGAAAAGAAACCGGAAACGAACGGAACAAACTTCTTGTGGTCGACCAATAGGTAAACCAGGAAAAATGGCACTAACACCAAAGTGATGACACCCGAAACAAAGCTGGTGATAAACGACAGCACCCAGCCTCCGACATCGCCGAGCCGTTCACCAATTTGGCCGCTCATGTCATTCAATTGCTCTTCAACTGAATCTGGAAGCCGATCACGCTGGTCGAATATGTATTGTCCGTATTCTTCCACACCCTCTATTATTTCAGGTGCATTATCTACCAATGCATTGATTTGATCCGTAACGATCGGTCCGATCATGACATAGAACAAATAGAATACCAAGAGAATCGCCAGCAGGACGGTAAGAACCGCAGACCATTTCGGGAATTTTTTCTTCAACAGAAAGTTCAGGATTGGCCTCGTCAGGTAGAACAAGACGCCTCCCAACAACAAGGGAACAAAAATAGTGCCTGCAATAATGAATAAGGGATCAAAAATTCCTTGTACTTCGATAAATAATCGAATGATGACTAAAGCCAGGATAATTCCTACTCCCACTTGAAACCAAAGCTTGTTCGTCAAGTACGTCACTTCCTTTCTTTTCAATAGTATACCCAGTTTACCACGAAAATATGGTATTATAATTTTTATGTTGTTTTGAGTTTTCCACACGGAAAGACCTTACTGACAGCTAAAATAAGTGAACGAGCAATGGAGGATTTATTCTAATGGACCAATTATGGCTTACTATCAAATTTCTGCTTCTCGGCCTTTTCCAGGGTCTCACAGAACCGATTCCCATCTCTTCAAGCGGCCACCTGCTGATCGCTCAATATTTTCTGGATGTCCAAATTGAAGGAAGCGTTTCTACCTTTGCCCTACTGGTCAACAGTGCATCGCTGATTGCTGTTTTGATCATTTATCGCGATGACATCCGACGCCTTGTCATTAACGGCCTGAAATACTTTACTGTGAAAAATGCTGAAACAAAACGGGATTTCATGTTTGTTGTCTACTTAGTAGTGGCGACAATCCCCGCTGCAGTCATCGGCGTTTTGTTCCAGGACGCAATAGATGATAACCTTTCGACCATAGTAACGGTAGGCTTGACCCTTATCGTGACAGGCTTTGGCCTTTGGTGGATCCGCAATATGCGCGGACAGCGAAAAGATGGCAATATGACGATGAAAGACGCCATCATTATCGGTGGTGCCCAGGCCGTTGCACTTATTCCAGGAATCAGCCGAAGCGGCGCTACAATCGTGGCTGCGATGGCAAGAGGCATCAACCAGGAAACGGCCTTGCGCTTTTCTTTCCTGTTGTTCATCCCGATCAGCCTGGGTGGCGCTGTCCTCAGCATCACGGATATCGTCAATGATGACAACCTGGCTTCTATGGCTGTCCCTTACCTGATGGCGTTCCTAGGTTCTCTTGTCGCTTCTTACTTCTCGTTAAAATGGTTCATGAACATCATGGCAAAAGGCCAATTAAAGTATTTTGCCATTTACTGCTTTATTGTCGGGCCGCTCGTAGTTTTGGCTTGGCTGGTATTAAATTAATAAAAAGAGACGGACCTTCAATGAAAATTGAAGGTCCGTCTCTTTTTTATCGATTAAAGAAATTTGCCGTATAATACGGCTGATTCTCTGAATTGAATGCAGTGCCTACACCTAAAAATCCGAATTCGGGTTTGACGATATTTTCGCGATGGCCCATCGAATTCATTAGGCCTTCGTGAGCAAAAATGCTGCTGTACTGCCCGTATGCCAGATTTTCACCAGCAACATAAAACGCAATGCCATCTTCATTCATCCGGTCAAACGGGGATTCTCCCGCCAGATTGGTATGGCTGAAATATTGATTTTCCGCCATATCTTCGCTGTGCTTTCGGGCTGTTAGTTTTGTTTGTTCGTCCCACTTCAATAGGGGAAGATCACGCTGAATACGCGCTGAATTGGTCAATTCGAAAAGCAGATACTCATAACCTTCCTTTAACTCTTCGTTCGGATCTGCGTATATCTCAGCGCGTTCTTCCTCCAAATCCTCATGGATCACCTGCACAGCTGTCACAGTATCCTCTTCGTGGATATCATAAAAAATAGTCGTATACGTATTATCGATTTTAAAAACATCATATTCTTCACGTGTATCGAGTATATATTGCACATTTCCTTTTTGAAGACTTTTCAGTGGAACGCCAAGCAAGGAACGGACCTCGGATTTCGCAGAGTCCATCGTAATGCCTTCTGTCGAGGAAATCAAATTCTGATTGGTAAACATCCCATTCACTTTTCCATCCTTGTCATAGGATAACAATACATAGTTTTGGTAATCCTGATGGTAGCTATGCCAATCAATGCCGTACTCATTGCGCATCAAACGCAGCGGCATCCCTACTTTCTCCTGAGCTTCGTCTTTGTCCATGCCAAGCGTCACATTGTGGACCGCAAACAAGGAATCTGTTTCAACCAGTTCCGGTTTCGCCACAGCCGCCGGCAGTTCAATCGAGTTGGATGCAATCAAAGACTGCAATTGTGCACCAACACGCGTAGTGAAGTTTCGAGCTCCATCCATAACTTCGGACACTCCAGGATCTTCGGTGATGTCCTCAATTGTGCGATCGACTGAATCCAAAAAACCTAAATCGACATATTCACCAACCGGTTCCTCCCAAATCGGGCGCGCAAAAAAAACGGCCAGCAACAAAACCAACAACCAAAACAGTTTCCGCACACACATCACCTCTTACCCTACAGTTTAATCGCAAACGCATCATCCATAAAGCAAAAAGCCTTTGTACAAGAAAAGCGGAGGCAGCCGTGTAGATTCGACGGGCATAAGACGCGCTGGCGAAGCGGCATGTCTCCAGCCGCACAGTCAGAGTGGCTTATGACCCAAGAATCTGGCTGCCGAAGCTGGACAATCTGAAAAGCGGAAACGGCCGTTCAGCTCCGAAAGGCATAAGACGATCTGACGAAGCGGCGTCCTTTGCCGCATAGTCAGAGTGGCTTATGACCCGAGGAGCTGGCCGTTGCAGCTGGACAATATAGAAAAGCGGAGGCGCCCGTGTAGCTCTGACGGGCATAAGACAGACCGGCGAAGCGGCGGGCTTTGCCGCATAGCTGGGTTGGCTTATGACCCAAAGAGCTGGGCGCCCGAGCTGGACAATAAGAAAAGCGGAGGCAGCCGTGTAGATTCGACGGGCATAAGACGCGCTGGCGAAGCGGCATGTCTCCAGCCGCACAGTCAGAGTGGCTTATGACCCAAGAATCTGGCTGCCGGAGCTGGACACCGAAAAGCGGAGGCAGCCGTCTAGCCGCGACAAGCGCTGGAAGCCTTGCCGGTAATGGCGCTGGCAAGGCTGAAGCTAACCTAGTAACGCGGCTTCCTGTCGCAACGGTTAGCTGATCCGCATCCTGCGGACCTTCGACACATGAAAAAGCGATACCATCCAAGTGATGGCACCGCCTTTACTTAATTATATTCTTCTGTAATAGCTGTCTTTTTAGGAGAACTGAAAAGCAGCGTAAATGCCAGACCCAGCGCGAACGTCACCAAGCTCGTGATGAGCGTGGCTGAATCGGCTGAAAATCCAGGGAATACCACAAATAGGGACCCTAAAATCAAGCCGATAATTGCTGCGTACGTTACATACGTAAAGTGTTCCAATAGGTACTGGATCGCTTTGCTGCTGACAATAAACCCAACGATAACACCGGCACCAATAGCCAGGGCAACCGGAATGTTCAAAGTGGATAAGGCATTGATGGCTGTCGAATAGACGCCCAATAACAACAGGATGAACGAACCGCTGATTCCCGGCAATAACATCGCCATACTGGCCAACCAGCCAGAGAAGAACAGCAAAAAGAAAATTGGTAATGTAAGTGATGTAATCGGCGCCAAATCTTCTTCTGTCGGAATAAAGGCTGTAACTGCCAACGCTGCTCCAATAACCACCAAAATAATCAAATGGCGTGCTGTGAAGTTCTTTTTGACTTCCGCCTGTTTCATGATGTACGGAATAACGCCGATGATCAGCCCCATGAAGAAAAACTGAGTCGCTTCGTAATGCTGTTCCAATAAATACTCAATGACCCGGCTGAATAACAGCAGGGTCATGACGATGCCTATGCCAAGCGGCACTAAAAATCCAAGATATTTTTTCCAGTCACGGCTGAAAAATCCGCTGATGGATTCCAATAAACGATCATAAATCCCTAAAATAAACGCAATCGTGCCCCCGCTTACTCCCGGGATCAAGTCACTGATTCCCATCAGGATACCACGGTATATATTCTTCCATTCCATTCGCCTAATCTCCTCGTCTTAAAATCACTTTCATTAGTATAGCATGTGCGAAATGGAAACTCGAGCCTGACATTCAGCATTTTATCCGGTGGACAGAACTAGTTTACGATCCCCTTTGCCTCTTCTATAATTGTCCTTACTATTCGGGCTGCGCCCATTTCCTCAGTCAGGCTGCGTGTCGATTGACCTGCCCATAACGACATGAACTCTGGATTATTGGATTTTGCGGCAGCTGCACGAATATCTTTGGTGATCGTGTTTTGGGAAGGAAATGGCAAAGGCTCCACGCCGCTCTTCTCAAATTCCCGAATAAAGCGATTTTTGATGCCGCGTGCCGGACGTCCGGAAAAGCTTTTGGTCACTACCGTGCTTTCCTCGTCGCTTTCAAATATTGCCTGCTTATAGGCAGCATGCGCGCCAGACTCTTTGGCGCCGACAAAACGTGTCCCGATTTGGACGCCTTGTGCACCAAGGACTAGGGAAGCCGCCAGACCCCGCCCATCTGTAATGCCGCCTGCGGCAATGACCGGAATGTTGATGGCATCCACTGTCTGCGGTACCAATGCCATCGTCCCAATCTGGGCGCCTGACGGATGGTTATCGAGGGAAAACGTGCTGCGGTGCCCTCCCGCTTCACTCCCTTGAGCTACCACACCATCTGCGCCGGAAGCTTCCGCCTGCTTTGCTTCCGCCACCGTTGTAACCATAACGATGACTTTTGTCTGTTGCTCTTTAGCTGCTTTCATCTGCCCTGCCGATAAACAGCCGAAAGCTGTGCTGATAACCGGTACGCCTTCTTCAATACAAATCGCGAACTGCTCTTCGCTCCAATCCGGTGATTGATAGGAAGACTGGATTTCCTGAATCTCCAATTGTGAACGAAAAGGATTTAATGCATTTTGCACTTCTGCTAAACGGCTAAAATCATCTTTTACCGGAGCCGCAAAAATATTGACCCCAAACGGTTTTTGGGTTTTTGACTGAATTTCTTTAATGGCTTTCCTCAATGCATCCGGCGCCATATAAGCAGCCCCCAATGTTCCAAGCGCGCCTGCATTGCTGACTTCAACAACCAGCTCGACTGTCGTCGGCCCTCCCGCCATGCCCGCCTGGATGAGCGGATATTCAATTTTAAGTAATTGACAGATTCCTGTTTGCAATGAAATCATGACTAGTCCTCCTGTCTTCAATTTGCTTGAATTTTGCTGTTGCTTTCAGTATCCAGTAAACGGTAATATACAGCAATAGGGAACTTTTCTGCAGAGCGCATCGTTCTGTTTTAATAAGCAAATATGAGAAGGCGGGATTTACTATGAAGGGATTCCTTTCACTTTTGGGCATCACTTTAATTGTTGGAGCATTTGGATTAATCCTCTTATCTTTTTACGGCAACCCTTTAGAAAAAGCGATCAGCCAAGAAAGAATGTACGCATATATCGAAACACGCCAGAACGACCTTCCGGAAATACCGGAACAAAATCAAGTGACGGCAGAAATTCCTGCACAGGCCGCCTTTACAACTACCGCGTTCACTGCAATGGATAACAGCTGTGACAGAACCTCGCTGGAATGACAAAAGCCGACTCGAATGATGAGTCGGCTTTTGTCATTCTTATTAAACAAGCAGGCGGATCGCATTTCCTGATGGGTCTTTAACTTCCCAATAGTTGTCATGTTCTACGATTTCAGTGCCAAGTGATTGGAGCTTCTTAGCCAACTCATTGCGCTTATTTTCTTCCATGATCAATGTGTAGTAATGCAAGCCTGCTTCTTTCTCAGGCAATGCCGGAATACCAGTGCCATTCCAGACGTTCATCCCAATATGGTGATGGTACTTCTGGTCAGCTAAGAATAGGGCCTGACCTCCCAGACTTGAAACAACTTCAAAGCCAAGTCCCTCCACATAGAAATCTCTTGCTTCCACTAAGTTTGAAACATGCAGGTGGATATGCCCCATTACAGTAGCAGCAGGCATTCCTTTCCACGATTCCGAAGATTTTTGTGCCGCTTCCACTAACCCCTGCGCATCAATTGGATCAACTGTCATTGAAACTTCATCATTGCTCCAGTTCCATTGCTCTGGTTCACGATCACGATAAATTTCAATGCCATTGCCTTCCGGATCTGATAGATACAAGGCTTCACTGACCAAATGATCCGAAGAGCCCAATTGGATCCCCTTCTGATGAAGATGGACCAGGATCTTCCCTAAATCTTCTCTCGTCGGCAATAGAATCGCAAAATGATACAGACCTGCGTAGCGGCCTTGTTTTGGCAGGATTCCTTCAATCACTTCCAGCTTTAACAGGACTTTTCCGCCTGAGCCCAACTCCACTGAATTTTGTTCTTCTGAAATAATGTCGAAACCAATTATCTCCTGATAAAATTGTTTCATTTTTTTAATATCCATTACTTTTAATCCTACTTCGCCTACATAAGTGACAGGCTTCTTGTGAAAGTTCATTTAAATTCCTCTTTTCATTAAGTTACTTTATGTAACCAATTATATTTATAAAACAAAGATATGTCAAGTAACTTAATTTCTTTAAAATAGTTAGTATATATGCTATTATAATAGAAAAGGAGTGAGGAGCATGGATACTTCCGTTATTTGCCCCCGTTTTGAGACAGCGATTTCCCTTCTCAGCCAACGCTGGACCGGACTAATCATTTATCAATTATTATCGGGACCCCAACGCTTCAGCCATTTAACTGAAGTGATCGGCATCAGCGGCCGTCTATTGTCTGAACGCCTCAAAAATTTGGAGGCACAAGGGCTGGTTACACGGACCGTCTATCCCGAAACCCCTGTCCGGATTGAATATGCATTGACCGAGAAAGGCCTTTCCTTAAAACCAGTTATGGACGAAATCCAAAATTGGTCACAGGTATGGGTAGAACCAACTGAAACACAAAAAGCGTAAGCGCCCGTGTAGAACCGACAGGCTTAAGGCAGTTTGCCGCATAGCCGGGATGGCTTATGACCCAAAGAGCTGGGCGCTGGAGCCTGGACAACAAGAAAAGCATAGACTGCCCTACAAGTTACTGGAATCATAATTCCCTAAAACAAATAAGAGCTTATCCAATTTACTGGATAAGCTCTTATTTTATTTCGCCTGCAATTGTATGATGTATTTCAATCCTTCATGGGCTGTACTGAATATCGGAGTCTTGTTGTCCAGCTGTACAATTGACATAGCCAACTTTGGGCTGATGCCTACAAGAATGCACGTGGCACCGATTAGATTCAATGTATCTGTCATCATTTGGATTTGATACCGGATCTGGTTTTCAAATTCCTTGATGCCGCTTAGGTCGATCAGGACAAATTCGATTTTCTTCTCGGAACATTCCATCAAAACCGTCGCAATCAATTGATCTGTCCGGCTTCTGTCAAATTCGCCGATCAAAGGCAATGCAATTGTTTTTTCCCATACATTCAAGATGGGGATCGACAATTCCTTGATCAATTGTGCACTTCTCTTTTGTTCTTCGGCTTGCATTGTGACATCCATCAGCATGACGATGTACCCTTCAGGTTCATCTCCATTGCCCATGATTGGGGTTATCACTATGTCGGTCATCACTTGGTTACGGATTGTTATGCGTGTGCGGTGGACTCCCGTCAAGTTCTCCATGACCCGCTTCTGATGCTGGGGATTTTCATGAAACGCATCCATACTCATCCCGATCATTGTTTCACAGTCGGACATGCCGTACAAAGGAGCAATTTCGCCCATCAATCGGCAGGCTTCGGTATTCATCCATCTAATGGTATAGGAACTGTCGGCAATAATGATGGTCTCCCCAATGACATCCAGGGCATTAAGCAAGAATATATTTTCAGGAATCTTTCCTATGGCTGGCATGCGTTTCCACCTTATCCTCTGATTTTTCACTGACTCGTGTTTATACATTATGCCACAGCAGAACAAGGATTTGCCATTCTTTCAAAAAAAATTATTTTACAGATATTACAACTTTTTCACGGGCAGCAGAATAGTTTCCTTCAAGTCGTTCGACCGTTTCGTTTCTCAGCCAATAGGTGACCGGAAACAGTTTATCCAGAAAATAGCGGTCATGGGACACAGCGATAATTGTTCCGGGAAATTCACTCAAGGCTTCTTCCATCACTTCTTTTGCCTCCAGATCGAGGTGGTTGGTCGGCTCGTCCAATATCAACAGATTGTGGTTTTGGTGCATTAATTGAGCCAGGCGAAGCCTCATCCGTTCGCCGCCACTGAGCTGCCGAACCGGCTGAAAAACCATATTTCCGAAAAACAGAAACTTTGCGAGCATCGGGCGTGCATCGTATTCGGAAACGGCTACAGCATCGCGGAATTCCTCAATAATGCTTCTGCCATTGTTCATTTCTAAAGTATGCTGGGAAAGATAACCGATGGATAAGCCGCTGCCAAGCTTCACTCTTCCTGCATCAGCCCCCACTTTTCCCATCAGCATATTGAGCAGTGTGGTTTTTCCTGTGCCATTGGCCCCTACAATCGCTGCACGTTCTCCATAACGGATATGCGCCGAGACATCATGGAACAAAATCCGCTCCCCAAATCCTTTCCAGACGCTGTCCAGGACGATCACGTCTTTGCCGCTGCGTCCATCTATTTTGAAATCCAGAGCCATCTGCTTTTTTGTCACTATCGGACGATCGAGAATGTCGATGCGGTGCAATGCCTTTTCCATGCTTTTTGCCTGCCGATGCATTCCCGCGTTCGGCGGATTGGCCCTGTTTGCCCATTCCTTCAACCGCTTAATGGTTTCCTTCATCTTTTGAATTTTCTTCTGCTGATCCTGGTATTGCTGGAATTCAATCAGCAGCCGCGTTTCCCGTTCTTTGACATAGCTCGTGTAATTTCCGGCATACTGGATCAAATCCCCTTGGTCCAACTCCCAAATATGGGTAACTGTTTCATCCAGAAAATAGCGGTCATGCGAAACAAGGACAATCGTTCCTTTGTAGTGGCTGATAAATGTGCCCAACCATTCGATCGCCTCCAGATCCAAATGATTTGTCGGTTCATCCAACAGCAGCAAATCCGGCTTCTGCAAAAGCAATTTTGCCAGCCCGATCTTTGTTTTTTCCCCACCACTCAAATGTCCCCATTGCTCAAATTTCAATTGCTTGATCTTCAATCCGTTCAGCACTTGATCGATCTTCACATCAATGTCATAACCGCCGCGCTGAATAAAATCATCCTGCAATATGCCGTAGCGCAGCAGCAGGGGCTCCATCTCCTCTGGAGAAGCAGTTTCCATTTGCCGTTCCATCCTTGTCAAATCGTGTTGGAGTAGAGTCAATTCCGAAAAAACTGCGACCAGCAATTGCTCAACAGTTTGTTGTTCCTGTTCATCAGGCGACTGTTCAAGCAACCCGATGCTGCAGTCTTTTTTCCAGGTCACATTCCCTTCCGTTGGCTGCAGGGTTCCAGCCAATACGTTCAATAAGGTGGTTTTCCCTTCTCCGTTTCTTCCGACAAGGCCGATACGCTGGCCCTGCATCACTTCCCCTTTTATTTGGTTGAATAATTTTTGGTTGGCAAAATGGCATAGTATTTGTTGAAATTGGCTAATGATCATGACTCTCTTCCTTCCTGATGAAGAGACGCATGCACAGCAAAAAAGGCACGCCAGGAGGCATGCCTTTGCTTAAAATCCGTTTGCAGGCAGATGTCTCTTACTGGTAATTTTCACTCGATGCAGTTGGCTGAAAAAGGACAGACTTCTCCCGTCCAGTCGCTGCAGTGAAAGTAACGCCATGAAGAATGTAGAGATATTCCTGACACTCTGTCATGCGCTTACCAGTTTGATTCATCTTACCCACCTCCTTCTTATATTTCTTCTATCATACATTCCCAGCTGTTTTCAGTCAATATTTTGACTGAATATTCTTTTTTATATTCTTCTATGCTTAAAAATAGGTATAAATTCCTTAGAATCGGGAAACAATAAAGTAACAGCATTTCAGCGGAAAGGGGGATCAGAAAATGTCCATGTATTCCAAGTTGGCTTTTGATAACGACACCCGAAAAGTAGAGAAAGCGTTAAAAAAGTACGAAGACAAAAAGACCGAGGCATTGGTTCTGCTTGCGGAAATAGACATGCTTGAAAAAATGGAAGATGTCCAGGACGCGGAGCTATGGAGACGGCAATCGATGAAGGAAAAGCTAGTAGCAGTGGAACGCCAGCGCAGAGACTTAAAGGAAATCATCACAAACTATGTGGAAAAATATGGAGAGCAGGACCTGCATCGCTATACGGAACTGCTGCAGGAACTTGAAAAAGACAAAGCAAAGTAGACAAAAGCAGGAATCCCAAGGATTCCTGCTTTTGTCTACTCATTTTCAGAATTTTTCCTGCCGATGGACTGCAGAATGTCACCCATCCATCCTTTTCGCTTCAAATAGATATAAAGTATAAACGTCGATCCGATAATTATCCCTAAAGCTCCAGCATAGCCAAACTGCCATTTCAATTCAGGCATTTTTTCGAAATTCATGCCCCAAAGAGCTCCCCAGGCCATGATGGGTGTGAACAATGTAGTCAAGACTGTCAGGGTTTTCATGATTTCATTGCCTCGGTAATTGGCTACTACGTTTTCTATATCGACCATATTATTGACTTCATCTTCATATGAATTGACGAGCATGACACACCGGCCAATGCGAACAGCCGTCCGTTGATATTCCACTTCCTCTGTCACGCTTTTTCCGAAGGTCTCCTCAATTGCCATTTTAATTTCCTGAAACCCCATAATCAAATGCTTCCATAAAAGAATCTCGTGGCGGACATTTTCGATTTCCCCCAAAGTCTTCTTGTTGTTCTTTTCTTTGATCGCCCATAGCAAATCGTGCAGACGTTCTTCAAAACTGTCTATTTTATGTAGGATGGAAGCCACCATTTCTCCAAGAATAATCATCATTACTTCTATAGAAGAATTGGCACCTTCCATTTGGCGCAGAATTTCTTCCTTCTCCAGATCTGCATCTGTTTCGAAATCAATCTTGTTGGTGACAAAGACCTCATGGGACAAATAAAAATGAAAGACTTGGCGGGACTCTTCAGATTTTGCACTTTGTTTGTAGATCAAGGAACCCCACAGCGATTCTTTGCCGCGTTCACTGGTATGCGTATGCAGAATATTTACAGCCGGGTTCTTTGATTTGTCGATCCAATTCTTCATCTTTTCATTTTTAGGAAGGAATTTACGGAAGTTATAATCCTCAACGCCTTCCTCTTCATACCAAATAGCGTGTCTGAAAGCATATTGCGGCATTGCCCTATCCCCTTTCAACAAGTTGCTGCGATGCAAAAAGCAAGCCAATACCTGGCTTGCTTACTCTTTTTGCTCAGTATTGTCTCTGTATTTTTCGTTCGAGTTTTCTTCATACTCCAAATCTCTATTCGGCATGGGATCCATTTCCTTTTCAGGCGGCATATTGCGGCGCGGCTCTACTTCTGGAATCAGCTTTTCGCCTTCTTTGCTTTCACGGTCTTTCTTCATCCAAAACACCTCCTTGGATTGTTGTTATTACCGTAATTACCCGTTTTTTTCTCTTTATAATCCACTGATCGTTTTGGCTATTGAATGGCTAGTGACTTGATCAGTTCGGCATCTTCCGGATACACCAGCTCTAATTCATCAAGTTCAGAAATCAGCTTCCAAGCCACATCAGCAATCCATTCATCCCCATCATGCAGAACAATTTCGCCGCCAGTCATTTCTACCTTGAAATAAGTTACCTCGAAAGATACTGCAGAGTCTTCATACTCCCCAGCTCTGGTGTTCAGCTTCTCGAGGATGCGAACTGTCAATCCGGTTTCGTCAAAGAACTCCCGTGTGCAGCATTGTTCCACTGTTTCGCTGCCTTCAACACCACCTGCTGGCACCGTCCACTTCTTTTGTTCGCCCGGAGCGCCCTGCAATACCAATAATACCTCGTTCTTTTCATTTACGCAGACGCCTGCTGCGCCTTTCCAGTTCGACATTTCCATAAAATCTCTCCCATAGCCTATTTTCGATGTAAGCAGCTGCTTCTGTTTTTCCAGAACCGTCAAAATGCCAACTCTTTTTATTTACGTTACCACAGATTCCAGTAAACCGGGGACGGCTTCTGCAAATAATTCAGGGCAAGACAAAACGGCTTGCTTCAGCAAGCCGTTTCCAATGGGCCTTACTCAGCCTTTTTCCGCTGTTGTTTTTCTAAAACGATGCCATGAGTAGCATCCGGCAGACCGAGGTCTCCTGAAAAACCATTTGCCCTGTAAAAGGCATCCGCTGCGGACGAGTCTGTCCGGACAACCAGTTCATGAAAATGCCCTTGTGCATCTTTCAGAATTTGCTGCAATAATTTGGTGCCGATCCCCTGTCTGCGGGCACTGGCAGAAATATAGAATCTCCGAAGCCTGCCGACACCTTCTTTAGTGGAATACGGATCGCGGTTCAAGCCGCCAATCGCCACCAGATGATCCTGATGGTCCCACACTCCGTAAAGGACTTCGCCTGTTTTATTGAACGTATTGCTGCCATCTTCATACTGATCTACAAGCCTTCTTAAAAAACGATAGCCTTCTGCTTCACTTTCTTCCACCAGTTTTGATACATCCACTTGTTTTAGGTCTGAGATTTCTCTAATTTCTACTGTCATGTCGCATCCTCCTCATTATGGATAACCACTTTCCACTTACGGATTTTTAGACAATCACCTGCTCTTTCAGTGTATAGCAGTTAAGATGTGATTGCCAATAAATATCAGAATTTTCTTTCAACAAATAAAACAAGAAAAGCTACAATTTTCTGCAGCTTTTCTTGTTTATAAAACGGTATCTTCAATTGTCGATTTTCTTTCTTCCGTTTTCTTGATAATGAAGATGCTGGCTTCATAAAGACCTGCCATTGGAATAAGCACCAGCAATTGACTCAGGAAATCCGGCGGGGTAATCAGTGCTGAAACGATCGCCAGTACAAGATATGACCATTTCCTGACCTTTTTCATTGAAACTGAAGTCAAAACCCCGATAGAAGATAAAAACAAAGCAATGATCGGCATCTCAAAAAGCAATCCGAGTGGAACGGTTGTCATGATCAGAAAATGGATGTATTCATTTGCTGAAATCATGACATCAAAGTTCGCCATCCCCATCCCGATCAGGAATTGAAAGCTGAGCGGATTGACGATAAAGTAGCCAAATGCAATTCCTAAGACAAAAAGTACAAGCATGACCGGAGAATAGAGGCCCAGAAAACGCGCCTCCCTTTCCTCAAGGCCTGGTTTTACAAATTGCCAAATAAAATGAATGAGAAATGGCAGGGATAAGCCTAATGCCAAAGTCGCTGAAATGGAAGTATAAAACTTGATGACTTCTAAAGGACCTAAAATAACCAGATTATTGCCCTTAACAATATAAGGAAACCAAAAATTTAAAGTTGAAAAGACAAGCAGGAGAAAGAATAGGAAAACAATTGCACTTTTAATCAGCTGTTTCCGCAATTCCCCTAAATGGTCAACTAATGTTTCCACTTGCCCCGTTGGCTCTTCCGCTGGTGGTTCCGGTTCTTTAACAGGAGGCTCCGGTATTTTTTCCAGATCATTTTCCGCAGGCTTTTCAGGCTGTGCCGCTTTTTTACGCAACGGGCTTGTTAAGTTTCTGTCTCCATACGGATCCATTTAACCACCTTCATAGCTTCTCAGATTTTTTAAGGTCTTTATCTTCGATGGTTTCTTTTTTCACTGTTTCCTCGTCATCGTCATCCATTAAGCCTTTGGTCGACCGTTTGAATTCAGAGAATGTTTTCCCAACTGCCCCGCCGATCTCCGGCAGTTTTTTCGGTCCAAAAATTATTAAGACAATCACCAAGATAATGATCAGTCCCGGCACACCAATTGAAGCTAATCCACCCATATGATTTTCCTCCTTTTTCACGCTTTACCGGTCAGTACCGCACCCGCTTTCACAAGCGGCAGATCCACTGACCATAAAAGTCCGATTGGATCAAACAAGTGATCCGCCTTCACGGCTGTAGCGAATAATCCCTTCAGCACAACGGTAAGCAAGAGCGCCGACAGTGCCAGTCGGATTGTAGCCGCCATTATGGGCAAAGTTACCCGCGCCTATGACGAACAGGTTTTCAGCATCCCAATGCTGCAGGAAATTGTTGACGACACTGGTCCCTGGGTCCGCCCCCATAATGGTTCCACCTGTATTGTGCGTAGTCTGATAGGGTACGATGTCATAATCTGAAATGGGGTTGCCTGCTACCACTGTTTTCGCGCCCATTTCCTGCATGATTTCTCCTGCTCTTTCCGTTAAATAGCTGTGGAGCGCACGGTCCTGATCTGTAAAGTTGTAGGTCAGCTGCAGCAACGGAACACCGTAAATGTCTTTGTAAGTGCCATCGAGCGACATGAAGTTCTCTCTATGCGGCATGGATGCTCCCTGGCCGCCGACACTTAAAGTTCTTGTAAAGTTTTCAATGGAAGCACGCTTAAAATCCGCGCCCCAAGAAGGTGTATCCGGCGGAATCGGATTATGGAGAATCGGCCGGGACCCGGTTTGAGTCATGGATAAACTGGCACCGTGGATGAAATCCAGATCCCCATGGTCAAAAGAGTCTCCATTAAAGTCATCAACAGTCATACCAAGAGCTCCAGCACCCATGAAGGTGTTCATCTGTTCATCAAAAAAGCCGGATGCTCCAGGCAGAATCTGATAGGCATAGTTTTTGCCGAGCGTTCCCTGCCCTGTTTCCGGATCGTACTGCTGGCCAATTTCCGACACCATCAACAACTTGGCATTATTTAAGACATAACTTGTCAGCACAACAACATTCGCCGGCTGAATGAATTCCTCAAAAGTCTCTGTATCGTAATAGCGGACGCCTGTAACGCGATCGCCTTCTTTCATCACTTCTACGACATTGGCATTAAACCTGATTTCGTAATTCCCTGTTTCTCTAGCAGCCGGAACTACAGTGATTTCAGGAGAGGTTTTCGCTCCGTACTCGCAGCCAAAGCGTTCACAGAATCCGCAATATTGGCACGCATTGATTTGCTGGCCATCCGGATTTTCATAGGCTTCAGACAAGTTGGCTGATGGCATCATGAAAGGCGACAGCCCCAAGTTGGATGCTGCAGTTTCAAAACGCTGTAAAAGCGGCGTTTTCTTCATAGGAGGAGTTGGGTACGGACTTGAACGTTGGCCCCAGAACGGGTTATTATCTTCTCCCGAAATGCCAGCCGTCTTCTCAAAACGGTCAAAGTAAGGCTCCAATTCATCGTAGGTGATTCCCCAGTCCTGAATGGTATATTCAGCCGGAAGTTTATTGGCTCCGTATTTTTGATCCGTCATGGTCTTGATTTGGAAATCATACGGAAGAAAGCGCCAGTTCTGGCCGTTCCAGTGCGTTCCCGATCCACCTAATCCTTCACCCAATAGGAAAGATCCCATTTGGCGCATCGGCAATGCACGCTGCTGCCGATTATTGCGGAAAGTTATCGTTTCCCTTGATAAATCCTGCATCAATTCATAGCGGACAGCGTAGCGGTATTCATCATGCACAATACTGAAATCTTCCGTCCCCCGTTCACGGCCGCGCTCCAGCCCCACTACTTTAAGCCCTTCTTTCGTGCATTCAGCGGCAATAATTCCACCCGTCCATCCTACGCCTACCGTCACCACATCAACGCTGTCTAATGTCGTCACCATATATGTTCCCCCTTTTCAATTAATGCTCCATACCCAGAGATTGAGGTTCGATTTCTACAAAGTCTTCGCTGTCAATTTCATTGATATAGGCAGTTTGATGGCCTGGGAATCCTTTCATCCGCCATCCTTCCATGTTGTGGTTGCCTCCATAAATCGGATCTGCATAAGCGCCTTCAAGTGTCGCCTGCCTTAAGAGACGGAAAAAGAACAGCGAAGTGGTGCCTCTCATCTGGATTTCATCTTCCTGGAAAGCTGTCAGGATTTCATCCATCTGTCCACCTTCCAAATCTACAAAGTTTGCATTGAATCGACTTTGGGCTTCCTGCTGCATCAGTTGGATGCCTTGGCGGAACATCTCATTTCTTTTTAAGCGGCTTTGATAGCCTTGCGTAATCGCCCCTTCAAAAAAAGGGCCCTGCATATATTCTTTGGAATTTTCCCCGTAGCTGCCGGACAGCTGCTGATCGATAAAATAAGCTACTCCCAAACCAATAGCTCCCGGACCTAAATCATCTTCCGGAAAAATCCGTTCTGTGGCCTGGTTCAGAATTTCAAATTCTGCATTATTTTTAAAGAAGACCAATCCCCGGACTCCACCGGCAGACCCCATTGATTCCTGAGGGGTTCCTGGAGCAGTTGATGCTGTATCCTGCTGATTGGTATTGGCACCAATCAACCCTCCAATAATTCCGCCGCCAATCAGTGCACCCGTGGCAATTCCTGAAGTTTTCAAAAAATCCCTTCGAGAAAAACTCTTGTCTTTTTTCGCCATCGTGCGAGCCCCCTTTATTTAAGTGAATGGAATTCTGAATATTCAATACAATACCCCTTTATCTCCTTTTTATTCGTATTTTTGAAGAAATTTATGGCAATCAATTTTTAAACGGAAAAAGGCGGTTTCTGAAAAATTTCAGAAACCGCCTTTATTTGATTGTTTCAAAAAAAAAAGCCAAGGGGATGAACACCTCGGCTTTGTAGCATAGTGAAATTAGTTTAACACTTTGATTGTTACATCTTTACGGCCAAATTCTAAAGCCGCTCCCTGTGATGGAATGAAAAGATCGATTTTATTGCCTTTGATTGCGCCGCCAGTATCGCCAGCGATTGCTTCTCCGTAACCTTCGACCCAAACTTTAGAGCCAAGTGGAATTACTGAAGGATCAACTGCGATTACTTTTTGGTTTGGATTTGAACGAAGGTCAATTCCAGTTGCTGTCGTTCCTGAGCATCCTGCACAATAAGCTGTATAAGCTGTTGCAGATACAGTCATCGTTTTACCAGACTGAGTAGACGCTGCTGCAGGAGCTTTTTCTGCAGGAGCACTTGCTGGTGCTGGTGCTTTTGCCGGTGCTGCTGATTTTGCTGGTGCTGCTGGCGCTGCTGCAGTTTTAGCTGGTGCTTTTTCAGCCACTGCCGTGCCGCCTTTAACTGTTAATGTGTCACCTGGGTAAATCATATAACCCGAAATGCCGTTCCAGCTCATTAAGCTGTCTAATGCAATTCCATGTGCGCTAGCGATTTCTGCTAATGTATCGCCTGATTTTACTGTATATGTTGAGTTGTCTGCTTTAGTTTCTGATGTTGCTTGCCCATCGACTTTAAGTTCCTGGCTCGGCAAGATCAAATCTGAGGATAGGCTGTTCCATCCTTTTAAGCTTTCCACTGATACGTTCTTATCTTGTGAAATTTCCCAAAGAGTGTCACCTGATTGGACTGTATACGATGATGAAGCACTAGCTGACGTTGCTGCTCCCACACTTAAAGCTGCGATAGCAGTTAGTGTAACGATTTGCTTTTTCATAAATTGAAATTCCTCCTTTTCACTAACAGAAATGATCATAACACCTCGACATTTCAGGAACATGACAGAACGTCAGATAGAACATAACAATTTCATGACACAGAATGAAATATTGTTACACTCTGTAATAAATCTGATAATGGATGCTTGAGCTCTTTTTAAGGTCTGGAGGAAGTTGCGTATAAATCGTTTACTTCTTGGAAGTTAGGGAATATTAGAATGTTATTTAAGGAATGTTGAAAGGGGGGAAAGTTACGTGAAAAATGTCACTGCAGTTTTTTGGATTTCATTAATGATTTGTTCTGGCCTGGTAGCTTGGGGGCTGGTTTCACCGGAAAACTTCCAGTCACAAACCGGTGCATTGACTTCAACGATTTCCAGCACTTTTGGCTGGTATTATCTTCTGACCGTTTTCCTGATTCTTATATTCTGTGTGTACTTGATTTTCTCCAGATTTGCTAACTTGAAACTAGGGAAACCCGGAGACAAGCCAGAGTTTTCACTTCCATCATGGTTTGCGATGCTATTCAGTGCCGGAATGGGGATGGGACTGGTTTTCTGGACAACCGCCGAACCAATATCGCATGCCTACATTAGCGCTCCGAAGTCTGAATTGGGATCCAACCAGGCGATTCAGGAGGCTATGCAATTTTCTTTTTTTCATTGGGGATTGCACGCATGGGCTGTTTATGGAATCGTCGCCCTGGTGCTGGCTTATTTCAAATTCCATAATGATGCACCTGGATTGATCAGCGCCACGCTGATTCCTTTGTTCGGCAAAAAACTAATGGCCGGACCTTTAGGCAAGCTGATTGATACCCTCGCTGTCTTCGCCACCGTCATCGGGGTTGCCTCGACACTAGGATTCGGATCTGCCCAACTGAATGAAGGCATGTCCTTTATTTTTGGAACGCCCAATACATTTGCATTCCAAATGCTTATTCTTGCTGTGGCAACGGTCCTTTTCATCGGATCTGCCTGGTCGGGCATTGGGCGCGGCATCAAGTATTTGAGCAATATCAATATGGTTCTTGCATTTGTCCTGCTTCTGCTCCTAGTCATTGTCGGACCTACACTTTATATTTTCAATTCGTTCGCCGATGCTATCGGCGGGTATATGACCAACTTCTTTTCCATGAGCTTTAACCTGGAACCGATCAACGAAGAACGTCGTGCCTGGGTCGACGGCTGGACGGTATTTTACTGGGCCTGGTGGATTTCGTGGGCACCGTTTGTCGGCATCTTCATCGCCCGCATTTCCCGGGGACGGACAGTCAAAGAGTTTATGCTCGGCGTATTGCTGGTCCCTTCCCTGGTGTGCTTCATCTTTTTTGCGGTATTCGGCGTTTCCGCATTAAACCTTGAGCAAAACAATATTGCTAAAATTTCAGAATACAGTCTTGAGACTGCTACATTTGGCGTTCTGCAGTATTATCCACTTGGAACTTTATTATCCATTATCACTTTGTTCGTTATTGCCATCTTTTTCATCACTTCTGCCGATTCGGCAACATTTGTCCTTGGCATGCAGACTACAGGCGGCATGCTGAATCCGCCGAATCTGGTAAAGATCACTTGGGGCCTTATCCAATCAGCCGTTGCTGCCATCGTCATTTATACAGGTGGCACACAAGGATTGCAGAATGCCCTGATTATTGCAGCTCTGCCTTTTTCAGTTGTCATCATCTTGATGGGTGTTTCATTCCTGAAGGCAGCTTCTCTCGATCCGTTGGTCAAAAAGAATAGAAGACAGTAAAAAAGATCCGCCACATTTTCATGTGGCGGATCTTTTTCGAGATTTATTTAAACACGCTGGTACTGTGCAATGGCTGAACTTTAGATTTCGGATCCAAATAGGACTTGGCGTTATTGATGGCTGTCGGAGCTTCACCGAAGCCTACAGCAATCAGCTTGACTTTGCCTTCGTATGTGGCAATGTCGCCTGCTGCGTAAATGCCAGGAATGCTGGTTTCCATCTTAGAGTTGACGATTACCGAGTTTTTATCCATCTCAAGGCCCCATTCTTTAATGGCACCCAACGAAGTGATATTGCCGTAGTTGACGATGACATGGTCGACGTCAAGGCGTTCTTCATTGCCTTCTTTATCAATCAGCACAAGCTCGCTGACCTGGCCATTTTCGCCGACCAGCTCTTTAATGCCGTATGGCTTTTTCACTTCCACTTTCGACTCCATCAAGACATCGATATTGGCTTCGTGGGCAGTCATCTTGTCTCTGCGATGGCTCAATGTTACATGGGCTGCCACATTTTCAAGCATCATCGCCCAGTCAACGGCTGAATCGCCGCCGCCTAAAACGACAACTTTCTTATCGCTGAAAACAGCCAGGTCTTTCACGCCGTAATGAAGCGTCTTGCCTTCGAAAACCTCACAACCGTCGACTGCAAGTTTACGCGGCTGAAATGCACCGACACCCGCCGTCAGCAGGATGGCCTTCGTGTAATGCAGACCTTTGTCAGTCTGAATCACAAAATGGTCATCATGGCGCTCGGCAGCTGTTACGGTTTCTTCCAGGCAAATTTCAGGATCGCCGTATTTCGCTTGCTCTACGAGATTATCCACCAGGTCTTTAGCCAATATTTTTGGAAACCCACCTACATCATAAATGAATTTATCCGGATACAGTTCAGTCAACTGGCCGCCGAGCTGCGGCAAGCTGTCCAAAATCTTCACTTTCATTTTGCGCATACCGCCGTAAAAGGAAGCAAACAGGCCAGTTGGCCCGCCGCCAATAATTGTAATATCAAAAACTTCGCGTTCTTCCATTTATAACACTCCTAATCTAATCAATATCTATATCCTATCATATTTACCCCAGATTCACGCCATTGGACTTATGGCGGAAATTAAAAAAATAAAAGTTTGAATTATCTGTCTCCTATCCTTAAACTGAAGGATGAATGTATAAGAAAGGATGAGTGCAGTGGATTTAGGAATCAATGAAAAAGTAGTGCTAGTAATGGCTTCAAGTAAAGGCCTTGGAAAAGCGACGGCACTCGAGTTCGCAAAAGAAGGTGCCATAGTCATCATTTCGAGCCGCAATCAGCAGACCCTTGATGAGACTGCCGCTGAAATCAAAGAGGTTTCAGGTAATCAGCAAGTGTTCTCCCATGTTTGCGACATCTCCAAAGAAGAAGATATCCAAAAACTGGTCAAATTCGTTGCCGATCAATTCGGACGTATTGATGTTTTGATCAATAACACAGGCGGTCCGAAAGCCGGCGGATTTGATGCAGTCGAAGATGCAGACTGGTACAAGGCATTCGACCAGAATCTGCTCAGCTATATCCGCACCTCACGCGCTGTACTTCCTTATATGAAGGAACAGCAATTCGGGCGCATCATCAATATTTCTTCTTCTTCGGTCAAAGAAGTGATTGATGGCCTGATTCTGTCCAACACGCTTCGCGCGGGAATGGTCGGTTTTGCGAAGACTCTGGCACGTGAAGTTGCCGGAGATAATATCCTGGTCAACACGATCGGCCCTGGCCGCTTTGCTACAGATCGGGTAGCGGAACTGGATGGGATTGCAGCAGACAAGCAAGGCATCCCTGTAGAAGAAATTACAGAAAAAAGCAAGGCATCCATCCCAGCCGGACGCTATGGCGAACCGGAGGAATTCGCCAAAATCGTCGTCTTTCTCGCTTCAGCTGCCAATTCATTCATGACTGGCCAATCCCTTGTCGTAGAAGGCGGTTCATTAAAAGCCCTGTAATGTGCCAAATGATTATACAGCCGCCCGAAAAATCGATATACTGGGAAATGAACCAATTATAAAGGAGATGTTTTAGAATGGCGAAAAAAGGACACATCCACATGGAAAACGGCGAAGTTATCGAATTCGAACTTTTCCCGAACGAAGCACCTAACACAGTTGCAAACTTTGAGGAGCTTGCAAACTCTGGCTTCTATAACGATGTAACATTCCACCGCGTAATCCCTGGCTTCGTAAGCCAAGGCGGCGACCCAACCGGCACTGGTGCTGGCGGCAGCGGCAAAACGATCAAATGCGAAACTGAAGGCAACCCGCGTAAGCATCAAGCTGGAAGCTTATCAATGGCACATGCCGGCAAAGACACTGGCTCAAGCCAATTCTTTATCGTCCATGCACCACAGCCACACCTTGATGGCGTCCACACTGTCTTCGGGCAAGTGACTTCAGGGCTTGAAACTGCCAAAGCAATGAGCAATGGCGACAAAATGACAAAAGTTCACGTCTTTGACGAAGAATAAGCATAACTGAACTTGACCGGTCCGGATTCCCATCCAGACCGGTTTTTTGTTTGGATTTGAATAAGAGAAAACGATTCTTTTGTTCTGCCTTTTTGTGATTTAATCCAGATTTCTTCCTACCAATGGAGGGTTTTAAGAAATAAAAACTCCCCATAAAAAATTCCGAAAATTAAGTCAATTAAATGTTATTAAATCAAATAAGTGATATATTAAACATGAGAAATTTATTAGATAAAGGGGTGGGTAAAGTGAAGAAATTCAGTTTCTTGCTGCTGCTTTTAGCCCTGGTCATCATCATTGCTGCATGCACGCAGGAAAGTGAACAGCCTGAAGAAGAAAGTGGGACTGCCGGCGAAGAAACGACCGAAAATGAAGAAGCGGCAACCAGTGCAGAGGGGCAGCCGTATGCCGTGGGTATCGACACTTCGTATGCACCATTTGAATTCCAAACTGGTGGTGAATACACAGGAATTGATATTGAATTGATGACTGCCATTGCAGAACTCCAGGGATTTGAAATTGAATTCAATCCAATGAATTTCGATGAAATCATCCCCGCCTTGGAAGCCGGAGATTTGGACATCGCGATTGCTGGAATGAGCATCACAGAGGAACGGCAAGAAGTGGTAGATTTCTCAGATCCTTACTTTGATGCCGGATTGGCTCTGGCCGTCGCTGTAGACAACACGGAGATCAATTCACTCGAAGATTTGGAAGGACAAGTTGTGGGCGTAAAAAATGGAACTACCGGCTCCAAGTTTCTTTACGATAACCGCGAGGAATTCGGTTACCGGATATCCAGCTTCGACGAAAGTCCCACCATGTTTGCAGAAATGGAAAATGGCTATGTAGATGCTGTTGTGGAAGATTATCCAGTAATAGCTTATGCCATAAGCACAAGAGACCTTGAAATTAAAATTGTGGAAGAGCGATTGACCACAGAACAATACGGCATCGCTGTACTAAAAGGAGAAAATGACGAGCTGCTGGAGCAAATCAATGCGGGCCTTCAAGAATTGCAGGACAATGGTAAATACGACGAAATCCTTAACAAGTATTACATCCCGTGAATCAAACAAATTCTGAAAACCCGATGAACCCGCCCTGAATCCAACTTCAGGACGGGTTTCGTACGGCGTCTTCCGAGTGTTGCGATTCACATATCTGAATATACGATCCATAACAGGTGGAATACGATCCGTTGGCCTCAACATACGATCCACAACTAGCCAAATACGATCCATTGGAGTGGAAATACGATTCCACAGGCAAAAATCCCATAAAAAAATACGCCCGCAGGCGCATTTTCTACAATACTTTGCTTAAAAATGCTTTTGTCCGCTCATGCTGCGGATTGCCGAACAATTCTTTCGGCACATTTTCTTCTACAATATATCCGCCATCGATAAACAGCACACGGTCACCCATTTCAGCGGCAAATCCCATCTCATGCGTTACGACGACCATGGTCATGCCTTCGCGTGCCAGCTGCTTCATGACGTCCAGCACATCCCCCACCATCTCCGGATCGAGTGCGGAAGTCGGCTCATCAAAGAGCATGATTTTCGGATCCATCGCAAGCGCACGCGCAATGGCAACTCGCTGCTTCTGTCCGCCGGAAAGTTCTCCCGGATACGCCTTTGCCTTCTCGCGCAATCCGACTTTATCCAATAGTTCATAGGCCTTTTTCTCACTGGCTTTCCGGTCGCTTTTCTTCACTTTCATTGGCGCCAGGATGACGTTTTCCAATACCGACTTATGCGGAAATAAATTAAACTGCTGAAACACCATGCCGACGTCCTGGCGGATTTTATTGATATCCACTTTCGGGTCGGTAATGTCCACGCCTTCGATATAAACATGCCCCCCTGTAATTTCTTCAAGACGGTTCAAACAGCGGAGGAACGTGCTTTTTCCCGAACCCGATGGTCCAATGACACAAATGACTTCTTTTTCTTCCACTACGGTACTCATATCTTTTATGACTTCCAAGTTGCCGAATGATTTTTTTAAATTTTCTACTCTGATCATAGTCATCGTAAGACAAACTTCCTTTCCACAAAGCTCGCCAGCATGGAGAGCAAGTATATGACGATAAAGTAAATGATCCCTAAGATCAAATACACATTAAATGCATCAAATGTAGCACTGGCTTGTATCCGGCCTTCCTGCGTCAAATCTGCAACTCCGATGACTGACAGCAAGGACGTATCCTTCAATGAAATGATCGCCTGGTTGGTGATGGTCGGCAACATCCGTCTGAAGGCCTGCGGCAAAATGATATAACGCATATTCTGCGTCGAATTCAATCCGAGTGAACGGGCTGCTTCGGTTTGTCCTTTATCGATTGACTGAATACCCGCACGGATAATTTCCGAGAAGTAGGCACCGGCGTTAATGGCTACTGTCACGATTCCAGCTGTGGTATTATCCAAAGAGATAAAATCCAGGGAGTTCAAGCCGAAGTAAATAAAGAACAGCTGCACGATAAATGGGGTTCCGCGAATCGCGTCAACAAAGATTTTCGCAATCCAATTCAAGATTTTCAACGGCGCTAACCTAAATAGCGCAACAATCAAACCAATCAGAAATCCAATGACGATGGCAATGGCGAAAATATATAAGGTGACTTGCAGTCCTTCCATTAAATACGGTAAAGCATTGATGATTGTATCCATACACGTATCCCCTTTGCATAAAAAAATGCAGCGCGCGTCTGCGCGCTGCATTTATTTTTTTCCTGCTCCAACAGCCAGTAAATCTCTGTTAAGCGCAGACTTTCTTATTCTGCGATATACTTCGCCAGAATTTCATCGTAGTCTCCGCTGTCACGCAATTCCTGCAGGCCAGCATTGATTTGTTCCAGCAGTTCAGCGTTTTCACCTTTCAATACGGCAATTCCGTACTGATCTCCAGTTAAACGTTCGCCCACTGTCTTCAAATCAAGCTCACTTTCTGCAATTGCATAGGCGATGACCGGATAATCTTCCAGCAATACATCCGCATTGCCGTTTGAAACTTCCTGGAACATCGATGGGCTGTCTTCAAATTGCGCAATTGAGTAGCCGTATTCCGCTTCATTATCGCGAGCAAATTGAGCGCCGGTCGTTCCGCTCTTAACAGCTACAGTCTTGCCTTCAAGATCTTCCAAAGCCATGATGTCCGTATTGCTTTCAGCTACTACAAGCGACAATCCCGCATCAAAGTATGGATCGGAAAAGTCGACCACTTCTTTACGTTCGTCGGTGATGCTCATACCGGCAATCGCTACATCCAATTGGCCTGCCTGCAAAGCTGGGATGATCCCGCCAAAATCCATCGGGCTGAATTCAATTTCGAATCCTTGGTTTTCGGCAATCGCTTTGATTAAATCAATATCGATTCCTGTATATTCGCCGTCCACTTCAAATTCGAAAGGCGGATAAGTTGTATCGATTCCCACTGTATATGTTTCCCCTTCAGTGCCGCCGTCACCACTTGTTGTGCCTTCTTCACTTTCATCGGCTCCACAAGCTGCCACCACAAGCATCATAGCAATCAATAACGCTAAAAAACTCCACTTTTTCATTTTGTTTCCCCCTTGTTTTCTTTCATCAGTCAGTCTAATTAATAATATATCATAATTTTCTCAATTCCAGAACATTTGAAAGAAAATAACCAATATTCCGCGAAAATATCCGGTACTAATTAACCTCTTTATTGGCTACTTCCCTTTTTTTGCGAAGTCGGATGAACAAACGGAAATTGTGGACCAATGTTTTCAACACCGCATACGTTGGAATCGCAATTAAAATCCCGACAAATCCATATAAAGCTCCGGCTATCATCAACAGCAAAATAATCGTCAGCGGGTGGATGTTCAAGCGGTTGCCCATTATATTCGGAGTGACCAAATTGCCTTCAAGCTGTTGGACGACCAGCAAGACCAGAATGACTTTTATTGCCATCCACATATCTCCACTCATCAATGCGACAAAAAGGGCTGGAATGATCCCGATGAGGGGACCCAAAAAAGGCACAATTATCAGGAACATCGCAAAAATCGCCAAGCTCAAGGCGTAATCCAGTCCGATGATCAGATACCCGATGTACATTAACGTACCCACTACAGCAGCGACGATCGCCTGTCCGACAATAAAAGAGGACAATGTCTGGTCGACGTCTTTCAATAATTTCTTTCCTTCAAGCTTATGTTCTTCCGGCAGGTATTTCGTTAAATGGGGGATGAACTTTTCATCATCCTTCAATAGAAAGAACAGTACAAAAGGCACAACAATCAGCACGATGGCAATATTCATGGCCATGGTTAAAATATTCATCACATTATCCAGTAACACTTCTGACAGGTTCTCCAAATAATCCAATGTCCACTCCCTTATTTCAGTTCCCGTAAGGCCCCCTAATTGAAAGTCAGACAGAAAATCATTTGATTCCTCTGTCACTTCTTCAACCGTCTCAGGAGCTAAATTCGCTAAGCTTTCGACCTGAGATGTAATGAGCGGCCCAAAAAAGTAGAGCAATATTGATAACAGGAAGATGATGACCGCAAAGACGATTCCGATTCCCGCAATTTTGGGTACATAACGCATAAGCCAATGTACAAGCGGGCGCAATAGGTAGTAGAGAAGGCCCCCTATTAAAATAGGGGCAAAGATAGTTGCCACGACAATTTGGAGGGGCTCAAAAAGATAATCGATTTTCCCCAGAAAAAATAAGGTGATGGCCACGAGCAAAATCGCGGTCGTGTATTCGAAAAACGGTTTTTTAATCCACATATCCTCTTCTCCTTCAGCTGATGAACCAGGTATTTTTTACACACAAAAAAAGCGAAAGCAAAAAGAAGCTTTGCTTTCGCTTGCTGCCATCCTTTTATTTATCTTCTTCAAGTTCCCGCATTTCTTTATGGGTTTGTGGAAATGCATTTGCCTGCCATTCATCCCGGTAAGCAGAATCCAATTGAGATAAGCCCTGCTCGGACGAATCTTCTAAAGCGCTGACACTTTCACGCTCATCCACTTTCGAACTGTTGCGCATATCCGTATCTTCTTCGACACGTACGGTGTTTTTTTCCTGGTACGCCTTATAAACAAAAATTCCAGAGGCCGCTGCGAGTGCGCTGCCGATTAGCGTATTCATTGTTGATTTTTTCATCCTAATCCCTCCAAAAATACATGGTTTTGTTTCACTAGTTTTGTATACCCTATAAATTATCTTTTAACTAACTGCGCACAATTTTTTTATTTCTTCAGGATTTCAATTGCTGCAAAGCCTTTTCTTCTGCTGGAATTCGGACGATAAGAAGCAGGAGTGCATTTGCAATACTAAAGATGAAAGCGGTTCGCCACGCCCCGAAAATAAGCGGCAATGCAGCTATTTCTAACGCGACGACAAGGTAATTAGGATGCGGCAGCCAGCGATATGGCCCCTCTTTCACTAGAGCCGCTCCAGGGAGAATGAGGATTTTGGTGTTCCAAAATCTTCCCAAAGACGTTAAAGCCCAGAAACGAAGCAGCTGTGCAATGGCAAAAACCACTAAAAAGATCTGCCAGCCGGTCCCGAGTCCTGTTCCGAATGCCCAGGTTTCGAGGAACAGTGACAAAAAGAAAAGCACATGAAGCAAGACAATCCATTTATAATGTCCAGCGCCAAATTCGATGGCCCCTTGCTTTCTCATGGTTTTTTCATTGGAACGCGCATATACCACTTCCAACAGCCGTTGCAGGATGACAAATCCCAGCAGCAGATAAAAGAATGTCATAGCACCGACTCTCCCCATTCCAGCCAGAGCATTTCCGAACTGAAGCCGGGTCCCAAAGCGGTAAGCAATCCCTCTTCTCCCCGCCGCGGCTTCTTGTCCATAAAGTCTTTCAGTACATAGAACACTGTTGGAGAAGACATATTGCCATGCTTGGCGAGGACCGATCTTGATATCTCCGTCTTGTCAGTTGTCAGATCAAGCGACTTTTCATAGGCTGACAACACTTTCTTGCCGCCGGGGTGCGCAATAAAGTGAGTAATATCTGCAGATTTTTTTGATATTTTCCCTAAAAAGAGATCTACATTGGGCTTCAGCCATTTTTCGATGATTTTTGGGATGTCACGTGAAAAAACTACATGCAAACCTTCGTCTTTGACGTTCCATCCCATAACATCTTCAGAATCCCGCATTAAAGTGGACTGCGTGTCTTTGATGTGGAAGCCTTCACCCGCCAAACTTACTCCGTCCCCTGTCACTAACGCACAGGCAGCACCGTCTGCAAACAGGGAAGTTCCGATCAAATTGCTTTTCGAGTTATCGGAGCGCTGAAAGGTTAAACTGCAAAGCTCCAGACAAAGAACCACTACGACCGCATCCGGGTATGCCCGGCAATAGTCGTCCGCACGGCTGAGGCCAGATGCTCCCCCTGCACACCCAAGCCCCCACAAAGGAATGCGTTTAACATGGGGCGGCATGTCCAGAACATTCATGATCCGAGCATCGATGGTTGGTGTGGACATTCCTGAACTCGATACAAAGATAAAAGCATCGACATCCTTTTTATCCACCTCGGCTTCTTCCAGACACCGGGCTACGGCACGGCTGCCCATTTTCACCGCTTCTTCTACATATAGCCGGTTCTTTTCTTCCAGCCCCCGTTCTTCTTCAAACCACTCCAGAGGTGCAGCAAAATAACGGCCATCAATCTGGCCGTTTCCAAATACCTTTAAAAGCCTTTCGATATCTTCGTACTGCCCGCCAAATAAATTTCGGACCACACTGACTATTTCTTTCTGGTCCACATGGTAGGGAGCATTTTCCGTAACTACTTTCCGAATCATGGACATCGGCATTTCCTCCTCTGTATCTGAATTTCCAACCCACTTCTCCCACATGACAATACTGCAGGGGTGAATTTTTTCGTTCTGCAGCTATCAGCCACTCTGCCGGCTGACAGGAATATTCCAAAATTACCCTGTTGAGCTTCACAATAAACTTATTCATCTGAACCTTGTATACTTAAAGGAGAAAACTAAGGAGGAGGCCTATGGCGGTTAAACAGCAGCTACTCGGATGGCACTTGAATAACTACGATGATTTCTTTAAGAGTTTACAGGCAAAGCAGCATCCACTGACACCCGTCGCCCATCGCGGCCTCTGGCAATCCGTTCCCGAAAATTCACTTCCCGCTGTTCAGAACTGCATCGACCACCATATCTACTTGATTGAATTGGATATGCAATTGACCAAGGATGGCCACATCGTCCTCATGCATGACAGCACCGTGGACCGGACGACGAATGGTTCGGGAGAAGTCGACCAGCTGACATTAAGGGAAATAAAGGAATTGTCATTAAAAGAATTAAATGGCGGCTCCAACGCCAAAAGCACCTCAGAAAAAGTGCCGACACTTCTCGAAGTCCTTCCGATGATCAAAGGAAAAGCCATGGTCAACGCTGATAAGGCCTGGGATTTACGGCATGAACTCTATGCATTGGTTGACCAGCATGATTTGTTTGATCATTTCATGTTAAAAAGCGATAAGCCGGTTGAACAGCTAACTGCCTTTTTTGATTCGAATCCACGAAACATGTCCTATATGCATAAGTTGAGCGATAAAAACCTTCACCAGCTTGAACTCCTGCTGGAGACCGTCTCTCCAACGGCGATTGAACTTCTCTTCTATACAGAGAATGATGAGGTGATATCCGATAGGGTCATCTCCCAACTCAAGGACCAAACGAATTTATGGGGCAACGCGCTTGATTTCGCTGAAAATGCACGACGTTCAGATTCCCTTTCCCTGTTAGATCCGGACAAAGGCTGGGGCTGGTTTATAGACCGTGGCATTACGCTCATACAAACAGATTATTCCCTGCAATTCATGGAGTACGCAGAAAAGAAAATGAAAGTAAACGAACCCGGCTGAATTCAAGCCGGGTTCACTCTGTTCAACAGCTCTTTCACTTTTTTTCCCACAAGGCTTGCTGAAGCTGGGTTCTGGCCTGTCACCAAGCGCCCTGATTCGATAACGCAAGCCGTGAACGGCAGCTGCGCTATTTGATATAAAGTTCCTTGATCCCTTAATGCCTGCTCCAATGAAAACGGAATATCACTGTACATTCCCATCATCTTTTCCTCCAAATTCGAGAATCCCGTCACGACATGGCCAGCCAAGAGATTTCGGCCATCGGACAAATGGGTGTTCGGCAAAGCGCTTTGGCCATGGCAAACCGCTGCCACCACTCCCCCTTTTTCATAAATGGATGCCGCCAATTGCTGTAAGCCCGGATGATTCGGAAAATCAACCATTGTGCCATGGCCCCCCGCAAAGTAAATGGCTACATAATCTTGCCCTCTCACTTGGTCGGGCGTAAGCGGTTTTTTCAACTTGCCCATCAGCTCGTCATCCAGGTAGTAATGGCGTGTTTGTTTGTGGACCACCGCTTCCATCAAGCTGAGCGGATCGATCGGCACCCGGCTGGAAGCGGTACTGAGAATATCCACTTTAAAATCATCTTTGATTTCATGATAAAAATCGGTCAGTTCCCTCAGCCAAAGCCCGGTTTTCTTCTCTCTTGCCCCCACCGCGGCTTTGTTCGTCGCAACAATCAGTATTTTCTTCATGACTGGCTCCTTTCTCGCGGGAATAGCTATTTCTTTTTTATTCCCCGTATACAAGAAAATTACTCACCGCAACACATTTCATCATTTACTTATTTTATATAACATTTTATTGTTACTTTTTACTTTTCGATGTGGTAAAATAAGATCAAATAGGGAGGGATAACTATGAAGACTTTTTTGTCTTTACTTGCAGCTGCCATCCTGGTGTTCAGTTCGTTTTTGTCTCCCGCCAAAGCGATTGTTTTATTTGACGACGTATTTGCTACTCACCCGTTCGCTTTTGAAATCGCTTACCTGTACGAAGAAGGAATCATCAACGGCTATCCCGATGGAACCTTCCGGCCAAACGATCCTGTTACACGCGCCCATGCCGTTGCGATGATCGGACGGGCCTTGAACCTGGACGATACAGCGCGCTCCACCGGTTTTAGAGATGTTCCTGCCAGCCATCCGTTTTCTGGTTACATCGCGTCTGCTGTTGAAGAAGAGATTGTTTTTGGTTTCCCGAATAATTATTTCCGGCCTGACTGGACTGTCACCCGTGGCCAAACTGCCGCATTGCTGGACAGAGCTTTCTATTTCCCTGAAGCACCGGACAATACTTTCAGGGATATGAGTGAAAATCATTTTGCGTTTGATGCTGTCTCAAGACTTTCTTATCAAGGGGTCGCACGCGGTTATCCGGACAACACTTTCCGCCCGGATATTCCAGTAACCCGCGCCCAATTCTCTGCATTTCTGGCCCGCACGATTGAACCTGCTTTTATTCCTGAAAAACAGGAATTGCTGATGACAGCCAATGACATTTTGGCTGAACTTCAGGCCAAAGACTTTGGTGATGTTGCGGCTTATGTAAGTTCTTCTGAAGGGCTGACTTTCTGTCCCTACAGCGGCGGCTGCATTGACAATGGCGGGGTCACTTTCACCAAAGCCCAGCTGCCTGGCTTCATGAATGATGCCAATGATTATTTATGGGGTTATCAGGACGGCAGCGGCTTTGAAATCAATTTGACACCCGCTGAATATTATAATGAGTATTTGATGGATACGGATGCGGCTTATACCGCCAAAGAACGCTATGGACGGACCGTCCAGCCAACTACCCATGAGTTTATTCACCGCGTATATCCTGAAGCGACCATTGTCGAGTACTATTTCCCTGGCACCGAGCAATACGACGGAATGGACTGGCAAAGCCTGAACATGGTATTTGAGAAAAACAGCAACGGGGACTGGGTATTGGTGGCCATCATCAATGACCGTTGGACCATCTAACTCAAAGGAAGACACAGAAAGACCCGGCATTTTAATTGCCGGGTCTTTCTGTGTCTTCCTTGTGCTGTTTTAATAAAACCGTTAAGGCCGCCTCGAAATTTTGGTTATCTTCCGGACGCCGTTTTTTCGGTCCTTTCATCCGCCCGCCGCCTTGCCTGATTTTCTTGGCGACATGGCGGCCGTGCAGCAGCTGTTCAATATTTTCGTCTGAATAAACACGGCCGTTCTGGTCAATCGGAATTCCGCGTTTGGCAAGCACCATTGCTGCCAGTCCATAATCCTGGGTGACGACGATATCCCCTTTTTTCACCCGATTTACAAGGACAAAGTCAACCGCATCAGCGCCTTTTGACACCGTGATAGTTTCCGCCCCTTCCCTGTACATCTCGTGGGAAGTATCGCAGATTAAAATGACCGGCAACCGGTATGCTTTCGCTAAGTCGATTGTTTGGCTGACGACCGGGCAGCCGTCTGCATCGATAAGAACTTTCCCCATCATTTCCCTGCCCCTTTCGCCATCTCATCCACCAGCTTTTCAGCCGCTCTCCGGTAAAGATTGCTGGTATGGACTAGCGACGCAATCAGCAGCACGCGTTCCAGCTCCTCCGATTCCTCAGCGCCTGCCATTTGTTCGGCAGCTTCTTTCGCCTGGCGCTTTAACCCCTCTGTAAAAATTTCCGTATTGCCTTGCTGCAGGCTTAAGTAGCTATGGTAAAACTGTTCCAGGTCGATCTCTTTTTGTGCCGCTTTTTCATTGATGCCATTCAATACCTGTTTCACATCATTGATCGACAACGCACTTTTCATCTGATAAATCAGGCTGATCAGCATAATGTGATTGCGGCTGTATTTTTTATTTTGGACCGGATAGAACAATTTCCCCTTCGCGTAATTATTGATCATGGTTTTCGTCAGGATTTTCTCATCCGGATGCCGCTTCGATTCAGCGAAGCTGGATTCGAACAATTGAATGACCTGATCGATGTACAGGTCAATCTTGGGGATATCCTCTAGCTCAACCTGATTATGGAAAGCCATCTCTTCGATGATTTTATCTGCTTTTCCCATGTTTCTTCACGCTCCCTGCGGTATTTCATACTCGTTATTTTACCTTACTATTAATATTTCTCCAAACTTGACTCCGTTTATTAATGCGAGTATCTTTGTAAGTAGTTTCAATAACTAGATACAACAAGGAGCTGTTTTGCATGACTAACTATATCCGAGAACCCTTTAACGCCATATCCCATTTGTTCGGTGCAGTATTGTCTTTATTTGCCCTCTTAGCGATGGTCATCAAAGCCACCTATGCCAACGAATCTATCCTGCATGTCACGGCGGTCACCATATTCGGCATCAGCCTGATTCTCTTATACACTGCTTCCACCATCTATCACTCAGCTATTTCACAGCCGCATATCATTGCATTTTTGCGAAAACTCGACCACTCGATGATCTTCGCCTTGATTGCTGGCTCATACGCTCCGTTTTGTCTGATCGCTCTTGGCGGAACACTCGGCTGGATCTTATTTTCCGTAGTGGCCATCCTGGGATTGAGCGGCATCTTCTTCAAAATGGTCTGGTTCCATTCCCCCAGGTGGTTGTCGACCGCCATCTATATCGCCATGGGGTGGATCATCATTTTTGCTGTCGTGCCACTGGCGGACAGCTTGTCGTTGACCGGCTTGCTGCTGCTCGTCGGAGGCGGGATTTCCTATACAGTAGGGGGAATCATCTATGGACTAAAGCCAGATTTCCTGTCTTCCAAGTATCTCGGCTTCCATGAAATTTTCCATCTTTTCATCCTGTTAGGCAGCCTTTGCCACTTTCTATCTGTTTATTTTTATGTGTTGTAAAGAGAAAAGCGAAGGCTCTCCAAGAAATTAACACGACAGAACATTCAAATCGAACTGTCAGAATGATATGATAAGTGTTAAATCAGCCGAAAGGGGCTTTCCCATGAAAAAAATGGATTCACACCAAACGGAAATGGCAACTGTTTTATATGAAGCCTACCTTAAAGGGCAGACGATCCCGAAAGAGCAAATCCCTGCATCTTTAGAGAAGAGCCAAGCATACGCAATCCAACATGCAGTTACTGCCAATAAGACCAGCCATGGCCAGGAAGAATTAAAAGGCTACAAGATCAGCTTGACGAGCAAAGAAACCCAGGAGCTTTTCCAATCAGAAACTCCTTTGTACGGGGCGCTCACAACTTCCGCTTTGTCGGATGGCATTATTGAACTGGATTCGTTGTCTTCTCCATTGATTGAAATCGAATTGATTTTCATCGCTAAAGAAGACCTATCGGCAGCGGACGATGTCCATACACTCTTAAAGAAAACTCAAGTTGCGCCAGGCATTGAAGTACCGGATTCCCGCTTTGACGACTGGTTTCCAAAAATCAGCCTCGGGCAAGTCGTAGCCGACAGTGCCGTTGCCGGAAAGATTGTAACCGGCTTGCCGCTCGACAATGTCAGCTACGGACAGCTGGAAAAGCTGCCTGGAAAACTGACATTGGATGGAGAGGAAATTGCAGCGGATACTTCTGCAGAAGTCTTGGACCATCCCATCAACGCACTCCACTGGCTGGTCAATGAATTGGCTGGCCACGGATTAACGGTCAAAAAAGGCATGGCAGTTTCATCCGGCACCTTCATTTTGCCGAAGAAGCTGGAACGCGGGCTTTATAAAGCCACCTACGGCGAACTGGGCTCTGTCACTTTAACAGTCAATTAATAAAAAGAGGTTCCACAAATTTCTTTGTGGAACCTCTTTTTCTATTTCATCTTCTTCAATGAGCAGAGCCCCGGTTCTTCGACATGATCCATGTATAGTAAAAGACAATGAGTATCACAAAAATACCCAGCATCAAGTAGAGATTTGAATAGCCGGCGATTCCAGCAATCAATCCAAGCGACACAGAACCAACTGCAATTCCGCTGTCATAAAAGGCGAAGAAAGTTCCTGTAGCATACCCGCTGCGGTGCTTTTCAGCTGCCTGTATGGCCAAGGTTTGAAAGCTTGGCAGCAACGTCCCATACCCAAGCCCCACCAATGCCCCTGACACCAACAACATCCACGAAGATTCGGTAAAGCTCAACGAAATAAGGCCCACGCCAAAGATGATGATAGACGGAATGATGACAACGCCAGGCCCTAATGTGTCAAACAATCTTCCGGAAAACGGACGGACAACCAGCATGGCAATCGCGTAAACGACAAAGAAGAAACTCGCTGCTTTGATCAGCCCAAGCGACTCTGCATAGACGGAAATGAACGTCAGGATGCTCGCATAAGCAAATGAGATGAAGAAGCCGACTGTTGCAATCGGCATCGATTTTGTCTCCAGAAAATCGTTGATCGTCAATTTATGTTCCTCTTCTTTGATAAACCGCTCTTCATCCACTTTGACAGCTAAAGCACAAAAGAAGCCGATGATCATAATAATGGATAAGATGATAAAAATAATCTGTGCAGATATATATGGTTGCAGAGACAAGGCAATAAAAGGTCCGGCTACGACGGCCAGATTCATCGCAATGCCGTAATATCCTAAGCCTTCACCACGCCGTTCCGGCGGAATGATGTCCGCCACAATCGCTCCCGCTACAGTTGTCAGCAAACTGAACCAGATCCCCTGGAAAAAACGCAGCAGCAACAGCACAGTAAAACTTCCGACAAATACATACAATACGGTACTGACCGTAAACAGGAAAAGTGAAATGATCAATATTTTCTTTTTCCCGAACTTCTCTAAAATCATTCCTGCAAAAAACCGCATAATAATGGCTGACAGCAGGAAAATAGAAACAGCCAATCCCCCTTCTGTAGCCGTGCCGCCCAAATCATTCAGCACATACAATGGCATAAACGTCAGCAATGCATAAAAAACCACAAAAATAAAAAACGTGCTTATTGAAATATTAATGAAACTCTTCGTCCAAATCGGTCTTTTTTCAGCCATCCCTTACATCCTTTTCATCAGAACTCACTATTCCTATTTTTTTCAGCAAAACAATCAGCTGTTCTTGTTCTTCATCAGAAAGATCCGAAACCAGGCTTTCCTCTGTTTGGCGAATCCGATTTTCAATTTCCGGTACCTTTTGTTCTGCAAAAGCGGAGAGCTGCACAATCCGTTCACGCTTGTCCTTTCCTTCACGGCGGACTACCCATCCGCTTTCCTCCAGACGGATAATCGTCCTCGTCACAGTCGGTGCCTCGACATTCAAATACTGCCAGATTTCTTTTTGCGTCATCGAACCGAACTGCTTCAGACAAAACAAGATAGACCATTGAGAACTGTATAAGTCAAACTCCCTTAAGGCTTCATTCACTTCTTTGATTGATAACCGGGATTTTTGATGGATTTCGTGAAACAGCAAGTTTTTCATGCTCTTCATCCTTATAAATTATTTACTTAGGTAAGTATATGCCCCTCTAATTGTTTTGTAAAGAAAAAAGCCATTCCCGAATGGAAATGGCTCCTCTTCTTTTATTACACAATAAACCCTTGTTTTTTTGCATCAAATAATAATTCTTCGCGGAATTTCGGATGGGCAATTGCGGCTAAGCGCTTTGCACGCTCTGAAATGGAAACCCCGTGCAGACGGGCTACTCCATACTCCGTGACGATATTGTCCACGTCATTTTTCCCGGTAGTCACTACAGAGCCCGGAGCAAGCGCCAGCCTAATCCGTGAGATGGTGTCATCTTTTGCAGTCGACGGCATGCAAATATAACCTTTGCCATTTTCAGCGAATCGCACGCCGCGGGCAAAATCAACTTGTCCACCACTTGAAGAATAATACTTGCCGCCAACCGTCTCGGATGCACATTGGCCGAACAAATCCACTTCAGTTGTCGAGTTGATTGAAACAATATTCTTTTCTTTGGCAATCTCCCTCGGATCGTTGACGACGCTGACCGGCAAGAACTCGACTGCGGGGTTGTTGTTGATGAAATCGTAGAGGTTTTTGGAACCGAACGCAAAAGTCGCAACGATTTTTCCGGGATTCGTAAACTTCCGTGTCCCATCCACTGCACCCGCAGCGACGAGATCTGCGACGCCATCCGGCAGCATTTCTGTATGGATCCCCAGATGCCGGTGGTCTTTCAGCATGCTGATTACGGCATTTGGAACAGAACCGATGCCGATCTGCAAAGTATCGCCGTCTTGAATGTCCTGTATGATCGAAGAGGCAATCAGCAGATCCTTATCGTTGATTTGCGAAATTTTTTCTTCTGAAAGTGTGGCGTGATGCTCTACATATCCCGCAATTTGGCTGATGTGAATTTGATTTCGGCCATAGGTCCGCGGCATTTGGTCATTTACTTCCAGGATGAAAGGCACTTTCCCAATAAAATCAGCAATGTAATCAGCCTGCGTCCCCAATGTGAAATAGCCATGTTCATCCATTGGGGAAGCCACTGTCAAAATCATCGACAGTTTGGTGGCTTTCTGAAGTATCCGCGGCATTTCATGGAAATTGTTTGGAACCAGCTCCATCTTCGCTTGCTGATAAACTTTTCGTGTGGCTCCGCTCAGAAAATAAGAAACATGCTTCAGCTGCTCTATTTCGCCTTGAATGTACGGCCTTGAACGCAAAGCCAGCATTTGATGGATTTTCACCCCATCCAACTGTTCCGCGTTTTCTTCCAATATATCCAGTAAGCGGATCGGTTCCCCATTGGCAATCGGGATGATGAGATCCGCTTGTGAATCGATTAAATCAATGACTTCCTGTGGTGTTAATTCTTTCCCCATTTTGCTGCCTCCCCTTTTGCTTTGTTATGCTACAACTTTATCATATTACATGCAGACCTCATTATTTCCGGAATTTCTGCATTATTCCATCTTTTCTATGGCAATAAAAAACCGTCAGCTTTTCTGACGGTTCCGATTTTTCAAGGCGAAAACTATACCGGCTATGCCGAATAATGCCATAAGCGCCCATAAGACCATAAGAATAATAGATCCTATTCCATCACTGCCTTGCAATACAGCTGTCAGCTGCAGAGCGAAGAAAGCCAAGCTGATTAGAGTGATTGCACTAAAATAGACTAGCCTTGCTTTAAAACTGAAATGCTCCATGCTCTTGACTCCTTTGGTTTTTCTTTGGATTCTAAAGTAAGATACGCCGCCGCTTTTGTCAGCCGGCCTTTACCCTACCATTCACTTTTCGGAACGAGTTCAAACGTCAGAATCCACTATGGGCCGTTTATTTAATGAGAAACTTTGTCCGGCTATAGCCTTCTTTTGATTTTTCGACTTCCAATATGGCCGGAATCGCTGCTTTTAATTCCTGCACATGGGAAATGACACCGATCATCCGTCCCGATTTTTGCAGGTCAATCAAGGTTTCAATTGACTTATTGAGTGATTCTTCATCCAGTGAACCAAAGCCTTCATCGATAAACATCGTATCAATCGAGACATTGCCCTGGAAGCTTTGGATGACATCCGCCATTCCAAGTGCCAGGCATAGCGAAGCATTGAATTTCTCCCCGCCTGACATGGTCTTCACGTCACGCGTCTGCCCGGTGTAAGCATCGTAGACATCCAAGCCCAGCCCGCTTTGTTTGCCGCGCGCTTCCTGGCGGTCACTGCGGATCAAGTGGAACTGCCCGTCGGACAAATTCTTCAGCCGTTCATTGGCCGACAGGATGATCTGCTCTAAATACTCGATCTGCAGATAGCGTTCAAATGAAATCTTCAAGCCGTTCTGGCCGCGGATCATGTCGTGAAGATCCGCAATCCGATTCAGGGTTTGCTCAGCTTCGAGTGCTTTTCCAATCACCTTTTGAATACTGTCGATCAAACGGACTCCGGCCCGTTCAAAATCCTGTGAACGGTTGCGTTCCGCAAGCGCCTGTTCGTAAGCCTCTTTCAATTCCGCAAGTTCTATAGCTGCCTGGCTCAAATCTTTCCGGCTCTGCGCAGTGAGCAATTGCTCCAGCTCACTGACTTGCTGCTGTAAGGTATGGCGTGATTGGCTGAATTCCTGGATATCCTTTTTCAATGCCGCGAAGGCCGTGTCCGTCAGTTTCGCCTGCTGATAGGCTCTTTCTGAATCAAATGCTGATTTTTCCAAGGCTTCCCTAAATTGCTGTTGTGCATTTTCTCTCTTCTGAGCTGTTTCTTCAGCCGTAGCTTTGGCATGCTGCATAGAAACCAAGGCACTGGCCAGCCCCTCTTTCGATTTTTGGAACTGCTCCTGAGCACTAATCCAGCTTTGTTCCAATTGCTGTTTGCGTAGAATGGTCTGCTGCAGCTGCTGCTGCAAGACGGACAGTTCCCGCAGTTCTTCCGGCACCGCAGCCAGTTCGTTTTCATACACTGCTTTGGCTGTTTGGCAGGAAGACTGCTGTTTCTGCACTCTTTCCGCCATTGCGCGTCTATTCTGTTCCAGTTCCTCGATTTTTTGGGAACAGAGCGCCACTTGCTCTTTCCATTTCCGCAGTTCCTGTTTGCCTGCCTGCTGTTTCTTCATCAGCTCTGTTAACTGGCGTTTCGCCTGTTCCAGTTGATGCGCCTGCTCTTCAGCCTGCTCCGCATCCAGTTTAAGGTTTGCCAATTCTCTCTCTTTGTTCTCCAGCTGCTCCTGCACAGCAAACAGTTTAGCTGAGGCATTGCGGTACCTTCTGTCCACTCCATCAAAATCAAACTTTGCCGCTTCTACCTGTTCTTTTGATACCAGCTGTCCTTCGATTTTTAACTCTGTTCCAGGATGGTCCAGGCTTCCACAGACAGGACAGGCTTCTTCGGTGCGCAATTGCCCGGCAAGAACATGTGCCTGGTTGGCAAACCATTGAGCTTCCAGTTGGCGATAAGCTCTATCCGCCTGCTCGAAGGCCATGCTTTGTTCTTTCACAAGAGCCTGTTGCTGCTGCCCCTGTTGTTTCAGCGAGATGTACTCATCTGTCACCCGGCTCCTTTCAGTTACAGCTGCCAGTTCCTGCTGCGTTTCATCAGACGATTCCAAAAAAGCCTCCAGTTCGATAACTTTTTCATCCAATTGCTTTTTCTCATCTTTTTGGGCGGTGAATTCTTCTTCCGCCTGGTTCAAGAGCTTTTCAGTTTGCTGCACGTTCTTCTCGAGGCGGACAAGATCATCTTTTTTCTGGTCCAACTCCTCGATTGCAGGCAATAGCTTTTCCAAATAGACAAGCTGCTCACGCAATTGGTCGCGTTCGCCTTGAAGTTCCTGTTGCGCAAGAAAGATCGTCTCAGCAGAAAGCTTTGTTTGTTCCGATTGCTCTTGTTGTTGGATAGCAGTTTTCAGAAGCTCATTTTTTTCGATTTCATTGGTGCGCAAATCATGAAACAAGTTCTCAATCCCCGAAATGTAACTGGCACGCTCTGCCGCTTGCAACGCTTTCTCCTTGTCTGCATAGTCCAGTTGCATTTGGTCGAGCTGTTCAAGCTGGCCTTTCTTTTCATCCAGTTCACCGAAGCGGTCATTCCATTTTTTCGCTTCGTGGTAGGCGGTCATTTTATCAGTATGGAGCTGATATACAGCCTGATACTTTTGTTCATCCAGGCTGATCTTATCCTTGTAGTAAACAGTCTCTTTTCCCAGGCCATCCAGCACCTGGTTGATGTTCATATGTTCACGGCCCAATACTTCAAACAGCTCAGAATCACGTTCCGGCAAGGAAGTGGCGATGCGCTGGACAAGGCTGTTCAAGTCATGCTGCTCGCGTTCAAAGATTTTCGCTGCTGCATCCTTCTTCTGCTTAAGGCGTTCGCTGATCAGCTTATACGGCTCGGTCTTGAAGATTTTCCGGAGAATCTCTTCTTTATTGTCCGTTTCAGAGGTCAGCAGTTTACGGAATTCACCTTGCGGCAGCATGACGATTTGGCTGAATTGATTTTGCGTCAGGCCGATGATTTCTTCCACGCGGCGGTTGATCTCTGAGACGATCTGCCGTTCCACGCATGGTTTTTCCCCTTCTGCACTGCGTTCAAAGAATTCATAGCGTTCCCCGGTTGCGCTTTTATTGCCCTTTTTCACATGGCCCATTTGGCGCAGGATCCGGTAGATTTTGCCGTGGATTTCAAATTCCATTTCCACACAGGTATGTGTCGCGTCATCCGCAAAATCGCTTCTCAAGATGCGTGATTCACTGCGGTCTGAGCCACTCGCTGAGCCATATAAAGCAAAACAGATGCCGTCAAAGATAGTGGTCTTTCCCGAACCCGTGCTGCCTGAAATGACGAACAGCTGGTTTCCCTGCAAGTCGGCAAAATCAATTTCTTCGGTGTTTTTATAGGGACCGAATGCGGTCATCTTCAGTTTTAACGGTCTCATGACTTCACCTCTTCTTTTCCAGCAGGTTCCTCGTGGAGAAACTCCTGGAGCACATCCTTGAAAATATCAGCGGTTTCAATTGTTGCTTTTTCACCTTTCACTTCTTCGTAAAAAGCATAGAATAAAGACAGGGAATCCATGTTCCGGCGTGAGCCCGTGTCACTTTGCAATACGCTTCCTGAAAAGTTTTTCCGTTCCACATGCATGGCATTCGGGTAGACCGATCGAACTTTTTCCATCGGAAACAGTACAGGAGCATCATCCAATAAAGTCACGAAGACAAAATCATCGCTGATTTCGTGGCGCAGAATTTCATCCATCGTGCCTTCAACGGTACGCATATTGCGTCTCGGCAAGAACAGCCGTTTAGTTACCGAAACCTCTCCTGCTGCATCCATTTCAACGATGTGGAAGCCTTTTTGATGATGCTCTTCCGAAATCGAATATTTTAAAGGGGATCCTGAATAACGGATGGTTTCATTCCTTACATAATGTGCTTTATGCAAATGGCCGAGCGCCGTGTAATGGAAGCCTTCAAAATGATGGGCATCTACATGCTCTGCTCCGCCGATCGACAGCGGACGTTCAGAATCACTGGTATTCTCTTCCTGTTCCCCGTGGGGCGTGACAAAAGCATGGCCGACAAAGACATGGCGGGCTTGTGTGTCATACGCGGATTTGATGTTTTCAGTGATGACCTTCATGGCGTCATTATGGCTGCGGATTGCATCGTCTTCAAACGCATAGCGCACCATCGACGGATCTGCATAAGGCATCAGGTGGAAATGGACTTCTCCAAACTGGTCGTTCAGGACAACCGCCTGATGCTCTTTATGGACATGGCCCGCGATATGGAGTTCGTTCATCTTCATCAGCCGGCTGCCGAAGTTCAATCTTCCGGGGCTGTCGTGGTTCCCCGCTACTGCCAGGACCGGCGTCTTCAAATCCAACACGATTTTCGCCAGCACCTCATCCAGTAAATTTACAGCGTCGGTCGGCGGCACTGCCCGGTCATAAAGATCTCCGGCAATGATCACAGCATCGGGCTGTTCTTCTTTTATTGCATCTATGAATTGTGCCAGCACAAACTGCTGTTCTTCTGTCATGTAAATTCCTTGGACCAGCTTGCCTAAATGCCAGTCAGCGGTATGAAAAAACTTCATCGGAATGCCCCTTTCTTTGGTCGCAAAAGAATATATGTTCGTTCCATTATACACGATACTGTACACTTGTTTTAATCAGGACTATGTTTTATAATAAGAACAAACGTTCTTATTAAGGGGAGGGTACTCATGAAAGCACAAATCCTAAAAGCTTTTAGCCATCAGCAACTTATCGACATGATGTATATGGCCAATGATGGCAGCATCAGCAAACGCCGCATCAAAATTCTGAAGGTCAGCGGAGATTCGTTCCAGGCCTATTGTTTTCTGCGCGGCAAGAAACGGACCTTTAAAATGGAGAATGTGCTTTCACTGATGCCTGTAATCCCTAAAGAGCGCCAGATCATTTAACCCTGCCTGCCCTTATGATACACTGGAAGAAATGGTTTTTGGAGGGTGAAATGATGAGACTAACTGTTTATCTTGCCGGGGAAATCCATAGCGCCTGGCGTGAAGAAATCAAAAAAAAATCAGCCGCCTTAGATTTGCCCATCGATTTTGTCGGTCCGATGGAGATTCATGAGCGTTCTGACAATATCGGTGAAGACATACTCGGTCCACAGCATGATGCCATCGCTAAAGACCACGCTGCTTCCAGCTTCAATAACCTGCGTACCGGCGTCCTGATGCACAAAGCTGATTTGGTGATTGCCCTTTTCGGCGAACAGTACAAGCAATGGAATACCGCGATGGATGCCAGCACAGCACTTGCTTCAGGCAAGCCCGTCATCATCATCCGCCCGGAGAAATTGCATCATCCCTTAAAGGAATTGTCCCGAAAAGCAAATGCCACAGTCGAAACCTGTGACCAGGCGATCAAAGCCCTAACTTATATCTTCGAATAAAAACAGCCACTCGCCCCTAAATTTACAAGGTGCGAGTGGCTGTTTTCTTTTTTTATTGGTCAGACTGTAGACAAAGCCTGACCAAAATGTATAGCGGTGCGTAATACCCAGCCGGTCCGGCCACTTCGCTTTCCGTGGGCTCAGCTTCAGCCTCCTCGTCACTGCGTTCCTGCGGGGTCTTCAGCTTTCACTGATTCCACAGGAGTCTTCGTGACCAGCCCGCTTGGGGCATGTTGCTTTAATCAAAGAGAGAAGCTTGCTAGTCAATTCAAGGGGAAAATAATCCCACCAAACTTAGGAAACCCTTCACTCAAGGATCCGGAGCGCAAGGCGGGGAAGAGCAAAGATACGCTCCTGCATCGCTGCGCTAGCCCGCGGAAAGCGTCAGCCTGAAGCGCAGAATCCGGTATAAACAGGATAAAATGTGAATTCATTCTTTAAATGATATCAATATTCTTTTGTCTACAAGCTCAACCAATAAAAAAAGCCCCTCGGGGCTTTTTTTATTGGTACCAGCTTCCGACTATCGGGTAATCGAATTGCTCATTGTTCAAAGCTCTGATGATTCCCATTATCGGGATGATGATGCCCATCAGTCCGAAGACGATCAGCATTGGGATGCCGATAATAAACACAATCAAGAGACTGGAAATGAAAATCAATACACCTAAGGCCAGTTGGAACAGCAGCGCTTGGATTGACAGCTTCTTCACTTCTTTGTCTTCTGAAATCAGAAAAACAATCACCGGCACAAGAAACGGAGCAAAAAACGCACTGGCATGGACAAGTATTTTCAACCCTGTGTTTTCCATCATGTAAACCTCCCGTCCAATCTTTCTTATACTTTATATACGGATGGCTGGCTGAAAAGTTTCAGCTATTATTAACTGTTGCGTAAAACAACTTTGCCGAATTGGCTGCCGGAAGCTAAATGATCAAACGCTTCCTGCGCCTGGTCCAATGAAAATATTTTATCGATTACGGGCTTCGTATCAAAGGATTCCATATGGGCCAGCATCGAGCGCAACTCTTCGCGGCTTCCCATCGTTGAGCCGAATAATTGATATTGCCCATAAAAGAACTTGCGAAGATTGAAATCGACAGTATCTTCTGTAGTTGCTCCAAAAATGACAATACGCCCGCCTTTTTTCAAGACATCGAGCGAACGGTTGAAAGTAGCCGCTCCTACGCTGTCAATGACAAGGTCAATGGTCTCATCCGCCAATTCTGTCGGCCAATCGCTGTCAGTCGGAATAGCTAAATCAGCTCCAATTTTTTCAGCCTGCTGGCGTTTGTCTTCACTTCTGGAAGTGACAATCACTCTGGCTCCTGCATTTTTCGCGAACTGAATCAAAAACGTTGCAACACCGCTTCCCGCACCGGGAATAAACAGGGTATCGCCTTTTTTCAGCTGGCCTTTCGTAAATAAGGAACGGTAGCCAGTCAATGCCGGCAATGCCAAGCTGCCAGCTTCTTCCCAGCTCATATAACGGGGTTTCTTTTCCAGTTGTTCAGCGGATATCGCAATTTTTTCGGCAAAAGTCCCATGGTCGGGCATTCCCAAAATATCAAATTCCGCTGGCGGCGCGTCACTGTTTGTATACCAACGCAAAGCGGGATTGATGATCACTTCGTCTCCGTAGGCAAAGTCGATTACATCATCGCCCACCGATTCCACTATACCCGCTCCGTCAGATCCGATGATCAAAGCTTCCGGCTTATCCCCGTAACGTTTGATCAAGCCTAAATCTCTGCGGTTTACGCCTGCTGCCCGTAAGGATACGATAACTTCTCCCGGTTTTGCTTGAGGTTCATCCATTTCTTTCACTTTCAATTCACCGGATTCTATTACAAATGCTTTCACTCTATTCACCCTTCCTGAAAATATTCACTGAATAACTCCAATTGCGCCTTGCTGATGATATCCTGCGAAAAAAGTGGGACGTAGACCAATTTTTGGTTTGGAAAAGTTTCTTTAATCTGCTGCAGGTACTTCTTCTCGTGTTTTTTCCGTTCCATTAAAAATTCACCGTCCGCCTCTTCCGGCAATATTTTATTGATGATCAGGGTATTCACATGCAGGTGGTAATTATGCAGCAAATCCAAGGCTTTTTTTGTTTCCAAAATCGGCAGGCGTTCTGGATTCAGCACAAAAATAAACCCTGTTTCCTGCTCATCCAGCAAGAGGTCCCGTGCTTTTGAAAAGCGCTCCTGCCGTTCTCTCAACACATCATAAATCGGGTCTTCCCGCGGCTCGCCATCGTTCAAGAGCTGCGTGTAATTTTCATTGGTCTTCCGACGTTTTTCAAGCAATCCTTCAATCCAGACACCCATCAATTCCGGAAGCGTAAGCAGGCGGATCGTGTGCCCAGTCGGAGCAGTATCGAACACCAGCTTATCGAAATTCTGCCGCTCTTCCAGAATGATGTGGATCAGCTTATCGAATAATGCGGCTTCATCTGCACCTGGAGAAGCTTTAGCTGTATCCAATTGCCGGTTCACTTCTTCCATCATACTGGAATGGACCGTACCTTTGATATTGGCTTTTACTGTTTTTATATAATTATCCGTTTCAATTTCCGGATCAATCTCAAGAGCATATAAATTGTCAGCAATCGCTTTAATTTTCCCGCCGATTTTTTGGTTGAAAATGTCTCCCACATTATGGGCGGGATCTGTTGAAATCAATAAAGTTTTATTGCCATTTTCCGCAGACTTCCAAGCAATGGCCGCCGCTGATGTCGATTTCCCGACACCGCCTTTTCCTCCGACAAAAATGATGCTTTTCGACAGTACATCCATTCTATTCCCTCATTCCTAATGAAACTAACAGCAACGAATGCCGGTTAATGGTGATTTATCCATGCCCATTCGCAGATGCCAGTCATGGAACTCTTCAATCATGTACGGATACAATTCCAGAGTATAGTAATAAACAGGATTGGGGATCCCCAGCATCTCTGAATAGAGCATTAAGAGAAAGAGATCATCCTCGTCCCGAAGTTCACGTGCAATTTCAGTGCGATGCGGCAATTCAAGGACGGCTTCATAAAAAGCAATCAATTGTTTTAATTTATCGAACACCAACATATCAGCACCTCTTTCCAATAAAAACGGAAGGGATCATAAAATGCATGATCCCTTGGCCGCCTTCTTATTTTATCCTACCTGTGGGATGCGTTCTCCACTGATTGAATTTACTGTTATTCGTCCCCTGAGAAATTGGGGTCTGTTTTCTTCAGCAATGCTTGGATTGCTGTCAGGATAATCCACAGCGTAAAGACGAAAATGATGGCGCCAAAGACAAAGAGCAGCGTGTTTGGCTGGTTCGCGTACCACGCCCATTGCAGGAACACCTGCTGGAACATGGCCCAAAGCGTCATGAACATCAGGAAGATCATCGGTATGATCGTGATCATGTAATTTCGGCCAAGTTTCCGCAGCCAGATGGAAATCAGCAGCAAACTGATGCCGGCGAGCAGTTGATTGGCTGTCCCGAATAATGGCCATAACAAGTATCCGCCTGAGCCGAATCCGTTAGGTCCTTCAGGAAGAAGAACCAGTGCAGCACTGGCTCCGACAGCAATTGTCGTAGCGACATGTTTTTTCTCAAGTGATGGAATCTTGTACTCGACACCCAATTCCGAAATGATGTAGCGCATCAAGCGGACTGAAGTATCCAAAGTGGTGGCTGCAAATGACACGACAATAATAGAGACAATCGTTGAAGCAACTTCCGGCGGAATCAGCAAACCTTGCGCCAAATTAGTGGCCCCTTCGATAAATGCGCCTAATCCGGCTCCGTTGGAAGCCTGGAAACTGCTGTAAGTTGCAAAGAATGACTCGCGGTCAGGGAACAGCGTGATAACAGCAATGATCGAAATCAAAGCCAAAACCCCTTCACCCACTGCGCCTAAATAACCGACAAAACGGGCATCGGTTTCTTTATCCAGCTGTTTTGATGAAGTACCGGAAGAAACCAGTCCATGGAAACCGGAGATAGCACCACAAGCAATCGTAATGAACAATAGCGGGAACCAGGAAATGTCGGCATCCGGGTTGGTTGCAGGTGCCGTAATTTCAGGGTTGGTGAACAATAACCCAAGGTAAAGAATGCCTAATCCAACAATCAATTGATGAGAGTTGATAAAATCGCGCGGCTGAAGCAATTTCCATACTGGCAAAGTGGAAGCGATGTAGACGTAGATCATCAATACGATAATCCAGATAAAGAAGGCTGTCGAAATCGCGCCAAGACCGAATAGCCCGCTTCCATCTTCACCGCCCATATATTGAACCAGATCAATCTGCATAAAGCCTACTTGGCTGGCAACTACAGCAGTTATGTACATGACTGCCAATGCTAAGATTGAAGGAACCAGCATTTTCTTGTTTTTCTTGTATACTGCGTGGCCAATCCAAATCGCTAATGGAATCTGGATAAATACCGGAATGACGCTGGCAGGGTACGAGATGAATAGATTGGCGATGACCCAGGCGAATACCGCATTGACCATCAGCACGAGGATTAAAATAATAAACAGGAACAAGATCTTTCCGCGCTGGCCGATCAGACGGTGCGCAAGCGTTCCGACGGATTGCCCTTTGTTTCGTACGGACAGCACCAATGTCCCGAAATCATGGACACCGGCAGCAAAAACGGTTCCGAGCACTACCCATAATACGGCAGGCAACCAACCCCAATACACGGCAATGGCCGGCCCCAAGATCGGCGCGGCTCCCGCGACGGAAGTGAAATGATGTCCCCATAATACGAATTTATTGGTTGGTACAAAATCTACACCGTCTTTAAAGCGATGTGCCGGTGTGACGTAATTCGGATCGAGCCTGAATATCTTCTCTGCTATAAATTTTGAATAAAAGCGGTATCCCAGTATAAATATAAAAATTCCAATGGCAGCCAACGCAATCGCGTTCACATCCCCAACCCCTTTGCTATTTTTTGCAAGCATTGTAAGTCGCTTGTATGTCAATCATAGAGGAGTAACATAATAAAGTAAATATTCTGATAAATTTTTATTTTGAATCGGTCGAGATGAGCCGAATGAGAACATCTCGACCGGCAGTCAAAAGTTAGCCGTTCATATTCAGTTTTTGTTCGTATAGCTGTAGCTTTGTATAGATGATTTCTAGGACAGGAACCTGCATCTTCATTTCTTTGGCCCGTGCAAGCAAATAGCCCTGTAGATGCTCGGCTTCTGTAGGCTGCATTTTTTCGATATCCCGCTGCATGGAAGACTTCATTTCCGAATCCATACTGTTGATCCGTTCTAATTGTATTTCAACAATTCCGGATTGGATCGGTGCATCTATTTTTTCCATGATGGCTGCAAGCTCTTCCAAAAATGCCTGAATCGTGTGCTGCCCTGTTTCAAGATCCCGTATCGGTCCGATAGGCGTTTCCATCATTGAAGTAATTCCGGACATCGCCGTGATGAACAAATACTTATGCCACATTTCCTGATCGATGTTATCGCTCTTGATAAATTCCGCTTTGGTTCCTGTAAAGGATCTTTCCAATTTCCTAATACGCTCTGTCTGCTTGCCTGTCCGTTCTCCGTATACCAATTGATGGATGGGACTTGTCTGAACGATTGTTCCGTCTTCCGCTAAAGTCGTTTCGACAAAGCATAAGCCGCCAATGACTCGTTCTTCTCCGAATGCTTCAGTCAATGGCTGCAAATGTGCCATGCCATTCAATAGAGGAAGAATCATCGTTTCCGGACCGACAAACGGCTGTACATCTTCTATCGCATTTGCTAGCTGATAAGATTTAGTGGAAATCAAAACGACATCAAACGGCGGACTCTGTTCTTCTTTGGTTATCAGTTTGGGCTTCAGCTGCAGATTGCCATGCTTGCTTTGGATTTTCAAACCGGCTTGCTGCAGCTTCTCCTTTCTGCCTTCTCTCACCAAAAAAGTGACATCCTCTCCCTTTTCCAATAAGCGGCCGCCAAAATAGCCGCCGATTGCACCTGCACCCACAATCAAAATCTTCATCTCTTCACCCTCTTCTATACTTTTTCATAGAGCCAAATACCGTCCACCATTTCACGCACACATTCTTTTTTATGGCGCAGGTTTTCCAGATGCGCCAACGTTTCTCCAACCGCAAAACGCATTTCATGGACGGTCAACGGCCGATGGAATAAATTTTCGCATGCTTTAAAAATACTCGTTGGCTTCCTGATGGCCTCAAGTGTTTCATCGAGCCGCTCATCGTGATGAGCTAAAAGTTCATCAATTCGCTGATTGGCACCGTAAAACGGTTTCCCGTGTGACGGGATGACCAGTTCAGCATCCAATTCCCTGACTTTCTTCAACGAATTCTGATATGAAGCTAATGGATCGGGATCCCCGTGAAACCAGTACGAAATATTGGGTGTGATTTTCGGCAGGATATGATCGGCAGAGAACAGCGTCCTTTGTTCTTTATTGTAAAAACAAATCATGCCATCTGAATGTCCGGGTGTAACAATGACCTGGTATTCGAAACGGCCAATCTGGACAAGATCCCCTTCTGACAAATGCTCCCCAATTTTCGGCAAAGGTGAAACAAGCGGCTTGAATTCTTCTGTATTCTTTGCCATCTGCACCGATTGCTCTTCAGGAATTCCCGAAGCCCGGTAGTTTCCAGGAATGCTTTCCAAAAAAGGATCTGCCCATGAGGCCATTCCTGCTTGCGCATCTATTTCCGTCATCCAGACTTTTGCACCTGTTTTTTCCTGCAATCCGCCCACGTAGCCAAAATGATCCGGGTGATAATGAGTCACCAGCAGATCAGTAACTTTTTTATCATCCAGTTTTTGATCCCATAAGGCTCTCGTTTGGTCATTGTTCAATCCCGCATCAATAACCGTCCAACCTCGTTCATTTTCTGCCATAAAGCAGTTTACATGATTTAAACGGAAGGGCAGATCAATCCGAACCGCTTCCACTCCAAGTTTCCCCAGCATAGCCGCTGCTTCACTACCTTCTTTCGGCAACTGCTGCTTCACGGTTTCAAGACCAGTTTGCCGATAGTTTTCCGTCCCTGCAGTGAATGATGCGCTTTCGCTGCTTCTGCAAGCGGATAAGTCCCACCAATCGTCAAAATCAACTCTCCACTCTTCATATAGGCTAATAATTCGCCGAAGCTTCGTTGGAACAATTCGGGATAGCGCATGATTTGGGGCAGGAAAAAGCCGATGACCGACTGATTCTTGCGCATTAACTGGCCGGGATTAAAAATGGCTTGTTCTCCGCTCGCCGCCCCGAATATGACAAGCCGTCCAAACGGTGCCAAACATTGTATTGTTTTATTGAACACTTCGCCGCCGACCATTTCGAGCGCCAGGTCCACGCCTTTGCCGTCAGTGATAGCTTTCACTTTATCGACCCAGCCTTCTTCGGTGTAATTGACCAAATGGGTTGCACCCATTTTTTGTGCATGAAACAGTTTTTCTTCTGTGCTGGCTGTGGCGATGATTTTTCCGGCACCAAAAATCTTGGCTAATTGTACGGCAATCGCACCGACACCACCTGCAGCAGCATGAATCAGCACTGTTTCTCCTTTTTCGAGACGGCCCATCGTTTTCAAGATATGATAAGCGCTCAAACCTTGCAGCGGCAGTGCCACAGCCTGGTCAAAATCGACGCCTTCCGGAACTTCCGTCAAAACACTTTGGTCCACGGCGGCATATTCCGCATAGCCTGCAGAGCCGATCAGCGCGACGACGCGATCGCCCACTTTAAATTTATCCACATTTTCACCTATTTCAACAATCACGCCAGCCACTTCTGACCCTGGAATATAAGGCAGTTCTGTCGGCACTACATATTTCCCTTCCCGCCTTGCTGTGTCCGCGTAATTGATGCCAATCGCCTTTACTTCAATGATGGCTTCTGTAGCTGCCGGCTCCGGTTTTTCAGCTTCTACGAATTGCAGGACCTCAGGCCCACCATATTCTTCGAATTTTATAACTTTCATCTCTAATTCCCCCTAACAAATATATTGTTCCGCATTCAATAGATTTTTTGCAATCTGCCGTTTTACTTTGTCTATGCCGCCGCGTTGCAGCCGGCTCAATTCGTTTGTTACAGCTGCTGTATTGCGTGCCAGCTGATCTTCAGCAGAAGCCGCCTGCATCATTTTGCGGGCCGCCATCTCCACTTCCAGCAATGTATCACCGGCCAACGCCTGCGCCATCAGCACTTTCTGAGCGTATTCACCTGTTCTGATGGCTTTCGCCGTTCTCATCACCGCCGATTCCAGTGCATACAAAGCGATGGCGATATCAGCTAATGCCATCAATGTTTCCTGCTCTTCGCCCAATTCAGTGCCGTATGTTTCATAGGCAACACCGGTACAGAACAGGAAAATCCGGCGAACCGCCTGTACGGCTTCTATTTCCCGGGAAATAGGTGAGTCGCCCATAGCCGCAGGAGCCTTCATTTCTTCGATAGCCGTTGCTGTCAGCTGCGGCAACGGGAGCTTCCCTTTAGCCGCTTGCTTCAACAGGTTTCCAGGAATCAGCAAGCGGTTCACTTCATTGGTGCCTTCAAAAATTCGGTTGATCCTTGAATCCCGGTACATTTGTTCCACTTTGTACTCTTTGATAAAGCCGTAGCCTCCGTGCAATTGAAGCGCTTCGTCCGCTACAAAATCCAGCGTTTCCGAGCCGTGCACTTTGCAGACTGCGCATTCGGCTGCGTATTCCATCAGCTGTTTGGCGATCAGACTCTTATCTTCCGATTCATAAAGGCCGCCCAGTGCATCTTCCAGGTACCCGGCAGTCCGGTATTGCAGTGATTCGGATGCATAGATGCGGATAGCCATATCAGCCAATTTTTCCTGTGTCGCTGTAAATTCAGCAATTGCTTTGCCGAATTGGCGGCGCTCACTGGTGTATTTCAATGCCAGCTCCAGCCCATATTTTGCCGCACCCATGCAGGCAGACCCCAAGTTATAGCGACCCAGATTCAAGACATTCAACGCGATGACGTGGCCCTTCCCGATTTCACCAAGCAGGTTTTCGACCGGTACTTGGCAATCCTCAAAAATGACGGAACGCGTCGAAGAACCTTTAATGCCCATCTTCTGTTCCTCAGGTCCGAGCGACAGGCCGGGATGATCTTTTTCCACAATAAAAGCCGTGAAGGCCGTGCCATCCACTTTTGCGTAAACGATGAACGTATCGGAAAAAGCCGCATTCGTGATGAACATCTTTGTTCCATTCAACAGGTAATGAGTACCTGCCTCATTTAGTTTGGCTGTTGTTTTTGCAGAAAGCGCATCAGATCCCGCTCCCGGTTCTGTCAGGCAATAAGCTCCGATAAATTCGCCTGAAGCCAACTTCGGCAAGTACTTCTCTTTTTGCTGCGGCGTTCCGAAATAAGTGATCGGCAAAGTCGCGATGCACGTATGATTGGAATGCGCCACACCATAGCCTCCAGCTGAGCCCAGCGACTCCCCAACCAGCCCTTTGCTGATTTTGTCCAGGCCAAGGCCGCCGTATGCTTCCGGAATACTGTGGCCGAGCAAACCCAAGTCTCCCGCTTTTCCAAGCAGCTCCTTGACCAATCCGAAATTTTGATTTTCGATGGCTTCGTTGTTTGGCCGCACTTCCTTCTCGAGAAAGCGCTTGGCAGTTTTGGCAATCAATTGATGTTCATCGGTAAAATCTTCCGGTGTGAAAAAGCCATCGGACGGCTGGTACAAAAAAGCCGCTCCTTTGTATCCTGAGATTTTAGTTTCCATGAGGGCTCGCCTCCTTGAGTAGATGCTTTTCAAGCAGCTGGCGGTTGGCTTCCGGCAAAGCTTCGCTTTTTTGGGTCTTGAAATTAAAATGAACCGCACTTGCCTGTCCTTTTGCTACCAGTTCCCCACTTTCCGCATCTTTGATCTCATGTACTACTTGAAAACTTGAGTTGCCGATTCTGCTGACTGCCGTTTGGACAACTAATTTTTGATTGTAATATCCCTGACTGACAAAATCACAGGAAGCTGAAGCCAGAATGATTTTCCAATTATTGATGTCGCGTCCAAAACCTAAATCCGCAAAAAACTCAGTCCTTGCTTCTTCCAGATAAATAAAGTAGCTGATATTGCTGATATGGCCCAATGCGTCTGTTTCACTAAAGCGTACTTTCACTGGGATTTCATGTATCATTTCCCTTTCCTCCTCTGCACATTAAACAATGCCGTTAAGAATCAAATCGCTGTATATGTCAGCAAGCCGATCAGCTGAAATTCCTCCAGATGGATTAAACCACTGGTAACTCCAATTTGTAACACCTAAGATGGCAAAAGCGATGATATCCGGTTCAAGCTCCTTCCGAAATTCATTTTGAACGATGCCATCGTTTATAATTCCCTCTAGATTCTTCCGGAATTTTTCACGTTTCCCCTTTACTTCCAGTGCATTGTCTTCGCAAAGGTGGCGCATTTCCCTGAAGAACACTTTTCCACTTGGGCCGTGATTTGCAATATCTGCAATTAATAAAGCGATGAGCTGAGCCAGTTTTTCACGATTGCTGAGCTGCTTTTGGCGGATGATTTCTTGACGTTCCAGCAAATCGTCGATATATCCTAAATGGATAGCCATCAGCAGCTGCTCTTTGCTTGTAAAATAATAGTAGAAAGTTCCTTTTGTGACTCCCAAAGCTTCGACAATGTCCTGGATGGACGTTTCACTGAACCCTTGTTTTTCAAATAAGAGAATGCTTTTCTGTTTAATTTTTTCTTTCATGGTTATTCCCCGCCATTCGTTTCCCGGTTGTTTACAGAGCGTGCATCCCGCCGTCGACTAGAATGACATCCCCGGTTATATAGTCAGAGGCTTTGGATGCCAAGAACAAGGCCGTTCCTTTCAAGTCCTCTTCTGTCCCAAAGCGATTTAAAGGGGTTTGAGCTAAAAGGCCTTCTTGTCCTTTTTCTATTACCCCTTTCGACAATTTGGTCGGAAAGAACCCAGGGGCAATAGCATTCACATTAATGTTATACTGCCCCCATTTTGCGGCCAGATCTTTTGTGAAAGTATTGACCGCCCCTTTGCTGGTGTTGTAGCCGATAGCATCCATCAGCATCGGATCGATTCCCCCAAACCCTGCCACCGATGAAATATTGATTATTTTCCCGCTCTTTTGTTCAATCATAATTTTCCCTGCTGCGCGGCTCATCAGGAAGGTGCCTGTTACATTAACGTCCATGACCTTTTTCCATGCATCCAGCGGCATGTCGACAACCGGTGCTCCCCATGAAGCCCCGGAATTATTGACCAAAACATCGATAGAGCCGAATTTCTCGAGTGTTTTTTGAACAACGTTCTCCACATCATCGGGATTGGTGACATCGCAGGCCAGCGCCAGTGTGCCAACACCCATTTGTTCCAACTTATCCGCCATCTCCTGGCAGGCTTCCACCTTTCGTGAACACAATACGACATTTGCTCCTGCTTCCGCAAAAGCCTCTGCCATCATTGCTCCAAGACCACGACCTCCACCTGTTACAATTGCCGTCTTACCGTCCAACTTGAATAAATCCATTACGTTCATCTTCCATCCTCCTGACTGATGATGTAAATTTCATACTAACTAGTTAGTATGTTCAGAATACTTAAATTTATGGTAACGTTTTCAATCATAGAATGCAAGGAGCGTTTAATAGAATAAAAACAGGCTGAGCCATCCCCTTAAGCACTCGATCAGCCTGCCTGTCGTTTCTTTATCGAATTTTTCAGCATCGCTATCCTTCTATCCTTTTGCCGGCTTTGTACTTGACGGTCATCTAGGCAATCAATTTTTCAAGAATAGGGGAATCTGATGCAGGTCGACATTTCCTCCCGATAGGACGACTGCCACTTTGTCATTTGCTTTGCCGGCTTTGCCTGCCATCACAGCGGCCAGGGCCGTTGCACCAGAAGGTTCTACGAGTTGCTTTGTCCGTTCCAGTAAAAATTGGAACGCCTCTTTTATCTCCCCTTCAGAAACCAGGACCAGCTCATCCAAATGGGCTTTCAAAATGGGAAAGGTCAAATCACCCGGTTGCGAAGTGCGCAAACCGTCCGCGATGGTGGAGGTGCTGGAGATGGAGGTGATTCTCCCTTGTTGAAGTGACTGGAAAGTATCATCAGCGGTGTCCGGTTCAACACCAATCACTCTGACTTCTGGCTTACTCCTTTTCACTGCAGACAAAATTCCGCCAATCAGGCCGCCCCCGCCAACTGGCACGACGATGACATCCACATCCTGCAGTTGTTCCAAAATCTCCAGCCCAATAGTCCCCTGGCCAGCGATGACAGCGGGATGATCATACGGTGGAATATAGAAGCCTCCATTGTCTTCTGCCAATTGCTTGGCTCTCGGTATCCGATCAGCTGACGCCAACCCGCAATACTCCACTTTGGCCCCATAGGCTTTGATTGCTTCCACTTTGGCGCGGTTGGCATCTTCGGGCACGACAATCACTGCCGGGATGCCCAGCTGACCTGCAATATAGGCCACCGCCTGACCGTGATTGCCGGACGATGCTGCCGTGATAAAGCAGGCACCGCCTGCCAGTGCCTGCTTCACGGCATGCGTGGCTCCACGTATTTTGAAAGAGCCGGTCTTCTGCAGATGTTCGGCTTTTAAGAAAACCTGCATTCCACAGCGCTCATCGAGAAGTGACGATGTTAAAATAGGTGTTTGCTGGATCGTATCGCGGATTTCCTTCTGGGCCTTTTTCACATCCTCTAAGCTGACCATTTTATCCACTCCTTTGGTTGCTGGTTGAACTTTGCTGCATGCCACGTATTTTATCACATCTCCTACAAATAAATTAATCATTCAGACATCTTCCGCATTACGTGATCCCTGGTTTTTATTTGATGCTATCCTGCCAAGCACTCTCTCACTTTAGTTTCTTCCAATTACTCGGAATCGGGTATTCAATCCATCCTCTATACGGTAGACTAAGATTGCAAATCCTTGAAAAGGAGTGGTTAAATTGTTGAAACGGCTAGTGGTCACCGGTTATAAACAACATGAACTGGGCATATTCGATGAAAAGAATCCGGGAATCCGGTTTATAAAAAAAGCTTTGGAAAATCGATTTCGCGCTTTGTTGGATGAAGGATTGGAATGGGTTATTTTAAGCGGACAGCTTGGTGTTGAAACCTGGGCTGCAGAAGTGGTTTTGGAGATGAAGGAAGAATTTCCCGAATTGAAGTATGCCGTACTCACGCCATTTCTGGAACAGGAAAAAAGATGGAACGAAACAAAGCAGGAAAATTATCGGCTGATACTTGATAAAGCTGATTTTCATCGCAGCTTGACCAGCAAGCCCTATGAAGCTCCTTGGCAGTTCATCGAAAAAAACAAATTCTTCCTGCGTAATTCTGATGGCATTCTGATCATCTATGATGAAGAAACCGATGGCTCGCCTAAATTCATCAAAAAAGAAGCCGAGCGTTATGCAGAGAAATCAGATTACCAAGTATTGACGATAACCGGTGATGACCTGAGGGTCGTGACAGAAGAAGAACAAATGAAGGAATGGGACACTTAACAACCCACATGTTTTTTTCTTAGGTTGACTATGATGAAGCTTTTAGGTAACCTTAACAACTATGTTAAAAAAATTACTTCAGGAGGAATTATGAAGAAAGCTTCGAAAGTCTTTTACATCACATTTGTACTGGTAATCTTAACTGTCGCATTCGGCGTTATCGCGCCTGAAACTTTTGAAACTGCCACTGGAAATATCCGTAACTATATCACTACAGCATTCGGTTGGTATTACTTAATGATCATGGCCATTTTGCTGATTCTTGTCGCCATCATCATGGTCAGCCCATACGGAAAAATCCGTCTTGGCAGAGATTCGGATCGTCCGGAATTTTCGACATTCAGCTGGATTTCCATGCTGTTTTCAGCGGGAATGGGAATTGGCCTCGTATTTTATGGCGCCTCAGAACCCTTATCCCATTTTGCTATTCAATCAGCGACAGCTGAACTCGGATCCGATGAAGCGTTCAAAGAAGCATTGCAGCGCTCTTATTACCACTGGGGCATCCATATTTGGACAATGTATGGAATGGTCGCTCTGTCGTTAGCCTTTTTCCAATTCAGAAAAGGCGAACCTGCATTAATTTCCTCAACATTGAAGCCGATTTTCGGCGACAAGATGAACGGTCCTTTAGGAACACTTGTTGACGTGCTCGCAGTTTTTGCTACAGTTTTTGGTGTAGCAACTTCACTCGGCTTTGGTGCTGCTTCAATTAATGGAGGCCTTTCTTATTTATTCGGTGCCCCCCAGGAATATTGGGTGCAGATGCTGATCATCGGCGCCGTGACCATTCTGTTCATCATTTCCGCATGGTCCGGATTGAACAAGGGCATCAAATACCTGTCCAATATCAATATGATTTTGGCAGTCGTTTTGTTGGTGCTGGTTCTGATATTGGGTCCAACTCTGTTGATCTTGAATATGTTCACCGAAACCTTCGGTGCATACATCCAGAATTTAATCAGTTTAAGCTTCCAATCTGCTCCACTGAATGCAGAAAACCGCAGTTGGCTTGACGGCTGGACCATCTTCTATTGGGCTTGGTGGATTTCATGGGCACCATTCGTCAGTATGTTTATCGCCCGCATCTCCAAAGGCCGTACCATACGTGAGTTCTTGGTCGGCGTTGTCCTTGTTCCAAGCGCCTTTGCCGGCATCTGGTACGCGACTTTCGGCTCCACGGCAATCAATTTCCAAAAAAGCGGCATTGACTTAACCGCTTTCCCTACGGAACAAATATTGTTCGCAACGTTCAACGAGATGCCTCTTGGCTTCGTCATGTCGATCATAGCTATTCTGCTCGTGACGACTTTCTTCATCACATCTGCTGACTCAGCCACTTTTGTGTTAGGGATGCAGTCAACGCACGGCTCATTGGTGCCAAGCAATCAAATCAAGGTCCTATGGGGAATCGCACAGTCGATGGTGGCGGCTATCCTGTTATCTGTCGGCGGCTTAACGGCAGTGCAGAACACCATCATCATTGCGGCATTGCCTTTCTCTTTCGTGATGATCCTGATGGTGATTGCGTTATTCAAAGCACTGAATCTGGAATTGCAATTGATGAAACATAAAAAATAAACAACAGCCGGCTTCGGGAACATTCCTGAAGCCGGCTTTTCTTATGGATTAATGTAGAAAGTGACCGGGTATAGGATAACTAGACAATACACTTGGAGGTGTTCCGGATATGCAGAAAGAAACCAAAAAAATCATCCAGGAATCATTGGATGCATTGCTTGAAAATGATTCGTTCCTGCCCGATTTGACGGATCGGAAACAGGCTTTCGCTTCGCTGAGTTCGATTCTTTCCACCCCCGATAAACTACATAAAGCTTTCCTCAGGGTTCCTCTGGATGATGGAAGGGTGGTGCGGATCGCCTCTTATCGTGCACAGCACAACGATGCGATGGGTCCTTATAAAGGCGGAATCCGTTTTCACGAAAGTGTCAATGAAGAAGAAGTCATCAATCTCGCATTCTTGATGACTTTGAAAAACGCCTTGCATAAAGTACCGTTTGGCGGCGGAAAAGGTGGCATTGTCCTCAATCCACGCGAATACTCAGAAAAAGAGCTGAATCTCATTTCTCGAAAATATGTCCGTTATTTTGCAGATGTTATCGGTCCTGACAAAGACATTCCTGCACCCGACATGGGTTCTGGCGAACGTGAAATGGACTGGATGATGACGGAGTACAAGAGAGTCCACCACGGCACCCCTTATCTTGGAAGTTTCACCGGTAAAAGTGTTGTAAATGGCGGTTCTCTCGGAAGACGGGAAGCGACCGGGAAAGGTGTTTACTTTACGTTCCGCTATTTGCTCCATGATTACGTAAAAGCAAACGAACAGCTGCTGGCCAACAGCAATAATCCTTTTGCCAAAACGACTTTGGAATTATACGACCGTCCATTGAAGATGGCTGTTCAGGGCTTCGGAAACGTGGGCGCTGTTGCTGCCCTTGAAGCCTATAAATGTCCTTTGATCGATCATAAGATTGTAGCTGTCAGTGACCGCAACGTCACTCTATATAATGAGGACGGTTTGGATATTCCCGCTTTGATTGAATTCACCAAAACCAATCGCGGCGATTTGCCATCGACCGAAGAGCATCTGCAAAGCGCCAGCATTAAAGCCGAAATAAAGGAACGGGACACTCTCGTCACCTTGCCTGTCGATGTGCTGCTCCTGGCAGCGCTGGAAAACCAGATCCGCGAAGACAATATGAAAGAGATCCAGGCACGGATCATTATTGAAGGTGCGAATGCACCGACAACAGCCGAAGCCGATGAATACCTGAGTGAAAAAGGAGTTGTCATCATCCCCGATATCCTGGCAAATGCCGGCGGGGTTATCGTCTCTTATTTCGAATGGCTGCAAGGGCGCGAAACCCAGTTCTATACAGAAGCAGAAGTTTACCGGCTATTGATTGAAAAGATGCAGGAAACGATGGATATGATGCTCCCGCAATATTACGGAGATCCATATGCCCTGCGCCAAAACTGCTTTATCCATGCGGTCATGCGATTGTCGACCGTGATTTACCGACAAGGGAAACTTTACTAAAGAAAAGCGGAAACGGCCGTTCAGCTCCGACAGGCATAAGACGATCTGGCGAAGCGGCGTGTTTTCAGCCGCACAGCCAGAGTGGCTTATGACCCGAGGAGTTGGCCGTTGGAGTCTGGACAATAAAGAAAAGCGGAAACGGCCGAAAACGATCTAAAAACGTACAGCCCAATTCTATGGGCTGTGCGTTCAGACTGTAGACAATGTCTACCCAAAATGAATAGCAGTTTATAACCCTCAACCGGTCCGGCCACTTCGTTTTCCCTGGACTCAGCTTTAGCTGTCCCACAGGAATCTTCGTGGCCAGCGCGGTTAGGTGTGTGTCGCTTCAATTAAAGAAAGAAGCCTACTAGTCTGTTCCAGAAAAAAATAGTCCCAACAAATCTAGTAAACCCTTCACTCAAGGATCCAGAGCGTAAGGCGGCGACTCCTGCGGGAACAGCGAAGTGCCGAAATCCACTCGGGCGATAGTCCGAGTTAGTTCGGCGCGAGCCCGCGGAAAGCGTCCGGCTGGAGCGCAGGATCCAGTAGAAAGACAATGACGTATATATCCTTTTGTCTACAAGCTCAACGCACAGCCCAATTCTATAGGCTGTGCGTCTTTTACGTTTCAGACATTCTGCGCTGATGGGAAATTTTGTAGGCATCGTGGCGGAAGTTAAGAATCCGGTCTTCCGAACATTCAATGCCATCCGTTACACGTGTAGGATCGAAGACAATCCGTTCTGCTTCCGGCGCTTCTTCAGTTATCGCCAAATAGCCGATCGTTATTTTCTTCCGGTTTTTCGGCCACTCTTTTGTCGGATCCTCAGTGGGGTCCCCCGGCTCGCCCAAAATTATATCCAGGCGGAAGTTCACCGGACCTTTTGCGATTCTGTCTTCTATATCCGCTTCAAAAAAACCGACCGGCAAGGCAACCACATCAAGCGGTGATAATGTCTCCACCCCTTCTTCCGGTTCCCACAAATATTTTACCGGCTGACGCTGGCCGTCTTGATTGATAAAATAAAACGCATGAATCGAATGGTACTGGCCAGTGGCAAAACTAGCAGGTGCCTGCATTTTCCGGATGTTGTCGATCATTGCCCCGCTTTCGGGATAATCAGCCAATAAACCAGCAAGCTCCTTTAAGCTAGGTTTTCCTTTCTTGAACGATTTGACAACACCAAGCATCTCCGTAAAAATTTCGGGTGTTTTAGCAAAGAAAATAGGAGACGTGACACCAACAATATTAGTGGCTTCCCCGTTCGGCAAACCGAATTGGACTGCCATTCCTTTGACCGGCGACATGGCATCAGCCCATGTCGGATCTGGAGAAAAATGTGAAAAGCGCACAAATGCGCGGCTCGTTCCTTGTTGAAGATGCGGTGCTGTCGTCAACTGGGCGGCCGAGCCTGTTGCTGTAAAAATCGCCTTGTAGCTTTTTCCTCTGGCATGGGCTCGCCGGTAGCCTGGATAAATGCCAAATACCTTTTCAATCTGATCAATGGCCGTTTCTGCTAACTCATCCATATCATCACCTCTTGTATGTTTCATACCCCTTTTTGCCAACTTTAACGTTTCAATGCTGGTCTGCGTACAACCACCACAAAACGGCAGCTGCCAAGCCGATGAAACCCGTTAAAAAAACCAATAAGAAACTGCCGGCTCCAAGTGCTGTCTCCGTTCCAGCCATTCCGCTGAATATGGCTGGAACGGCCCAAGGGAAAAAAGCTCCATAGCCGGCTGCCGCAATAACTTGGGCGATCACCACCATGAAAAGGATAAAGCCGATGGGCGCTAAATACCCTCTTCCATAGCAAGCCAAAAAAGCAGGCGGAGTGCTGAGCGCCAAGGTCAGAAGAGCAGTAGCCAGCAATACAAATCCTTTGTCCCAAGCCATCTCCCAAGACCATTGTGGCAGCTGGATAAAGAAACCGATGCTCACCCCAAGCAGGATTACATAGACGCTCAGCAATAAATTCGTTAACATGACAGCTAAAAATTTTGCCAGGATGATAATCATTCGATGTGTAGGCAAGGTCAAGAGATCCTTGATGGTCCGATCTGCGTATTCTCTGCCAAATACCCAGCTTGTCACAAAGCCGAATACCAGAATCCCTCCCACAGCAATAATCTGTGCCAGCATATTCAGATAGGCGGGCCAATCTGCCACACCGAAAATCTGGGCTTTGTCTCCAATCAATCCTGAACTTTTTGCAAGCTCAGGGTTCTTTAATACAAAGATAAAAAACCCTGCCATCATGGGTGCCATCGTAAAGACCGCTAAGGTAATCCAAATCATCTTAGACTTCCGGACCTTCAACATCTCCACTTGAACTGCCCTCAAGAAAGCCATCGGGTTACTCCTTTCGCTGAGTGATGACGCGCAAAAAGTACGATTCCAAATCCTCTTCCTCTATAGCCAGATGGATTGGGGGAATGCCGCATGACACCAAATAACGGGAAATTTCATCCGGATGCCTTATTGCATGTTCTGCTGCTGTTTCGATTCTTCCTTCCGCATTGAACACGGCAGAATACCCTGCTTTATTCAACGCGGTCATTGCTTTATCTTGTTTCCGCGCATCGATGACCAGGCGTTTTTCCAGCAGGTCCTTAAACTGGTCTGTCCTGATTTCCTGAAGCAATCGCCCTTGGTGGATCACGCCTATTGTGGTCGCAATTTTAGCCACTTCGCTCAATAGATGGCTGGACATGAAAATCGTCACGCCCAAATCCTTGGCCAGATGCTGAAACAGTTCCCGGACTTCGATGATGCCTGCTGGATCAAGTCCATTTGACGGCTCATCCAAAATTAAAATTTCCGGTTTATGCAGCAAGGCTTTGGCGATGCCTAGGCGCTGGGTGTTGCCAAGTGAAAGCTGGCCGGCTTTTTTGTCTGCGTATCCCGTCAGCTCCAGCTGATCCATCACCTGGTGTACTGCCGCCGCATCATCAACCCCGCGCAACCGGCGGAAAATCTCAAGGTTTTCTTTTACGGTAAGCTCTGGATAGGCATAAGGCGTTTCCACAAGACTCCCTACGTTCGCCCATATAGAATGTGTGGAAAGCGCTATTTTCCGGCCCTGAATATAACAGGATCCGTGGCTGGGACGGACCATTCCGAGCAGCATTTTGATTGTGGTGGTCTTGCCCGAACCATTCAATCCGATAAATCCGTAAATTTCCCCTTTTTCGATTTCCAGCGAAACATCTTCTACAGCTGAAAACTTCTTATAACGCTTGGACAGTTGAGACAATCGAATGACAGGATTCATTTTTTGCATCGCTCCTTTACTAAGGACTCTTCCTGTTTAAATAAACTGAATTTTCTTTCATTATGAGTCGGTTTCTTCCAACTTACAATCTTCTATACAGCATTTGAGGAACTTTCCTTAGAAAAATTGAATATTCTCTACTGGAAAGGGAATACAAGGAAAGAATGCATTAAAACAGATTAAAGGAGGCAACATCAGTGGATTTCAAACACGAGAACAATAAGTTTGCGGCTCTGGAGAATTCCGAAGAATTGGCTTTCCTGAGCTATGTAGAAAATGGCGATGTGTTGACCGTCGACCATACTGAAGTTTCCCCGCAGCTGGAAGGCCAGGGAATCGGCAAAAAATTAGTGGGACAGGTTGTTGAATATGCCCGGAGCGAAAACAAGACCATTGATCCGCAATGTCCGTTTGCAAGTAGTGTCATTGAAAAAACACCGGAATTCCAGGACATACTGGCATAATAAGCAAGCATCCGCTCACAGCGGATGCTTTTTTCGTCTTTGTTTGAGAGCGCCGACAGCGGGAACATGAACACTAAAAGGGGTTGAAACATGTGGAGATATCGCTTGAGGAAGCAATCAAGTTGAACGCGCAGCCATTCCATTCAGTCCAAGATTTGACGCCTCTTTTGGAAGCGATCGGCGACGCAAAATTTGTCCTTCTGGGTGAAGCAACACATGGAACATCCGAGTTCTACACATGGCGGGCGGCTTTGACCAAAAGATTGATTCTGGAAAAAGGATTTTCACTGATTGCCATTGAAGGGGACTGCCCTTCTTCTCAACAGATCAATCGTTTTATCAAAGGGTTTAGCGAAGGTGGCAAACAACCGCATGAAGTGTTGCAGGCATTTAATCGATGGCCAAGCTGGATGTGGGCAAATGAAGAAATCGCCGATCTAATCAGCTGGCTGAGAACGCATAACGGGCAACACCATCAAAAAGTCGGCTTTTATGGAATTGATATCTACAGCCTTTGGGAATCCCTGGATGAGATCCTCCGTTGCCTGGCAGAGATCGATCCTTTCGGCGAAGGCATTGCGTTGGCAAGACAAACAGCCACCTGCTTTAAGCCTTTTAACCGCGAACCCGACCACTATTCAGCCGCTGCCACGGACTTCTCAAAAGCCTGTGAGAAAGAGGCAGCCCGATTGCTGGCGGCCATCCGTTCCAACGAAGGCTTGTATAAAGATGTGTATGAAAACGATTTGAATTTAAAGCTGAACGCACTCGCCTTAAAAAATGCTGAAAATTATTATCGCGCTTTGGTCCACAGCGGCGAAATTTCCTGGAATATCCGCGACGAACACATGGTGGAAGCCATCAATGAAGTACGGGATTACCATGGCACAAAAGCCAAAATCATTGTCTGGGAGCATAATACCCATATCGGCGATGCCAGTGCCACTTCGATGAAAAAAGAAGGCATGACCAATGTGGGGCAGATTCTGCGTGAACAAAATCGAATGGAAGATGTTTATGCAGTGGGCTTTGGCACACATTCGGGAACTGTCATCGCTGCACCTTCATGGGCAGAACCCGCTGAAAAAATGACAATTCCGCCGGCAACACCCAATACTTGGGAAGATCTTCTGCATCGGACTGGGGCTTTCGATAAATTCATTCTGTTTCATTCGCAGAATTTCGCTCTCTTTGATCGCTGGGTCGGCCATCGTGCAATTGGTGTTGTCTACAACTCTGAACATGAGGCATATGGCAATTACGTTCCTTCAAAAATGTCACAGCGATATGATGCTTTTATCTTCATTGACCAAACGCAGGCGCTCAACCCGCTTTAAAATGAAACAGAGGGAGAAAATCATTCTTTTTCTCCCTCTGTTTCATTTCAGGAAATTATCGTTCAGCTCTTTTGGAGCATTGTTCTTCGACCTTGAAATTTTTGAATGTTATGCTAAAGGAAGACCCACTTAAAGGAGCTGTACCGACAATGACGGAAAAGGCACAACTTGGAAAGACAGGCTTATACATCAACCCGATCGGCCTTGGCATAAACGCTGTAGGCGGACACAATCTGTATCCGGATTTAAATGAAGACACCGGCAAGGAATTGGTGCACGCCGGCATCGACAATGGACTGAATTTCATCGATACAGCTTACGCTTACGGCTATGGCCGCTCAGAGGAATTATTGGGCGAAGTGCTGCAGGAATCCGGTGCACGCCAGGAAATGGTCGTTGCGACCAAAGCGGCTCAACGCCGTCAAGGTGAGCAGCATATCACCGACAACTCCCCTGTTTTTTTGAAGCAGGCGGTGGAAGACAGCCTGAAACGGCTTCAGACCGATTACATCGACTTGTTCTACATCCATTTCCCTGATGAACAAACACCGAAAGCTGAAGCTGTCGGCGCCTTGCAACGTCTGAAGGAAGAAGGCAAAATCCGTTCCATCGGTGTCTCCAATTTTTCAATGGACCAGTTAAAGGATGCCAATCAAGATGGCTATGTGGACGTTTTCCAAGGCGAATACAACCTGCTGAAGCGAGAAGCTGAAGAAGATTATTTCCCTTATGTAAAAGAGCATGGGATTTCCTATGTTCCCTACTTCCCTTTTGCTGCAGGCTTGCTTGCGGGGAAATACGATAAAAATAAAACCTTCAACGATTTGCGGACAAATATGCCTCATCTTCAAGGAGAGGAATTCGAACGCAATTTGGAGAAAGTTCGGAAACTGAAGGACATTGCTGAGGCAAAGGGAGCTGAAACAGCTCACGTTGTGCTGGCCTGGTACTTGTCACGCCCTGAAATCGACGGAGTCATTCCCGGTGCCAAACGCGCGGACCAGGTGCTGTCGAACTTGAGCGCCTTAGATGTCCAGCTGACCACTGAAGAAATCCTTGAAATCGGTTCTATTTTCAAAAATTGACCAAACTAAAAGGCGACCCGCAGGGGGTCGCCTTTTATGATTTCATCTGAATTCGCCGTCATTGATGTTATATAAATAACTCCAGTTGTCCGCTTTATACAATTCATGGAACGTAATCTGTTCACCTGTTCCGAGGGTTACTTGTTCTCCGGAAATGGCCACGACCATCGCTGTACCGCTGTTATCCAGGTTCAAGTAGACATCTCCGATTGAAGGGCGGATTGCGTTCTTCTCACGCAAAACTTCTTCTAATTGAGCATCCTGCTCCAGCTGTTCAGCCGAAACCTTTGACTTGTCCAAATAGACGATATCGTTGCTGCCCTGTTCTTCTCCAGGCGCCATAACGAGGAATTCTTTTGATTTCACTGTATTTTGGCGTGTAGTGATAACATTCTTTCCTTCAACCGACTCCACTTTCTCAAACTCATTCAGCGAATAATGATCCATGTAATCAGGATCCGGTCTGGTGATTAGGATATATCCGCCTTCTTCAGCGTGCAGGTCTTCACGCAAAGTGTATTTGGATCCAAAGAATAAGAAGGAATCCATGTGCTTCGGTTTGTAGAAAGTGACTTCCTCAGCCTTGCTGGCCACTTGCTCCATATCTTTGACGCGGAACATCAGCACCGACTTTTTAGCCAGCGGTTTTACAGAATACACCTTGTGTAATTCATTTTGGTAATAAACGAATTGCCCTTTCCGTACTTGCAGTAATTTCATGATTCACCCTCCGATACTGTCATTGCCATGGCTTCATTCTAGAGGAAAAAACGATAGAAGTCCATGCAGGCACTCGATTTTTTTGGTATGCTACTATCACGAAAAGATTAATGATGGAGGCACCCTTATATGGATAACCAAAACAGAGATGAATACATCATAAAAAAATACCAGCAGGATGAAGAAGTGATGGTTCAGCTTTTTGTCCAATGGTGCACAAACCACCAATTGAATCCTGCTGAACTTTACCAGCGCGCATATCCCGGGCAACTGCAAAGCCCTGTTTTGACTGCCGCAATCGAGCAAGCGGATCCAGAAGAGTTGGAGATTGGCCACGAAACTTTACTCGATGTCCTACAGATGTTCGGAAACGATGATTTGGCATTTATTGTTTCGGAAGAAATTGAAAAGCTCCCTAAAAAGTAAAAGACCCAGTGCATCTGCACTCGATCTTTTACTTTTTGCGTTTCCGCAGTTCTTTGGCTTTGTTTTCGATATAACTGGTGCGCAGATTTTCATAGCGATTGGATGCTACATTGCTGTAGATCTTATCGAACTTCGAATCGTCTTCGACGGGTTCAGTTTCTTCCGCTTCAATTTCCTCTGCTTCTGCAGATGCCGGACGTTCTGTCAGCTCTTCTTCTTTTTTTTCCTCTACCATCATCAAACACCCCTTCTTCTGATCCTCGTCACTTGAAAGTTCCCCTCGATTGTCTCCCCTAAAACAAAGGGGAGACTTGCTTCAGACCGTCTGTTTCACATTCTTTAATGCTTGCCCAAGAAATCCGGCAAGTTCAAGCATACCGAACTTTCCAGCTTCTGCCTCTGCATCGGCGTTGTAATTGGTATTGGTGTTGACATCATACGTGAAGACATCTCCAGCAGCATTGCGAATGAATTCAATCCCCGCGACGTCGATTCCGTTCTGGTTCAGGAAAGCTTCGTAGTTTTTCAGGATTGGATCATCAAAACCATCAATCACTTGGAATTTCGGTTTTTCTTCCACTTCCTCACCAACCGGGCAGAACAAGTCATCAATCCGGCAAGCATCTGCGGGACATAGTTCAAATCCTTCAGAGGTATCCACTTGAACCGCATAGACAAATTTTCCGCCGACAAATTCACAGCGCGTGATGAACGGTTCCGGTGCCTGAATATATTCCTGGATCAAAGTGATGCCGTCAATGGACGGTTCAAATTCAGGGCCATCCACATATTCCGCCAAGGCTTCCAGCGAGTGGAATAACCGAACACCCAGACCCTTGCCGGCGCGGTTATGCTTGGTGATGAACGATGGCACAGCCATCTTTTCAGCAGCCTTTAAAATCTGTTTCTTGCCATTTGCGGCAATCGTTTTTGGCGTCCGGATTCCTGACGCATTCAGCGCCATATACTGATTGACCTTGCTGACTTCCAGGTGCAGGGCACGGCTGCCATTGAACACGGTGCGGCCATGACGCTCCAGCCAGACCAGCAGGGATTCCGTCATTTCAGGCGCAAAACGATGGCCTCTTGTATGGGAAGATGCACTCATCCGACTGTAAAAAACGCCTTCAGGCGGTATCTCATCTAAATCAATTAGGCTTTCATTGATGAACCAGTCTTCATAAGGCAGCCCCAACTCATCGAGCCGTTTAAAAAGATGAACCGTCCATTCTTCGTTTTCATGGATAACATAAATTTTTTCTGACATGCTCTGTCCCCCTAAATACGCAGCGCTTTGAACGCTTTTTCTTCAATTCCTGCAACAGCCTTTAACTTGATTAGAATTCCCACACGAAATATTCAATCATTTATAGAGTAAAGTCAGTATACAATAATGTCCTCTAATCTTACCAGTAAACTAGACTTTACCCCCTCTTCTCTTGAAAGAACGAGAGCCGAGAGATCCATTCCCTTTGGCAAGTCACTTTCCAAAGGAAGCCGGCATGACCACGGCCGTCACTTCGCCCGTTGCACACAGTGTTTCACCCGCGTAAACTTCTGTCTTCACCTTGAATTTCTTCGGATGGACTTCTTCGATTTTCCCTACTGCTTTCAAAACGATTCCCTGCGGTGTCGGCTTCAAATAATCGACATGTAATGAAGCCGTGACAAATCGCGGCGGTTCTTCCCCGCTTCCAGGCTCAAAGCCATTCTTCCGGTGCAGCGCCAGCGAAGCAGAACCAGTTCCGTGGCAATCGACCAGTGAAGCGATCAATCCGCCATAAACATAGCCTGGAATAGCCGTATGTACTTTCTTCGGCTCATACAAAGTGACTGTTTCTTCGCCATCCCAGACTGTGCGGAACTGATGGCCTTCCTTGTTTAGGCGGCCGCAGCCGTAGCACCAGGCGAAATCTTCTGCATATTCGTCCTGTATCGCAATTACTGAATGATTTTCCATGATTTATTCCTCTTTTCGTTGGGATATGCAGCCACTTGCTAGAAGCTTTCATTAAGACAAAGGAAAAAGCATGATCCTTTTCATCAGATCATGCTCTTCCTTTTTCCACCCCTCGAAAATCCTGAGGGATTTTTTGCACGCGGAAAATTTTATTAAATTCTTTCTACAAACTGTACATCTCTGACGAATACGAAACTCCCGTCATTGCAGTTTAGTTGCGCTGACTGTCACTTGCCGATAGGGCAATTAGGTTCACATGTACTTCTCAGTGAATTTTTTGGTTCTGCAGCCAGGCTTTCAATTGCACTTCCACAAAAAACTTACGGCTTACTGTTTGAAACACTTTCCGGATAGAAACCCGAGTAACGATGGTTCCTGACAAGAGTGAATATCGTCAGTAAAGCAAATTTCCCGCCAAGGCTGTGCAGTTTCTCGTCTGAAGGCGATTCTGGATAGGATCCAGTCGTGTTCTTCTGACGGTGATTCCGCCTTGTATTAATATAGTACCCACCTTTAGAATAAAACTAAACCTATTTTTTAAAATTTATTAATAAATTCTGAACAATTTTTTTACATTTTGCTGTCCGCACTTTATACTGATAATTAGTTCGAAAACCGTAATACATAGAGGAGAGATCACATGGTTAAAAGTTTGCCAGTACGTTCAGCGATTCCTGTTGAAGAAACATGGAATTTGTCCAGTTTATTCACCAGTTCGGAAGAGTTTGATCAAGCATTGAAAAGCCTGGAGCAGGAAGCCGAGGCTTTAAACCAAAAATTCCAGGGCAGTATCGTCAATGTGCCTACCACCATCCAAGCCTTGACGGATTATATGGCCTTCCTTGAGAAACTAGTCTTGCTGAGCACCTATTCAAGTTTGACGACCAGCACAGACCAAACCAACGATGAGTCTCAAATGCAATCAAGTAAGTTTGGCGCAGCCGCTGCCAAAATCAGCAGCAAGCTGTCTTTCATCAACAGCGAATTGCTTGCTTTGCCAAAAGAGGTCCTGGAGCAGGCGATGCAGGAATCAACAGAATTCAATGTGTTTCTGGAGAAACTTCTGCGCAGAAAACCTTACCAGCTGCATCCTGAAGTAGAGAAGACTTTGGCTGCTTATTCGTCTACTTTCAGTGCCCCTTACGGCCTTTACAACACAACGAAAATGGTCGATATGAGCTTCGAGGACTTTGAAGTAGATGGCCAAACTTATCCGCTCAGCTATGTTTCCTTTGAAGGAGACTGGGAAGCAGAACCCGATACAGAGCTGCGCCGGGCAGCGTTTGACGCTTTCTCGAAAAAGCTGAAAGACTATCAGCACACGACGGCCAAAACCTATGATATGCAATTGCAGACGGAAAAAACGACAGCGGACCTGCGCGGCTACGACAGCATATTCGATTACCTCCTCTTCAACCAGGAAGTGGACCGGTCGCTCTACAACCGCCAAATCGATTTGATCACCAAAGAACTCGCGCCTCATATGCAAAAATACGCAAAATTATTGCAGAAGGTCCACGGACTGGATCGAATGACATTCGCAGACTTGAAAATTTCGCTGGACCCGAGCTACGAGCCGGAAATTACCGTGGAAGAATCCAAGCAGTATATCAATGATGCACTTTCCATCATGGGTCCGGATTACTTGGAGATGGTCGACCGATCCTACTCTGAAAGATGGATCGACTTTGCGCAAAACAAAGGAAAATCGACCGGCGCGTTTTGTTCAAGCCCTTATGGCGACCATCCGTATATCCTGATTTCCTGGACCGGCCGCATGAACGAAGTCTTTGTGCTGGCTCATGAACTTGGTCACGCCGGCCATTTCTATAACGCCAACCGCGAACAGAACATCCTGAACGCGCGACCATCCCTGTACTTTATCGAAGCACCGTCCACGATGAATGAAATGCTGGTTGCCAACCACCTGCTGAAAAGTTCAGAGGATCCGAAATTCAAACGCTGGGTGATTTCGTCGATCGTTGCAAGAACCTATTACCATAATTTCGTCACCCATTTGCTTGAAGCTGCTTATCAGCGCAAAGTGTATGAACGGATTGATGAAGGAAAAAGTGTCAACGCCAGCATTTTGAACACCATCAAACACGGCGTATTGGAGGAATTCTGGGGCGATGCGGTCGACATTACAGATGGCGCCGAATTGACATGGATGCGCCAGCCGCATTATTACATGGGCTTGTATCCATACACCTACAGTGCTGGCTTGACCATCTCCACGCAAGTTTCCAAACGGATACTGAATGAAGGCCAGCCAGCTGTCGATGAATGGCTGGAGGTCCTGAAAGCCGGCGGCACCAAAACACCGGTGGAACTTGCCAAAATGGCCGGAGTCGATATCACGACCGAACAGCCATTGCGCGACACCATCGCCTATATCGGCGAGCTCGTGGATGAGCTGGAACGCCTGACAGAAGAAATCGAAAAGGAATAAAAAAAGTGACTTTTAAAGCCGTGCGCCTATGCGTGCGGCTTTTCAGGTTGCCGAGAAGCTTCCGTAAAGCATTGATTTCGAGAAGCTTGCCGCTCGCTTTCAGGTTCCTGTCCATGCGCATGTTTTATTCATGAGAGTTTGGGCTGAACGACTGCAAATCGTGCTGAGCGACTGCAAATTTATTTGAACGACTGCAAATCGCGCTGAGCGACTGCAAATTTATTTGAACGACTGCAAATCCATTTGAACGACCATAAATAAAACATCCGGGGATAAGAAGGCAGAAAAAAGCCCTCTGCCGACCCGGCAAAGAGCTCCTTCAAACGATTTTATCCAAATCTCCTCGAAAAACGGGGAGGCTTGTGCAGTTGCACTGGTTTCACACCATCAAAAGCGTTCAATCGCCGCAATAAAAGCAGGAAGACTTGTTCAGGCTCCCTTGTTGCGCCATAGCAGGAGCTGCTCCACGCCAATGGCGATGATGGTGCCGGTGATCAAACCGTTCGATAAGGTAGCGACCAAAACAGATGGCAGGTTCACCATGCTTTCAGTCGGCACGAACATGATCCCCACACCACTCATCAAACCGAATGCCGCCACTTTATAGGAATGCTGCCTGTCCCCTTCATTTTCCAGTTCGGTAAAGGCCATTTCCACCATTTTAGTGAATACCGCAAAAATGACCGCGTAAGCAACTGGAGCCGGCAAAGAAGCCAAAATGGCCATGAGCGCCGGAAAAAAGCTGATCAGCACAACGATGATTCCACCGAAGACAAACGGCTTGAGTGCCGGCGTTCTGGTGGCACTGACAAAACCAGCTGCTCCTGAAATCGGCACGGGACCGATGGACGAAAACAATCCGGCAAGGATATGGTTGATGCCAGAAGCCGCAGAAGCCTGTTTGATGCGATCTGGTGCACTAATCGAAAAGGAATGCTTCAACACGCTCTCCATCACCCGGATCGAGGCCATCATATTGGCGATCAGCAGAATGGTCAAAAACAAAGCGGTGACGAACATGCCGCTGTCCCAAATGAGCGGTCCGAAGACCAGCATCTCCGGCAAGGAAACCAAAGCGCTGACACTCACTTCAGCTTCTGGCGCTTTGCCGAGAATCCAGAAGATCAGCCAACCTCCAGCAATCGCGAACAAGATGGAATATCGGCTCATCCAAGTTGCCTTGTTGCCCATAAAAAAGAAGGTCAGCAGGATAACCGCTATGCCGCCCATCAACACCACTCCATCCACCGGATCGCCTTCCGAAACGATGCCCATTAAGCCCGTCAGGATGGACTCGCTTATCTGAAGCACCAATAGCAGCAGGTAAACGAAGGTGATTGTTGGCGTGAACAGGATTTTCAATTTGCCGACCAAGCCTGTGTAGGTGAAGACGATAAAGAGCACTCCACTGTATAATAAGCCACTTTGCAGCGCTTGAAGGGATTCTTCCATAGAGGCATACATGATTCCCACCAAACCCGCATAAACAATGAAAATTCCCCACCATAAACCGGCGGGCCCTTCGTTGATTGGCATGCGGTGCCCGATGGATGCCTGCACCAAACAAGCGATGCCCAGCACGAACATGGTTCGCTGAACGAATAGCGCTGTATCTCCCGTATCCATGCCAAAGATGCTGGCAATTGCAATCGGTGCTGCAATAGAAGAGGCAATCAGAAAGACTGCCCATTGCACACCGCCGAAAATATTTTTCATAACCTCTTTCCCCACTTCTTCATTCTTGTCAATTGCTTACAGTATACACCTATTGAAAAGAACAAAAAAAGCCCTGACAGTTGTCAGGACTTCGGTTTACCAGGGGCTGCTTTCTCTTCATTCACCTTGCGCACTGTTTCTTGCGGATCAGCGCTGGCTTCATCTGTTGTTTCTGCGTCATACCCATCTTTGTAGACGGCTGGATAGCCCTGTTCTTCCAATTGCTTCACTTGTTTGCGTGAAGCTTTAATCAGTAACCACACGATCAGTATGGATAAAATGAATATAATAACGACAGAAATAATCCCAGGGATGTATTCCGATTTGTCTTCAGGAAAATATAAAAAATCCATTGTGTTGATTCCCACCTTTAAATCTCAAGTTTCATACTATTATACATGATTCTTATCCACGTTCTTTTGGGGAAGGTGAACATTTCATGGCAAGTTCCATCCGGCAGCCTTTGATTTCAATCCAGAAGAAAAGCCGATTCCCTTTGAAATCGACTCTTCCCAAAGGCTCTTAATGGTTTTCAGAAACCACGGTAAACCGCTTATTTTTATGTTCGCCGCTTTCGATTTCATCAACTAATGCAAGCGCATAGTCAGCATAACTGATATAACTCTTGCCTTTGCTGTTGACGATAAATCCGTCATCACCTTTTTGGTAACGGCCTGTACGGCGGCCTTCCGGATCGAAAAATGCAGGAGGACTCAGGAATGTCCATTGGACTCCTTCGGAAGCTTCCAGATCCGCCAGATTTTGGGCCTGCCCATTGGCAATCGATTTAAACGCTTCAGGGAACTCAGGAGTTTCAACCAAACGGGTTGTGCGCGCTTCATCAACAAACAAACTGCCGGCTCCTCCGACTACAATCAAACGGGTGTCATGAGCCCCTTTAAGTGCGTCAATCAGAATTCTGCCGGCTTCGATATGCTGCTCAGCTTTTTCAGGCGGCACCCCGAATGCATTGACCACCACATCAAAAGGTTCTAGATCTTCTGCCGTTAAACTAAAGACATCCTTTTCCAGCACCGCTACATCGGGATTTTCGACCTTTTGCGAATTTCGGACGATGGCGGTTACTTCGTGCCCTCTTTTCAATGCTTCTTTTAAAATTAAATTACCTGCTTTTCCTGTGGCGCCGATAATACCTATTTTCATTTACTTTTCCTCCAGTCTCTATAAATCTGTATGGAAAACGAAAGAACCGGCTTTTACACCGCTTCGGCCGCTTGGTGCTGATCCAGAGAATTGTGAAGAACATTCACTGTCGAACAGTTCAAGTAAACTTTAGGCCGTCGCAACGTGAAAACGATTTGCCGCTTGCTTCAGCACTTCAAATGAGCGTTTTCTTTTTTCCTGATCGTAGATATAGGAAACCGCAATCACTTCGTCAATCTGCAGCTCAGCTACAAAACTGCCCAGGCGCTCGCTGATCGTCTGTTCATCACCTTTGAAAGTGTATTGCGACATGCCCCGCACCATCATCTCTTCACGGTAGCTCCATTGGCCATCCATTGTATCCAACGGCGGCTGAAGAAGATTCTTGCTGCCTCTCACCACATTCAAATAAAACAGGTCGCTGGATGTCGCCAATTTTTCAGCTTCTTCGTTGGAGTCGGCTGCAATGACGTTGACGCAAACCATTACGTACGGCTCAGCCAGGTATTCAGAAGGCTTGAATCCGCTGCGGTAAATCTGCAGCGCCTGTTCCAGCTGCTGAGGTGCGAAATGCGCAGCGAATACATAAGGCAAACCAAGGCTTGCGGCAAGCTGGGCACTTGAGGTGCTGGAGCCCAGGATGTAAACCGGCACGGCTGTCCCCACGCCTGGATGCGCCCGGACAGGACCTTGCTCATCAAGCGGCTTCATGTAATTCTGCAATTCCACAACGTCCTGCGGAAACGCAAAAGCTGTTTCTTGAGTCGTTCTGCGAAGCGCGTGCGCTGTCTGCATATCCGTACCCGGAGCCCGTCCGAGACCGAGATTCAAGCGTCCTGGATGCAGGGTTTCCAACGTGCCGAATTGTTCCGCTACAACCAATGGTGTATGGTTCGGCAGCATGATGCCGCCCGATCCCACTTGAATGGATTCGGTTTTTTCAAGGACTTTGGAAATCAGAATCGATGTAGCCGAGCTCGCAAGCGTAGCTGTATTGTGGTGTTCAGACAGCCAAAATCGTCGGTAGCCCAACTCCTCTACATGCTGAGCGATGGCGACCATTTCATCTAAGGCATCTTTTGTCGTTCCGCCTTCACGGACTGGCACTAAATCCAGCACGGAAATCGGGAATTGATCTATGGGTTGTGGCATTTTATAACTTCCTTTCATAACGTATGCTTTAAGGATAAAAGGAAAATATCCGGTATACAAACTATCTGCCTGCCTTCAGTTGATCACGCCAGTGGTGGCAGGCGGTTTAGATTTCATATTCCTTCCCTATTCCAGCAAATTCGACTGGACCGGAATAGCTGGATTTTGCCGCTTCCAAAATTTCATCGAGTTCTCCGTATTGCGGCAGATGGGTCAAAAGCAACTGTTTGGCACCGGCACGTTCGGCAAGCTCTCCAGCCTGGCTGCCGCTGAGATGCCCTTGGATGATTCCGATATATTTTTCGTAAAGATTCGATTCGGCAACGAGAAGATCTGCCCCTTCCGAAAACCCGATTAATTCCTCTTTCCAGCTGGTATCCGCAGTAAACACAACACTCCGGCCGTTCGCAGTGAATTTCATCGCCAGGCAATACACCGGGTGAATCGTTTCGCAGAATGAAACCTGCCAGGGACCGAGTTCAAGTGTTTCTGAAGCTTGTATGGACCGGCCTTCGGTGACGCCTTTATACGACAACTTCTCGAACTCATCCGGATCTTTATCATGCGCGTAGATAAACAAAGGGGTATTCCACTCTTTCAATTGCATGCCCACCATCGCTGCATGCTGCAGCACGCCAATGTCAGCAATATGGTCCGGATGGTAATGGCTGATGATGACCGCATCCAACTCACGCAATTCCGTATAATTCTGGACAGCCGCCAGGACCCCACTGCCGCAGTCGACCAAACAGCGAAATCCGTCCTGTTCAATCAAAAATGCCGAAGTTGCTTCATTTTTATTGGGGTAGCCTCCCCAAACACCGATTGGTATGATCTTCAAAAAAATCACTCCCCATCTCTAATTTCTTTCAGTATAACTGATTGCAAAGAGATGCTCTTGTTTAATCCTCCCATTGAGGTGGTATGCATAGTAGTAAGAATAGAAATTTACTTGGAGGGATTACATTGACTTTAAAAATGACAGTTGAAAACGCCGTACAAGCAAAAAAAGAAATTGAAAAATTAGAAGCGCAAGGATTCACACATGATGACATCTACATCTTTGCACATGATAAAAAACGCAATAAGGACATCACAAAAGCGTTAGATACAGAAGATGTCGGCATAAAAGAACAAGGATTCCTGGACAGCATGAAAAACATGACAAGTTCACGCGGCGATGAGCTTCGTGCAAAATTGGCAGCTGCCGGTTTATCGGATCAGGAAGCGGAACAGTACGAAGAAGAACTCGATAAAGGGAAATTAGTTATTGTTGCAAACAAGGACATTAAATAATTCATCTTCAAAGCATCGCCGGAACATTCGGCGATGTTTTTTTGTGTCACGCGATATTTTAATTATTCTGATATGGTATTTTTGTCCATATCTCCTCTAGGTATATAGAGTTATCTATGGTTTTAATGCTCTTCCCTTATTGTATACGCTTACTTTCTTTGCTATATTTAGATAAGGATTTTTTAATTTTTCAAAAACTTATCGCCGTACCAATTCGCACCAAGGGGGAACAACATGAAAAGTTTAAAAATGGGGAGTGCCTTTGTCGGCATTATTGTCGGAGCTGGATTTGCTTCTGGCCAAGAGATCCTTCAGTATTTTACCAGCTTTGGCCATATGGGAACTATCGCTGCAATTCTTTCGACCGCTTTATTTGCATATTTAGGAATGAGTTTGACTCGACTCGGCAGCCGAATGAAAACTACATCACATAAAGAAGCTATTTTCGGTATCAGCGGAAGGCTTGTCGGCACAATCGTCGATTACATCATTATCCTTACCCTCTTCGGAGTAGGAGTAGTCATGATTGCGGGAGCAGGCTCTATCTTCTCTCAGCAATTCGATTTACCGGCTCCACTCGGCAGTACGGTCATGGTGATTTTGGTAGTTTTGACCATTATGATGAATGTCGAAAAAGTTATCGCCATCATTGGAAGCATCACACCTTTCCTGGTCATTGCTGTCGTGGGATTAGCTATTTATAGTTTACTGACGATGGATTCTTCATTTGCTGCACTTGATACAATCGCCAATGAACAAATATCGGCTTTACCAAACTGGTTCCTGTCCTCCATCAATTATGTTTCATTTAATATTGCAGTTGGTGCTTCGATGGCCATTGTCATGGGCGGAACTGAAAAAGATGAAAAAGTTGCGGCACGCGGCGGGCTTATTGGCGGACTGATCTTAGGTATCATGATTATCCTAAGCCATTTGGCGATTTTCTCTAAAGTGGATATTGTCGGCAGTGCAGAAATGCCATTGCTGCAAATTGCCGATGACCTCTCACCGGTTCTTGGAGTGATCATGTCATTCATCCTTTTCGGCATGATCTACAACACCGCTGTCAGCATGCTGTTTTCATTCTCAGCGCGCTTTGTCGTACTGGGAACCAATAAATTCCGTATTTTCGTTATCATCGTCGGAACTGTTGCTTATATATTAAGTTTTGTCGGGTTCACAAAGCTTGTAAGCATGTTTTATCCAATCGTCGGCTATCTTGGCCTGTTCCTTGTTGGAGCCCTGATCGTTGCCGATATCCGAAAAACGCATAAAAAGAAACTCCAATAAGTGAAGTTTCTTCTTCATTGATACTTAAGCCGCCAAAGCACGCAACACTGCTTTGGCGGCTTTTTTATGGTACGGTGGACAAAGAATAGCGGAGGCACCCGTGGAGCTCCGACAGGCTTAAGGCAGATCAGCCAAGCGGCGTATCTGTGCCGCTGGGATGGGCTGACTTAAGATCCCGAGGAGCTGGGTGCCGCAGCTGGACAAAGAAAAGTGGAGGCACCCGTAGAGCTCCGCAACTCGATAAAGAAAAGAAGAAGGAGTCTTTTTATGAATCAATTTATCAAAACACCTGAACAGCAAGCGTTACTCGATCAACTCCGTGCCCTTCAGCCCGTTTTTCAGGCGCGTGAGCCGGAGCTGGATGCACGCGGCTCCTTCCCTTTCGAAAACATCAAAGACCTGAAAAAAATGAATTATCATACCTTGACCTTGCCGAAAGAATCCGGCGGCCAGGGACTTGGGTTGTACGAATACGTATTGGCACAGGAAGCCATAGCGGAAGGATCGGGATCGACGGCTCTTTCCATCGGCTGGCATGTCGGCATCGTCCTTGAGTATGCAGAAAATCGCCACTGGCATGCAGAGTCAGCGGAATGGCTCATGGCAGACATCGCAAACGGTGCGCTCATCAACACCGCCGCTACAGAAGCGAATGCCGGCAGCCCTGCCCGCGGCGCTTTGCCGCGCACTACCGCTGTTTCTGACGGAGACCAATATATTGTCAACGGAGAAAAAACCTATACTTCCATGGCACCTGCACTCGATTATATTTTCGTGACTGCTGCTGCGGAAAATGATGAAGTCATCACTGTCATCATTCCTCGCCACGCTGAAGGAGTCTCGATCGACGAAACCTGGGACATGCTGGCAATGAGAGGCACTGCAAGCCATACACTGGTCCTCGATGGGGTCCGAATTCCTAAAACATATGTATTGAAACCTTCCGGGGCGGCTGCAGCCGCTAAAGGCTGGCTGCTTCATATCCCTGCCTGCTATATCGGAATTGCAGCGGCTGCAAGAGCCTATGCGGTTGAATTCGCAGCGAATTACAGTCCCGCCTCTCTCGGCAAGCCCATTGCGGAAACGCCTGCTATCCAGCAGGCCATCGGCGAGATGGAGCTTGAGCTTACTACTGCCCGCCACCTTCTCTATGGCACCGCAGAGCGTTATGCTCTTGCCGATGATAAAGCAGGGATGGATGAGGCATTAAATGTTACAAAAATCGCTGTTACCCATGCGGCAATGGGCGTCGTGGATAAGGCAATGAAAATTGTCGGATCCCGTGCCCTTTCAGAAGACAATCCGATGCACCGCCACTACTTGAACGTCCGTGCCGGACTCTATAATCCGCCGATGGAAGACATGGTCAAAAGCCAATTGGCGGCACAAGCTATCCAAAGCTTTACCCAACACTCAAAATCAGAGGTGAAATAAACGATGGAAACTATCATTTGGATCAATGATACCGAAGTACACGCTTTAAACTTTAAAGAGCAATTGATTGAAGGCGACACTTCCAATCAGAAAAAGCGGAAAATCTCCTTCGACTTCAAAGTAACCAGTGAAGAGTACCATGATATTGCGGTATTGCTTTATGAAATGAATTTCCGGATCCGTGTTCCGGCACAGGAACTGGAATTCAACGCGTCCATCTCCAATTATTCAACATCCATCACGGATTTGTATAAACCCGGACAAGTAGCCGATTATTATTTGGAATTAGTTGAACAGCCATAACCATCAAAAGAAGCCGGGAACCTCTTAAGGTTCACGGCTTCTTTTCAATTCCGCTTAAAACGGCTGCCTTTTTTCTTTGTTCGAAGTCTTGTCATCAGCTCTTCAGCCTGTGCGCTTTTGGCAAGGGACAGTTCCTCATCCAAGGCAATCATTAATTGGCCATTTTCAGCGTCGATGGTAAACCAGGAATTGATCTGACTTCCCGCAGGCAAGCGATTGGCGGGCAAAATCAATTCGATTCCTTCTTCTTCCACAAGAATAACGGCATGTCTGCCATCTTCAATCCGGTCCAAAATCCCTTTCATCACATTATTGCCCTCCTATACATGCCAGGCCCTGCTCTTGGATAGCATCCAGCGTCCCTTGGCCAATTCCTTTAATATCCAGCAATTCTTCGACACTTTCAAACGGCCGCTGTTCGATGATTGCCTCCGCATACACTTGGCCGATTCCTGTAATTTCCTGCAATTCCGCTGAAGAAGCGATGTTCAAGTCAATGCACCGGTTTTCCCCTTCAGTCGGCCCCCCTTCCTGCTGGGTCAACACATTATAGGAAGTGCCGTCCGTTTCAACAACAATGGTGCCGTTGACGTCTGTGCCATACACTTTAGCTCCTGCATTTTCGGCGGCGGCAATGACTTCTGCATGTGGATGCCCATAGGAATTATCGGCACCGGCACTGTAAATCGCCACTTCAGGAGCTACTGCCGCTAAAAATGCTGGACTTGTCGATGTGTTAGAACCATGATGCCCCATATGCAAAATTTCAGCCTTCAGGTCCATGCCACTGTCGATCATTTCCTGTTCTTCTTTAACGCCCGCATCTCCCGTGAAAACAAAGCGGACATCGCCGTAAGTCATTTTCAATGACACCGATTCTTCGTTTGCTGCACCGGTGATTTCGTCTGGATACAGTACGTCGATTCGCATTGAACCCACATCAAAAGTATCGCCGCTTCTCGGTTCCACATACTCTGAACCGCTTGCTTCGATGGCCTGCAAGGCATTGAGGAATGTATTGGAGCTGCTTGTATTGCCGGACATCCACACTTCCCCCACCTCGAATTCGCCGACGATTTGCGCCAGCTGTCCGATATGGTCCGCATCCGGATGCGTGCCGACGACGATATCAATATCCTGTAAACCTTGCTGCTTCAAGTAATCCACCGCTTCTGTCGAATTCCAGTTGCCGGCGTCGATCAACATCGTAAACCCTTCAAATTCAAGCAATGTGGAATCGCCTTGTCCGACATCGATGTAATGCACTTTTAAACCATCTTGGACGATTTCTTCCCCAACTGCTTCTTCAGGCGCTGCCTGTTCATTTTCTTGATTTGTTTCATTGTCATTGTGTTGTTCTTCCGGTTGCCCGGCCGGTTTCATACATGCTGCCAGCAATACGAAGACCACAACCGCCAGTAAGGCCCACTTGATCTTTTTCAAAAACTCACTCCTCTTTCTTCAGTGAATTTTACCATATACAAATAGAAATGAAGAGAGCTGGACAAGGAAACCCCCTTATCCTGCCCTCTTCAATTTACGTAGACATATAGTCGCCGCCGTTCATATGCAGGAACTGGCCCGTCATATACGAATTTTGCGGATCCGCCAAAAACACATAGGCTTTCACCAGCTCATATGGCTGTCCGGGACGTCCTGCGGGTACATCTTCACCAAAGTCATCAGCCACATCTGGATTTAAATCCCCAAAGGTTTTGGTGATTAATGGCGTCCAAATGGGTCCTGGGGCGATGCCGTTCACAGCAATTTCCTCACGCACCAAGCGCCGTGCCAAGGACCTAGTCATGGCCACCATCGCACCGTTGGCTCCTGCGTAATCGATGAGATCCGAATGGCCGCGATACGCGTTGATGGAGGCAGTATTGATGATGCGCGACCCTTTCTTCAAATGTGGAAGAGCTGCCCTCGTCAAGTAGAACATGGCAAAGGCTTTGATTTCAAAAGTTTTCAGCATCTGCTCATCTGTAATGTCCAGAGGTGAAGTTTGGGGATATTGATAGCCGGCATTGTTGACCAGGATATCCACTTGGCCAAACTCCGCTAACGTAAATTGGACCAACTGGTCACAATTTTCCGATTTCCCCAAATCACCGCTTAGCGCTTTGGCTTCGCCCCCATAACCTTCAATCAATTGGATGGTTTTTTGGGCTCCTTCGTCGTCACCGAGATACCCGATAACCACTTTTGCGCCTTCCTTGGCATACGCAATTGCCACCGCCTGTCCGATGCCACTGCTGGCACCTGTGACAATCGCCACTTTGCCCTCGAGTGCTCCACTGGCCTTATAGTCCTTTAAATCAGTATTGTCGAATTCTATATCCGCCATGCTCCCACCCTTTCAGCTTCTAATTCACACTGGGGATCTTCGTTAAATGCCAAACATCATCTGAATATTGCTGGATGGTGCGGTCACTGGAGAAAATGCCTGAAGCTGCGATGTTTTTGACACACATTTCCGCCCATTTCTCCGGTTGTGCATAAGCATCCAAAATTTGTTCATGCGCTTTAGAGTAACTGCGGATATCCTTTAGTACAAAGTAGGGATCACGGTCTTCCAGCAGCTGATCAACAATAAAATCGACATTGGTTTTGCCTTCTGTCCATTCCCCTTTGACCAGCTCTTCCATCAATTGTGCAATTTCTGGATCTGCTCCAATTATGTCCTGCGGATTGTAGGATTTTTCCTGTTCATGCTGCATGACCTCTTCAGCGCGCATCCCAAAGACAAAGGCATTTTCCTGGCCCACCTGTTCAAATATTTCAACATTTGCGCCGTCAAAAGTGCCGATTGTCAATGCACCATTCATCATCAGCTTCATATTTCCTGTTCCCGAAGCTTCTTTGGAGGCCGTTGATATCTGTTCACTGACATCTGCCGCCGGAATCAGGTATTCCGCTTGTGTAACGTTATAGTTTTCCACAAAAACAACGTGTAGATGTTTTCTCACTAAAGGATCGCTGTTTACTTTCGCCGCCACTGTATTGATCATTTTTATGACTTGTTTGGCGAAATGGTAGCTTGGTGCTGCCTTTCCTCCAAAAAAGAAGGTCCGTGGATATGGTCGATAAGTCGAATCCCGTTTAATCCGATCGTATAGCATCTGGATGTGCAGAATGTTCATCAACTGGCGTTTATAGCCATGGAATCGCTTAATGTGGATATCGAAAATAGAATCCGGATTCACGATAATATTTTGGTTTCGTTGAAGGTGATGAATCAACTGTTCTTTTTTCAAACTCTTGATTGCTTGGAAATCCTGAAGAAATGAATGATTTTGAGCGAAATAATGCAATTCACTTAAACGCTCAGGTTCCTTGATCCATTGCGGTCCGATTGTATCTGTGATCAGCCCCGACAATTCCCGGTTTGCTTTGATCAACCACCGCCGATGCGTAATGCCATTGGTCTTATTATGGAACTTATCCGGAAACTGTTCATTCAGTTCTTTCATTTCGCGCTTTTTCAAAATCTCGGTATGCAATTTTGCTACGCCGTTCACTTTGTAGCTCCCCACTACCGCCAACACCGCCATCTTAATGACTCCATTTTCGATGATGGACAGTTTGTGGAGCACTTCTTCATCTATATTTTGCTGCTCCAGGCTTTCTTTAAAGCGCCGATCGATTTCTTCGATGACCATATAGATTCTCGGCAGCAGGGATTGGATCAACCGACTGTCCCATTTCTCCATGGCTTCTTCCAGAATCGTATGATTTGTATAGGAAATAGTGCGGGTCGTGATATCCCAGGCTCTATCCCAGTCCAAATCATGCTCATCTACCAAGAGGCGCATCAATTCGGGAACCGCTAGAGCCGGGTGTGTGTCATTAATTTGGATGGCAACATTTTCTGGGAGTGTATCTATATCGAAATTGCGGTTGTTCAAAATGGTTTGAAGTGATGCACTGCAGAGGAAATACTGCTGTTTCAGACGCAGAATCTTTCCGGCATCCAGAGAATCATCAGGGTAAAGCCGGTCTGTGATTTTGGCAGTTTCATGTTCGTAGACTGCATAATCCTTGTCACTCGGAAATGGACGATCTGAAACTTCCGCTTGCCACAACCGAAGGGTGTTGACCGTACCACCATTTGCCCCTACAATCGGCATGTCGTAAGCTACTGCTTTGACCCATTCAGGGTTTTCCACTTTGATCTTGAGACCGTCCATCCCCATGACCAGTTGGATATCTCCATAATATGGGATGTCTACCGCAAGGTCTTCGCGGCGAATGTCTGCATTATGGTCTTTGTGTATCCACTGGGTGGGCTGCTCTGTCTGATAGCCATTAACGAAATGTTGAGTAAACAAACCACCTTTATAGCGCAGGCCAAACCCGTGTCCCGGCAACTCAAGAGAAGCCAGGGAATCCATAAAGCAGGCTGCCAATCTTCCAAGGCCCCCATTGCCGAGTCCCGGTTCTGTCTCAATTTCTTCTATCTCAGATAGTTGAAAGCCCAGCTCCCCCAGCCCTTCTTCGACAAGATCGTAATAATTTAAATTGATAAGATTTTGCCCCAGGACCCGGCCAATCAGGAACTCAATAGAGAAATAGTATAATTGCTTTTCATTGTTCTCTTTATATAATTGGCTGGTTCGATTCCAACGTTCCTGTACCCATTCTTGCGTCATTTCCCAAAGTGTTTCATAGGCCAGTTCCGGAGTTTTTTCCATTCCCTTGTGTTCCATTCGAGTGATAAAACTTCTTTTAAACTCTTCTTTGGAAGAAAACATAATTGGCACGCCCCTTTAGATTATCCTTTCATAGATTTTAGCGTATTCTGCCGCAGAGCGCGACCAGGAATAATCACCTTCCATGCCATTTTTCTTAATGGCTTCCCAATGCTCTGGCTGCTGGTAAAAATCCAGACAGCGGTTGAGGGCAAGGTCGAAAGATCGGTCCTGTGAAAAGTCGCTCAAAAAGCCATTGCCGGTCTTCAGATTTTCATCGTATTCCACTACTGTGTCTTTCAATCCCCCTGTTTTATTGGCCACAGGAACCGTTCCGTAGCGCATCGAGATCAACTGGCTCAATCCGCATGGTTCAAAATGGGAAGGCATCAGGAAGATATCTGCCCCCGCATACAGCAAGTGGGCGAATTCTTCATCAAAACCGACGTGGATGTAGACTTTGTCCGGAAAATCATCTGCCAGCTCCCGGAAAAACTTTTCATACTGCTCTTCTCCGGAACCCAGCAACACAAATTGAATATCTTCTTCTGCCAATAAAACTGGAAGAACCTGCTGCAGCACATCAATTCCTTTTTGTCCTGACAGCCTGGAAATCATCGTCAGTAATGGGACATCTCCGCGCTCTGAAAGTCCTGCTCTTGACTGGATTGCCCGCTTGTTCACTTGTTTTCCTTCCATGCTCATAGCATCAAATTCCCGTTCTATCGTCAAATCAGTTGCTGGATTATAGACTTCTGTATCGATGCCATTCAAAATGCCGATCAGGTCCTGCTCCCTTTTCTGCAGAAAACCATTTAACTTCTCTCCATAAAAATCCGTCAAAATTTCATTCCGATACGTAGGGCTGACCGTAGTTACTTTGTCTACGTAGGAAATACCGGTCTTTAACGAGTTGAAGTTGCCATTCCACTCCACAACGCCCTCGTCATAATACCGTTCGTCCATTTCAAAGTTTTCCAAGAATTTCTCTTTAGAAAACTTCCCTTGGAATTGCAGATTATGAATTGTCAAAACAGTCTTAATCGCTTTAATGGACGCATAGCGCTGATCTTCCTTCAACAGAAACGGTACCATAGCCGTATGCCAGTCATGGACATGGATCAAATCCGGTTGCTGTTCCTGCCGCTGAACAATTTCAAGCACTGCCCGGTTAAAAAAGGCATAGCGCTCTGAATCATCCTGCTGGCCATAAATTTGTTCTCTTTTAAAATAGCTGTCGTTTTCCACAAACAGGAACTTCACCCCTGCATGGTCATACTCAAAAACCCCAAAAGTCTTTTGTTGGCCTTTGAAGTCTAACTCCAGAGACTCTTTCAAGACAAACTCAGATGCATATTCTTCTGAAATCAAACTGTATTTGGGAACGATGACATTGATTTCATGGCCTAATCTGCTGAGTTCTTTCGGTAATGCACCCATTACATCTGCCAGTCCGCCGGCTTTAGCAAAAGGCGCACATTCTGCTGCCGCCATAATGATTTTCATCGTAAATCCTCCTTAGTGACCTTTTCTCCTTTGCGTAAAACAATCGGTTGTTCGGCTGTTCCGTGCAAAACTACTCCTTCACCGATATAGACGTCTTTATCCGCAATAACATAAGACAAGTCACAATTTTCTTCAATTATACATTTTTGCATGATGATGCATTTCTCTAAACGGCTATTTTTCTTGATATATACTGCCCGGCTGATGATACTGTCAATCACTTCTCCCATAATGGTGCTGCCGTTCGCGACAAGCGCTCTTGCAACATGGGAACCTTTGACGTAGCGAGTCGGAGGCTCATCTTTCACTTTCGTGTAAATCGGACGCGCAGGAAGGAACAGCTGCTTTCTGTTTTCTTCATCCAATAGAGCCAATGAAGCTTGGAGATAGCTTTGGACAGAATCGATGATTGCAAAATACCCTTCATATTCGTACTCATTGAATGTGTAAGGAATCTTTTTTAAGTTGACTACATCTTCGACGCTCACCACTTTTTTTTCACGGTAAGTCTGCATCAGTTCAATCAGCAGATCTTTGGATAAAATATAGGTTTTTAAAGAAACCCCTCCACTTACCGCTTCAGTTATATCTGCACCTGAGCGGATATGTTGCTCCAGCATATCTTTAAAATCAAATTGGCTCACTACGAAGCTGTTGATGACAACAGCATAGGTCTGGGTACTCTTTGTAAAAAACTGCATATGCTCTTCCAACGCAGCAAATGCACCAACACTCGAGATTCCTCCATCACGCTGGGTAACCGGAAGGAAGAAAAGCCCGTTTTTCCTTCTATCCAAATCCCAATTCTTGCCCACCCCAATATGATCCAGCAATGAAGCAAAAGGATAGGTAGGAAATACCCCAACCGTATTTACGCCGGAATTCACAAGATTCGATAAAGGAAAATCGATCAAGCGGTAGCGCCCGGCAAAAGGGACAGAAGAAACGGTCCGTTGCATCGTCAGATCCTGCAGCCCTTCTTTTTTAACAGACGCGTCTACTACAGCCATTAAATTCATTTTCCGCCACTCTCCTTCCATTCATCCAGTTGCTCTTGCGTCAATAACACTACTTCATCTTGCTGCCCAGGAATTTCAAACCCTTCCGGCACCTCCAACTTCGGCGGCACAACCGTCCGATGAAGCTTGGCTCCTTTGTGGATCGTCGCTCCGCTCATGACCACACTTTCAGACACCGAAGCCCCTTCTTCAATTGTTACGTTCTGGAAGATGACTGACTTGAATACCTTGCCAGAGATTACACACCCCTCATTTATCATAGAGGATTGAACATCGCCTGTTTCGTTAATGACCTGCGGAGGCAGCTGTGGATTTGAAGAGAAAATACGCCATTCTGGATCGTGCAGGTTCAAGCCAGAATTCAAATCAAGCAGGTCCATATTGGCTTCCCACAGGCTTTCAACGGTTCCAACATCCTTCCAATATCCTTTAAACGGATAGGCGACCATTTTTTCGCCATTCTTCAGCATTGCCGGCAAGATGTCTTTCCCAAAGTCATGGGAAGATGCTTCATTTACATTATCTGTTTCCAAATACTCTTTTAATTTTTCCCATTTAAAGACATATACACCCATAGAAGCCAAATTACTCTTTGGCTTTTCCGGTTTTTCGTCAAATTCCATAACGTCCATCTTGTCATTGACGTTGATGACTCCAAATCGGCTGGCTTCTTCCCAAGGGACTTCCAGCACGGAAATCGTCACATCCGCCTCATGCTCTTTATGGTAGTCAATCAATAATTCATAATCCATTTTGTAGATATGGTCGCCCGAAAGGATCAGGACATATTCCGGCTCACACGACTGGAGAAAACTGATGTTCTGATAAATTGCACTGGCTGTTCCTGCATACCATTTTATGCCATCGATTTCTGCATAAGGGGGAAGCATGGTAACCCCGCCGCTATGGCGATCCAAATCCCATGGGGTTCCCAGTCCGATATATGAATGCAGCACATGCGGCTGATATTGCGTCAAAACTCCGACCGTTTCAATACCTGAATTGGTGCAATTGGACAATGGAAAATCGATGATCCGGTATTTCCCGCCAAACGGAAGCGCTGGTTTGGCTATCGTATACGTCAGTGACTTCAACCGGCTTCCCTGTCCGCCAGCCAGCAACATTGCAACTACTTTATCGTTCATCATGCTTCACTCCCATCCTGTTTTTGTTTCCAAACATTCATCGTAAAAGCAGGTAAATCCATAACTACGGAATAGGGCAGGTCATCATACGGGTCATCCTCTGCTCCAATGACAGCTCCGCAGTTTTCATGTCCTGTGGTAAAAACTTTTTCATACACCGTGCTTTTTGGTACACCCAACTTAAAGTTCTCGTAATCATGGCTGGAAAAGTTGCAGATGACAATACACTCATCCTGCGGCAGATACCCTCTCCGAATAAAGGCAGCCACACTTTGCTCGTGATTATCTGCATCAATCCAGGAAAAGCCGTCCGGGTGATCATCCAGTTCAAAGAGGGATTTTTCAGTTTTATAAAAAGCCAGCAACTCTTTCGTGAAATCAGCCATCCCTTTATGTTCTTTGGTTTCTAATGAAGGCCAATCCAACTCAGGTTTAAATTCCCATTCTTCGAAATGGCCAAATTCCTGGCCCATGAACAGTAATTTTTTCCCTGGATGGGCAATCCAGAAGCCAAGTAATAGCCGCAATTGAAGAAAGCGTTCATCCAGTGTTCCAGGAAGTTTATTCAATAGGGATCCGCTCCCATTCACCACTTCGTCATGGGAAAGAGCAAGAAGATAGCGTTCTTCATACTGGTAGACGAGAGAGAAATTCATCTTTTGATGAGCCTCAGAGCGTAATGATGGCTGGATCTCCATGTAATCCAGCGTGTCACGCATCCAGCCGAAGTTCCATTTATAGTCAAACCCGACTCCCCCTTCGGAAACATCATGCGTGACTTTCGGAAAATGCCAGGCATCTTCCGCAATAAACAGCGCTTCCGGATAAAATTCCTTTAAACTGGTTGTCAGCTTCCGCAGAAACTCAACGCCTTCCTGATTATGGGGGCGTTCTTCCCTGTTTGGAATAAACAGTAGACAGACCAATGCGTCCATTCGGAAACCATCGAATTTAAATTCATTCATCCAATAATGGGCACTGGATATCAGAAAGCTGGCGACTTCCCCTTTTTGGATATCAAAATTCAACGTACCCCAGTCTGGATTGGCGCGCCGTTCCTCACGTTCCTCCTCGTATAAGGGGCTGCCATTAAACAAAGCCAGCGCATGTTCATCAACACAGAAATGGCCAGGAACCCAATCCAGGATCAATCCAACTTTATTTTCAGCACATTTAGCGATGAAATACTTCAAATCATCAGCTGTTCCATAGCGGCTGGTTGGCGCAAAATAACCAGTTGTCTGGTAACCCCAGGATTCATCCAGCGGATGTTCTGTAATGGGCAGGATTTCTATATGGGTAAAGCCCATATCCAAAATATATGGAATCAGTTGCGAGGCCAATTCACGGTAGTTCAAAAAACCACCTTGCGCATTGCGCTTCCATGTTCCGATATGTAATTCATAAATCGCCATGGGTTTTTCACGGTGGTCGTTATTCTGAACTTTCTTTTGCTGCAAAACGGCTTTTGACCATGTGTAACTGGAATCTTCCGCTACCACCGATTTGGTATCAGGTCTCATTTCACTCGCTTTTGCGTATGGATCAGATTTCCGCAATATTTCTCCAGCGGAGTTTTCAATGACATATTCATAAGCATATCCAGTAAGTTTTTGGGGAATCTGTATTTGCCAGATTGTCGGATCAAAAGGATGCTGGTCCATCCCAAAAATTTCTTCTGCCATGCCGTCAGGATCTGTACAAGCTACCGCTACCTTGGCTGCACCCGGAACCCATATAGTGAATCGCGTTTCATCAGCAGTGACATGTGCTCCAAAATACAGATACGCATCTTTCATCAGCCCCGTATGGAAAGCATTCAGCTTTTCCTGAGTAAGAAGGCTTTGCAGATTGTTCATCTTCACACCTCCAAAATTTTAACAGTCCCGTGTCTCCTTTAATTCTACATAAGCGATGTAAATTCCTTGTTAAGAAAGGTAATTGTCCAAAGATTTAGTTAAATTGAAAAAATTTCAACTTTACTGTTCGAAATGTCTACACATTTCTTTTTCCTTATACCCTTGTTTAGAGCAAGAATATCCACTAGGCTTAAGAAGATATCCGTTTTATTGAAAGAGAGGCTGAAATTTTTGCGAAAATATAGAGGATTGCTGCTGGCTGTTTTCTTCAGCATTTTTTTAGCTGCTTGCAACCAGGGCATTGAAGACCCACTCGAATGGGAAATAGAAGATTTCACGTTCACCAACCAGGACAATACAGATTTTGGCTTAGCCGATCTGGAAGGCGAAGTATGGCTTGCTGATTTTGTTTTCACTAACTGTACGACCGTCTGCCTGCCGATGATGGCGAATATGACAGATTTGCAGGCACAATTAAAAGAGGATGGCCTGGATGTCCAGATTGTTTCCTTCAGTGTGGATCCTGCATTTGATAAGCCCGAAATCCTGAAATCCTATGCAGAAAATTACGGAGCGGATTTATCCAGCTGGAATCTTTTGACGGGTTATACGCCACAGGAAATAGATGAATTTGCTATGGATAATTTCCGGACTTTGGCCAGAAAACCTGAAAACGATGATCAAGTCATTCATGGAACGTCCTTTTATTTAGTTAACCAGGAAGGCGTCATCATGAAAGCGTATGACGGATTAAATCCACCGGTTGAAGAGATTCTGGCGGATGCGGAAATCCTATTGACGGAGGAATAAAACATGAAGAAAAAAAGAATCTGGACAGTTGCGCTGCTGCTTGCCGCCGCCCTTTTGCTGCTGCTTTTCTTTGTGCCGAGGGAAAATATGCCGGCGCCGGAAAGCCGGGTGATCCTGGAGCATTCATTCAGGACCTACATCGCACCTTCCTGTTTTGAACAGGCGGACGCCACAAATTTTTTGGAAGAAGCAACGCTGGAGCAGGCACAGGAGCTCAACTATCCTCCTCATTCTTCCTGTACCGAAAAAGCCTTCGAAGGAAATCAGGACAGCGGTTTTATCCGCCTGCTGAAAGAATTGGGCATTATGGAAAAAGAATCTCAGGATTGGTAATAAAAAACAGACAGAGAAATTTTTCTCTGCCTGTTTTTTTATGACTGTCTTTACTTAATCACTTTGACACAAACCGGCGCAGTCGTCTGGACGATATTCTCGACTGTGCAGGGAGTGCCCGAATGGCCCATTTTCAAAGCAGCGAGCGTATGGGAATTTTCATTCGCCACAATCATCCATTCACCCCCAGGAATTAGTGCGAAATGCCTCGGCCCTTCTCCTCCTGAGCCCGCTAATCCCAGAATTTCCAAAGTTCCGTTTTCCTGTACGGCAAACGAAGCAATGCTGTCATGTCCACGATTTGAGGCATAGACAAAATGCCCATCGCTTGAAACAATAATCTCTGCACTGGTATTTTCTCCCTCGTAGCTGTCTGGTACTAATGGCAGCAGCTGCAGAAATTCCAACTGGCCTGACTGACTGATTTTATAAACCATCAGTGTGGAATTAATTTCATTTAATGAATAGACCAATGGCTTCGTAGGATGGAAGCTTAGATGGCGAGGACCTGCTCCCGCTTCTGTTTGGACCGAATATTGAAGTGTTAATTTCCCGGTATTGGAATTCAGTTTATAGGTGGTGATGGTGTCACTTCCCAAATCCGAAACCAAAAATAAATTCTTCCCTGGAACCTGTATGACCGAATGCGGATGAGCGGCGTCCTGCCGCTCTTTATTCGGTCCGGACCCGTGATGCTTGACAGAATCCGTCAATTCTCCAATTGCACCATCTGCACGGAGGGGGTGGACGTTTACTGTAGCGCCGGAATATGTAACAGACAGGAGCCATTGTCCGGTTTCATCAATGGTGACATGGGCTGGATAATCACCATTTGAAGATTGGCGATTGATCTCCATTATTTTTTTCGCGGCTGGATGGACCCAATAGCTGACCAGTTCGCCGTCCCCCACTTCACTGGTGGCGACAAAGCTGGTGCCGTTCGGGTGGACCGCAAGAAAGGAAGGGCGCTCAATGCCCCCTGTCCCCGCCAACTCGGTCAGTTCTCCCGTCGTGTCTTCAAATCTCCAAAGTTTAATGCCTGGTTCTTGTTCTGATGAATACGACCCTGTCAGCAAATAGCTGGTTGCCATCAAATTCCCCCTCGACTAGAATAATATGAAATAAAATCAGCATCTTCTGTTATTCTGCTTGGCAATTTTATAATTTCCGTGAATAAAAAGAACAGATGAGGTAAAGTAGGCTATGAAACCTGACCCATTCCATTAAAAGAGAAAGAAGGTTGTCCATGAGAAATTTCGGCTTATCCATCCGTGAAAAAAGCATTGTCTGCATCGGCTTTATGGGAGTTGGCAAAACAACCGTCGGAAAGTTGCTGGCCCACAGGCTTTATCGCAACTTTATTGACATCGATGTGGAGATTGAGAAGGAATTTGCCATGCCAATCCCCCAAATATTTGAAGTTTATGGTGAGCAGGCGTTCCGTGCCAAAGAGAAAGAGCTGATTGTAAAATACAGCCAACAGCCTTTGAATATCATTTCCGTTGGCGGCGGTGCCTTTTTGCAAAAAGAAATACAGGACATTTGTATGGCCAATTGCATCGTCCTGTTTCTTGATATTTCATGGGAATCGTGGAAAGACCGAGTCCATATTCTCGTTGACAGCCGGCCTTTGTTAAAAGGGCGTTCTCTTGAAGATATGAAAACGCTGTTTTTGGAGCGGCAAGCCATCTATTCATTGAATCATTCCAAATTCCAGGTGGATAATTTCAAAGCGGAAGAAGCGGCTGATTATTTAGCGGACGCGTTGAAATTATCCTGGGAGATCCATGCCCCTCAGCCAAAGTGAAAATCGAACCCGCCATCCATGCATGGTGGGGGTTTTTCGTTGGGTAAGCCCCCCTTATCTCCTTCCTTGTTTTAATATTCAGTTAGTAGAAATTATACGCCATCAATTGAGAGCTTTCAATTCAGACTGATGGACCCAACAGAAAAAGCATGAGCGCATTGGAAAAGCGCTCATGCTTTTTGAAGCTTCCATCATAAATGAATAACAGTCTGAATGAATAGTTGGACCATAATATAAAAGGCGACAGCGAACTTTAAATTGAATTGAAGGCCGTTCCGGATGCCACTCAATCCATTGACACTGCTCAGGATAATCACCGGCATCACAAAAGGAGACAAGATGATGGAGATGACACTTCCTGAGGTTACGGCTAATACCACTAATTCTGGAGGATACGGAAAAGAGATCGCCTCCAAGACTCCTGTCACCAATACGATGACCGGCAACGGACCCAAACCGATAAAGCCCAGTAAAATGACTATGAACGGAACCAGGAATAGAATATTCAGGACTGGAATGATGCCGGTCAAAAAGTTCATGCCGCTGATTACATAATCGCCGACATCCGACTGGTTCAACGCATAGATCAGTACTCCGGCCGCCAGCAAAATACTAAACTGCTGTGCCTGCTTGGCAATTCCCGTTGAAAAGTAATAACGGGTTTCAACCACAAAGCTGGCTGGTCTTCTTTTGATCAAAAAGTAAAGCAAGGTCCATACAAGGATGACCAGCGGAATGGTCAGCAAAAATTCCAATCCGGTTAGTTCATGAACGAGAAAAATACTCCCAAACAAAGAAATGAACAGGAAGACAAATTCTGCCACATCCTTGTTCCACTTTCCCTGATTCCGCGAATTCTTCATCGCTTTATCTATTTCTTGCCGCAACACAGCGGAAAAATCCACTCCGTATTTCCGCTCCTGATAATAGGAGAAAATGACCGATAAAATTGTTCCCGCTAAAGCAAAGGCGAACCCCAGTGCCATCGACTTCCAAAGAGTCGCATCCAATGCCTCTACCGCAAAGATGAAACTCGGAATGCTGATGACCCATAAAGTAGAAAGCCCAAAGCCGCGCAGAATGGCTGTTCCTTTAAAATTTTCCCACGCTTCATCTTTATAGTCTTTTAAGAAAGTATCGATAAAGCGATACATCATCGGCACTACGCCAAACAACAGAAAATGGGAGATGACTTGTGTCATCGCCATCAGGCCAAAGTAAAACTTCTGGCTCCTATTGAGGAAATTATGGGCGTAACTCATAATCTCTTCAATATAAGGCTCTTCTTTCAACACCCAGCTGATCATGGGCACAATCAACAGCAACCCGATCAGATTCCTCATTTGCTGCAATCCTTGGACCACGTCTGCGACGAACGAATTACTCGTAAAAAACAATACCACTAAAGCCGTAATAACGAGAAATAATTGCAATTGAATTTTCTTGAATGGCAGCAAAAGAAAAGCTGATGCTAAAATTAGAACACCTAGAACAGAGAGCATCCCGGTTAAAGCGGCATGTTCATAAAAGTAAGTGATAAAATGCACAAAAGCATAGGCTGAAACTGAAAAAATAAATCCTTTAGCAGCTTTCCGGTTCATTCTTACCCCCCTCTGATTAACTTAAATTTCTTTTTCCATTCTACACTTTTTTGCATCGTTATATTTAAATCCCACGGTTTCCCAATCGAATTCGAGATTTACTGGCAAAAAGCCGTCGTATCCTTATCTTGTTTCTCAAGATTTTTTGTTTTCAGTTAATATGTGATATGCTCTGAGATAACAATGGATTATACAGCATCTTCCTCCGGAAAATAAACTGTATTTCATTGAGCAAGGTATTCCCTGTTTTATAAGTTCGGCTTATCGATGACATGTTCTAACAGTATGGGAGGAATTAACCGTGGGTGTTACAAAAAGTTTTTTCATTGCGCTATCCAAAAATCAATCATTAAACAGTGCCGCTAAAAAGTGGGGCTTAAAATTAGGTGCCGGAAAAATGGTGGCTGGTACTGATATCCAAAGCATGATGAGGTCCGTAAAGGAACTGAATGCCAACGGAATCAGTGCAACAATCGACAGCCTCGGTGAATTTGTCCACACCAAAGAAGAAGCGACAAAAGCCAAAGAGGCTATATTGAACACATTGGAAGCCATTCAGACCCATGGCGTGAATGCGCACATGTCCGTTAAATTGACGCAAATCGGCCTCGATGTCGACCCTGCCTTCTGTCTGAAGAACACCCAGGAAATTGTGGCAGCCGCTGCCAACTATGACATTTTCATTAATTTAGATATGGAAGATTACGATCACCTGCAGCAAACACTCGATATTCTCGAAGCCCTGCTCAAGGAATACGATAATGTCGGCACCGTTATCCAAGCCTATTTATACCGCTCTGAAAAAGATGTGGAAAACCTAAAGAATGTCCGTCTCCGCCTTGTAAAAGGTGCATATAAAGAAAGTGCAGAAGTTTCCCTTCAGGAAAAAGAAGCCATCGATAAAAATTACCTTAAGCTGATCAAAATCCATCTTCAGTCTCCTGGATACACGTCAATTGCGACGCACGACCATCACATTATCGAACAGGTAAAAGCATTTGTAAAAGAAAAAAATATTCCCCTGGATCGTTTTGAATTCCAGATGCTTTACGGCTTCCGTACAGAAATGCAAAAAGACCTGGCAAAAGAAGGCTTTGCCTTCACGACTTATGTCCCTTTTGGCCAGGACTGGTATGCTTACTATATGAGAAGACTGGCTGAAAGACCTCAAAACATCAGTTTGGCATTGAGAAGTGTCATATCTAAATAAAGAGAAAAAGCACTTCCGATTTTTTTCGGAAGTGCTTTTTTTATGTTTATTGACTTCGTAGGCGCTTCGAGTCATAAGTCGACCCAGCTGTGTGGCTGAAAACATGCCACTCTGCTGGTCTGTCTTATGCCTGCAGAGCTACACGGGCGCTTCCGCTTTTCTTTATGTCCAGCTCCAGCGCCCAGCTCTTTGGGTCATAAGCCAACCCAGCTATGTGGCTGAAAAGACGCCACTTCGCTGGTCTGTCTTATGCCCGGCAGAGCTACACGGGCGCTTCCGCTTTTCTTTATGTCCAGCTCCAGCAGCCAGCCGCTCGAGTCGCTTCAGCCTTACCAGCAATGGCAAAGAACGCCATTACCGGTAAGGCTTCCAGCGCTTGTCGCGGCTAAACGGCTGCTTCCGCTTTTCGTTCTTCAATCCAAATTCCTTACTTGGATCGGCGGCAGGTCGCGTTGGAGATTTTTTCTGTGTCTTTCGTGTTGCGCTGGCAGCATTAATGCTTCTCCCAGAGCTTCCGGAGATTCATCAATCGCAAATCCTGGTGGATCGGTAGCGATTTCAAAAAGGATGTCTCCGTATTCCCGGAAATAGATGGCATTGAAGTAATTGCGGTCCTGAACTGGTGTTACACCAAGTCCGTAAGTTTCCACTTGCTGTTTCCAGTCCAATTGATCGGCATCATCCTGGGCGCGCCAGGCAATATGATGGACAGTTCCAACACCCATCTGTCCTGTACCGACTCGGGACAGTTTCACATCAATGATGTTGCCCAGGTCCCCAGCTGCGCGGAAACGCATAAGGTCCTCTTCTTCGCCAATTTTTTCTAAGCCCATGACCGTCTCCAGCAATTCAGCCGTTTTCTCTGCATTGGCTGTGTATAAAGTGGCGCCGCCAAACCCTTTAACGGCTACTTCTTCCGTCACTTCACCAATTGCCCATGTATTTGGTTCACCTTGCTGTCTTTCCACCAGTTCCAAATGCAAACCGTGGGGATCATCAAATGTTAAGTATTGTTCTTCAAAACGGGTTGTTTTTGAAAAAGGCACCTTGAATTTTTCAAATCTCTTTTCCCAGAACGCTAAAGCGCCACTCGGAACTGCAAAACTTGTGACGCCTACCTGTCCGTCCCCGATCTTACCTTTGTAGGCATCTCCCCATGGAAAGAAGGTAATAATGGTTCCCGGTTTTGCGGTTTCATCACCAAAATATAAGTGATAAGTTCCTGGATCATCAAAGTTCACCGTTTTTTTTACTAGGCGTAAACCCAATACACCTGCATAAAAATCTACATTCTCCTGTGGGTCTCCTACAATTGCAGTAATGTGGTGGATTCCCATCGACTTCTTCGTCATTGCGCAGCACTCCTTTGTCATTAAAACTATATGGTTATCTTACCATTGTATTATCTTGAATTAAAAGTATTGATTCTAATTCCTCATTGGAGCCCTATTCAGACTGAAAACGTCATTCAGGTCTGTTATCTTTATGGTTTTTCAATTGTTCTTTCCGTTGTTCTTTAATTTCGTCCAAACTTTCTTTATTGTCCTGTTTGTCCTTTTCAATTCTCTCTTTTTTCTGCTGTTCCTCTGTTTTAGAGATGTTTGAATTTTCCTGTTCTTCCTCCACTTGATCTTTCTGCTGCTCTTTGAAGTCTTCCATTTTTTCCATGTCCTCTTGGTACTGTTCTTCCACTTCTGAAGTGGAAGGCAGGAAGGGTTCCTCATTATGGTCCGTTCTTCGGCCGTAACGAAGCATTTCATAGATAATTAAGCCGTTATTCGGCATTCCATTCGCTGTTTTCATTGGCACAATATCAAATACTACATAATAAAATGCATAAAAGACAAAGCGATCCCAAAAAGTCGCGTATTCCTCTATTACACCATTTGCCAATAAGGCGTTTACGATAAGCGCCACAACCATATTCACCAAAATCGGTCCTGCATACAGAGATACGTAGGCAAACTTCCCTTTCCTTTTCAATGAATCGTATGAAAACCAGCTATACAAATGATAGTATCTACGTATATCGAACATTCCTATTCTGACAATCCTCGGTCCTGAACCTATCGTCATCCGAGGATTTTTAACTCCCAGTATCAAACTCATCACTAAATAACCCGATTCTCTCAAAAAGACGACTACCGGTAAAATAATAAATGCAGAAATTATCAATGCGATTAAATCGGCTAACCCAAACATTTGCTCACTCCTTTCGAAAGCTTAAAAAAGCTTTACCTCTTAAGCTACCCCCTTTCTATTGCATTTCTGCTTATAGATTGTTACAAATATATTTCATTTTGATAAACGTAATTCGTTGGTCGCTGTCTTTATTCGTGTTAGCATAACTATGATACAAAAAAATTGAATTAATTGGCTTAAGAGTTAAAAACTGCAGATGCGTTCCAGGCTTTAAATAAGTTGAACGACACCTGATTTGCTCGCTCTTCAGTTCTTTTTATATTATGGGAGGAAGCTCTACTTTAAAGGAGGGATACTGTGGAAACTCGAACTGCACGCTGGATTCAAAAAAGATGGATGATTCCTTTTTCACTAATTGCCCTCTTATTTGTTATAACCGTTTTCGAGGAAATTAACTCTTCTCCCGATGCTTCAGCATCTATACAAATCTCGGGTTCTGCTGCTTTTAGCCCTCCGCCTGATATCAATGAAATCAATGAGCGGGTCAAGATCATAAAAAATATAACCTACAGTGATCAAAAAAATAGCTTTTTGGATATTTATCATCCTAAAGATGCAACCACTCTGATGCCGGTCATTTTGTGGATTCATGGAGGCGGCTATGTTGGGGGATCCAAAGACAGCCGCCAGGATTATGCCATGGCTTTGGCGGCGGCTGGCTATGTGGTGGCAAATATTGATTACGCCTTGGCTCCAGAAAGTCTCTATCCAGGCCCGGTGCTGCAGGCTAACCAGGCGCTTGCATATATGCAGCTTCACGCTGCTGAATATGGCGGTGACATGGAAAGGGTCTTCATAGGAGGAGATTCTGCGGGTGCACAGATTGCCAGCCAGGTTGCTGCTCTTGTTTCAAATGTGAAACTGGCCGAAACCATGGCGATTCAGCCTGCCATCGCCAATAGCCAGCTTCAAGGAGCCTTGTTATTGTGTGGGTTGTATAACTTGGATACAGTCCGAGCCACTGCTTTTCCGAATATCGACCTTTTTCTTACAGCCTACACAGGTGTTGAGCCGTTCGAATCGTTTCCAAAACTTGATGAGCTTTCCACCGTCCAGCATATCAACCCTGACTTCCCGCCCGTTTTCATAACAGTCGGCGACGCGGACCCGTTCGTTTCCCAATCTGTTGAACTGGTTGATATTCTAAAAACCAATGAAGTACAAGTCAGTTCCGTCTTTTTCCAAGGCACCCAGAAAAATCTGAAGCATGAATACCAATACGATTTGAGTTCGTCGGACGCCCGGGATACGCTTGAAAAAACCTTGCAATTCCTTTCCGTTCACAGTGAATAACATAAAACGAGCCAACCGCAGATAAGCGGCTGGCTCGTTTTTATTTTATCCTTGATTTATTGCGCTTTCCTTCACAACTGCAGTTGCGCGCTGTCTCTTTTTAGAAGGCAGCATGTTGAACAGTATATTCAAGACGATGGCTGTAACACTCCCTGCTACGATGCCATTGCTTGTCAAAATTTGTATGCTTGAAGGCAACTGAACGAATAATTCAGGAACTACCGTAACACCAAGCCCGATTCCAACAGCACAGGCAATGATCATAGAGTTTTCCTGAGAATCGGTGATGATGGTACTCAGCATTTTTATGCCCTGCGCAATGACCATGCCGAACATCGCAATCATAGCTCCCCCAAGAACTGAAGGTGGGATGATCGTTGTCACAGCAGCGATTTTCGGGACAAACCCAAGTGTAATCAGCATAATTCCTGCAATCAGGATGATTTTCCGTGATTTGACGCCGGACATCTGGATCAGCCCTACGTTTTGCGAAAATGCTGTATACGGGAAGGAGTTGAATATCCCCCCAAGTACGATGGCCAAGCCTTCCGCCCGGTACCCTTTCGCCAGATCTTTTTCCTTGAGTTTCTTTTTCGTAATATCTCCAAGTGCAAAGTATACGCCGGTCGATTCAACCAACGACACCATCGCCACTAAGATCATTGTCAGGATGGCAGGCCATTCAAAAGTCGGCGTTCCGAAGTAAAAAGGTTCGACCATATGGAAATACGAAGCATTTGCGATAGGAGAAACATCGACTTTCCCATAAAAAGCAGCAGCGACTGTTCCAACAATCAATCCCAACAGGATGGAAATGGCTCTCAGAAACCCGGTGGTAAACCGGTACATGAAGACGATGAATAAAAGAGTGCCGAAAGACAGGCCGATATTGGTAAGCGAACCGAAATCACTGGCTCCCTGCCCGCCTCCCATATTGTTGATGGCCACCGGAATAAGTGTAATACCGATAATGGTCACGACGGTCCCTGTGACGACAGGCGGGAAGAAACGGACCAGACTGCCGAAAAACCCACTGATTAAAACGACAAATACCCCGGAAACAAGAATCGCCCCGTAAATAGCGGAAATGCCGTACTGCCCACCGATGGCAATCATCGGTCCAACCGCAGTAAACGTACAACCAAGCACTACCGGGAGTCCGATGCCGAAGAAACGGTTGCTGACGATTTGAAGAATTGTCGCTACCCCGCACAATAAAATATCGATTGCAACCAGATACGTCAATTGTTCCGGCGTCAGCCCAAGTGCTTCTCCGACGATCAGCGGTACCAATACTGCCCCTGCGTACATGGCCAATACATGCTGAAACCCTAAAGCCGTTTCACCCAGTGTTTTTTTCATTGATTTTTCGCCTCCTCAAAAAATGTCACTTGCCCATTTTCCAAAGACGAAATATTGGCTAATGTTTCAATACGAATGCCACGCTCGCGGAGTAAACTGCCGCCCGGCTGGAACCCTTTCTCGATGACGATTCCGATGCCGGCCAATTTGGCGCCCGCTTGTTCCACAATATCCAATAACCCTAATGCCGCCTGTCCGTTTGCCAGAAAATCATCCATGACCAGCACGACGTCATCTTCTCCGAGAAAATCTTTTGACACGGAAATTTCATTGGTTTCATTCTTGGTGTACGAATGGACGCTTGCCGTGTATAAATGATCGACCAATGTCAGTGACTTGCGCTTTCTGGCAAATACCGCAGGTACACCCAGAACTAAGCCTGTCATCATTGCCGGTGCGATCCCCGAAGATTCTAAGGTTAAAATTTTTGTGATACCGTCTTCCTTAAAGCGTGAAGCAAACTCATCTCCAATCGCCTGCATTAGCGGTGGATCAATCTGATGGTTTAAAAAAGAATCTACTTTTAATACCGATTCCGACAAAACTTTGCCGTCCGATAAAATCTTATCCTGCAATTTTTTCATGCTGTCAGCTCCTCTTCTGTCACGGCTGAAGGCATGAAAAAAAGCCCTCAGAACGTGCATCCATTCATACCATGAGTGGAGCAATGTCCTTCGAGCTTGAATTCGAAAGGAAACAAAAAGAATATACGCCCCAAAAGGCGCAATTCGACTGTTTCGTTGCTTCTCATAGTCAGTTTGTTTACGGCAAACCGGTAGAAACTTGCGGGCCATATTCCCGCTATTATATGAGTGAATCGTATTTGAATGGTCTTATTATAGCACGCTGTTCCTGCTTTTCAAGAGAGCCTTCAGCAAAAAAAATATTCCATTTATTCAGATTTCATCCGGGATTCCGCTTCGTGTTCTTCCCATAAATGCTTGGCGAGCTCTATACGAATGCCTTCCGGAATTTTTTCCGATTTTTTCTTATCCAAGTTATAGTTCACATACACCGCTGTATTGCGAGCACAAATATTATTATCCTGATAAAGTTCTTCATACAGTTCTAGGCTGCTGCTGCCGATCCTCTTCACCCAAACTTTCACTTCCACATCCTGTCCAAAATAGATTTGCCCAGTGAATTCCAGGGTGGTTTTGACGATGACCATTTTCCATTTCGCAAAATCATGGTCAGGTGTAAACAAGGAAAATAAGGGATTTCTGGCTGCTTCAAACCATACCGGCAATGTCGTATTGTTGATGTGCCCAACTGCATCTGTCTCTGAAACCCTCGGCGTCAATATCGTTTTATACATACGCTTCCTCCTTCTTTTTTATCGGCACTCTTTTCAGTCTGTGATTATTGCATGATCCGACAAAAATTCACAAAAAAAGATGGCACCGATCCGGCATCCATCTTTTCATTCTTAATTGTTGATGTACTTTTCAAATACATCCCCAAAGTCTTTAACATGGTATTGGTTGCGGACAGAAGTCATCCATGTAAACCCAAAATCCGTCAGCTTCGAGTACTGCTCATCCAATTTCACATCACCCGCTCTTGAATTCTGCAGTACGGCCACTGCCTTCTCCAGGCTGTCGTTGGCCATATTGATGATAATTGAATTTTCATGGGTATTTTCAGCGATTCTCAACAGCGATTTATAAAGATCTGTTAAACGATGCACCTGCTGTTTTTGGACATCAATTTTAAAAGGAATAGACCCTACAGTAAAAGCGAGTTCTACGTCCAAATCAATCTTACCGGCCGTTTCAAGAACCACACTTGAGATGTTGTACTGGGAATACGGATAACGTCTCAATGTCCGTTTAGAAGACATCGCGCTTTCACCATCAACATGGATGATGGCCAGGTTAGTGAAGCAATATTCGTCCGCTTTCGTTTTGATCAGAAAATAGATTTTTTCTCCATCTTCATTCATGACATAATCATCAGAATCCGTTTTGTCGAAGTCCTGAGGATCAATTATTTTTCCGATATCCGATAAACCGAGCGCTTCAGAAGCCATTTTTTTAAACATGTCAGCAATTCCCCTTTATCCATAAAGTGGTGATTCTATTAACTTTATTCTAACAAAGAATCGAAAAAACAGCACCAGCAACAGGAAATTCATTCGACAGACTTCCAGAAAGAGGCGGTCGTCGTACTCGGGGAACAGCTCAACCAACATCTACGCCTTCTCGACTAAAAGCAAAAAAAGAACGAGATAAGGACCTCGTTCCAATTCATTTGATGCGCTCATCGGCGGTCCGATCCACTTTATAAGTGAATTCCAGCTCTACAAGTTTCCCTGCAGGTATGTGGACACGAAACTCCAGTGCGTCTGACTTCTTTAATTCGTAGTCATGGGTGGATGATTCCATCTGCCAGATCCGTTCGGAAATTTGATGGTTGACTTCGATCCGTACATATTCCGATTTTTGGTTCTGCAGCTTATAAACATACGTCACGTAATCAAAATTCCCGCGTCTGTCCCGCTTTTTCTCCCAGCTTTTGCTGACAATCTCAAAAGCTTCTCCGATAAGCAAAGATACTTTTTGTTGGGCTGCAGTCTGGCTGATGGCATTCTCTCCGATAAACTCCATTTCACCGTCGCGGTCCTGCTCGTATACTTTAAGAATTCCTTTAGGCAAGGAAATCCCGAGTTTATTGGCATTGGTGTTATCAAATTCCATGATAACCTTCGCCTGTTTGCTTCCGGCTTCCACCTTATACAGCTTCCGAAAAGCTGCATCCTGTATTTTCAGGAAACTGATTTGCTTTTTCTGTCCATGTAAAATGGAAACGGGACGATCAACGCTGTGCGTATGGTAATCAGCAAAGCTATGTTCTTCGGAAAAAGAACTCGAATCCTCTGCTTTGGCAAACAGCCTGGCCTCTGCATTCAAAGGATGGATGTTTCTGTATCGATTGACCTTTCCAGCAGCCAGCTTGAGCCGGCTATTGTAAAAATCCATGCCGCTATTATTGGAAAGTTGGATCCATCCCGTAAGAGTCAGCCGGGAATCACAGATTTCCGCAACATAATTCGCCTGCCATTCCACCCCCTGCGCCAAGTAGGAAACTTTTGCTTCGGCATCCCTTTCAATGGGCGCTATTTCCCAGACCAAGGCGGGTTCCGTCAATAGCCCTGCAGGCAAAGCAGGAAGGATCAGCTGTCCAATTGGATCGATAACTATTTCTTCCGTATCAATGCGTTGGCCGATAATACTTCCCGAAACGCTAAGCAAACGGATTTCCATTTCTTCATCCAGCTCTGCATTTCTCACAGTTATCACTTCATCAAGGTACTTTTCCAAGAGTTTTTCTTTGCTGATCAAGTCGCCATCATAGCTTTGCTCCAGCACATGGAGGCCGCGAATCAAGACGGAATCCGCTTCGATTCCTGAAGCGACATCCATAAATTGGACTTCACTTATCTCTTTGTTCCCTGGAATTATCCGCGTCTCTTTGACCAAGCCAAATCCATCGTTGTAGACGGTTAAACTTAAAGATGTCCGCTGTTGGCGTGTGGAATGGAATTTCATCCGGATCTCTCCTTTCAATAACTTGTGGTGGCTGGATACTTCTTATAAAAAATCGTTTTTTTATAGACGATCGACAGGCGAATTCCATAGCCCAGCTTGCATTAACGTCCAAAAAATTGTTTCAGGTAAACAATGGTCTCCAGTCGGCATTCTTCTGTTAAAGGAGATCTTTTGGGATGGATCAAATCGCCATACAAGAGCTCTCCCAGAAATCGCAGCTCTTCTTGATATCCTTGTTCGTTTTGATGATCATAAACTTCAACTTTTATGTAAATCGCCGTTTCCTGTTCAATAAAATCCGTGACCGTAATTCGGCAGTCCATATTTGTTCCTCCCGTCGGTTTCTGCTGTCAGCGGGATTTTTCTAAATGCGCCATGAGATCTTCCCACTTTTTCCGCTCTCCACTATTCGGATCGTGGACGAGTACGTTCTCACGATTAAAAATCATGACGGGCCGGTGTTTGAGATTATACGCCCGCCACTCAGGCAGCTGAGGCGTATTCGGATTGCCGCTTCTGGCAAACCGGATCCAGGAACGGTGCATTTCTTCCGCCAATTTCTTTCGTTCCTTTGAAGCGCCCGTTAACCGTTCGGCTCCTGCTTTTGAGATTGTATTCCAGACAAACGGCAGCTCCAAGCTATGGCAGGCCTTCAGCTCTCCATCAAAGACAGGCGTCTCCCAATCAAACCGGTACATCCACACTGGCGCACCCTGCTCGACCTGCAATTCTGCAAGTTTTAATGCCGGAAATGTAAACAGGCTCATGGTCATCAACTTATCGTAGATGTTCTGATTCAGCTCTTCCCCGTTAATCAGGTATTGTGAAATCCCCTGCCAATTAAGGCCGAATGCATGTTCAAAAATCGAAGAAATCTCTTCTGTATCTCCATTCTTCCACCGGGGATCAAAAAAGCTGAAAAGCCGGTATTCATCTTTATTGGTACCGATCAGCACCGGAATCCCTTTTGCTGCCCCTTCTGCTAGTGCCTGCTCTGGATGAACAGGAAGCAAGTCGCCTTCGACCACGGGAACCAGACTCATCGCCGGCAATAAAGAAGCTGTATCCACCAGCTGCTGAGCTGGAATCTGCCTGATTTTATCCACTTCGCCATGTCCGATTTTCAACGCAGCCAAAAGACGGCTGCTGACTTTTTCTGCAATGGATGAACTGAGGACGTTTGCTGCCGCGCCGCTTTGCATGATCGCCTGGTGAAACAAGCCTTTCGCTTTCGGCACCGCCATAAGAACACCGATGCTCATGGCCCCTGCAGATTCACCGAAAACCGTTACACGCTCCGGATCGCCGCCAAATTTCCCGATATTGTCCTGAACCCATTGAAGCGCAGCAATCTGGTCCAGAATGCCGCAATTGCAGGATCCTGAAAAATCATCCCCGCCAATGTCTCCGAGATGCAAAAAGCCGAGAGCCCCTAGGCGGTAATTGAATGTGACAACGACAACATCGCCTTCAGCTGCAAAAGAATGGCCATCGTATAGTTGTCCCGATCCTGAACCCACAGTAAAAGCGCCACCATGAATCCATACCATGACCGGGCGGCGCCTATTATCTGCAGACGGCGTCCAGACATTCAAGTAAAGGCAATCCTCACTGGTATTGTCTTCCTGATTGGCTAAAAAATCGATAATGCCATTACCGGCCTGTATAGCTGATGGCGCGAATAGGAGAGCATCCCGCACTTCCGTCCATGGCTCTGGCGGCTGCGGTGCACGAAAACGCCGATCGCCAATAGGCGGCTTTGCATAAGGAATGCCTTTCCAGACAGTAGCATTGCCCTGTTGCTGGCCCCGCAGCTTTCCATAAATACTGTCAACAATGGTTGCTGTCATTATCTTCTCCCCTTACTGATGATGCTTCGCTCCCTATATTCTATCATTCATCTACAGGAATAACCCTATTTTATCTGATTATTAAGTTAAATTAAGAAAACGGCTCATCCTTTCATCGATTGAACAAAAATAAAGACCCGGAGCTTTCGCCCGAGTCTTTTATCCTTAAAATAAACCAATAGCTTTTCCATCAGCAGCCACGTCCATATTCAAAGCGGCCGGCTGTTTGGGAAGGCCTGGCATAGTCATGATGTCGCCCGTCAGGCAAACCAGAAAACCTGCACCCAGTTTCGGAATAATTTCCCGGATCGTGATGGTGAATCCTTCAGGACGACCCAGCAATTTAGGCTGATCCGATAAGGAGTACTGTGTTTTCGCCATGCAGATCGGCAGGGAATCCCACCCGTATTTCTTCAATTCAACCAGCTGTTTTTGCGCAAAATCCGATAATTGGATGTCCGCTCCACCATAAACTTTTTGAACGATGGTGCGAAGTTTGTCTTCGATTGAATCGTCTTCCTTGTAAAGGTGATGGAAATCCGTCGGACGCTGCAACTCCTCTTTGACCAGTTTGGCCAAGGCAATGCCGCCCTGTCCGCCTTTTTCCCAGACTTCCGTCATGGCAATCGCAACGCCTTCTGTTTCTGCCCACTCCAGCACTGTTGCCAATTCCGCTTCACTGTCTCCGGAAAAGCGGTTCAGCGCCACAACCGGCTCGATGCCGAATTGGCGGATCGTATCCACATGCTTCGCTAAATTGACCATGCCGCGTTTGACCGCATCCGCATTTTCTTCCGCCAATAGATTTTTCGCCACACCACCATGCATTTTAAGCGCACGGACAGTCGCCACAATGACAACCGCATCCGGATGGAAGCCGCCTTTTCTTGACTTGATGTGCATAAATTTCTCTGCGCCTAAATCGGCTCCGAATCCTGCTTCTGTGACTACAATATCTGCAATTCTTCTTGCCGTATTCGTCGCAATCAACGAGTTGCAGCCATGGGCGATGTTCGCGAATGGACCCCCGTGGATGATGGCGGGGGTTCCTTCAATCGTCTGAACCAGGTTCGGCTTGAACGCATCTTTCAGCAATAAAGTCAAAGCACCTTCCACTCCAAGGTCTCTTACTGTGATTGGATTTCTATCGTATGTGTAACCGATGACCATCTGTGCAAGGCGCTCTTTCAAATCTGCCAAGGAAGTGGCTAAACAAAGAACTGCCATAATTTCCGAAGCTACCGTAATGTCGAAGCCATCCTCGCGCGGCACACCTTGCCCAGGTCCGCCAAGACCGATTGTTATATGGCGAAGCGCACGGTCATTAATATCCAGCGCGCGTTTCCATGTAATGCGGCGTGGATCGATATTCAAGAGATTTCCTTGATGGAGATGATTATCAATCAACGCAGCCAATGCGTTATTCGCTGAAGTGATGGCATGGATATCCCCCGTGAAATGCAAATTGATGTCTTCCATCGGCAGGACTTGTGCAAATCCACCGCCTGTAGCTCCACCTTTCATACCCATGACCGGGCCTAAAGACGGTTCGCGCAGCGCCACTGCCACCGATTGGTCCAACTGTTTGAAAGCATCTGCCAACCCTACGGTTACAGTAGACTTCCCTTCTCCAGCAGGCGTCGGGCTGATTGCTGTCACGAGCACCACTTGCCCCATTTTTTGAATAGGCGGCAATTGGTCCACATTGATTTTCGCTTTAAAGTTTCCGTATAATTCCAAGGCTTCCTTTGGGATGCCGGCCTGTTCTGCAATTTCCAGAATGGGCTGGATCGTCGCTCTGCTCGCAATTGATAAATCCGTAAACGCCATGAATAGAATCCCAACTTTCAATTTTTTATTCAGTATACTCTGTTTTTCGCTAAAACAAAAAACTTTCTACCGGCTGCTTCCACTTTTAGCGCGCTTAAAACCAGGCCGGCAATCCTTACGTGACACTTCACCTAAAAATATCAGAACCGCAAATCACCGATAATCAGCAGTTCCGGGAAGTCCTCCTCAACGGTTGCCAACAAATCATTTTCCTCCAGCTGTTCATACAGTTCTTCTTCATCGACTTTTCGTACCGGCTCTAAATTTCCAGCAACATCATGGAATTTCAGAATGTATTTTTTCTGGTCATTCTTGGTCAGTACATAAACATCCAGCGGCTCGTACTTTTTCACTTCTTTCAACTGCTGATTCTCCAGAATCGACGCGGCATCCAGCTTGTTGAAATGAGTATAGAGAAAGGCCTCGGAACGTCCTTGTTCTGCTGAAATAAAGCTCATTTTATCCTGGTGACGGGTGATGAATCGTTCGGACAAGGACTGATGAAACGTAATGGTTTCCCATTCTACGTCATTGCTGTACTTCTCGATAAAACGTTCAGAAAGAATTTGATGGCGCGTCACCAATGTCCAGTCCACCTGGCGGGCGTGGCGATGGATCAATGGCATCGGCAAATACTGATAGCGGCACAGCTCTTCCCAAGCCAATTTGTCCTGGTGCTTTTCGATAAACACTGGTGACAGCCCTTTAGAGTTGGCCAGCTGCTGCTTCATCGAGACAAACTTCCAATATTCCGTCGCGTCAAATGGTCTGCTTTCTTTTTCAAACGTCTTTTGCTGCTTTTTGCTCAGCTCTTCTTTAGCGATAGGATGCCATTTCTTTTTGTCTGCATATTTTTCGATGAAAGTTTCAGAGAGCTTTTGCGTTTTAATGATTTCATCCCAGAACAAACGGTTTCTATACTTCCGGATAAAGCCCTCCGATAATTCCTGATGCCCTGAAATCAGTTTCCAATTTACTTGATCAAGATTTTCTTTGATGAATTTTTCCGATAAACGCTCTTCCTGGCAAATCTGATTCCAGGGAATCGAGCGCTTGTCTGTCAGCTTTTTCTCTTCCATTAATTCGGTTAAAGAATTAAACATATAAACCACTCTCTCTTTGCGTTTTGATAATGTCTATATTAACATGCCTCTCCACGAAAAACCCGCACTCCGGTCGAAACCGAAATGCGGGAAATCGTTTAAGCTGTTATTGCTTTTCCTGTTCTTCCTTATCGTCCAGATCATCCTGCAGGTTTGGGATCCGTCCGCTGTCTGTCATCTCCATGTCCTTTTCCTGTTCTCTCAATTCCTTTTCCAACTGTTTTTGCTTTAATTCTTCTAAATTTTTATCTTTTGCCACCGTAATCCCTCCTCTCTTTATTAATTTTCCTATTCCCGCATATCAGCCATTAAAACGGAAAACCCCGCGTCTCCAAAAATTTCACATTTGGCTTTCCTTGAATAAAACCTCATTTGCTAGTTAAGATAGAAACAAAAGACTGCATCACTTAAAGGAAAGGATGAAAAGACATGCCCGTCGCCAGTCACCAGATCTATTGGTCAATCATCGAACAGAACCAATGGAAACTCTATATCGCCAAAACTGAAAAAGGCTTGTGTTATATAGGCTCGCCGGGTGAAAGCTTTGAAGAATTTACGGCGTATCTCCAAAAGCGCTTTCCTTCTGCCTCTCTCGAGAAAAACGATAGCTTGCTGGAGAACTATAAACAAGAGTTGACTGCATACTTGGCCGGGTCACAGCAAACATTTTCTTTGCCGGTTGATGTACAAGGAACTCCTTTTCAACAACAAACCTGGCAGGCATTAAAAGAAATACCATACGGACAAACCCTTTCTTACTCCCAAATCGCCGAACGCATGGGCAGACCCACAGCTGTACGGGCAGCAGCAACAGCAATCGCCGCCAATCCTTTGCTCATCACTGTTCCATGCCATCGTGTCATCGGCAAGAACGGCGCCATGAGCGGATACAGGGGCGGACTTGCTTTCAAACGATTTTTGCTTGAGTTGGAAGCCCGAAATCTGAAACATGAGTAAATAAAACCCCACTTCAGCCGCTGAAGTGGGGTTCGTTTTTTAATTGGAGGTACCGGAAGAATGAATGCCATACAAGATGAAATCCGTATACATGGCGGAAAGCTCCTTCACCGATAAGCTGCCTTCTGGATTAAACCATTGGTAGCTCCAATTCGTGATGCCTAAAATGGCAAATGTAATTATTTTAGGCTGCAGCTCTTTTCTGAATTCATTCGCTTCAATGCCTTGGGCCAATAATATTTCGATATTGTCCCTGAAAGTGGCCCGTTTTTGCCTGATTATGGCGGCGTTGTCTTCTTTTAAATGACGGATTTCCCGGAAATATACACGGCCAACTGCTCCCTGCTTCTCAATATCCCCAACAATTAATTCAACAATCGCCATTAATTTATCTTTATAGCTTTTCTCGGTGTCCAGAATAGTCTTCTGCCTTCTTAACAGATCATCGATATAATGCGAATGGATATCCATCAAAAGGGCTTCTTTGCTTTTGAAATGATAATAAAAAGAACCTTTTGTTACGCCGATTGTATCAACGATATCTTGTATAGAAGTGGCACTGAATCCTTTTTCTACAAAAAGATTGATGCTTTGTTTGATTAATTCGCTTTTCATGCAGCCCACTGCCTTTCTTCATCTTAAAAGTCTTGTCGTATTATAACATTTCTTTTGCCTCCATTCCTAAATATAGAACAAAGAGAGTACAGAATGTACTCTCTTCCAAATTCGTCATTATTCACCAACCACTACCAGTTTGCCATCCTCGATATAAGAAACACGGAGCATCGACCCAAAGCCGCCATCTTCTCCGACTTCAGGAATTATATATACTTGTTTGTCTTCCGGAAGGTTTTTGGCGCCTTCGTCCATCGCTGCCATGATGGCTTTTGTATCATCCACCGACCCTGCAGCTTTCATCGCTTCCGCCAATACGTACAAGGAAACATAGTGGAAAGCAGACTCCGCACTTGGATCCCGGTCGTTATTTTCTTTGTATTTCCCTACGTATTCAGCTGTGCCAGGAAATTCCGAATTGACCAGAGGCGTTGTCGAAATTGCTCCTTCAAGCAAACTGTAATCGCCGCCAAGCACAGCAGCCATTTCATCCAGCTTCGCTTGGTCCATGATCAGGAATCCACCTTCAAATCCAAGGTCACGCGCCTGTTTTGCAACAAGGGCTGTCGGCTCAGATGGACCACCGATAAACATAACATCCGGATCCTGTTCTAAAGCATTAGAAACGATGGTTTGGAAATCTGTATCTTTGCTGAAATCGATGGATTCATTAAAGACCACTTCTCCACCTTTTTCTTCCCATACCGGCTGAAGCATTTCAGACCAGTCTTTTCCATATTGGCTCGCCGTTGGAAGAAAAGCGATCTTTTCGCCGAAACGCTCCATTTCATAGTCTGAAAAAGGCTCTAAATATTGGTCGTAACGAGGTGGAATCCGGACATTCAAAGCATTCCCTTGGTCCGTTACGCCCGGTTCGCTGGTGTATCCCATAATAACGAAATCTTCCATTTCATTAAATACTTGCATGGCATAAATTCCACCACTATGCGGACTGTAGATGAATTTCGCATCTTCTTCCTGGACCAGACGTTTAGCATTAGCCGCAGTTTCGTTCGGCAAGTATTTATCATCCAAAGTAGAAACAGCAAATGTATAACTTTGTCCGTCCACTTCGATTCCACCTTCTTCATTAATATCTTTTACAGCCATTTCCAATCCCTTTAAAGTTTCTGCCCCGTACGTTGCAGCAGGTCCGCTTAAAGGTCCGCTGTAGCCGATAGTGATTTCCCCACCTGAACCTCCTGAACCTTCTGAACTGCCCGAGCTGCTGCCTGCTTCTGTTGAGGCTTCCTCGTTTCCGCAAGCTGATACAATTAAAATCAATAGAAATAGCAATCCGCCGAACAAGCCTTTTTTTAATAAGTGCATAAAATAATCTCCCCTTTTATCCAATTTTTTTATTTCAGCAACCCGAGAAGCGGAGTCTCACCTCCTTTAATTTCGAATTTTATCCTTTAAGCGCCGATATACGCTTTCCGGATGGCATCATTATTGAACAGTTCTGCACTGCTTCCTTTTAAAACGACCCTTCCGTTTTCAATCACGTAGCCGCGGTCCGCAATTTTCAAAGCGGCATTGGCGTTTTGTTCTGCGAGCAGCACCGTTGTTCCGCTCTTATTAATTTTTTGAATGATTGAAAACATCTGTTCTACAATCAATGGAGCGAGCCCGATGGATGGTTCATCCAGCATGATCAACTTCGGTTTGGACATCAATGCCCGGCCGATCGCCAGCATCTGCTGCTGCCCTCCGCTTAACGAGCCTGCTGAATCATCTTTTTTGTCCCTCAAAATTCCAAACAGCTCATAGACTTCTTCCAATGAACTTTTCAATTGCGCTTTTTTGCTGCGATGGACAAATCCGCCCATCATCAAATTTTGCTGAACGGTCATATCCGGAAAAAGTTTTTTTCCTTCCGGGCACTGGACAACGCCTAATTTCACCATCCGGTCAGGAGAGTTGCCTTTGACGCTCCCACCCAGAAATTGAATATCTCCCAATGCCGGTTTACTCAATCCGCTGACGGCATTGAAGATTGTGCTTTTGCCGGCTCCATTGGCTCCGAGCAGGACCACCAGTTCCCCTTCCTGCACTTCGATGTCGATATTGCTGAGTGCCTGGAAAGCACCAAACTTTACTGTTACGTCAATTAACTTCAGCAATCGCTTCGCCCCCCAAATAAGCTTCAATGACGACAGGATTATTTTTTATTTCATCCGGTGTGCCTTCCGCAATTTTCGCCCCTTGATTCAAGACCATGATTTTATCAGCCATCCCCATAATCATCTGCATCTTGTGTTCGATTGTACAAACCGTAATCCCGCTGGCCGCTATTTTTTTCATCAATTGAGCCAGCCCATCTGTTTCTTCAGGGTTGATGCCAGCAGCCGGTTCATCGAGAAACATCACTTTTGGACCCGTTGCAAGAGCCAAGGCAATCGCCACTCTTTTTTTCGCCTCTTGTGTGATAATCGAAACCTGCGTGTCTGCTAAGTGCGCCATCCCGACAAACTCCAACGACTCCATCGCTTTTTCGTATGCCCTGTTCTCCTCTTCTTTTTCCCGCCGCGTTCGAAACACCGCATCGAACAAATTCGATTTTGTCCGCAAGCGATGCCCCACGATGACATTGTCTAGGACGGTCGATTGTTCAAATAAATGTGTCGTTTGAAACGTTCTGGCAATCCCGAGGTGGGCCCCTTTGTGGACCGGTATTTTCGTGATGTCTTTTCCTTCAAATAGGATGCTGCCGGATGTCGGCTTATGAAACCCGTTGATCAAATTGAAGAAAGTGGATTTCCCCGCCCCGTTTGGACCGATGATGGCGGTGATTTTGCCCTTCTCTATTTCAAAATCCACATTGTCGACTGCTATCAGGCCACCGAATTTTTTAGTGATTCCTTTCACTTCAATAAACGCCACATTGACACCCCCATTTATTTTTTTGTCGATTTCGCCGGAACCGGATTGAAATATTTATTATCCTTCGGTACTTTCTTCTGTTGGAGTCTCGCTTTCACTTTGTAGAACCCTCCGACAATTCCGGTTGGAAAGAAAATGACCATGACAACCAAGATCGGACCGAAAATCAATAAATGATATTCCTGATAGCTTCTCAAGAACTGCTCCAGCCAGATAAACAGCATGGTTCCGACGAGTGGGCCGGACAGCGTACCGATCCCTCCCACAATCAAATACATCAGGAAGTTGAAGACCATATTCGTGCTTGCAACATCCGGACCGATAAAACGTGTCAGGGATGCGTATAAAGCGCCGGCAAGCCCGGCATAAGCAACTGAAATGACAAACGACACCAGCTTATTCACTTTTGTGTTGATGCCCAGTGTCTGCGCCAATTCTTCGCTATTGCGGATTGCAATATAAGTTCTGCCTGTCAGCGACCGAACAATGCGAACGGCGACGAATATGGACAGCAAGAGGAAAAACAAAACCAAATAATACATCGCAGTCGCCGATTCAAAGTTCAACGGCCCGATCGGATCCGGTATCGGAATACCGATCAATCCACGCACCCCGCCTGTCAAACCGTCCCATTTATCAATCAGCAGGTAAATCAAGTAACCGACAATCAAGGTATAAATAGCGAAAAAATGCTCTTTTGTCCGAAGCGCAATGGCCCCCAGCAACAAGCCTGCAGCACTAGTGATCAAAACCGCCACCAGAAGCGCCAGCCAGAAGTTCATTTCTGTACGTGTCGTCAAAATTCCCAGCGAATAAGCGCCGATGGCAAAAAATCCCGCATGAGCCAAAGACAGCTGCCCTGTAAAGCCGGCGATGATGTTCATACCGTAAACACTTATTGTAAAAATGAAACCGATGGTCATGACATGCAGCACATAGCGGTTATCTGCATAAATCAGTGGGAATACGAGAGCAAAGACAATCAGCAAAGCGATCAGGGTACGGTGATTAAAAATCTTATCCACTTAATAGACCCCCTTTGCGAACAAACCTTTAGGACGGACCGTCATGATGATGATCAATAATAGAAATGCAATCATATCTTTGTAATCATTCGAAATGTAAGTAGCTCCCATGCTTTCAGTCAATCCGAGAATAAGCCCGGCAATGATAGCTCCAGGAATACTGCCCATTCCTCCAATAATGACAACCACAAAAGCTTTCAAGATGACCAAATGCCCCATTGCCGGAAACACCAAGTTGATGGGAGAAGCCAGAGATGCGGCAATTGCAGCCAAGCCCCCTGAAATCGCGAATGTCATCATCGCCACTTTATTGGCATTAATGCCGACAAGAAAAGCCCCTTCCCGATTTTGTGCCATCGCCAGAATCGAAGCGCCCATCATCGTTTTTTTCAAGAACAGCGTCAATAGGAATACGACAATCACTGTTACAGCAATCACCAGAAGCCGCTGACTGGTCATCGACACGCCAGCCACAGAGATATTGTTGTCGAATGGCGTCAACATGCGCAGGTATTCAGTGCCCCACACAAGCTGGACCAAGGCTTCAAAAAACAGCACCAATCCGATTGCAGCAATTTTGTCATGGATCGGCGGCGAATCCCGGAGTGGATGAAACACCAGCCGCTCCATCAGGACTGCCAATGCCGCTACAACAACGATCGAGGCGATGATGGCGATAAAGTAATGGACGCCTGTGGCTGACATCACCATCAACGTTACGTAGCCACCCACTAAATACAATGCTCCATGTGCAAAGTTCGGGATATGCAAAATGCCGAAAACCAGCGTCAAGCCAATAGCGACAAGTGTGTAAACGCTTCCAAGAGTGAGCCCGTTAAAAACCTGCTGCAAAAATAAGTCCATCTTTCTCCCTCCTCTTCCCTATACTTTGGCCAGAATCAGCCGCTAAGAATATTCTTTGCTCAAACGACCCGCGATAATATTTTTCTGGATTTCAGAAGTCCCTTCGTAAATTCGGGTGATTCTTGCATCACGGTAATAGCGTTCGATCGGATAATCGGCGATATAGCCGATGCCTCCGTGGACCTGCAGCGCTTTGTCGGCCACGCGGTTATACACTTCAGAACCGAATAATTTCACCATCGCCGCTTCTTTGATCACTTGCTGGCCTTGGTCGACCATCCATGCCACGCGATACATAAATGACCGCAGCACTTCCACATCCACCGCCATTTCAGAAAGCATATGAGCCACAGCCTGATGCTCAATAATCGGCTTGCCGAATTGCACACGCTCTTTAGCGAATCTGACGGATAAGTCGAGCAAATGCTGGGAAGACCCTAAATTTCTGGCAGCAAGCCCCGCCCGGCCATTCGCCAGTATTTTCAAGGCATTGACGTAACCTTGTCCTTCGCTGCCCAAAATGTTTTCAATCGGCACTTCACAGTCTTCCATAATGACTTCTGCCGAATGGGAACCGTGAAGGCCCATCTTTTTCTCGACAGCCCCTACATGGAACCCCGGAAAACTTTTTTCAACAATGAATGAGGTGATCCCTTTCGCGCCTTTTTCGGGGTCGGTTACTGCCATCACTGTAAAAACATCCGCTTTTGTGGCGTTGGTAATATAATGCTTGAGACCGTTCAATATATACTTATCGCCCTTTTTAACGGCAGTCGTTTTCAAATTCGTTGCATGCGATCCAGCTTGCGGCTCGGTCAATGCAAAAGCCCCGAGCCGTTCTCCCGAAGCCATGTCCGGTAAATACTTTCTCTTTTGCTGCTCATTGCCCATTTCAACAATTCCGACAGTCCCGATTCCTGTATGAGCCCCGATTAACGTCGTATAGCCATTGTGCGTTGCACCAATTTCTTCATAAAGTGCACATTTCCCGACCATATCGATGCCTAGTCCTCCGTATTCTTCCGGAATGCTCAAGCCGAATAATCCCATTTCCTTTGAAAGCTGGATGATCCGTTCTGGAATTTCATCGTCTTCTTCAATTTGCATCGCCACTTTTTCCACTTCATTTTGGATAAATAGACGAATATTGCGCTTGAGAAATTGAATATCCTCACTTAAGTTGAAATCCATTTTCACCCCTCTTTTCTTTCACGATGTGCAACGGCCCTAAGCTTTCATCAAAAAGTTTTCAAGCATCTCACGGAGCACTGGCGGAATCTTTTCAGTCTGCTGTTTTTGGTAATCAAAACAGACAATTGCCGCACGTCCTGAAGCAATCCGCCCTCCTGTTTCGTTGTTGGTGATTTCATGGACCAGTTCAAAGCTTTTCGAACCGATCCGCTCCACTCTTGTCGCAATCGCCAAAGTTTGCCCAGCATAAGCCTGAACCAGAAAATCACAGCTTGTGGAAGCGACGATAAAGTCGATATTGCCTCTTTTTTCATTGCCGGTAAAACCGATGGCCTTGAAAAACTTCGAACGTGCCTCTTCCAAATAGATAAAATAACTGATGTTGCTGACATGGCCGCCGGCATCGGTTTCGCAGAATCTGACGTAGACATTAATATCGGGTATCTTCTCCAAAGTTCTTACCCCTCTCGTTCTATAATCGTCGCAATGCCTTGTCCACCGCCGATGCAAGCTGTAATGAGAGCATATCTTCCACCAGAACGCTGCAATTCATAAACCGCTTTGGTCAGCAGAATGGCCCCAGTCGCACCAAGCGGATGGCCGAGTGCAATAGCTCCTCCATTTATATTCACCTTGTCCATATCCATCTTCAATTCTTTATTGCAGGCAAGCACTTGAGATGCAAAAGCTTCATTGATTTCGATGACATCGATATCGGCCAAGGCAAGCCCCGCCTTCTTCAACGCTTTTTGTGTTGCTGGAACCGGTCCAATGCCCATAATATTCGGGTCAACACCCGCAACGGCTTGAGCGCGTATAACCCCTAAAACTTTCAAACCCAGCTCGTCCGCTTTTTCCCTGGACATGATGACTGCAGCTGAGGCGGCGTCATTCAAACCCGAACTGCTTCCGGCCGTCACTGTTCCATTTTCAAGAAAAGCTGGAGGCAATTTCGCCAGTGCTTGCTGGGTGGTTTGTGGGCGCGGATGCTCATCTTCTTTAAATTCAATGGGCTCCCCTTTGCGGACCGGGATTTGAATGGGCACAATCTGCTCATCAAAACGCCCTTCTTCCATTGCTTGTGCAGCGCGCTTTTGGCTCTCCAATGCAAACTGGTCCTGCTCTTCACGGCTGATGCCGTATTGTTTCGCCAAATTTTCAGCTGTTATGCCCATGGGCGGATCTCCTATTTCTTTAGGCGACAATTGAGATTTACGGAATTTTGGCGGCGCCGGACTATACGCTTTTTCAGGCTTCTCCATTAAATAAGGGGCACGGCTCATGCTTTCAAGCCCTCCAGCTACAAAAACATCTCCATCTCCTGCCCAGATGGCTTGTGCTGCAAGATTAATCGCGTTGATGCCGGAGCCGCATTGGCGGTCAACCGTCAATCCAGGAAGCTCTATTCCAAGCCCGGTCTCCAATGCCGTCAATCTGGCAATGTTCCCTCCTGCACTCAAGACATTGCCCATAATGATGTCATCTATAACAGCCGCATCGATGCCCGCACGCGCTATTGCCGCTTTGATCACTTCCGCTCCAAAAACATGGGCGGGGACCGATGCCAAAGCACCGCCTTGCCGTCCGATTGCTGTTCTTACTGCTGATACGATCACTGCATCTCTGTTCATGGATACACCTTCCCCTTTCAAAAATAATTCCGATGATTATAACGAAAAAACAAGTTCACCTTTCAGCACATCTTTATTGCTTTGATTGACGGCTTGAACTTGGAATATAATTTGCTGCTCTTTCTTTTCAACAATGGTCGCTTTTAACGTAATGACATCTTCCAGAAAAACCATGCCTTTAAAACGAATGGCATAATCCTGGATAAACCCTTCTTCCAGGAAAGGGGTGAAAATTTTCGCCAGATTCCCCATCGTCCACATGCCATGGGCGATTATCCCGGGTAATCCTGCTCCTTCAGCTTCGGCATCAATGGTGTGGATTGGGTTAAAGTCACCGGAAGCTCCTGCATATTTGATCAAATCCAGACGCGTCACAGGTTCCAATTGAATGGGCGACAAGCTGTCGCCTTCCTGAAAATCCATTACCCGGTTCATACCGTCATCCCCTTTCTGGCGGCTTCGTTGATGATGACGATGCGTTCTTCTGTAAACAACAATTCACCAGCTTCACTTTCCCCTTTTTTTATGACGACCAAAAATCCCATTTCTCCAAAGTTGCCGCTTTTCTCGTAATAATCTTTCACTTCCATCCAGCAATAGACATCTTCTCCGATAAACAGCGGCCGTTCGTAATGGTAAATCTGTTCCCCGTGGATCAAGCCTTTCGACGGGAGATCTAATCCATCAATTTTTCCGGCATCAAAAGTCACCGGAAACGTAGGAGGCGCAATGTTTTGGCTGTAACGCGAAGCTGCACCTGCCTGTTCATCGATATAAATGGGCGCCGGGTCGCCGATCGCTTCAGCGAATTTCCGGACTGCCCCTCTTTCAATCGTATTCTTCACTTTTTCCGAACGTTTCCCAATGCTTTCTTTCAGCATACTTGCACCTCCACCGTTAATTTTTCGGTCCGCCCGCTACATATAAGACTTGTCCGCTGACAAACGAGGAACGTTCATCTGCAAAAAAGGCGACGGCGTTCGCAATATCTTCCGGCTTTCCACTTCGGCCAACCGGAATAGTTGAAACACTCGCTTTGATCAATTCTTCAAAAGGCACACCAATGCGTTCAGCAGTCGCTTTCGTCATATCCGTCTCGATAAAACCGGGTGCCACTGCGTTGGCTGTGATTCCATATTTCCCGAGTTCGATTGCCAAAGTTTTAGTAAACCCTTGGAGCCCGGCTTTTGCTGTCGCGTAATTGGCTTGCCCCCGATTGCCAAGTGCGGAAGTCGAAGAAATATTGATGATCCGTCCATATTTGTTTTGGGTCATATAGTGTTGCGCCGCACGTGTCGCATAAAATGCCCCTTTCAAATGGACGTCTGTAACCGTCAGCCAGTCCTCATCTGTCATTTTAAACAGCATATTATCCCGGATGACCCCTGCGTTATTAACGAGTACATCAATCGAACCGAATTTCTCGAAGACCTCTCTCATCGCCCCTTCGATTTGTTCTTTGTCGGTGACGCTGGCATTTTTCGTATAGATGGAATAGCCTTGCCCGCTCATTTCTTCCTGGGCTGCCTGAAGCGCCTCTTCGTTGACGTCGATGATTGCTACATTTGCTCCTTCACTTGCAAACCGTTCGGCAATCTGACGGCCGATCCCCCGGCTGCCGCCTGTAACAAATGCCGTTTTTCCTTCAAATGAATTTCCCATTGGTATGCCTCCCTTTTCTTCCATCCGATTAAACCGATTGCCCCACTTTTACGTGGCCCTTCAATAAATTCCTTGAGATGATCATGCGCTGGATTTCATCTGTCCCATCATAAATTCTCCATAATCTTGCTTCACGATACCAACGCTCAATCGGCAATTCCCGTGTATAGCCCATGCCTCCATGAATTTGAAGAACCCGGTCCACAACCCGGTTGCCCATGTTCGCGCCATAGAGTTTCGCCATGGACGCCAGATGGCGATTATCTTCTCCTTGGTCCAATGTGAAGGCAGCATTTAACACCAGCCATTTTGCTGCTTCAATTTCCACTGCGGAATCAGCAATCGGCCATTGGATTGCCTGGCGTTCCGCAATCGGTTTGCCGAAGGTTTTGCGGTCTTTTGAATAATCGATGGCCATCTGCAGCAAACGTTCACTCATCCCGACAGCCCGCGCTCCAACCACCCAACGTGCAAAGCCGATCCATTCAAGCCCCAAATTATAGCCGCCGTTGATTTCGCCCAGAACATTCTCTTCCGGCACACGAACGTTGTCGAAAACCAGTCCAGCCGGCCCCCATTCGCCCATCGTATCGATGTATTCGGATTTCCAGCCCATGTCCCGGTCGACGATAAAACAGGTGACACCCGAACGGCCCGTTTGCTGATGCAACTCTTTGTCTGTGATGGCGATCACCATAACGAAATCGGCTTCATTGCCGCCTGTGATAAAGGTTTTTTCACCATTCAAGACCCATTCATTGCCGTCTTTGACAGCCGTCATCTTCAAGTTTTGAGTATCAGATCCCGCTTCCGGTTCGGTCATTGCGAAACAGGATTTCTTTTCCCCATTGATGGTTGGGATCAAGTATTTCTTTTTTTGCTCTTCATTGCCGTAATAAAGGATGTTGTCGGCAGATCCTCCGAATGTGAAGGGCACAAAGGTTTTCGATACTTCCATCAAAACGATGGCCAGCATCATTTGGCCGAGATTCGATCCACCGTATTCTTCGGGAGTATTGATGCCCCAGAAGCCAAAATCCTTTGCTTTTTTCTGCAGTTCTTTCATTTTTCCAGGTTCCAGGCTCGGACGCCCTTCCCTCTCATTTTTCAACACTTCATTTTCCAACGGAATCAATTCTTTTTCCACAAAGCGGCGTATCGTTTTTTGGACCATCGTTTGTTCTTCTGATAAACGTAAATGCATGCTGATCTCCCCATTTCCTCGTTTGTTTATAAATTGGCGTATTGTTTTTGCAAAGCACGTTTCAATATTTTCCCGACAGCTGTTTTTGGCAGTTCTTCCGTAATAATGATGGCTTCCGGCACTTTATAGGCCGATAGCTGTGTTCGGCAATAAGCGATCAACTCTTCTTCCGTCACTACTTCACTCAAGACCACGACCGCTCGAACCGTTTCACCGCGGTACGCATCCGGAACTCCGAAAACAGCTGCTTCCCGTATGGCGGGATGATGGTAAAGGACATTTTCCACTTCAATTGGATAGACATTAAACCCACTTGCCAGAATCATCTCCTTTTTCCGGCCGACAATGTAAAAGAATCCATCTTCATCCATTTTTGCGAGATCTCCGGTATACAGCCAATCTTCCCGAATCGCCACAGCGGTTTCTTCCGGCCTGTTCCAATAGCCTTTCATCACTTGCGGACCTCGGACAACCAGCTCACCCACCTGACCAACCGGCAAGGTTTCTTGTCCTGTTGCTATATCGACAATGCGTGAATCGGTATTCGGCAACGGTATGCCGATGCTGCCATTTTTCTGCAAGCTTTGAACTGGATTCCGATGCGTTACAGGGGATGCTTCTGATAATCCGTAGCCTTCCGCGACAGTAGTTCCGCTGATGGCATTGAAACGCTCAAGCACTTCCAAGGGCAATGGGGCTGACCCACTGCTGCAGGATACCAAACAACTCAAATCAAATTTTCTTGATCGATGATAATCCAGCAAAGCAATATACATGGTAGGCACTCCTGGAAACGCAGTCGGTTTTTCTGTTTCGATCAGCTCCACTACTTGGCCAACATCAAATTTGGGTACCAGAATCATGTTGCCTCCATTATAGAAAGTGACACTCATGCCGCTCGTCATACCGTACACATGAAATAAAGGAGATATGGTCAACACTTTCTCTTCTCCTTTTTTAGTCGTCACTTCAGAAGTTGCAGCACTTTGTAAGGTGTTGGCGACAATATTGCGATGTGTTAGCATGGCACCTTTCGGGAGCCCGGTTGTGCCTCCTGTATACTGGATGACCGCTACATCTTCTTTCGGATCAATCGTTATGCGAGGCAGATCACCATTTGGAACAGCTTCTTCTGCACCGCCATCAAGACCCGGTGCCAGTACATGTTCGACCGATGTCTTATCTTTGATGCTGTCGAACAAAGGCATTAACCGATCCAGTATAATTAAGGCTTTTGTCTCTGAATCATTGAGAATGTGAAGAAGTTCTGCAGGTTGGAACATCGGATTCAACTGGACGATTGTAGCCCCACAGGAAAGTGCAGCATAAAAACTGATGGGATATTGCGGACAGTTCGGCAGCATGATGGCCACTCGGTCGTTTTTCCGGATACCCATCCCATACAGTTTTTCCGAAAAATTTCCGATGGCCTCATTTAGTTCTTTATAGCTGTAGGTCTTATCGAAAAAGGTGACCGCTGTATGGTCTGCATACTGTTCTGTCGACTGCTTGAACAATTCCACCAATGAAATGTTGGGTATCTCAATGCTTTTCGGATTTCCTTCTGCTATATGCTTTAACCAAGGTCTATCCATGCTTTTCCTCCTTCTGGACTTTATATTTTTTTAACTTTCAGCCTGAATTTTATAAGGAACTTCCGCCATCCACGGCAATTACTTGGCCTGTTATGTAATCACTGGCGCCGCCTGCCAGAAAAAGCGCGGCTCCCTGAAGCGATCGGGGGTCCCCAAGTTTTTTCATCGGGTTTTTATTGACGATCGTATCCGTCTGCTGTGCGATGACATGTTTGGTCATTTTTGTTTCAAAAAACCCAGGAGCGATGGCATTGACATACAATCCATGCCCTGCCCATTTCCGTGCTAAATCTTTGGTGAAATGGTGGACAGCCGCTTTGCTAGTGCTGTAACCGATGGCATTCAGCACTTCTGGCGGTTCCGCTCTCAAGCCGGCGACAGAACCGATATTGATGATTTTTCCATAGCCCTTGCTGATCATATGCACCCCAACTTCCTTGGACATGAGGAAAGTCCCCGTAACATTTACATTCATCACTTTTTCCCATGCATCCAGCGGCATTTTTTCCATCTCTTCTCCCCAGGTTGCTCCGCTGTTATTAACCAAAATGTCGATGCTGCCAAAATCCGCCATTACCGACTGAACAACTGTTTTCACTTGCTCTTCATCGCCGACATTGCATTCGTAAGCGCGGGCTTTAATACCAAAGCGGCTTTCCAATTGATCAGCCGCCTCTTGGCAATTTTTCACTTTGCGTGAACAAACCGCTATATTTGCTCCATATTCGGCAAAAATTTCGGCAATATTCCGGCCAAGGCCGCTTCCACCTCCTGTAATCAAAGCTGTCTTGCCCGTCAAATCAAATAAAGAATCTGTCATTTCCTCACTCCCATACATACTATACGGACGGTATTTAATACTGTACGGACGGTATGTTATTTTTTTAAAAAAACCTTTTACGATCTAAGGCATAAAAGGAATGTAACCGCTTTAGTTTTCTTAAAATTCAGTATACATTAACAAATAGATTTTGTTAACAATATTTTTCAATTTCTGTATCTAAAAAAAATCCATTACACACCTTAAGGTGACGGTAATGGATTTCTGCTGATTACTTTTTCTTTTTCACAATTGCCACGGTACATCGCGATACACAAATAAGTTTTTCTTCTTCATCGATGATTTTGATATCCCAAACCATCGTTGTTCTGCCTTTATGGAGCGGCGTCCCTATAGCTGTCACCAGCCCCTCCTGCTTGCCGCGCAGGTGATTGGCATTGATTTCTAAGCCAACGGCAATTTCAATCTCTTGATCGATTAAATGCCAAGTTCCAACACTGGCGACCGATTCGGCCAATACCACTGAAGCTCCCCCATGCAACTGCCCAAAAGGCTGATGGGTCGCTGCATGAACAGGCATCGTCGCTACCACTTTGTCCGGGGTGATTTCAATATATTCAATCCCCAGTACCCCTACAATTGTTTCTTCCACCGGTTTCATCTGCATCCCGCCACTCTCCTTTTCCATTTTAAAACCCCTCCGCCTTTGCTTATATTAGGCGGAGGGGCCATATTCTTATACAATACTTTTCGCATACAGTTCACGCAAGAGGTATTTTTGTATCTTCCCACTGGCATTGCGGGGCAGTTCATCGACAAAGCGATAGGCTCGCGGCCGTTTGAAACGCGCAAGTTTGTCATTTTTCAGGCAGAATTCCTCCAGCTGGTGTTCGGTCAACTGGGCATCCTTTACGACGACAAACGCCATCACCGCTTCGCCCCATTTTTCATCGGGGATTCCCAAAACCGCCACATCCTGAACCATCTCGTGCTCATGCAATACATCTTCCACTTCGCGCGGATAGATGTTTTCACCGCCGCTGATGATCATGTCATCCACCCGATCGGCCACAAATAGATAGCCATCTTCATCCATATACCCTAAATCACTGGTGTGGTACCAGCCTTTATACATTACGCGAGAAGTGGCTTGTGGACGATGGAAATATCCAGCCATCATGCTCGGTCCACGAACGATGATTTCACCGACTTCAAATGCCCCTAATCTATCATCCGGCTCTGATGGACCTTTCTCATTCGGGCGGACGATTCGAATTTCATGGTTGAAGGCAGGTTTTCCAGCAGACCCTGCTTTGGTCAGCTGCTCGTCTTCGGCAAGGAACGTGATAGCCGGACCCATCTCCGTTTGCCCATATGCCTGAATCAAATCAATCCCGAGCACTTCTTTGACACGCTTGACCAGTACTGGCGCCATCGGAGCTGCTCCATATAATCCCCTTTGCAGCGTTTTGACTTTCGCATCCGCTCCGTCCAGATCAGTCATCATGCCCCACATGGTCGGTACCGCGAACATGACCGTGACCTTTTCTTTTTCGACAGTGTCTAAAGCTGCCTGAGGATCGAACTGATGCATGATCACATTTGATGCTCCAGCCTGGACGCGTGGAATGATGCAGCAATGCAATTCTGCACAATGGAACATCGGTGCAATGACCAGGCCGACATCGTTTTTCGTGTATTTCAGCATCGCAATGCATGTCATGCTTTGTTCCGCCATGTCACGATGCCGGTGAATCACGCCCTTCGGCCTCCCCGTGGTTCCGCTTGTATACATAATGGCGTACGTATCCATTTCCTCGACCTGCACACATGGATCCGTCGCTGATTCTCTGCTGACCTGCTCCTGGTAACTGATTGCATAATCCGGTACTTTGTCATCTATATACCAGAATTGGATGCTTGGAAACTGCGCCATAACTCCCTCAATGGTTTCCTTCAAAGCCTCTTCAAACAAAACCACTTCAGGGGTTGCATCATTTAAAATATACGCCAGCTCATCAGGCTTTAAACGAAAATTGATGGGATTGAAAATAGCACCGATTTTCGCACAGGCAAACAAAGCTGTAGGCAATTCACTGTTATTGAACAAAAAGCTTGAAACACGGTCTCCTTTGCTGACTCCAGCTGTCGTCAGGGCATTCGCCAGACGATGAACTTCATCGCTCCATTGCGAATAGGTCCATCTTTTCTCTCTTCTCATATCGACCAGTGCTTCTTTATCTGGATATCTGCTTACCGTTTGATCAAAGATCTTGCCAAGAGTCGCATACATTTTTCCTTCCTCCTTCTAATAAAATCGGTTTCTCATCTATTCAATTTCATGATGTCAGAAAATATGTAATATTGCAACAATTCAAAGCCTCATCTTTGTGTAAGAAATTAGTCCTGTTTCTCCATAAGATTCACTTGCTATCTGAAGCCTTTAAGAAGTTTTTGGAAATTAATTTGGACCCTTTCCTTTCATGAAAGAAAATTATGGAGGAACAATAAACAGTAATTCAGTATTAGCTATTAACTTTTCTCCACTGCCGCCGATATTCTTTGTATAGAAGAAACTTTAACCGATTGAATTTTTTGTTTCAGATTATATTTTGGAACACATTAAAAGAACGCTTTTTGTTACTTTTACTTTTGTAACACAAATGTAATATTGAAACTTATTGCCTATATTGAATTAATTATATAGAATTAGGTTAAATATAAAGAATAAATAGAATTATCTATAAATAAAGAAAAAAAAGGGGTTTGAGGATGAGAAAGTATATTTTCACATTATTTGCAGCTACCGCATTAACATTTGCAATCGGAGCTTCGGACACAGAAGCCAGTACGTACACAGTAAAATCAGGCGATACTTTATGGAAAATCGCTTCAAGCAACAACGTTTCAGTAGACCAATTACTAGCATGGAATAAACTGGCATCGAATTCGATTTATCCCAATCAATCGCTTAAAGTCGCAGCCGTCTCGACTCCGAAAGCAGCTCCACAAAAGACCAGTGCTCCTAAAACATCAGCAAACTCTGCAAATACATATACAGTAAAAGCAGGAGATACATTATCGCACATAGCCCGGATTCACAGCACCAGCGTCAGCTCTATTCAGCAATTGAACAAACTCTCGGGCAGCAACATTCATCCAGGCCAAAAATTGGCCGTCAGCGGTAAAGCACAAACTGCGCCGGCATCTGTGGTTAAAGCTCCTGCTCCTGTCGTCTCTAAAGCCAGTACATACCGTGTAGTCAGCGGTGATACATTGACCAACATCGCCAAACGCCATAGCATGTCCGTTTCCCAATTGATGAGCTCAAATGCCCTGAAAACAAGTACGATCCGTATCGGGCAAGTCTTGAAAGTTGATGGCAGTTCGGTAAGCAAGCAACCCGTGACTGTTTCCAATCCTGTCTCGGCACCATCGACTTCCGGAAAAGTCTCATCAGTGATATCAATAGCCAACTCTTTCCTGGGTACGCCTTATAAATGGGGCGGCGCAGCACCAGGCGGATTTGATTGCAGCGGCTATATCTATTATGTGTATAACCAGGCCGGCATCAGCGTGCCGCGAACGAATACTACAGGACTTGATGCACTCTCTTCGACCGTAAGTTCACCACAAGTCGGCGATTTGGTTTTCTTTAAGAATACGTATCGTCCAGGAATTTCACATATGGGCATTTTCATCGGCAACAACAGCTTTATTCATGCCGGTGGTGACCGTGTCCAAATCACCAGTTTAAACGATAGCTATTGGGGCAAACATTTCGACAGCTTCCAGCGTTTGAATGTGATGAGGTAACAAGAAAAGTGAAAGTGCCTGGTCAGCTCTGACAGGTGTAAGACAATCTGGCGAAGCGGCATCTTTTCAGCCGCATAGCCAGAGTGGCTTACATCCCGAAGAGCTAGGCACTTGCAACTGGACAACAAGAAAAGCGCAAGCGCCCGTGGAGCTCTGACGGGCATAAGACAGACCGGCGAAGTGGCGCTCTTTGCCGCACAGCTGGGCTGGCTTATGACCCAAAGAGCTGGACAAAGAAAAACGCAAGTATATATAGAAAGAAAAGCAGTATCGGTCAAACCGGTCCTGCTTTTCTTTCGTTTTTTAGGATTAAGTCAATTGATTGACATAATAGATTCGCGTTAATTATAATCATTATCACTTAGAATTGATTTTAATTTAAAAAATGTTATCATTAGAATTGTAGTGTTTTACATAAAAGAAAAAAAAGAGAATGAGGTGTTCGATTCATGAGTACAAACAAAACAGGTTTAACAACCAGCTGGGGTGCCCCAGTCGGAGACAACCAAAACTCCCAGACAGCCGGACAACGCGGCCCTGTCCTATTGCAGGATGTTCATCTTCTTGAGAAGCTTGCACATTTCAACAGAGAACGTGTTCCTGAGCGCGTAGTCCATGCTAAAGGCGCTGGCGCCCACGGTTATTTTGAAGTGACTCAAGATGTTTCCAAATATACGAAAGCTGCTTTCTTATCGGAAGTCGGCAAGAAAACGGATATGTTCGCCCGTTTCTCAACAGTAGCCGGTGAACTGGGTTCTGCTGATACTGTCCGTGACCCGCGCGGCTTCTCTTTGAAATTCTATACAGAAGAAGGAAACTACGACCTAGTCGGCAACAACACGCCAATCTTCTTTATTCAGGATGCTATTAAATTCCCTGACTTTATCCATACGCAAAAACGCGACCCGCGCACTCACTTGAAAAACCCTAACGCAGTGTGGGACTTCTGGTCATTATCACCGGAATCATTGCACCAGGTCACTTATTTGATGGGCGACCGCGGAATCCCTGCTACACTTCGCCACATGCACGGATTCGGCAGCCATACATTCAAATGGACAAACGCTGAAGGCGAATCGGTTTGGATCAAGTACCACATCCTTACTGAACAAGGCATCCAGAACATCACTCAGGACGTAGCTGACAAAATCGCTGGCGAAAACCCTGATTTCCACACAGAAGACCTTTTCAATGCAATTGAAGAAGGCGACTTCCCAGCTTGGAAAGTATATGTACAGGTTATGCCTTTGGAAGATGCGAACACATATCGCTTCGACCCATTCGATGTAACAAAAACATGGTCTCACAAAGATTATCCATTGATGGAAGTTGGCCGCATGGTGCTTAACCGCAACCCTGAAAACTATTTTGCTGAAGTCGAGCAGGCTACTTTCTCTCCGGGTACTTTGGTTCCTGGCATCGATGTATCACCGGATAAAATGTTGCAAGGCCGTTTGTTTGCCTACCACGATGCCCAACGTTACCGCGTCGGCGCTAACCATCAGATGCTGCCGATCAACGCAGCGAAAAACCAAGTCAACAACTACCAGCGCGATGGCCAAATGAACTTTGGCAAAAATGGCGGCGGTTCTGTCTATTACGAGCCGAACAGCTACGGCGGCCCTACTGAAGATGCAGCTGCTAAAATGGATCCAATTGAAGTAACCGGCGTTACGGATTCAGTACCCTATTTCAAAGACGATCATTACACGCAGCCAGGCGACCTTTACCGTCTGCAAAGTGCTGAAGAGCAAGAGCGTCTTGTTGCAACTTTCGTCGGCGGCTTAAGCGCTGTTGACAAAGAAGACATCAAGCTTCGCCAAATCAGCCATTTGTACAAAGCAGATGCTGAATTCGGTACACGTGTTGCTGAAGGCCTTGGTCTTTCAGTTCCGGATCTTACTGAAATAAAATAATTAATTGATAACGCACTGCCTATATTCTCAATTAGCCGTTTATCCGAAATTTGGATAAACGGCTTTTTTTGTGAGCACTATAGAAAAATTAACTCTTTCACTCATTTAATCATGTATTTCTAGTCATAAAAAAAGAGACCAGCTCTGGTCTCTTTTTTTACTATTCTTTTACATCCACCAATTGATTGGCGATGATTTCTGCCAAATCTGCACCGTTTTGGATGCAGGCACCAATTCCCACTCCAAAATAAGAAGATCCTGCCAGCTTAATACCCGGTACCAATTTTTCCATTTTCAGCTCCAGCGCACCGGTAGCTGTTTTATGTCCCATATGGTAATTGGGCATCAAGTTTTTCCAGCCGGTCACTTCGACAGCCAGTGGTTCTTCTTCTATCCCTAAGCTTTTTCGTACATCCCCCATCGCTACTTCAGCCAATTCTTCTTTAGACAGATTCTTTAGCCGGCCGTAGGATGGATGTGAACTCTTGTAGAACAGCCGAACCAGCAATTTATGGCTTTTTGATGTATGGTTCCATTTCCGGCTGGTCCACGTACAGGCGTTGCAATTCAGATCACTTTCCTGAGACACGATAAAGCCGGTCCCGTCTTCGGGCAGCCTTTCATCCGGAACATCAAATCCCAGATAGACGCTGATCAATGAGGAGTTCAGGAACTGATCGAATTCAGTATCCAGTTCTGGTATTCCCAAAAGCTGTTGGGCAACTTGATGTGGTGTTGCCAGGATCACAAAATCCGCATCTATTGCTTCTCCGCCCTCAAGCTCCACCAGATAGCGTTGTCCGTCCCTTTTGACCGATTTGGTTTCTACGCCTTTCACTATACGGACCTGCTCGAGCTGATTTTCCATTTCATCAATCAGGACCTGCATACCTTCATCAAATGAAATGAATTTCTTATTGGCGGCACCCTGGAAAAAGTCTTTATTAGCTTCAAGTCCTTTAATGATGCTGCCGTATTTATTTTTATAATCGACCAGGTAAGGCAATGTCGAGGCCAGGGTCAATTCATGGAGATTGCCTGAATAGACACCGGATAACACTGGCGAAATCTGATTTTCAACTAATTCCTTGCCGAGAAATGCTTCAAGGAATTCTCCGATAGAGCTGTCCCGCGTAAAACTTTCATTGACACTGTCAAAATCTTTTAACGCTGCCTGTTTGCCTTCTTCAGAAACGAGCGTTGAACTGAACAGCGCTTCCCTATTCATCGGAATACCGAACACTGTATCCTTTGGAATGGCATGCAGCACATTATTGGCATACAAATAGGAAATTCCCGTGCCGTTGTAGACGACGCGGTCCTTGAGCCCAAGGTCTTCAATCAATGGCATGACGCTGGCGTGACGGGCAACAATCGAGTCTGCCCCGACTTCCATGATAAACTCTTCGTCTGCTACCGTCTTGATCTTGCCGCCCAACTGCTGCTCCCGCTCAATCAGCACCAATTCGAGATTGAGGTTTTCCTGCAGGTTCAGCTTCTGTAAATAATGCATAGCGGAAAGGCCAGTGATGCCTCCGCCGATGACTACAGCTTTCTTCAACTTTATCCACTCCTTGCCTATGCTTCTATTCTACCAATATTTCTGCCTGCCAGCAGGGATCTTTTTGTCTTTTATGATACGCTTTTCCCTCTTCTCCATGTTAGGATAAAGGGTAGATACCCGCATTTTCTGTGCGGAAGGGAGAGACGTTCAATGATGAATGCTATTGATCAGAATATCATAGAAAGACGCTCAATCAAGAAATTCAAGATTGATGCAGTCAATGTCGAAGAAATTATCGAGCTGCTGAATATCGCCAAATGGGCACCAAACCATAAAGTCAATGAGCCGTGGCGTTTCCAACTCTATACGGACGCAGGCAAAGAAAAGTTCGTGCAGGCGTTTATTGAAGCCATGCGTACGGACGGGGAAATTCCGTCAAAAGTGCTCAACAAAGCTGATTACTTCCGCAGCATTCCGCTTCACCTGGTCGTCATTATGCCTGAAGATCCGAGACAAAGAAGATGGGACGAAGACTATGGCGCGGTTTCTTCCATGCTGCAAAACTTCCAGCTGGCAGCCTGGGAACGCGGCATCGGCATGATCTGGCGCTCCAACGACTGGATCTACAATCCCGTTTTCCGTGAAGCCATTGGTGTGAAGCCGGGAGAAAAAATTGTCGCAACCATGATGATCGGCTATCCAGCGCATGTCCCCGCAAAACAGGAACGGACAGATATCCGCGAAAAATTGACCATCATCAGCGAGTGATAAAACATATGAAGAGATGGCGCAGGTGGCGTCATCTCTTTTATATGTGGGAAGTTTTCTTTCAATCCAGTCCAAGCCCTTCAATCATTGAGTACTTTTGGGAACTATTTTAAAAGGCAACGGCCTAATAGAGAGATCCTGCCCTTAAAAAAGACGTCTCTCCTCCTGCCATCACATTGGCCGGAAGAGAGACGTCTTTTCTATCGAAACCTATACAGTCTTTTGGGTTAATACAGACATGGCTCCCATCGCTCCTGAAAACTCCCCATTATCGGGAAACACCGGAACCGAGCCGCGCAGAATGGTATAGCTTGTAACAACTTCCTTTAATAGAGGGTTATCAATGAAAGAAGAGCCGATATAGACAATGGTCGAGCTTCTGCACTGGCGAGCCGCCTGCACACTTACCGTACTAACCGTTTCCCCTACTAAGCCAATGACCGTCGCCAGCAATTCTTCCTTCGTCAAATCGCCTGAAATCGAGAACAAGTCTTGCCCAAAATTACTGGCTGTCAATTCGCCTGAAATCGGCGGCTCTTTGCCTTCGTATATATGCTTGACCTTTAAATCGGTCCGCTCCCGGGAGCCTTGGCTTGCCAGGGCGACAATTTCATCGTAGCGGGTTACGCCGGTCAATAGATGGCTTAACCCAATCAAGGTGCCGCCGCCGACACCGGTGCCGCCCAAACGCTCCTGGGCATTGTCCTGGATGCAATGGATGGAAGTGCCCGTTCCAACATTCGTCACCAGATAAGCGTCTTCCAGAAGATCCATCTTTTCGAGAAGAACTTGCACACCGAGGTGGGTTGCTTCAAATTCCACCATTTCCTGTGCCGGCTGATCGAGCAAGGCTACCAAAACGCCCGATTTCCCACCTGTTACACACACTCTACAGTCGCCAAGACCATTCACCCAGTCGGCAACCTGGTCCATTTCAGCGATTGGATATTTTTTAAAATGGACTTCTTCATTTTCGGAATACGCCACTTTAATCAACGTACCCCCTGCATCTATTCCGACAATCATTTCCACACCTGCTCTTTCTCGCATTTTTCTAGAGAATACCAGATTATAAATACACATATGATGAAATTCTACCATACTCGATTATTTTATGGGAGATGTTTGCAGGCAGCTCCGCAAAGCTGGAATGCTGTATTCCAATTTTCAGCTGCGAGGGCTAACTAAAAAATCAACTCAACATCCGTATCAATGCCTTATTTCCACTTCGCCAGATTCCGCTCATGTATACACCTTAAACCTTCACGTAATTCTATTTAGTCAAATACGAATATGATAGTATACTCTTAACTTAAAAAAGACAGCAGTACACGTGTAGATACAAGTAAAGGACTGCCTGAAATAAGATGGAATCGCTGTCTCCGAAGATTAGTTGAGGAACCGATTATTGAAGTAAGCGATGAACCTCTCGAAATTGAGGCCACTTAACAGCTCTGTTCTTCTTTCCCCTCTATAACCGCGTAATGCTTTTACACTAAGGAGTTATCAGCAGTCTTCAGGTGAAAAAAATGACTTGTAATAGAATAAAAACCGAAACAGAGGTGTATGAATGATGGGATTAGAATTGGGGATATTGGCGTTTCTCATAATGTTCAATGCCTTTTTTGCTGCTTCTGAGATTGCCTTGATTTCCTTAAACGATCATAAAATTAAAAAATGGCAGAAGAAGGCCACAAAAAAGCACAATGGATAAACCAGATGTTATCAGAACCCAGCCAGTTTTTAGCCACCATTCAGATTGGCATCACCCTTGCCGGATTCTTAGCCAGTGCTTTTGCGGCAGATAGCTTTGCTGATAGACTGTCTCTTTATGTCCAGCAAACTGAAATCCCAGTTTCACCTCAAGTAGCCCAGGTAGTCTCACTTATTACTGTCACGCTTATTCTCTCTTATTTCACTCTTGTTTTTGGAGAACTTGTCCCCAAACGGCTGGCTCTTCAGAAGGCAGAGGCAATTTCCTTCCTGGCCATTAATCCTTTGCGCTTTTTGGCAAAACTCACAAACCCTTTCGTGAAATTTCTTTCCTGGTCGACAAACACCGTCATCCGCATGTTCGGTATCGGTGCGTCAGAAGAAGATCCAGGGGAGATAGAAGAAGAAATCCGATTGATGCTGGATGCCGGCAAAGAAAGAGGCACGATCGAGGAAATGGAACAATTCATGATTACCAGAGTATTCGAATTCAACGACAAAAATGTCGAAGAAATCATGGTTCATCGGACTGATATGATAGCCATTTCCACTGTACAGAGCCTTGAAAACGTCATACACATCGTGAAAGAATGTCCTTATACAAAATTTCCGGTTTATGAACAGGACACGGATCATATTATAGGCACCTTAAACCTAAAAGATCTTTTTAGGTACAGAGAGAAACCCAATCCGAATAGCTTCAATATCCAGAAAATAATACGAAAGCCGCATTTTGTCTTTGAGAAAAGAAAAATAGATGAAGTTTTTATAGAAATGCAGAAAAAGAATGTCCATTTGGCCATCGTCCTGGATGAATTCGGGGGCACATCCGGACTGATTACACTTGAGGACCTGATTGAAGAATTGGTCGGAGACATTAAAAGTGAATATGGAATGGAATGAAGAAGTGCCAGTCCAAATAGGCAAGCTCTTTCGCATCCCTTAGCTGGTGCATATCCTGCCATAGAAAGTTTATCGGCTTGCATTCCCAGGATTCGGACACTGAGATCCTGACAATAAGTAATGAGCTAAGCTCGCATTCCCTAAAAACCATAACAAAGCCATTCCGATTGTCATAATCGGAATGGCTTTGTTTACTTTAACCTTCTCATCTTATCCCTCTTTTTTCAGCCCCAATACGATAGGAAGTGTTGACCAGCTTTAATAATTGTTCAAACTTATTCAAAATATCCAGTGCCAATAAGCCATTCCCCTCTGCGGTTTTTGCGTAGCCGAGCGGCATTGTGCGCCGAACCAATTGTGCGTATAGTTCAGCTTCTGTCAGTTCACGGGCAAATTCTTTTTCTGAAATATTTTTAATCAGCGCCAAAGCGCCCGAAACGTGCGGCGCTGCCATGGATGTACCGGACATGCTGGCATACCTGCTTCCTGGAAATGTAGAATAGATATCAATGCCCGGAGCCACCAGATCGATTTTGTCATTGGTATTGCTGAACTCTGCAATCCTGCGATCAAAATCCACCGCCCCCACCTGGATCACTTCTCCATAAGCTCCGGGATAAGCGAATTCATCGGTATCGTGGCTGTCATCTCCTTCGTTGCCTGCAGCGCAGACAACCGCGATGCCTGCATCCACCGCACGTTTAATGGCCGCATGAAGTTCAGCTACATTTTCCGGGCCACCCAGCGACATGGAAATTACGCTCACCGTCTCTTCATCAGGACCTATCCAATCAATCGCAAAGTGGATGCCGTCTATGATTCCCTGATATTCTCCGCTGCCTTCTCCGGTTAACACTTTCAAAATGAGCAGATGAGCTGCAGGAGCTACTCCCGCTACTCCTCCATCTTCTCTGTAAGAAGCGGCTACTGTTCCAGCCACATGTGTACCATGGCCATTATTATCATCGAATTTTGCTGGATCCCCGCTATAATCAGCTGTGAAATTTCTTCCACCGATAATCCGGTCCTGGAGATCAGGATGATCCGGTTGGCAGCCTGTATCCAGGATAGCTACGATATTCCCTTTTCCTCTTTCTGCCTCTTCCCATACTTCGGGCGCTTGAATCATCCGAACCCCTTCAGGAATTTGTGGTGCCTGCTCAGCTACTTCTTCTACTCGGTAAGGAATTAAATGTAGATTCGCCATTTACTTCACTCCTCATAATTACCGCTTATTTTCTTACTCCTCTATTTCGGCATCCTCATACCAAATCCTTTATTTATTCTCCCTTCACTTTGCAAACTTCCTATGTATGCTTATAAAAACAGCTGCCCCAATCTTTTCGAAAAAGGATTCGAAGTGTCCATTGTAAATGAACAAAGGGTTTTTTCAGTTTTTACAGAATACCAACAGAAGAGCAAAAAACGAGGAGCCGATAAAATGAAAAAGTGGATGATTTACGGCGCAAGCGGCTACACGGGTGAATTGATTGCCAGAGAAGCTGTTGCTAAAGGAATGTCTCCTATACTTGGAGGACGAAACACCGATAAGATCCGGCCATTGGCTGAAGAACTGTCACTGGAATTCCGAGCCTTTCCATTGGATACAAATACCGCAACCCAACTGGAAGACATTGATTTGGTTCTTCACTGCGCGGGTCCATTCCAAGTAACCAGCAATCCCATGATTCAGGCTTGCCTATCAGCAAAAACACATTACTTGGACATCACAGGAGAAGTTTCTGTATTCGAACAAACGCATTCCCTGCATGCTTTGGCTGTAGAAAAAGGGGTTATTCTCTGTTCGGGTGTCGGCTTTGATGTCATCCCCACCGATTGCATCGCCTTAAAACTGAAAGAGGAAATGCCGGATGCAGTTGAATTATCGCTTGGTTTTGATTCGGATTCAGGCATTTCACCGGGCACTTTCAAAACCATGATCCAAGGTCTGGGTTCAGGCAGCATGCACAGAAAAAACGGAGTCCTGGAAACTGTTCCAATCGGAAGCCAGCACCGAACCATCGATTTCGGGCGCGGTGCGCGTACCGCTATGGGCATTCCTTGGGGCGATGTTTCAACCGCCTTCTACACGACTGGCATTCCGAACATTTCCGCTTGGATTCCGATGCCTAAACCACAAATTTACAGTGCACGTTTGATGGGGCTAACCGGACCTTTATTGGCAACCGATTGGGTGAAAGAGAAGCTGGAAAAGCAGGTCGAGAAACGGATACAGGGGCCCGACAGCGAGCTTCGCGCTAAGTCGCCGGCTTATATTTGGGGAGAAGCAAGAAACCGGCAAGGCATCGTCAAAGTCGCCCGGATCCAAACAGCGAATGTCTATGATCTGACAGTTTACGGGTCGCTGGAAGTTGTCCGCCGTCTCCTGAAGGAAAAAGTCGAAGGCGGATACTATACTCCTGCTGGCCTTTTTGGTTCAAGCTTGGTGGAAAGCCTGCCAGGTTCAGGCACTTTCGAAATCGATACTTTTTATCCGCAGTAAATGCAGTTGAGAACTATTTCGAATTTCCATAAAAAAAGACAAACCCAGGATACCTGGGTTTGTCTTTAGCTTTAAGTAAGATCTGTTTTCATTAATTGCATCCGTTGGTTAAAGAGAGTTGGATAAGACAGGAAGCCAAGCATGACGCTGGTCACTGCGGCCGTTGTCAGCAATAGGAACATGATCAGCAGCTGGAATTGAACCGCCTGGATTGGATCAGCACCAGCAATGATCTGCCCGCTCATCATTCCCGGCAGCTGAACGAGCCCAACCGTTTTCTGGCTTTCAATGGTCGGGATCATACTGGCTTTGATCGAAGTGATCAATTGCGTGTGGATCGCCTGTTTCGGCGTTCCTCCAAGTGACAGGATCAACTCCGTTTCATCCTGGTGCGACTCGATTTCCGACGTAAATCGGTTCAGGAAAAGAATCGACAGCACCATTGAATTCCCGATGACCATTCCACTGATGGGAATGATGTACTGAGCTGTTGCCGGCGTAATGTTGAAACCGAGCAGGATCCCTTGCGTCAAAACTTCCACAGATACCAGAGTGACAGCCACTTTTGTCGTGATGCCTTGGATGGCCGCTCCTTTTTTCTGCGCATTGTGCGTAGCGGCCACAATCATCAAAGCGACCATCAGGAAAATATAAACCAAGCTTTCCGAATCAAAGACAAACTTCAATACATATCCGACTGCCAATAATTGAACGATTGATCGTAGTGTGGCGACAATTGTATCCCGTTCCAGGCCGAGGTTAAGGGTTTTGGATAGAAGCAAAGGAATCACCACGAAGATTAACGTGATCGATAAGGTTAAATAGCTCATCCCACTTCCCCCCTGACAAAGTGTCTGACTTGATCATTCACCGGATCATTGAGCAAATCGCTTTCACCCGTCTCCACTACTTTGCCCTCCATCATTACCCATGTGAAATCACCAATTTCGCGCGCCTGTTGGAGGTTATGGGTAATCCAGATGATGGTGGTTCCGTATTTGCGATTGATTTTGACAATCAATTCTTCAATTTCTTTTAAAGAAGTAAGGTCCAAGGAAGACGTAATCTCATCGAGCAACAGGACTTCCGGTTTGTTGACAAGCGTTCGGGCAATAGAAACTTTTTGGCGCTGGCCGCCGGATAAGTCTTTGACTTTCCGTTCCAAAAGCTCTTCTTCCAATCCCACATCGCGCAGCAGTTCCTCTGCCTCAGCTTTGGATAGCGCTTTTCCCTGCAGCTCCAGCGGCAGGCTTAAATTTTTGTAGATAGTGCCTCCGACCATAGGAGCGCTTTGGAGCGCAATGCCCACCAAACGGCGAAGTTCAACCGGCTCATAATCTTCAATCGGCCGACCCTTAATGTAGATTTCTCCCGATTGGGACGACAGCAATCCATTGCATAACTTTAATAAGGTAGTTTTCCCGGCGCCTGATGGACCTACAAGCGTCGTAATCTTCCCTTCCGGAAAAGAACCTGTAATGTCTTTTAAAATCGGATTCTCCCCAAACGAAAAAGACACATGATTAAAATGGACAGCCGGTTTATAGTTTACGGACATCGATCCCACTTCCTTTCGGGCAGAAAAACAGCACATATTTTACTATGCGCTGTTTTGTATTGCTATTACGCTTCCAGTTTGCGCTGCGCGAACTCATCATCCATCTTCAGGAAGTATTCGCCGCCTTCTTCAATGGCTCTTACTCTTGCAATAATGTCGCGGAATGATTTTTCTTCTTCCATCTGTTCTTCGATAAACCAGTCAAGGAAAGAAAGTGTTGCATGTTCCTGCAACTCATCAGCCAATGTCACCAATCCATAAATATTGCTGGTCACGCTTTTTTCCTGCGACAATGCATTTTCAAAAACATCCAATGCACTGACGAAATGATTTTTCGGTTCAGTCAAAGCCTGAAGCACTGGCTTTTCATCCATGGTCACCAAGTAATGGTAGAATTTCATCGCATGGTAATGCTCTTCTTTTGATTGGATTAAATAGAAGTTTGCAAAACCGTGATAACCTTTTTTGGAAAAGTACGCTGCCATTGCAGTATAAGCATGCGCTGCCTGCAATTCATTGTTGAATTGATCGTTCAATGCGTTCGTTAGTTTTTCTGATAACATATTTTATTCCTCCTGCTTTCTTATTTAGAATTATTATAATGTAGATAATATACCACAGCCCTTCCAGATAATCAAATCAAATGAGAATATTAATATTCAAATGAGAATAAGTATCATTTGAAACGGAATTCCAGTTTTCCTAAACGATAATGATTATTATTTAGAAGTTGTCGAGGACTTATAACTTACTTTTAGTAACATCATGTAGTACGATATCATATAGATAGGGTTCATATAGGGGGAAACTGAAATGACAGACATGAAGCTAGACCCAAAGGTCTTTGCCATATTAAAAGAGAAAATTCAAATGATCGAGACAGAAGAAGGCGCCGTCTACCTGGTTGGACCGATTCGGCTTCCTGTGAACTTATATGATGAAACTTTCATATTCAACTGGTATTGCTGGTTGAGCCTTGATGAAGTGACAGAGGATTACGAGAGCATCATCGAAAAATTGAGCTCAGCGAACCTGGCCGAGTATCAGCAATCGAGCGTCCTTGTCTATGGAGATTTCGAAAATGATGCAGAAGCATTGATCCGTATGCATTCCATCTGCCACACCGGTGATATTTTCGGCAGCAAACGCTGCGACTGCGGCTTCCAGTTGAAACAATCCATGAAGCGGATTACAGAACACGGTACCGGCGCATTGTTTTATTTGGCAAATCATGAAGGACGCGGCATCGGCCTCTTCAGCAAAGCGATGGCCTACGTCCTGCAGGAAAATGGCTATGACACAGTCGAAGCCAATGAACAGTTGGGGTATGTGGATGATTCCAGAAATTATGGCGACGCTATTGCTGTACTGCAGGCATTGCGTACTAAGCCGGTAATCTTGATGACCAATAATCCAAAGAAAGTGGATGCCATCGAAAAAGCCGGACTCCAGATTGCATCGAGAACCTCTCTTTGGGGAGATGAATCCGAATACAACGCCAATTACCTGCAGACCAAAATCGATCGCTCAGGGCATCTTAAAGATGGGGAGGACATTGTCCATGTCAAGCCATGAATTTTATATGGACCTTGCCCTCAACAATGCAAAAAGCCTAAAAGGCCAGACAGATCCCAACCCGCTGGTCGGCTCCGTTATTGTCAATGACAACCGCATTGTCGGCATTGGAACTCATTTGAAAGCGGGCGAACCCCATGCCGAAATTCATGCACTCCGCATGGCAGGCGACATGAGTCAAGGCGCCACAATTTATGTGACGCTTGAACCCTGTTCCCATTTTGGACGGACCGGCCCCTGCGCGCAGGCCATCATTGATGCGGGCATTAAGAAAGCCGTAGTGGCAACACTGGATCCAAATCCGATTGTTGCCGGAAACGGGGTCCGCATGCTGGAAGAAGCCGGTATTGAAGTGGTTGTAGGTGTACGTGAAGAAGAATCCCGGAAGATGAATGAGGTTTTCAATAAATTCATCGTTGAAAAGACCCCTTTCGTGACTTTGAAAGCTGCATCTACCTTGGATGGGAAAATCGCTACCCATTCTCTTGACAGCAAATGGATCACTTCCGAGGAAGCACGAACGGATGTCCATCTTCTGCGCAGCCAGCACATGGCCATTTTGGTGGGCGTTGGAACCGTCATTGCAGATGACCCGGAACTGACGGCGCGTATTCCCAATGGCCGCAATCCGCTCCGCATTGTGCTCGATTCCACGCTCCGCATTCCGCTCAACTCGAAGTTGGTCACGGATGGCATAGCCGATACATGGATTTTCACAAGCCAAAATTACAGTCCCGACAAGCGGGAGGCATTGGAGGCGCTGGGAATTTCCATATACGAAACCGGCAGTGCCACCCAGGTCGATGTACTCGATGTCGTTCGGGTGCTCGGTGAACAAGGCATTTCCTCGCTCTTTATTGAAGGAGGCGGCACCATCAATGCGGCATTTCTGGAAAATGGCTTGATTGATAAAGTGGTGTTTTACTTTGCTCCTAAACTCGTGGGCGGCAAAATTGCGCCGACGTTCATCGAAGGGACAGGTGTGGAGTGGATGAAAGACGCCATTGATCTCCGCGATGGTGAATTCAGTAAAATCGGCAAGGACTTTAAATTTACGGGCTATCCCGAAAAGCGAGGCAGCAGCAAATGAAATTCGGCTTTGATATAGATGATACATTGATTAATTTGCGCGAATACGCCTTCCATTATTACCAGGAGCAATTGGGCCGGGAAGTGGATATCGATATTTTCCACGCCTTGAACCGGGTGGAAATCCATGAAGCCTTTGGGTTGGACGATGAAGAAGGCAAGAACATGTGGAACCGTTCGTTGGAGTTTTTATATTTCACTGACTGCCCCCTCTATCCCGGTGCACTCCAATTGCTGAAGCAGCTCGAATCGGATGGGCACGAACTTTTCTATATCACATCGCGTCCGCCACAGCACACGGAAAATACGTACAGCTGGTTGATTGAACAAGGATTCCCCGTTGAGCGCGAGAATTTTTTCTGCGGCATGAAGGACTCCGAAAAGGCAGGCATCATCAAAGATTTGCAACTGGATTATTATTTCGATGACAAGCCGGCGGTCCTGGATACCTTGAGGAATGACCCGGTGAAGGCCATCGTTAAAGACCAATCCTATAACCGCCATCTTGACTTGCCGCGTGTCAAAAATTGGAACCAATTGGGCGATTTGGTCAATAGTGAAATGAAGTGAATATATGGCATATAAAAAGAGGACGAGAAAATTTTCTCGTCCTCTTTTTTATTCAACTTTATCTCTTTCACTTAATTGGCATTGCCCGAAAGCATCATCCAAGGTATCGTATCTGCCTAAACGATGGACTTTCCCATTTTTTATTTCCATGAAGGTATAGATTGTTACATGGCCATTTTGGTTTTCCCATGTAGCTTTTTGAACGCAGATCACTTCGTTGCCTTTAGCATAATGGCCCTGCGTTTCCATTTTGATGCCTGACTCCTTGATCCATTGCTCCAGAATATTGTGCCCCTCTGCGGTTCCCCTCGGACCAACCAATTCAATATGGCGATCCGATACTTCCAGCACGCCTTTGATGTCCCGCTCGTTCACTTTTCTGGTCCACTGATCTGCAATTTTAATATTATCCTCCATTTTCTTTTCCCCCTTCCTCCAGACATTTCCTTACCTTTACGACAGCTCTATAAGGTTGAAAAAGAAGACAGGAAAAAACCTATCTTCTTCTAGTAATTCTCGTTTTTCAATTTTTTAAACGTCTCTACGAATTTATCCGGGTCTGTATAGACTTTATAGGTCAAGACGCCACGATGGGTATGGAGATACAATAAGTTGGCTTCGGAAGAAAATGATTTATAGGAGATATCCCAAACATTTGCTACCTGGAACCACGTTCCAGAAGTGACCAACGTATCTTCATACAGCTGAATATTGCATTCAGTTTCGATGATTTTCATTTCGCCTGCCTCGATGGAACGCTCCGTGTCGATGTAAGTGATGGACGATAATAAATTCGGCTGGTCCAAACGGGCATTCCTCCTACGGATCCTTTTCTAAAAGTTTATCGTATAGGAAGGGTTTTACGCAAAACATACGTTTATGCCAAGATGGAAAAGCTGATTTCAAGTAAACGATTAAGTTGACTGAATAGATGGTAAACTATTTATACAGTAACTTTTTCATCAGGAGGGCTGTTATGGAAAACTGGTTTGCTGCAACATCAACCTATTCTTTCAACCCATTTTCTCCTAGTCACCTGCTGGCATTGGCGATTGCCATTACCGGAATCGTTGTGCTGATCTCGGCAAAAAATCGGCTGAGAAATAACAAGCAGCTCTTTCAATGGCTGCGCTGGCCCTTGCTGGCTATTCTTTTCACTTCAGAGTTCTCCTATCATTATTGGGCCATGACAAATGACGTCTGGAGCTTTAGCGGACAAATGCCTTTGCATCTATGCGGGGTAGCTTCCCTCACTGCCATGATCGGCTTGCTGACCATGCGCCCCCTATGGATTCAACTCTCTTTCTATATCGGCATCCTTCCAGCTTTTTTGGCTTTGATCACTCCCGAACTGCCATATGATTACCAGCATTTCCGTTTTTGGAAATTTTTCATCCACCATATGGCTATTCCCTGGGCCTGCCTGTTTTTGGCGCTTTGCCGCCCTGCTGCTATTACCATGCGTTCAGTCTTTTCTGTCTACGCCTTGCTGCTCGCATATGCCGTCTTAATCGGTTTTTTCGTCAATCCACTGACTGATTCCAATTATCTTTATTTGATGCAGCGCCCAACCACCACTTCCCCCTTGGATTTTTTTGGAGATGGCCTTTGGTACTATATCAATCTGTGCCTGACAGCTCTGGCCTTGTTTTTTGTTCAGTACCTGCTGTTTCGAAAGTTCATTAAAGGTTCTTGACCTCATTACTCCGTATCGAAATATTCATTGATTAAATCTCCATTGACGCCAATGGCTGCTGCACTTCCTTCCCCTGCCGCAATCACCAGCTGGGAAGGTACAATCAATGATGCGTCACCCGCTGCATAGACATTCCAGACATTTGTCCGTCCATAATCGTCGGTCAAAATGCCGCCATGCTCGTTTTGTTTGCAGCCAAGTTGCTTGGCAAATGGAGTGGCATGGCTCCATAGAGGCGTTACAAAACCGCCTGTCCGATCGATCAGCGTACCATCTTCAAGTCTCACGCTGCGTAACTGTCCGTTTTCTCCTTCCAGCCCATCAATGATATCCTCCACCACTTTTATGCCTTTCCGGAGCAGTTTTTGCTTGTCCTCCTCCTCTAAACGGCCTTCTCCATTTGTAAAGACGATGAGGTCATGGCTCCAGGTATAGATTTTCTTTGCCAGTTCAAATACCTGTTTGTCCGCAATCACTGCCAGTGGCTGGTCCCGCAGTTCCCAGCCATCACAATATGGGCAGCTGAATAAACTAGTGCCGTAAAATTTCTCGATACCGGGAATGTTCGGCTGCTCTTCTTTCAGACCTGCCGCAATGATGATTTTAATGCTGTGGAATACATCTCCATCTTCTGTCGTCAATTCGTAATGCGTTTTGGAGATGCGGTTAACGCTGACTATGCGCTGCTCTTTAATCTCCACGCACCCATAGTCGGCGATATCCTTGCGGCCCAGACGTTTGAGTTCTTCAGGTTCAATGCCATCCCGTGTAATGAAGCCATGCGATTTTCTCGTCACCAAATTGCGTCCGTTGTCATCATCGAAAAGCAATGTCTTTCTTCTGGATCTTCCAAGCACTAATGCAGCGTTCAACCCCGCGGGACCGCCGCCAATTATCGCGCAATCATAAATCATAGCATCCACCCTTTACTATTGGCATTTCCCCCAAAAATTCCCGTTTCTTCTCGTTGTTAAACACCCAAATAAGCTCCACTTATAGGTCAGAAGGGATTTTCCAAAAGAAAAAAGAGGCCCCAATTTCAGGAGCCTCTCTACTTATGCTTGTTTGACCAATAATGCGGTTAATGTATCAATGAAGAATTGATTTTCTTCCGTTGTTCCGACAGAAACCCGCACGTAATCGGGCAATCCCCAGATTTTTCCGTGACGGACAATGACACCTTTCGCCATTAATTCCTTGTACAGCTTTTCACCGTCTTCACCTATCTGGACCAACACGAAGTTGGCCATGCTTTCAATATATGCCAATCCAAGTTCGTTAAAAGCTTTGTACAATTGTTCGCGGCCGGCTTTATTGGCTTGCTGCGAAGTCTTTACGTGTTCCGTATCTTCAATAGCAGCTGTTGCTGCAATCTGCGCTAAAGTATTGACGTTGAACGGTTCTTTGACTTTTAGGATCGATTGGATGATCGGTTCGGAAGCAATTCCGAAACCAACCCGCACTCCGGCGATGCCGTAAATCTTCGAGAAGGTCTGCAGCGTCAATACCGGGTATCCGGCATTGATGTATTCGATGCCATGCGTGTAATCCGCAGCATCCGCAAAATGGCTGTAGGCAGCATCGATGACCACTAATACATCATCAATCGCTTCCACCAATTTATCCAGATCCGCTTTGGACATATACGTGCCTGTCGGATTGTTCGGTGTACAGATGTAAATGATTTTGGTTTTGTCTGTCACGGCCGCAATCATTGCATCCACATCAAATTCGAATCCTGCTGAAAATTTGACCGGTACGACTGTGGCACCCATGATGTGTGCGCCAAAATCATATTCGCTGAACGATGGCGACGGAACGATCACTTCGTCCCCAACTTCAAGAAAAGCTTCAGAAATCAGCGTAATCAGCTCGTCCGCTCCATTTGTTGGAATGACCTGCTGGGGGGTTACTTGAAATTCCTTGGCAATGGCTTTTTTCAATGCGCTGGCATCCGCATCGGGATACCGGTTCAATTCCGCCAGTCCCTGTTGGATGGCCGCTACTGCTTTAGGCGATGGGCCAAGCGGATTTTCGTTGGACGCTAATTTGATGACCCGGTCCAATCCTAATTCCTTCTGTACTTCCCAAATCGGCTTTCCAGGTGAGTAAGGCTGAATATTTTCTAAGGTTTTGCGTGCTTTGATGTTGTTTGAACTTGTCATAGGGATTCCTCCAAAAGATGTAAGTGTTGTATCATTATTAATATATTCTTATAATTATAACATCTTCGCAAGCCGAATCATATCGAACAAACTATTCAGATGGTTTGGCCCGTTATGAACTTTTTTGATCTATTCCAAGGCTGTTGAGCTTATGTACAAAGTAACAGTCAGGGGTTTCAGTAAGAACTGAGGGCAAAACAAGTTCTGCTTCCTTTCATTATACAGAATTGCGACATTATTTAAACACGTCTAACCAACTATTTGTATCGGATAATAAAATATGGTTTACTTTTAAGAGACAAAGTGAAAGAGGAGTTTTAAAATGATCAAGAAAATGAAATTCGCATTCGCCCCTTTTCTTTTATTGCTGACATTGGGCGCGTGCTCTGATAACGAAGAAACAGCCCCCGAAGAAAGCGCAGAACCTGAAACCACGGAAGAAGCGGCAGCAGATACTGCTCCTGCAGAATCCTCCATGGAACTGCCGGCTCAAGAAGAGGTTGTGGTCGTAGTCAATGGAGATGAAATTTTAGGGAATGTCTATAATAGCGTGGCACGCCAGCTGGAAACCACATTGGCGGCTCAAGGACACGAGATGTCGGAAGAGACGAATGAGCTTGTGAAAGAACAGGCGATGTCTGTATTGGTGGGCAATAAAGTCATACTGCAAGATGCTGAAGAAAAAGGCTATGAAGCTGATGAAACAAAAGTCGAAGAGCGTTTGGAAGAGTTGAAAGGCCAGTTTGAGAACGCAGAAGCAATGGACAAAGCATTGGCTGAAACCGGCTTTACACTGGATGATATGGAAGGGCAGCTTCGTGAACAATTAGTATATGAACAGTATATTGCCGAAGAGATACAGGCTGGTGAAGTGACGGATGAAGAAGTGACAACGGCATATGATGGTTTTGTGGAGAGTTCTGAAGAAGAAGCTCCGGCTTTTGAAGAAATGGAACCCACTATCCGAAAGTCACTGGAAGAACAAAAAACACAGGAAGCGGTATTTGCCCGCATTGAAGAGCTGAAAGAAAATGCAGCAATCGAGGTTAAGCTATAAATAACAAAAAACCATCCTGCTCATTTTGAGCAGGATGGTTTTTTGTTATGCAAGCTTTTCTGAACAGTAAGCGAGGATTTCTTCTTCTTCCTCTTCTTCAAGTCCAAATTCAAGTGCGCCTCTTGTCTGCTTATCGATAAAATTGTAATGCGCTATGCGGGCTCCGGTTTCTTCTGCAGCAATAATAACACGCAGTTCCAGGCCACCTTCAGTATATAGTTCATCATCTTCATCAACTTCGACATTCAACAAAAATTCGTAACGATCGCCCACCATTATGCCTGTAGGGTCGTTAATTTTGTGAAACACATAATCTGTAATTTGCATTGTAACACCTCCGTTCTTCTATTCTAGCGTGTCTGGGCCTTTTTGGACAGTTCAACGATGAAATAAAACGTTTAATCCACCCTCAAAAGGGAACATAAGGGAGGTGAAGACAATTAAAGGAGTGGAAATCGAATGAACGTATTAGTTATTGGAGCAAACGGTCAAGTCGGCCGCAATGTTGTCAAAGAATTAGCCGACTCAAAACATGAAGCGACCGCAATGGTCCGTAAAGAAGAACAAATAGATGAATTGAAAGAACTTGGCGCGTCGAAGGTCGTACTCGCAGACCTTGAAAAAGACTTCAGCGAAGCCTTCGAAGGGGTCGATGCGGTTATCTTTGCAGCAGGTTCCGGCCCATCAACAGGAGCTGACAAGACCTTGACCATCGATTTATGGGGCTCTGTCAAAGCAGCTCAATATGCGCAGGACAAAGGCGTCAAACGTTTTGTGCAATTAGGATCGATGGGATCGACTGACCCTGATGCCGGCGGTGAGGCCATGAAGCCTTATCTTGTCGCCAAACGGACAGCGGATGATCTTCTGCAGGCAACTAATTTGGATTATACAATCGTGCGTCCTGGTGCGCTTTCTGATGAAGACAAGTCCGAAAAGATTGAAGTATCTCTTGAAGGCTTTTCTTCTATGGAAGGAAGATCCATTCCGCGGGCGGATGTCGCTCATGTCCTGGTGGATGTGCTTGACCGCAGCAATACCTATCACAAAGTCTTTGAAGTGCTGCAGGGCGATCAGCCGGCCAGCGAACAGTTGAAGACCTTATAAAAAAGACTGGAATCACCAGCAAAAAAGAGCGGATGGATTTCCGCTCTTTTTTGTGTTAAAATAGGCAATACGATAACTAGAGGACGTGATAAGCATGATTAATATCCAACCACCAAAAGCGGATGTGACAATTACACAGCGCAAACAGGAAATTACAGGCGACGAAGCCGTCGTTAAACCACTATACGGCTTTATCGATATCCACGAAATTCCACGCGATAAAGGCGGCATCATCCAGTTCTTTAATCACAGCGGAGAATTGTTGTTTGTCGGAAAAGCCCGCAAACTTCGCCAGCGTGTGAAAAAACATTTCGAAGATTCGGTATCACCGTTGAAAAATCATCGTGACGAAGTATACCGCATCACCATCTCCATTGTCGAAGATCCAATGGAGCGCGACATTTACGAAACGTATTTGATCAATACGGAAAAAGCGAAATACAACGTAGATAAAGTTTTCTACCAAGAGCAACAGCAATAAAAAAAGGGGGCTGTACTATAAGCCCCTGAAATAAAACCGCTGGAGAAAAATCATTGATTTTTCTCCAGCGGTTTTTGCTTTGTATGCGGTTTTCCCGGAAAGCAGCTTGTGGTCCAGGGCCTTTTTTGGATTTTATTTGAAAAGAAGATTTGTTTTATTCCATTAATAGAGCTTACAGTCCAAACTCGACACAATACGGTCCGCAAGCTAAAATGCTTCCGGAATGCGGTAGTGGCGGTGCCTTGATGAGGCGCCCGTTAACAGGTTTAAAGCGATCGACGGAGATCCGATTCCAGTAACCTCCCTAAATTCCCGATTGCTGATGGTTGTTTTGGCCAAAGCCCTTTTTTTATTGTTCTCTATTTCGATTATCAGATAGATCCGTCAGCCATTTTTCAAAATAATGGTGGCTATGGCCTTCTGGAAAATCATTGATTACCCCAAATTCCGTAAAGCCCTGCTTTTTATAGAATTCCGGAGCTTGAAAGCTCAAAGTATCGACAATCATTAACCGATGCCCTTGGCTGCGGGCATACACTTCTGCTTGAGCCATGAGCTTTGCAGCAAGGCGTTGGCCTCTTGCTTCTGGATCCACCCAAAGGAAATCGATATGAAGATGCCGCCAAAAACCGGTGGCCGTCAATCCCCCTATGATTTCTCCCTCCTCATTGCGGACGATAAAGCTCATTTGTTCAAATGGAGATGTTTTTTCGCCTGGTAAACTCGCATTATTGTGGGCAATGACCTTTTTCCGGATAAAGTCACGGTCCTCCGCTGCTTCCTGTTGAATGATTTTCATAAAAAATGCCCCCCCTCTTTAATTGATTTCTCTGTCTTTCTCCATCTTCTCACTGTTTGGATATTTTGTGCATCTTCTTCTGCAATGATGTTTTAAGTTTCCAGCTAAAAGGAATATAGAGTTAATAACTATGTTTTTTGGAGGAACCCATATGTCATCCTATATTAAAGAAAGTCTATCTGCCCGCTGCCAAAGCGAATACGATCCGCTCCGGCGCGTCCTGCTTTGCCCACCACGTTATATGGAAATAAAAGATGTCATCAATGACGTCCAGAAAAGATACAAAGATGAGAACATCGATGTCGACAAAGCGCTCCACCAGCACAATGCATTCGTCCAGGCATTGATTGACCAAGGCATTCAAACCGATTTGATTGAACCATCCGAAAACTATCCCGAACAGGTTTTTACGCGCGATATCGGATTCACTATCGGCGACACAGTATTCATCAGTGAAATGGCTTCTGATATTCGCCAGGGCGAAGAACAGGAGCTCCAAAAGTGGATGGAGGCGCATGAAGTGAACTTCAAGGATATGACGGGACATCGCATTGAAGGCGGAGACGTCATCATCGACCGCGACACCGTCTTTGTCGGCGTCAGCAGCCGGACTTCCAAAAAAGCCATCCGTGACCTGCAACTCCAGTTGCCGGATTTTGAAGTCATCCCTATTTCTTTCAATGAAAAATACCTGCATCTGGACTGTGTCTTCAATATCCTGTCTCCAACCGAAGCGCTGATCTTTCCTGAAGCGCTCGATATGGACACTGTCCGGATGCTCGCTGAACGCTATACATTAATCCGCGTCAACGAAAAAGAACAGTTTGCACTTGGCACCAATGTGCTGTCCATCGGTGACCGCAAAGTCTTCAGCCAACCGCAGAACCGGCAGGTCAACAAGCAGTTGACGGCACGCGGGTTCCATGTGATTGAAGTCGATTATTCCGAAATCATCAAATCAGGCGGCGCTTTCCGCTGCTGTACGATGCCATTGATCCGTGAATAGGCGTTCCTCTCTCCCCACTATCGGTATTGCAGGCTGGGGGCAAACATGAAAATCAAGCTTTCTTCAACCATAGTAAAATCCCAAGCCATAGCGGCTTGGGATTTTTTTATGACTATCGGATGCTGGCCTTTTCCTGCTGCACCTGCACAATGAATTCCTTCATTAATTCCACGCCATCCGGTGTACCGATGGACTCGGGGTGGAATTGGATTCCGTAAACGGGATAATTCCGATGCTTCACGGCCATGATGGTGCCATCGTCAAGTGCCCGGGATTGAATCTCCAAGCAATCAGCCAAGGTTTCCGGTTCCAATACCAGCGAATGGTAGCGCATGACCGGCAAAGGCATCGGCATGTTGCGGAACAATCCCTGCTGCTCATGTGACACTTGCGAGACCTTTCCGTGGCGGATAAACGGAGCTTGGACAACCTTGCCGCCAAACGCTGCGCCAATCAATTGCTGGCCCAGACAAATGCCCAAAATCGGAATGGATTGATGCAATTCCTGAATCAGCTCGATCGATTGCGGCAGTTCCAGCGGATGGCCGGGTCCTGGCGAAAGAATGATGGCCTGCGGGTTTTTCGCTTTGATTTCATCGAGTGTCAAAGTGCCGTAACGGACCACTTCCACCTCGACATCCATCGCAGCAACTGCCTGATAAATATTATAAGTAAACGAATCATAATGATCGATTAGGAGAATCATCCGAACACCTCCGTCAGTGAACGCGCTTTATGGAGCGTTTCTTCGTATTCCGCCTGTGGATCCGAATCAAAGACAATGCCTGCGCCTGCCTGGACATGGACCATGCCATCCTTGACCACAAAGGTGCGGATGGCCAGTGCGACATCCAGGTTGCCATTGAACCCAAAATAACCGATTGCGCCTCCATAGACCCCTCTGCGTTCTTCTTCAAATTCTTGTATCAATTGCATGGCACGAACTTTGGGAGCCCCTGAGACTGTACCAGCGGGCAAACAAGACACCAGTGCATCAAGCGGATGCATTTTTTGGTCAAGTTCTCCGGTCACTTCCGAAACCAGGTGCATCACGTGCTGATATTTCTCAATAACCATGTACTTCGGCACTTCCACTGTTCCAATCTGAGCCACGCGCCCCACATCGTTGCGGCTGAGGTCCACCAGCATCTTGTGTTCTGCCTGTTCTTTCTCATCACCGGCCAGCTCTTCCGCCAATTGATCATCTTCAACAACCGTTCTGCCGCGCTTGCGTGTTCCGGCAATCGGGTTGGTCACCATATGGCTGCCCCGTATCGTCAACAAGCTCTCCGGCGAGGCCCCTACAATGGCATAGCCATCAAAGTCGATGAAAAATTGATAAGGAGACGGATTTTGCTTGCGCAATTTCCGGTACAACGCGAAAGCATCGCCCTTATAGCTGGCAGACAGCCGTTGAGACAGTACCAGCTGGAAGACGTCCCCTTTGCGGATATGGTCTTTTGCCTGTTCCACTTGTTTGCGGAAGAACGCATCACTGGTCTTGGAATCAAATTGCAGGGATTCCTGGCCTGTTGCCGCTGCCGGTTTTTCCGGCACGGACAATTGCTGTTCGATTTCATCCAGCTTGTCTTCGAACGATAAAATCGTCACATCATTTTTGACATGGTCAAAAACCACGATGGTTTCATAAACCTGCAGGTGGATATCAGGCATCTGGAGGCTGTCTTCCTTCGGCGCTTTGATCGGTTCATACACCTGGATCGCGTCATAGCCGATATAGCCAAGAGCACCGCCTGTGAAAGGCAGGCCTTCCACTTCCGCTTCATAACGGGGCATCCGTTCTTTAATCAATTCCAACGGTTTACCTTCATGTATTTTTTCAGTGCCTGTCCGGAAATCGATTTCCCGCAATTGGCGGCCATGTCCGATATAACCCGTTGAAGGGTCCGCTCCAATAAAGGAATAACGGCCTGTCACACTGGTCTTCAAAGAACTCTCGAGCAGGCATTTGCGTTCTCCAGCCAGTCGGTTAAACACCGCAATCGGCGTCAAAGAATCTCCATCAATTTTTCTCATCTTCATTTCTTTACTCATCTCGGCTCATCTCCTTTTATTAAAAGCGAAGGCGATCATCCAGACTCGATCGGCTCTTGCTTTTGGTGCTGTTTTATTCCTGAAAACAAAAAAATCCCCTGCAGGAACAGAATTGTTCCTTGCAGAGGACGGATTGACCGCGGTACCACCTCATGTTAAAGCTGACACAGCTTTCACTTTGATCCCTGATAACGTGGGGAAACGGATTCTTCTACTGCTTGTTCAAAGAACCACTCATAAGCCCATTCACTCAGACACCCCACCAGTTTCCACCTGCCACTGGCTCTCTTTGAGAGGTTGATCTGCGCTACTCTTCTTATTCATCGATTTAGCTCTGCTATACTCTGCTCAACTGGAATTCGGCGGTGTCGCTTCCGACCCCTTCAACCGCAATCCGTACAAAAAAGGTTGTGCCAATCTTATTCAATTTCAGCCTATTTGTCAACTAATAACATGACTTATTAGATAATTCTGTATTTAAGAGAAAGATTGGGGTATAAATAAAGGGAGTGTTTCAACTTTTAAAATAGAGGGAGGAGAATAGACATGAAAAAGTTTGCCTATTTATCATCAGGATTTTTGGCTTCAAGTTTACTGCTTGCCGGATGTGCAGGTGACAGCGCAAGCGATACAGGCGGTGAAAGTGCAGAAAACAGCACCCAGATCAGCTTTATCCACTGGAGAGGCGAAGACAAAGCAGTATTGGATGATATTATTGCCCAGTTTGAAGATGAAAATCCTGACATTTCTGTGGAAATGACCATCTATCCATCTGAGCAGTACCAGGCTACCGGACAGCGTCTGCTGCAGGACGGGTCGACGGGCGATGTCTTTACATCCTTCCCAGGCGCACAATTTGAAGCCATCGCCAGCGCCGGTTTGTTTGAAGATTTGAGCGGTGAGGATTTCGTATCAAACTTCGATGAAGAGCTGATCAGCGTCGGACAAAAAGATGGAGCTCAATTTGCCCTTCCTTATCAGCTGGTCTTCAATATGCCGGTCTATAATAAAGGCATGTTCGAAGAGCTGGGGTTGGAAGTGCCGAAGAGTTGGACTGAGTTCCAGGAAATGGCAGACACACTCCTTGAAAATGGCATTACCCCAATCGCCTTCCCTGGAGCAGACATCGGCCCTAACCAATTCATGAACAGCATGATGATGAACAATGCGCCGGATGAAGATGTTTTCGAAAAACTTCAGAATGGCGAAGAATCCCTGACCAACGAATGGTGGGTCAAGACTTTGGAAGATTTCCAATTGCTTGAACAAAAAGGGTATATCCAGGACGATGCTCTGGGAACTACCCAAGATTCTGCAATGGCGATGGTGGCCAATGAAGAAGCCGCTATGCTGGCGACAGGATCTTATCATATGTCTGCCCTGCTTGGCCTGAACCCGGACCTACAGCTCGATTTGATGGCACCAATTACAGTTGAAGAAAGCGAAGCTGTGTATGAAGGCATTAATACCGCGACTTTCATGCTCGCAGTCAACAGCCAATCAGAGAAAAAAGAACAGGCAAAAGAATTCATCTCATTTCTAAGCCAGCCTGAAATTGCTTCCCAATACGCCAATGAAACCGGTCAGCATCTAACGGTCAATGATGTTGAATACGAATCAGAAGTCTTGCAGAATACAGCTTATTGGATCGACGAAAGAAAAACCCGGTTCCAGCCGCGTTTCCTGATCACTAACGCTCAAATCGAGGCTGCCGTCCTCAGCTCCATCGAAAATGTCTTGGGCGGAGCAGATCCGATGACAGCTGCTGAAGAAGCCCAGCAGCTCGTAGACGAAAACAGGGAATAACGGGATGAAAATTTCTAAATCCATCTACTTATTCTTTTTGCCAGGGCTTCTCCTGTATGCGATTTTCTTTGTTTATCCGACAATCAGCGCCCTGTTTTATTCGTTTACGGATTGGGACGGCCTCAGCTCAAGTTTTCAGTTTGTAGGAATCGACAATTACGAACGGGCCTTTACCGGGGATACAATTTTCCGGAAGACCATCGGCAATAACCTGAAATTCATGCTTGTCGTTGTTGTCTTCCAGACACTTGTTGCCTTGGCGTTCGCCTTGATCGTCCTCAAAAACACGAAGACCACCATCTTTTTACGCGCGCTTTATTTTTTCCCGACCATCCTGTCATCCGTGTCAGTAGCCTTTATCTGGTCGTTCATCTACGATCCGTCACTTGGCATCCTGAATCAGGTATTGGATCTGCTTGGACTTGAATTCCTGACGCAAAACTGGCTCGGCAATGCAGATATTGCCATCTATTCCCTGGCCGTTACGCAGATCTGGTTCCATGCGGGACAAATGCTGATTATCTTCGTTGCAGGGCTGCAAGCCATTCCGGATGAACTCTATGAAGTAGCAAAAATAGAAGGGGCCACCAAATGGCAGACCTTCCGCACTGTAACCTGGCCATTACTGGCACCTTCCGCTACGATTGTTGTTGCATATACCACCATCCAATCGTTCAAAGCATTCGATCTGGTCTTTGCCATGACAGGCGGGGGGCCGAATAATTCAACAGAGATCGTCGCTACTTATATTTTCGACATCGCCTTCAGAAGCTATCAATTCGGCTATGCAAGCGCCATTTCAGTTATTTTCATGGTCATCATCGCGATTATTACGTTCCTGCAATTCAAAGCCCTGCGCTCTGATAGGATTTCTTACTAGAAAAGCGGAAGCGCCCATGTAGCTCTGACGGGCATAAGACAGACCAGCGAAGTGGCATGTTTTCAGCCACATAGCTGGGCGGGCTTATGACCCCGAAGAGCTGGGCGCTGCAGCTAGACAATAGAAAAGCGAAAACGGCCGCTCAGCTCCGACAGGCATAAGACGCTCTGGCGAAGCGGCGTGTTTTGCCGCACAGCACGAAAAGTGAAAGTGCCTGATCAGCTCTGACAGGCATAAGGCGGACCAGCAGGGTGGCGCTCTTTGCCGCACAGCTGGGTCGACTTATGACCCGAAGAGCTAGGCACTTGCAACCAGACACCAGAGTGGCTTATGACCCGAGGAGTTGGCCGTTGGAGTCTGGACAATATGAAAAGCGAAGGCAGCCGTTTAGCCGCGACAAGCGCTGGAAGCTTTACCGGGAATGGCGTTCTTTGCCATTCTTGGTAAAGCTGAAGCGACTCGAGGGGCTGGCTGCCGGAGTCTGGATCACTAGAAAAGCGGAAGCGCCCATGTAGCTCTGACGGGCATAAGACAGACCAGCGAAGTGGCATGTTTTCAGCCACATAGCTGGGCGGGCTTATGACCCCGAAGAGCTGGGCGCTGCAGCTAGACAATAGAAAAGCGCAAACAGCCAAAGCATTGGGCAAAAGCGGGTTTCTTTAATTCAACTTATATAAAAATCTTCAAGTTCTTAAGCTTAAGGAAAGGGGGACAACAGCTTGTTCTTCCGTAGATTTTCCCTTATCATCTATGCACTGCTGATTTTGGTTCCTTTATTGATTGTGGTTTTGACTTCCATGAAAACAATTCAGGAAACCTTCAGAAATCCACTCGGCTTTCCGGAAGCAGGTCTCCAATTCGAGAACTATACAGCAATTTTCCAGGAGCAGACAATGGCCGGCTATTTTATCAACAGCACAATCGTCACCTTGTTTTCCGTGTCATTGACCCTGTTCTTTGCTTCGATGATTGCTTATGGCATCATCCGGCTCAATAATTGGATTGGAAATTCCCTGTTTATCCTGTTTACACTCGGCATGATGGTACCGGCACAAGTCAGTATGATTCCCCTCTATTCGCTGATGCTTGACCTCGGCCTGACGAATAGCCTGGTGGGGCTCATTCTCGTCAATATTTCTACAACCTTGCCGATCGCAGTCTTTATTCTGACCGGCTTTATGAAAACCCTGCCAAAAGAATTGTTTGAAGCATCCACGATAGACGGAGCGGGGAATTGGAAGATCTATACGAAAGTGGCGATTCCACTATCGCTGCCTTCCCTGTCAGCGACAGCAATCTTTCTGTTCGTGATGCATTGGAATGATCTGTTGTATCCTTTGCTGTTCATCACGGATAACGCCTATAAGACCCTGCCGCTTGCTTTACTGGAGTTCCAGGGTGAATATTCAACAAACTACCCGATGCTCTTTACAGGCGTCATCATCGCCTCAGCACCGATGGTCATCGCCTATGTTTTCCTGCAGCGCTATTTCGTTGCCGGCATGACAGCAGGCGCTGTCAAAGGATAAACCAAAAGACGCCTCTGCTCTTTAATGAGCGGAGGCGTCTTTTTTTCATTACCAAAACATTGGTTTATCAACCATGAACCACAGCATCAGCAGTAATAACAGAATGTAAATCCATAAAGAACGGTTCAACTTCTTGACCAACTGCAGTTGATCGGCTCCTTCTGTTCCAAATCGGCGAAGAGTCGGCGTAAATGCGCGCGCTAAGAAAAAAACAGAAGCAACCATCACAGCGATCGTACACAAAACCCATGAAGTGCCCCATTCCCATGGCCCCTGCCAAATCAACAGAATGCCTGTCGTCACCAGCACATGGCCTGCATGTTTAACAAGGCGTGTCGCAGATTTAAAGGTTATGATGTGCGATTCCAATAGATTGCCGGCTGCCGTTGCCATTCTTTTGACTAAAGGAAGCAGCACAAAAAAAGGGCCGATGGATAATACGGCACTTAAAATATGAGCGTATAGAACAAATGTATACACCGTTTATTTACTCAGCTGCCAAATGGAATTCATGGACCCAAACGGTCATCTCAGGCAACCAGGGCATTCCTGGGTGAAAAGACAATATAGACTGTTTGTAGTCTTCCACAGACGTGTAACCTTCCCGGATGATCATTTCATCTGTTAATTCACCGAGTGTTTGCTGATATACCTGATTGACTATAAATTTCTTGTCATCCAGTACCATGATTTCCCCTATATCTGCATACCGTCCATTTCTTCGGGTCGCTGATTTCGTACCAGCCAAAACTTTTTCTACATCCTTCTTATTGGTCACTAATTTTTCGACACTGCAGGTTTTTGGCGGCAATTGCTGCGTATTATTTTCTGACATTTCTATTCCACCTTTCTTCATTCCTTCTCAGTATAACCCTTTTCAAAGCACTGCATCATTCCATTAAAAAATCGCCCTGATGTTTTCAAGGCGATAGTGGAAACTATTTTGCAAATACGTGTTTGCCGATTTTAGTGATGGTTGTACGGGAGAAAATCCACGTATCTGTCACACCAGCCGGGTTGTAATAATAAGTTGCACCAAAGGATGGATCTGAGCCCTTCACAGCAGCTTTTACGGCCTGGTACGCTGCAGCATTGGGTTTTAGCTTGTATTGCCCATCATTTACAGCAGTAAAAGCATTCTGCTGGAAAATAACATTATATGTACTGGTTGGAAACAAGGAAGAATCGATACGATTCAGGATAACAGCCGCTACCGCTACTTGGCCGGTGTGGCTTTCTCCACGCGCTTCTCCATGTACGACACGCGCCATCATCTCAACATCTGCAAGTTTCGCTCGTGTCAACGGACCTGTAAAGCCAGTATCAGAAACATTGAAATCACGTTGAAACTGAATAACTGCATTCTTAGTGATAGATCCGTAATAACCTGTAGGGGTTGTCTGGAAATAACCCAGTTTTTTCAAAGTTGATTGAAGTTCCGTTACATCCTGTCCGGATACCCCTTCATGCAGGTCTGGAGAATGTGCTTCTGCGGAGGTTTGAGAAAAACCTAAGAATAGAACTGTAAATAAAGCGAATACCAATACTTTTAATTTCTTCATGCTTTCTCTCCCTTCAATTCCAAGAATCTACAAAAGATTCTTCTTAATAGTATATAATTGGAATTATAAGAATTCAATCCTTCGGAACTACTCAAATTCTGTCGATAAAATGACCAAAAGTAATATTTTATTGTCTTTATGCAAAAAATAAGGATTTTTCGCCCCTATAAATTAGGCATTTCCGCTTATTATTTTGAAAAGAGAAAGACTTGACGGTTTGAAGCAAAGCAAAAGACGACCGAAAATTTCTCAGTCGTCTTTTGTCTCTTCCTATAGTTTTTCATAATGCAGCTGTGCAAATTGACCATATGATTTTACCGATTTAAGCTTCAGGCGGCGTTCAACGTCTTGCTGTTGGAATAATGGAATCCCCTTTCCAATGAGAACTGGAGCAAGCGAGATGATCCACTCATCAATCAAATCCTCTTTCAAAAAACCATGAAGCAACTTGCTTCCTCCAATCACCCAAATATCTTTCCCAGGTTTTTCTCTGAGATCTTTCACGAAGCTCGGTATATCCTGATTCGTAAACTTCACATACGGATTTTCCTCAGCCGAGGAAGAGGTGAAGACGTAACTGTCTATGCCCTGATAAGGATATTTCCCATCTTCAGCTTCCATTACCCAGTCATAGGTTCTGCGCCCCATGACTACCGTATCAATGGTTTCCATGAATTCATCATATCCAGCATCCCCTTCTTCTTCGCCTGCGGTCTTAAAGAGCCATTCAAGGGAATCGTCTTCTGTGGCAATGTATCCATCCAAACTGGCGGCAATGTAGCAGACGACTTTTCTGTTGTTGTCCACAATCACTTTCCTCCTTTAAGTTATTGGTTACTGAAACTGTCACCAAAAAATGGCCTCAGCTTTATAACTGAGACCACCATTTCATTTACTTTCCAACTCTGCCATCGCTTTGTGGGTTTGAGGAAATCCATTTGCCTGCCATTCAGAGCGATAGGCAGAATCCAATTGGGTCAATCCAACTTCCGCTTCATCAACCTCTGCGTTAACACTTTCTTCGTGATCGACCATTACACTGTTTCTCATATCATGGTCTTCATAAACCCAGATCTTTTTTGCTTGGTTCTTATTATAGACCGTCATCAAAAGAAAGCTGCCGACCATGGCGGCTCCTGTATAGATAAACTTTTTAGTCGTATTCTTTCTCATAAAAACCCCTCCGATTTTCTTCATCATACCTACCCTCTGTAATTCCCTGTTTGCTGAAAATGTAATCCTAAAAGTTGGCTTTCGACGGCAGGATGTTTATTTGGTAAAGTAAAAGAAAGAATTTGACTGGAGGCGTTCAGATGAAGATTGTTATTGTTTCAGATACTCATATTCCATTCCGCGCCAAGAAACTGCCGCAACAATTGGTGGATGCATGCCAGGAAGCTGACTTCATTATCCATGCCGGTGATTGGCAGACGATGGATGTTTACCATGAACTGGCAGCATATGCGGAAATCGACGGCGTCACCGGCAATGTCGATCCATGGAATATTCTTGAGAAGTTCGGAAAGAAGAAGATTCTTACATTCGGAGATTTAACAATCGGGGTCGTCCATGGCGATAGTGACCGAAAAGCTACCGAAAAGCAGGCTCTTGACACCTTCAGCAAGGATGACGTCGATATTATCGTGTTCGGACATTCCCATACCCCGGTCATGCGGGAAGTCGACGGCGTTATGTTGTTTAACCCCGGTTCACCGACCGATAAGCGCAGACAGGAGCAATATTCCTTCGGTTTGCTGGAAATCGGTGATTCCTGGGAACTCAAGCATGTCTTTTTTGATAAGGAAAACTAACTCCACCCAATAAAAAATCAGACTCTCCTCATGGGGAGTCTGATTTTTCTTTGCATTCTTGTATCAGCACAAACCCCAGCTGTTTTAATGCCGATTCCAAATTGGCTTCAATCAATACACCTTTCAGTGCAGCTGCAAAATGAGGAACCTTCAATGCCATGAAAGGCTGAATCCCCGTAATGACTGGTGTTACGCCAATTACTTTAAGGATGTTCACGAGCTTCAGCAAGTATTCCCCAACGACAGTGTTGATCTGCAAAACTCCTGATACATCGATGATCAAATATTCCATCGGCTCTTTGCCGCATTGTTCGAGGACGTGTTCTATGATGACCTGGGCACGAGGCGCCGTAATTTCTCCGATTACCGGGACGATGGCCACACCTTTTGTGACAGGGACAATCGGAGCAGTCAATGTTTGGATTTGACTGTTCGCTTTTTCAAGTTCCAGCACATAACTCAACAGTGTCGACATCATTTCAAACGTGTAGAGCTGTTCTTCGGAAATCTTGTAGGATTCGTCGTCCAGACCACAAATAGTTCCATAGACGGTGCCATCATCATAATAAACCGGTACTCCGACAAAAGTTCCTTGTTTGTAATCCGCGGAAACACCCATAGATCGGGTCATTTCGTTTTTCGATACATCCTCTATAACCAATGCCTTTGGGCCATGGTTGATGCTCAAGCTGCAAAAGGAATGAGGAAGGGGCATGGAACTGCCTTCTTCAACCAACTTTTTATCTGTATTGCGCACTTTAATAATATGATTTGTTATGCCATCATTTTTAGCAATAAATAAGGAGTTGATGCCGATCTGTTTACTGAGCAACTGCAGAATATAAGCAGCCGCTTCATCGAAGTCATTGAAATTCCTGACTTTTTGAATGTGTTCCATTGTCATTTACCCATCCCCTTTGCATTATCTCTATAGTATCTATTTTCTATAATAAAATTCGAATCTCTCCCTTAACCACATACTAAAGGGGTTAAATAAAGAAAAAAGTGTTTGAATTCTGCTACATCGTTTCAGAGCTATATAAGTTGAACTAATGATTTATTTTAGCCGATACTCCACAAAACAGCTGCGCTTTCCAGCGGGCTCCCGCCCAATCCTCCTCGTCCGCTGCGCTCCCTGCGGTGTATCGGTCGAATCGCTAAGCCGCAGGAGTCTTCGCTGTTTTGCTCCATATCTCTGAGAGTTCTCCAGCGCCGGTGCGGCTCAGGACGAAACGGGGCACTAAGGTGAGTGTTCTTCTCGACTTATCGTGTGAACCAAGGTGTGCCAGAAGAATTTGGTCTACCTTGGCGACAGAGCTTGCGGAGGAGCATTGCTCTCTTCTCTTCCACAACCGCCAAATTGACATATAAATGTTACTCTTTTAGTTCAACTTAGATAGCTTTTATCTTCTACTACCATAAAAAATTAAAACCGAATATACCTATATTCCTACCTTAATTATACAGTTAAATTATTTAATTCGATATTTTATTTATGTAACAAATATTTCGCGGTTCTCGAGAAAGGGTTCGTTTTTTTGTTAAAAAGGGTATATCCATAACAATAGCATGCGGAGGTGGAAAAATGGAAACTGAATTGGATATTGTTGTATTGGAACAATCCGATACTTTGATTTATTTCAGATGGACCGATACAGAAAGTGTTTGCAGGGTAAAAAGGGATGAGCAAGTCGTTTATACCGGCACTCAAAACTTGTTTAAAGACGAAGGATTAAAAAAAGGCGAATTGTATACCTATACCCTTGAACGGCTGGATACTTCGGGAAATTGGACAGATAAGATCAAGCTTCATACAGGAACGGAAAACCGAAAACAAGACAGCCTTAACCGTCTGGAAGAAATCGTTCTGACGACCATTGTTTCTGAAAGGCGTATTTCTTTGGCGTGGGGAGAAATTGATGGCATCACCCACTTTGATATTTACCGAAACGGAGAATTTATTGAAACAATTGAAAAAAATCAATACACGGATCGACAAGTCCCGATGGATCAGGAATTCATCTATTGGATACGCGGCAAACGGCCGGTAGCGAAATCCGAGCAGAGTTTCAGCGAAGAAAAGTTCACACTCGCCAAAATTTTCGGCGCATTAAACTGGAATTCTTCAAAGAAAAAAGCGGCCATGGAAGATTTTTGGCTCACTAAAAAAATTGCTTCTCTGGATTCCTTATTATCCAACATGGAAAAACCGAAGATTTACCCGGTCTGGCATTTCCGATACAATACGTTCCTGCCCGATTTGGTTTTAAAAAATCCGAACCTGTTATCCCCTTTCCCCTATTTCCAGGGGGACGGCCGGGAGTTCGATCCTGAATCACTGCATTACCGGACGCAGGTCAACTTTACTGTCGACTTGAAAGAAGAAGAATCTTCATTTTCCTACGATAAGGACGTCGGCCCCACAATCGGATACAATTGGCGAAAAAAATTCAGCAAAGCGGATGTCGCTTCTGCTGAAGGAATCGAAGTGGAACAGTTTGAAGAGACGGGCCATAAAGTTTCCGTCACATTAAAGCATAGTGTCGGAAATCCGATCACCACTTCGCCGAACATCGATTACGAAGTGTCAGCCGCATTCTACCGGGATGGCAGCTACGATATTATTGGTATACATGACCAATCGCCGAACCATGAAGCGTATTTGAAGTTTGGCGATGGCGAATGGATGGAAATTCATCAGACAGAAAGTGAAGGGCTGGCTTATATGGCAGGACCGATTGCCAGCCATTATTGGCGGATATCCAATTTCTTTTAAACTTTTCAGGTTACACTTAATCATCAAAAAGCCCGAATTCGGAGTTGCTCCGATTCGGGCTTTTTGACGGTTTGAGAAAGAATAACTTTTAGCTCTTCGGGCCATAAGTCGACCCAGCTATGCGGCAAAGAGCGCCATCCTGCTGGTCCGCCTTATGCCCGGCAGAGCTACACGGGCGCTTCCGCTGTTATTTTCTTATTTATCCAAAAATCGCTTACGGATATGGGGGGGCGGCAGCATACAGCTGTCCAGCTTTCCAAATACCTTGTAACGGTTTTTGGCCACTATATCATATGCCCCGTCACGGATTGCACGAGGGAATGGTTTTAAGTAATAAGCCAGCTTCCAAAGGCCGGTTAAATGATTTGAAATCATCAAAGCACCTTCAGATTTCACATATGCCTGTTCGTCCTTTATCAGCACTAAACTATCAACATCGTCCGGTATGTTGTGTTTTTTTGAAAGTTTCTGGCCAATTTCACTTTGCAGGGAAGCAAATTGATAATAGCCGGCCGGATCATGATTTATAATGAATTGAACGCTTGAATCGCAAAAATTACAGTCTCCATCAAATAAAACAATGGCATGTTCCATATCGGTTTCCTCCTTTGCCTAAAATAGTTCTGTTACCTAAATAACCTCTTTTGCTTCTATTGAAACACTTGATCGATTGAAACGGTCCCTTGATGAAAAAATAATTTCCAGCCGTTTTGACGTTTTTTCCAGACTGAACTGCGGTTGGTCAGCCTTCCCGTCTTCTGATTGTGGACTTGATAGGTGGTCAGGACAGCTGCCGGGCCCAATTCATGCATGGCAAAAGATCGTATGTCCATCGGATCCGGATTTAAGGTGTTGTCTCCCTTATAATGCGACCGTCGAATGATTCCACCCGAACTGCCAAATTCAAAAAACTCATCATCCAGTACTTCGCCCAGCTTTTCTGCTGAAACCCGAACCTCTGGTTGTAGATGACTGCATTCCAGCCTATAAATCTCTTCCGTCAATTTGTCCATTGCCATTCTCCTCGTCGGTTATTTCCCAGGAAATACTTTTCTTCAAATAAAACCCCCTGGCATAGACTGCAGGGGGCAAAGCCAAATTCTACTTTTCATCCTTAAAGAAATCTTTTTGATTTTCATTTGGCTGATCTTGTGGAGTATCAGATGACCCAAAATCCTCCACATCTTCAAAGCTGTCCTGGTAATCCCGGATGCCATTGTCTTCTTTCTCAACCAGTGGCTGGCTTTCCAGGTCAGGGTTATGATCTGCATGGTCGATACAGGTCAATGCTGTCGGCAAGGCTTCCAACCGCTCAAACGGAATATCTTTTCCACACACTGCACATTTCCCATATGTCCCGTCTTCGATTGCTGCCAATGCCGCTTTCGCTTCCTGCAATTCTTCTTCTTTAAACTGTGTCAACGCCATTCCACGCTCCTGGTCATACAGATCGGTTGCGTTGTCGGCAGGATGATTGTCATAGTTTGAAAGCTCGGTTGTTTCAAATTCCTCTGTATGCTCCACACGCTCTTCCAGCGATTCCACTTGTTCTTCCAATTGCTTTTTCAATTGCTTCAGTTGTTCATCTTTCATCTGATTTCCTCCTCAAAAAACTCACTTAACCTATATATTGCCTTTATCAGGGAAATCAAACCTGGAAGCGTACTGGACATTGCTGTATCATCACTTAAAAATCATCGAACCGATCCAATAAACTCAGTAAATAATCATCTAGACGATGACGCATCAACTCATCAGACAAGCCTTTCATCCCAAACGCTTCCCAACCCGGATAAACTACCGGCGAACCATCCAATAGGTCTGTCAGCGAGACCAAATCCCAATACGGATCGTAGGTGAATCGACTGCCGGCATGGCGTTGATAAGCCGTCAAAAAATTATTGGCGACGGAAATTCCGTACATCTGGGCCAGATTGACGCGACAATGTCCGACATCAATTCCAGCCGGTCCGCGGCAAGCATTCACCCAGTCCACAATAGCGCTGATTTCTCCATTTTCCCACAGTACATTCGCCGGATGAAAATCCCGGTGAATAAAACATTCCTGAGCTTCGGGACGGCTTTCAGCCACAATGTAAAAAGCGCGCATCCAGTCGTTTTGGACTTTGGACCACGTCGGTTTTTCCAGTAAGAACACATTATTGTAAGAAAAGTATTCGTGAGGAAAGCCTTCTGCCTTCGTTCGGTGAAGCTTAGCTAAAGCGGCTGCCAAGCTATCCAGCCATTTCTCGTCATTGGCTGGCTGAAGCACGACAGAACCCGGCACTTTAGTCATCAAAACGGCCGGCATCCCACTGTTCTCCCCTGTCTCATCATAAGCAATTAAATGGGGGACGGAAAACCCTGCTTGTTCAGCAAACTGAAGGCTTGCTGCTTCATGCTTTGCCAGATCCGGCTCCCTTTTCAGCCAGTCTTCTTTATGGAAAAGCCGCAGAACATAATAATGGATAGAGCCATTTTCCTGGACGGCCAGTTCAAATAATAGTGAAGACGTTCCGCCTTTCAACGGCTCGATACTTGTAATTTCTGCCGTTTCTCCAAGCTGTATTTTTACCCATTCGACTGCTTGCATCTGCAATTCATGCCGTCTATTGCCTGCCATGCCGGACACTCCTTTCTGCCTATCTTTTAGCTTTAGTGTACCATGAAAAAATAGGGATTCCATAATTTAGTAAAGGGACAAACAACCAGCAAAAACAACGGATTCTTTACTATAAAATCCAACAAACTCTGACATCCCCAAGGCATACGAATTTATACTTTCAGTGAATGGTGCATGGTTTCCGGTTTTTCAATTTGTATTGTGGCATGTTCGATTCCACATTGGTCATGGACCAGTTTCAGCGCGCTTCGAAGAACCAGTTGCTCGTCTGCATTTGTTGTAACATCCATATGGCATGTAAACAGATCGAGTCCGGACGTGATGGTCCAAACGTGGAGATCGTGGACATCCACTACCCCGTCAATCTTAAGAAGCCGCTCCTTCACTTCCTGTGCATCGATCGCGTGAGGCGTGCCTTCCATCAAAATATGGAGACTGGTTCGGAGAATTCCCCAGGCACTCCGCAAAATCAACAAAGCAACGACCACAGAAATGATGGGATCGGCCAGCGTCCAGTCAAACAAAAGAATAAGCAAGCCGGCTACTATGGCGCCAACAGAGCCCAGTGCATCACTGATCACATGCATATAAGCACTTTTCATATTCAGGTTGCCTTGGACGTCTGCGTTGCGGTTCAGCACCCAGGCACTTAACACATTAGCTGCAAGGCCGATTGCCGCAATCATCAGCATCCAGCCACCTTGTACTTCTGGCGGCTCATAAAAACGTTCGATAGCTTCGTAGACAATAAAGCCCGCAATGACAAATAAGGTTGCCCCATTGATAAAGGCGGTGATGATTTCAAAGCGGAAATAGCCATAGGTTTTATTCGCAGAAGCTGCTTTCCCGCCAAACCAGATTGCTGACAGGCTGAGCGCCAGTGAAACGGTATCTGATAGCATATGGCCACTGTCCGCAATCAAAGCAAGGCTATTGGTGAATAGGCCGCCGAAAAATTCCAGCACCATAATGCCGGCTGTGATAATAAGCGCCAGGACCAATGCTTTTTTATTGCCGCTTCTTGCGGCTTCAAAATGGTTGTGGTCATGATTGTGCCCCATCGCGTACTCGCCTCCATCTTCTTGCTGTTAGTTTACCAAAATTGGTCGATTGACAACGAATAGGAAGTCTTATACGATAGATGAGGAAAAGTAAATAACCCGGCAACGGGAGAGGTTCATAGCATTTCACCCTCTATAAAAAACTATGGATTGTCGAAACTCAGCCAAATCCACATGCGATTCGGCTTTTTCTTTTGTCCATTTTTTATAGCCCTCTTCCAAGCCGGCCATCTAAAAGGAGGCCGTTTTTCATGGCAGGAAGAAACGAAGACACACTCGATCATTTATCATTGCTCGGCAATCAAAACACCAAGTATAAATTTGAATACGATCCGGAGATTCTGGAGCCGATCGACAATCTGCACAGCCGCGATTACTTTGTGAAGTTTAATTGTCCTGAATTCACATCACTTTGTCCCCAAACAGGCCAGCCTGATTTCGCCACCATTTACCTGAGCTTTATTCCTGATAAAAAATTGGTGGAAAGCAAATCGCTGAAGCTTTATCTGTTCAGCTTCCGGAATCATGGAGACTTTCATGAAGACGTCGTCAACATCATCATGAATGATTTGATCAAGTTGATGGATCCGCGTTATATCGAAGTGTGGGGGAAATTCACACCGCGCGGCGGCCTGTCCATCGACCCTTATACCAACCACGGCAAACCAGGAACAAAATACGAAGAAATGGCATCGTACCGGATGATGAATCACGACATGAATCCGGAAACGATCACCAACCGCTAAGGAGCCGAGCAGATGTTACTCTACTTGAACGGCGCATTTGTCGGTTTGTTGATCCTATCGAATATTTTAGCGGTCAAACTGTTCAGCATCAGTGAATGGGCCGTTTTGCCGGCCGCTGTCATTGTCTACGTCTTCACCTTCCCGATTACGGACACGATTGCGGAAGTATACGGCAAAGAAGCTGCGCGGCAAACCGTTACAGCCGGATTTGTCACACAGCTTTGCGCATTGGCATTCATTTTCTTCGCCATCCATTTGCCGGCTGCTCCATTTTTTGCAGACCAGCAATCTTTTGAAACCATTTTTTCCGCTGGCTTCCGTGTGACGTTGGCAAGCCTTGTGTCTTATTTCATCAGCCAAAACCTGGATGTCACCATTTTCCATAAGCTGAAACAGCGGCATGGCGAATCCAAGCTTTGGCTGCGCAATAATGCTTCGACAATGACCAGCCAGTTGGTGGATACCAGCATTTTCATCACCATCGCTTTTTACGGAACTATGCCAACCAGCGCATTGCTCGGAATGATTGTCACACAATACCTGTTTAAATGGCTGGTTGCTGCAGCCGATACGCCCCTTGTTTATTTGCTCGTCAAATTATGCAGACGTGAACTGCAGTCAGGCAAACAGATTTACGGACACCAAAAACCGGAAGCTCTCCAATAGAGCTTCCGGTTTTTACGGTTGCAGTAATTTATGAGAGCAATTGCTTAAACCTTGGCGCGTGCTTTCTGTACGCGCTCTTTACTGCCCACTTTAACATCAGCAAGTACCATATCCGCCACAATCGGCAAATGATCGGAAACCGCTGTCTCAATAACGGCTGTCTGAACGACTTCCACCTCACTGTCAGAAAAGATGTAATCGATACGGGTTGCCGGCCAAAAAACTTCTTCCGTTTCTTTGTTCACATAAGGAGCAGGATAAGTATAGGCATCCCCTCTCTTCATTTTCAGGAAGGCATCTTTAAACTGTCTGCTCAGCTTTTGCATATGAACATTTGAGGAAGAGGCATTAAAATCTCCTGCAATGATCCGCGGGAAATGGCTTTTCCCTACAATGGCTAAGATTTCATCAATGCTGACGGCGAGTTCGTTATCCTTCAGCGCCAAATGCGTATTGAATACGCTCAAATAACTGCCATCCACTTCAATGACCGCTTCCAAGATGCCACGCTGTTCGTTATTGCCGAAAGGGCAATAAACCTGTGTCAATAAATGATTTTCTACATACTTGATCGGGTACTTGCTTAAAATCATATTGCCATATTGGCGATTCGGCCGTTCCGAATCTTCAGGCGCAAAATTCATATTGGCTCCATAAGCAGCGTACATGCCAAGTCTTTCACTCAGCCACTCTACTTGGTCAACAAACGAACTACGATCCGAAAAATAGCGATCGACCTCTTGCAGAGCGATGATGGAAGCACAGGAATCCTCAATGACTTCAGCCGTCTTCTCCAAATCAACTATTCCATCCATCCCTAAACCATGAGCAATATTAAACGACATGACTTTTACAATCGGCGCCTTCTTGTTCTTCCCGTACATGCAAACCTCTCCTTTTCGATTAAAACGAATCGTTGGCAGCTGCTTTAATTGGTTTCAGTATACCAAGTTGATAGAAATTTGCTATATCAAGGGCGTAAACAATTGTTAAAGATTTGTAAACACGAAAAGTGAAAGTGCCTGTTCAGCTCTGACAGGCATAAGACAGACCGGCAGAGTGGCGTTCTTTGCCACGCAGTCGGGTTGGCTTATGACCCGAAGAGCTAGGCACTTGCCACTGGACAACACGAAAAGTGGAGGCGGCCGTTCAGCTCCGAAAGGGGTAAGACGCTCTGGCGAAGCGGCATGTTTTCAGCCGCATAGCCAGAGTGGCTTACATCCCGAGGAGTTGGCCGATGGAACTGGACAACGCGAAAAGTGAAAATGCCTAAGCTAAAAACGAGACTTCTTGCCGCAACAAGTTCATCTTGATTCAAATAACAGTCTATTTCTGTGGCTGATTTAAGCTTTATGCACGTTCCGGAAAGTTTACGCACGCTTATTTGGGTTTACGCACGTTCAGCAGAACTTATGCACGCTTAAGAAATTTTATGCACGTTCAAAAAAATTTATGCACGTTCATTGAAATCTAAAGCCGTCACCTTCTTCACCCACAATAAATCCAGGCATAAAAATGCGGACAACCCGTTTTCGAGTTGTCCGCATTTAAAATTAGTCCTGTGCTGTATAAACCTCAATCGCGTCCCGCAGGAATTGTGCAGCTCCCAGCTCTACTTTGTCATAATATGCACTAAACCGCTCGTCGGCCACATACATCTCCGCAAGCCCCATATGCGCGTCCTTGCTGTAAGTCGGCCAGGTAAAGCCCAGCCACTGGCGATGCAGATCAGCCGTTTGCTGCGCCGCTTTGCTAGTGGCATCGCCTGTTTTGACGGCCTCTGCCAAACGGTCCAACACCTGCTGTTCCAAACGTTTAAATTCCTGGTATTTCTCTTCGCTCATGTTCAGCATTTTGGCGTTGGATTGATCCACCAACTCGTCGCCGTATTTGCCGCGTATTTCATCTCCGTGCTGCCATTCGTTGTCATCCACCAGTTTTTGCTTGAAGCCCTGGAATTTCTCTTTATCAGCCATGATGCTCTCCCCTTCTTTTGCAGAAATGGTTTTTTCCACATTGCTTATCAAGAGGTCCAATAGCAGCCGTTTGGCGAGAAGTTTTTCCCGATGCTCTTCTAAAGCCTGGGAACCGTTGAAACCGGGATCGTTGACGATGTTTTTTATTTGTTCCAAATCCAGGCCAAGTTCGCGATAGAAGAGGATTTGCTGCAGCTTGTCCACTTCCTGCTGGCCGTAGATCCGATACCCCGAAGAACTCTTTCTTGCCGGCTTCAAGAGCCCGATTTCATCGTAATAGCGCAGGGTCCTTGTACTGATGCCAGCCAAGTTCCCCAGTTTTTGAACGGTATATTCCATATCTCCACCTCCTGATACCTCCACCATATACCTTGACGTTGCGTCAAGGTCAAGCGGTCTGGTCACGTTAATTGCTGTTCAGCAAATTCGCGGTAAAGAGAGTGGGAAACTGTCAGTTCCCGGTGCGTGCCGATCCCAGTGACACACCCTTTTTCAATAAAGACGATTTTGTCCGCATCCACAATCGTCGACAATCGATGGGCGATCACCAAAGTGGTCCGCCCTTCCATCAAGCGGCTTAACGCCTGCTGAACAATGCCTTCTGATTGGCTGTCCAGGCTGGCAGTCGCTTCGTCCATCATCAGGATTTTTGGATCGCGCAGAAAAGCTCTGGCAATAGCGATCCGCTGGCGCTGGCCCCCCGATAATTTGACGCCGCGCTCTCCGACTTCCGTATCCAATCCATCGGCAAATCCACGGATAAATTCCTCCGCATAAGCCATTCGCGCCACACGCCAAAGCTCGTCAGTTGTAATCGTTCCCGAATCCGGCAGACCGTAAGTCAGATTTTCACGGATAGTGCCGCCCATCATGGCGCTGTCCTGTGACACATAGCCGATCTGATCACGCCAGGAAGCGATTGAAATTTCATTGATTGGGATATTTCCAATTGAGATTTCACCTGATGACGGCTCATAAAATCGCTCAATCAAGCCGAAAACAGTTGTTTTTCCGCCGCCGCTCGGCCCCGCAAATGCAATCATTTCTCCTGGCTGTGCGACAAAGGAGACCTCTTCAAGCACCTTCTCCCCTTTTTCATAGGCGAAGCTCAGTCCATTGATCTGCAGCACTTTACCCGAAATCTCCATATCCGGCTTCGGCTGCTGTTCTTCCAAAGGCAGTTCCAAAATGCCAATGATGCGTTCTGTAGCGCCTTTGGCTTTTTGAAGTTCTGTGAAAAACCGGGCAAAGGTCGCCATCGGAACAATGATTTGGAATAAATACAGGAGAAAAGCGACCAGTGATCCTGTAGACATTTCCCCGTTCGCTACACGGATTCCGCCATAGCCGATAATTGATACGATAACCACCATAACGACCAGGTACATCAGCGGAGCAATCAAGGCATAAATTTTTGCTTCTTTCATGCCCAGGGAAAATAATTTCTGGATGCCCTGTTTCCCACGTTCTTCTTCAACATCTTCAGCTGTCGAAGATTTCATCAAACGGATTTCACCTAAGGTCTGCTGGACATGGCCCGTAAAATGCGCAGTCTCGTCCTGAAGGTTGCGGGAAATTTTGGCCATCTGGCGGCCTAACGGGATCATCACTGCAATCGTCAGCGGGACTGCGAGCATCATGACCAAAGTCATCTTCCAGTCCAGAATGACCAAAATGATCACTGCCCCGATAATGGAAATGATTCCTGTAACAAAGGAAGGAAAATGGTCCGTGATCAGGTTCCGGACGATGCCTGTATCATTGACGACCCGGCTCACCGTTTCACCGCTGGAATGCTGATCGAAATAGCTGACACGCAAACGGATCAACTGAGCCCACATCCGTTCCCGTAAGCCCGCGACTACCCGCTGTCCCACCATACTCAGCAAGTAAATCGAAACCCCGTTGATGATGGCCTGCACGATAAAAGCAGCACCGATTCCAGCAATCAACGGAACACTTAACGAGTCGAGTGAAAACCCATCGACCAGATTTTTCGTCAGCAGCGGGACCACCAGCCCGACGAGCGTCGTGATCAAACTCGTAAGCAAGCCGACAGCAAGTGCGAGCTTCGGAATCTTCAGCGTCAATAACAGCGAAATGAACGGCTTCAGCCCCGCATCTTTATCTTGCTTCTTCATAATAAAAGCCCCTGTTCTTTGAGTCGCATCAAGCGAATTTTGCGTAAATGCATGTATCCGTCAAGCGCTTGCCGTCTACTGAGCGTTCGTCATTCTTCAGTGTACCTTCCAGCACAAAACCAAGCTTTTCGGGAATCGCACGGCTTTTGAGGTTTTCAGCGTCGCATTGAATTTGGAGGCGATTGCATTTCAGTGTCGTGAAAGCCAGAGCAACCAATGCCGAAACGGCCTCAGCCATATACCCTTTTCCGGTCGCTCTGGAATCCAGCCAATAGCCGATTTCCATCTTCGGCACATCCCATTCAATAGCGTGGAATCCAGTAGAGCCGATAAAGCTTCCTGTCTCTTTATCAAAAACCAGGTACCGAAGGGATTCCCGTTTCAGGAAACTCAAATGCGACTCCAGTTGATTGATTTCCGTGTCCTCTGGAGACGGCTCTTCCTGCGCAAATCCGAGCCACGGCTTTAAGTCATGGAGTGAAGCCTGAATCGCTGCATTCACTGTCTTTCCGTCTCCGGGCATCGGCATCCGCAGCAGCAAACGCTCCGTTGTTATTTCGGTTGGCACTTCCGGCAAATTTATCCTCATACAGCATTCCCCTTTACTCATTTAACTCATTCTAACGGCTGCACTTCTTTAAGAAGCAGCGACTATTTTCCGGTCACGCGGAAGCCATAGGCCGACCATGCCGATGATCGGCAGGAAGGATACCACAACCATCGTTTCGTAGACACCGATGGCATCCATTAAAATACCGATGACAACAGCACCAATGGCTCCCATGCCAAAAGCCAAGCCGACAGTCAAACCAGCCATCGTCCCGATTTTGCTGGGGACGAGTTCCTGGGCATAAACGACTGTAACGGAAAAGCTCAGCATAATGAAAAATCCGATCAATGCCAGGAAAATCAACACTGCGTAAAGCGGCAGATAGGGCAATAATGCGGCAAGCGGAATCGGGACGATGATGGAAAGAAGAATCACGTTTTTCCGTCCGATTTTGTCCGCCATAGGCCCTCCGAAGAAGGTACCGGCAGCTCCGACGCCAAGAAATAGGAACACATACAGCTGTCCCTGCTGAATCGTCAGGCCATAAGATTCAATCAAGTGGAAAATATAAAAACTCGTCATATTGGTGACGTAGAAAGAACGGGCAAAAATAATCACCATCAAGAGCGCCAAAGCGATGCCTACTTGTTTTTTGGTCATTTCCGGCAAAGAAGACAATAATATTTTCTTCACTTTCTGAAGCTTTTCCTGCTCCAGCTGCTGTTTGTACCAGAAGGAGATTTTCGTCAGGATAAAAATACCGAGTGCAGCGACAAACAAGAACAAAGCAGCGCCTATCTGGCCGAGCGGCACGAGGATGAAAGCACTGATCAGCGGAGCAAGCGCCTGTCCGGAGTTTCCCCCTACCTGGTAAATCGATTGGGACAACCCCCGCTTGGATCCGGCTGCCATATAGGAAACACGCGAGCCTTCCGGATGGAACACAGCGGAACCAAGGCCGAGGAAAATAACAGAAACGAGAATCATCCAATATTCCGGGGCAAAGGCCAAGCCGGCGATACCGAAAAACGAACTCGTCATGCCGAGCGGCAGAGCGAATGGCATCGGTTTTTTATCACTGATGAATCCCACAACCGGCTGCAGCACAGACGCCACGATATTCAGCACAAAAGCGATCAACCCCAGTTGAGTAAACGTCAAGCCGAGATCTGCTTCAAGTATCGGAAACATCGCCGGGATCACAGCCTGCAATGAATCATTCAGCAAATGGCAGCCGCCAATCGCAAACATTACCGGATAAACTGGATTTCCGGCTAAAGAAGAAGAACTTATCGCTTTCGCCATGGTGTTACCCCCAATACAAATCTGTAAATTACAATAGTTCCATTATAGAGGAGTTCGGCACCTTTCGATAACCCTAAATAAAAACACCTGCAGAGAAATCTGCAGGTGTCTGGTTTATCAATTTCGACGCATTTATGCAACAGAAGTTTTCAGCTGCTGCCAATTCTCAAGCCGCTTGTCCAGAACGAAATTGCCGAACGGCAGGAATGCCGAAGCCACAGCGCCGACGGAAAAACGGAACGGCCATCTGACGATGAATGTCATATAGATGGTCATTAAGATGTAGAGACTGAACAAGGCTCCGTGAATCGGTCCGATCACGCTGACCGCTTCCGGAAATCCGAAAAAGTATTTTAATGGCATGGCAATAAACAGCAGGATCAATAACGAACTGCCTTCAAGCAACCCCATGAAACGAAATGTTCCCAACGCATTTTTAAACATCAACTTATCCCCCACAATCTGCTTCTATTATAGAATCAGAGCAGAATGCTGTACAGGGATTCGCGGGGAAAAGCGGCAGCATTTTGGAGCGGCACACAAAATTCCGACACAAATTTGAATCTATACATATCAAAATAAAGAATTCATTTTTGCAAATCGCTTAGGGAGCTGCTCTTTTGGGAGCCTCCATTTGTTTGCTCTAGATTCTAGTTGTAGAGTAACATTTTAACCCAGTTTCACGAAAAGCACCTTCAGGTAATCGCCTTCTTTAAATTCCTTTTGAACACGGAAATCGCTCGGCAAGGTGAATTCCTCAACAATGCTGTATTTTCCGCCAAGTTCTTTAAAAGCTTTATCGATAAACCCTTTAAACTTTTTCATCCCAAAAGAGGCACTGTTGGTTGAAGCGACGATGACGCCATTTTTTTCCGTGATGGCAATCGCTTCTTTCATCAGATTCGTGTAGTCCTTGGAAGTGCTGAACGTGTATTTTTTTGAACGCGCAAAGCTGGGCGGATCCAAAATGACCACGTCGAACTTCAGTTCTTTCCGTTTGGCGTATTTAAAATAATTGAAGACGTCCATGACCAGGATGTCCTGGTTTTCGAAATCGATGCCATTGACGCTGAATTGCTCGATCGTCTTGCTGGAACTTCTTTTCGCCAAATCAACACTCGTCGTCTTGACCGCTCCACCAATGGCTGCTGCTACTGAAAACGCACCTGTATAGGAGAAGGTATTCAGCACGGTTTTTCCTTTGGCGTATTTCTGTTTGATGGCATTCCGGACATCCCGCTGATCGAGGAAGATTCCCGTCATCGCCCCGTCGTTCAAGTAAACTGCAAAATTCACACCATTTTCTTTGACGATCAACGGAAATTCTCCGCGCTCGCCTGTAACGAAATCATCTTCTTCAATGTATTGGCCTTTCGTATCAAAGCGTTTTTTCTGGTAAATCCCTTTGCATTCCGCAACGTTCTGAAGCGCTGCGATTACCTGGTCCTTAAAGGTATATACTCCTTCGCTATACCAGCTGAGCAAATAGAAGCCATTGTAATAATCGATGATCAACCCTCCGAACCCATCGCCTTCGCCATTAAAGACACGGAAAGCTGTCGTCTCCGGGTTGTTGAAAAACGATTTTCTATGGGCAATCGCTGTTGCCAGCTTGCGTTCAATAAACGCTTGATCGACGGCTTCATTTTCATCACGCGTCAGAATCCAGCCAAAGCCTTTATTTTGCTGGCCATAATAGCCTTTTGCCAGAAAGCGTCCTTGTTTATCAGTCAGCTTCAGGATGCTTCCCTCGGTTTTCAGAAGCTCTGGATTCTCCAGCGCCTCTTTGGTGATCAAAGGATAGCCTTTAGCGTATTCCGCCTTGAATTTATCTGTTATTTTAATTGAAATTTCCGATTTCATCGTTTCTCATCCTATCTGTAAAACACCATTTTGCTTTATAATTAGTGTATACGATAGCTGACTTTATTCCCACCCTGGCCATGTGAATTTTCCAAGACTGCCCATAGGAGGAATCGCCATGAAGCAGAAGTTCCATGTCTATAATATCTTGTTGACGACCGGGGAATCACTGGAGAACATCCGCATTGAGGGGCCTCTGGAAGACCATTTTTCTGGCGTTGCGGTCAGCCTTTTTCCTGTGGAAGATGCAGAAGGAAGAACCATTATCTTGAGTATCTTCCATATCGTTAAGGCAGATTTAGTCAAAGTGGAGGAATAAGCCTCTTAGCTGCAAAAAAGCGTTTCGCATGGAGCCATGCGAAACGCTTTTTTAAAATTTTTATTCCTGGATCCATTCCCAGGCTCGATTCATTTCATCCAGCTGAAAATGCCTGACTTCAAGTTTCGGCAGCAGGCTTTCCATTTCCGCCAATTGGCCAGCCAATGGAACGGAGCTGATTACTGCAAATTTATGGAATTGATTCCAGGCATCCATATTCACCTGCATGCTTTCTCCAAAACCACTAAAAGCGGAGTCTTCCACTTCGTTTATAATTGCATAGATATTGAACTTACCTTTATCTGCGAATTTGTCCTGGATAATCTTATCAATTTTTAACGCATCTTCGCGTGTCGCTGTTCCTTCAAATTCAATCGCGATGGTTTCCATGTCTTTACTTGGCACAAATGACAGCATAAGTCCCCTCCTCTGTTTCGTCATCGAAACTGCTCACTCTTTTATCCAATTCCATGCCTGCTCCGTCTCATCCATGTGAAAATGCTTGGCTTTGATGCCGGGAAGAAAATCACTGAGATTGGTAACCGTTGCAAGCCAGTTCTTTTCACTGATGACAGCCAGCTTATTGTATTGGCTCCAACGCTTCATATCGATTTTGGCTTCTTCCAAAAGCGCTTTAGGCGTCGGCAACTCCGCCTGTTCCATAATGGCATAGGCATTAAACGGCTGATCTTTCGAAAATTGTTCTTCGATTGCCTGTTCCAGCTTTTGCAAGTCTTCTTTTGTCGCCTTTCCACTAACTTCAAAAGCAATGGTCTGCGAATCCTGACTCGGAATAAATGACAGCATTTCCATTCCTCCTCACCTGCTGTAAAATCTGCTGTTATTTTTCTTATTCCCTATTTGATATCCAGCAAACGGTTGTCTTGACGCCATTTGCTGATATATTGCATAAAATATTTTATCGATAGTCTGAATTGGTGTATAATGGGACAAATAGAACCGTCAATCAGTGGGAGCTTTTTAACTCTATTGTTTCTCAAAGCTTTATAAATCATGCAGTTGAAAAGGAGAGTTTGCAATGCCTATTCCAGTCGATCATTCGAAGCCCATTCGTGTCTCAGCAAAAGAAAGTGCCTATATTCAATTGCAGCAGTGGATTATTGATGGGACCCTGCAGCCTGAAGAAAAATTAGTCGATACGGAACTGGCACAAGCCTTGAGCTTAAGCAGAACCCCTATTCGCGAAGCGCTTCAATTATTGGAGGTCCAGGGATTTGTAGAGATGTTTCCTGGAAAAGCCACTCGCGTCACGAATGTAAAGAAAGATGACCTTAAGGATCTGCTGCCGCCTCTTGCTGTTCTGCAGGCACTTTCAGCAGAGCTGGCCATCCCTAACCTCAATGATGAGATTTTCAGCTTAATGCATGAAACCAACGAGCGGTTCCTTAAAGCAATTGATAGTCAGGATGGTTTTTCGGCCTTGAAAATTGATCAGGAATTTCACCAGATCATCGTTGATGCCGCAAATAATCCTTATATCCATACAATGCTCGGCAGCCTGCAATCCCATGTCAGAAGACAATTTTTTCACCATTCACTCATGTTGACCAAAAGCTCATACGACGAACATGTCCAGATCATCCAAACTTTAAAGGAAAAAGATTCAGAAAAAGTGACGCAGATCATGAAATCCAATTGGATACGCACGGTAGAAGAGCTTACGGTAGTATGAACCGATGAGATCAATTGAAAAAGCTGCATCAAAAGCGAGGTTGCTTTTGATGCAGCTTTTTTTATTTTTAAGCTGACCCGATTTTCCGGACCAGCCTGCCTTACCTGAAATCAAGCGTTGTGTTGAGCCGTCTGAACCTTTTCATGCTTTTTACTGCGCGCAATGACCGTTGTAATGGCAATGACGATCAATGCAGGCAAGAGCCATCCAAGACCGTTATTGTACAGCGGCAAGAAAGCTGCGTAAAAATCGACGATTGCTTGCAGCCAAGCCGGATTAGCAACGCCCAGTGAAGAAGTCAGGGTCTTCAATCCATCGATGATGCTGATGAAGAACGTCACAACGATCGTTGATACGTAGACCAACTGAGCATGTTTGAACAATGGCGATAAGAAAGCCAAAATGATCAATACAATCGCGAGCGGATAAAGGAACATCAGTACCGGAATCGAATAGGTAATGATATTCGAAAGCCCTGCATTGGTGACCACCAATGAAAAGACAGAGAAAATGACCACATAAGTCTTGTAGCTGATTTTCGGCGTCAGTTTATGGAAAAATTCAGCATTGGCTACCGTTAAGCCGATGGCCGTTGTCAAACATGCCAAAATGATGATGACTGCCAATAAAGTAGCGCCGAACGTTCCGAAGTAATAACCTGAAGCGCCGCTTAGGACAGGTCCGCCTGTTTCCAAAAGACCCAAAGTTCCTGTGCTCGTTGAACCAAGCAAAGCAATTCCCGTGTAGACCACAGCCAAAATAATCGCAGCCACTACTCCACTCTTCAAAGTGGCACTTAAGACGCCTTTAGGTGAATTCACGCCCAATTTACGGACAGCGGAAATGACGATAATTCCGAAAACCAGTGAAGCAAGTGCATCCATCGTGTTATAGCCTTCCGTGAAGCCGGTAAAGAATGCATCGTTTGCATAAGCCGGCTGTGGTGCTTCCTGCTTGCCCATCGGATTGACAAAAGCTGTAACCAATAACGCTCCCAAGGTAACAAGAATTGCCGGTGAAAGGACCTTGCCGATGCTGTCGACCATCCGTGATGGATTCAGCGAGACGATTAATGATACGGCAAAAAAGATAAGCGAGAATACAAGCAAACCGATTGTGGCATTTCCAGTTCCAACAAACGGAGCAATTCCCACTTCATATGAAACCGCGCCGGTTCTCGGCAAAGCGAAGAAGGGCCCGATTGTTAAATAGAGCATTGCTGTAAAGACCAGTCCGTACACCGGGTGGACACGGCTCGATAAATCCTGCAAATCGTTGCTTTTCGAATAACCGATCGCCAATATTCCGAGCAAAGGCAACCCGACGCCTGTAATCAAAAACCCGAATATCGCTATCCAGACATTCGTTCCTGCGTATTGCCCGAGCTGGGCGGGGAAGATTAAGTTTCCTGCTCCAAAGAACAGCGCAAACAACATCATCCCTACTACTGCATATGATTTAAATGACAACTTACTATCCATTTCCATTTCCATTTCCTCCTAAAGTTAAATCCCGTGACTTGAAGCGTCTTATCCATAATTTTGAAATAATACATTTTCACTTAATAAAATGTATGCGATATATTGCATAAAATAATAATACAACAAATCGTTTAAAATGCAAGCTTTATAAGCTAATATTTTCTTAAATTCTGTCTATTTTGAGAATCAGAATTCCACCCTTATTTTCTTAATATAGTTTATATGCTCATGTGTGCATAAAAAACCGAATAGTGGCAGTCGTCCCTATACAGGTTTCAGAAGCTTTTCAAACAATAGCGGAATATACAAGCGCATGCCATTATCCATTAAAAATGCAGTACAAGCTTTTTCATTTGAGTTTCCTGAATAATTGGAGAAGTATGGAATCTGCTCTCGCTTTTCAAATAGAATGCTGTAAAATAACTTATTATGGAAGGAACACAAACTTTATCTCACAACTAACCGGAAGGTGGCGTTCTCTTTGAAAATCATTTACATCATTCTTCAGCTTCTCGCCATTACCGGCTTTTATCTGTTAGGTGAAGAATTGCAGTCCTTTTTCAATATTCCGTTGCCAGGCAGCATCATCGGCTTCCTTTTATTGTTCGCTGCACTTATGTTGAAGATCTACCCACTCAAGTGGATAGATTCTGGCGCGCATTTCCTATTGGCCTTTCTATCCCTTTACTTTATTCCCGCTACTGTTGGCGTTGTCGAATACGGAGAGCTGTTTTCAGGAAAAGGCATGCTGCTGATTCCGATTGTGATGGCCAGCACATTCCTTACCATGGCTGCCTCGGGCTGGGTCAGCCAATATGCCGCTAAGGCAAGCACTGAACGAAAGGAGCGATCCTGACGATGGAATTCAATCTGCTCGCCGCTTTGTTTGCGGTCATGACTATTGTCATTTACTTGCTGACCAACTCTCTGTATCTAAAGTATAGAAAGACTTTTTTGAATCCGGTACTTGCTTCTACAGCCATCATCGCCCTCATTTTAGTGCTGGGTAATATCCCTTACGATACATATATGATGGGCGGAAGCTGGATTGGCACACTTTTGGGGCCTGCAGTTGTCGCCTTGGCGATTCCTCTCTATAAACAGAGGGATTTGCTTTTCAATAACTTGCTGCCCATCGTTTCAGGCATTGCGGCAGGCGTAGTTGTCGGTATGGCAAGCGGCGTTCTGTTTACGCAGCTGTTCCGTTTTTCAGAAGAGCTGATCCTGACAGTATTGCCGAAATCGCTGACGACACCGGTTGCCATGCAGGTTGCCGGCAATCTCGGCGGGATTCCTTCGCTGGCAGCAGTTTTTGTTATGGTCGCGGGATTTACCGGCTATATCATCGGTCCTGCCATCCTAAACTGGCTGCATATTGATTCAGCGATTGGCCGCGGCATCGGCCTTGGCACTTCAGCACACGGCATGGGCACTGCAAAAGCCTTTGAATACGGACAGCAGGAAGCTTCGATGAGTTCAGTTGCGATGAGCTTGAGTGCCGTGTTCGGCGCCTTATTAGGACCTGTAGCTGCTTGGCTGCTGCTTCTGTAAACCGCAAAGAACCCTCTTTCCGCAACTGGAAAGAGGGTTCTTTGCTTATAGGCAAAAAAATATTTATGTCATTTAAAGAACGAAGACTCATTTCATCTTATTACACCGGGCCCTCCGCTCCAGGTGGACGCTTTCCGCGGACGAAGCGCTGAGCCTCCTCGTCGCAAGCTCCTGCCGGGTCTCATCACTCCGTTCTTCCGCAGGAAAGGTATTGGTCGAAGCCTGCGAGACCAAGTCTTTGCGACGAAGCTAGCGCAGCGATGCAGGAGCACATCTCAGCCCTTCGCCGCCTTGCGCTCCGGATCCTTGAGTGAAGGGTTTGCTAGGTTTGTTGGAACTATTTTTTCCTAGAACCAACTAGTAGGCTTCTCTCTTTGATTGAAGCCATACGCTCCCAACCGGGCTGGCTGCGAAGACTCCTGTGGGACAGCGAAAGCTGAAGACCCCGCAGGAACGCAGTTACGAGGAGGCTGAAGCTGAGCCCACGGAAAGCGAAGTGGCCGGTCCGGTTGGGGGTTATACCCTGCTATTCATTTTGGGTAGACTTTATCTATAGTCTAAGAACCCTCTTTCCGCAACTGGAAAGAGGGTTCTCTTTATTATGCTGCAAGGTATTGTTACCTTCCAATATCCCTGCGGTTAAATCCAAGCATGCCAATTGCCGTCAGTACAACAGCGACGATGCTCAGTATGGCAGCATTCAGGTAATTCATTTCTTCGATTGGTATTTCTGAGACATAGCCATACGGCGTCAGTTTCCCCAGCCATTCGGGAAACTGGAACAAGCCGCCAAAGTAAATCACAACAAAGGAAAAGGTTATATACAGCCACACTGCATTGGTTAAATTCGGAGCCCAGCCAATCAGCACTGCTGCTACACCGACCATGGCCAGCATGGCAGGCAAATAAGCCAGGGCCGAGCCATAGAACATACCCAGCGAAAGCTGGTCTTCCATCATGGCGTTCCCCACGACGCCAAGACCCAATCCCGCCAAAGACAGCATGATGAATGCCGTCAGAACGGCCATGGCGAGATAGCTTCCCATCAACCGGTTTCTGGAGACCCCGCGGCTTACAACGTGCTCAAGCCGGTCATTTTTTTCCTCAGTCTTCAACTTCAGGACTGCAAGCAATACAGGAATGGTTCCCAGGATCGCCATTACCGCCATCAGAACCGGGATAAATTGTTCTGTCAGCGAAAAGCCTTCTGCCTGAACAATCATTTGCTGCATCAAGTCAATGTCTTCAAAAAACAATTCCAAATCTCCAAGAACCGAACCATACGAAGCCCCAATCAGCAGCAGTCCTGCTGACCAAGCGATCAATCCCGTTCGCTGAAGCCGAAAGGCAAGGCCAAACGGGCTGAGGAGAGATCTGGAGGCTTTTTCTTTTCCTGCCCGTGTAGGCAGAAAGCCCGAGCCCAAGTCGCGGATGGAACTAAGGTATAAAGCCAAGGCCATCAGCAAAATCGCTCCCGCCACTGTCAACAAAATCGGCCACCAATAATTATTGACATACGCTTCCGACCGCAGAATCCAGCCCAGCGGAGAAAACCAAGACAAGGTTTCGTTTGTTACATCTCCGATGGCCCGGATCATATAGGCCAGCAGCAAAACCGTAATCGACAAGCCAAGTGCAGTTCTGGCATTCGGGGATAGCTGTGCACAGACAGCCGCAATCCCGGTAAAAATCATTCCGGTAGCCCCCAAAGCAGCACCGTACACAAGAGACCCTTCCAGATCTACACTTTCAATGCCTAAAGCGGTTAAGGAGAAAGCAGTCAACAAAGCCAGGACAATATTGGCGCCGGTCAATACCAGCAAAATCGACATCAGATTCGACAAGCGCCCCACCGGCAACGAGCGGACCATTTCGATGCGTCCATCCTCTTCATCGGTGCGTGTATGGCGGGTCACCAGCAAAATGCTCATCAAGCCGACCACCACCGCAGTCATCAACAGCATTTCGTGGGCAGTCATGGCTCCGACCGTATAATTGTCCAAGCCATAGCCTGGACCGACCATCGCAGTCATCGCTGGATTGCGCATCGTTTCAGCCATTGCCTGCCGTTCTTCTTGGTTCTGATACAGCCCAACAAAAGCTAAGGCGATGATTGCGGAAACAGCTGCAAATGACACCAGCCAAATTGGAAGGCGTAAACGGTCACGCCGCAAGATGAAGCGGATCAGTGTTCCGGTGCCATCAAAAAGATGTCTGGTCATTAGGACTCGCCTCCCACTCCTGATTCCACCGCTTTTTCGGTTCCTTCGTAATGGCGCATGAACAGCTCTTCCAGAGTAGGCGGAGAGCTTTCGATGCGGGTTACGCCAAAGCGGCTGATATAGCGGATGACATTATCCACTTCGCTGGTATCTACTTGAAAGGACTGGGCCGAATCTTTCTGCTGGATGCCACTGACTCCTTTGAGTTCTTCCAGACCGGCAATCGGCTCTTTGGTTTCGACCAGCAGGATCGTCCCCGTCAAATGCCGGAGCTCTTTCAGCGTGCCTGTTTCAATGATCTTCCCTTCACGGATAATCGCCACTTTGTCACAAAGCTTTTCGACCTCAGATAGGATATGGCTGGACAGCAGAATGCTCTTGCCTTGTTTTTTGGCTTCCAGGGCATACTCCTGGAAAACCCGTTCCATGAGAGGATCAAGTCCAGAAGTCGGCTCGTCCAGGACGAACAAATCCACATCCGACGAAAACGCCGCAACCAACGCCACTTTCTGCCGGTTCCCTTTGGAATAGGTGCGGCATTTCTTCGTTGGATCCAGGTCGAATTTCTGGATCAATTCCTGCCGCCGATCCAAATTGTTGCCGCCGCGCAATTTGACGAACAGGTCAATGACCTCTCCCCCTGTGAGGTTTGGCCATAGATTGATATCCCCCGGCACGTAAGCTACCCGATTATGGATTTCCACGGCATCTTTCCAGGAATCCTTGCCGAAAATTTCAGCTCGTCCTTCGGTAGCTTTCAAAATACCGAGAAGAACACGCAGTGTCGTTGATTTCCCTGATCCGTTCGGGCCGATAAAGCCACAGATTTCCCCTTCGCCCACTTCAATGTTCACCCCATCCAGCGCCGCAAAATCTCCAAACTTCTTCGTCAAATCAATCGTTCTCAAAACTGTCATGGATAGCCCTCCTCAATTCGTATAGAAACTTTTCTTCAAAATATCGAGGTATTCATAAAATTCATCCCAGTACGGTTCGAAATCCAGTTCGGCCATCTTTTGCCCTTGAAGCCTTTGCAGGAGATCCTGCTGATAGCCATCAACTCCCCAACGGATTAAATTGAATGCCTTGTCCGCGTCCACGTCTTTTCTGAGAAGTGTTTTATCGATGCCTTCGTACAGCAGCGCATATCCCTGCTGCTGCAATTGCTCATAGCGCTTCTGCAGATGCAGCGGCAGGTCCAGGTCTTTTGTCAGCATGAACGTACCCATAAAATTAAAGACTTGTTCGTTCTCCAGCTGTGCTTTCATCTTAAGTTCAGCTGCCCCTTTTAGCCGTTTAATGAAATCAGCTTCCTTGATATCAACTTGACTCAAGTATTCATCAATGACGAAATTCAAGCTGTATTCAATGAGGTATTCGTATAGGTCTTTCTTATTTTTAAAGTAGTAGAACAGCATCCCTTTTCCAATCCCCGCATGCTTGACGATGCGGTTGGTCGAAGCTTTCACGTAGCCATTCTCAGCGAACTCCATTAAGGCAGACTCCAGGATTTTCTGCTTCTTTTCAGAATCGAGGTTCTCAAATTTCTCCATATCCATGCCTTCTTTCCGCTCTTTAGACCAATGTGGTCGACTACAGAATACACCTTTCGGCCACACCGGTCAACATCCTAGTCTAAATTATCTGATTTATCCATCCGCAAATTAAACCGTTGCTCCCACTCTCTGATAATGCTATGTTTTAGGTGCAATCATAGTAGAGGAGGAAGACTCATTGAAACCATTATTTTCCCGAAAAAATGCAACCGCACTTGCCGGCCTTGTGACTTTATTGCTCTTAGGCGCCTGTGGAAACAATGAAGATACAGCTCCGGAAGAAACAACAACCGCTTGGGATGAAATTCAGGAACAAGGCAGCCTGACTGTTGCGACGTCAGGTACCTTGTTCCCGACTTCCTACCGCGAGGAAGGGTCGGACGAATTGACCGGCTTTGAAGTGGAAGTGGTCCGCGCTATTGGGGAACGCCTTGAATTGGACGTTGAATTTACAGAGCTTGGATTTGACGAGATGCTGACCTCAGTCCAAACAGGCCAGGTGGACATTGCGGCCAACGATATTGAAATAACGGAAGATCGCCAGGACAATTTCATCTTCTCTACACCGTTCAAGTATTCCTACGGAACGGCAATCGTCCGTTCAGATGACTTGTCCGGCATCGAGACATTGGAAGATCTGGAAGGCAAAAAAGCGGCTGGCGCCTCGACTTCCGTCTACATGGAGACCGCCCGTGAGTATGGTGCAGAAGAAGTGGTCTACGACAATGCCACCAATGAAACTTACCTGCGTGATGTCGCCATCGGCCGCACGGATGTCATCTTGAACGATTACTACCTGCAGACCTTAGCGATTGCGGCATTTCCGGAACTGGACATCACGATCCATCCGAACCTGAAGTACAGCCCTTCTGAGGTTGGCGTTGTCATGAACAAGGACAATACGGAGCTTGCCGAGAATGTTGACAGTGTAATCGAAGAAATGCTGGAAGACGGCACGATTGCCGAAATTTCAGCAGAATTCTTTAATGGGGCTGACGTGACAGAAAAAATTGATATCGAAGAATAACCCCAAAGAAGCCGCTCCCGATTGAGCGGCTTCTTTTTTATGACGGAATAGCTGTGAACCTTCCAGTTAATTGGAGATACTTTCTAAATGAACCAAGATACTTTCAAACGGCCGGACACTTCCCTTTTCCCTTCTTTCGCTGTTCTCCCAAAAGCTTTATACTGAATGGAACAAGCACGAATAGTCTGCAAATGGAGATGAGTAGATGAAACCTTCTTTTTCACCGCTCGGCGATGGGGCGATTGTCATTGAGCTCGGCAATGAAATCAATGAACAGACAGAACAGCTGGTCAGACAAACAGCGGCTCTGCTCGAAAGCCGGCAGCCGGCATGGATGATTGAATTCACCCCCTCATTTACGACGGTAACTGTCTTTTATGACCCCTGCACAGCTACATACGACGACGTACAAAAGGAACTGGCGGAACTTTCGGAGCATCTCGGTGAAGAGCTTGTTGTTGAATCCAAAACCGTTGAAATTCCCGTCTGTTATGGCGGCGAATTCGGTCCTGATCTGGAATTTGTGGCGCAGCATAATGGACTGACTGTGCGTGAAGTCATCGCTATCCATACGGCTGGCAATTATTCGGTCAACATGATCGGCTTTGCGCCGGGCTTTCCCTTTCTGAGAGGAATGTCCGAGAAAATTGCAGCTCCAAGACATGGTTCACCACGCCTGCGCATCCCCGAACGGACAGTAGGCATTGCCGGTATGCAGACCGGCGTCTATCCAATCGAAACTCCGGGCGGCTGGCAATTGATCGGCAGGACGCCGCTTCGCCTGTTCAGGCCTGAAAATAGAATCCCCAGCCTGCTCCGGGCAGGAGACAAGGTCAGTTTCCGGGAAATTTCAGCGGAAGACTACCATGCATGGGAGGAAGATCCAAATGCTGAAAATCCGTAAAAGCGGCTTGCAGACGACTGTACAAGATCTGGGTCGGACCGGCTTCCAGAAATATGGCGTCATTGCCAGCGGCGCTATGGATCCTATTGCACACCGGCTGGCCAATTTATTGGTCGGCAATAAAGAACAGGCTGCCACGCTTGAAATCACCTTGCTGGGGCCGGTGATCGAATTCACTGAAGATGCGATCATCGCTTTATGCGGTGGAGACTTGGATCCTAAAGTAGATGGAACCAAAGTGAAAATGTGGCGGATGCTTACTGTCGCCAAAGGCAGCACCCTGACGTTTGGTGAGCCTCACGCAGGTGCGCGCAGTTATTTGGCAATTGCCGGGGGCATCGATGTGCCTGTAGTGATGGGCAGCCGATCCACCTACCTGCGCGCTGGAATCGGCGGTTTTCAGGGACGCGCTCTAGAAAAAGGCGATGAACTTCCGGTTGGCCAAACAACACTTCCGCAGCAAAAAGCATTACACCACAACTACGGAAATGAATTTGATTGGCTCCTGCCGCCTGTCCGCTATTTTGAAGAACCGGTGATCCGAATGATGCCAGGACGGCAATTCGATTTATTCGACGAAGCCAGCAAAATGCGGATCTTTCAGGAGGCTTTTGCCGTTTCATCCAATTCCGACCGCATGGGATACCGGCTGGAAGGCCCTCACCTGGCACTGGAAACCCCTGCTGAATTGATTTCGGAAGCGGTGGCTTTCGGCTCTGTCCAGGTACCGGCAGACGGCAACCCGATTGTCTTGCTGGCAGACCGCCAAACGACAGGCGGCTATCCGAAAATCGGCCAGGTCGCTTCTGTCGATTTGCCGCTCATCAGCCAATTAAAGCCAGGCCAGCAACTGCGGTTCAAGGAGATTTCCCTGGCAGATGCCCAACAGCGGTTGATCGGGCAGGAGCAGTCAATTAGGGAAATAGGAGCGGCCATCCAATTAAAGTGGGAGGAATGGATATGATCAATAAAGTGGATTTGAATTGCGATATGGGAGAAAGCTTCGGGACCTACCAGATGGGGAATGATGAAGAAATACTCGATTACATAACATCAGCGAATATCGCCTGCGGCTTCCACGCCGGCGATCCGGCGACCATGCGAAAAACAGTTCAGCTGGCCCTAAAGAAGAATGTTGCAATCGGCGCGCATCCGGGATTGCAGGACCTGGTTGGCTTTGGCCGCCGGAACATCGCCTTGTCGCCTCAGGAAGCCTATGATTTGACCGTCTACCAAATTGGCGCCTTGTCCGGCTTTGTCAAAGCCGAAGGCGGCCAGTTGCAGCATGTCAAAGCGCACGGTGCCTTATATAATATGGCAGTAAATAGCACAGAGCTGTCAGAAGCCATTGCGGAAGCTGTCTACAAAATCGACCCGGAGCTGGTCCTGTTCGGACTGTCTGGCAGTGAAATCATCAAAGCCGGCGAGAAAATCGGCTTGCGGACAGCCAGTGAAGTGTTTTCTGACCGGACCTATCAAAGGGATGGATCGTTGACGCCAAGAACCCAAAGCAATGCATTGATCACCGATCCCCGGATTGCTATCGATCAGGTCATTCGCATGGTGAAAGAAAATAAGGTCACCACTGTCGAAGATACCGATACGGAGCTGAAGGCGGATACCATCTGCATTCATGGGGACGGTGTCCATGCACTGGATTTTGCCATCCAAATTTCAAAATCTTTGGAAGAAGCCGGAATCGACATTGTCAAAGTGAGTGAATTCATTTGAGGTAAGCAGCACATTTTGTTGAAGTTCCTGGTCCACAGTCAAAAAACCAGCAATGCCCAGTTGGCATTGCTGGTTTTTTGACTGGTTGTTTTAATTAGGAATAAGGAAATCACCTTGTTAACTCCCGGCCAATCAACTCAATGATCCTCTCTAAATAAACGGCACTATGCGGCACCAGGTCTTTTAAACTGATGTCCTTTTTAAAAGTCTGCTTGCGGCCATCCGGTGCTATCTCAAAACCTTTAACAGCAACCTGTTCTCGTTCTCCCAGCACCAAAGCTGCAAATGCTCCAAAGTCCAACTTTGCCATGCCGGACACTTCCTCGGCCTGCAACTCAAACCTAAGGTCAATGTTCTCCAGCTCGTTGTATAAGAAGCAATGGCAGCGCTCATTATCGATAAAGCCCGATAAAGCCATCTGATCCTTTACCATACCGAGAGGGGTCAGCTCGTCAAAATTCACCGAAATCCCAAGCTCTTCCCGCACTTCCCGGATGCCGTCTTCAACTGTTTCATCTGCCAGCAGATGGCCTGCTGCCGTAATATCGAAAAGCCCTGGAAAATCCTTTTTGTCTTTACTGCGCAGCTGAAGATAAATGACCTCTCTATCGCCTTGGCGGCCAGCTAACCAGCAATGGAAGGTTTCGTGCCAATAGCCCTTTTCGTGGACCGCCTGCCGGGCAGCTATGCCTTCTGGATTTCCCTTCTCATCGTAGATGCGTATGTTCTCTGTCTCCATGGCCCTGCCCCTTTTTTCTTTCAGCATAACAAAAAAACCGGCCATTTACCTGGCCGGCCTGCTTTAATCTGCGACAATCGCTTCCACTTTCGATAGGAATTGCTTTGTCCGCTCTTCTTTTGGGTCATCAAATATTTGTTGCGAAGTGCCTTGCTCCACGATCAGCCCTTCATCCATAAACACTACACGGTCAGCAACGTCTTTTGCAAAATTCATTTCATGCGTCACGATGACCATCGTCATCCCCTCTTCCGCCAAGCTCTTGATGACCAGCAACACTTCCCGGACCAGCTCCGGATCAAGTGCTGAAGTCGGTTCATCAAACAGCATCACCAAAGGATCCAATGCGAGGGAACGGGCAATTGCCACCCGCTGCTGCTGGCCCCCGGATAACTGTGCCGGATAGTGGTCAGCCCGATCTCCCAACCCTACTTTAGCAAGCAAATCCAATGCAATCGCCTTGGCTTGTTCAGGATTTTTGCCATGAATGGCAATCGGCCCTTCCATGACATTTTCAATTGCTGTTTTATGGGGGAATAGATTAAAGGATTGGAAAACGAATCCTGTTCTTTTGCGTAGTTCCCTAATCACTTTTTTCCGGTGCCGATCGATTTTCCCTCCGGCTTTCACTTCATATTCACCAACTTGAATAATCCCCTCTGTCGGCTCTTCCAAAAAGTTGAGGCAGCGCAGTAAAGTTGATTTCCCTGAGCCGCTTGGTCCCATGATGACAACCACTTCGCTTTTATCGATGGTCAAGTCGATCCCTTTCAGAACTTCATTCACACCAAAGTTTTTTACCAGTCCAGTGACTTTTATCATATAGCTATCAAACTCCTTTTATCCGGCATTCACTCCTAACGGCGGCATAGGAAAAACCCCCGCCGAATGGAGCTTTTCTTTATCTAAGCAAGTACTTGGATGACTGTATTTCCAATCGATCCAGCAGCTTTGTGAAAAATGAAATCAATATCCAGTAAATCGCAGCTGCCACTAAATAAATGGTCAATGGCTCAAAGGTTTTGGCAATGATCAGGCTGGACATCTGCAAAAGTTCCGTAACTGTGATGACCGAAACCAATGAAGTATCTTTGATCAAAACAATAAATGAGTTCGACAGTGTCGGGATGGCAATCCGGAGGCTTTGCGGAAGAATGATTCGCTTCAGCGCCTGCGGGTAGGTCATCCCCATCGACATGGAGGCTTCCATCTGCCCATTATCCACAGCTAAAATAGAAGCTCGGAACGATTCGGACAAATAGGCGCCTGCGTTCAAACTAAGCGCTAAAACCCCTGATGAAATCGGATCTAAGGCAATGCCGATTTGCGGCAGTCCGTAATAGATGACAAAAATCTGCACAAGCAGCGGCGTCCCACGCATCAATGAAACATAGACGTTTGCTATTTCATTTAATCCTCTTACTTTCAAGATCCGAATAATGGCGGTGATGAAACCAATCACCAAGGCGATCAGAATCGAGATGGCTGCGAGGAAAATCGTCATTCCTGTCGCTTTTAGCAATGATGGCAATGAATCAATAATAATTGTGAAATCCATAAATCCTCCTATCAGACAAGCCGTACCCATTATTCTAATCAGCCGAAAACTTCTTCCGTATACTCAATTTCAATTCCTAAATTGCTCAATTCAATTAAAAAGGGCTGGAATCGTTCATGGATAATCAAGTTTTCGATTGGAATAACGCCTGTCTCTGTTATTTTTCCACTGACAATCCATTGTGCAATCAGCATCGCTGGAATCGCAGTTGTTTTGGCCATTGAAGTTATTTTTCGCCTGTCATCATACAAATCAACCATTTCCCACGTATGCTTTGTTGGTCTGCCTTGTTTGAGTCCACTGACCTCGACCCTTAAGACCGTGATGTCTTCAACTGAATGGCCTGACATTTTCAAAGCCAGAACTTTCTCCGCAAACGCCTTTGGAGTGACAGTAATGCCTTGAATGGATACCAGCGTCTCATCAAGAAATCCCAACTCACTCAAAACTCTTATCTTTTCCCAGTGCCCGGGATAACGGACCGTTCGCTCCACCAGATTCTGTACTTTTCCCTCCAGCATAAAGGCCGTGCTATGCGCATCGGTGATCACCGTTTCACATACTCCTACCGGGTCAGGAAATGTAGTTTCTTCTAAGCCGGAAAGTGGAGCCAATTCAACAATTTTGCCGGTTTGAATAGCAGTTGCCGGTTTCGTGTAAAGATCCAGCAGACTTTCAAGCCGGTAAACCACCTGATACCCCAAAGGCGGATCAGGATAGCGCGGAATTCCACCACAAGTCAAAACAGCATCTTTTGCTTCATCCAGCAGTGCAATTCCTTGTGCAGCCAAAAAATTGGTGATGCCAGGCGCCACCCCGCAACCGGGGATGATTAACACGCCTGCTTGCTGCGCTTGTTGATGCAGCGCAATTTTTTCAGTGAATTGCGACCCCACTAAATCAACTAAATGGCAGTTTGAAGAAATTGCTGCTTTGATCGCTGCCATACTCAATGAATGAGGGAGGCAGCCAATCGCCAAATCGGCATCCTTCAGCACTTCGGCAATGTCTTCCTCAGTTGCCAAAGCTGCCACTTTGCCGATTACGCGCGGATTGTCCGCAATAGCCAGGCATTTGTCGATGCTTGCCTGGTTGATATCGACAGCCGTAATCATTTCTGCACCAGCAGACTTAGCCAATTCCGAAACCACTGTCGTGCCGATCATGCCAGTTCCTAATACGAAGATATGCATGTATCCCCCACCTCACTTTTGGCACTTGTGCAAAAGAAGAACGCAATCAGAGATAGCCATTCAGCGCTTATCGAACCTTAACTTTCCAACGGTTCTGTCCCAAACCATTTTTTATAGATTTCAGCATAGGTTCCATCTTCCTTCATTTCACTTAAAGCTGCATTGACCTGTTCAATAAAGTCCTCATTCCCTTTGTTGACGGCCATGCCGATTTCATCTTTATTTAAAATATCACTGGAAATTTTGATTGGCAGATTCTGCTCTTTAATGTTATAGCTGATCAGCAATTGATCGTTGATGATGACATCAAGGCGTTTGTTCGTCAAATCTTGAATATAGTCGCCCACAGCCTTATACAATTTCACTTCTGCCCCGTCTACGCTGTTCGCCACATCTTCAAAAGTAGTTCCCCCGCCAACGCCTACATTTTTCCCTTTTATATCTTCAAGCTTTGTGATGTCATTTGTTTCTTCGCGCGTTATCAGCACCGATCCCGAAATAACATAAGGATCTGTAAAATCAACGCTTTTCTTCCGCTCTTCTGTTACGGTCATTTGGCTGATGATGATATCGAATTTGTCGGCTTTCAAGCCGCCGATCAACCCATCCCATTTGGTTGCGATAAAGTTGGCTTCTACGCCTAAACGCTCTGCAATTTCATTGGAGATGTCGACATCAAACCCTTGAAATTCATCGTTGTCATCGATGAAATTAAACGGCGGATAAGTTCCTTCAAAAGCTACGTTCATCTCTTTCGATTCTTCCATCCGTTCTAGCACTCCGCCAGACTTAGCTCCTGTTTCGTCCGCTGTGGCTGTTCCTGCTGTTTCTTCAGATCCACAGGCCGCCAACAGGATAAAGACAAATAAAAGAATAAGTGTGCTTATCGCAGTTTTTTTCATTTTCATTCCTCCACCTTCAAATTTTCATCTTTTTCGCTTGCCCCTTGGTGAACCAACTTAAGAGCTTTCTTAAATAAGATTTTTACCTTTCCAATTCCCTATTACAATAGCACTGATTATTTCCATATTTTAGAAATGGGTGCTGCTCTTATTATTCCCTTATAAAGCCATAAAGTCAATCCAATTTTAGACTATTTAGAATATTTTAACGCACACAAAAAAACTTCCGGCAAATAAATGGCGAAAGTTTTGATCTTATTTGTATTCATTGAATAGGGTATCATCCGGGGCGACATGCTTGATGAACAGTAGGTCTTCATCAGTAATATCCGGCACAAAAAACTCAGTGCCCCAATGCTCTGAGGAAAAGATGTGCTGCTCGCCTCTGCTCAAGAAGACGGAAAACCACTTCAACTTCCCCTTTGCGCTGACGTGGTGGGACATGAGGTATTCTGCGATTTCCAATGTCAGAAGACCGGAAAAAATGGTCATTCCCTGCTTCCGGTCAATATCGAACAAGCCGGGCAAATCGGAAGAAAGCTCTTCAATTGCTGCCGTTTCTTCATCAAAGCAATGGATTTCAAAAAGATCGGATTTAGCCAGGAAATATTCCATCAGCAGGAGCCAGTATTCATAGTTCCCGATAACCGGTATGCGCTCCGATTCCCGGTCATCTGCAAATTCGGTCAACTCAAACTGTAATTGCGTTTTAAGTTCCATGCTGTACTTCACCTGCCCTTTTCTCTCTCGTGCCTAGTAGAATCAAGCTTTATTGCCAAATTAGCCCTTACCCAAATGGATGATTTCACTTTCACCGCACTGTTGAGTGCTCAGCGTTGAAGCGCTCCAGCAACCCGACGATTTCATTTAAATCATCAATTTCTCCATCTGCAGCCTGGCAGCTCCAATAGCGATCCCTTTTCCAAATGGCTTTCATGCCCATTGCCTGAGCTGCCTGTATGTCATTTTTAGGATGATCTCCAATATAAACAGCCTCGTCCGGCGAAACACCCAAGCTGGATAATGCTTTTTGGAAAATAAGCGGATCGGGTTTGGCCATCCCTTCCCATTCCGAGATGAGGATTTCTTCAAAGTAAGCATCAATTCCCAAGGCTACTATGTTATCCAGCTGGAATTGCCCCTTGCCGTTGGTGATCATCCCTAACTGGATCGACTTCAGGGCCAGGTCTTCCAGCATCGACCGTAAATTCGGAAATGGAATGCAGTGGGCGTGGAAGTTAGCCACGTAATCTTCCAGCAAGGTTTTCCAGTCGATCCCCTCGATCTCAAACTCCTCGATTAATTGTTGATAAACCCGGTCTTTCCAGACATAGCCTCTGGCATCCAATTCGACAAAGCGCTTGGCGAACTGGTCCTTCGGGATATGCTGTAAGTGTTCAGCTAGCCGGTCGTACTGGTCGTTTACAAATGTCGCCAGCGAACGGTCACGGTCCAACAAGGTACCATCCAAATCAAAAATAACGGCTTTGATCATGTCAGCTCTCCTATCCCACTATTCACTGCTGCCCAGATTCAGCCTCTGGTAAAACCCTAAAGATTCCCTCAGAAATTCTTTATCGTAATGCGTTTTGTCATGTATTCTTTTTACCCATTCCTCCAAAGTTTCAATCGGATCGTCCAAGTAAAGCCCTGTACTCGTGCTTAAAAAACTTTTCCAATTATCGAACTCCCAGTGGGCAGTTTCGCCGCTTTCCTGCAGTCGGACCTCAACCAGCGGCTCGGGATGGATATGGCGCTGGGAATATTCCGCCGCAGCTAAAAAATCGGTCCGGTCAACCGGTTCTGTGGCGTAGACCTGATTGGACTGCTTGCCGTTCGGCCGGCAATAAATAAGCTCGATGCCTTTACCAGCCGGCCTTACCTGAACTTCCGCCCCTGGAAAAAATCCTGCCAGTCGATCTCCGCTAAATTCGGAGTCTTCCACATCAACCAGAATTGGCTGAATCCACTGGTCGCCTAAATCACAGAGGAATCTGCGGCCATTCCGGTCTTCCGCCAGGATTGCTGCATGCGCCTGCTCGGTCCCCAATCCACTGCCTACCGGATAGGCGGTTATTCCCGCTTTATCAAAAGCTTCCAGCAGCCAAATCGCCAGATCAAAACAATTACCGGTGATTCCATACTGGGCATGATGCTGTTCCATCAATTCCACACTGCGTTGCTTGTGTTCGCCCGCGCGCTGATAATACCAGGCTTTGGTTAAGGTCTCCATCGGAAACCCATCAAACTGCCGCCAAACAGAAAGAATTTCTTCTGGTGCCTGCATGCTCTTCACCTTCTCTTTTTTCGTATGGCTATTACTTCTCTTTTTTCGATCGGAATTCCTCCTGCCAATAGAAGAACTTCGTAGATTCGACTTTGCGGGCAAAAAAAAAAGCAGGCCATAGGGTCAACTTTTTTCGATGCGCTTATAAAATTACTCAGCCGATAAACCTTTACGCTGACGGATTTGATAGTAGTTCAGTTGCTGGAATAACTCTGTAAAAGTTCCTTGATCGACAGAAAATTCAACGCCGTATTCCACCCTATCTGTTCCAGTTGATTTTCGGACAATAGAGCCCTCTAATGAGAAAGCACTGTCCAATAGCTCCCAGCTGCAGTTTACGCTTTCTTCCAAAGGAATATTGAGTGGAGAAGAAAACAACAAACCTCCGGCACTGACATTGTAAATTTCAATCGGCAAAAAATTGCCGCCGTAAATTGAAATTTTTCCATCCACCCCTTGATGGAACATAACCCGAAAAAACTCACGACGATTTTTTGACATTTTGTCCTCTCCATCCTTTTTTACATATACAAATTGATGAGCAAGCCTTTGATTTCCCCAATTAGACCTAAAGTACCAATTCCTTCTTCTTCATTATTAAGCAGTTGGTCTTGAATATCAACCAATTTTTTGTCAATTACTTTAATGATCTGTTGGGATTTCATCCCTCCGCCCGACATCTGGCTCTGCTCGTCCGATAAACGCAGGCCATGCCGTACAGATTCTCCAACAAATTTCTTTACCGCGTGCTTATAGTTCAGAAGGTTTTCAAGTGTTCGCTGATTGGCTAATTTCTGTCCCTGCGCATCCACCCGTTCCATTAATTGATTGAGGGAATCCGTGTGAAGCTTGGACTGGGATTTTTTCAGGGCATTCGAAAAAAGTTCATTGGCCTTATTTCCGGTCCCCTGCACCGATAGCCGTTCGTTTTGAATCGCGTTCTGACTGTCAATGCGCACTTACAGCACCTCGTCCTCTTTAAAATCCTCTTGCCGCTTGTTCTTCATCCTAACAACAAGCTCTACTTTTTCGTAATCGGTTTGAAGTACTTTGGCGATTTGTTTGGAAGAAAATCCTTGCCTTGAAAGCTGAAGGATCTTGTCCCTATCCACAGAAGCCTTGTCTGGCATCTCTTCAGATTCAGCAGCAAGATTTTTTTCCAAACGTTCAAGCCGTTCTGCCAGCTGCGATTCATTGTCTTTTATATAGGAGGTTAATTTATCGTAAAGTTCATCATTTTCTTTTTCAAGCTGCGCCACGAACTCTGCCATACTTTCGTGGACTCCAGTTGGATCTTCATCCATTCGCTGTTTTTTGGCTGTCAGCAACAGCCGTACATTCAATAGCAATAGTCCGGTACTGACGGCAATCAATAGCCATTCCATGGTCATCACCCAGGCCTTCTGTTTCTTTTTTCAAGCTTAATAATTGTCATGCACAGTTAAAATCGACGCATGCAGCCGGAGCATCGCTTTTGAGTGAAGCTGTGAAACTCTTGATACACTTACACTGAGAATTTCTGCGATTTCCGTCAATTTCATTTCTTCAAAATAACATAAGGAAACAGTGATTTTTTCTTTTTCAGGCAAGCGGTCAATGGCCCGTACCAGTGATTCTTTGGTCATCTGTTCTGACAGATGGCGTTCCGGCGAATCGGTGTAATAGTTCCCCAAAGTTCTCCGTTCTTCAAAATGCTCATCATCCATTGAAATCATCGTCGATAACGCGGCTTCAGAAACGGTTTTATTGAGCTCGGCTTTGGTGATGCCCAGATACGAACTGACCTGCTCATCGGACACTGCGGCTTCATTTTCCTGCTCCAGCAAAAGATAGGCTTTTTCAATTTTCTTCACCTTATCCCGGACAGACCGAGGAAGCCAATCACTGTGCCGCAACCCGTCAATGATGGCGCCTTTGATGCGCCAGGAGGCATAGGTTTCAAATTTCAAATCCCGCTCGATATTGAACTTGCTCAAGGCATCAAGCAATCCTTCATAAGCGTAGCTGCGGACATCATCTTTTTCCACAGTTTTGGGTAAACTGATCATGAACCGTTGAATCACGTAATCGACCAAAGGAAGATATTGTTCAACCAGGTAGTTGCCAGCCTCCGGATCGCGATGTTGTTGCCAATCGTTCCAGCAGGTGAGTTCTTCTTTTGATAATTTGGGATTCAGCATGATTTTCACCACCATTTCCAAGCGGCAAAGCCACTCTTATTTAAACAGGATTTTCATGATAAATCCCTTAAGCCCCAATTTATAGGGCACCCGCAGCTGCAGAAATTCGTTGGCGATTTGCCGGATTGCTGCTGCCGCTTCACTGTTCGGATAAGCCAACAAGAGCGGTTTCTGCCGCTTTACGGCTTCCGGAATATGAGAATCGCTTGGAATAAAACCTAAAGCGCCAATCTCTTTACCCAAAAACTGGTCGGCTGCCTGCCTGAAATTATCGGCTGTCCGCTGCGCTTCCTTTACGCTGATGCATTGATTGACCACCAGTTTCATGTGGACATTCGGATCTTTGCCATGGACCATCTTGACGACCGAATAGGCGTCTGTGACGGAAGTCGGTTCAGGCGTCGTCACGAGGATGACGTCATCGGCAGCCAGGATAAAACGAAGGTTCTCGTAAGACAGGCCGGCTCCGGTATCCAGGATGATATAGTCCACCTGGCCTTGCAGCGTACTCAACTCACGGAAAAATTTCTGCAGTTTCAGGTCATCCATCTGAAACAGGTCATTAAATCCATTGCCTCCTGAAATGAACAGCAGCCCATTCGGCCCTTCTTCAATGATGTCCTGTGCAGCCAAATCTTTTTCAATCATCGTGGCAATCGTTTCCCGAGGCACCCGTCCAAGCAGCACATCAATATTGGCAAAACCGAGGTCGACATCGAAAATCAATACTTTTTTGTTCTGTTCAACCAGGCTCAACCCAAAATTCAATGCGAAATTGGATTTGCCCACTCCGCCTTTGCCGCTGGCAATCGCCAGGACTCTGGTTTTTTTAACAGGTTTCCGTTCGGGCTTATCGGTCTTCTTTCCCATCATCTTTTCCCGTAACTGGTTCGCCTGATCACGCATGATGTTCTTCCCCCAAAATGAAATCCGCTGCCAATTGGGGAGTGAATGCCAGTATGTCGTCCGGCACATTTTGGCCGTTTGCAATATGGCGTATCGGAATGCCGTAATGATGGATCAGGTTGACGATTGCTCCCGCAGAACTGGTTTCATCCTTTTTAGTCAGCAGCAGCTCATCCATCGCAACAGACTGGAAATTATCGATGATCTTTTTCATATCTTCGTATTTGGCAGTCAGGCTCAACACCAGGTGAATCTGCACTTTGCTGCCTTCCGGGAGTAAACGGGTCAAGTCGTCGATATACTGGGTTTGCTGATAATTCCGTCCGGCTGTATCCATCAAAATGATGTCGCAGTCATGAAAATCCTTAATTGCTGCCGTTAGATCTTCCGGCGTTTCGACCACCCGGACTGGAATATTCAAGATGCTGCCATAAGTCTTCAATTGCTCGACTGCGGCAATGCGATATGTATCCGCGGTAATCAAACCTACTTTTTTGTCTTTCGTCAGCATATAATCTGCCGCAATCTTGGCGATGGTTGTCGTCTTGCCTACGCCTGTCGGTCCTATAAAACAGATAACTTCCGGGTTTTGCACAGCTGGGTGCTGCTGATTCCGCTCTAGTATAGCAAGCAGTTCTTCACGAGCCAGCCGCCATACATTCTCTGACGTTTGGTCAGTGTTCAATTCAGCTCTCACCATCAGTTTGGCCAGCAGATCTGCCTGAATATCCGGTGCGACTTCCTGTGCAGTCAATCGCTCTTTCACTGATTGGAGGCCTTCTGGAAGATTTTCCGCTTTCACCTGCTGCATCATGAACTGCTTAATGCTTTTTAATTCAGTAATCAGCTCAGCTGAAGAATCGTTCTGTCTTTCTGGACTAGCAAATGGCCGAGCCTTTGGTGGTTCTGTCTGTTGGGGTTTCGGTGCTGCAATGGGATCAATGGCGGCCGTAACTTCCAGTTTTTCTTTTTGAAAAAATCCTAAAAAGCCACCGGTTTTTATTTTTTTCGTATTCAGGATCAAGGCATCAGCGCCCAGGTCCTTCTTAATCATCGGAATCGCTTCGGTCATCGTGCCCACTATATATGTTTTCAGCCTCATGAGATGTTAACCACTCCAACACTTTGAATTTCAATTTCCGGTTCCAGTTCGTTATAGGACAGAACCGGCAGGTCAGGAGCAAAACGCTCCACGAACTGCCTCATGTAGATACGGATGGCGGGAGACGTCAACAAGATCGGCTGTACGCCGGTTTGCTGAAGCTGCGCTGCCTGTTCCGTGATTTTCTGGAAAATCGTCTGGGAAGATTCCGGATCGATGGACAGGTAATTGCCCTGTTCTGTCCGGTGCACCGAGTCGGCGAACTTCTTCTCGAGGCTCGCTCCCGCTGTAATAACCTGCAGTGGTTCCTTATGCGTAGTGTATTGCAGCGTGATCTGACGGGACAGCGACTGGCGGACATATTCCGTCAGCAAATCCGTATCCTTTGTCTGCGAAGCGTAATCGGCCAGCGTTTCCAAAATGACCAATAAATTACGGATTGATACTTTCTCTTTCAGGAGTTTCATCAGCACTTTCTGCACTTCGCCGATGGTCATCAGCTGCGGCACCAATTCTTCCACCACGGCAGGAGAAGTTTCCCGCACATTCTCGATCAGCGACTTGACTTCCTGTCTGCCGATCAGTTCATGGGCATGGCGCTTGATGACTTCCGTCAGATGAGTCGAGACAACAGAGGGGGGATCGACAATGGCGTAGCCCGCCATTTCCGCTTCTTCCTTCATATCTTCATTGACCCATAGGGCAGGCATGCCAAAAGCGGGTTCAACTGTTTCGATGCCTTCCACCGCTTCGTCGTCAATGCCTGGGCTCATGGCCAGGTAATGGTCGAGCATGATTTCGCCTGACGCCACCCGGTTGCCTTTGATCTTGATGACGTATTCACTCGGCTGCAATTGGATATTGTCGCGAATCCGAATGACCGGAACCACGATCCCAAGCTCCATCGCACATTGCCGGCGAATCATAATGACACGGTCCAGCAGATCGCCGCCTTGATTTTTATCGGCAATCGGAATCAGGCCGTAGCCGAATTCAAACTCGATGGCATCGACATGCAGCAGGTCAATGACGCTTTCCGGACTTTTCATCCCTTCCAGCTCTTTCACGTCCTTGCTGATTTCAACGTCCTGCTTTTCTTCGGAATTCAAGGTTTTCTGCATCTGGAAAGCTCCATAAGCGATAACACCGGCAATCGGCACTACCAACATCGGGCTGATTGGAGTGAACACGGCAAACATGATCAACGTAGCTGCAACGATATACAGCATCTTCGGGTACGCAAAAAGCTGCTTGGTGATATCCGACCCTAAATTGCCATCAGATACCGCACGCGTCACCACAATACCCATCGCGGTGGAGATCAACAGCGCGGGAATTTGGGAAACCAGCCCGTCTCCAATCGACAATAGGGTGAACAGCTGGGCGGCTTCTCCGAATGGCATTTTGTGGACCATTACGCCGATCAGCAAGCCGCCAATAATATTGATGATGGTAATGATGATGCCGGCAATTGCATCTCCTTTGACGAATTTGCTGGCACCATCCATAGCGCCGTAAAAATCCGCTTCCGAGCTGACTTTTTCACGTCGGCTCTTGGCTTCCTGGTCCGAGATCATCCCAGCGCCAAGATCGGCGTCGATGCTCATCTGCTTGCCTGGCATCGAATCGAGCGTAAACCGGGCAGCGACTTCCGCAACCCGCTCAGATCCTTTTGTGATGACCAGAAATTGGATGATGACAAGAATCAAGAACACCAAAATCCCGATGATGGCACTGCCCCCGACAACAAATGAACCAAATGTTTCAATAACCTGTCCACCGGTCTGATTGGTCAGGATCGAGCGCGTCGTCGAGACATTCAATCCCAGACGAAATAAAGTCGTCAATAATAATAAGGTAGGAAAAATAGAAAATTGCAGCGGTTCTTTTGTATTCATTGCCACTAACAAGATTGTTAAGGCAAGGCTGATATTGATCATGATCAGTATATCTAATAAGAGCGGCGGAAGAGGGATGACCATCATGACAACAATCATTATGACGGCTACCATGATGGCATAATCTCTGAATTTCACGCGGTCCCCTCCTCTTTCCCATTCATCGGATTTTTCCTTTTAACCGGTAAATATATGCTAAAACCTCTGCCACAGCCAGAAATAATTCTTCCGGCACGGTATCCCCTATTTCAACCTGGGCATACAGCGCACGCGCGAGAGGCTTGTTTTCCATCGTCACAATTCCAAGTTCTTTTGCTTTTTCTTTGATCTTTAAGGCGAGATGATCTTTGCCCATCGCGATGATGACCGGAGCCGCCATCGTTTCGGCATCGTATTTGATGGCGATTGCATAATGCGTCGGATTGGTGATCAGCACATCCGCGCCCGGCAGATCCTGAATCATGCGATTCATGCTCATTTGCCGTTGCTTTTCTTTAATTTTTGATTTGATCAGCGGATCGCCTTCCGCTTTTTTGTATTCATCTTTGATGTCCTGTTTGGACATCCGTATGCCTTTTTCAAATTCATATTTCTGGTAGATATAATCCAGAATGGATAAACACAGCAAAATGATGCCGGCAACCAGTCCCATCTGGAATACTAACGAGCCGATAAAAGATAAGGAATAGCTGATGCTTTTTTGGGACAGGGAAAACAGTTCATCCTTGCCGATCCACAGCACACCGAAAGCAGCGCCGCCGATAATAGCAATCTTCAAGAGGGATTTCCCCAATTCGACCAAAGCACGGGCCGAGAAGATCCGCTTTGCCCCTTTGACCGGATCCATGCGCTCCAGCTTTGCCATGATGGGATCGGCCGTAAAGATGGCACCAACCTGGATGAAGTTTCCGAGAAAGCCGAAAACTACACCAACCAGCATGATGGGCAAAAGCAGCAGAAATGCATTCATGGCCATCTGCTCGAACAAAGTCCGGATGGTCGCCGGCGTTATTTCCCAGGAAATATATTGCGTGAAATGGATGCGGTAGATGGCCAGAATCTGGTCCAGCATCCAGCCTCCGAGTGAATTCAAAAGCATGATCCCGCCAAGGATGATCATAGCGGCAGCAACTTCAGGGCTTTTCGCCACCTGGCCTTTCCGCTTGGATTCCTGGCGTTTCTGCGGCGTCGCTTTTTCGGTTTTTTCGCCGGCAAAAAACTGCAGGTCCAGGGGATACCTTTTCACCACTTATGTTCCTCCTAATATACTGATCAACTGAGCCATGCTCACCAGGATTTTCTCGAAGAGAATCTGCAGGATGTAGAAGAACACGGGCAAGGTCAGAAAAATCATGATAAAGCCGACAAAGATCTTCAACGGCAGGCCGACCGCAAAAATGTTCAGCTGCGGCACTGTTTTCGCCAGGATGCCAAGCGCAATATCCACCAAGAACAAGGCGCCCACAATCGGCAGCGCGATCTGCAAGGCAATCAGGAACATCTCCGTAAACAGGCCGGTCATAAACTGAGCGATGTCTTCGGCTTTCACTGTAATCGCTAAGCGCTCGACCGGAAACACGCGGAGGCTCTGCATGACGCCGTCCAGCATCAAATGGTGGCCGTCAGCTGTCAACAAGAACAACAGCGCCATCATGTACTTGAAATGGCCGATGATCGGCACCTGCGCCCCCGTTTGCGGATCCAATACATTGGCCATGGAAAAGCCCATCTGAAAATCGATAAAGGCGCCGGCAATCTGGACTGCGTATAATAATAGCGCCGCTGTAAAGCCGAGCGCCAGTCCGGTAGCGAGTTCTTTGATGATCAATAAGAGATAGGAAGAGTCCAACGGGATCGTTTCACCCATCGGCAAGGTTGAAACGGCAACAAATGCCAGAAAAGCAGCGATGCCGATTTTAAATTGTGCCGGTACACCCCGCATTGAAAAAATCGGGGCAATCAGGAAAAAACTGGTTAAGCGGATAAGCATCAGCAGAAAATAAGGCAGTATGTCAAAAATCGTTTCCATGTGCGCTTACCCGATGATTCTTGGCAGTTGCTGAAACAGATCTTTCGTGTAATCCATCAGCAGGGTCAGCATCCACGGTCCAAAGACCACGAGCGAAATGAAGACCGCCAGTATTTTCGGGACGAACGCCAAAGTCTGTTCCTGGATTTGGGTCATCGCCTGGAAGACACTGACCAATAATCCGACGCCTAACGCAATCAGCAGCACCGGAGCGGATATGAGGATAATGGTAAAAATCGATTGTTCGGCTAGTTTGATCACCATATCTGGAGTCATTTTTTTCTTCCCTTCGTCAAAAGCTGACAAGCAGCGATTCGATTATTAAGTACCAGCCATCCACCAGGACGAACAGCAAAATTTTAAATGGCAGAGAAATCATGACCGGCGGCAGCATCATCATCCCCATCGCCATCAACGTGCTGGCCACAACCATATCGATGATCAAAAAGGGAATAAAAATGACAAAGCCGATCTGGAAGGCCGTTTTCAGTTCACTGATGGCAAATGCCGGAATCAGAGAAGTCAGTGGAATTTCTTCAATGCTGTCAGGCTTTTCCAGCTCCGCATATTTAAAGAATAGGGCCAAATCCTTTTCCCGCGTGTTCTGCGCCATGAATTCCTTTAACGGAACGATGGCCGTATCGAGTGCTTCCTGCTGTTCCAACTCACCATCCAAATAAGGCTGAAGAGCCGTTTCATTCATCTCCAGCGCAATCGGCGACATGATGAAGAAGGTCAGGAACAGCGCCAGTCCAACCAATACTTGGTTTGGCGGCATGGATTGTGTACCGAGTCCGGTCCGGACAAACGACAAGACGATGATGATACGTGTAAAACTGGTCATCATGATCAGGATTCCCGGAGCCAGCGACAAGACCGTCAACAGGAAGAACAGCTGAAGGGTCGTTGAGACATCTTCCGGTGATTCTCCGCCAAAATCAATGCCCGGAATATTGATGGATGATAAAATTTCCGGAATCATAGCGGACGTCCTTCCTTATCTTTCCCAAGCTCGTTTTCGAGCACTTTCTGCTTGGCTTTTTGTTTGTTCAGGCTTTGCTTGAAAAGCTGCTCAAACCCTTTTTTTTGCGGGTTTTTCGAAAAGCTGCCGATTTTCTTTTTCGTAAAGTCCAGCAGGTTTTTGGAAAGTGGCGGTTGCTGCTGTTCAAAGTCCCTTTCGATGCCGCTGATTTCCGCTGCATCTGAAAACTCTTTGATCAGCGTTACTTCATCGCCCACACCAATCAAGTACATCTGTCCGCCGACTTTCACCAGCTGCAGCGACTTGTTGTTGCCAAGCGGCGTGCCGCCCATCAGCTTGACTGCCTGGTTGGGTTGGAGGTTTTTCTGGCGTGCCGCCAAGAACTTGATCAGGCCATAAATCATTACCACAATTAAAAGCGTATAAAGCACCAATTGAACGATGATGCCAGCCAGGCTTTTTTCTTCAACGGGTGCTGCTTCCACCGGTTCTGCCGGTGTTTCTTCTGCCGGCTCCTCATTGTTCAGCCATTCCACGACATTCGGACTGGCTTGAACTGACAATGGCAAAGGCAGAGCAACGAAAAACAAGGCTGCCATAAACAGGGCGATGGATACATACATGGATTTGTTCAATTTCGGTAAACTCCTTCTATCAGGCATTAACGCAATTTCGAGATACGTTCCGCTGTACTCAGCACATCCGTCACGCGGACACCGAAATTCTCGTCGATGACCACTACTTCTCCAACTGCAATCAATTTGTTGTTAATCAGGATATCGACCGGTTCGCCAGCCAATTTATCCAGTTCAATGATGGATCCCTGCGAGATTTCAAGTATTTCTTTGACCAAGCGTTTTGTGCGTCCCAGCTCCACCGTTACCTGCAGTGGAATATCCAATAGCATGTTCAGGTTATTCGGTTCGGATTGGGCAGTCTCGGTATTGTCGAAGCTTGAGAATTGGACATTCTGTACAACGGGTGTTTCTTGCGCCGTTTCATTCGGCTGGTTATCTGAGTGCTTTGGCATGTCGCGTATCTCCTCTATTTCTTCTTCATCCACTGATGCGGTCAGTATGCCTGCCAGTTCTTTTGCCAGCACAACGGGCATGCACAGATGAAAATGGACGTTTTGCTTGCCGCTGATGTTCAGTTGAAATGCCACTTCCACAAAACTTTGTTCTTTGGTGAAGTTGGCTAACCGAAAGTCGCCTGCCTGTTCAACAATATCCATTCCAGACAGGGAATAAGCAATGTCCATTTCCAACAGCGCTGACATCGACTGCGCCACCGAATCGAACATCTTTCCGATCATCTCCTGAATAGCCTGAAATTCGTTTTCGCTTTCTGCTTCCTCTTGTTCAACCATCAATGCAGCATCTGCATCTTTTTTGGAAACGGCGAGAACTTGCATGCCAGTTGCCGCTCCCTTATATTCACCAAGTGCTACATAAAACGGGGCAGTTGCCGAAGCGAACACATCGTCTCTGCCGGCGAGGGTTAAAGTCGGGGCAGTCACGAAAACCTGTTCGGAAAGCAATGAAGACAGTACCGCCGCGGATCCGCCCAATGCAGCGTTCAGCAATTCAGTGACCGCTTCTTTTTCCGTTGTTGTTAATATGCTTTCAGCCATCACCTTTCCCCCTGTCTTCTTGTGATTCAGTAATTTTGCGAGTTCTTCCGGAGACGGTTGATCAATTGTCATCAAATAAGGCTCCTTGAGTCGCCACTTCTGTTACCTGTACAGCCATTCGTCCTTTGGAAACTCCAGGCTGCGCAAAAAACTTCATTTTTTCATCCACCAGGAGTTTGACAGGCACATCATGCGATTCGTTCAAACGGATGATGTCTCCGGTTTTCAGATTCAAAAAATCTCCGAGTTCGATTGTTGTTTTTCCCAGTTGCGCTTTAATTTCCATCCTAGTACCCTGGAGCTTTTCTTCCAAAGCTTCCACTTCATGGGTTTCAATCGTTCTTTTTTGATTTGCCAGCCAGTGCTTCGCTGACAGCTTCGGCAAAATCTGTTCCAGTACGACATGGGGCAGACAGATATTGATGTGGCCTTCCACTTCACCGATTCTTGTCTGCAGCTTGACCAGAATGACGGTTTCATTCGGCGGGGACATCGTCAGGAATTGGGGATTCACTTCAATTTCCTTCAGTTCAGGAAACAGCTTCAACACGGATGACCATGCTTCTTCAAAACAGTCCAACGACTTTGCAAAGACGCGCTCGATGACGCTGATTTCGATTTCAGTCAACTCGTTTCCCTTTTCCAGTATGGTGCCCTGACCTCCAAGAAGCCGGTCGAACATGACATACGCCACATCTGGAGAAAAGTCCATAACCATACTGCCCTGCAGCGGGGTTGCTTCAAACACGCCCATAATCGATTTTTTTCGGATATTCCGAATATAATCCTGATAGGCCAGCTGCTCCACTACCTCTACACTTATCTGAACATACGTCCGAAGCTGCGCCGAAAAATAGGAAGTCAGTAAACGGGCAAAATTCTCATGAATGCGGGACAACGTGCGTATCTGATCTTGTGAAAAACGCAGAGCTTTCTTAAAATCGTATGTTTGGACATTCCTTTTCTTGTTGACGGATTTTGGCTCCTGCTGGCCCATTGCCGAAAGGATAGTTTCAATATTTTCTTCTGATAAAACATCTGTCAACTTGATTGCCCCCTCATTCGTCCAAGTTCGGCTCATGCAAACGAGGTAAAATGTTCAGCTTCCGGTAATACCCGGTCACTTTGTCCATAACTTCCTCTACGGTTTCCAGTACATGGACTTTTTTGCCGGTTGTTAAGGTCACCACTGTATCCGGTGTCGATTCCAACCGCTCAATATAGATTGCATTCAATACAATAGCTGATCGGTTTAACCTGGTTAATTGAATCATATCGGTGCTGGGCAAAGCAGCAGCTTTGCTCAGCCTAAGCCCCCTCTATTAGCGTTTCAGGTTGATAACTTCCTGTAATATTTCATCAGAAGTAGTGATTGTCCGTGAGTTGGCTTGGAATCCGCGTTGAGCGATGATCATCTCCGTGAACTCTTCCGTAAGGTCAACGTTCGACATCTCAAGAATACCGGAACCGATTGCTGTATTCTTATCAGTTGCCGTTTGGATATTTATACCGTTTGCACTAGCTACATTCGTCATCTGATATAACGAACCGCCAAACTTGCGAAGGCCTGCTGGGTTTTCAGGTGATGATACGCCAACAGATGCAATGGTTGTTTCCGCGCCATCTGCTTGTCGTCCAATTACTTCTCCTAAACGATTAATGCTAAACGAATCGTAAGTAGCCGCATCAATAACAATTGGTTGGCTGGCGCTGTTCAACACGTTAAAACCTTGCGCTGTTACTAAGTTGCCAGCAGCTGTCACCGTGAAATTCCCTGCACGCGTTAGATATTGCCCTTCTGCTCCTTGAGTTTCCGGGTCTTGAACGACGAAAAATCCATCTCCCATAATCGCCAGATCCGTTCCGACTCCCGTTGTCATTGCTGATCCGGGATTGTGGTTAACATTAATGGCTGCCATCGACGATCCTAAACCGATCTGCATTGGATTGGCACCGCTATTTGACATGTTTTGGCTTAATAGATCCTGGAAATTAATCGTACTTTTCTTATAACCGATCGTATTGACGTTGGAGATATTATTGCCGATAACATCCAATTTCGTTTGGAAATTCTTCATGCCTGAAACACCCGAGTACATTGAACGCAACATTTAATTTTCCCCTTTCAAGAAATGTGCTTGATCCAAAATGGATTACACAGTTTCCTGTTCATTTGTGGTAGTTGTTTGTTTTTCGATCCGTTGAATCGACTCGATCGGCACTTTTATATCCGACCCTTCAAGCTCAGCTATCAACTCCCCGTTCTTGCTGGACAAAGCTTTGACGATGCCTTCACCTGAACCTGTTTCTGACTCCCATTTGACTGAAGTGCCGATCAAGTGGGCATAGTCTGCCAATGAAGAAGTTCCTTGATTGCTGACAAATTGAGTCATCGTCTTATTTAAGTTTGTCAATTGCTCCAGGCTGGTAAACTGAGCCATCTGGCCAATAAATTCGGTGTCTTTCAACGGTTCCATTGGATCTTGATGCTTCATTTGAGTTACCAGGATTTTCAGGAATGCATCCTGTCCAAGTGCATTTGTCGCTTCCGTCTTAGCAACTGGCGCTGGTGCAGCAGCTGCTGCGGTTGTCGCTGTCGAGATGTTCATCCAAACACCCTCTCTTTTAAACTGTGTAATCCACTTTCATCAAATGGCCAACTGAAGGCTGTCGTTCAGCAAGCTTTTCTTCTTCTTGTTGCGTATAGCCATTTTTATTGTGTGCAGCTGTTCCATTTTTGGGTTGGGGCTGTGCGAATCGCTGCTCCGTCTGGGAATGTTGCTGGCTGGAAGGCTGCTGCGAACTTTGCTGCAGCACTTCGATCTTCTCTACTGCTACCCCCTGCTGAACCAATGAAGCCCGCAGTTGATTCAATTGAAGCTCAAGTGCTTCTTTCGCCATCGGTGTGCTTGCCATAATTTGAGCGGCCAGTTTTCCGTTCGTCGACGTCAGCAGAATTTCAAGGTGCCCGAGATGTTCCGGAAAAATATTGACGCGCATTTTCATGCCTTCTGCAGTCTCAGCCATACGCATCGAGCTTTTCAGCATGCCGCCCAAGTCTTCCAGAAGATTTGATAAACGGACAAATGGGGCAGCCGGTGGATTGGCTTCTGTCCGGATTGGGTTGCCGGCTGTTTTTCCAGCTTCAGTCGCCACAGTAGCTGGCGGCTGAACAGCTGGCTCTTGAGGAGCTTTGCTTTCATTAGGCGCTTTAGTGGTTTGAAGTTCTTCTATGTTTTGATGCTTCACGGCTGGCTGAGGTTCTTTGACTTCGGCTTTTTGCAGCGCTTGCTGCATCTCAACAGGTAGTTTCGGAAGATCTTCTGCCGCCTTGATTGTTTCAGGTGAAGATCTTAAAACACTGTTATTCAACTTGGGTCCATCAACCGGCAGCACCTTTAACGGTTCTTGTGCGGTTGATTTTCCTTGTTGCCCCTTTTCGAGAAGACCAATCAGCTCATCCAGCTTTTTAGATATTTGGACTAAATTGTTAAAGTCAGGGTTAGTCTTTTTTTCTTCTGCCCCCTTAAAAATAGGAGGGGCTGTGGATTCTGCAGTAAATTTATCGGATAGAATCTGCAGCTTCTGCTGGATATGCTCGAGCAGCACGAGCAATTTGCCTGCCGCTTCCGCCATCGGTTCTTCTGTTCCACTTCGTAAGTTTGGTGCTGTAGAGTTAAGCTTCTGGTTTTCGGTTTGAAGGTCCTGTAATTGAAGAATTGCATATTGAAGCTCTTGCTGCTCGGGAATTCGCCTGTCAGCCGGTAATTCCTCCAAAAGCATCAGCAAGTTTTCCAGGCTTTCCGCCAATTCGCCTGTTGGTTCCTGCTCTTCAATAGGAAGTTCCGCTTGTGTGCTTAACGAACCCATTAAAGAAGCAAATAACGCTTGGTTTTGAACCGGTGCAACAGCTTTTTTTGCAGAGAAACTGAGGGTTTGCGGAAACGATAGTTTCAGGGCTTCCATCCGCTTAACTTCCTTCCGCTAAGTTATTCGCTTTGGTTACGCGATAAAAACGAGTGCTGGCCATTTCGTCGAAAAAGCTTTGTTCAGCCGCTTTGTTTTCTTCTTCAAAACGGTTCATTTTTTGCTGTTTTAAATTTTCCCAGGTCTTTTCTTCCTGTGCTTTCTTTTGCAATATTCCTTGAGAGGCTGAAACGTTTTTCTGCAAATATTCCAGTTCTCTTTTAGAGGACTGCGATTGATCCTGAAGCTGGTGGATATACTCTTCCAGCATTCGCAATTCCGAAATATTGACGCCGCTTTGCTGTTTGGTTTTTTTCAACTGTTCCACATCGCTGATTTTGTTCTGGATGGCTTTGGTACGCTCATATCCCACTTCATGCTGTTTGATGGCTTCAGCCATTTGGATCTGCGCAAAGCCCTTTTCATTTTCTTTTAAATCCAGTATCTTCTGAAATCGAAAGTTGAATTGTGTCAGTTTAACCGCCTCCAAATTGTGCTGATAGCCGTTCTATGCTTTCTTCCAGTTTGGCTTTTTCATAGATGTCCTGCTGCAGGTATTCCTTGATCAGTGGATGTGCTCGTATGGCATCGTCGATTTCTTTATTGGCGCCACTTTTATAGGCACCGATATTGATGAGATCTTCCGAAGTTTCGTAAGCAGCCAACAAGCGCTTGAATTCCCTCGCCGCCTGCTGATGCTCTGCTGAAACGACTTCGTGCATGACGCGGCTGACACTGGCCATGACATTGATCGCAGGAAATTGGCCTTTTTGGGCAATCTTGCGGTCCAATACAATATGGCCATCCAAAATTCCGCGCACCGCGTCGGCAATCGGTTCGTTCATATCGTCGCCATCCACTAAAACCGTGTAAAAAGCAGTGATCGAACCTTTGCTTGAAGTGCCTGAGCGCTCCAGCAATTTGGGCAGCAGCGCAAAGACGCTCGGCGTGTAGCCTTTGCTGGTCGGCGGTTCTCCTACCGCCAGTCCGACTTCCCGCTGCGCCATGGCAAAACGGGTCACCGAATCCATCATCAGCATGACGTTCTTCCCTTGATCACGAAAGTATTCGGCAATTGCTGTTGCCGTAAGTGCCGCTTTAATGCGCTGCATCGGCGTCTGATCTGACGTTGCAGCCACGACCACTGATTTTTTCAATCCTTCAGGACCGAGGTCGCGTTCGATGAAATCACGCACTTCCCGTCCACGTTCACCGACCAAGGCGATAACATTGATGTCAGCTTCGGTATTGCGGGCGATCATCCCCATCAAGGTGCTTTTTCCCACACCGCTTCCGGCAAATACACCGACCCGCTGTCCTTGCCCGACCGTCAGCAAACCGTCAATCGCACGGACGCCGACTTCCAGCGGTTTATTGATCCGTGGACGTTTCAACGGATTGGGCGGTGCATTATTGGTCGAATACTTTTTGAGGCCGCGCGGCAATAAACTTTCATCGAGCGGCATGCCGGTCCCATCAAGAACTTTCCCTAAAATAGAAGGGCCCACTTTAATTTGAAGCGGACCTCCTGTTGCCACCACCAGACATCCGGGCCCGACCTGCGAAAGATCCTGCAGCGGCATGAGCATAATCCGGTTTTCCCTAAAACCGACCACTTCTGCTTCTATCGGCGGTTCGTTGCGGTTTGGATAAAGCAGGCAAAGCTCGCCGATTTTCGCATTCGGCCCTCTGGATTCAATTGTCAAACCGATGACCTGAACTACTTTCCCATGTTTTTGGATCGGTTCGATTTCACTCAACAACTCCAAATATTCATCTTGCCACAAGTTCATCGTTGGTTTTCTCCTCACAATAAGCGAGCAATTGATTTTTGATTTCATCCAGCTGATTATCAACCATTGCATCGTAGGAGCCACTTGCTGTGTGGATCCTGCAGCCGCCTGGTGTCAGGTTGGCAACCGGAATCAGCTTTAATTCCGAATCTGCTTTGATATAGGTCTTCAGCTCTTCCAGAAATGGAATGATGGCCGCGTAGTCTTCGAGAGAAACCTGCAACGTGACGTCTTCCGACTCCTCTACCTGCTTCAATGCATGTTGAATGATATGCAGCAATTGCTGCGTATCCTGGTTTAATTCGTTATGAATCACTTTTTCTGCAATCGTGACACTTAAAGACAGGAGAAACGGTTCTGCCTGCTGAATGATTTTCGCTTTTTCTTCATAGGCCATCTCCAGCAAACGGGTCATTTCCAGTTGTTTTTCAACGCTGTCTTGCTCTGCTTGCTGAAGACCTTCCGAAAATCCAGCCTGAAATCCTTGCTGCTCGGCTTGCTGTCCCAATTCTTCAGCATGCTGTTGCGCTGCCTGCTGTTTTTCCTGCCACCATTCGCTGATTTCCTGCTGCGCATTTTGTTGGTCGCTCAAAATCTGGGCCTGCAATTGTTCATGGCGGAATTCCAACTCATTGATTTCTGCTAGCAGGTGCTGGCGCTGCTGTCTCGGATCCAAGTCCTGATCATTGAAAACAGGCTTTTTCACTTCAATTTTTCGGGTATGGATAATTTTTGTTTTGCTGGAGTATGACTGCGGAAGACGAATGATGTTAGTCAATCATTTCATCCCCTTCTTCACCGCGGGATACGGCTATCTCGCCTTTTTCTTCCAGGCTGCGAATCAACCCGACAATATTTGTTTGTGCATTTTCTACATCTTTTAGTTTCACTGGACCTAAAACTTCAATTTCTTCTCGGACAACATCCGATCTTCTCGTCGACATATTGCGGTAAATGCTGTTTTTCACTTCATCACTCGCTACTTTTAATGCAAATGTCAAATCAACATCGCTGACTTCACGAAGAATCCGCTGTATGGAACGTGTTTCCAAACTGACGATGTCTTCGAAGACGAACATGCGCTTCTTGATTTCTGCAACCAGATCCGGGCTGCCACTTTCAAGTTCGTTCAGGATGGATTTTTCTGTACCGCGGTCGACATTGCTCAACACTCGGACAATTGCTTCCACTCCACCCGCAGCAGTGTAATCCTGCGTACCTGTTGCAGTCAACTTGCGCTCCAAAATCTGCTCGATTTGATGGATGACATCCGGTGAAGTACTTTCCATCAAGGCGATGCGCCTTACCACTTCCGCCTGTTTTTCGCTCGGCAGCTGAGACAGGATCTGGGAAGATTGTTTGGCATCCAAATAAGAAAGCACCAACGCAATGGTTTGAGCCTGTTCGTGCTGAAGAATATTCAAAATCTGGATTGGATCTGCTTTTCGTGCAAAACTGAATGGTTTTACCTGAAGCCTGTTCGATAAGCGGCTGATGGTGTCCATCGCTTTATCTTTTCCCAGTGCCTGTTCCAGAATATTGCGGGCATAACCTAAACCGCCCTCATTCATATAATCCTGTGCCAGAATCATTTCATAAAATTCATCAATTACTTCTTCCGTTTGACTGTTCTTTAGCTGGCGCACATTGGAAATTTCCATCGTCAGCTGGTCGATTTCAGGCTCTGTCAGCTGCTTGAATATTTCAATCGAGACATCCGGCCCTAAGCCGACCAATAAGATAGCCACTTTCTGAACTCCGGTTAACTCTTCCATGCTTCTAACCATGGGCCACTCTCCTAGTCATCTGCCATCCACGAACGCAATAATTTAGTAAAGTCTTCTGGTCGTCCTTTGGCAAGCTTTTCAATCGTTTTTCGTTTCGGATTCGACCTGTTTTTGAACTCGGACAAATCAATTTCTTCTTCAGAATCTACTTGATTTGACTTGGCCAATGCCTGTTCAAATCCTCCAAAATCGTATTCTTCTTCAAAAATCTCTTCTTTTTTCTTTCTGCGGAGCAATAGCAACGCAATGACGATGATGATCACCAAAACAATCGCTCCAGCAATTACCCATAGAAGATTATTCGGGATGCCTGTTAGGAATGTTGCTTCCGGCTCTTCGTCTTCAATTGCCGGACGCCCTTGGAATTCTGTTGCAAAGACAGAAATCCGGTCTTCCAGTTCTGCCTCAGTTGCAGCAAATTCATTCATACTCAATGAAGTACTGACCGCATTCTTCAATAGATTGCTGATATCTGTGACGTTTTCCTGTGTTAAGCTTTCTGGATTTTCAGGGACGGGTGGTTCCACTCCTACATTGATCGTGATGTCGTCAATGACATATGGGCTCATTTCAATTTGCCGGTTGATCCGGTTGACTTCGCTATTGATCCGTTCTTCCGTGCGCTCAGATTCACTGTTGCCGGCGCCGTCCGCACCTGGATAATTGGCGACTTCTGTCTCACCAGTTCCTGCTGGATCTTCAACAACCACGCCTTCACTTGAATACGTTTCGATGATTCGTTCCACACTGATATCCAAGCCCTCATTGTTCTCGACATCGACGGGTTCAACCAGTTGTTCTTCCCGTTTTTCTTTCGTGAAATCGATATTCGTCATAACAGAAACGACCACTTTGTCCTGTCCCAACAATAAGCCGAGCATCTGCTGCAACTCGCGCTGGATATCCTGTTCGATGCCTTTTTGGATTTCACGATGCTGCTGATAAACCGACAGATTGGTATCTGCCTGGTTGGCATCCTGCACTTCAAACACCTGGCCATTCTGATCCATGATAACAATTTGCTCAGCCGGCAAACTCGGAACCGATTTGCTGATCAGGTGGTACAAACCATTAATCTGCTTTTGGTCCAATTGAAATGTCGGATCGCCTTTAATAACGATGGAAGCTGTAGATGTCTGTTCTTCATCGGTAATCCAAACATTTTCCTTCGGCAGCGTAATCATGACATTCGCTTCCGTGACTCCATCAATCTGCTCAATCAAATACGCCAGCTCATTTTGCATGGCATCCCGTTCCACCACATCAAAATGGCGGTCCGTCATCCCGAGGCCCATGTTTTCACTGAATATGCCGTAATTCACATTGCCATTTTTCGGAATGCCTTCCGCTGCCAAACTGACTTTTAAATTAGCCAGATGCTCTTCGGGCACACTGATCGTTTTGCCGTCGGCCGATACTTCTACCGGAATGGCCTGTTCTTCGATAGCTGTTTTGATTTCGCCCGCTTCCGCTGCCGTCAAATTCGAATACAGCACTGAAAAATCAGAGCGGCTGCTAAGAAAAACAAAGATAAGCAAAATAAGAAATGTGAGGAAAAAAGAGCCGATTAAAGACCATTTCGTTACAGGAGAAAAACTGCCCCATGACTCACTCAATTTCGTTTTATATGTCAAAAACTTCTCTTTCATCTAGTCATCATCCCGCCAGTTCGCCTCATACTTGCATTCTCATTACTTCTTGATAGGCCTCAACAACCTTATTGCGGACCTGCATCGTCATCTGCAGCGATAAGCTGGCTTTTTGCGAAGCGATCATCACTTCATGGACATCCTGAACTTCTCCTGTCACCAATTGATTGGTCAATTTATCTGATTCGTTCTGTGCTTTGCTCACTTCTTTTAACGCGTCTTTAAAGATTTCTCCAAACCCTTCCACTTTGTTTTCGGGTTTCACGTTATTGAACAATTGATTTTGGATGAAAGGCGTCTGAATCTGGCTTATTTTTTCCATGGTGCCTCCTTATTTATCTATAGTAGGTTGGTCTTAATGGTTCACCGTTGATATTCCGCAAAACAGCTCCGCTTTCCTACGGGCTTGCGCCGAACTAACTCGGGCTCCTGGCCCGAGTGGATTTCGACACTTCGCTATCCCGCGGGAGTCTCCGCTGTTTTGCTCCATATCCTAATAGGTGAAAATATATAATGAGATAGGTTCTTTCATATGAATCTTAGAAGAAATAGTGGAAGGCGGCTGTTCTCAGTAAGTCAGTTGCAATAACACTGCTCCTGCATCGCTGCGCTAGCTTTGTCGCAAAGACACCGTCCGAAATTCCTTCGGCCAATGCCTTGTCCGACTAGAGCGATTTCTTCACTCATTACCTCTTAATAATCAATACTAATTTACTTCCCAATCTCCAAAGCTTTCATAAACATGCTTTTCGAAGCATTCAACGCCGTGACGTTGGCTTCGTAGGAGCGGGTTGCGGACATCAAATCCACCATTTCTTTCAATGGATCGACATTGGATGAACGGACATAGCCGTCTTCTCCAGCATCCGGATGTTCGGGATCATAGCTCATTGTAAAAGGTGTCTGGTCTTCTCCGATTTCTGAGACTTTAACACCCGACACCGTAGCATTCCCTCTATTGATGGCCGATTGCAATTGGTTGGCAAAAGGCGATTCGCCGCTTTGCGAAAGTTCCACTGTTTTGCGCCGGTAAGGCATCCATTCTCCATCCACCAGTTCGGCGCGGTTGGTGTTGGCGTTGGCGATATTGGCAGATACGACGTCCATGCGGAGGCGATTGGCAGTCAGTCCTGAAGAACTGATATTAAATCCACTGAATAAGCTCATTTGTTCTATCTCCCTCCATTAATAACGGAGCTGAGGCTGTTGAGTTTGCCATTGACCCGTTCGGTGACGGCGTTATACCATAATTGATTTTTTGCCAGCTCGGCCATTTCTACATCCATGTCCACATTATTGCCGTTGTTAGTGTATTTAGTGGAGCTGTTTGTTAAAACTTCAGTTTTAGTCTTTGAAAATTCGTTGCTGAACGACAGATGGCGATCATCTGTCTTGTAGCTGGAAAGACTTTGTTTGTTCATTGCTGTATCCAATGCCGCTTGAAAATCGACTTTTTTGCTTTTGTAATTGGCGGTATCCACATTGGCGATATTCGCCGAATGAACACGTTGCTTTAATGTTGAAGCTGATAAAGCCTGTTCCATTGTTTCAAGAGATTTAGGAAATATATTCATCAAAAAACTCCTTTTTGTCCAGATAATCGGTACATAAAAATCCACCTTGAAAAAGGTGGATTTTTATCAAATCTACCATTTTTGGTAACCCGGCTGCCTTGTACACTGTGTATTTAGGCCCGTGGCTTTGCGTCTCTATCTTTCGGATAAATTTGCTATTTTCACAATGATATTCCCATATTTTATTTTCCAAAATCGTTATTTTGTACTATTTTGAAAAGATATTAACAAAGTGATACTATCATATTTCTATATTTTTGTATATTTTTCTTTTTAAATCTTTTTTATCATATTTTTTCCATATTAATATAAAAAGCTCTATTTTTTTTGAATAGATAATGTTATGCTACCCGATAACTACCATTGAGCTACTGAGAAGGAGAAAAAGCCTATGTTTCGTGGATTATACACTGCTACATCAGGGATGATGGCTACTAATAGACAACAACAAATATTGACAAATAACCTTTCAAATGCCAATACTCCTGGCTTTAAAGAAGACCAGGCCGTTTTACGCGCTTTTCCTGAGCAGTTGATCAAAGCGATTGAGAACGGTAAAAAAGGTACAATAGTCCCGCATAATATCGGCACTTTAACTACAGGCGTCTATACGCAAGAAGGGATCCCTTCATTTCTCCAAGGTCCCCTAAAGGAAACTGGAAATTTGACCGATATGGTGCTATTGGATGAATTGCTGCCAACCAATCCGGAAACACAAAAAAAAGGTACGTTGGTATTCGCAGCAGCAGCTGAAAATGATGAAGTGCGCTACACAAAAAATGGAACGTTCGCTGTCAATGCTGAAGGTGTCCTGACGACCAGCGAAGGCTTTCCTGTCTTGGATGAAAATCAGCAACCCATCCAAGTCGGTTCAACCGATTTTACTGTACAGGACAATGGCCAAATCATCTTAGCTGATGGGACACAAGGAAGCCGTCTTTGGATTGGCCATACCGAAAACCCGGAACAATTTGTAAAAGAAGGACAGAATCTTTTGCGATGGGCCGGGAATCCGGAAGAAACCCCTCAATTCATCGATACCGTAGCATTATTGAATACTACAGACAGTTTCATAAAGCAGGGGTTCATTGAACAATCGAATGTTGATTTGACCAAGACCATGACAGATATGATGACGACCTACCGAGGCTTCGAATCAAACCAAAAAGTGATTCAGGCCTATGACCGCAGCATGGAAAAAGCCGTCAATGAAATCGGACGCGTGTAAGGAGGAAGTGTACAGTTGAATATCCAGATGAACACAGCCAGCAACACCATGGGTGAACTGCAAAAAAAAATCGACTCGATCGCCAATAACATAGCCAATGTAAACACCAATGGCTATAAACGCCAGGAAGCCAGTTTTTCGGATGCCTTGGTGCAATCGATTGAAAAACAGGTCGGTCCGCAAAATGAAATCGGGCGAATTACGCCGTACGGTTTACGCATCGGCACTGGAGCGATCCTTTCACAGACAGCCACCCGCAATGAACAAGGTGCGGTCCGGCAAACAGACCGGCCGCTCGATTTTATGATCCAAGGCGAATCGGCTTACTTCCGTGTTGCATCTGAAGGCAACACATTTTACACAAAAGATGGATCTTTTCAGGTGCAGCCGGTTTTGAATTCAAACCAAGTGAGCTTGGTTACAGCTAACGGCGATGCAGTTCTCGGAGCTGATAACCAGCCCATTGTCTTTGACAATGACTACGACAGCATTCAATTAACTGGAAACGGAACCTTGGAAATCTCCTATAAAGATCCCGCTAAACAAGCAGCTGAAATCCCACTCGGCATCGCCCAGATAAACCGGCCGAATTCACTTGAAAAAATAGGCGACAATCTTTTGCGCCTGACCGGCACCGAAGCTGAACAACTCGCCAACGGCAATTTAGAGCTGATCGATCTGTCCCAGCAAAATGACGGCTCCATCACCATAAAGCAAGGCGCGCTTGAAGCATCCAATGTCGAACTGGCAGATGAGATGACCGAATTGATTGCAACACAGCGCTTGTTTCAATCACAAGGAAGAGCCATTTCCTACGCAGACGACATGATGGGCTTGGTCAACACGATTAAAGGATAATACAAAAAAGCAGGCACCCCGCGGGGTGCCTGCTTTTTTTATTCAAAGGAAATTTGTTTGTGATATTCCGCAAAACAACTCCGCTTTCGGCCCCGTAGGATGCGGGGCATGCAGTTGGCGCGACAGGACGTCGCGGTGCCAACTGCCAAGGGTTCGCGGGAGTCTCCGCTGTTTTGCTCCATATCCTAGTAATTAAGTTATAAATTAATCATTTTATTCATTAAAGTAGTATGACTCTTAGAAGAATGAGTGGAAGGCGGCGACTCCTGGGGGAACAGCGCGAGCTGAAGACCCTGGACTGAGCGCAGCGAGGGAAGCGGCTGAAGCCGTGCCCCCGGAAAGCGTCCGCCTGGAGCGATTTCTTCAATCTCTTATCTCAAAAAGTCCATCAAACTCGGCTGGATTATTTTTGATGATGCAGCGAGGCTCGCCTGGTAGACACTTTCTTCGCTGGTCAATTTGATGATCGCTTCCGCGTAGTCGATGTCTTCAACTTTCGACAGCATCGTTTTCAATTGCAGGTTGGTGTCGAGCAGGCGGTTTTCAACGGCTTCTACACGGTTTTGGCGTGCACCGTTTCCAGCAGCTGCAGTCAACAGCCGTTCCATTCCGGCATCAATATCCCCCAAATCACTGGAAGTTCCAGCTTTTAAATTAACGGAGATGCTTTGCAGGGTTTTGAAAAGGTTTTTGTCATCTGCTGCCCCAAACAAGTCATCCGGCAAAACACTGGATTGGATGTTGATGCCTTCTCCGATGTTGAACGTTCTCGCAGCCACTCCGGTGCTTTGGAAATCGTAGCTTCCTTTTTTAGGGAAAGGGATTTCACCTGTATTCTGGCCGTTGAACAACGACTTGCCATTGACCTTGGCATTCGCCAATTGGCGCATCTGCTCGGTCAATTCTTCCACTTCCGCGGAAATCGCTGTGCGGTCATACTCGGATAAGCTGCCGTTATTGCCCTGTACCGCGAGTTCACGAACCCGTTGCATGACATCGGTCATGGAGCTGATATGCTGGTCGGTTTCATCCATCAACAACTTCGCTTCACTGGTATTTCGTTCGAATTGCGTGTTGGCGGCAAGTGCACTTTTCAAGTTCATCGCTTTGCTGACACCGTTTGGATCATCCGATGGCCGGTGAAGCAATTTTCCTGTCGACACCTGATTGTTGATTTTTTCAAAGCGGGCCAAGTTCTGGCCCATGTTGCGAATGGCATTTTGGTTGAGCGTTTGCTGTGTGACTCTCATTTTGCTTCCCCCTCTACTTACCGGGCGGCCATGCGGTTGATGATGGTGTCGAGCATCTGATCTGTCATCGATACTAACCGTGCTGCCGCGTTGTATGAATGTTGGTATTTGATCAAGTTGGCCATTTCCTCATCCAAGGAAACACCCGTTACTGATTGTCTGCGATTTTCTGTTGCTTGAAGAGCTGCTCCGTGATTGGTAACAGAGTTGATTGCCGCCTGGCTTTGCGCACCCAGTTGGCTGACCAGTTTCCGGAAATCACTTTGGGCCGTTTCGCCTGTTGCAGCCGGCTGCTTCAAGGGATCTGCTTGGTAATTGACTTTCAGCTCTGAAATCTTAAAGTCTGCAGCGTTGCCGATGAATAAAGCCTGATCTTTGCCGCCTGTTGTAGACATGCCGTTGGCCACTGCAAAATCACTGACCACTTTATTCAGATTTTCCTGGTAATTTTTCGCGATATCCATCGACTCGCTCAATCCAGCCAATTTGCCGCCGTAGATTTCATTTCCACCAGCATCCATCTTAGGAACTGCGTCGCCGCTGACCAATTCCTGGTCGGTTGACGCCAGGCGGATCGTGTAGCTGCCATTCGATTTTTCATCGACCTTGATCGACATCAGCGTTGAAAGTTCTTCCACCAGCACATCGCGCTTATCCTTTAAGTCATTTGACTGGCTGCCTTCGCGGACGATGCTTTTATTCAATTCTGCAATTTGCTCCAAATAGCGGTTCGCTTCTGCGAAAGCCGCTTCCGACTGCTGTGTCAGTTCACTTTGCAAAGTGTCCATCGATTTGTTCATCGACTGGGCTACCTCGATAAATCCTTGGGCGCGTTCTTTGACCACTGCCTGCGCGGACAAACTATCCGGCTCGTTGGCCAAATCCTGCCAGGCGTTCTTTAAGCTGTCCATCGCCGTGTTCAATCCGCTGTCGCTCGGCTCGTTGATGATGGTCTCCAACCGGTCCAATGTTGTCTGCTTCGCCTGCCACTTTCCGAGTGTTTCCGAATGGTCCCGGAATTGCTGATCAAGAAACTGGTCTCTTACACGGGTGATTGAATCGAGATTGACGCCGGTTCCAAGCTGGCCAGTGTTCGCGCCTTGGCTTGTCCAGATGTCCAAAGACGGCGAAGCACTTGAATTCACTTGTTGGCGTGAGTAGCCTTTCGTATTGACGTTGGCGATATTCTGCCCAGTCGTCGCAATGCTTGCCTGGCCAACGGATAATCCGCGTTTTCCTAATTCTAATCCGTGAAATGATGAAACCATGAGCTTTCCCTGCTTTCCGACAACCGTTAAGCTCTTGTATCGAAAAAGCCCTGATTGTTTGATTGTGGTTTTTGCTGTACTGCCGGCGATTGATAATTAAAATGCTGCTGTTTCGTTTTTGTCACTTGCGTGATCATATGTTGAACAAAGCTCATTGAGTCTTCCAGGATCTTTTCATTGACTTTATTTTTTGCCTGCAGCTCAGCTAAAAGCATTTGTAAAGTTTTCAATTGTGAGTGAAGCTCTTGTTTTACCCGTTCATCCGGAATTTGTTCTGCAAACTGGCTAAATGTCAGGCCGGGATGCTCTTCCAGTACGTCGGCCACGAGTTGCTGCCGTTCGTCTTCCAATTGGCCAAGCTGTTTGACCAACTTTGTTTCTTCTTTCACAAGCTCGGTCAGTTCATCGACTTTTCGTTCGATCAACACTGTTTGCTTGCGCTCGGCATAGCGGATAAGCTGTTTTTGTATGCTGATCAACTCATCCAGCGTGTTTACTACTAAATTCAGCATCCGATATCCTCCTTTTCATACGCTTTATCTTATTTTTCAAACCAGAACTGATAAACCTGTTCGGCTACTTTGTCGCTGTTCACCTGATATTCACCTGATTGGACCTGCGCTTTCAAAACTTTGATCTTTTCCTGCCGTTCAATATCGACATTGGCATTTTTTTCGAACATGGCTTTTGCCTGATTTGAAATCTGCAGCTGGTCTTCTTGTTGCAGCGATTTGGTTTTGGCGGCCGGAGCCACCTGCAATTTTTGGTAAGCTTGAATAAAGGAAGAACCATTCGTTTTGTCAATATTCATTCCTTCACCGCCCTCTAGTTTAGTTTTTGTCGATTAGCGTGTTTTCCAATATTGCGCATTTATCTTTGGTCTTTCCCGTTTTCTGCCGGTTGCTTCGAAAAATTCATCGGTTTTCAATGTCACATTGAGTTCCGCCGAAAACTCCTTGTAACAGTCGTCGCATAAAATCTGTCTTTTAATCACTTTATCACAATGCTTGCACGGGTAACCCAAATTCGGGAAGTCGTCCGCGTAAAGGCGTCCGTCGCGAATAAAATCGGTAATCTGTTTAACAGAGACGGTTGTGCCCCGGCTGATGTCCTGGATATCCGCAAAGCGATTGGCTTCGATTCTCAGAAATTCATTTACAACTTTAAATTCCTGCTCAATTTTTTTGTAGCAGTCCAAACAATAGTCAGTATAGTCCTTAAGGAATAATGTACCGCAAATCCGGCAATTATCCAGCTGATTTGCTCCCATATCCACTCACCTGACCTTCTCTATAGATTTATATCGGCAGCTTTGCCAAAATGTTTAGCAGAATTTCAATTTAATCCACTTGAACAGCCAGTCTGCCACCGAGTTATATTTTCCTTTATTGTACTTTAAATTCCGTCACCAGCACCCGTTCAACCTTGCCTTTTTCAAAAACTTCGGCTAAGCGTGCAGCAAGTTCTCCTTCTAAGGTGGTAATGCCGTTTTCCCCGACCAGTTCATCTTTCGTAAAGCTTGCGACTGTCGCGATGACGGCGGCACGAACTTCGGCAGTGCGTTTTCCAGCTTCTTCTTTCGTTTCGATATCGCTGAACAGGATATTGAACTGGACGATTCCGAAGTTTCCAGGAGACGCCAGATTGGTTGTAATGATGTCGGTATCAATGCTCATTTCTGCTACTTCTTCAGCGCTGAGCGGTTCCTCCTCTTCCGCTTCGGCATCTTTTTGTCCGACATAAAATGCGGCGCCTCCACCGATGACTGTCGCCATGATGACGACGCTGATGATCTTCTCTAATTTCCTCATGGTGCACCTCTTATTCGTCAGTTTCTTTTTCATAAGGTGAGATCAGCACTTCGACGCGGCGGTTTTCCGCACGTCCTTCCACTGTATCGTTCGTCGCGATCGGCTGGTATTCGCTATAGCCGCTTGCACTGAATTTTTTCGGATCGAGATTACCATTTTCAAGCAAGATCTTCATGAAATTAATGGCTCGCGCAGAACTCAATTCCCAATTCGTCGGAAATTCCCTTGTGCCTGCCGGAATATCATCTGTATGCCCTTCAATGAAAATCATCCGCGGCGGATCTGAAATCAGCAAATTTGAAATTTCTTCTGCAATCGTCTGGGATCCATCGCGCATATTAGCACTTCCGGATTCGAACAATACGCCTTCTTTGATCGTGATCATCAGGCCTTTTTTGGTCATTTCAGTTTGAAGACGAGGCGATAAACCTTTTTCTTCAATATAGGCATCGATCTTCGTTTGGAAATCCTGCAATTCCTGCTGGTCCTTGGCAGCGAGAATCTCTTCCAGACTTTCACCGGACGGCGGGTCCTCGCTCAGCTCAGCTGTCGGCGAGGTGTCAAAGCTTTCAATCGGCGCCTGCTCATCGAGGATGCCGGTGCCTCCCTGCAGCTCGTTGTTGAAGGATTCGGCGATGGCATTGAACTTCTGGGCATCTACCTGGCTGGAAGCAAAAAGCACGATGAACAGCGCCAAAAGCAGCGTCAAAATATCCGCATAAGGCAATAGCCAGGCTTCATCCACATGGTCTTCCTGCTTTTTTTTACGCTTCAACGTGAACACCGCTCTCTTCTTCAGATTCAAGCACACGGTCTTTCGCCGGCAAATAAGTCAACAGCTTTTCTTCCACAGTCCGGACTGGCAGCCCTTCCTGGACAGCCAGCAAGCCTTCCAGCATAATCATTTTTATTTTAGCTTCCGCTTCTGATTTCCGCTTCAGCTTATTGGCAAATGGATGCCATAACACGTAACCGGAGAAAATCCCGAAAAGCGTTGCGATAAACGCAGCGGAGATGGATTTACCAAGCATGGCTACATCGTCCAAATGGCCAAGTGCGGCAACCAATCCGATAACGGCACCCAACACACCAAGTGTCGGCGCATAGGTACCGGCTTGTGTAAAAATTTTCGCGCCCAATTCATGGCGATCTTCCATCGCGGCGATTTCTTCTTCCATCAAATCACGGATCTGCTCCTGCGACTGGCCATCAACGACCATTTTCAGTCCACGCTGCAAAAACGGATCTTCTACTTCTTCCGCTTTTTCCTCCAGTGACAGCAAGCCTTCTTTTCGTGCAAGCATGGCCCATCCGGTGAACATCGGAATCATTTCTTTGATGGAGACTACTTTTTCTGCTCTGAATATCACTTTGAAAAAGCTGGGGATTTTTTTCACTTCGTCCATTGGAAACGCAACGAGGATACAGGCGATGGTTCCGGCAAAGATGATTACCAGCGCCGCTGGATTGTATAGGGCGATCGGGCTTGATCCCTTGAGGATCATTCCGCCGATCAACACGACAAATCCTAATATGACTCCTACCCATGATGTCTTATCCACGTTCATACCTCTTTTCATTTACCTGTGTAATTTGTGTGGAAGAAATCGCTGCAGGCGGACGCTTTCCTGCGGGCGAGCGCCAAGCCTCCTCAGTCGCTTCGCTCCCTGCGGGGTCTCGGCTGTCTCGCTATCCCGCTGGAGTCGCCGCCTTACGCTCTTTCTTCTAATTTTCTTAAGGATGTATTCAAATAAATTTCTTAACAACTTTTCGATTAAATTATTAGCTGTTCTTCGCCAATGCCATCGCCTGTTTCCAGGTGTTGCGCATGTCTGTCATGAGTGTTTCCACTTCTTCGAGTGCGGCTGGGTCGTTTTTGGTGTTGGCATCCAAAAGGCGGGTGTACATGTATTCGTACATTTGGGCAAGAGCAGCTGACATTTCGATGTCCAAGTCCAATGTGATGCGGAGCTCCTGGACGATGTTTTGGGCTTTGAGGATGTTGGTGTTCTTTTCTTCGTATTTTTTATCTGCCATTGCGCGTTTTGCGAGTTTCATGAACTTCAGGCTGCCGTTATAGAGCATCAGCGTCAGTTCCTGTGGTGATGCCGTCATCACTGAGTTTTGCTGGTAAGTCTGGTAAGGATTGATCGTTGCCATTAAATTGCTCCCCCTTGCTTTTAGTTCCGTTTGTCGATGAATGAACCGCCGGTTGCCATCGTCTGGTAGGCACCGTTGTATTTTTTCGATACTTCTTTTGTCTGGGCTATGCGCTGGATCTGTGTCAGGAATGCAAAATGAAGCTCATTGAGCAGGTGTTGAAGCTTCTGGTCAATGATCTTGACTTGATCAATGATGGCTTGTTCTTCCGTAGTCCATTGGAAGTTTTTTTGCTTCATGAACGTTTCCAATTGTTTGATGGCTTCCTGCCGGTGGGCAAACAAGGCTTCCAGTGCTTCGACCATTCCTTCTTCGTTCGCTTCCATCCGGGAATTGATGCTTTGCGCTTTTTCATAAAGCTCATGTGTCTGCCGCAGAAATGCATGCATGATCGTTTTCGAACTCATTATGCGCCACCAAACAAGTTCTGCTGCATCCAGGAGCTTTGTGAGTTCATTTGGCTCAGCGCTTTCTCCATGGCCGTGAACTGCTTCCAGTAGCGGTCTTCGACACGCGTAAGGCGGTCCTGCCAGCGGCTGATCTCGTCGTTCATCTGTTTGATCTTTTTGGACAGCGTGCTGTTGTCGATAGAGCCTGATGAACTGCCGGCTTTTGCACTGAGGTTTTTGACCACTGCGCTCAAAGTATCGTACACTCTTGCTCCGACGCCGTTGCCGGCAGCATCCCGGGTCGTGAACAGTGCCATCACTTCATCCGGTTTATTGGTCAGGGCTTCGCTTAGTTTTTTTTCGTCGATGAATAACTTGCCGCCTTCTGTATACGATCCTGTATTGATGCCAATTTGCGACAAATGATTGATATTGCCTTCTGCAAGGCCCGATACGCTATCCATAAAGGCTCTTCGCAGGTCTTGCATGGCAGATTTCAGGACCGGGTCGTTCCGGAGCAAGCCGCTCCGCGCTTTGTCTTCCCATAACTCAATTTCATTTTCCGTCAGGTCCTTTTTCTGTTCGTCGGACAATGGCTGGAAATCGGGGTAGCGTTTTTCGACCAGTTGCTTCTGCAGGGTGTCAATGGTTTCGTTGTACTTATCGACGAAATCTTTGATCATCGCCAGTGGTTTTTCTGGGTTGGACTGGACTGAGACGGTCGTGGCTGTGGTAGAAGCTTGCAATAGATTAATCGTTAATCCGTTGACCGTCGTCTGGTTGGTTTTCAGGTTTTTGATTTCTATGTTGTCAAACATGATGGAACCATCTGTTGCTCCGGTGGCCGTTGCTGTAGTAGTACCATTATTATTGATGATTTTATTGGCCAATTCCTCACTTGCTGCTGTTCCGTCTGCATTCTTAAACTCCATCGTAAAAGCTTGTTCAGTTCCCATTCCTTTTGATGCGATAAAAAAGCGGGAGGTCGTGTTGTCAAAGCTGGCACGCAGAGCTGGAACTGAAGCTGCCGTTGCGTCCTGAATGTTTTTGGCTACAGCTGCAAACGTGTCGGTACTAGCTACATTTATGCTTATACTTCCTATATTAATTTTTCCGGCTACGCCAATTTGGTCAGTCGATTTTGCAGCATCACCTGTTGTATTTTTAATTCCGAGTGATGAATTCAACTTCGCCGCACTCGCCACACTTGTCACCTGCACTTGATACGAGCCGCTCATTGCATTCGCTGTTGTCGCAACTGAAAAACTGTTTGGAGCCGGTGACGTGGCGCTGTAGGAGTTGAACGATGACTGCAGACGCAAATTGCTGGCGCTTGTCCGAAGGTTCTCCATGGTTAGATTGGTATCGCGAAATGCTTCCTGCTGCCATTCTGTAAATGTTTTTTGCTGCATTAATTTATCTAAAGGCATCTTTTGGATCTTCATCATGTCTTTGACGATCGATTCTGTATCCATGCCTGATGCTATTCCGCCAACGCGCATAATAGGTTCACTCCGATCTTATAATTTCTCATCCACAATCAGGCCTACAAGCTCTGCCATCGAGGCGTACATATCCAAGAATTTCTTATTGGGAATCTCCCGCAAGACTTCATCTGTTTTTGAGTCGATCACCTGTACGTAATAAACCTCCAGCTTTTCATGCAACTGGAATTTCACATTGGTCGATGTGGGCTCTAAAAACTCGTTCATGCCGGCGACTTTATCGCTGATCATTTCTTTTGTAATGGGTTTAGTGGGTTCCTGGAATTTGTTTTCTTCAGGAGCTGCCATTTCTTTTGGAGCAATCGGATCTGGTTCACTGATTTTCGAAAAATGTGGAACTGAATGATTTGTCACTTCCATAATAGACACTCTCCCAATCTTCAACCTTGCCTAAAAAGCTCTCTATATTAGTTATCGGCAGAAAAAGAGATTTTTTTAGCATAAAATCAAAAAAAATAAGACAGGTCCGTGAAGAACCCGTCTTATCTTATGTGAGTTTGGAATAATAATTGCTGACGCCTTGTGTCCAGTGGTTGTTCAACCCCCTCGGATCATTGGCGGCTCCGACCGGCGCGTATTTCGCTCCGATTTTTGCGATGGTGTCTTTGCCTTCATTCAAATAATTTTGGCGCAGATTGCGGGCCATGTCGAAAATGCTGTCTTCCACAGAAGCGTAGCTCCGAAAGCCATTCTTGCCCATCATGCCGGCGACATTGTTTTTGTCATTGACCGCTTTCGATGAGCCGTTGCCGGTTTCATGGATAGCAATGGCTGACAATAAATTCGGATCCAGGTCGTATTTTTTCCCAGCATTGATAAAATGAGCGGCTGTTCCGTTCAACTTGCCTTCTAAGGTATTATCCAGTTTGATGAATTGCGTCGGCCGAAACTTCAGGTCACTCTTATCCGTTGCCGCCGTTGGAACTTCTTTTGTGTTGAGCGGCGGAATAGTCAGGGCTGGGTTATAGGAATTCGCGAGCGGCGCCGTTAAAGGCGTAGTCAAAGTCGGCAAGGAAACTTGCGCTCCTGCTTGCGGAGACGTACCAGTACCCGTTTGTTCCATGCTTTCCATCATAGCATTCATCAGCATCGCAAAAAATGTGCTCGGGCTTGTCGAACTGCCGATGGAATTGTTGCCACTGTCGGTCTGGCTTAAAGCAGGCATCGCCTTCGCCATCGAAGCGATCGTATTAAATAAAAGAAAGTTATTGGAAATCGGACTGGTCAATCGGATCTCACACCCTTTGCTTGAGTTAATCTTGTTTAGTTTACAAGATAATGGGTGAAAAAAGAATAGGATAATTGTGGGAGGGAATAAAATATTTTTACAATAAAAATAAAGAAAGTCTATGACCTTTTACAGTCACAAACTTTCTTACTCCTCTATCCTTTAATATCCAAGCGACCGCCGATGTGAGGCTGAACAGATTGCTCCAGCATCTTTACAACATCCTGGCCATTTGTTTCTGCTTGGTCTATCGTCTTTTTCATAATCGATACATTCGCTTCTGTCCGGACGTTCATCTGGCTTAAGGCCATTGATAACGCAGCGATATCCATTGGATTGCCCCCTTATAAAAAAAGGAGCCTAAAATTAGGCTCCCTCTCATTTTTAAGATTAACGTAGCAATTGAAGTACTTGCTGCGGTGCTTGGTTGGCTTGCTTTGCCGCTATGTCTTTCGATCATAGAATAGACTATATCTTCACCCTCATTTTTGAGGAGCTGGGCACTTCGAACGGCGCTTGCCGCCCTACGGATTTCATCGCCATAGCTTGTGCCTTAGACGGTCTATCCTAGTCGTTGAACCTTCCCCAGAGTTTCCTCACAGGAGCTTGGCTGCTGATTATCCATTGTTCCATCCTCATCATTTTCAGACCGTCACGCTTACCGTTTCCAGTTACGTTGTGGTTGATGGGGCTTTAGGAAGTTCCAGCAATTCACCCAGTTATACTCTAACCCGTTACCCGGTTAGACGCCCTAAAATCAATTATCTCAACAGTTGTAAAACTGATTGAGTCATTTGATTGGATTGAGCCAACATTGCTTGTGATGCTTGTGCAAGAATCGAGTTCTTCGTTTGTTCCATCATTTCTTTCGCCATATCGACATCTCTAATACGTGATTCCGCTGCTGTTAAGTTTTCGGCAGAAGTGTTTAAATTATTAATTGTATGATCAAGACGATTTTGTACAGATCCTAATTTAGTTCGTTGCGATGATACATTTTCGATTGCATTATTAATGAAAGTTATTGCTGTATCCGCTGCTGATTGAGATGAAACATCAATTCCTCCTGCGGAAACTGCATCAGCTGTTTTTGCATTATTTGAAAATGTCGCTGCTCCTGCAGCTGTTGTAGAAATTGCGATTGAAGCTGCAGTACTACCATTAACGGATCCATCTAATGTTAAAGTTACTCCTGCAAATTTCGCAGAATCTGTGAAAGAGACATTAGAAGCGTTATTTTTAACAATGACTTCTTCTGTTAATGTTCCATCAGTTAGTGAAAGTTTCGTCTCATCTGCTGCAAGTCCTCCTGCAAGAGTACCAGTGCCCACTGCCGGAACGTCACCAAATTCAAAATCCGCACCACCAGTTTGCCCCTGAATATAACTATTAGCTGCAGCAGCAGTTGCACCAGTAGTAGCAGAATCCAATGAAATCGAAATTGTTTTAGCGTCATTATCAACTTGGAAACTATTTGCTAATGCTGCAGAACTTGCTACAGTTACAGTGTAACCATTGTATTTCGAGGTATCGTTAACTGTTTGCAATTTAGTAGTTGTTTCTGTTGCATTAACAGCAGTAGCATCAGCAGTTAGTTCTAAAGTCGAGCCATTTAAGACACCAGAACCTTTTGTAGGATTCAAAGAAGAACTAGTTACATCAGTAGCTCCAGCTTGCACTTTAGAAGTAGTAACATTTCTACCAACCCCTAAAGAAAAAGCATCCATTGCACTAATTTCTAAACCTAAATTTTGACCAGAGTTAGCTCCAATTTGGAAGGTAGTTTTCCCTAAATTCCCTTCTTTAACTGCACCATTTAGAAGTGATTTATTATTGAACTCAGTGGTGTTAGAAATACGTGTAATTTCTTCAGCTAATTGATCAACTTCTTTTTGAATTTCACCACGATCAGTCGTAGTGTTTGTATCATTGGCAGATTGAACAGCCAATTCACGCATACGTTGAAGGATGTCTTGTGTTTCGCTCAAAGCACCTTCTGCAGTTTGAATCATTGAAATTGCATCTTGAGCGTTACGAGATCCCTGCTCTAACCCGCGAATCTGTCCGCGCATTTTTTCAGAGATCGAAAGTCCAGCTGCATCATCAGAAGCGCTATTGATGCGAAGTCCTGAAGACAGTTTCTCCATACTGCTCGCTTGTGCGTTTTGAGCCGAGCCCATTTGGCGATGAGTGTTTAAAGCTGTGATGTTGTGATTGATAATCATTGTGTATTACCTCCGTGTAATGTTTTTTTGTTTTTTGTAAGCGCTCAAATCCTTTTGAACTGCCTTACAGTAGTTATATCGGAGGGGTTTCACAAATGTTTAGTGTTTTTCGAAAAAGATTTTAGAATATTTTTTGCGCCCCCGCGGCAGCCACAATTTAAGGAACAATTGAGTCTGCCAACGTGGCGCGATAGACATAGAAAAAACCTGCAACATCTGCAGGCTTCCCGCTCTATTTCTTCTTCATACTCAAAAAATCACTCAAATTTATGACATTCGATGTCGCTTGCTTATTCTCTTCCTGGATTTCCAGGTACACTTCTTTCCGGTGGATGGTCACTTGCTTCGGCGCGTTGATGCCGATCCGCACCATGTCGCCTTCTATAGAAGTCACCGTAATTTCAATGTCGTCGTTGATGATAATTGTTTCGCCTTTTTTACGTCCCAGCACTAACATTCTCTACACCTGCCTTGCAGCGGGTTCGCCGCTCTGGAATAAAGCCTGCTTGATCTCGTAGTCTTTATTGTTCAAGACAATTTGCATGCCCGTTTGTTTCCGATTGTTGATGACCAGCGGCGCTTTCAAGTTCGTCGTCGCTCCGCTGATGTCGCCTTTGACAGAAACCGTCGTCAGCACGATGGCATCTGCCGGATCTTCCAGCTGCAGCCGCTCCACCATCTGCTCTTCCAGCTTGATGTCATAATCCTTGAAAAACGTAAACGGATCGACCAGGAAGAAACTGACTTCCACCGCTTCCACTGACTGCAGAAAAAAGAATGGCGATTCGCCTTCTGCATCTGCCGGCAGCAATACATATTTCTTATATTCCTCAAATCCCGGAATCCCTCTATCAAACGTGATGACACGTTCTTCTGCCAGTTCCACTTCACCGAATTGTTCTGTTTGAACCTTCATGCCCAACTCCCTTTCCTTAACAAAAAAATGCCTCTTAAGATAAACATATCTCAACAGGCATTTATTAACAATCAATTTTTAATCCGGTCCATCTATTGGAAGCCGTTCAACCTGCCTGCTCTTCAATCCCTAACTCTTCTCTCAAACAGATCCGCACCAGCTCCACAGCGCCGTCGATCCCTTTCAGGAGGGCTGAGAACTCTTCCAGCTCCACGTCAGCGCTCGCCAGCACTTCCGCTGACATCGGCTGCGCCAGGACCTCCCGGCTGATGACGACGTCATTGCCGTTGCCCTGCCCTTGGATGCGCGCAGCGATGTTGACGGTCCGGCCGAAATAATCCAGCCGGTCGTTGGAATTGACGGCGATGGCCGCTCCGCTGTACAAGCCGAGGCGCAGCACCAAGTCTCTATTCGCCGTCCGATTGAACGCTGCCAGGTTTTTCTGGATGGCCAAGGCGGCTTTCAACCCGTCCTCCGGTTTATGGAAGACGGCCATGACGGCGTCGCCGATGGTTTTCACGACGCTGCCGGAATTCCGGGTGATGTGCCCGGTCAGGAATTCGAAATGATTGCGCACCTGGCCGTAAGCACTGGAGTCGCCGATCGTTTCGTACAATAAAGTCGAGCCTTTTAAATCCGTAAACAGGATCGTCACGTGATCGATGCCGATTTTCTGTCCAGGCGCCAGCACTTCAGAAGAAAACAGGTCCCTGAATTCCTGCATCGCCGTTACTTTAGCGGCTGTCACGGCTTGTTTGTTCCAGTCGGCATGTTCCAAAGCGACCACGATGTCGGCCGAACTGGAATTCGTGATGGCCACGCTACCCGAGCCGGAGACGGAATCCCGTGACCAGCCTCCATCGCTATAAACCAACGAACCCGTTTCCGCATTTTTATCTATCGCCACTCGGTGATTGGCTTGCAGCACACGAAAACGCAGCGCATCGCCGCTCTCAGGAATCGCAAAATGCGTGGTCTTGCCTTTTTCGATGACTTGTTGGGCTTTGACATGCGGCGTGATCATCGGGCCGCCGATGCAATACACTTCGGCGTAAGCCTCACGCACAGCCGGATGGACCGAGAAGTTCAGTTCGACATACTGATCGAAGTTGGCGTCGTAATTGACGCCGCACAGGTCGCAGTGAAACTGCTGCTCGAGCTGTGACAGTGAGCTGTGCTCGACTTTCGAAACCCGGCAGTTCGGGCAGATGACGTTCCAGCTCAGGTTCAGCAAGCCCGCTTTTGTGGCATACAGCAAGACGCGCAAGGTGTCGTCCAAATCCGCGTTCCACAGTTTCGCCAGCTGAATTGGTTCGATGTGCGCGACGTCGTGGTCGCCTTTGCCGACCAAATACTGATGCAGCCGTTCTACGTAGCTGCCGGCAATAGGCGACTTGGCAAGCAGAGCCGACATCCGGTCGAGTTCGAGCAGATTGACTTTGACCGTGACCGGTTTTTGCGGTGCTTCGAATACATCGGTTACCCCGGATTCCAAGTAATCATCCAAATAACGCATGATTTTTTTGACAGCCGGCAGGCCGGTTGCCCAAATGGCCCCATAGCCTAAAGGATTGAGCGGCACAAAGTCAGCCGTCAGTTTGACCCGGGTTCCATTTTCCACGTTGTCGAACAGTTCGACTTTCAATGTGTACCGTTTGAGCGGACCTGTCAGGTAACGGCGTTCGACCGTGTAGCTGTCATTTTCCTGCCACTGGAACGGAAACTCTTGCCAAGAGATGGGGACGAGCCCCAGCACTTTGGCATGGGCTTCCCGGTAAAACACTTCCCTTCCGTCCCGCTTTGCCGGGCTGAAGCTGACAGGGAACAGGCCGATATACAGGTTCATGCGGTTATTGTCCGCCAAAAGCTGCCAAGCGGTTTTCCGGTCTACCGCATATTCTTTTTCAAGCACATAATTTTTGGGCTTCATGTTGTTCACTCCTAAGAAATCACGATGGCAATGGCAAGCAAAATGAGATGGAAAATCTGGTCCGCCACGATGGACAGCCAGACCTTTTCCGGTCCTTTAGCCGTCTGGACCCGATGGACCCAAAACAGCACAAAGCCTTTCCGGTCCAGGATGATGTGGCCGACGAAAACGATTGCCAGAGCAGGCAGGGACAGTCCGCCTGAGAGGATGCCGAACACCGCGATGACGGCTGTATAAATAGAGACATGCGTCAATAACGGCAGCCATTTAGTGGCTTTGTGTTTGGCCATCCAGCCTGTCTGCAGCAGGAAATCTCCGATCAGGTGGCCGATCAATAATACGTCAAACTGGCTCATAGCCGGTAGCCTCTCCCGTGTTGCTCTTCGTATATCTCCAATCTGTAGTCGCAGCCCGCCAGAATTCCAGCGAAGGCATCCACTACCTGGCCATCGAATAGGGTGTCCCGGCAGCGGATCAGTTCTTCCGCTCCCAAACGGAACGACAGGCCTTTGCTGTAGGAACGTGCCGTGGTCATGGCGTCAAACGCATCCGCTACGCCGACGATCCGCGCGAATAAGGGGATGTCGTCCCCAGCCAAGCCATGCGGATAGCCGGTGCCGTCAAGCCGTTCATGATGGGACAGCGCAGTTTCAATCGCGTGTACCATGGCGTCTTTCGGTTCCATATTGGATAGGATGTCTGCTCCGATGACGGTATGCTGCTTGATGGCTGCGTATTCTTCCCCCGTCAATCGTCCAGGCTTTCGGAGGATGTCATCCGCTACGGCGATTTTCCCGATATCGTGCAATAAAGCCGCTTTGTACAATTCTTCACAGCGATGTGCATCAAAGCCGAGCTTTTGGGCGATCCACAGCGAATATTTCGCCACCCGCTCCGAATGTCCTGCCGTATAAGGGTCACGCGCGTCCAGCACCTTCGCCAGCGTGCGGATCATGCTCAGCAGCATGCGCTGCAGTTCGTCGTACATCTGGCTGTTGTGGAGCGCCAGTGCGGATTGATTGGCGAGTGCCACTGCCAGGCTGATGTCCTGTTCGGAGAAAAACGCGATGTCTTTTTTATTGAGCAGCTGCAAAGCACCCAGCACCTTGCCTTTGACCGCCAAGGGAACCGTGATCATCGACTCCGTCACAAAACCGCTGGAATGGTCCACGCGATGGGCCCAGTCAGGATTCACCGCTACGTTTTCGATGAGCTGGGCCTCGCCCGTTTCGATCACTTTGCCGACAATGCCTTCACCCAGTTCCAGCTTGATGTTGAGGATATCGGACGCAGAAGGCCCGTACGCCGCTGAGGCCTTGATCTTTTGCTGCTCTTTGTTCAGCACCCACAAGGTCCCCGCTTCCGCACCGACGACCTGCACCATCTGCAGCAGGATGCTTTCAAGAACTTCTTCCATTTCTAAATTAGAATTCAATTGCTTTGATGCTTCCAGCAAGGCCACCAGTTCCTGAACCTTGAATTCCAAATCCGTTAATTGTGTCATGGATTTCCTCCGATAGCTATAATAATCAAAAATGATTTATTTTATACTAGTTTTATTGTTTCTTGTCGATCATATCCTTTACTTTATCGTTATGCAATATTATCCATATACTTTATTTTTTATTACATCAATCTACTAAAAAACCCGCAATCCCTCCGCTTTACGGGAGATTGCGGGTTTTTCGGTTAGGCTGTTTCAAGCAGCTGCTTCAAGTTCTCAAACATCCTGCTCCAGCCTTCTTTGCTTTGGCTGCTGTATTCTTCGCCGGCCTTTTTGATGTCTTCTGCTGTCCAGCCTTCTTCATGCGGCACTGTGATTTCCTGGACAAACGCCATTTCGCAAGCGTTCTGCACCATGGAAATCCATACTGTGACGCGGTCTTCAGCGTCGTTGAACTGCGGCATCTGGAAGCTGAACATCAGCTTATGCGGCGGCTTCAATTCCAGGTATTCACCGATCGCGCGGTAATCGGTGCCTTCCCGGCGGTCGACGATTTCCCAGCTGCCGCCTGCGCGCAGGGAATTTCTTGTTACTTGGTTGGTGGCTTCAGTCGTGAACAGCCATTTTTTCATCAGTTCCGGGTTGGTCCAGGCTTCGTACACTGCTTTGTCGCTGGCATCGAAACGGCGCGCCATGGATAACACGACAGTTGAAGTCGTCATCTAGATCATCCTTTCTGAATGGGAATAGACAAGCTGACGGTCTTTATTGCCACCAGTGTAACGCAGAATTTTTCCTCAGGCAATATCAGTTTCTTTCAGAATATCCATTGCCTTAGCTTCTGTTCAATTAGCTCTTAATCTGGAGCCCTGTAAGATTTCATGCAATCAATTTCTTTTCTCAGTTTTCACTATTTCAATAAACCATTAAGTTTGATGGTTGCACTTCATCCTCCCCAAAACTTTACCGTTTCGAACAAAAAATCACCCTTGCAAATTAACCTGCAGGAGTGATTTTTTCAGTTCTATTCTACATCATGATCTTTAAGCTAGCTTACGCTTTCCAGCGCCTGCTTCACCGTCGCATAGGCATCCGTCTCCAGCATATCGATTCCGCTGTAGACGATGGTCTGGACAAGGTCTGGGCGCAATCCGGCGATGACCACGTGGATGCCCATCAATTGAAGGGTGCCGCCGATCTGCTGGAGAGACTGCGCAATATGGGCGTCGATGGTCAGGACACCCGAAAAATCCGTGATGACATGATTAACATTCATTTCCGCGATTCTCGGAATGACATTGTTCATGATATGGGCAATCCGGTAGCTGTCGATGACGCCGATCAAAGGCAGCACCACAACATCATCAAGAACCGGCACGATCGGCGCTGACAGATTGAGCAGCTCCATCTGGGTTTCTGCCTGATAGCGCTCCGACAGCCGCTCAAAAGCGTAGAAGGTTTCAGTTAAACTGACATCCAGTATGGCGTCGATGCCTCTGGTCGCTTTGGCGTTTTCCACAACGCTCAAACCGAACTGCAGGCTGAGCCGTGTAAAAATCTCTGAAAACACCTGGCGCGTCGGCGGATACCGAACGACGATCTCCGAAATCTTGCCGCCCGAAGCCACCTGCATTTCGGCATTCTTTTTGCTCCACTCGATCAATGAATCCGGCACGTCAATGCGCTCGGCTTCCGGAAGAGACTGCCCGAAAAAACCGAGAAGTTCCACGTACATGCTGGCGGCCTGTTGTTTTTCCCAGTCGGGAATATCCAGGTTCATCTCCTGTACAACTGATTCAACCACTTCCGCTGATAAGGATTCAGCGTTTTCACTTATGTATCGGGAAAAGTCATTAAACGAAGACATTCAATTCACACCTTTTTCTTTATGTTGCATTAAGTATACCATTTGGCACAGGACAAGATGGAAAATCCAAAGCGTTTGTTTGTCCATTTTCTAAAAGAATAGGGATTAATAATTCATAGAATTCTCCTTCCACATCCCCTATTAATTATATTGAAAAAAATTATTTGCGCATGTTTTTGGAATATGAAGCGCAAATTTATTGCCGCTCCTCCAACCTTTCTTTCATTCATTTTCTTCTTTTTATCCTGTTAAAAAAGAAAAAAACCCCTTCGGAATTTAAATCCAAAGGGGTGAAGCTGTTCAGCCAAAAGCTGACTTTATTATTCTACTGTTACAGATTTCGCAAGGTTGCGCGGCTTGTCCACGTCGCAGTCGCGGTGAAGCGCTGCGTAATAGCTGATCAACTGCATCGGGATGACCGACACAAGCGGTGACAGCAATTCGTTGACTTTCGGAAGCACCAGGCTGTCGCCTTCTTCCTGCAAGCCTTCCATTGAAATGATGCAAGTGTGCGCGCCGCGTGCCGCAACTTCTTTAACGTTTCCGCGGATGTTCAAATTAACCGCTTCTTGTGTCGCAAGTGCGATAACCGGTGTGCCTTCTTCAATCAAAGCAATCGTTCCGTGCTTCAACTCGCCTCCGGCAAAGCCTTCTGCCTGGATGTATGAAATTTCTTTCAATTTCAACGAGCCTTCCAGTCCGACGAAATAATCCATAACGCGGCCGATAAAGAAACAATTGCGTGTTGTAGACAGGTAGTCTGCAGCAATCTTTTCCATTTCTTCTTTAGAATCGACTTGTGCCTGAATGGCATTCGCAACGATTCCCAGCTCCTGCACCAAATCAAAACCAATATCGATGCCGCGCGCTTCCGCTGTTACTGCACCCAAGATCGACAACACAGCCAATTGCGCTGTGTAGGCTTTTGTCGAAGCAACCGCGATTTCAGGGCCTGCATACAACAATAAGGTATGGTCAGACTCACGTGACAAAGTAGATCCCGCAACGTTCGTGATGGTCAATGAAGCATGGCCCATCTCTTTGATCTTCACCAATACCTGGCGGCTGTCCGCTGTTTCCCCTGATTGGGAAATAAAGATGAACAACGGTTTTTCAGACAGCAGGGGCATGTTGTAGCCGAATTCGCTTGAAACATGCACTTCAACCGGGATACCCGCTAATTTCTCGATGTATTCCTTGCCGATCAATCCTGCATGATAGCTCGTTCCTGCCGCGATGATATGGATGCGGTCAGCAGCCTGCATCGCTTCCAGGATTTCCGGATTGATGGTCAATTTATCATTTTCATCCTGATATGCTTGAATAATTTTACGGACAACCGCTGGCTGCTCGTCAATTTCCTTCAGCATATAATGAGGGTACGTTCCTTTTTCGATGTCGCTCATGTCGATTTCTGCAGTGAATGGCAGACGGCTTACGGTTTCGCCTTCCAATGTCAAAATTTCCACACTGTCTTTGCGGACAATGACGATTTCCTTATCCATCAATTCAACAAACTGGTCTGTCAATTGAAGCATCGCCATTGCATCAGATGCAATAACATTGAAATCTTCGCCAAGTCCTACAAGCAACGGGCTTTTGTTTTTCGCCACGAAAATCGTTTCCTCTTCTTCCGCGTCCAATAATGCAATCGCGTATGAACCCTTCAGTAAAGTAAGGGCTTTGCTGAAAGCATCCTGTGTTGTCTGGCCTTCTTCAACAAATTTGCCGATCAACTGTACGATGATTTCTGTATCTGTATCTGACTCCATTACCACGCCAGCCAAGTAATCGCGTTGGATGTGGTGATAGTTTTCAATCACGCCGTTATGGACGATCGTGAAGCGGTCAGATGTATTCTGGTGCGGGTGAGCGTTGGCGCGGTTCGGCTTGCCATGAGTCGCCCAGCGTGTATGCCCGATTCCTGTAGTGCCCATTACGTCTTCTTCCACAACGCCGCGCAAATCCACAATGCGCCCTTTTTCCTTAAAGACCGTTACGCCTTTGCCGTTGCGTACAGCAATTCCTGCTGAATCATAACCGCGGTATTCCAAGCGCTCCAAGCCTTTCAATAAAATTTCTTTCGAGTCGTTTTCTCCAATATACCCAACAATTCCACACATAGTCTAATTCCTCCGTTTTCTAAAATCAAAATGAGTGTTTGTCTGTTTCCTAAACACTTCTGCTTGAGCCCGTCCATCTTGTTGTCCAATCGATCACTCGATTGTTTTAAGAATGGACATAACGACCGGGCTTCACGGCCGGAAGGGATCCGCCGAAATCTCGATACTCCTTCTCCTCGTCTACTGAAGATGACTGGTCCGTCCGATTTCTTCAGTACAGGCGCTATAATTTTCTTCCTCGCACTTAGCTCTATCCCCCTTTTTCTGCGGTCGTAAACCGACTCTATCATCATACAGCCTTCGCACAATCCCGTCAATTAAAGCATATAATTACTTAGGTATTTATAACCATTAATTTCCTTTAAGTTTCATTTCTTCCTTTTTTTATATTTTGTCCTCTAAAAAACTTAAAAAATCCGTTTCTATAAGACGCTTCGGGGATGCTTCACGCAGAAAAGCGCAACTGCTTTGCAAAATACCCGTTACAAGATTCAATATAAAAAAGACCGTAAGCAAAAATGCTTACGGTCTCTAAATTAATGTATTCGATTAGCTCAAGCCCATTTCGCTGCGGACAACTTCCGCAATGCGCTCTACATAGCGTTCACAGTCTTCCGCAGAAGCTGCTTCCACCATGACACGCACCAATGGCTCCGTACCGGATGGGCGCACAAGCACGCGGCCATTGCCGTTCATTTCAGTTTCAACTTCCGCAATAACAGCTGCCACTTTGGCGTTGTCTGTTACGGCATGTTTATCCGTCACACGAATATTCACAAGTTTTTGAGGGAAGATGGTCATTTCAGAAGCCAGCTCAGACAATTTCTTGCCGGTGATCTTCATGATATTGACCAGCTGCAGGCCAGTCAATAAGCCGTCACCCGTTGTATTGTAATCCAGGAAAATAATATGGCCAGATTGCTCGCCGCCCAGGTTATAGTCATTTTTCTTCATTTCTTCCACTACATAACGATCGCCGACAGCCGTTTTGTTGCTCTTCATGCCGTGGCTTTCCAATGCTTTATAAAAGCCCATATTGCTCATGACAGTCGAAACCACTGTATCTTTTTTCAAGCGTCCCTCTGAATGCAGATGCTTGGCACAAATGTACATGATTTGATCGCCATCAACGATTTGGCCTTTTTCATCCACTGCAATCAGGCGATCGCCGTCGCCGTCGAATGCCAGTCCGATATCCGCGCCTTTGGCAAGAACCAGCTCCGCTAATTTCTCAGGGTGTGTAGAACCTACTCCGGCGTTGATGTTCAAGCCGTTCGGTGAAGCTCCCATTGAGGTGATGTCTGCATCCAGGTCCGCAAATACATGCGTCGCCAGTGTAGAAGTCGCACCATGAGCACAATCTAATGCTACATGGACACCATCGAATTCTTCATCGACTGTCTGCTTCAGGTACTGAAGGTACTTCTGGCCGCCTTCGAAATAATCCGTAATGCTGCCAAGGTCGCCTCCAGTTGGGCGCGGCAAGTTATCTTCATTGCTGTCAAGCAAAGCTTCGATTTCCGCTTCCTGTGCATCCGACAGTTTAAAGCCATCCGAACCGAAGAATTTAATGCCGTTGTCTTCTACAGGATTGTGTGAAGCCGAAATCATGACGCCTGCTTCAGCACTCATCACGCGTGTTAAATAAGAAACGCCTGGCGTACTGATGACGCCGAGGCGCATAACTTCCGCTCCTACAGAAAGCAGTCCGGCAGCCAAAGCGCCTTCCAGCATCTCGCCTGAAATCCGTGTATCGCGGCCAATCAGCACTTTCGGTTTGTCTTTTGCACTTTTCGTTAAGATATATCCGCCAATGCGCCCTAATTTAAAGGCCAGTTCAGGTGTCAGCTCGCTATTGGCGACTCCCCGTACTCCATCTGTTCCAAAATATTTTCCCATTCTACTATTCGCTCCTTCAATCAGTTGCTTCTGATTGTTTTAGTTAAGCTTTCGCTTTTTTTTTATTTTATGCCTTTATGGCGCTAAACTGTCAGTTGTTTAGGGATTCTCGGAACTTTCCGGAATCAACGCATCCTCATCAACCACTGTCTCCGCTTCCACCATGACTTGCCCTGGTGAAACCGTTGAAGTGCCTGAAGGAACTTCCAATTCGATTTCCACTGTGCTGTCTTCAGCCGTAACACTCGCGGCATCGACTTCGATGACATATTCGGTGATTTCGTCCACCACTGTTTTCGGACCGAAAATCCGGACTTCTTCAGTGGATGTGCTCCAGTCGTTGATGGTGATGCCTGCACGGGCTTCACCGGTCGGCTCAAGCCTTACCGGCACCACTTTGCTGTATTCAACGACTTCGACATCCACTTCAACTTCCTCTGGTTCGATCTCCGCATCTTCCAGCTTCGTCAAATCCTCAGCCAATACACGGACACGGGCAGCTGTGGTAAAGGATTCCTTCACTCCCTGCTCTCCGGAGACCGTTGCTTTGACAAAGCTGATGGCATCAATCATGCTTTTCGGGCCAGTCACAGTGACGGTTTCCGGTTCGACAACCACACTATCCAGAATAAACCCTTCTGCCAGCATCCGTTCATTCACTTCCGGATCGACGCGGAATTCCTGTGATACCCGCTCTTCGATCACCACATTAACAAAAGCTGGATCGACTCGGACATTTAATTGTTCAGATAAATTTTCAGTTTGGATCGGGACTTGATGCTCTCCCATCGGCAAATTGCGCAAATCCACAAATAACGTAAAATCTTCTAATTGGCGAGCCGTCTGGACGATACTGACAGGGCCATTCAAGTGAAGATCCGCTGTTTTCGGCACACCGCTGACCATCAGGGTATTGTCATGGTATACCTCAATTTCCACATCTTCAATCACTTCCGAGGTCCGGCTATTGTCCGTCGTCCCTGTGGAGCTATCTTCCGCCTGCACGGAGAAGAATAAAAGGAGGGCCAACAGCAGCGCCGTAATCCGTAAAAACCAGCGATTGTCCATCATTTTATCCATTCTTTTTCCCCCTCCAATTCCACCAGGAAAGAGCGACTTCCTGCTGTTCTGCTCCGAACCAGATCCGGCGCAGCTTCACTTCGAAGTCTTCAAGTGACAAATTGCGGTGCAAATCGCCATTTGCCGTCAGGCTGATGGCGCCTGTTTCCTCCGATACGATAATCGTGATCGCGTCGGTCACTTCACTGATGCCGAGAGCGGCACGATGGCGCGTTCCCAGCTCTTTTGAAATGAACGGACTTTCAGACAGCGGCAAATAACAAGCCGCTGCGGCAATCCGGTTTTTTTGGACAATCACCGCTCCGTCGTGCAGCGGTGTATTCGGGATGAACAAATTGATCATCAATTCAGACGTAATATCCGAGTTCATCGGAATGCCGGTCTCAATGTATTCGCTCAAACCCGTTTCGCGTTCAATCGATATCAATGCCCCGATTCGCCGTTTTGCCATATAGCTGACGGATTTGGACATTGCTTCGATCAACCGGTTGCGTTCAGACTCCTCATTCAGCGTACTGCTGGAGAATAGCTTGCCGCGGCCGAGCTGTTCAAGTGCACGGCGCAGCTCCGGCTGAAAGATGATGATGATGGCCAGGAAGCCCCATTCGAGCACCTGCTGCATAATCCATCCCAGTGTTTCCAGGTTGAGTGCCTGTGTTACGAGGCGTGCAATAATAATGACAAAGATCCCTTTCAGCAATTGAACAGCCTTCGTTCCCTTGATGACGGTGATCAATTTATAGATAACGAACCAAACTAATAAAACATCGATGATATTCCCTAGAAGTCCGAATGGTGTTTGGTCTGTTAAATTTTCCAAAAAAGGCATCTGCAACCCTCGCTTTTCTACATCTGCATATGCATTTAGTATATCATAAGTGAATTGGGCTTGCCTTCATAGAAAAAACCCATCCTTTAGGAGAGGATGGGTTTTACTCTTTTGTTTGGCTGCCATCTTCATCAAAAATAGCGGCCGCGTCTTTAAAACCGTTTTTAAGGGTATACCACAGCCATTCGAAAGCTTTATCGATTTCTTCAATTTCACCGGTAATGACACCGCTCGATGCCATGTATTGGCCGTTGACAATCGTCACGTCTCCTTGAAGCTCGCCCTCAACACGCAGATCGCCATTGCGCACTGTCAAATCACCGACCACTGTCTGTCCTTCAGGAACAATCACAGTCTGTCCTTCCACCACCAGATTCGGTTGCTTGGTAAAAGAAAACTGCTGGTCATCATTGAAGTTCGTAAACAGCGCCGCGCTCATCAACACGCAGAACAATGCGGCAGCTGCAAGCATCGGATGTCTTCTGAACCACCGCTGGACACCTGCCCGCTGTTTTTCTTTCGGCAGCCGTTCCATGGTCTTCTGGACAAAATCGGAAGGTGCCTGCATATGTGATGCACTTTGGACAAATGCAATAGTTTTGCTTAATGCCTGGTATAGCTTTCTGCAATCGCTGCAGCTTTCCAGGTGTTCTCTTAGTTGTCTTTCATCGCTTGGACTGATATCCCCATCGAGGTAATCGTCCATTAGATGAATCACGTTTTCCGGACACGCATTCATCGCGCTCGCCTCCTACAAATTGCTCAATTGCTTGCGAAGAGCTTCTCGCCCTCTGTGGATACGCGTTTTCACCGTACCCAACGGCAAATCCAGGATTTCACTGATTTCCGCCAGCGGCAATTCTTCAATATACTTTAATACAATTGCGGCACGGTACTTATCCGGCAAGCGGCTGATTTCGTACTGCACCCGCTCCTGCACTTCCATCCGCATCAACTCTTCTTCCGGAAGCTCATCATCATTGGCAATTTTCGAATACATGTTCAAGCCTTCCGTTCCGCGCACTTCAGCATCGAGGTGATAGTCCGGCTTTTTCTTCCGGATCCGGTCGATGCACAGATTGGTGGCGATGCGGTACAGCCAGGTCGAAAACTTCCGCTTCTGATCAAACGTGTGGATGTTAACATAAGCGCGCATAAAAGCTTCCTGAGCAATATCTTCCGCTTCCTGCTTGTTGCCAAGCATCCGGTAGCAAATCTGATACAGCTGATGCTGGTAAAGCTCCACGATTTCGGCGAATGCGTTCTGATCGCCTTTTAATACTTTAGCTATTCGTTTATTGACTAACGCATCCATGATTTCATTTCCCTCCGCCTATGCGGCTGTACTTTATATACGTCCCTTGCCTCTAAAAGTTTCAATTATTTTTTCTTATTCTATCGTATCAGACAATACCCAAATAAATCCAACTAATTTTGTGACGTTTTCAATATGAAGAGGTTCCCTATTTAACGGCATAAAAAAAAACAGGCTTTCGCCTGTCTTTGATTACAATAATTTTTCGCCGAATAGGGAACCAATCAATGCCACAGCTACGTCAGCAGTCCGGTTTTTCTCATCCAGAATCGGATTGACTTCCACAAACTCAGCAGAAGTGATGATGTTTGCATCAAACAGCATTTCCATCGCCAAATGGCTCTCCCGGTAGCTGATGCCGCCTGGAACCGGTGTGCCGACGCCCGGTGTGTAGATTGGATCGATGCCGTCAAGATCCAATGACAAGTGGACAGCATCTGTATTGCGTTCTTCTTTTAAGTAATGGATGGCATCTTCGATAACTGCATTCATGCCCATTTTATCGATTTCGTGCATGCTGTAGACACGGATGCCAAGTTCTTTGATCAATTGGCGTTCGCCAGGGTCAACTGAGCGCGCACCGATGATGACGATATTTTCAGGCTTCACTTTTGGTGAATAGCCGCGGATATTCGTCAGTTTTTCGTGGCCAAGCCCGAAGCTTGCCGCAAGCGGCATGCCGTGGATATTGCCGGATGGTGAAGTATCACTGGTGTTCATGTCCGCATGTGCGTCATACCAGATGACACCCAGATTTTCGTGGCGTTCAGAAATCCCGGAAAGTGTACCGATGGCAATGCTGTGGTCACCGCCCAATACCAATGGGAAATTACCCGCTTCGGCCACTTCAAATACTTTATCGCCCAGCGCTTCTGTCGCTTCCGTAATCGCTTTCAAATTACGCAGATTCGTTGATGTATCGACGCTGCCATCTGCCTTGCCGATCTGGATATCGCCTTCGTCCATAACAGTATGGCCCAAGTCTTCAATGCGGTCTACCACTCCAGCATAACGGATCGCGCTTGGCCCCATGTCGACGCCACGGCGATTTTGCCCGTGGTCCATTGGAACTCCGATAATAGATATATTTAATTTATTCATTATTTTATACCTCCTTAGCAAGATAGATTCATTGTAACCGCTAAGGTCTCATTGGCTCAACCTTACAAAATCAGGTATATTTATTCACTTTTTTCGCAAGGTCTTTTTTCACTTTCGGCCAGTCCCGATCAATAATGGAATACACCACTGCATCTCTCGGCTTACCGGTCGAGCGGATGCGTTCATTGCGCAGTACGCCTTCTTTTACAGCTCCGATGCGTTCAATGGCCTTTTGTGAAGGGATATTTTCGGCATCCGTTTTAAATTGAACACGGATCATGCCGCGCTCTTCAAAACAATAACTCAGCAAAGCGCGTTTGACTGCCGTATTGACATGCGTCCGCTGAGCCGACTGCGCGTAAAAAGTGGCGCCGATTTCACAGCTTTTATGGGTCTCGTCAATTGCATATATACGCGTTGTTCCCAGAATATCGCCCGTTCCCGGGTTTTCCACTGCAAAAATAAGGACATTCGATTGGTTCAGACCCGCTTCCAGCCACGTCACCATATCCTCAAAAACCTCGACTTTATTGAGCATGTGCTCAAATATTTTCGGCGTATACAAAGCCCATAGCGCTTCAAAATCATCCCTCTTCAATAAACGCAAACGAACACCATCCGATTCAATAATCATTCCATCTTCTCCTTTTAAGTAAAATATACCGATTGGATGCGCTGCATAAACTCCTGTTCCAGCGTACCCATATGCTTGGTTAAAAAATAGGTAGAGACTTTAGGCAAAGAGAACAAGTCAAAATGCACTTCCATCAGGCGACCTTCAACCAGCTCGCGCCGCACCATCGACTTGGGCAAAAAAGATGCACCTAAGCCTTCTTGTATAAACCGTTTGGCAATATGCGCCTGCGTCACTTTCATGGTCCGGATGCCGGGCACATGCAGACGCAGCTTTCCTAACAGCTCTTCCCAGAAAACCGGATGATGGTGTGTAAACAATACCGACGTCCGCAGAGCCTTCTCCACTGAAACTGCCGGGCCCGTCTCATCATCATAAGCATCTCTCGGCAGGATGAACAACAGTGGGTCATCATAAACTATAAGCTGCGCAATGCCGCGACCGATTGGCGGCATTGCAGAAATCCCAGCGGACACTTGCTCCGACTCGACCAAGGCCTCAATCTGTTCGGATTCTTCCACGCGAATCACCAGTTCGACTTCGGGGTGCTGTCCTGTAAAGGATTTTAGTACATAAGGCAAAATTGTTTCTGCCATCAAAGGGGAAATCGCCAAGGTCCATTTTTTGCGGTAGCCCTGCGCGAAGGAATGCAGTTCTTCAACGCTGTCATCCAGCTGTTCCAAGACTTTTTCCGCTCTTTCCTTAAAATACCGTCCTTCCTCGGTCAACGACACCCGGTTATGGCTGCGTTTGAACAAAAGAAGGCCCAGACTTTCTTCCAGCAACCGGATATGGACAGTGACACTTGGCTGGGACATCATCAAGCGTTCCGAGCTCATTCTGAAATTCAAGGTTTCTGAAGCATCCACGAAGGTTCTCAACCACTGGACTTCCATGACATCCCTCATCTCGATTACTATTCTTAATTGTCTCAATTATATATCTTTATTTTTTTTTATCAAATCAGAGGAGTAAACTAAAAGAAAAAGGAGGAATTTCACATGTTTCAGCCAGGATTGAAAGGTGTAGTAGCTGTTCAAACTGCCATTGCCTCTGTTGATGGAGAACGGGGAGAACTGCGCTACCGGGGGCAATTGGTGGAAAGTGTTATAGAAGGCAGGTCGTTCGAAGAAACTGCTTATTTTCTCTGGCATGGCCAGTGGCCCGATGCTCCGCAGTTGCAACAGCTTCAGCAACAATTGACCAACTGCCGGGAATTGCCGGCACATATTGTCCGCATCGCTCAGCTGCTGCCAAAAGAAACCTCTTTAATGGATGCCATGCGGACACTGGTATCCGCTTATCCCGATGCCAAATTCCAAGCCTTGTCTTCTGCAGAACAAGCGATTGCACTGACAGCCGCACTGCCGGTGATGACCGCTCTTTTTTACCGCCTTCAAAACGGGCAGGAGCCGATTGCGCCGCGAGCTAATTTGGGGCATACTGCCAACTACCTGTGGATGATCAACGGACAGGAGCCGACTGCTGCACAGACGGAAGCGCTCGAGACTTATTTGAAATTGACGATGGAGCATGGCATGAACGCTTCGACTTTTGCAGCCCGCGTCACCATCTCCACCAAGTCCGATCTCGTATCTGCCGTGACGTCAGCCCTCGGCACCATGAAAGGCCCGCTTCACGGAGGTGCGCCATCCGGTGTCATTGACCTGCTCGATCGAATGAAATCTGAAGACCGCATTGATGCTGTGATTTCAGAAAAACTGGACCGAGGAGAAAAGATCATGGGATTCGGCCACCGTGTCTACCGGACAGAAGACCCCCGATCGGTTGTCCTCCGTAAGAAATGCCTGGATCTGCAAGGAGAAGATCCATGGCTCGACTTGGCGGCTACTGCCGAGGCTCGCATCATCGAGCTGCTGAACGAGCGCAAACCGGGACGCGCGCTCTATACCAATGTGGAGTTCTATGCAGCGGCCATCATGAGGTCGATTGCCATGCCGACAGGGTTGTTCACACCGACCTTCAGCATCGCCCGCATTATCGGATGGACCGCACACGCACTGGAACAACAGGAGAATAACGTCATTTTCCGCCCACAATCGGAATATATCGGAACCTAAAAAAAAGCCGTATCCAAATTAATGGATACGGCTTTTTTACACATGGATAGTACAAATACACATGGAACAATGGAGCCTAGGGGGCTCGAACCCCTGACCTCGTCACTGCCAGCGACGCGCTCTCCCAGCTGAGCTAAGGCCCCGCGCTGAACAGGCGCAAGGAATTTGAAAATGAGCCATGAAGGATTCGAACCTTCGACCCTCTGATTAAAAGTCAGATGCTCTACCAGCTGAGCTAATGGCTCATAGTAAAAAATGGCTGGGGTACCTGGATTCGAACCAGGGCATGACGGGATCAAAACCCGTTGCCTTACCGCTTGGCTATACCCCATTGCTAGATATAAGAAAACTGGTGGTGGGGGGCAGATTCGAACTGCCGAACCCGAAGGAGCGGATTTACAGTCCGCCGCGTTTAGCCACTTCGCTACCCCACCGTATGAATTTACGAAAAAATGGTGGAGGATGACGGGATCGAACCGCCGACCCTCTGCTTGTAAGGCAGATGCTCTCCCAGCTGAGCTAATCCTCCATAAAAATTGGTGACCCCTACGGGATTCGAACCCGTGTTACCGCCGTGAAAGGGCGGTGTCTTAACCGCTTGACCAAGGGGCCTTGGTTAAAATAAATATGTTTAACTTCCTGCTAATAAACTCCTAAAAGAAAACAAAAGCTTCCAACCGGATTCGAACCGGTGACCTCTTCCTTACCATGGAAGCACTCTACCTGCTGAGCTATGGAAGCAAGGTAAAAGAATCATTAGGTACAAAAAATAAACATAGAATAGCCCAGCGACGTCCTACTCTCACAGGGGGAGACCCCCAACTACCATCGGCGCAAAAGAGCTTAACTGCCGTGTTCGGGATGGGAACGGGTGTGGCCTCTTTGCCATCATCACTGGACTATTTTTTGCTTGAGCTTGTTCGCTCAAAACTGGATACACGACATTGATTCCATGCAAGAATCCGTACGGTTGTTTGGTTAAGTCCTCGATCGATTAGTATTCGTCAGCTGCACGTGTCGCCACGCTTCCACCTCGAACCTATCTACCTCATCGTCTTTGAGGGATCTTACTTGCTTGCGCAATGGGAAATCTCATCTTGAGGGGGGCTTCGTGCTTAGATGCTTTCAGCACTTATCCCGGCCACACATAGCTACCCAGCGATGCCCTTGGCAGAACAACTGGTACACCAGCGGTGTGTCCATCCCGGTCCTCTCGTACTAAGGACAGCTCCTCTCAAATTTCCTGCGCCCGCGACGGATAGGGACCGAACTGTCTCACGACGTTCTGAACCCAGCTCGCGTACCGCTTTAATGGGCGAACAGCCCAACCCTTGGGACCGACTACAGCCCCAGGATGCGATGAGCCGACATCGAGGTGCCAAACCTCCCCGTCGATGTGGACTCTTGGGGGAGATAAGCCTGTTATCCCCGGGGTAGCTTTTATCCGTTGAGCGATGGCCCTTCCATGCGGAACCACCGGATCACTAAGCCCGTCTTTCGACCCTGCTCGACCTGTACGTCTCGCAGTCAAGCTCCCTTCTGCCTTTACACTCTGCGAATGATTTCCAACCATTCTGAGGGAACCTTTGGGCGCCTCCGTTACTCTTTAGGAGGCGACCGCCCCAGTCAAACTGCCCGCCTGACACTGTCTCCCACCCCGATCAGGGGTGTGGGTTAGAATTTCAATACAACCAGGGTAGTATCCCACTGACGCCTCCCCCGAAGCTGGCGCTCCGGGCTCAAAGGCTCCTACCTATCCTGTACAAGTTGCACCAAAATTCAATATCAGGCTACAGTAAAGCTCCACGGGGTCTTTCCGTCCTGTCGCGGGTAACCTGCATCTTCACAGGTACTATAATTTCACCGAGTCTCTCGTTGAGACAGTGCCCAGATCGTTACGCCTTTCGTGCGGGTCGGAACTTACCCGACAAGGAATTTCGCTACCTTAGGACCGTTATAGTTACGGCCGCCGTTTACTGGGGCTTCAGTTCGCACCTTCGCTTGCGCTAAGCACTCCCCTTAACCTTCCAGCACCGGGCAGGCGTCAGCCCCTATACGTCACCTTACGGTTTTGCAGAGACCTGTGTTTTTGCTAAACAGTCGCCTGGGCCTATTCACTGCGGCTCTCTCGGGCTATACACCCTACCAGAGCACCCCTTCTCCCGAAGTTACGGGGTCATTTTGCCGAGTTCCTTAACGAGAGTTCACTCGCTCACCTTAGAATTCTCTTCTCGCCTACCTGTGTCGGTTTGCGGTACGGGCACCTCCCGCCTCGCTAGAGGCTTTTCTTGGCAGTGTGAAATCAGGGACTCCGAGGCTAGGCCTCTCGCCATCACAGCTCAACGTATCAGGAATGGGATTTGCCTCATTCCACGCCTCACTGCTTGGACGTGCACAACCAACGGCACGCTCTCCTTATCCTTCTGCGTCCCCCCATTGCTCAAACGGCGGGGAGGTGGTACAGGAATATCAACCTGTTGTCCATCGTCTACGCCTATCGGCCTCGACTTAGGTCCCGACTAACCCTGAGCGGACGAGCCTTCCTCAGGAAACCTTGGGCATTCGGTGGACGGGATTCTCACCCGTCTTTCGTTACTCATACCGGCATTCTCACTTCTAAGCGCTCCACCAGTCCTTGCGGTCTGACTTCAACGCCCTTAGAACGCTCTCCTACCACGGACATCTACGATGTCCATCCACAGCTTCGGTAATCCGTTTAGCCCCGGTACATTTTCGGCGCAGTGTCACTCGACCAGTGAGCTATTACGCACTCTTTAAATGATGGCTGCTTCTAAGCCAACATCCTGGTTGTCTAAGCAACGCCACATCCTTTTCCACTTAACGGATATTTGGGGACCTTAGCTGGTGGTCTGGGCTGTTTCCCTCTTGACTACGGATCTTATCACTCGCAGTCTGACTCCCAAGCATAAATCACTGGCATTCGGAGTTTGTCTGAATTCGGTAACCCGGGATGGGCCCCTAGTCCAAACAGTGCTCTACCTCCAGGATTCTCAATCTTGAGGCTAGCCCTAAAGCTATTTCGGAGAGAACCAGCTATCTCCAGGTTCGATTGGAATTTCTCCGCTACCCACACCTCATCCCCGCACTTTTCAACGTGCGTGGGTTCGGGCCTCCAGTAAGTGTTACCTTACCTTCACCCTGGACATGGGTAGATCACCTGGTTTCGGGTCTACAACTGCATACTCTGGCGCCCTATTCAGACTCGCTTTCGCTGCGGCTCCGCCTTCTCAGCTTAACCTTGCATGCAATCGTAACTCGCCGGTTCATTCTACAAAAGGCACGCCATCACCCATTAACGGGCTTTGACTACTTGTAGGCACACGGTTTCAGGATCTATTTCACTCCCCTTCCGGGGTGCTTTTCACCTTTCCCTCACGGTACTGGTTCACTATCGGTCACTAGGAAGTATTTAGCCTTGGGAGATGGTCCTCCCGGATTCCGACGGAATTTCACGTGTTCCGCCGTACTCAGGATCCACTCTGGAGGGGAAGGGTTTTCGGCTACGGGGCTGTTACCCGCTGCGGCGGACCGTTCCAGGTCGCTTCGCCTAATCCTTCCTTTTGTAACTCCGTATAGAGTGTCCTACAACCCCAAGAGGCAAGCCTCTTGGTTTGGGCTGATCCCGTTTCGCTCGCCGCTACTCAGGGAATCGCATTTGCTTTCTCTTCCTCCAGGTACTTAGATGTTTCAGTTCCCTGGGTCTGCCTTCTCATGTGCTATCAATTCACACATGGATACTGCCCGATTAAAGGCAGCGGGTTCCCCCATTCGGAAATCTCCGGATCACAGCTCACTTACAGCTCCCCGAAGCATATCGGTGTTAGTGCCGTCCTTCTTCGGCTCCTAGTGCCAAGGCATCCACCGTGCGCCCTTTCTAACTTAACCAATGGTCAATTAAAAAGTTGTGGCTCGAAAGCCACGCGTACATGAATTGCTTGCATATATGTTTCAATGTCGTTTTATCCAGTTTTCAAAGAACAAGTGTTGAAAGAATCACAAAAAGGCGTTGCCGCCTGAAGGTGAACCTTCAAAACTGAACGCAAAACGTCAACCCCGGGAAACCCGGTTCCGAATTTATCCTTAGAAAGGAGGTGATCCAGCCGCACCTTCCGATACGGCTACCTTGTTACGACTTCACCCCAATCATCCGTCCCACCTTCGGCGGCTGGCTCCACAAGTGGTTACCTCACCGACTTCGGGTGTTACAAACTCTCGTGGTGTGACGGGCGGTGTGTACAAGGCCCGGGAACGTATTCACCGTGGCATGCTGATCCACGATTACTAGCGATTCCGGCTTCATGCAGGCGAGTTGCAGCCTGCAATCCGAACTGAGAACGGTTTTCTGGGATTGGCTCCCCCTCGCGGGTTGGCAGCCCTTTGTACCGTCCATTGTAGCACGTGTGTAGCCCAGGTCATAAGGGGCATGATGATTTGACGTCATCCCCACCTTCCTCCGGTTTGTCACCGGCAGTCACCTTAGAGTGCCCAACTGAATGCTGGCAACTAAGATCAAGGGTTGCGCTCGTTGCGGGACTTAACCCAACATCTCACGACACGAGCTGACGACAACCATGCACCACCTGTCACCGCTGTCCCCGAAGGGAAAGGCGTATCTCTACACCGGGCAGCGGGATGTCAAGACCTGGTAAGGTTCTTCGCGTTGCTTCGAATTAAACCACATGCTCCACCGCTTGTGCGGGCCCCCGTCAATTCCTTTGAGTTTCAGCCTTGCGGCCGTACTCCCCAGGCGGAGTGCTTAATGCGTTAGCTGCAGCACTAAGGGGCGGAAACCCCCTAACACTTAGCACTCATCGTTTACGGCGTGGACTACCAGGGTATCTAATCCTGTTTGCTCCCCACGCTTTCGCGCCTCAGCGTCAGTTACAGACCAGAAAGTCGCCTTCGCCACTGGTGTTCCTCCACATCTCTACGCATTTCACCGCTACACATGGAATTCCACTTTCCTCTTCTGCACTCAAGTCCTCCAGTTTCCAATGACCCTCCACGGTTGAGCCGTGGGCTTTCACATCAGACTTAAAGGACCGCCTGCGCGCGCTTTACGCCCAATAATTCCGGACAACGCTTGCCACCTACGTATTACCGCGGCTGCTGGCACGTAGTTAGCCGTGGCTTTCTGGTGAGGTACCGTCAAAATGCCAGTAGTTAGTTGGCACGTGTTCTTCCCTCACAACAGAGTTTTACGATCCGAAAACCTTCGTCACTCACGCGGCGTTGCTCCGTCAGACTTTCGTCCATTGCGGAAGATTCCCTACTGCTGCCTCCCGTAGGAGTCTGGGCCGTGTCTCAGTCCCAGTGTGGCCGATCACCCTCTCAGGTCGGCTACGCATCGTCGCCTTGGTGGGCCATTACCCCACCAACTAGCTAATGCGCCGCGGGCCCATCCTGCAGTGACAGCCGAAACCGTCTTTCCGTGCAGCCTCAGGAGAGGCCGCAAACTATTCGGTATTAGCACCGGTTTCCCGGAGTTATCCCGATCTGCAGGGCAGGTTGCCCACGTGTTACTCACCCGTCCGCCGCTGAACCAAATGGAGCAAGCTCCAATGGTTCCGCTCGACTTGCATGTATTAGGCACGCCGCCAGCGTTCGTCCTGAGCCAGGATCAAACTCTCCATTATAGAGAACATTTGACTGCTCTTTGACTTGCTGGCGTACCGTGGTCGTTAGACGCACGGTTCGCTTTGATCTGCATAAGCTGATCAGTAGATTTGCGCGGGCCGTTTTGCGCGGCCGTTGCTGTTTGTTGACGTTTTGCTGTTCAGTTTTCAAGGTTCAAGTTGTTTGCCGCCGTTTCGTTTATGTTGTTCGTTGTTGCTTGGCGACTTTTACTATATTAAAGCATGTTTATATTCCTGTCAACACTTTTACAGAAGTTTTTCTTAAAACTCGCTTTTCCCTTCTGTATTCCTAGTCTCTGATCCTGCACCCTTACTCTTCGCCCTTACAGCCGCCTATGTTTCTTAAGAACCTAGCTCATTTTCACGAAAACAAAAATCATCCACCCGTTGCAATAGAATCAACGGATGAATGATTTTATTTTTTAGAAACTGGCTGCGCTTGCGCTTTTCTTGCCGCACGCCGCTCTTCCAATTTCTGGCGGTCAATATCTGATTGGGCATTGTATTTTGGCAATACCAGCAACTGATAAGCGTTCACTGCCAGGAATGGAAACAGCAATAACGTGACCCAACTGTCGATATTCCCTTCTTCCACCATCAATGCCGGCAGCCATTCTACAGTCGTAATCACGATCATGAAGAACAACGCGGATATAAATGTCTCCTTATTTGTCCATTTCGCTTTAAAGTAAGCTGTCACCACTGCTGTAACAATCAGGATGGCCAGCAGTATTCCATATAACCAGACCTGCTCTGTCGTTTCTGCATTTGGTGCAAATCGGAATAATATTAAATCGGTGACAACCACTACGATGATCAATAGTTGAATCCAGTTCCACAGACGCAATGTGCGGAAAATGTTCATCCCTATTTGATGCACTGTCAAATAGGCAAAGAAACACAATTGGCTGATGATGCTCATCGTCAGGCCGATAATGACCAGCCAGATGAACCCTGCCAGAAACTCGCCCCACTCGCCCGCATTAAATGGCTGCGAAAATACGTCATCCCAGCGAACGAACAAACCGAGCACTCCGGTTACCGCTCCACCAAGTAAAAGTGCTTTCAAAAAAAACTTAACCCAATTTCGTATTGTCAATTGAATGCCTCCGTTATTTAAAGTTCTTTTAAGATTGTACCAACCGCCTATAAAAAAATCCATTCACTGCACAGTATAGATTGTGAACAAACCTTGAAAGTCAGCGCTTTGTTACTGAATTGCCATATCCTATTATAAATCGCCTAAAATAAAAGCCCAGAAACCAATTACGGCTTCCAGGCTGCTCAAGCTTTTATTTTTTATCAGCAAATTGTTTAAGCACTTGCTTCGCGATGTCTTCGTAGATTTTTCCAGTCGGATGGTTTTCCAGGTAGACGGAAGGAGCGAAATCTTCTTCGTTCCAGTCGGGCTGGCCCATTGGAATCTGTCCGAGCAATGGCGTCTGCAATTCTTCTGCAAGCTTTGGTCCGCCGCCTTGTCCAAATAGGTATTCTTTTTTGCCGGACTCTTTGCTTTCGAACCACGACATGTTTTCGATGACTCCTAAAACTTCGTGGTCAGTTTGAAGTGCCATCGCTCCGGCACGCGCTGCAACGAATGCGGCCGTCGGGTGAGGAGTCGTGATGACGATCTCTTTAGAAGCCGGAAGCATCTGGTGGATGTCGAGTGCGACGTCCCCGGTGCCAGGCGGCAGGTCCAATAGAAGGTAATCCAAATCTCCCCACTCTACATCGCGGAAAAATTGGTCAAGCACTTTGCCGAGCATAGGGCCACGCCAAACGACCGGCATATTGTCTTCTACGAAAAAGCCCATTGAAATGACTTTTACGCCGAACCGTTCAACCGGAATGATTGTTTCGCCGCGGACGACCGGCGATTTGTCGATGCCCATCATATCCGGCACACTAAAACCGTAGATATCTGCATCGACCAAGCCGACTTTTTTGCCAAGGCGCGCCAACGCGACCGCCAAGTTGACAGAGACTGTCGATTTGCCTACGCCGCCTTTACCGCTGGCGATCGAAATGAATTCAACTTTGTTGAGTGGAGACAATAGATCCTGCGCTTCTGATTCGTTTGCCGTTCCGCGGAACTGTGCCAACGCTTCAGGAGAGAGCTCTTCAAAGCGGATGCCGACAGAAGCCGCTCCCCCTTCTTTCAATACATCGACGACTTTCATCTGAAGCTGCATTTGTTCAGGCGTGTTGGTTTTGGCGATCGCCACTTTCACACTGACGTGTTTTTTTTCTTCTTTAATCGTTACGGACGTGATGCCGTTCGTTTCCGTCAACGATTTATGTAAAAACGGATCTTCTAAGGTTCCGAGTAATTCGCGCACTTGTACTTCAGTTAACATATCGATACACTCCCCATCAATTTTGCTCACCATAAAGTATAGCACAGCAAATCCTATTTTAAATCTATTCAGTCTCACAAGAAAAACGGTAAAGCCACTCAGCTTCAGAGACATAAGCGATCTGGCAAAGCAGTTTGTCTTCAGCCGAACAGCTAGAGTGGCTCAGCAGACTAATTACGATTCAATTTCCAGCATATCGTTTTCGTCATACGTAAAGTCCGGACCCCACGCTACTTCCCAGTAGTAGCCATCGGGATCTGTAAAGTAGCCTGAATAACCTCCCCAAAAAACATCTTTCGGTTCTTTGGCGATTTTCCCTCCAGCAGCTTTCGCCAGGGCCATCACTCTATCCACTTCTTCTTTTGACTTTGCGTTATACGCTAAGGTAATGCCTGAAAATCCGCTGCCGCTTGGCGGATTTTCCTCATCGATGTCTTTTGCTAATCTCTCCAATGAATACAACTCCAGTTTCGTACCCGAAGAGTTAAAAAACACAATTTCAGGATTATCGCTTTTTTCAGCGGTTTTGAAGCCAAGCCCATCTCTGTAGAACTTTACTGATGTTTTCATATCTTTTACACCCAGGCAAATCAAATTGATCCGGTTCATTTCTAGATCCCTCCCCATTTTCTTCTATATTACCTGTTCAAGCTTCCTTTTGAACATAAAAAAGCACTTTCCGAATTTCTTCGGAAAGTGCTTTGTAAACGAAAATCGAAATTAACGTTTTGAGAACTGAGGTGCACGACGTGCTGATTTAAGACCTGGTTTCTTACGTTCTTTCATACGTGGGTCACGTGTTAACAACCCAGCAGATTTCAACGCAGGACGGAATGCAGGGTCTACAGTAAGTAGAGCACGTGCGATACCGTGACGGATTGCTCCGGCTTGGCCTGTGAATCCACCGCCGTTTACGTTTACTAGGATATCGTAGCTTCCTAGAGTATCCGTAGCAACTAGTGGCTGTTTGATGATTTGTTGTAATGTTTCGTAAGGAACATAGTCCGCTACGTCACGTTTGTTGATTGTAATTGTGCCGTCACCCGGTACTAACCGTACGCGAGCTGTTGAGTTTTTACGACGACCTGTCCCAATATATTGAACTTGTGCCAAAGGTGTATCCTCCTCTAATTTACTAATAATTATCCGCGAAGCTGGTAAATTTCTGGTGTTTGTGCTTGGTGGTTATGTTCTGGGCCAGCATAGACATGCAGCTTTCTGAACGTTTGACGACCTAAAGAGTTTTTTGGAAGCATCCCTTTGATAGCCAATTCAAGCATTTTAGTTGGGTATTTTGTGCGCATTTCAAGTGCAGTACGCTGTTTCAATCCACCGCTGAATTGTGTGTGGCGATAGTAAATTTTGTCCGTAAGCTTTTTCCCTGTAAGGTGAATCTTTTCAGCGTTGATGATGATCACGTGATCGCCAGTGTCAACGTTTGGTGTGAATGTTGGTTTATATTTCCCGCGTAGGATTGAAGCGACTTCAGAAGCTAAACGTCCAAGAGTTTGCCCTTCTGCATCGACAACCAACCATTTACGCTCTACTTCGTGACCCTTAGCCATGAATGTTGTACGCATGTATATTGTCCTCCTAATAAATCGTCTCTTTTTTAACTTGTTTTACAGTGTTCCGCTGTTCCGTTTTTTCGTTATCCCTTAACACTAATAACCTTCCGGGGCATATCGTGGGGGTAATGAAAATACCATACATTATGTTATAACGCCAGCTCTGAAAAGTCAAGGGGTTTTCTAAAAACACCAGGAAAAGTTGCTTCAGCTCCGGTACATCACGCTTTCCAGGTAAAGACCATGTGCCGCTGCTGTTTTTCCAGCGGCGTCCCGGTCAGTGGCAGCCACAATTTCTACAAGTTCCTCTGCCGTTCTTTTGCCGATGCCAACTTCCGTCAACGTTCCCGCAATAATGCGGACCATATTATAGAGGAAGCCGGAACCTTCGATGACCATATGCAGTTCAGTGCCGTGTTCTTCAAAATCAATGCGCCAAATCGTGCGCACTTTGTCGACCACGGCTGTATTCGCTGCACAAAAACTGGAGAAATCATGCGTGCCGATCAAAGCCTGCGCTGCTGCTCTCATGGCATCTACATCAAGCGGCTGCTTAACATGGACCATATAGTTGCGCGTGAACGGGCTGATGATCGGGCTGCGGTCCCATTTGTAGCGATAGGTCTTGCCTGTCGTATGGTAGCGTGCATGAAAAGACTCATCCACCTCTTCGATCGAGCTGACCCGGATGTCTTCCGGCAACAGCACGTTCAAGGCCTTCAGCCATCCGCTCACCGGAATGGAAAACTCCGTGTCAAAATGGATGACCTGACCCGTTGCATGGACTTTGGCATCCGTCCGTCCACTTGCCACCACTTGCTTCACTTTTCCCTTATGGATGGTTTTCAGCACTTTCATTAATTCACGTTGGACCGTACGCGAGTCCGGCTGCACCTGATAGCCTGCAAAACCGGAGCCGTCATAAGCAATCGTCGCTTTTAATCGTTTCATAATCTCTCTCCTTATACCCGGAAATACCAAAGCATTCCCGCAAGCACTGCCAGCACCAGCAAACTCAGGCTGTCTACCAAACGCCAATCCAGTTGGCGATAACGTGTTCTGCCTTCGCCTCCCCGGTAGCCACGGACTTCCATCGCAGTAGCCAGGTCTTCTGCCCGTTTAAAGGCACTGACGAACAATGGGATCAATAAGGGAACGACCGCCTTTAGACGCTCTTTAATCGGCCCTGAGCCGATGTCTGAGCCTCTTGCCATCTGAGCCTTGAGGATTTTGCCTGTCTCGTCCATCAAAGTCGGGATAAATCGCAGCGAAATGGACATCATCAATGCCAGTTCGTGGACCGGCAGCTTGATCCGCTTGAATGGCCCGAGCAGCACTTCAATGCCGTCCGTGATGGAAATCGGTGAAGTCGTCAAGGTCAGGATACTGGTGATGAACACCAGTACCAGGAAACGGATTGAAATGAATATCCCTTGCCGCAATCCTTCTTCATAAATTTCGATAAAGCCGATATCCAATAGCAGATCGCCTTCCCGCGTAAAGAAAATATGCAGCAAAAAGGTGAAAATCAATAGAATAAAGACCGGTTTCAAACCGTTTATCAAAAAATACAGACGAATTTTGGACAGGAATACTACCAATAAAGTAAATCCAAGCAAAATACCATAGGTCACAGCGCTATTAGCAATAAACACAATGGCGATAAATACAAAGACAAATAAAATCTTCGCTCGAGGATCCATTCGGTGAATGATGGACACACCCGGAATAAAGCGGCCAAATATCATTTTCTCCATCATTCGGAATCACGCCCTTCCGATAAAGCCAAGGCGATGTTTTTGGCCAATGCTTCTTCCGTCAATGAAATGGCCTCGAGCTTAATGCCTGCTTTGGCTTCGAATTTCCGCTGCAGGCGGATGGTCCGTGGCGGCTCCAGGCGATAATCCCGTAGCTGCTCTTCATTTGAAAAGATCTCTTCAGGCTCTCCTGTAACCACGCAACGCCCATTATGCATGATCGCGACACTATCTGCGTAACGCGCCGCATCTTCCATGCTATGGGTCACCAGGACGGTCGTCAGGCCTTTCTGAATGTGCAGCCGATGGAACAGGTCCATAATTTCACGGCGGCCGCGCGGATCCAGTCCAGCTGTTGGTTCATCCAGCACCAGCACATCCGGCTCCATCGCCAGCACACCAGCAATCGCCACACGACGCATTTGGCCGCCGGACAGATCAAATGGGGATTTCGTCAATACTTCCGGCGGCAATCCCAACTGTTCAACCAGTTCATGCGCCCGCCGGCTCGCTTCTTCTTCCGGCACTCCATAATTCAGGGGTCCAAACATAATATCTTTCAAGACCGTTTCATCAAAAAGCTGCTGTTCAGGAAATTGAAAAACAATCCCGACCTGGCGCCGGACATCGCGCAGATTCTTCGCCTTCACGCCTGCCTCTATTTTGCGTTCGCCAATCATGACAGACCCTTCTGTCGGTTTCAGCAAGGCATTCAAATGCTGAAGAACCGTGGACTTTCCGGATCCGGTATGCCCGATGATTGCTGTATAGGAACCGGAAGGGATATGAAGCGACACACTCGTCAACGCCCGCTTTTCAAACGGCGTATCTTTTGCATAGCTGTATCCTACTTCTCGGAGTAAAATGTCCATAGTTCATCCACCAATTCGTCTTCTGTCATATGTTCCCCTTGCAGCTCGACTCCGGCTTCCCGAAGCAAATGCGTCATGCGCATCGAAAACGGCAAGTCCAAGCCCAGGGTTGTCAGTTCATTGCCAGACAAAAAAACAGCTTCCGGCGTACCTTCCAATTGTTTCTGCCCTGCATTCATGACCAGGATCCGGTCAGCCATTGCGGCTTCTTCCAGATCGTGCGTAATCGATATGACTGTCAGGCCAGTCGCTTCCCGCAGCTCGCGAATGGTTTCGATGACTTCCATCCGTCCCTGGGGATCGAGCATGGATGTCGCTTCGTCCAATATCAACAAACGTGGACGCAAAGCGAGGGCACCGGCTATTGCCACTCGCTGCTTTTGGCCGCCGGATAAATGATGGGGCTCGTGATCGAAATAGGCTTCCATCTTCACTTGGTGCAAAGCTTCTTTAACACGCAAGACCATTTCTTCATGCGGAACTCCGTTGTTTTCCAGCGCAAAAGCTACATCATCCTGAACCGTTGCCCCGACAAACTGATTATCCGGATTCTGGAAAACCATTCCCATTTGCGAACGGATGTCCCAGAGACTTTCTTCGGCCATCAATTTGCCCATCGCAAAAACTTTTCCGGTCTGCGGAAACAATAAGCCGTTTATCAATTTAGCGATAGTTGATTTTCCTGAACCGTTATGGCCCACCAACGCAATCCATTCACCATCCTCAATAGAGAACGATAAATCCTTTACGGCGGGTTTCACTGATTCATCTTCTTGCGTATATGTAAATGTCACATTTTCGAATGACAATATAATCGAATTCATCTCAGCTGACCTCCTCTAACACTTGCTTTGCTCATCTCTTCTCTACTCTACTGGTTTTCAACAGCGTTTGTAAAACGGTAAATAAATAAAAAAAGCGCGCACCTCATTCAGAGAAATGCGCTTTTCTGTCTCTATGGCTTCCCCGGTTGCTTAAGCCAGGGTTGAATGAGGTGCGTAGAGCTAGACGAGACGCCGCCTTTCGGCTCGCTCATCATAACACTCAGCTTTTCATATTGTCGTATAAATCATAATGCTAAAAGAAGAGGGCTATTGACCCCCTCCGATTGATTAAACCAATTCGATAATAACGATAGGTGCGCCGTCTCCGCGACGAGGCCCCATTTTCATGATGCGAGTGTAACCGCCTTGACGGTCAGCGTAACGTGGTGCAACATCATCAAACAATTTCTGCAAAGCATAAGTTGTTGTTTCGTTGCCTTCAGCGTCTGCAGTTGTTACCAACTCACGGCGCATCCATGCTGCTGCTTTACGGCGAGCGTGAAGATCTCCACGTTTACCAAGAGTAATCATTTTTTCTACAGTCGAACGCACTTCTTTCGCACGAGCTTCAGTCGTTTGAATGCGTTCATGTACGATTAAGTCTGTAGTAAGGTCACGTAATAGTGCTTTACGTTGAGAACTTGTACGTTGAAGCTTTCTCATTGAAGTTTCCCTCCTTTGTTGAATAGTTCGGATCCAATTTTAACACTCAGTCTTCTTTACGAAGGCCAAGGCCTAAATCTTCCAACTTCACTTTAACTTCTTCAAGTGATTTGCGTCCGAGGTTGCGTACTTTCATCATGTCGTCTTCCGACTTGCTTGCCAGTTCGTGTACCGTGTTGATACCCGCACGTTTTAAGCAGTTGTAAGAACGAACCGAAAGATCAAGTTCTTCGATAGTCATCTCTAATACTTTTTCTTTTTGGTCTTCTTCTTTTTCAACCATGATTTCAGCCGTTTGTGCCTCATCTGTTAATCCCACGAAGATATTTAAATGCTCAGTAAAAATCTTTGCGCCAAGCGCAATTGCCTCTTTTGGACCAATGCTGCCATCTGTCCATACATCAAGAGATAATTTATCGAAATGAGCCAGTTGACCCACACGAGTGTTTTCCACTTGGAAATTAACGCGTGAAACTGGAGTGTAAATAGAGTCAATCGGGATAACGCCAATCGGAAGATCTTCACGTTTGTTCTGATCTGCACGGGCATATCCACGGCCTCTGTTCGCATACATGCGCATACGTAAGTGGCCATTTTTAGCGATTGTTGCAATATATAGATCCGGATTCAGAATTTCCACGTCACTGTCGTGCGTGATATCTGCAGCCGTAACCGTTCCATCACCTTTTACATCAATTTCAATGACTTTTTCTTCGTCAGAGTAAATTTTCAACGCCAGCTTCTTGATATTCAAAATAATGGTTGCTACATCTTCTTCAACACCTTCGACAGTGGAGAATTCGTGCAGAACGCCATCAATTTGAATTGAAGTAACAGCTGCGCCAGGTAAAGATGAAAGTAAGATTCGACGTAAGGAGTTTCCTAAAGTGGTTCCATATCCACGCTCAAGGGGTTCAACAACAAATTTTCCAAACTTGGAATTGCTGTCGATCTCAACCGTTTCAATCTTTGGTTTTTCTATTTCGAGCATTCAGTTTACCCTCCTTCAAAACGTCGGTTTTTTTTCGCTTCATCAAAGAATTCGATAGTCACAGACTTTCGCTACGATTCAGAACCCATCCAGTAAGTCGTGATGTTCAAAAATCCTATTAAGATTAACGATTATACGCGACGGCGTTTTGGCGGACGGCAACCGTTATGAGGTACTGGAGTTACATCTTTGATAGCTGTAACTTCTAGTCCGGCAGCTTGAAGCGCACGGATAGCAGCTTCACGACCTGAACCAGGACCTTTAACTGTAACTTCTAAAGTTTTCAGACCGTGTTCGATTGATGTTTTAGCAGCAGTTTCAGCAGCCATTTGCGCAGCGAAAGGAGTAGATTTACGTGAACCTCTAAATCCTAGAGCTCCTGCACTTGACCATGAAACAGCGTTACCCTGCATATCAGTGATAGTAACGATTGTGTTATTGAATGTTGAGCGGATGTGAGCAATACCAGATTCGATATTCTTTTTCACACGACGCTTACGAGTTTGTTGTTTACGTGCCATGTTAAGAAGAAACCTCCTTTACTGATTATTTTTTCTTGTTAGCTACAGTTTTACGAGGACCTTTACGCGTACGCGCATTGTTCTTCGTATTTTGACCGCGGACAGGTAGTCCACGACGATGGCGGATCCCTCGGAAGCTAGCAATTTCCATCAAGCGTTTGATGTTCATTGAAACTTCACGGCGAAGATCACCTTCGATTTTGTACTTATCTAATTGTTCACGGATATTGTTCAACTCATCTTCTGTAAGATCACGAACTCGTGTCTCTTCAGAGATACCAGCAGCAGAAAGAACTTTCTGTGCAGTTGTTTTACCAACACCGAAAATGTATGTTAATGAAATAACAACGCGTTTGTCGCGCGGAATGTCAACACCAGCAATACGTGCCATGTGTGCGATGCACCTCCTTCAAGATTAGCCTTGTCTTTGTTTGTGTTTCGGATTTTCACAGATTACCATTACTTTACCGTTTCTGCGAATAACTTTACATTTTTCACAGATCGGTTTTACAGATGGTCTCACTTTCATCTAACCCAACCTCCTTATAGTCCGGAGTGCAAAAGATTATTTAAAACGGTATGTGATACGACCGCGTGTTAAATCATAAGGAGAAAGTTCTACTGTTACTTTATCTCCTGGCAGAATGCGGATGAAATGCATGCGAATCTTGCCTGATACGTGCGCAAGAATCGTATGGCCGTTTTCCAATTCCACTTTAAACATCGCGTTAGGCAAAGTCTCAACGACAGTTCCTTCGATTTCAATTACATCGTCTTTCGCCATCGACCCAGTCTCCCTTCTGTATACAAATCAGGTTCTCATCTTCAAACAGTATTTGCTGATTGAATAGTAGTAGTACATTCATTCACAAGAAATGCATGAGTGACATTCGAAAGACATTCTCCGAGTCCCGCAGATCAGCGGGCCGGGGTAAATCCGGCAAAGCCAGTCTGTCTCATGTATCCTCGACTGCCCGGACTGCTTTGGATGAGTTCCAAACCCGTTACACAGATGCTTCCACGCAACCCATTATACTCGTTTCAATGCGCAATTGCACTAAAGCGCATTTTGCATCAACTTTCATATCCTGAGCCTTGTTTGCTTTTGCAGCTCTCGAAAATTCATATCTCCGGTGCTCCTTAAAGCCACATGGAGGCAACTAACTGCGCCCGGCGCCGGGGATTAGCCTCGGTCGCCCTTTAGAAGAGCATCAATGTCAGCAAATACTTTTTGAATGTCCTGCTGTCCATCTATATTTTGCAGCACGTTCTTGCTTTCATAGAAATCAAGAAGCGGCTGTGTTTGTTGCATATTTACTTCTAAACGTTTAGTGACAGTTTCAGGTTTATCATCTTCACGCTGGTAGAGTTCTCCACCATCTTTGTCGCATACACCGGCTGTTGCAGGCGGGTTAAACACAGTATGGTAAGCAGTTCCACAAACTTTACAGATCCATCGGCCTGTCAAACGTTCAATTAGTTTGCTTTGTTCGACTTGGATATTTACGACATGCTCGATTCGCTTATCAAGATCGGCCAAAAGAGATTCCAACGCTTCAGCTTGAGGAACCGTGCGCGGAAAGCCATCTAATAAGAAGCCTTCTTCACAGTCCTTTTCGCTTAATCGTTCCCGGACAATGCCGATTGTCACTTCATCAGGCACTAGAGCACCTTGATCCATGAATGATTTTGCTTTCAAGCCCAGTTCCGTTCCGCCTTTTATAGCAGCCCGGAACATATCACCTGTAGAAATATGAGGGATGTCGTACTTCTTAACAATTTCGTCTGCTTGAGTACCTTTTCCGGCACCCGGTAGACCCATTAATACGATATTCATACGTTTTCCCCCTCAGACAATTGGATAAGAGACGCTTTCACGTCCCTCTAAAATCCTACTGATTATTTCATAAAGCCTTTGTAATGACGTTTTACAAGCTGAGATTCCAATTGCTTCATCGTTTCAAGTGCTACCCCTACAACAATCAGAAGACTCGTTCCGCCGATTTGCGCCGATTGCGGTAAATTCGCAATGTTAATGAAGAAAATCGGTAGAATGGCAATGACTGCAAGGAAGATGGCACCAACGAATGTCAATCGGTATAACACGCTTGTTAAATAATCCTGTGTATTTTTACCCGGACGGATTCCCGGAATATATGCACCTTGCTTTTTCAAGTTATCCGACACGTTCTCAGGGTTAACCTGAATAAATGCGTAGAAGTACGTAAATGCTACGATCAAAGCGACATAAATGATCATGCCGACAGGACGCGTATAATCAAACGTATTCTGAATCGCTTCTGTAAACGCGTTGGCACCAAAGAAAGAAGCAATGGTTTGTGGCGTAATGATAAACGCTACGGCAAAGATTACCGGGATAACTCCGGCCGCGTTCACTTTCAAAGGTAAATGCGTTTGCTGCCCGCTTGTCGTCTGGCCACGGCCAGCAACTCGCTTCGCATACTGAATCGGTATTTTACGCAACGCTTGTTGAACGTAAATGACCAAAACCGTAATGGCAACAACAGCCAATGCAAGCAATGCCATAATGGCAATATTGATCGGAAGCTGATCTCCAGCTCCTTGGATCTGCTGTGCATACAATTGATTAACAGCGCCTGGTACTGCAGCGACAATCCCTGCGAAGATGATAATCGAAATACCGTTCCCCACACCTTTTGCCGTAATCTGCTCACCAAGCCACAGAAGAAACGCCGTACCTGCAGTCAATACAATGGCGATGACAACATACGTTGAGATCGTGTCATTCTGGATTAAAGAACCGCCGTACATTTGGTTAAATCCATAAGACATACCGATTGCTTGAATAAAGGCAAGAACAATTGTGAAGTAGCGAGTGAATTGAGCAAGTTTCCGTCTTCCGACTTCACCTTGTTTCGCCCACTCTGCAAATTTCGGTACAACATCCATCTGCAAAAGCTGCACGATGATTGATGCTGTAATGTATGGCATAATTCCCATCGCTAAAATCGAAAAGTTAGCAAGGGCACCTCCACCGAAAGTATTTAAGAATCCAACCAGACCCATCTGGTCAGTAGCTTGCAAAACAGAAGCGTCAACATTCGGTACTGGAACAAAAGTTCCAATACGGAAAATGATGAGCATCAGTAATGTAAAGAATATTTTATTTCGAATATCAGTCACGCGCATAAAATTAGAGATTGTCTGAAACATTAAACCACCTCTGTTTGTCCGCCAGCAGCTTCGATCGCTTCTTTAGCTGATCCAGAGAATTTGTGAGCTTTTACTGTCAATTTCTTTTCTAAGCTACCATTGCCCAGAATTTTGATTCCAGAACGTTCATTGCTCACAATACCTGTTTCGATCAACAATGCAGGTGTTACTTCTGTGCCTTCGTCGAAACGATTTAACACTTCAATGTTCACGACTGCATAGTCTTTACGGTTAATGTTGGTAAATCCACGTTTTGGCAAACGACGGAACAAAGGGTTTTGACCGCCTTCGAATCCAGGACGAACACCGCCGCCTGAACGTGCGTTTTGACCTTTATGACCTTTACCTGCTGTTTTACCAGTACCTGAACCGATACCGCGTCCGATACGCTTTCTTGAGCTGCGTGAACCTTCTGCCGGTTTTAATTCATGAAGTTTCATTTAGTTGGCACCTCCTTCTATAGAAATCCGTAATTAAACTTCTTTGATAGTTACTAAGTGAGCGACTTTATCAAGCATTCCGCGAACGGCTGCATTGTCTTGGTGCTCAACAGTTTGGTGCATTTTGCGCAATCCTAGTGATTGAACCGTTTTACGTTGTGGCGGTTTAGCACCGATCACAGATTTTGTGAGGGTAATTTCCAATTTAGTTGCCATGTGATTTTCCCTCCTATCCTAACAGTTCTGCAACTGATTTGCCGCGAAGTTTTGCAACTTGATCAGCACTTTTCAATTGAGTTAAACCGTCAATAGTTGCACGAACCATGTTGATTGGTGTGCTTGAACCTAGAGATTTAGATAAAATATCCTGTACCCCAGCTAATTCAAGTACCGCACGAACAGGTCCGCCAGCAATTACACCAGTACCCGGAGAAGCAGGTTTGATGAGGATTTGACCTGCACCAAAACGTCCGATTACTAAGTGTGGAGTTGTACCTTTGACCATTGGTACTTCAATAAGGTTTTTCTTTGCATCTTCAATGGCTTTGCGGATAGCATCTGGAACTTCTTGAGCTTTACCAGTACCAAAACCAACATTACCATTTCTGTCGCCTACAACAACTAATGCGGAGAAACGGAAACGACGTCCACCTTTTACAACTTTCGCTACGCGATTAATTGTAACTACGCGTTCTTCAAGTTCAAGTTTGTTTGAATCAATACGACTCATGAAATGTGTCCCTCCTTTTTTAGAATTCTAAACCATTTTCACGGGCAGCTTCTGCTAACGCTTTTACACGTCCATGATATAAATAACCACCGCGGTCGAAAACAACCGATTTTAAGCCGTTTTCAGTAGCGCGTTTTGCAATTGTTTCGCCGACTTTAGCTGCCGCTTCCACATTGCCAGTTGATTCTACCGAGAAATCTTTCTCCATAGATGATGCACTTGCAAGTGTAACGCCATTTGAATCGTCGATCAATTGAGCGTAAATGTATTTATTTGAACGAAATACGTTTAAACGTGGGCGTAGTGCTGTACCCGTAATTTTAGAACGTACACGTGCATGACGTTTTTTACGAGATGCGTTTTTATCGAGTTTCGTAATCACTGAGGTCACTCCTTTCAGCCTGCCTAAGCAGCATTATTTACCTGTTTTACCTTCTTTGCGGCGAACTACTTCTCCTTCGTAACGAATACCTTTGCCTTTATACGGCTCTGGTGGACGCACTTGACGGATGTTTGAAGCTAAAGCTCCAACGCGTTCTTTATCAATACCCTTAACAATGACTTTTGTGTTAGCTGGAACTTCAACTGTGATTCCTTCTTCCGGTGTGAATTCAACCGGGTGAGAGTAACCTACGTTAAGAACCAATTTTTGTCCTTGCAATTGAGCACGGTAACCGACACCAACTAGTTCAAGTGAACGTTGGAATCCTTCTGAAACTCCAGTAATCATATTCGCAAGCAAAGCACGAGTTGTACCGTGGTTTGTGCGGTGATCTTTAGAATCTGAAGGACGTGTCAAAGTTAGCACGTTATCTTCTTGTGTGATTGTAATATCTTTATGGAATTCGCGAGTCAACTCGCCTTTAGGGCCTTTTACAGTTACAGAGTTCTTGTCGCCAAGAGTTACAGTAACGGCAGCAGGTACCTCGATTGGTTTTTTACCTACACGTGACATTCTGTTGCACCTCCATTCGTTTGTTGCTTATTACCAAACGTATGCTAAAATTTCTCCGCCGATTTGTTTCGCGCGGGCTTCTTTATCAGTTACTAAACCTTGTGATGTTGAGACTAAAGCGATTCCAAGACCGTTTAGTACACGTGGCACCTCGTCAGTTTTAGCGTAAACACGTAGTCCTGGTTTTGAAATGCGTTTCAATCCAGTAATAACGCGTTCGTTGTTTGCTCCGTATTTAAGGAAAATCCGGATCATGCCTTGTTTATCATCTTCAACATATTCTACGTCACGAACGAAACCTTCACGCTTAAGGATTTCAGCGATGTCTTTTTTCACATTAGAAGCCGGAAGCTCTAATTTCTCGTGACGAACCATGTTTGCGTTACGAATGCGTGTCAGCATATCTGCAATCGGATCTGTCATTGTCATTACTTTTACCTCCTTCCCAAATTAGGGGATTACCAGCTGGCTTTTTTGACGCCAGGAATTTGTCCCACATATGCAAGTTCACGGAAACAAATACGGCAAAGTTTAAATTTGCGTAATACCGAATGCGGACGTCCGCATCGTTCACAGCGTGTGTACTCTTGTACTTTAAACTTTGGCGTGCGTTTTTGTTTTGCGATCATAGATTTTTTAGCCACGTTTACGCCTCCCTCACGTTTACTTTTGGAACGGCATTCCGAATTGTGTTAATAACTCACGAGCTTCTTCATCAGAGTTCGCAGTTGTTACAATTACGATGTCCATACCGCGTACTTTGTTAACTTTATCATAGTCGATTTCAGGGAAGATCAATTGTTCTTTAACGCCAAGTGTGTAGTTACCGCGTCCGTCGAACGATTTGTTCGATACGCCACGGAAGTCACGTACACGTGGAAGTGAGATAGCAATTAATTTATCCAGGAAGTCATACATACGCTCTCCGCGTAGTGTAACTTTACATCCGATAGGCATACCTTCACGAAGACGGAAGCCAGCAATAGATTTTTTAGCTTTAGTAACAATCGGCTTTTGGCCAGTGATTGTTTGTAATTCTTCGACAGCGGAGTCAAGTGACTTCGTGTTTTGAACAGCTTCGCCTACACCCATGTTGATGACGATTTTGTTTACTTCAGGTGCCTGCATAACCGATTTATATTCAAACTTGCTCACTAGAGCAGGAGTGATTTCATTCACATATTTTTCTTTTAGGCGGTTCATGTGTGTACCTCCCTTCATTCAGGAATTTTATTTATCTAATTTTTCGCCGGATTTTTTTGCAACACGAACTTTTTTACCATCTTCAACCTTATATCCTACACGAGTCGGCTCGCCGGATTTAGGGTCAAGTAACATTACGTTAGAAACGTGAATTGCTGCTTCTTGGCTGACAATTCCACCTTGCGGATTTGCCTGGTTCGGTTTTGTATGCTTTTTGATGATGTTTACACCTTCAACAAGCACACGGTCTTTCTTAGGTAAAGCAGTCAAAACAACGCCTGTTTTGCCTTTGTCTTTGCCTGAGATTACCTTAACTGTATCGCCTTTTTTTACATGCATTCTGTCGCACCTCCTTGGTATGGCACATTGATTTATTAAAGAACTTCAGGAGCAAGTGAAACGATTTTCATGAAGCTGTTATCGCGAAGTTCGCGGGCAACAGGTCCGAAAATACGAGTTCCGCGTGGACCTTTGTCGTCACGGATAATGACACATGCATTTTCATCAAATTTGATATAAGTACCATCTTTACGGCGAGCTCCGCTTTTCGTGCGAACGATGACAGCCTTAACGACTTCACCCTTCTTAACAACGCCACCTGGTGTTGCTTTTTTCACGGTACAAACGATTACGTCTCCGATGTTTGCAGTCTTGCGACCAGAACCACCAAGTACTTTAATCGTTAGTACTTCACGAGCACCCGAGTTGTCTGCAACTTTTAAACGACTTTCCTGTTGGATCACTAAGGTAACCTCCCTCCGGAATTTCTTAGGTTCCGAAATTATTTAAATTAAATGATAACCGCTTTTTCTACAATTTCCAATACGCGGAAACGTTTTGTAGCTGATAACGGACGAGTTTCCATGATGCGAACTACGTCGCCCATTTTCGCTTCGTTTAGCTCATCATGAGCTTTATATTTCTTAGAGTATTTTACACGTTTGCCATAGAATGCGTGCTTCTTTTGAGTTTCAACCATTACTGTAACGGTTTTGTCCATTTTGTCAGACACAACACGGCCTGTGTATACTTTGCGTTGGTTACGCTCAGTCATACTTGCAAACCTCCTCTCGATTTATCAGTTAGTGCCACTGAGTACTCTTTCGTGAATCACAGTTTTCATACGGGCAATCGCTTTACGTACTTCGCGGATGCGAGCAGTATTTTCTAATTGACCGGTAGCCAATTGGAAGCGAAGGTTGAAAAGCTCTTCTTTCAGTGATTTCACTTTTTGTTCAATCTCAGCAGTGGTTAGGTCACGGATTTCATTAGCTTTCATTCGATTCACCACCAATTTCTTCGCGTTTTATGAACTTCGTTTTGATTGGAAGCTTGTGAGATGCAAGGCGTAATGCTTCGCGTGCCACTTCTTCAGTTACTCCACCAAGTTCGAACATGATTTTACCAGTTTTGACAACGGCTACCCATCCTTCAGGTGAACCTTTACCAGATCCCATACGAACCTCTAGAGGCTTTTTCGTATATGGCTTATGTGGGAAAATTTTAATCCAGACTTTACCGCCACGTTTCATGTAACGAGTCATGGAAATACGTGCTGCTTCGATTTGACGGTTAGTGATCCAAGATGATTCCAGTGCTTGGAGACCAAATTCGCCGAATGCGATTTCTTTACCGCCTTTAGCTTCTCCGCGCATCTTGCCTCGGTGCTCTCTACGATATTTAACGCGTTTAGGCATTAACATATTATTTGCCTCCTTCCTCAGATTTCTTCTTAGTTGGAAGGACTTCACCGCGGTAGATCCATACTTTTACGCCAAGCTTACCATATGTTGTGTCTGCTTCAGCATGCGCATAATCAATGTCAGCGCGGAGCGTATGGAGCGGAACAGTACCTTCACTGTAGTGTTCAGCACGCGCAATGTCAGCGCCGCCTAGACGTCCAGATACTTGAGTTTTGATTCCTTTAGCGCCAGAACGCATAGTGCGTTGGATCGCTTGTTTTTGTGCACGACGGAAAGATACTCGGTTTTCCAATTGACGTGCAACACTTTCAGCAACCAATCTTGCATCAAGATCAGCTCTTTTGATTTCAATGATGTTGATGTGTACACGCTTGCCAGTCATAGTGTTAAGTTGGTTGCGAAGTACTTCTACTTCAGATCCGCCTTTACCAATTACCATACCTGGTTTTGCAGTGTGAATAGTTACGTTGACACGGTTTGCAGCGCGTTCAATTTCAATCTTAGAAACTGAAGCTTCTTTCAAACGTGCTTCAACATATTCACGGATTTTAATATCTTCGTGAAGAAGCGTCGCATAATCTTTCTCAGCGTACCATTTAGATTCCCAATCACGAATGATTCCGATACGCATCCCAATTGGATGTATTTTTTGTCCCACGAATTACCCCTCCTTCTGGTCAGATACCACTAGTGTAATGTGGCTTGTGCGTTTATTAATTGCGCTTGCGCGTCCCATTGCACGTGGACGGAAACGTTTAAGTGTTGGTCCTTCGTCAACGAATACTTCACTGATGATTAGCTCATTCAGATCCATTTCGTAGTTGTGTTCAGCGTTAGCAGCTGCAGATTTCAATAACTTCTCAACAACAATAGATGCTGCTTTCGGAGTGTGGTTCAAAATCGCAACAGCTTCGCCAATTTGCTTGCCTCGAATTAAATCTACAACTAAACGGACTTTACGAGGAGCAATACGTACTGTTCTAGCGACAGCTTTTGCTTGCATAGGGAAATCCTCCTCTCAATTAACGTCTTGTTTTCTTATCGTCTGCACCATGGCTAGCGTATTTACGCGTTGGAGCGAATTCGCCTAGTTTATGGCCCACCATATCTTCAGTCACATATACAGGGATGTGTTTACGACCATCGTATACTGCGATTGTTTGTCCGATGAATGTCGGGAAAATTGTAGAACGGCGAGACCAAGTTTTGATCACTTGTTTTTTCTCAGAGTCCTTTTGTGCTTCAACTTTTTTCAAAAGATGATCATCAGCAAAAGGTCCTTTTTTCAAGCTGCGGCCCATGTGGGATCCTCCCTTCGTGATTGCACCACGGTTCTTTCAGCGAACCGTAGCGGAATCAAATTATTTTTTACGACGACGTACGATAAATTTATCTGACTTGTTCGTTTTCTTACGCGTCTTGTATCCAAGAGTTGGTTTACCCCAAGGAGACATTGGTGATTTACGTCCGATTGGCGAGCGTCCTTCACCACCACCGTGTGGGTGATCGTTAGGGTTCATTACAGATCCGCGGACTGTTGGGCGATTGCCCTTCCAGCGGTTACGTCCTGCTTTACCAATGTTGATCAATTCGTGTTGCTCATTTCCTACTGCGCCGATAGTTGCGCGGCAAGTAGCAAGGATCATGCGAACTTCGCCTGATTGCAAACGAACTGTTACGTATTTTCCTTCTTTACCCAATACCTGAGCTGAAGTTCCTGCTGAACGAACTAGTTGTCCGCCGCCGCCTGGCTTCAATTCGATGTTGTGGATTGTAGAACCCATCGGGATGTTTGACAACGGCAAAGCGTTACCTGCCTTGATGTCTGCTTCAATACCTGACATGATCTGAGTTCCAACTTCTACTCCTTTAGGAGCGAGGATGTAACGTTTCTCACCATCAGCGTAGTGAATCAAAGCGATGTTTGCAGAACGGTTTGGATCGTATTCGATTGTAGCAACGCGTCCTGGAATGCCATCTTTGTTACGTTTGAAATCGATAACACGGTATTGGCGTTTATGTCCACCACCGTGATGGCGTACAGTTATTTTACCTTGGTTATTACGGCCGCCCTTACGCTTTACAGGTTGCAGAAGCGATTTTTCAGGTTTGTTCGTAGTGATTTCAGCGAAATCCGAACTCGTCATGTTACGACGACCGTTAGTGGTAGGTTTATATTTTCTTATGCCCACGTTGTTTCCCTCCTTCTTTAATAGTTCTTTAAGAACTTATGGAAATTAAATTTCAAATAGTTCGATGTCTTTAGATTCAGCAGTCAATTTAACAATCGCTTTACGGCGTTTGTTCGTGTATCCTGCGTGTTTGCCCATACGTTTGAATTTGCCTTTGTAGTTCATGATGTTGACTTTCTCAACTTTCACGCCAAAGATCTCCTGTACAGCTTGTTTAACTTGTGTTTTGTTTGCGCGAGTGTCCACTTCAAAAGTGTACTTTTTCTCTGCCATTACTTCAGATGATTGCTCAGTAATGACTGGACGTTTAATTACATCACGTGCTTCCATTAACTAAGCACCTCCTCAATTTTCTCGATCGCTGCTTTTGTCATAACAATTTTGTCATGTCCAAGCAAGTCTAAAACATTAATGCCATCTGCTGCTACTACTGTCATACCATGAAGATTGCGTGCAGATTTTGCAAGGTTCTCATCAAGGTCAGCAGTTACGAACAATGCTTTTCTGCCAATTGAAAGATCTTGAGTCAACTGGATGAAAGCTTTTGTTTTTGGCGCATCAAATGTCAATCCTTCAAGTACCATCAGGTTTTCTCCGATTACTGCAGATGAAAGAGCAGAACGTAGAGCTAAACGACGTACTTTTTTAGGAAGTTTGTAGCTATAGCTACGTGGAGTTGGACCGAATACGATACCGCCTCCGCGCCATTGTGGTGAACGGATCGACCCTTGACGAGCACGTCCAGTTCCTTTTTGACGCCATGGCTTTTTACCGCCACCTGCTACTTCAGAACGATTTTTTACTTTATGGTTACCTTGACGAAGTGAAGCGCGTTGAGACACTACTGCGTCAAATAACACTGATTCATTTGGCTCGATACCGAATACATAGTCGTTCAATTCGATGTCGCCCACTTGTGAACCTGTTTGATTTAATAAAGCTACTTTAGGCATTCTTGTTTCCTCCTTTCTCTAAAAATTATTATTTCGCTTTAACTGCCGTTTTAACACGGATCAATGCTTTGCGAGAACCAGGAACATTACCTTTAATAAGAAGCAAGTTACGCTCAAGATCTACTTTCACGATGGAAAGGTTTTGAATCGTAATTGTTGTGCCACCCATTTGACCAGGTAATTTCTTCTGTTTGAATACGCGGTTAGGAGCAACCGGACCCATTGAACCAGGACGACGGTGGTAACGAGAACCGTGTGTCATTGGCCCGCGAGATTGTCCGTGGCGTTTAATAACACCTTGGAAACCTTTACCTTTTGTTGTTCCTGTGACATCTACTACATCGCCTTCTGCGAATACATCTACTTTGACTTCTTGACCAATCTCGTAATCAGCTAAGTTTACATTGCGAAGTTCGCGAATGAAGCGCTTAGGAGCAGTGTTCGCTTTTGCTACGTGTCCTTTAGAAGGTTTGTTGGAAAGCTTTTCGCGCTTGTCTTCAAAACCTAATTGGATTGCTTCGTAGCCGTCTACCTCAACTGTCTTCTTCTGAAGTACTACGTTTGGAGCAGCTTCAATAACAGTTACAGGGATTAAATCACCGTTCTCAGCAAAAACTTGCGTCATACCGATTTTTCTACCTAAGATTCCTTTGGTCATGTTGTCACACCTCCTGTGGTTATTTATGTTTTTCTATTTCGTTTACCAATTAAAGTTTAATTTCAATGTCAACGCCTGATGGTAAATCAAGTTTCATTAACGCATCAACAGTTTGTGGTGTCGGGTTAACGATATCGATTAGACGTTTGTGTGTGCGCATTTCAAATTGCTCACGAGAATCTTTGTACTTATGGACAGCACGCAAGATTGTGTAGACCGTTCTTTCAGTCGGCAATGGTATCGGACCCGATACGCTTGCACCTGAACGTTTTGCGGTTTCTACAATTTTCTCAGCAGACTGATCTAGAATTCTATGATCATATGCTTTTAAACGGATACGGATTTTTTGTTTTGCCATTATTTTCCCTCCTTTTCGCCTATTTTTGATAGACATTCTCCACGAAAATTTTCCAATCACTCGCCATGGCAAAGCGGCCGGGTGTATCGGTAACCTCTCGCTTCATCGCAGTCAAAGACCAACATTCACCATTATACAAAAGAAAAAAGAATTCCGCAAGTCTTTCCACGAAATTCTTTCTTATTCGCTTTTTTTATTATAACAGGATATTTTAGAACTTCAAGCGTGACGATAATAGTCCGAACATTTCGAGCTTAACCCAGCAGCATAACAGCAATCCAACCGAATATCACCAAGGGAATATTGTAATGAAGGAAGGTCGGAACGCACGTATCCCAAATGTGATTGTGCTGCCCGTCGACGTTCAGTCCGGCAGTCGGACCAAGCGTCGAGTCAGAAGCAGGCGATCCGGCATCACCTAGTGCACCTGCCGTACCGATCAACGCGATGATCGCCATTGTCGAGAATTCAAACTCCAGACTTAGCGGCACGAAGATTGCGGCAATGATTGGAATCGTAGCGAACGATGAGCCGATGCCCATCGTTACGAACAGACCGACGATAAGCATCGCCAGTGCTGCCAGGCCTTTATTGCCGGCAAACAGCTCTGATACGCTTTCAACCAACGGCTGAACGGCTCCTGTTGCCTGTATGACCGCTGCAAAGCCATTTGCTGTAATCATGACAAAGCCGATGAACGCCATCATGCGCATGCCTTCTGTGAGGACGTCGTCAGCCTCGCGCCACTTCATTGCACCAAAGACATACAGCACTAGAATTCCGGCAAGTGCGCCGATGATCATCGAGTCTGTCTGGATCTGCGCAACTAATGCAGCAATCAGCGCCACAATTGTCACGAGGACATCTTTTGTGGAAGCTGTCTTTTTAGGAGTTCCTTCTATAGTAGAAGAAGTTTTGTGATAATCACGCGGCTTGCGGTAAGAGATGAACACCGCAACGATCAATCCTACCAACAAGCCGGCTACTGGAATCGCCATCGCTTTCGGGATATCCGCCATGTCGATGGTCAGCCCTGCCAGTTCCATTTGTGTAAAAACAATCTCATGGAAAATCAGCCCGAAACCATACGGCAATAAAATATAAGGCGCCGTCAGGCCAAACGTCAGGACCGCAGCGATCAGGCGGCGGTCGATTCGCAGTTCATTCAAGATGTGCAAAATCGGTGGAACCAATAACGGAATAAAAGCGATATGGATTGGGATCAGGTTTTGCGAGAAGATGGCCATCGCCAGCAGCGCAATGACGATGAGGGCTTTCGCCAGATTTTCACGTGTCGCTTCACCGTCTTTATTGACCATTTTCAAGACACCTGATACCAGCAGCTCCGGTATGCCGGTGCGTGAAATCGCTACGGCAAAGCCACCGAGCATGGCATAGCTGAGCGCAATAGTGGCGCCTGCCCCTAAACCTTCTGTAAATGATGTTAATGTATCCATAAATGATAATCCACCGCTTAATCCGCCTGCAAGCGCGCCGATCAATAAAGCAAAGACGACATTCACACGCAATAAGCTCAATACGAGCATGACTAAGACAGCGACAACAACTGCATTCATAAGTAAACTCTCCTTTAGTTTGCTAAAGCGTTAAAGTACACACTTTAAATTACCAAAACACGAAATGCTTGTCAACACCGGATTGCCGATTCACTTGAATGCAAAAAACCCAAAAATAAAGACCCTTTACATAACCGTAAAGGGTCTTCTCACGAAAAATAAGCTATTCCATTAAGCCTGCTGCTGTTTTTCTTCGTAGGCTGCAATATAAGAATCGTATTGGAACGTCAAGGCAATTTCGTCCCAGCCTTTCAGCAGCATTTCTTTCCAGTATGGATCAATATCGAATTTATAGCGCGTGCCATCCTGGCTGTTGACAGTCTGATCCTCCAAATTGATTTCCAACTTGAATTCCTCACGCTGTCCCTTGTCAATCAACTCATTGACTTCCTGATCCTTTAAGCGGATCGGCAGGATGCCATTTTTAACGCAGTTGTTATAGAAGATGTCTGCATAACTGGGAGCGATGACTACGCGGAATCCGTAATCCAAAATCGCCCACGGAGCATGTTCACGAGAAGAACCGCAGCCGAAATTTTCTTGTGCGACCAGAATTTCGGAGTCGTTGAATCGAGGATCATTCAGAACAAAATCTTCTACCGGTGTACCATCGGCATGAAAGCGCCAATGATAAAATAGATATTTGCCGAATCCTGTTCGTTCAATACGCTTGAGAAACTCTTTTGAAATAATCTGGTCAGTATCTACGTTTTTACGTTCAAGCGGCGTCAGGACGCTTGAGATTTTATTGATCGGTTTCATCGTTTGGCCTCCTCATTTCCGCCTGTCATAGGGATGGTACGGGCTCTTCCATATAATTCCGGACATCTGTCAGATGACCTTCAATCGCAGCGGCAGCGGCCATTACAGGGCTTACCAGATGCGTCATGGATCCCGCTCCCTGGCGTCCTTCGAAATTCCGGTTGGACGTGGACGCACAGCGTTCGCCCGCTGGCACCGAGTCTTCATTCATTGCTAGGCACATGCTGCATCCTGTTTCACGCCATTCAAAGCCGGCTTCAAGAAATACCTGATCCAAACCTTCCTGTTCTGCTGCACGTTTTACCGTTTCAGATCCCGGGACGACAATTGCCGTAACGGATGGATGCACTTTTTTGCCTTTAATGATTTCACTGGCTGCACGCAAGTCGCCAAGACGGGCGTTGGTGCAGGAACCGATAAAGACATGTTGGATATCAATCGAAGAAAGCGGTGTGCCTTCTTCTAGATGCATATAGGCCAAAGCCTGCTTTAACGCATCTTTATCCGACTGTTTATCGTAGTCAGCTGCAGATGGAACGCTTTCCGCAATGCCTGAACCCATCGACGGATTGGTGCCCCATGTAACGAATGGAGAAATCTCATCCGCATGAATCGTCACTGACGTGTCATACTGTGCGCCTTCATCTGTTGCAAGAGCCAGCCAACGGGCAGCTTCTTTTTCAAATGCTTCACCTTCAGGCACGTTTCTGCGCCCTCTCAAGTATTCTACCGTTGTTCCATCCGGACTAATCAATCCTGCCCGTGCACCGGCTTCAATCGACATATTGCAGATGGTCATGCGTTCTTCCATCGACAACCCACGGATTGCTTCACCGGTATACTCCATAATGTGGCCGGTTCCCATATCGATGCCGAACTTCGAAATAATGGCCAGGATAACATCTTTGGAAGAAACACCAAAGCCCAACTTGCCGTCAATCCGCACTTCCATAGTTTTCGGTTTTGATTGCCAGAGCGTCTGTGTGGAAAGAACGTGCTCCACTTCACTCGTACCAATACCGAATGCCAAAGCGCCAAAGGCACCGTGCGTCGAGGTGTGGCTATCGCCGCAAACAATGGTCTTGCCCGGTTGCGTCAAACCTAGTTCCGGTCCGATAACGTGGACGATTCCCTGATCTGGATGGTTGATGCCCGCAAGCGGAACACCGAACTCATCGCAATTGTCCTGCAAAGTTTTGATCTGTTTCCGCGAAATGGGATCTGTAATCGTTTCCCGGTTCCGTGTTGGAACGTTATGGTCCATGGTAGCGAAGCAAAGATCCGGACGGCGAACTTTCCGTCCGTTCAACCGAAGCCCCTCAAACGCTTGCGGAGAGGTCACCTCATGCAATAAATGAAGATCGATATATAGCAGGTCCGGCTTTCCTTGCTCTTCGAAGACGATATGTTGTTCCCAAATTTTTTCTATGATTGTTTTTGCCATGCGAACCGCTCCTTTCACTTACACATAAGAATACATGATATGTTCTGATACAAATTCTCTTTCCAGCTCTTCTACGACTTTTGTTACAAATCGATCAGTTGAAACCACGCGTTTTCCATGTCCAGCCAAATCTCCAGTGCAATATCCGTCTTCCAAGACGCTCATTACCGCTTTTTCAATCGCCGCAGCTTCCGTATGAAGGCCGAATGAATGCTTCAGCATCATCGCAGCTGACAAGATGGCAGCAGATGGATTCGCTTTGTTTTGCCCTGCGATATCCGGCGCTGAACCGTGTACGGGTTCGTAAAGGCCAAAACCGTCTGAACGGATGCTTGCAGATGGCAGCATGCCCAGTGAACCTGTGATGACCGAAGCTTCATCGCTCAAGATATCACCGAACATGTTCTCTGTTACCATAACGTCGAAAGCACGTGGATCGGTAATCAGTTTCATTGCAGCCGAATCGACCAGCATATGCTCTACTTCGATATCCGGATAAGCTTTCCGGCGTTCTTCCACAACTTCGCGCCATAGTTTGCTGGTTTCCAATACATTGGCTTTATCGACCGAAGTCACTTTGCCTCTGCGTGTACGGGCGATTTCAAACGCCTGATTAACAATGCGCTCAATTTCCTGTCTCGTATAAACCAACGTATCCACTGCCGATTTCTCTGAACGGCGTTTCGGTTCCCCAAAATAAAGACCGCTCGTCAATTCGCGGACGATGACCATATCCACTTCTTTCGCCACTTCCTCCTTTAAAGGAGACGAAGCCAGCAACGAAGGTATCGCTTTGACCGGCCGGATGTTGGCGAACAAATCAAAATGCTTCCGGATATTCAAAAGCCCCTTTTCAGGACGCAGATGAGCGGGATTGTTGTCCCATTTCGTTCCTCCGACCGCACCGAGGAGAATCGCGTCACTCGCTTCACAAACATCAATGGTTTGCTGAGGCAGCGGGTTTTCAAATTGATCAACCGCCGTGCCTCCGATTGCCGCGTGCTTTAAATGAAAAGTATGTCCATAACGCATTGCAATGGATTGCAGCACCTTCACCGCTGCATCTGTTACTTCTGGTCCGATTCCGTCTCCCGGCAATACCGCTATTGTTTTTTTCATTTTAAATTCCTCCTCTTTCAATCTGTTCTTTTTACACTGCCGACATCCTGACTTTTTTCCCAACTTGGACAATTTGGCGATTGACTGCATTTAAATACGCTTTTGCTGTTGCTTCCAGGACATCCTGTGCAACATCACGGCCTGTGACTGTCTCGCCGTTATAACTCATATTGATGACCGCTTCACCTAAGGCATCGCGGCCTTTGCCGATGGACGTTACACGGTAATCAAGAATATGGACTTTTCCTTCGACAATCCGCTCTAATGTGTTAAAGATTGCTTCAACCGATCCGGCTCCAGTAGCTGCTTCATTGATCAATTCGCCATTCGGGTGATAAGCAGAAGCAGTGGCAGTCGGAATATTGGCTGTACCGTATTGCACCTGTACACTCTCCAGTTTATAAACCGGTGTTTCAGTGTCTTGGATTTGTTGATCGGTAAGCAATACATAAAGGTCGTCTTCCACAATTTGCTTCTTGCTGTCAGCTAATTTCTTGAATTCGACAAATGCCTTGTTGAGCTTTTCATCAGATAAGTCAAAGCCCATTTTGATGGCGCGGTCTTTAAAAGCGTGCCGCCCGGAATGTTTGCCAAGCACCAATTCAGTTGCTGCATCACCGATCAATTCAGGTGTAATGATTTCATAAGTCAACGGGTTCTTGAGCATGCCGTCCTGGTGGATGCCAGATTCATGAGCAAAAGCATTTTTGCCGACAACAGCTTTATTCGGTTGGATCAAGCTGCCTGTCAACTGGCTGACCAATTGGCTTGTGCGCTTGATTTCATGAAGATTGATGCCCGTTTCGATATTGAAGATCTGTTTGCGGATATGCAAAGCCACTGCAATTTCTTCGAGCGCGACGTTTCCGGCACGTTCTCCGATGCCATTGATGGTTCCTTCAATTTGAGTAGCTCCATTTTCAATTGCGGCCAATGTATTGGCTGTCGCCATGCCCAAATCATTATGGCAATGTGCGGACAGCTTTACTTTTTCGATTCCTGAAACGTTTTCGATCATGTATTTGAACATTGCCCCATATTCTTTAGGCGTCGCATAACCGACTGTATCCGGAAGGTTGATGGTTGTTGCCCCCGCTTCGATGACTTTGCGGATGATGTGAGCCAGGAATTCAGGATCTGAACGGGAAGCATCTTCCGCTGACCATTGGACCAACGGGAAGAACTTGCGCGCGTATTTCACCGATTCTACTGCCAATTCAACAACCTGTTCGGGTGTTTTAAACAATTTTGTTTCCATATGGATGGGTGAAGTCGCTAAAAAGATATGAATATGCGGCTGTTCCGCTCCTTTTAACGCTTCCCATGTCCGGTCAATATCACTTTGGATCGAACGGGCCAGACCCGTTACGATGGAATTCTTTACTGTGCCTGCGATTCGCTGCACAGCGTCAAAGTCTCCTGGAGATGAAGCAGGAAACCCTGATTCGATAATCGTCACTCCCAGACGTTCAAGCTGGCGGGCGATTTCGATTTTCTCTGCTGTATTCAAGTTGATCCCGGCCGACTGTTCCCCGTCTCGTAATGTCGTATCGAAAATATCAATTTGTGACATTGGCAACCACCTCTTTTTGTTTAGCTTTTTTGCCTTCATTGACGAATGGCATCATCGCACGCAATTCACGTCCAACTTGTTCAATTTGATGAGATTCTTCTGCTTTTTCAATTGCTGTAAATTCCGGACGGTTTAATTGGTTTTCAAGCAACCAGCCTTTAGCGAATTTCCCTGTTTGGATATCCGTAAGAACATCTTTCATGCGGGCTTTCGTATCTGCATCAACAATGCGTGGTCCTGAAACAAAATCTCCCCATTGAGCTGTGTCGGAAATTGAGTAGCGCATTCCTGACAAACCACCTTCGTACATTAGGTCAACGATCAATTTTAATTCGTGCATGCATTCGAAGTACGCAAGTTCTGGTTGGTATCCAGCTTCAACAAGTGTTTCGAATCCAGCTTTCACCAGTGAAGTTACACCGCCGCAAAGCACTGCCTGTTCTCCGAATAGATCCGTTTCCGTTTCTTCTTTGAACGTCGTTTCCAAAACGCCTGCGCGTGTAGCTCCAATTCCTTTTGCGTAAGCAAGTGCAACTTCCTTCGCTTTTCCTGAAACATCCTGATGGATGGCAATCAATCCAGGAACTCCCGCTCCCGCTTCGTACGTACGACGTACAAGATGTCCAGGGCCTTTTGGGGCTACCAGGAATACGTCCACATCTTCAGGTGCAACAATTTGGTTAAAGTGGATATTAAAGCCGTGAGCAAAAACAAGTGATTTTCCAGCTGTTAATGATGGTTTGATTTCTGCATTGTAAATTTGCGTCTGTTTTTCATCTGGAACTAAGATCATGATTACGTCTGCCGCGTCTGCCGCTTCTTTGACTGTAGCCACTTTCATACCATCATTTTTTGCCTGATCGAATGATTTACCTGGACGTACGCCAACGATTACTTCGAAACCGGATTCCTTCAAGTTTTGAGCATGTGCATGGCCCTGAGAACCATAACCGATCACCGCGATTGTCTTTCCTTTAAGTACCTGTTCGTTTACGTCTTGGTTATAATACATTTTTGCCATTTTAAATTTCCTCCTCGAGTTTGGGTTTTTATAGGATGTTCAATTGCGGTGTTTGTGCTTTTTGGGTTTCTCTGACAAAAGCGGATACCCCGGTTCGGGTCAGCTCTTTCACACCATAAGGCCTCATCAGATCAATAAATGCTTCAATTTTTTCCGGATCGCCTGTTACTTGGAATGTGGTGACATTTTTGCTCATATCGACGACTGTCGCACGGAATGGTTCAACAATGCTGAAAATCTCGTTTCTGACTGCCGGAGGGACGACCACTTTGACCAGCGCCAGCTCCCTCATCACCATCGCCTTATCAGTAATGTCATTCACTTTGATCACATCGATTTGTTTCTGCAGCTGTTTCAGTAATTGTTCCAGCTTGCCTTTATCTTCTACATTGACCACAAAAGTCATTTTCGACATTCCAGGCTGCTCTGTGTGACCAACCGAAATGCTTTCGATGTTGAACTGCCGTTTCATCAGCAATCCGGTAACGCGGTTCAACACTCCACTCTGGTTGATTACGGTTGTTGTAATGACTCGTTTCATTCGCCTTTCACTCCGATCATTTCATTCAAGCCTTTGCCAGGTGCAACCATCGGATAAACAGATTCCATCTGCACCACGCGGCAATCGATCAAGACCGGCTCGTTTGAATTAAGTGCTTCTGCGAAAACCACTTCTGCTTCTTCCATTGTTTCCACTTTATAGCCTTTGATATCATAAGCTGTAGCCAGCTTCACAAAATCAGGTTGAACAGGAATCATAGACTGGGAATAACGCCCTTCGTAAAATGTTTCCTGCCACTGTCTGACCATTCCCAGACTTTGATTGTTTAAGATGATAACCTTTACTGGGATACGAAGCTCTTGAAGCAAAGACAGTTCCTGTAAAGTCATTTGGAAGCCGGCATCCCCTACAATAGAAATGACCTGCTCATCGGGTTTCGCTAATTGCGCGCCGATAGCTGCAGGAAAACCAAAGCCCATCGTGCCAAGGCCGCCTGAAGTTACCCAATTATGCGGATTATTAAAGCGGTAATATTGAGCCGCCCACATTTGGTGCTGGCCCACATCCGTAGTTACAACTGCATTGCCTCCGGTCAAGCGGTGTATCAACTCAACCGCTTGTTGAGGAAGAATACCTTCCCGGCCTTTCAAATGGTATTGAAGCGGATATTCCGCTTTATCAGCGGATAGCTTCGCTAACCATTCAGCTGTGTCCGGGCTTTCAAACGGTTGTTTCAGCAATTGAAGCAAAGCTTCTTTAGCGTCCGCCACAATCGGGATAGCTGTTGGAACATTTTTGCCGATTTCTGCGGGGTCGATGTCGATATGGATTACTTGTGCATTTGGCGCAAAATGAGCAAGATTCCCGGTCAACCGGTCATCAAATCGTGCACCAATATTCATCAGCACATCGCAATCACAAATCGCTGTATTGGCTGTATAGGTTCCGTGCATGCCAGCCATGCCTAAGAATAGTTCATGTTCGCCAGCAATGCTGCCCAGACCAAGCAATGTATTGGTAACCGGAATTTGGTGGCGTTCCGAAAAAGTTTTCAGTTCTTCTGTCCCTTTGGCAGCAAGTATGCCCGCTCCTGCTAAGATCAACGGCTTTTTCGCTTGGGACAATAATTGCACTGCTTTTTGGATCTGCAGGTAGTTCGGGTTCGTCGTCGGTTGATAACCCGGTAGATAAACCGCTTCTTCTTCTTTATTGGATAAAAACAATTCCGTTGCGATATTTTTCGGTATGTCGACCAGAACCGGTCCTGGACGTCCAGTAGAAGCGATATAAAATGCTTCTTTTATAATTCTTGGCAAATCCGCCACTTTTTTCACTTGGTAATTATGCTTCGTGATCGGTTGTGTGATGCCGATGATGTCCGCTTCCTGAAAAGCATCGGTTCCGATTACTGAAGTTGCAACTTGCCCTGTGAAAATGACCAGCGGCAAGGAATCCAGCATCGCATCTGCTATTCCTGTGACCAAATTCGTTGCACCAGGACCCGATGTGGCAAGCACAACTCCGGGTTTACCGGATACTCTTGCATATCCCTCTGCTGCATGAATGGCACCTTGTTCATGTCTGGCCAAAATATGGCGTATCGGATTTTTATGCAAGGCATCATAAATTGGCAGCACCGCGCCTCCCGGATATCCAAAAATGATTTCTACACCCTGACCCTTTAAAGATTGAATCAGTACGTCTGCACCACTACCTGTCAGCTGCTGTTTAACTTCTTCTCTTACTTGTACGTTTACTCCCAATCCTTCCGCCTCCTTTTCTAAGTCTCTGGTGGAATAAAAACAAAGAAGCTTTTCCATCCCTACACAAAGAAACATGTTCTTCGCATAGGGATGAAAAAGCTTCATGGTACCACCCTATTTCACTGCGCAACCGCAGCCTCATGGATAAGCAATGCTTATCCGTTGATAACGATGCCTTTTAACTTGCAAGTCACCGGGACTACCTAAACAGCCGAAGCTTTTCAGTAATCCACTCGGAGGGGATGTCGCAAATGGTTGCATTACCGGCTTCCACCTATACCGGCTCTCTGTGAATACAATTTCCATTTGCTTTAACCTCGTCATTGAGTTGAACTCATATTTGATTGAGGTGATTCCTGTCTTATACTACGTTTAAATGATCTGTGTAAACTTTCACGCCATCATTCTGAACAAGCTCTCTGAATGATTCAAGCAGATCGTTCGTAACCGGCCCCGGTTTCCCTTCGCCAATTACTCGGCCATCCACTTTTACTACTGCAATTACTTCAGCAGCCGTTCCTGTTAGGAATACTTCATCTGCTACATACACATCATGTCTAGTAAAAACACCTTCTTGAATGTCGTAGCCTTTCTGAGCAGCTACATCCATGATTGCATTGCGTGTAATTCCTTCAAGCGCTCCTACATAACCTGGAGGAGTCAGTAATTTGTTTTTGCGGACAATGAAGATATTGTCTGCTGAACCTTCAGCTACATAACCTTGATCGTTCAGCATAAGCGCTTCGGAAACGCCTGCCAGGTGAGCTTCAAGTTTCACTAAAATGTTATTCATATAGTTCAACGATTTAACCTTTGGACTTAAAACGTCCGAACGGCTTCTCCGTGTAGCAACCGATACAATCTCAATGCCTGTTTCATACATCGATTTCGGAAACAGCGATAACGGTTCCGCGATTACAATTACACTTGGGTGGGAGCAGCTGTAAGGGTCTAATCCAAGATTCCCGACACCCCGTGAAACGATGAGTCGAATATAAGCATCCTTGAACTTATTTTCTCTCAGTGTTTGAACAACAATCTTAATCATTTCCTCAAAAGTATGTGGAATCTCGAGCATCACGGATTTTGCTGAATCGTAAAGCCGCTCTAAATGTTCTTCCAGTCGAAAGACATTTCCGTTATAAGAACGGATTCCTTCAAACACACCATCACCGTATAAAAAACCGTGATCATAAACTGAAATTTTAGCGTCTTCCTTTTTAACGAATTCACCATTTAAATAAATTACTTGTTCGCTCATGATGTCCACTTCTTTCTCGAAAGTTTTATAATATGCAATATATCGAATTCCGTTTGTGTCTTGTAAATTGTTGCTATCATATCGCCTATTTGAAGACGTGTCAATCAACTTCATGCCCTTTTTTTATCTATTTTGACTATTTATAAACAATGTATCCGTTTTCATTGTTGCTATTACTGGTTTTGAAAGATTTTTTAAAAAATTTGAATATTTTATGAACGGTGCTTAACCTTAATAATAGTATTGCTAATTTCTTTACTTTAATGCAAAAAAAGACCCTGTCTCAATAAATGAGACAGGGTCTTTCATCAACACTCAGCAGTTATTACTTAGTGATTGTAGCAACAACGCCAGCGCCTACAGTACGTCCACCCTCACGGATAGAGAACTTAGTTCCTTCTTCAAGTGCGATAGGAGAGATTAGAGAAACGATCATTTCGATGTTATCTCCAGGCATAACCATTTCTACACCTTCAGGAAGGTTACAAACGCCAGTTACATCAGTTGTACGGAAGTAGAACTGTGGACGGTAGTTTGTGAAGAATGGAGTGTGACGTCCACCCTCTTCTTTTGAAAGAACATAAACTTCAGCTTTGAATTCAGTGTGTGGAGTAATTGTGCCAGGTTTAGCCAATACTTGTCCACGTTGTACGTCGTCGCGAGAAACCCCACGAAGAAGTGCACCAATGTTGTCGCCAGCTTCAGCATAGTCAAGCAATTTACGGAACATTTCTACTCCTGTTACAGTAGTAGATTTTGGTTCTTCAGTAAGACCAATGATATCAACGTTATCACCGATTTTGATTTGTCCGCGTTCAACGCGTCCAGTAGCAACAGTACCACGGCCAGTGATTGAGAATACATCCTCAACAGGCATCATGAATGGCTTGTCAGTGTCACGTGGTGGAGTTGGGATATAGCTATCAACTGCATCCATCAATTCAACGATTTTTTCTTCCCATTCTGCTTCGCCTTCAAGAGCTTTAAGAGCAGAACCTTTGATGACAGGAATGTCATCGCCAGGGAAGTCATATTCTGATAGAAGGTCGCGTACTTCCATTTCAACTAGTTCAAGAAGTTCTTCGTCATCTACCATATCGCATTTGTTCATGAATACTACTAGGTAAGGAACACCAACTTGACGTGAAAGAAGAATGTGCTCACGAGTTTGTGGCATTGGGCCGTCAGCAGCAGATACTACTAAGATCCCGCCGTCCATTTGAGCAGCACCAGTGATCATGTTTTTAACATAATCGGCGTGTCCAGGGCAATCTACGTGTGCATAGTGGCGTGCTTCAGTTTCATACTCAACGTGTGAAGTATTGATCGTGATGCCGCGCTCTTTTTCTTCAGGTGCGTTGTCAATCTGAGCGTAAGAACGAGCTTCCCCGCCTGATTTTTTAGCTAGAACTGTAGCGATTGCTGCAGTCAAAGTTGTTTTACCATGGTCAACGTGACCAATTGTACCAATATTCGCGTGCGTTTTAGAACGATCAAATTTAGCTTTTCCCATTAGAAAAATCCTCCTCAAAATGTAAGTGAATGCTCATTTGAAGTGCTAGAACGATAGGGCCCTATCATTCTAGACATACAAATTATTTATACTTTATTAAAGATCAAAATTCAATTATTGACCTTTATTTTTTTTGATGATTTCTTCAGAAATTGATTTCGGTACTTCTTCATAGTGATCGAAGTGCATTGAGAACACACCACGGCCTTGCGTATTTGAACGCAATGAAGTTGCATAACCGAACATTTCTGCAAGAGGTACCATAGCACGGACAACCTGTGCGTTTCCGCGAGCGTCCATACCTTCTACACGGCCTCGGCGTGACGTAATGTCACCCATGATATCTCCAAGGTATTCCTCAGGGATAACAACCTCAACACGCATAATTGGCTCAAGAAGAACCGGTCTAACTTTCGAAATTGCATTTTTAAGTGCCATCGAAGCAGCAACTTTAAATGCCATCTCATTCGAGTCAACATCATGGTAAGATCCGTCGAACAAGCGAGCTTTAATATCAATCAAAGGATATCCGGCAATAACACCATTGTCTAGTGAGTCACGAAGACCCGCTTCAACTGCTGGGATGTATTCACGTGGAACAACACCACCAACGATACCATTTTCAAATTCAAAACCTGCTCCTTCTTCGTTTGGAGAGAATTCAATCCAAACGTGTCCGAATTGTCCGCGTCCACCAGATTGGCGTACGAATTTACCTTCAACTTTAGCAGACTCACGGAATGTCTCACGGTAAGATACCTGAGGTGCACCTACGTTAGCTTCTACGTTGAATTCACGGCGCATACGGTCAACTAGGATATCAAGGTGAAGTTCACCCATACCCGCGATGATTGTTTGGCCAGTTTCCTGGTCAGTGTGCGCACGGAAAGTAGGATCTTCTTCTTGCAGTTTCGCAAGGGCTTGACCCATTTTATCTTGATCCGCTTTTGACTTAGGTTCCACAGAAAGTGAGATAACAGGTTCTGGGAATACCATGCGCTCAAGAACAACCTGCTGTTTTTCGTCACATAAAGTATCACCAGTTGATGTATCTTTAAGTCCGATAGCAGCAGCAATGTCTCCACAATATACTTCAGCGATTTCTTCACGGGAGTTTGCGTGCATTTGAAGGATACGTCCAACGCGCTCACGCTTGCCTTTAGAAGAGTTCTGAACATATGAACCAGATTTAAGGAAGCCAGAATACACACGGAAGAAAGTCAATTTCCCTACGTATGGATCTGTCATTACTTTAAACGCCAACGCAGAAAATGGTTCTTCTTCGCTAGGTTTACGCAAAACTTCTTCATCTGAATCCGGAAGAACGCCGGTCATTGGAGGTACATCCAATGGAGATGGTAGGTAATCAATTACTGCATCAAGCATTAATTGAACCCCTTTATTTTTAAATGCAGTTCCGCAAACTACTGGGTAAAACTCAACGTCTAGCGTTCCTTTACGGATACCAGCTTTAAGTTCTTCTACAGTAATTTCTTCCCCACTAAGATATTTTTCCATCAAGTCTTCGTCAAGCTCAGCAACAGCTTCCACTAATTTAGTGTGCCATTCTTCTGCAAGCTCTTTATGAGATTCTGGAATTTCACCTTCTGTGATTTCAGTTCCCAAATCATTTGCATAGAAACGAGTGTTCATTTCAACTAAGTCGATAATTGCTGAAAAGTCGTCTTCAGCGCCGATTGGCAACTGGATCGGGTGTGCATTAGCCTGTAGGCGATCGTGTAATGTGCCTACAGAATAAAGGAAATCAGCACCGATTTTATCCATTTTGTTGATGAATACGATACGTGGAACTCCGTATGTTGTAGCTTGACGCCAAACTGTTTCAGTCTGAGGCTCAACACCTGATTGAGCATCAAGAACAGTAACAGCACCATCAAGTACGCGCAATGAACGTTCAACTTCTACAGTGAAGTCTACGTGTCCTGGAGTATCGATGATATTAACACGGTGGTTTTTCCAAGAAGCAGTTGTAGCAGCAGAAGTAATAGTAATTCCACGTTCCTGCTCTTGTTCCATCCAGTCCATTTGAGAAGCACCTTCATGCGTTTCACCAATTTTGTGGATTTTACCAGTGTAGTATAAAATACGCTCCGTAGTAGTCGTTTTACCAGCATCAATGTGTGCCATGATCCCGATATTACGTGTTTTGTCTAAGGAGAACTCTCTAGCCATGTTATTTTTCTCCTTCCGTTTCTGATTAAGATGTTAAAAACATCTCGAAAGAAATTACCAGCGATAGTGAGCGAATGCTTTGTTAGCTTCAGCCATTTTATGCAAATCTTCACGTTTCTTAACTGATGAACCAGTATTATTGGCTGCATCCATGATTTCATTAGCCAAACGCTCTTCCATTGTTTTCTCTCCACGAAGACGTGAATAGTTCACCAGGAAGCGAAGACCTAAAGTTGTACGGCGTTCAGGACGAACTTCAACCGGCACTTGGTAGTTAGCTCCACCAACACGGCGAGAGCGAACTTCAAGAACTGGCATAATGTTAGTCAGTGCTTGTTCGTATACTTCAATCGGATCTTTACCGCTGCGTTCTTTTACTAACTCAAACGCTCCGTATAGGATCTTTTGTGAAGTACCTCTTTTTCCGTCAACCATCATTTTATTAATTAAGCGTGTCACCAATTTCGAATTATAAATTGGATCTGGCAACACATCACGTTTAGCTACAGGACCTTTACGAGGCATGTATGTTCCTCCTTTCAACGAAATCTCTTCGTTAATTTAACTTATTATTTTTTTACTTTAGGACGTTTAGTTCCGTATTTAGAACGGCTTTGCATACGGCCGCTTACTCCAGCTGTATCAAGTGCTCCACGTACGATATGGTAACGTACACCCGGTAAATCTTTTACGCGTCCGCCGCGAAGAAGAACTACACTGTGCTCTTGAAGGTTGTGACCTTCTCCAGGGATGTAAGCATTAACCTCGATTTGGTTAGTCAACCGTACACGAGCATATTTACGTAATGCCGAGTTTGGTTTTTTTGGTGTCATCGTACCAACACGAGTACATACTCCACGTTTCTGTGGTGATGTCACGTTAGTTTGAGACTTTTTAAAGCTGTTGTACCCTTTGTTTAGCGCTGGTGAACCTGATTTCGTGATTTTTGGTTTACGAGGCTTGTTAACTAATTGGTTAATTGTAGGCATCGATTTTTCCTCCTCTCAAAAGGTGTTCTAATACCACATATCCAGGTGGTTCATTTTTGGGTAAAAAACAAAGTCTTTGTGTTTTACACAAAAACTGTTATCCAGTAATAGCCACAGCAGCTGCACCGACATTAATGCCATATGCTTTGCCAAGCTTTAATCGTGAATCTGCAAATTCGATCCGAACACCTTTTTCTAAGGCTAGTTGGATAATCTGTTCGGTCATTCGATCGTCCGCGTCTTTTGCCACTATTATCTTTTGGACAATGCCGCTTTTTAATGCTTTTACTGTCTGCTTTGTACCGATGATTATTTGACTTGCCTGTTTTACTTTTTCATTAGACATTTGCATATCCTCCAAAGTGTCAGACCGTTAACCATCAACCCTCAACATATTATCATCCTATGACAATGCTGTCAACTGAATTCTTAAAAAATCCCGGGGGGTTATTTATAACTCCCCCGGAATCAAAAATCTTTTTATGATTCTGTACCGACAATTTCCTGCTTCGCTGCTTTTTCGCTTTGAGCAATCTTAATTTGACGGTAACGCTGCATTCCTGTTCCAGCTGGAACAAGTTTACCGATGATGACATTCTCTTTCAATCCTAGAAGTTCATCACGTTTTCCTTTAATCGCTGCATCTGTTAAGACACGAGTCGTTTCCTGGAATGATGCGGCCGATAGGAATGATTCTGTTTCAAGGGAAGCTTTTGTGATCCCTAGAATTACAGGACGGCTTGTAGCTGGCAAGTTGCCTTCTAGCACCGCTTTAACGTTGGCTTCAGTAAATTGGTGAATATCCAAAAGTGAACCTGGCAGCAATTCAGTATCACCGGCTTCAATGACGCGGACTTTACGGAACATTTGACGAACCATAACTTCAACGTGCTTATCGCCGATTTCTACTCCTTGCATACGGTATACTTTTTGAACTTCTTTCAATAGATAGACTTGAACAGCTTGAACGTCTTTTACTTGTAGCAATTGTTTCGGATCGATTGAACCATCCGTCAATACTTCGCCTCGAACGATTGCATCATCAACTTGAACCTTGATGCGTGAATTATAAGGAGCTAGATATTTACGTGTTTCAACCTCACCTTGAATCGTTACTTCCTTCTGGCCTTCACGAATTTCATCAATTTCAGTAACCGTACCTGTAATTTCAGAAATCACTGCCTGGCCTTTCGGATTACGTGATTCAAATATTTCCTGGATACGCGGAAGACCTTGTGTAATATCATCTCCTGCAACCCCGCCTGTGTGGAATGTACGCATCGTAAGCTGAGTTCCTGGTTCACCGATTGATTGAGCCGCAATAATACCTACTGCTTCGCCCACTTCAACTTCGTCTCCAGTTGCCAGGTTAGTACCGTAGCATTTCTTACAAACGCCGTGTTTTGTATTACATGTAAACGCAGAGCGAATCGTTACTTCTTTGATGCCCGCTTCAAGAATGAGGCGAGTCAGATCTTGTGTAATCAATTCATCTTTCGCTACAATTATTTCTTTTGTTTCCGGATGGCGGATTGTTTTCTTAGCATGACGGCCAACGATACGCTCATCAAGCTCTTCAATCACTTCAGTGCCCTCCATCAACGCTCCAACCAGCAATCCTCTGTCAGTGCCACAGTCATTTTCGCGGACGATTGCATCTTGTGCAACGTCTACCAGACGACGAGTCAAGTAACCAGAATCGGCTGTTTTAAGTGCTGTATCGGCAAGACCTTTACGGGCACCGTGTGTAGAGATGAAGTATTCAAGTACAGTCAAACCTTCACGGAAGGATGATTTAATCGGAAGTTCGATAATGCGCCCAGCCGGGTTGGCCATGAGTCCACGCATACCAGCAAGCTGTGTAAAGTTGGATGCATTACCACGCGCTCCGGAATCACTCATCATAAAGATTGGATTCAAGTTATCAAGAGATGCCATCAGTTTGCTCTGAATAATATCTTTTGCATTGCTCCAATATGAAATGACGCGTGCATATCGCTCTTCTTCTGTAATCAATCCGCGACGGAATTGTTTCATTACTTTATCTACGTTTTCTTGTGCATCAACAAGAATTTCTCCCTTGTCCGGAAGAACTACGATATCCGCCACACCAACAGTAATGCCGGCTTGTGTCGAATATTTGAACCCAAGGCTCTTCATGCGGTCAAGCATTTTAGAAGTTTCCGTAATATGGAAACGTTTGAATACTTCCGCGATGATCTCCCCAAGAATTTTCTTCTTGAATGGTGTCACAAGTTCCGCTTCTTCAATATGCTTGCGAATATCAGTCGTTGTAGCGACGAAATATTTCGCTGGCGTTTCCACCTGCAGATTGTAATCAGTCGGCTCGTTGATATACGGGAATGACTTCGGCAGAATTTCATTGAAAATAATTTTACCGACAGTTGTCAATAAAAGCATTTTGTTCTGTTCTTCTGTGAACGTCGGGTTGTTGACGGCTCCAGCTAGAATTGCAATACGTGTATGCAAGTGCACATGGCCTGTTTGATAAGCGATCATTACTTCTTCAGGTCCTGAGAAAGTTGCGCCTTCTCCTGTAGCACCTTTGCGCTCAAGTGTTAAGTAATAGTTTCCTAGAACCATATCCTGAGATGGTGTTACAACAGGTTTTCCGTCTTTTGGATTCAAAATGTTTTGAGCTGCAAGCATCAATAATCTTGCTTCTGCCTGTGCTTCGGATGATAAAGGTACGTGAACAGCCATTTGGTCACCATCGAAATCGGCATTGTATGCAGTACATACAAGCGGATGAAGACGGATTGCTTTACCTTCAACTAGTGTCGGTTCAAATGCCTGGATACCCAGTCTGTGAAGAGTCGGTGCTCGGTTCAATAGAACCGGATGCTCCTTGATGACGTCTTCCAGTACATCCCAAACTTCAGAATGAAGACGTTCGATTTTGCGTTTTGCGCTCTTGATGTTGTGAGCCAATCCACGTTCAACCAATTCTTTCATAACGAACGGCTTGAACAATTCGATTGCCATTCCTTTCGGCAAACCACATTGATACATTTTCAGGTTAGGTCCGACTACGATAACGGAACGGCCTGAGTAATCAACTCGTTTACCAAGAAGGTTCTGACGGAAACGCCCTTGTTTCCCTTTCAGCATATGAGAAAGAGATTTCAATGGACGGTTACCAGGTCCTGTAACCGGACGGCCACGACGGCCGTTATCGATTAATGCATCAACAGCTTCTTGAAGCATACGTTTTTCGTTCTGTACGATGATGTTTGGTGCACCAAGATCCAAAAGACGCTTCAGACGGTTATTCCGGTTGATTACGCGGCGATAAAGGTCATTTAGATCAGAAGTCGCAAAGCGGCCGCCATCTAATTGAACCATCGGGCGAAGTTCAGGTGGAATAACAGGAAGAACATCAAGAATCATCCAATCAGGATTGTTTCCTGAATTACGGAATGACTCAACCACTTCAAGGCGTTTAATCGCACGAGTACGTCGTTGGCCTTGAGCCGTTTTCAACTCTTCTTTTAAAGAATCCGTTTCGCGTTCAAGGTCAATTTCCTGCAATAGACGTTTGATTGCTTCTGCTCCCATAGCAGCCTGGAATTTTTTCCCAAACTTATCACGGTAAGCGCGGTATTCTTTTTCAGAAAGAAGTTGTTTCTTTTCAAGTGGTGTATCCGCAGGATCGATTACTACATAAGAAGCAAAATAAATAACTTCTTCAAGTGAGCGTGGGGACATATCCAGGATAAGTCCCATGCGGCTCGGAATTCCTTTGAAATACCAGATGTGCGAAACGGGAGCTGCTAATTCAATATGCCCCATGCGTTCGCGGCGAACTTTTGAACGTGTGACTTCAACGCCACAGCGATCGCAGACAACGCCTTTGTAGCGGACACGCTTGTATTTACCGCAATGGCATTCCCAGTCTTTCGTAGGACCGAAAATACGTTCGCAGAACAAACCATCTTTTTCAGGTTTCAGTGTACGGTAATTGATTGTTTCTGGCTTTTTGACTTCTCCATAAGACCATGAGCGAATTTTATCGGGTGACGCTAATCCGATTTTCATATACTCAAAATTATTAACATCTATCAAGGAGCCTACCTCCCTTTTGTCTCGAGTTTCTGTACGGCTCTTCCTCGGTAATGGCTAAGTGAATAAATGGAGAACGGCCGGTTAAAGCCGTTCGAATCCCATGTTTATTTATCAATTGTTCCAACCGGTGCTTCTGTATCGGCAATCGGGAGGATGTTCAATGAATCCGCCGGTTGAAGATCTTCTTCTTCATCCAAATCGCGCAATTCAATTTCTTCATCATCAATCGTCAACATCTTAACGTCCATACCTAAACTTTGAAGCTCTTTGATCAAAACTTTAAATGATTCCGGCACACTTGGTTCCGGTACACTTTCACCTTTAACAATTGCTTCATAGGTTTTCACGCGGCCAACCACATCATCCGACTTCACCGTTAGGATCTCTTGTAATGTATGAGCGGCACCATATGCTTCAAGTGCCCATACTTCCATCTCCCCAAAACGCTGTCCGCCGAATTGCGCTTTACCACCCAATGGTTGTTGTGTAACCAATGAGTAAGGTCCAGTTGAACGGGCGTGCAATTTATCATCGACCATGTGGGCAAGTTTAATCATGTACATGATACCTACAGAGACACGGTTATCGAATGATTCACCAGAACGGCCATCATAAAGAATCGTTTTACCATCGAGTGGCATACCTGACTCTTCCATTGTTTCCAGGACATCTTCTTCATTCGCTCCATCAAATACAGATGAGGCCATATGAATTCCAAGTGAACGGGAAGCCATTCCTAGGTGCAACTCAAGTACCTGACCGATATTCATACGGGATGGTACACCAAGTGGATTCAACATAATGTCTACCGGTGTGCCGTCTGGCATGAATGGCATATCTTCTTCAGGCAGAATTCTCGAAATAACACCTTTGTTTCCGTGACGTCCAGCCATTTTATCGCCAACAGAGATTTTACGTTTTTGAACGATATATGCGCGAACCAGCTGGTTAACACCTGGTGGCAATTCGTCTCCATCTTCACGATTGAAGATCTTGACGTCCAATACAATACCGCCGGCACCGTGAGGCACCCGCAATGAAGTATCGCGCACTTCACGTGCTTTTTCACCGAAAATGGCATGAAGCAGACGTTCTTCAGCAGTCAATTCCGTAACCCCTTTAGGTGTTACTTTACCAACTAGAATATCTCCATCTTTCACTTCAGCTCCGACACGGATAATACCTCGGTCATCCAAGTTACGCAATGCATCTTCCCCAACGTTCGGGATGTCACGCGTAATTTCTTCCGGCCCTAATTTCGTATCACGTGAATCGGATTCATACTCTTCGATATGGACAGATGTATAAACATCATCTTTTACTAAGCGCTCACTCATGATGATCGCATCTTCGTAGTTAAAACCATCCCATGTCATGAAGGCAACCAATACGTTTCTTCCTAATGCCATCTCTCCACGTTCCATTGAAGGTCCGTCAGCAAGAATATCGCGTTTGGAAATACGGTCTCCAACTTTGACGATCGGGCGTTGATTATAGCTTGTTCCTTGGTTAGAACGGACAAATTTCTGCAATTTGTATGTGTCAAGGTCGCCTCGGACTTCATTGCCATCCACAACTTCAATGCGGCGTACTGAAATTTCCTTAGCTTCCACATATTCCACGATACCGTCATTTTTAGCTACAACAGCTGCACCAGAATCACGCGCGGCCAAGTGTTCCATTCCGGTTCCTACGAAAGGAGCTTCCGGGTTTAACAATGGAACTGCCTGACGTTGCATGTTCGCTCCCATTAATGCTCGGTTGGAGTCATCATTTTCAAGGAACGGAATACAGGCTGTCGCTACAGAAACGACTTGCTTCGGAGAAACGTCCATATAGTCGATGCTGCCACGTTTGTAGACGGTGTTCTCACCGCGGAAACGTGCAACGACGCCTTCTTCAACGAATGAACCATCGTCATTCAGCTTCGAATTGGCCTGCGCCACTACATAATTGTCTTCTTCGTCAGCAGTCAGGTAGTCGATGTGTTCTGTGACAACACCGGTTTCCCCATCTACACGGCGATAAGGAGTTTCAATGAAACCGAATTTATTTACTTTCGCAAATGTTGAAAGGGTGTTGATCAATCCAATGTTCGGGCCCTCAGGCGTTTCAATTGGACACATGCGGCCATAATGGGAATAGTGAACGTCACGGACTTCAAAGCCTGCACGTTCACGCGTCAAACCACCGGGTCCAAGCGCCGATAGACGGCGTTTATGCGTCAATTCAGCTAATGGATTGGTTTGATCCATAAACTGGGAAAGCTGAGAGCTGCCGAAGAACTCTTTAATTGATGCAATAACCGGACGGATATTGATCAATTGCTGAGGAACGATTGCCTGTGTGTCGTTAATGGACATACGCTCACGAACTACACGCTCCATACGGGATAGTCCGATACGGAATTGGTTTTGCAGCAACTCACCTACTGAACGCAGACGACGGTTACCAAGATGATCGATATCATCCGTGTTTCCGACACCGTAAAGCAGGTTAAAGAAGTAACTGATAGAAGAAATGATATCAGCCGGCGTTACATTTTTGATCTTGTCTTCTATATAAGCATTACTGATGACAGTGATCTCTTTTTGGTCTTCATTGTTTGGCGCGTAGATTTTGATCGACTGTAAGGTCACTTCACCTTCCAGGACACCACCTACTTGAGAAACTGTATGGAAACCAACGCCATTTTCCAAGTTTGGAATCAAGCGATCAAGTACACGGCGGTCAATCAATGTGCCAGCTTCAACCAGAATTTCGCCTGTTTCAGGATCAGCCAGAGTTTCAGCGATTGTCTGATTGAAAAGACGGTTTTTGATATGAAGCTTTTTGTTCATTTTGTAACGGCCGACATTTGCCAGGTCATAGCGTTTTGGGTCGAAAAAGCGTGAGTATAATAAGCTTTTCGCGCTTTCAACTGTAGGCGGCTCACCAGGGCGCAAGCGTTCATAGATTTCAAGAAGCGCTTTTTCTGTGCTCTCAGTGTTATCTTTTTCAAGCGTGTTTTGAAGGAATTCGTTATCACCAAGCAAATCGATGATTTCCTGGTCAGATCCAAAACCAAGCGCTCTCAAAAGAACCGTTACCGGTAATTTACGTGTCCGGTCAATTCTGACGTACACGACATCTTTCGCATCTGTTTCATATTCAAGCCATGCTCCACGGTTTGGAATAACAGTTGCTCCGAAGCCTTTTTTACCATTTTTATCTGTCTTGTCATGGAAATAAACACTTGGCGAACGAACCAATTGAGAAACGATAACGCGTTCTGCGCCGTTGATGACGAAAGTACCTGTTTCTGTCATTAGTGGGAAATCCCCCATGAAGACATCCTGTTCTTTCACTTCATCTGTTTCTTTGTTGTGCAGACGTACTTTAACACGCAAAGGTGCTGCATAAGTAACGTCACGCTCTTTCGATTCATCGACCGGATACTTCGGTTCCGCGAGACTATAATCAACAAACTCGAGTGATAGATTTCCTGTGAAATCTTCAATCGGCGAGATGTCCCGGAACATTTCACGAAGCCCTTCTTCAAGGAACCATTCATAAGATGACGATTGAATTTCAATCAAGTTCGGAAGATCCAGCACTTCACTGATTCTCGAAAAACTTCTGCGTTGACGATGTTGACCGTACTGAACTAGTTGACCTACCAACTTATTCACCCCTCAATAAAACGATTATAGGTCTTTGCGATTTCCACAAAATAGTGTATGATATCGAAAAGACAAAAAGAAAACGAGACTATAAATCAGCTCATTTTCGGTTTACACGTGATTAGCTCTGTCGCCATGCCAAGCCCGAAAAAGGGCAAACGACCTCAAAATAATAAATTTTGCATTTCATTATAATAACACAGCGGTTTTGTCAAGTCAAACTTTTCTGGCTTCAAAAATAAAGTAACCTTTTTTCTTATCGACCACTCTGACTTCTCCGAAAAGCTCTTCCAGTTTCACCTGCGTAGAAGGAGCGCCTTGCTTTTTCTGGATAACCACCCATAACGATCCACCATCCGCTAACTTTTCAGCAGCCTCTTCATAAAAACGAAAAATGGTATCCTTGCCTGCTCTGATCGGCGGGTTTGTTAAAATTGCAGAAAAATCACTAGCTTCAACAGCGCTTAAACCATCACTTTCGTAAATCTGGACATTGGAGATGTCGTTCTTTTCAACGTTTGTTTTCGCCAGTTCGATAGCTCGTGTATTGACATCCACCATATGCACTTGTTTATGAGGAGATGCTTTTGCGACTGCCATTCCGATGGACCCATATCCACAGCCAACATCAAGCACCGGTCCATCTATCTCAGCCTCAACGAATGTCTCGATCAATAAACGCGAACCAAAATCTACTTCACTTTTGCTGAAAACTCCTGCGTCGGTCTGGAATCGGAATTTTTCGCCCCGCAATACATCTGTCCACTCTCGGGGATTGCTTTTTGTTTGAGGATTTTTAGAATAATAATGTTGAGACATATAAAGTCCTCCTTGCGTTCACCTTATTACGGACGGCTGCCCGTTATGCAAATGAATTTAAAAAGAAGAAAAGCCCGTCGGTATACACTGACGAGCTTTCCTTTCATTTTTATGGATTCATGAAATTACTTAACTTCTACTCCAGCGCCAACTTCTTCAAGTTTGCCTTTAACTTCTTCAGCTTCTTCTTTAGTAACGCCTTCTTTGATTGCTTTAGGAGCTTCGTCTACAAGAGCTTTCGCTTCTTTAAGACCAAGACCAGTTACTTCACGTACTGCTTTGATTACTTTGATTTTTGAATCGCCAGCAGAAGTAAGGATTACGTCAAATTCTGTTTGCTCTTCTTCAACAGCAGCACCGCCACCAGCAGCAGCAACTGGAGCAGCAGCAGTTACGCCGAACTCTTCTTCGATTGCTTTTACTAGGTCGTTAAGTTGAAGAACTGTCATTTCTTTGATTGCGTCTAAGATTTGTTCTTGTGTCATTATAGTTTCCTCCTATTGATAGGTAATATTTTTTGTCGTGCTTAGCCGGCTAACTTATTAAGCGCCTTGTTCTTCTTTTTGGTCTGCAACTGCTTTTGTAGTAGCTGCAAAGTTGCGGATTGGAGCTTGTAGTACGCTGAGTAGCATAGAAAGCAAACCATCGCGTGATGGAAGTTCTGCCAATGCTTTCACATCTTCAGCAGATGCTACTACACCTTCGATGACACCCGCTTTGATTTCAAGCGCGTCGTTCGTTTTAGCGAAAGTATTGATGATTCTCGCTGGAGCTACTACATCTTCGTTAGAAAATGCAATTGCGTTTGGTCCTGTAAAGTGTTCGTTGATCGCTTCAAGACCTTGCATTTCTGTCGCACGGCGAGTCATTGAGTTTTTGTAAACTTTAAACTCAACGCCTGCTTCACGAAGCTGTTTACGAAGTTCTGTTAATTGTGCAACGTTCAATCCACGGTAGTCAACAACTACAACTGAAGCTGCAGCGCTGAACTTATCAGCGATTGTTTGCACGACAACTTTTTTCGTTTCAACTGCTTTGCTCATTTTGGCACCTCCTATAGATTTTTCATTTATACCGTCCATAAGAAAAGCCTCTGGTCCATTACAGACACAGAGGCATAAAATCAGCATCAAAAAGATGTTTACTGAATTCATCATGTCCTCGGCAGGGATAAATTAAGCGGCTCGCGCCCCTGCTGTCTGCGGTACAAATGGGTATTTCACAACTCCGCTAGTATAGCAGAGCGAAAATACGATGTCAATATCTTATTTAGCAACTACTTTTGATGGATCTACTTTAACAGCAGGCCCCATTGTAGTAGTAACGTTTAGCGATTTGATGTAAGTACCTTTAGCAGAAGCTGGCTTCGCTTTTTGCACTACGTCATAGATTGCTTCCAAGTTTTCAGCAAGTTTGCTGTCATCAAAAGAAACTTTCCCGATTGGCGCATGGATGATACCCGTTTTGTCTGCACGGTATTCCACTTTACCAGCTTTGATTTCCTGAACAGCTTTTGTTACATCAAATGTAACTGTGCCTGTTTTCGGGTTTGGCATTAAGCCTTTTGGCCCTAAAACGCGTCCAAGTTTACCAACTTCACCCATCATGTCAGGAGTTGCAACGATCACGTCGAAGTCAAACCATCCTTGTTGGATTTTTTCGATATATTCAGCGTCGCCTACGAAATCTGCGCCAGCTGCTTCAGCTTCTTTCAGTTTTTCGCCTTTAGCGAAAACCAATACGCTTTGAGTTTTACCAGTTCCGTTTGGAAGTACTACTGCCCCACGGATTTGCTGGTCGTTCTTACGCGTGTCGATTCCTAGACGGAAAGCCACTTCTACTGTAGCGTCAAAGTTCACTGTGCTTGCTTTTTTCGCAAGTTCGATTGCTTCTTTAGCTTCGTATTGTTTTGAACGGTCGATCAATTTTGCTGCTTCTTGCAACTTTTTGCCTGTTTTAGCCATTTTAAACGTCCTCCTTGTTGTGGTATAACGGAATGAACCTCCCACGATTAAAGGCTGCGCGGCTCATGATGAACTGCGCAACCCATCCAAAAACAACTGCTAGAATTAGTCTTCGATTGTAATGCCCATACTGCGAGCAGTACCTTCAACCATCAACATTGCAGCTTCTACTGAAGCAGCGTTTAGATCTGGCATTTTAGTTTCTGCGATTTCGCGAACTTTGTCGCGTTTCACAGTCGCTACTTTATTGCGGTTCGGTTCGCCTGAACCTGATTCAATACCGGCTGCTACTTTTAATAGAACAGCTGCGGGTGGAGTTTTCGTAATGAATGTAAATGAACGATCTTCAAATACTGAAATCTCAACTGGAATGATCAGTCCTGCTTGATCTGCCGTACGCGCGTTGAACTCTTTACAGAAGCCCATGATGTTAACACCTGCTTGACCCAATGCTGGACCAACTGGTGGCGCTGGATTAGCTTTTGCTGCAGGAATCTGCAACTTTACAACTTTAACAACTTTTTTAGCCACGAAACACACCTCCTTAAGTCCGTGATGTGGTAATAGGGTTTCCCCTCCCACTCAATATCTGTCTGTCAACGATGTTGATAGAATTAGCTAAATTGTACAGATTGTCCTATGACAGTCTGACCTATGAAATAATACCATTAATAATTCAGAATAGCAAGGGGCATTTATACTTTTTGAACTTGCTCGAAATCCAGTTCCATTTTGGTTTCGCGGCCGAAGATATCAATCGACACTTTAACTTTGCCTTTTGTATCATCAATTTCTTCCACTTTACCTTGGAAGTTGGCGAATGGCCCTTCCATCACTTCAACTGTATCGGCAACTGCAAAGTCAATATCCACTTTGCGTCCTGTCATTCCCATTTGTTTCAGAATGAACTCAACTTCTTCATCTAACAACGGCGTCGGTTTTGCTCCCCCGCCTGATGAACCGATAAATCCTGTAACACCTGGCGTGTTTCTGACAACGTACCAGGATTCATCTGTCATGATCAATTCAACCAGGACATAACCCGGGAAGGTCTTGCGCATAACAGTGCGTTTCTTGCCATCTTTAAAATCTGTTTCCTCTTCTTCAGGAATGATGACGCGGAAGATAAGATCTTCCATACCCATTGTTTCTACACGCTTTTCCAGGTTTGCCTTCACTTTGTTCTCATATCCAGAATACGTGTGGACTACATACCAATTTTTCTCCATAATCGTGCGGACTGAACGTCCATCCCTCCTTTTTTACCAAATGAAAAAACCCGTTCTCATAGAATGACGGGCTATTTTTTATGCATTATTCTTGTCGGATGACTTATAGCGCCAAGAACCAACGGAATACTTCCGAGATGCCTGCGTCAATTATCGCGAAGAAGAGAGCCATGAAAATACAAGTAGAAAGAACAACGATCGTATAACGAGTTAGTTCTTTTCGTTTCGGCCAGCTAACTTTCCGCATTTCCGAAACGACATTTTTAAAAAAACCGCCAATGTTACCCATTGTTTAAAAAACCTCCGAATTTCAAAATCACTCTATATCGTCCGGCATTCAGTTAAAATTCATATCGTTTGTTTATGCACGGTATGCCCATTGCAATGAGCACAGAATTTTTCGAGTTCCAAACGTGTGCCGGATTCCGCTTTCGCAGGAACCGTGTAATTGCGGGATGCACATTTCGAGCAGCTTAAAAAAATTTTTCCAGCCATGTTATCACTTTATTCAAGTTTACAGCTTTTTCAAGGTTATCACCTTAAAACACCCCTGTCAACTGCGCATCAGGAGCTCGGCATCTCATTGATTTGCAAGTGGCGTTCCAGTTTCCGTTTGACCCGTTGCAGTGCATTGTCGATCGATTTGACGTGGCGTTCGAGCTTTTCTGAAATTTCCTGATAGGATTGGCCATCTAAATAAAGGGCCAAAACTTCACGCTCAAGTTCACTCAGCACTTCCCCCATCTTTTCTTCCATATACTGAAATTCTTCATTATGGATGATCAGATCTTCTGGATCATCCGCTCCGTTTCCGGTCAGTACATCCATCAAAGTTCGGTCAGACTCTTCATCATAGATCGGTTTGTCCAGAGATACATATGAATTCAACGGAATATGTTTTTGGCGCGTAGCCGTTTTAATGGCAGTAATGATCTGCCGAATGATGCATAGTTCCGCAAATGCACGGAAAGAAGATAGCTTATCACTTCGAAAATCACGGATCGCCTTGTACAGTCCGATCATGCCTTCCTGGATAATATCTTCCTTATCAGCGCCGATCAGAAAATACGAACGGGCTTTCATTCGAACAAAAGACCGGAACTTTGTAATCAAAAAATCCAATGCTTCTGTGTTTCCACTGTGGACTAAACTGACAAGTTCCTCATCTGTCATGTCGGTGAATCGTTGGGGCTGAACTTGATCATGATTTTCCACGGGTGATCCCTCCGATTGCGTGAGCCTCGATATCCTCAGTATACAGGAAGAAAAAAATGAGCGTCAACCGTTCATTTTAAGCCTCTTCGCCATTTTTCGAAAATTTCCGCTACTTCGCTGGACAGTGGAATTTTGGAAATCCCGCGCTGCTCCTGGATTTCTTTTACTTTTTTAGTGATGTTCTCCTGTATTTCATTCATTTCAATTTCCAGTTCGCGTGCTGAAATTCGCAATGCTCCTTTGCCGAAAATAACCCATTGCTCTGTTAAATCCGAAGTGGCTACATAAATCTGGTCACGGCGATTATTTAAACTCGCTGCCAGTTTTTCAATCCGTTCATCTGCCGTTTCGCTTTCTTTTGTGAAAATGACTTCAACATCGTGGTGCAGATTCTTGGCTTCAATCCCTGGAACCAGGTGGGCATCAAAAATGATGATGACACGCCATCCTTTGTAGCTGCGGTATTCAGCCATCCGCTCTATCAGACGATCTCTGGCATTTGCCAACTTATCTTTCTTCAGTTCCTGCAGCTCCATCCAGTCACCAATGATATTGTATCCATCAACCAGCAGAATGTTCATGGCATTAACCCAGTGGATTGCGCTTTCTATAAACTTCGTACATCAACAGGCTTGCTGCCACTGAAGCATTCAGTGAAGTGACATGTCCGACCATCGGCAACTGATAAAGGAAATCACATTTGTCACGCAAAATCCGGCTCATGCCTTTGCCTTCACTGCCAATGATGACCGCCAGCGGAAGAGATGCATCCATTCTGCGGTAATCAACCGACTCTTTGGCATCTGTACCAGCAATCCAAAGGCCGCGCTTTTTCAATTCGTCCACGGTCTGCGACAAATTATTGATGCGCACGACCGGCACGTGCTCGATTGCACCTGTCGAAGCCTTAGCCACAACACCTGTCAGACCTACAGCCCGACGCTTTGGAATAATCAAGCCATGAACACCGATTGCATCTGCTGTTCTCATAATGGAACCCAAATTATGCGGGTCTTCCAATTCATCTAAAATCAGAAAAAATGGATCTTCATTTTTTGCCGCTGCTGCCGCAAACAAATCATCAAGGCTTGCGTAATTATATGCAGCTACTGCTGCTGCGATCCCCTGGTGATTGGTATCCGTCAATCCGTCGATTTTTTTCTTCGGTACGGATTGGACGATAACGCCCTTGTCTTTTGCCAGTTGCAGCAATTCGGTGATTCCTTTTTTCTGGACGCCTTCCGCAATCCAGATTTTATTGATGTCCCGGTCTGCCCGCAGCGCTTCCAGTACAGGGTTCTTGCCGCCGATTATCTCCGGTGCCAAATCTTCTTCCGTCATTTCAATACGCCTCCTAACTCTTCCACAATCTCAATCGCATAGGAAATGATTTCGTCCACACGCGCTTGCTCTTCTTTTAAATACAGCCAGCCTAAGACCGCTTCAAAAGCGGTGCTAAAATTATAAGTTTGCACATCGGTATTTTTTGGAACAGATCCAGACTTGGCATTGCGCCCCCGTCTCATAATCGCCAATTCCGCTTCCGTCAAAAACCCTTCTTCTGTTAATCGTTTCAAGACCATCGCCTGCGCTTTAGCAGAAACGAAAGTGGTCGACTGGCGGTGCAGAATATTCGGCTTAGCGCGTCCTGAACGCAGCAAATGCTCACGGATCGCCTGCTCGTAAACGGCATCTCCCATATAGGCAAGCGCCAGTGCGTTCAATTGGTCTACATCATTTTTCCGTAAAACATTCACTATCTTACCCTCTTTTCCAGCGTGTACCTTGTGCCGTATCTTCCAGAATGATATTTTTTTCTTTGAATAAATCACGGATTTCATCGGCGCGGGCAAAGTCACGATTTTTACGCGCTTCAATGCGCTCTTCCATCAATGCCTCAACTTCTTCATCCAGCAATTCTTCTTCCTGGCTGAATGGGATGCCTAAAATGCCGGCCAATTCATCGAACACGGCAATAAAAGTCTCTAAGACCGGGGTCGCCGTCTGTTTTTCCAATAAATACGTATTCGATAAACGGGACAGATCAAATAGGCTAGAAATGGCATTCGCCGTATTAAAGTCATCATCCATCGTTTCAACGAATGCAGTTTTAATAGTTTCGATTTTATGGATCCAAATATCGGAATGGTCACCCAGATCTGCTGAAGTGCTTAAGCGATGCTTCAAGTTGGCATACGCCGTACGCAGCCGCTCCAACCCGGCAATGGCATCTTCCACCAATTGCTGAGAGTAGTTGATCGGGTGGCGGTAATGGACCGACAGCATAAAGAAGCGCAGGACCTGTGGATCCATTTCCTTCAATATATCGTTTACCAGCACAAAATTATTCAGCGACTTCGACATTTTTTCATTATCAATATTAATATACCCATTATGCATCCAATAACGCGCAAAAGGTTTGCCGGTCAAGGCTTCGGATTGGGCAATTTCATTTTCATGATGCGGGAAAGTCAGATCCTGTCCGCCTGCGTGAATATCAATGGTATCGCCTAAATGCTCACGTGCCATAACCGAGCATTCAATATGCCAGCCAGGACGTCCTTTGCCCCATGGGCTATCCCATGAAATTTCTTTCGGCTTCGCCGCTTTCCACAACACGAAATCCAGTTCATCTTCCTTTTTATCGCCGGTCTCCACACGAGCCCCGACTTTCAATTCATCGACTGACTGATGGGACAGCTTGCCGTAGCCCTCAAATTTGCGGGTCCGGTAATAGACATCTCCCTGCGACTCATAAGCATAGCCTTTTTCAATCAACGCTTCAATAAACTCGATGATCTGCACCATATGGTCGGTTACGCGCGGATGGACGTCCGCTTCTGCGCAGCCCAGTGCTTTCGTATCTTCAAAATAAGCAGCGATGAACCGCTCCGCAATTTCCGGAACTTCCTGGCCTAATTCATTGGCCGCTTTGATCAATTTATCGTCGACATCCGTAAAGTTCGATACATACTTCACATCGTAACCACGGTATTCCAAGTAGCGGCGCACCGTATCATAGACGATCACCGGACGCGCGTTGCCAATGTGGATGTAATTGTAAACGGTCGGACCGCAGACATACATCTTTACTTTTCCTTCTTCTAAAGGAATAAACTCTTCTTTTTGCCGTGACAATGAATTAAAAATCTGGATACTCATGAACGTTGCCCTTCTTCCTGCCTAGCTTTTTTTAATTGTTCAACTTCTTGCTGCAATCTGGCAATCTTCATTTCCATGCTATCGCATTTGTCCATAACGGGATCCGGCATATTCTGATGGTTCAAGTCCGGCTTTACTTTCACGCCATTTTGAATAACCACTTTACCTGGAATTCCGACTACTGTTGAATTCATCGGTACGTTCTTCAATACAACCGAACCCGCTCCGACTTTAGAGTTGGCTCCAATCACGATAGAACCCAATACTTTGGCCCCGGTTGCAACCAGCACATTGTCTTCCAACGTCGGATGGCGCTTGCCCCGTTCTTTCCCAGTGCCGCCCAGTGTCACACCTTGGTACAAGGTGACGTTGTCGCCAATTTCACAGGTCTCCCCGATGACTACGCCCATTCCATGGTCAATAAAGAAACGGCGCCCAATGACTGCGCCAGGATGAATTTCGATTCCCGTGAAAAAGCGGCTGATCTGCGAAATGACGCGGGCAATGAAAAATAGTTTGTTCTTAAAGAAAAAATGTGCCAGCCGATGTGCCCAGATGGCATGTAAGCCTGAATACGTGAGGATTACTTCTACATAATTACGTGCTGCCGGATCTTGTTCGAAAATAACATCAACATCGTCTTTCAATAATTTAAACATCTCTATCGCTCCCTTTCTATTCCAAAATAAAAAGCGCCCCTGTCATATAAATGACAGAGACGCATAGTTGCGCGGTTCCACTCTGATTAAAAGGATAGTACATCCTTTTCTCTCGATGGCCCGTAACGCGGGCAAGACGTCTGGTCTACTTGATTCGACTCAGCACTCGGAGAGGCATTTCGATGCAGCAGCGGCCCGGATCCCTTACAGCCGGTGGGGATCTTCTCTAAAGAGCTTGCTGCATGTACTTCTTCCCGTCAACGTTTTTATTAATGGTAAATTCATTTTACACCGTTAGCGCAATAAGTCAATGCTAGGCACTTGCATATTGGGAAACGCGGGCAATGGCTTTGTCTTTCCCTAGCAGGGAAATAGAGTCCGGCAATTCAGGTCCGTGCATTTGTCCAGTGATGACCACACGGATTGGCATGAACAGGTTTTTGCCTTTATGGCCCGTTGATTTCTGGACCGCCTTGATTGCCGCTTTGATTTCAGCCGGCTCGAAGTTTTCCAATGAAGCCAACTGCTCTTTGAATGCCGTCATCACTTCAGGCACTTGCTCAGCAGCCAATATTTCTTGTTCAGCTTCTCCGTATGATAATTTCTCAGTGAAAAATTGCTCAGAAAGCTCAGTGATTTCCGCACCGTAGCTCAGTTGGTCGTGGTATAACGCAACCAGCTTGTTCGCCCATTCCGCTTGTTCCGGCGTCATTTCTTCCGGCAATCTGCCTGCTTTCTGCAAATGCGGAAGAGCTAGCTTCACCACTTCTTCAAGCGGCAATTGCTTGATGTACTGGTTGTTCATCCACATCAATTTTTGTTTATCGAACATTGATGGCGATTTAGACAAGCGCTCTACATCAAAAATGCGAATCAATTCCTCTTTCGAGAAGATCTCTTCTTCACCTTCTGGAGACCAGCCGAGAAGCGCAAAGAAATTAAACAAGGCCTCCGGAATATAGCCTAGATCCTTGTACTGGGAAATAAACTGCAGAATTGACTCATCCCGTTTCGATAACTTCTTGCGATCTTCGTTGATGATCAAAGTCATATGGCCATAAGACGGATGCTCCCAGCCGAACGCATCATAGATCATCATCTGTCTTGGCGTGTTTGATAAATGCTCTTCCCCACGGAATACATGGGAAATTTTCATCAAATAGTCATCAATGACAACTGCAAAGTTATACGTCGGAATACCATTGGTTTTGACCATCACCCAATCGCCGACATCTTTTGATTCGAATGAAATCGGACCACGTACCAAATCGTTGAACGCATACGTAACAGCAGCAGGAACTTTCGCACGAAGCGTAAACGATTTGCCTGCTGCTTCTTTTTCAGCAACTTCTTCAGATGTCAAATTACGGCAAGTGCCGCTGTATTGAGGCGCAGCGATGCCTGATGCTTTTTGAGCGTCACGCTCTGTTTCAAGCTCTTCAGCTGTACAAAAGCATTTGTAGGCAAGACCTTTTTCAAGCATCTTGTCTGAATGCTCTTTATACGTATCCAGGCGCTCCATTTGGCGATAAGGACCGTAATCTCCACCGATATCCACAGATTCATCATAGTCGATGCCCAGCCATTTCAAGTTATCCAACTGAGACATAATCCCTGTTTCAATATTACGGGCTATGTCCGTATCTTCAATGCGAACGATGAATTTCCCGTTATTGTGGCGTGCATATAAATAATTGAATAATGCTGTCCGGGCGCCGCCGATGTGCAGATGGCCTGTCGGGCTTGGCGCATAACGTACGCGTACTTCTTGTGTCATTTGAGTTCCTCCTAAATTATCGTATCCTTCTGTTATTCTATCACTCTGGGACATCTAACGAAACAGGGCGCTTGTTCAATAGGATCACCGCTAATGCAGCAATTCCTTCTTCACGTCCAGTAAATCCAAGATGCTCGGAAGTTGTCGCCTTAACATTGACCTGTGAAATATCCGCTTCCAGCAAGTTCGCAATTGATTCACGCATTTGTTCGATATAAGGAGCCAGTTTGGGCTTTTGGGCAATCACCGTGCAATCAACATTGCCAAGTTCATATCCCTGCTCTTTGACGTATTCCCAAATATGCGTCAATAGTTTACGGGAATCAGCGTCTTTGAATTCAGGATCTGTATCTGGAAAATGCTTGCCGATATCGCCTCCACCAATCGCGCCAAGTGCTGCGTCGGTAATTGTATGCAGCAAAACATCCGCATCTGAGTGGCCAAGAAGGCCTCTATCGTGTTCAATCTCAATACCACCTAATATAAAAGGGCGTCCTTCTGCCAACTGGTGTACGTCATAACCTTGTCCGATTCTAATCATTTCTGTTCCTCCTGTAGTCGACTTTCCAGAATAGCTCTTCCATAGACTAAGTCATCCGGTGTCGTCATTTTAATATTTTCGTATGTACTTTCAACAATAGCCACGGGATAGTTTAAGCGTTCAACAAGCATCGCTTCATCTGTCCCCATGAATCCATCATTTTGGGCTGCCTTCGCTGCGTTTAAAATCAACGAATAGCGAAAAGCCTGCGGTGTCTGGATCATCCACAATTGATTGCGGTCTATAGTTTCTGAAATGATGCCATTTTCTACTTTTTTGATGGTATCTTTGACCGGCACGCCAGCAATTGCAGCTCCGGAAACCTGCGCTGTTTCCACCAGCCGCGCAATCACTTCCCGATCGATGAAAGGCCGTGCAGCATCGTGAACCAAAACAACGCCACAAGGTGGAATCGCTTCAAGACAGGCTCTCACACTATCCTGCCGCTCCGTTCCCCCTGTAGCGTAACCTTGTACTTTTGTGATGTTATGACGCTCTACATATTCTTCGATCAGTTGCCGTTCCTGCTCTTTTACTGCCAGCCAAATAGCCTCGCAGTTCGGGTCCTGCTGGAAAACTTCCAACGTATAAAGAAAAATAGGTTTGCCGAAAAGTTCGAGCAATAATTTGTTTTTATCTGCTTTCATTCGTTTCCCGCTGCCGGCAGCAGGCAAGACGACTGTATAATTCATTGGATAACATCCTTTATCAATTTGTTGCAGTTTGTTTGCCGTCGCGCGGCTTTGCAAAAATCATCCGCCCTGCAGAAGTCTGCAAAACACTGGTGACAGTGACGTTGATTGCTTGGCCAATAAAACCTTTGCCATCTTCAATCACGATCATCGTCCCATCGTCCAAATAGGCCACACCCTGATTTTGCTCTTTGCCATCTTTGATGACCACTACATGCATATCTTCTCCCGGTATTACAACAGGTTTCACAGCGTTCGCCAAGTCATTGATATTCAATACTGGAACATTATGAAGTTCGCATACTTTATTAAGATTAAAATCATTTGTCACAACTTGGCCACCCATTTTTTTCGCCGCGCGCATCAACTTCAAATCAACTTCGCTGACTTCATCAAAATTTTCCTCTGTGATCATTATGGCATCCACACGCTCACTTTGAAGCCGTTTTAAAATATCCAGGCCTCGCCTGCCGCGTGTCCGCTTCAGGGTATCCGAAGAATCGGCAATATGCTGAAGCTCAGACAACACGAACTGGGGTACCACAAAAGTGCCTTCCATAAAACCCGTTGCCGAAATATCCGCAATCCGACCGTCGATGATGACACTGGTATCAAGCAGTTTATAGGAGACTTTTTCAACCGGCTCTTCCGGCTCCAACTTTTTCACCGGTGTGAATTTAGCGGGAGTCAACATCGTCAACATCTCTTCGCGTTTTTGGAATCCCACCTGGAACCCTAAATAGCCGAGCACTACAGATAACACTAAAGGCGCCACTGTCGCAACCAATGGAATATCGACTGTACTCAATGCAAAGCCGATCAGGAAAGCAACTACAAGACCGATAATCATACCTACCGTCCCAAATAACAGGTCCGGTGTCGGTGCATGAAGCAGTTTCTCTTCCATCCACTTCATAAAGTTGATTAGAGACTCTACAAACAATAAAGATAACAGGAAAAAGACAAGAGCACCAACAATTGCTGCCACATAAGGGTTACTGATCCATGGATTGTCGAGAAGGGGAATAAGTTCAAATGCAGATGGCAATAATAAAATTCCGACTGTCGCACCAATAAGTAAAAACATAATTTGAATAATAGGTCTTAACACACGCTCCACCTCCTTTTTTTAATTATACACATTTTAAAACTGAAACGCTGTAATGACCTTTGTTTAGAAATAAAAGGAGGCATAACTGCCTCCTCACTGTGGAAAAATTTCTTTTAATGCGTCATTAACACTTTCTACACCGACTACGCGAATCCCTTCAGGATAATCCCAGCCGCCTAAATTTGATGCTGGAACAATTGCCCGCTTAAATCCAAGCTTGGCTGCTTCTTGCACACGCTGCTCAATCCGGGAGACGCGCCTTACTTCACCGGTCAATCCAACTTCTCCGATGATGCAGTCATAGACATTCGGAGCCTTGTCCCGGAAACTGGAGACAATGCTTGCAAGCACCGCCAAATCGATAGCTGGCTCATCAAGTTTGACGCCGCCTGCCACTTTAATGTAAGCGTCCTGCGCCTGCAGCAGCATGCCCACCCGTTTTTCCAGCACTGCCATCAGCAGCGACACCCGGTTGACATCGATGCCTGTTGCCATGCGCTTGGGATAGTTGAAACTTGATGGCGTCACCAAGGCCTGGATTTCAACCAGGATGGGGCGCGTCCCTTCCATGGATGCTACAACAGTCGAGCCCGCTGAACCACTCGACCGTTCCTGCAGAAACAATTCGGACGGATTCAACACTTCTTTCAGTCCGCCTTGAAGCATTTCAAAAATCGCAATTTCATTGGTTGAGCCGAAGCGGTTTTTAACGCTGCGTAAAATCCGGTACGTGTGATGGCGTTCGCCTTCAAAATACAGCACAGTATCCACCATATGCTCCAAAATACGCGGCCCTGCAATCTGCCCTTCTTTCGTTACATGGCCTACGAGAAAGATGGCAATATTTTTCGTTTTTGCAATTCGCATTAATTCTGCGGTACTTTCTCTTACCTGTGTTACACTCCCGGGTGCAGAAGTCACTTCAGGATGATGAACTGTCTGAATCGAATCGATAATTACAAAATCAGGTGCTACATCTTCAATCGTATGATGAATCAATTCAAGATTCGTTTCCGCATAGATGAACAGCTCTGAAGATGAAGCATCCAAACGCTCTGCCCGTAATTTGGTTTGACGAATGGATTCTTCCCCGGAAATATATAATACCCGGCTGCCGCTATTAGCAAGCATAGCCGAAACCTGCAGGAGCAACGTCGATTTCCCGATGCCTGGGTCTCCCCCAATCAGGATCAGTGATCCTGGAACAATGCCACCGCCAAGTACACGGTTCAATTCGCTTAGCTCTGTTTCCACACGTGGTTCGTCCTGTGTTTCAATCGCATTGATTGGTATCGCTTTTTGGGGAACCGATGCACTGTGCTGAAAAGCGCCGCGCGTCCCTTTAGGAGCAGCAACTTCAACTTCTTCAGTCATCGTATTCCATGCTGCACAGCCTGGGCATTTCCCCATCCACCTGGCGGATTCATAACCACACGACTGACAAATGAACTTTGTCTTTTTTTTAGCCAAGTGTACCTCTCCTTAAATAGAAAAACCGCTCGCCGGAGAGCAACTCCGGCGAGCGGAATGTTCTTATTTTTTTTCCACTACCGCTTCTTTCGCTTCTTCTGTTTCTTTTGTGCGAACGATGAAGTCATCATCTTCTACATCGAAGATAATACGTTGGCCTGATAATGCTGTACCTTTTAACAGCTCTTCTGACAAACGGTCTTCCACGTGTTTTTGAAGAGAACGGCGAAGTGGTCGTGCCCCGTATTCTGGGTCATATCCTTCTTTAGCCACTTTTTCAAGTGCTGCCTCAGTCAATTCCAAATCGATATCCTGCTCTTTCAGGCGATCAACCAATTGTTTGGTCATCAAGTTCACAATCTCTCTTAAATTCTCTTTTTCAAGAGAATGGAAGACGATCATATCATCGACACGGTTTAAGAATTCTGGGCGGAATGCTTTTTTCAACTCAGCAAGCATCTTGCCTTTCATGTCTTTGTAATCCGTTTTCGCATCATCTAAATTGAAACCAACATACTTATTGTATTTCAATTCTTCCGCACCAACGTTTGAAGTCATGATGATAACTGTGTTGCGGAAATCGACTCTGCGGCCCTTAGAATCCGTCAAACGGCCATCTTCAAGAACCTGCAGCAGAATATTGAATACGTCAGGGTGAGCTTTTTCAATTTCGTCAAGCAGCACGACTGAGTATGGTTTTCTGCGAACTTTCTCTGTCAACTGTCCGCCTTCTTCGTAGCCCACATATCCTGGAGGTGAACCGACCAAACGTGAAGTCGAATGTCTTTCCATGTATTCGGACATATCAATGCGGATCATCGCTTCTTCATCACCAAACATGGATTCAGCCAGCGCACGCGCCAATTCCGTTTTACCAACACCAGTGGGTCCAAGGAAGATGAACGATCCGATTGGGCGTTTTGGATCTTTCAACCCGGCACGCGCACGGCGAATGGCTTTTGAAATCGATGTGACAGCCTCATTTTGGCCGATAACACGGTTATGAAGAATTGATTCCAAGTTCAACAATTTATCGGATTCTGTTTGTGCCAGTTTCGAAACCGGAATACCGGTCCACATAGAAACTACTTTCGCGATATCTTCCACGGTCACTTCAGACTCTTCTTTTCCTTGCTTTTCTTTCCATTCTTTCTTTGTTTTATCTAATTGGTTCTGCAGCTTTTGTTCAGCATCCCGAAGAGAAGCCGCTTTTTCAAATTCCTGGCTTTGCACTGCTTCGTTTTTCTCAGAACGCGCAGCTTCCAAACGCGCTTCCAACTCTTTCAAATCCGGTGGAGTCGTGTAAGAGCGAAGTCTTACTTTAGATCCTGCTTCATCAATCAAGTCAATCGCTTTATCGGGCAAGAAACGATCCGAAATGTAGCGGTCTGACATTTTAGCTGCTGCTTCAATCGCTTCATCCGTAATTTTCACACGGTGATGCGCTTCATAGCGATCGCGCAGTCCGCGGATAATTTGAATCGACTCGTCTACTGTAGGCTCATCCACTTGGATTGGCTGGAAACGGCGTTCAAGAGCCGCGTCTTTTTCAATATACTTGCGGTACTCATCCAAAGTCGTAGCACCGATACATTGAAGTTCACCGCGGGATAATGAAGGTTTCAGGATATTGGACGCATCAATCGCCCCTTCTGCTCCACCTGCTCCAATTAACGTATGAAGCTCATCGATGAAGAGGATAACATTGCCTGCCTGGCGAATTTCATCCATCACTTTTTTCAGGCGATCTTCGAATTCACCGCGGTATTTCGTTCCGGCAACCACTGTACCCATATCGAGAACCATAACGCGTTTGTCGCGCAAAGTTTCCGGAATTTCATTGTTGACGATTTGTTGTGCCAAACCTTCAGCAATCGCGGTTTTACCGACACCCGGTTCCCCGATTAAAACAGGGTTGTTTTTAGTTCTGCGGCTCAATACTTCAATCACACGCGTAATTTCATCACTACGGCCAATGACCGGATCCAAGCCGCCTTCACGTGCTACCTGAGTCAAATCACGTGCCAAACCATCCAATGTCGGCGTATTTGCCGAAGCATTCGGGCTTGTACCTGTAGATGCCTGCTCATTGTTGCCCAAGAGCTGCAATACTTGCTGGCGCGCTTTATTCAAGCTGACACCGGCATTTCCTAACACACGTGCTGCAACGCCTTCACCTTCACGAATCAATGCCAGCAACAAATGCTCTGTACCAATATAAGAATGGCCCAATTTACGGGACTCATCAACTGACAATTCAATAACTTTTTTCGCTCTTGGTGTGTAATGGACGATCGGACCAACATCTTTTTCACCGACGCCAACAAGTTCTTTAACGCCTTCCTCTATCAATTGTGTATTCACTTCAATCGCTTCAAGAGCTTTAGCGGCAATACCGCCACCTTCGCGAATTAAACCAAGAAGAATATGCTCTGTACCGATTGATTCATGTTTCATACGAATGGCCTCTTCTTGAGCTAACTGAAGAACTTTTTGTGCGCGTTGTGTAAATCGATTAAACATCATGCAAGATCCTCTCCTTCACTATTTATACCTTCTTTATTCAATCGCTCCCGGAACAATTTTGCCCGGGCAAAATCGCGTTCTTTCGGCTGCAGCGGCTTATCAGCATATTGTTGCAGAAATGCCGGCTGCATAAAAATCATCAATTCATTCAAAATCGACATGTCTACATCCTGGATCATTTTTAAATCAATACCCAATCGAACATCTGACAAACAAGTGGCAGCTTCTTCCGTCGTCAGCAGTCTCGAATGGGTAAGAATACCAAGCGAACGATAGACACGATCTTCCAACAGCAGCGGCGAATTCAAAAAAATTGCTTCCCGCGCCTTGCGTTCTTGTTGGATTATCTGTTCTGTCATATTCTCTAAATCCTGAAGAATTTCATATTCGGATTTACCTAGCGTCAATTGATTGGAAATTTGATATACATTTCCCAATGCCTCGCTGCCTTCCCCATAAATTCCGCGAACCACCATACCAAGTCTTGAAATCGCAGGAATAATCCGTTGAATTTGATGCGAGATAGTCAAAGCCGGCAAATGAAGCATAACCGATGCTCTCATTCCTGTACCTACATTTGTTGGGCAGCTGGTTAAGTAACCGTATTTTTCATGAAAAGCATACGACAAATTCTTTTCTAATAACGAATCTAACTCATTGGCTATTTTATAGGCTTTTTGAAGACGGAATCCTGACTGCAGACTTTGAATTCTTAAATGATCCTCTTCATTTACCATAATACTCAGCTCTTCATCTTCAGACAATAAAACAGAACCGGAATGGTGGCTATTAGCAAGATAAGGACTGATTAAATGCTTTTCCACTAATACTTCCTTTTGCAGCTGAGCAAGTTCTTCAATACTAATATGACTGAAAGTATAGTCTAACTCACTGCCTTTATCTATCAATACAGAAGAGATTTCTTTATCCACTTTGAGCGCTTCATCTTCCGTAAAAGAATAAGGGAATTTAAAATCATTCAAATTTCTAGCTAATCGAATTCTTGTACTCATTGCAATATCAACATTTTCGCCACCATTGGCCATCCAGCTGCTTGCTCGAGGTTGGAGAAACCGTTCAACTGCCATCTGCGGCACCCCCCTCAAGCTTGGTACTTAAAACTTTTACTTCATCTCTTAATCTTGCTGCTTCTTCAAAGTGTTCCCCTTGAATTGATACATGCATTTGCTTTCGAAGTTCTTCAATTTCTTTTTTTATTTTTAAGGTAGTGCCGTAGGAAGCTGGTATTTTGCCAGTGTGTTCTGTATTCCCGTTATGGAAACGTTTAAATATTTCATTGAGTTGTGGCGAAAACGTATCGTAGCAAGTAGCGCAGCCAAACTTTCCAAGCTGTAAAAATTTAGCGAAAGTAAAACCACATGAGGCACAAGTCGCCATTTCCTTTCTAACTGGGTTAATGGATGCCTGCGAACTAGGGAACCAATTTGATAATAACTGATGAATAGCTAATGGATCTTGTTCAAAAGCAATATTAATACTATGGTTTTCAGCAGCGCAGATATGACATAAATGAAGCTCTATTATCTGTCCTTGTTGCTGTTGTTTAACTATTACTGATGCAGAACGTTCTCCGCACTGATCGCAAATCATCTTTTCACCCCTTTATGTGTTCGATTGATATTTAATTGTGAAGAGCATCGCTATAAGGATGCGTGCTCGGACTTCATCGCGTGTCGGAAGAGGCAAAAGCAGTGTCGCGCGATCAACAGCACTGAGAATCAGTTTTGCTTCTCGCTTCGAAATAATGTCTTCATCCAACAGTCTGAAAACGATATCCTCTGCCATTACTTGCGTAGCACCGTGCTCCAAACGTTGAATTACTTCTGCAATCACATCTGATTTTTGATGAAGTCTAATTCTTTTAATGCGAATATACCCGCCGCCCCCGCGTTTACTTTCTACCAAGTACCCACGATCAACAGTAAAACGAGTATTAATGACATAGTTTATTTGAGATGGTACGCATTGAAATTTTTCAGCTACTTCACTCCGTTTAATTTCAATATGATCTCTCTCGCTTAATTCGATAACTTGCTTCAAATAACCTTCAATTACATCCGAAATATTCCGCATCGCCTTCACCTCTTCGATACATAATATAGCCAAAGTTGACTTTGACTATATTTGACTTAATTATACACCAAGCTTTTTATAGATATCAAATAGTATGTATCGAAGGTTTTAATCAATTAAAAAAGTCTTAAAGCTAGAATGCTAAAAGACTTTTAAACCTTACTCTTGATCTAGTATTTTTTTCACAAAATCTTTAGCATGACTAGATACTGACCCAGTTTTTTCTTCTAAATATTTAGTCTTCCACTTAATCCCCTCTTGCCAAATTTCCACTACATCCCCCACTGAGACATTATGAGTGAAATCCACTAAAGGAAAGGTATACTGTTCCTCATTTTCTTTAACCGCCTTCAATAATACCGTTCTTTTATCAATAGCTTCTACTTTGTATACACCTGGTTTCATAATTACTCACCTCACTCTTGTTTTCCCATTCCAATACATATTCAATCCTTATTCCCACTCAAAGTTTCATTCTTTTATTTTTCTTTTTTCCTAAACAAAAAAGCCGTTACCGGAATCGGTAACGACTTTCTTTCATATAGACCAGCGACGTCCTACTCTCACAGGGGGAGACCCCCAACTACCATCGGCGCAAAAGAGCTTAACTGCCGTGTTCGGGATGGGAACGGGTGTGGCCTCTTTGCCATCATCACTGGACTATTTGCTTGAGCTTGTTCGCTCAAAACTGGATACACGACATTGATTCCATGCAAGAATCCGTACGGTTGTTTGGTTAAGTCCTCGATCGATTAGTATTCGTCAGCTGCACGTGTCGCCACGCTTCCACCTCGAACCTATCTACCTCATCGTCTTTGAGGGATCTTACTTGCTTGCGCAATGGGAAATCTCATCTTGAGGGGGGCTTCGTGCTTAGATGCTTTCAGCACTTATCCCGGCCACACATAGCTACCCAGCGATGCCCTTGGCAGAACAACTGGTACACCAGCGGTGTGTCCATCCCGGTCCTCTCGTACTAAGGACAGCTCCTCTCAAATTTCCTGCGCCCGCGACGGATAGGGACCGAACTGTCTCACGACGTTCTGAACCCAGCTCGCGTACCGCTTTAATGGGCGAACAGCCCAACCCTTGGGACCGACTACAGCCCCAGGATGCGATGAGCCGACATCGAGGTGCCAAACCTCCCCGTCGATGTGGACTCTTGGGGGAGATAAGCCTGTTATCCCCGGGGTAGCTTTTATCCGTTGAGCGATGGCCCTTCCATGCGGAACCACCGGATCACTAAGCCCGTCTTTCGACCCTGCTCGACCTGTACGTCTCGCAGTCAAGCTCCCTTCTGCCTTTACACTCTGCGAATGATTTCCAACCATTCTGAGGGAACCTTTGGGCGCCTCCGTTACTCTTTAGGAGGCGACCGCCCCAGTCAAACTGCCCGCCTGACACTGTCTCCCACCCCGATCAGGGGTGTGGGTTAGAATTTCAATACAACCAGGGTAGTATCCCACTGACGCCTCCCCCGAAGCTGGCGCTCCGGGCTCAAAGGCTCCTACCTATCCTGTACAAGTTGCACCAAAATTCAATATCAGGCTACAGTAAAGCTCCACGGGGTCTTTCCGTCCTGTCGCGGGTAACCTGCATCTTCACAGGTACTATAATTTCACCGAGTCTCTCGTTGAGACAGTGCCCAGATCGTTACGCCTTTCGTGCGGGTCGGAACTTACCCGACAAGGAATTTCGCTACCTTAGGACCGTTATAGTTACGGCCGCCGTTTACTGGGGCTTCAGTTCGCACCTTCGCTTGCGCTAAGCACTCCCCTTAACCTTCCAGCACCGGGCAGGCGTCAGCCCCTATACGTCACCTTACGGTTTTGCAGAGACCTGTGTTTTTGCTAAACAGTCGCCTGGGCCTATTCACTGCGGCTCTCTCGGGCTATACACCCTACCAGAGCACCCCTTCTCCCGAAGTTACGGGGTCATTTTGCCGAGTTCCTTAACGAGAGTTCACTCGCTCACCTTAGAATTCTCTTCTCGCCTACCTGTGTCGGTTTGCGGTACGGGCACCTCCCGCCTCGCTAGAGGCTTTTCTTGGCAGTGTGAAATCAGGGACTCCGAGGCTAGGCCTCTCGCCATCACAGCTCAACGTATCAGGAATGGGATTTGCCTCATTCCACGCCTCACTGCTTGGACGTGCACAACCAACGGCACGCTCTCCTTATCCTTCTGCGTCCCCCCATTGCTCAAACGGCGGGGAGGTGGTACAGGAATATCAACCTGTTGTCCATCGTCTACGCCTATCGGCCTCGACTTAGGTCCCGACTAACCCTGAGCGGACGAGCCTTCCTCAGGAAACCTTGGGCATTCGGTGGACGGGATTCTCACCCGTCTTTCGTTACTCATACCGGCATTCTCACTTCTAAGCGCTCCACCAGTCCTTGCGGTCTGACTTCAACGCCCTTAGAACGCTCTCCTACCACGGACATCTACGATGTCCATCCACAGCTTCGGTAATCCGTTTAGCCCCGGTACATTTTCGGCGCAGTGTCACTCGACCAGTGAGCTATTACGCACTCTTTAAATGATGGCTGCTTCTAAGCCAACATCCTGGTTGTCTAAGCAACGCCACATCCTTTTCCACTTAACGGATATTTGGGGACCTTAGCTGGTGGTCTGGGCTGTTTCCCTCTTGACTACGGATCTTATCACTCGCAGTCTGACTCCCAAGCATAAATCACTGGCATTCGGAGTTTGTCTGAATTCGGTAACCCGGGATGGGCCCCTAGTCCAAACAGTGCTCTACCTCCAGGATTCTCAATCTTGAGGCTAGCCCTAAAGCTATTTCGGAGAGAACCAGCTATCTCCAGGTTCGATTGGAATTTCTCCGCTACCCACACCTCATCCCCGCACTTTTCAACGTGCGTGGGTTCGGGCCTCCAGTAAGTGTTACCTTACCTTCACCCTGGACATGGGTAGATCACCTGGTTTCGGGTCTACAACTGCATACTCTGGCGCCCTATTCAGACTCGCTTTCGCTGCGGCTCCGCCTTCTCAGCTTAACCTTGCATGCAATCGTAACTCGCCGGTTCATTCTACAAAAGGCACGCCATCACCCATTAACGGGCTTTGACTACTTGTAGGCACACGGTTTCAGGATCTATTTCACTCCCCTTCCGGGGTGCTTTTCACCTTTCCCTCACGGTACTGGTTCACTATCGGTCACTAGGAAGTATTTAGCCTTGGGAGATGGTCCTCCCGGATTCCGACGGAATTTCACGTGTTCCGCCGTACTCAGGATCCACTCTGGAGGGGAAGGGTTTTCGGCTACGGGGCTGTTACCCGCTGCGGCGGACCGTTCCAGGTCGCTTCGCCTAATCCTTCCTTTTGTAACTCCGTATAGAGTGTCCTACAACCCCAAGAGGCAAGCCTCTTGGTTTGGGCTGATCCCGTTTCGCTCGCCGCTACTCAGGGAATCGCATTTGCTTTCTCTTCCTCCAGGTACTTAGATGTTTCAGTTCCCTGGGTCTGCCTTCTCATGTGCTATCAATTCACACATGGATACTGCCCGATTAAAGGCAGCGGGTTCCCCCATTCGGAAATCTCCGGATCACAGCTCACTTACAGCTCCCCGAAGCATATCGGTGTTAGTGCCGTCCTTCTTCGGCTCCTAGTGCCAAGGCATCCACCGTGCGCCCTTTCTAACTTAACCAATGGTCAATTAAAAAGTTGTGGCTCGAAAGCCACGCGTACATGAATTGCTTGCATATATGTTTCAATGTCGTTTTATCCAGTTTTCAAAGAACAAGTGTTGAAAGAATCACAAAAAGGCGTTGCCGCCTGAAGGTGAACCTTCAAAACTGAACGCAAAACGTCAACCCCGGGAAACCCGGTTCCGAATTTATCCTTAGAAAGGAGGTGATCCAGCCGCACCTTCCGATACGGCTACCTTGTTACGACTTCACCCCAATCATCCGTCCCACCTTCGGCGGCTGGCTCCACAAGTGGTTACCTCACCGACTTCGGGTGTTACAAACTCTCGTGGTGTGACGGGCGGTGTGTACAAGGCCCGGGAACGTATTCACCGTGGCATGCTGATCCACGATTACTAGCGATTCCGGCTTCATGCAGGCGAGTTGCAGCCTGCAATCCGAACTGAGAACGGTTTTCTGGGATTGGCTCCCCCTCGCGGGTTGGCAGCCCTTTGTACCGTCCATTGTAGCACGTGTGTAGCCCAGGTCATAAGGGGCATGATGATTTGACGTCATCCCCACCTTCCTCCGGTTTGTCACCGGCAGTCACCTTAGAGTGCCCAACTGAATGCTGGCAACTAAGATCAAGGGTTGCGCTCGTTGCGGGACTTAACCCAACATCTCACGACACGAGCTGACGACAACCATGCACCACCTGTCACCGCTGTCCCCGAAGGGAAAGGCGTATCTCTACACCGGGCAGCGGGATGTCAAGACCTGGTAAGGTTCTTCGCGTTGCTTCGAATTAAACCACATGCTCCACCGCTTGTGCGGGCCCCCGTCAATTCCTTTGAGTTTCAGCCTTGCGGCCGTACTCCCCAGGCGGAGTGCTTAATGCGTTAGCTGCAGCACTAAGGGGCGGAAACCCCCTAACACTTAGCACTCATCGTTTACGGCGTGGACTACCAGGGTATCTAATCCTGTTTGCTCCCCACGCTTTCGCGCCTCAGCGTCAGTTACAGACCAGAAAGTCGCCTTCGCCACTGGTGTTCCTCCACATCTCTACGCATTTCACCGCTACACATGGAATTCCACTTTCCTCTTCTGCACTCAAGTCCTCCAGTTTCCAATGACCCTCCACGGTTGAGCCGTGGGCTTTCACATCAGACTTAAAGGACCGCCTGCGCGCGCTTTACGCCCAATAATTCCGGACAACGCTTGCCACCTACGTATTACCGCGGCTGCTGGCACGTAGTTAGCCGTGGCTTTCTGGTGAGGTACCGTCAAAATGCCAGTAGTTAGTTGGCACGTGTTCTTCCCTCACAACAGAGTTTTACGATCCGAAAACCTTCGTCACTCACGCGGCGTTGCTCCGTCAGACTTTCGTCCATTGCGGAAGATTCCCTACTGCTGCCTCCCGTAGGAGTCTGGGCCGTGTCTCAGTCCCAGTGTGGCCGATCACCCTCTCAGGTCGGCTACGCATCGTCGCCTTGGTGGGCCATTACCCCACCAACTAGCTAATGCGCCGCGGGCCCATCCTGCAGTGACAGCCGAAACCGTCTTTCCGTGCAGCCTCAGGAGAGGCCGCAAACTATTCGGTATTAGCACCGGTTTCCCGGAGTTATCCCGATCTGCAGGGCAGGTTGCCCACGTGTTACTCACCCGTCCGCCGCTGAACCAAATGGAGCAAGCTCCAATGGTTCCGCTCGACTTGCATGTATTAGGCACGCCGCCAGCGTTCGTCCTGAGCCAGGATCAAACTCTCCATTATAGAGAACATTTGACTGCTCTTTGACTTGCTGGCGTACCGTGGTCCGAAGACGCACGGTTCGCTTGTGATCTGCACGAATGCTGATCAGTAGGTTTGCGCGGGCCGTTTTGCGCGGCCGTTGCTGTTTGTTGACGTTTTGCTGTTCAGTTTTCAAGGTTCAATATTAAAAAATGGTGGAGCCTAGCGGGATCGAACCGCTGACCTCCTGCGTGCAAGGCAGGCGCTCTCCCAGCTGAGCTAAGGCCCCATTGTTTGGTCGGGAAGACAGGATTCGAACCTGCGACCCCTTGGTCCCAAACCAAGTGCTCTACCAAGCTGAGCTACTTCCCGAACTTGAGTTGCTGAGTGTAAAAAATATGGTGCGCCCGAGAGGACTCGAACCTCTAACCGCTTGATTCGTAGTCAAGTACTCTATCCAATTGAGCTACGGGCGCATAAAAAGTATTCATTTGGTTTGCATAAATGGTGCCGAGGACCGGAATCGAACCGGTACGGTAGTCACCTACCGCAGGATTTTAAGTCCTGTGCGTCTGCCAGTTCCGCCACCCCGGCTAAGGGTCGGCATAGTGTGCAAAAAAAATTGGAGCGGAAGACGAGGTTCGAACTCGCGACCTCCACCTTGGCAAGGTGGCGTTCTACCACTGAACTACTTCCGCAAAAATGGTGCGGGTGAAGGGAGTCGAACCCCCACGCCCGAAGGCGCTAGATCCTAAGTCTAGTGCGTCTGCCAGTTCCGCCACACCCGCGTGGCAATTATGAAATTAAAATGGTGAGCCATGAAGGATTCGAACCTTCGACCCTCTGATTAAAAGTCAGATGCTCTACCAGCTGAGCTAATGGCTCATTTGCATGAGTGGTGCCGGAGAAAGGACTTGAACCCTCAACCTACTGATTACAAGTCAGTTGCTCTACCAGTTGAGCTACTCCGGCGAAAGAGAAAAAATGGTGGAGGATGACGGGATCGAACCGCCGACCCTCTGCTTGTAAGGCAGATGCTCTCCCAGCTGAGCTAATCCTCCGATATGTATTGCCCAGCGACGTCCTACTCTCACAGGGGGAGACCCCCAACTACCATCGGCGCAAAAGAGCTTAACTGCCGTGTTCGGGATGGGAACGGGTGTGGCCTCTTTGCCATCATCACTGGACTATTTGGTTTTGAAAGACAAGATTCATTATACCATGCTAAGTGGTTTTTTCAAGCTTTTTTTCAAAAACTTTTCTTGTTCCTTCAAAACTGGATAAACGACATTGATTCCATGCAAGAATCTGTACGGTTGTTTGGTTAAGTCCTCGATCGATTAGTATTCGTCAGCTGCACGTGTCGCCACGCTTCCACCTCGAACCTATCTACCTCATCGTCTTTGAGGGATCTTACTTGCTTGCGCAATGGGAAATCTCATCTTGAGGGGGGCTTCGTGCTTAGATGCTTTCAGCACTTATCCCGGCCACACATAGCTACCCAGCGATGCCCTTGGCAGAACAACTGGTACACCAGCGGTGTGTCCATCCCGGTCCTCTCGTACTAAGGACAGCTCCTCTCAAATTTCCTGCGCCCGCGACGGATAGGGACCGAACTGTCTCACGACGTTCTGAACCCAGCTCGCGTACCGCTTTAATGGGCGAACAGCCCAACCCTTGGGACCGACTACAGCCCCAGGATGCGATGAGCCGACATCGAGGTGCCAAACCTCCCCGTCGATGTGGACTCTTGGGGGAGATAAGCCTGTTATCCCCGGGGTAGCTTTTATCCGTTGAGCGATGGCCCTTCCATGCGGAACCACCGGATCACTAAGCCCGTCTTTCGACCCTGCTCGACCTGTACGTCTCGCAGTCAAGCTCCCTTCTGCCTTTACACTCTGCGAATGATTTCCAACCATTCTGAGGGAACCTTTGGGCGCCTCCGTTACTCTTTAGGAGGCGACCGCCCCAGTCAAACTGCCCGCCTGACACTGTCTCCCACCCCGATCAGGGGTGTGGGTTAGAATTTCAATACAACCAGGGTAGTATCCCACTGACGCCTCCCCCGAAGCTGGCGCTCCGGGCTCAAAGGCTCCTACCTATCCTGTACAAGTTGCACCAAAATTCAATATCAGGCTACAGTAAAGCTCCACGGGGTCTTTCCGTCCTGTCGCGGGTAACCTGCATCTTCACAGGTACTATAATTTCACCGAGTCTCTCGTTGAGACAGTGCCCAGATCGTTACGCCTTTCGTGCGGGTCGGAACTTACCCGACAAGGAATTTCGCTACCTTAGGACCGTTATAGTTACGGCCGCCGTTTACTGGGGCTTCAGTTCGCACCTTCGCTTGCGCTAAGCACTCCCCTTAACCTTCCAGCACCGGGCAGGCGTCAGCCCCTATACGTCACCTTACGGTTTTGCAGAGACCTGTGTTTTTGCTAAACAGTCGCCTGGGCCTATTCACTGCGGCTCTCTCGGGCTATACACCCTACCAGAGCACCCCTTCTCCCGAAGTTACGGGGTCATTTTGCCGAGTTCCTTAACGAGAGTTCACTCGCTCACCTTAGAATTCTCTTCTCGCCTACCTGTGTCGGTTTGCGGTACGGGCACCTCCCGCCTCGCTAGAGGCTTTTCTTGGCAGTGTGAAATCAGGGACTCCGAGGCTAGGCCTCTCGCCATCACAGCTCAACGTATCAGGAATGGGATTTGCCTCATTCCACGCCTCACTGCTTGGACGTGCACAACCAACGGCACGCTCTCCTTATCCTTCTGCGTCCCCCCATTGCTCAAACGGCGGGGAGGTGGTACAGGAATATCAACCTGTTGTCCATCGTCTACGCCTATCGGCCTCGACTTAGGTCCCGACTAACCCTGAGCGGACGAGCCTTCCTCAGGAAACCTTGGGCATTCGGTGGACGGGATTCTCACCCGTCTTTCGTTACTCATACCGGCATTCTCACTTCTAAGCGCTCCACCAGTCCTTGCGGTCTGACTTCAACGCCCTTAGAACGCTCTCCTACCACGGACATCTACGATGTCCATCCACAGCTTCGGTAATCCGTTTAGCCCCGGTACATTTTCGGCGCAGTGTCACTCGACCAGTGAGCTATTACGCACTCTTTAAATGATGGCTGCTTCTAAGCCAACATCCTGGTTGTCTAAGCAACGCCACATCCTTTTCCACTTAACGGATATTTGGGGACCTTAGCTGGTGGTCTGGGCTGTTTCCCTCTTGACTACGGATCTTATCACTCGCAGTCTGACTCCCAAGCATAAATCACTGGCATTCGGAGTTTGTCTGAATTCGGTAACCCGGGATGGGCCCCTAGTCCAAACAGTGCTCTACCTCCAGGATTCTCAATCTTGAGGCTAGCCCTAAAGCTATTTCGGAGAGAACCAGCTATCTCCAGGTTCGATTGGAATTTCTCCGCTACCCACACCTCATCCCCGCACTTTTCAACGTGCGTGGGTTCGGGCCTCCAGTAAGTGTTACCTTACCTTCACCCTGGACATGGGTAGATCACCTGGTTTCGGGTCTACAACTGCATACTCTGGCGCCCTATTCAGACTCGCTTTCGCTGCGGCTCCGCCTTCTCAGCTTAACCTTGCATGCAATCGTAACTCGCCGGTTCATTCTACAAAAGGCACGCCATCACCCATTAACGGGCTTTGACTACTTGTAGGCACACGGTTTCAGGATCTATTTCACTCCCCTTCCGGGGTGCTTTTCACCTTTCCCTCACGGTACTGGTTCACTATCGGTCACTAGGAAGTATTTAGCCTTGGGAGATGGTCCTCCCGGATTCCGACGGAATTTCACGTGTTCCGCCGTACTCAGGATCCACTCTGGAGGGGAAGGGTTTTCGGCTACGGGGCTGTTACCCGCTGCGGCGGACCGTTCCAGGTCGCTTCGCCTAATCCTTCCTTTTGTAACTCCGTATAGAGTGTCCTACAACCCCAAGAGGCAAGCCTCTTGGTTTGGGCTGATCCCGTTTCGCTCGCCGCTACTCAGGGAATCGCATTTGCTTTCTCTTCCTCCAGGTACTTAGATGTTTCAGTTCCCTGGGTCTGCCTTCTCATGTGCTATCAATTCACACATGGATACTGCCCGATTAAAGGCAGCGGGTTCCCCCATTCGGAAATCTCCGGATCACAGCTCACTTACAGCTCCCCGAAGCATATCGGTGTTAGTGCCGTCCTTCTTCGGCTCCTAGTGCCAAGGCATCCACCGTGCGCCCTTTCTAACTTAACCAATGGTCAATTAAAAAGTTGTGGCTCGAAAGCCACGCGTACATGAATTGCTTGCATATATGTTTCAATGTCGTTTTATCCAGTTTTCAAAGAACAAGTTCATCACTTCTGCGTGCGAAATGATTGGTGGAGCCTAGCGGGATCGAACCGCTGACCTCCTGCGTGCAAGGCAGGCGCTCTCCCAGCTGAGCTAAGGCCCCAAGAAGAATGGTGGGCCTAAATGGACTCGAACCATCGACCTCACGCTTATCAGGCGTGCGCTCTAACCAGCTGAGCTATAGGCCCTCTTGAGTATAATTCATATTCTAATAGAAGATCATTCCAGTGTCGCCACTGAAGGTGAACCTTCAAAACTGAACGCAAAACGTCAACCCCGGGAAACCCGGTTCCGAATTCATCCTTAGAAAGGAGGTGATCCAGCCGCACCTTCCGATACGGCTACCTTGTTACGACTTCACCCCAATCATCCGTCCCACCTTCGGCGGCTGGCTCCACAAGTGGTTACCTCACCGACTTCGGGTGTTACAAACTCTCGTGGTGTGACGGGCGGTGTGTACAAGGCCCGGGAACGTATTCACCGTGGCATGCTGATCCACGATTACTAGCGATTCCGGCTTCATGCAGGCGAGTTGCAGCCTGCAATCCGAACTGAGAACGGTTTTCTGGGATTGGCTCCCCCTCGCGGGTTGGCAGCCCTTTGTACCGTCCATTGTAGCACGTGTGTAGCCCAGGTCATAAGGGGCATGATGATTTGACGTCATCCCCACCTTCCTCCGGTTTGTCACCGGCAGTCACCTTAGAGTGCCCAACTGAATGCTGGCAACTAAGATCAAGGGTTGCGCTCGTTGCGGGACTTAACCCAACATCTCACGACACGAGCTGACGACAACCATGCACCACCTGTCACCGCTGTCCCCGAAGGGAAAGGCGTATCTCTACACCGGGCAGCGGGATGTCAAGACCTGGTAAGGTTCTTCGCGTTGCTTCGAATTAAACCACATGCTCCACCGCTTGTGCGGGCCCCCGTCAATTCCTTTGAGTTTCAGCCTTGCGGCCGTACTCCCCAGGCGGAGTGCTTAATGCGTTAGCTGCAGCACTAAGGGGCGGAAACCCCCTAACACTTAGCACTCATCGTTTACGGCGTGGACTACCAGGGTATCTAATCCTGTTTGCTCCCCACGCTTTCGCGCCTCAGCGTCAGTTACAGACCAGAAAGTCGCCTTCGCCACTGGTGTTCCTCCACATCTCTACGCATTTCACCGCTACACATGGAATTCCACTTTCCTCTTCTGCACTCAAGTCCTCCAGTTTCCAATGACCCTCCACGGTTGAGCCGTGGGCTTTCACATCAGACTTAAAGGACCGCCTGCGCGCGCTTTACGCCCAATAATTCCGGACAACGCTTGCCACCTACGTATTACCGCGGCTGCTGGCACGTAGTTAGCCGTGGCTTTCTGGTGAGGTACCGTCAAAATGCCAGTAGTTAGTTGGCACGTGTTCTTCCCTCACAACAGAGTTTTACGATCCGAAAACCTTCGTCACTCACGCGGCGTTGCTCCGTCAGACTTTCGTCCATTGCGGAAGATTCCCTACTGCTGCCTCCCGTAGGAGTCTGGGCCGTGTCTCAGTCCCAGTGTGGCCGATCACCCTCTCAGGTCGGCTACGCATCGTCGCCTTGGTGGGCCATTACCCCACCAACTAGCTAATGCGCCGCGGGCCCATCCTGCAGTGACAGCCGAAACCGTCTTTCCGTGCAGCCTCAGGAGAGGCCGCAAACTATTCGGTATTAGCACCGGTTTCCCGGAGTTATCCCGATCTGCAGGGCAGGTTGCCCACGTGTTACTCACCCGTCCGCCGCTGAACCAAATGGAGCAAGCTCCAATGGTTCCGCTCGACTTGCATGTATTAGGCACGCCGCCAGCGTTCGTCCTGAGCCAGGATCAAACTCTCCATTATAGAGAACATTTGACTGCTCTTTGACTTGCTGGCGTACCGTGGTCGTTAGACGCACGGTTCGCTTGTGATCTGCACGAATGCTGATCAGTAGGTTTGCGCGGGCCGTTTTGCGCGGCCGTTGCTGTTTGTTGACGTTTTGCTGTTCAGTTTTCAAGGTTCAAGTTGTTTGCCAAACTCTATTGGCGACTTTTCAATATTACCAGCTTCTATTACCGAAGTCAATAACTTTTTTCACCTTATCGTTCTTCGCGTATTTTATTATGAAAAACGCGACAAGAAATAGTATAGCACCATTTCAAAATACACACAAGCATTTTTTTAAAAAAGCCGATAAAAAGGTTTGAGCCCTTTAAACCGGCGTTTTTTCCAGAGTCTTTATTCTTTCGGTCGCATTTGCGGGAACAACAAAACGTCTCTAATAGAGGAAGAATTCGTTAATAGCATAATTAAACGGTCAATACCGATTCCTAATCCACCTGTTGGCGGCAACCCATATTCCAACGCTTCAATAAAGTCCTCATCCATTTCATGAGCCTCGTCGTTTCCTTCAGCCTTTTCTATCAACTGTGCCTCAAAACGCTGACGCTGATCAATTGGATCGTTTAACTCCGTAAACGCATTAGCATGCTCACGGCGAACGATAAACAATTCAAAACGATCCGTAAACCGCTCATCTTCAGGGTTTTTCTTAGCTAAAGGCGAAATTTCAACTGGATGTCCGTAAATGAAAGTAGGTTGAACTAATTGCTCTTCCACTTTTTGCTCAAAGAATTCATTTAAAATATGACCTACATCCATAGTAGGCTTCACATCAATATTGTGTTCTTTCGCTAAAGCCTGTGCTTCTGCTTTTGTCATGTGCTTCCAGAAATCAACACCCGTATATTCTTTTACAGCGTCAGCCATATGTAGTCGTTTCCAGCCTACAGCTAAATCAATTTCATCTTCCCCGTATTGGACAGTGGTCGTCCCAAGGACTTCCTGCGCAATATGTGCTACAAGGTTTTCAGTGAGCGCCATAATATCGTTGTAGTCTGCATAGGCTTCATATAGCTCTAGCATCGTAAATTCAGGATTGTGGCGAGTTGAGATTCCTTCGTTTCGGAAGACACGGCCGATTTCATAGACCTTCTCCAAGCCGCCGACAATCAAACGTTTCAAATGAAGTTCAATTGCAATACGGATATACAGCTCCATATCCAATGCATTGTGATGTGTTGTAAATGGTTTTGCAGTTGCTCCTCCCGCGATTGAATGAAGCATCGGGGTTTCCACTTCCAAGAATCCTTTATCATCTAAATAACGGCGCATCGATTGAATAATCCGGCTCCGCAGTATGAAAGTCTCTTTGCTATCATCACTTGTCAGCAGATCTAAATACCGCTGGCGATAACGTTGTTCTACATCTTTTAAGCCATGGAACTTTTCAGGCAGCGGACGCAGTGCTTTCGTAAGAAACTCTACTTCTTTCGCTTTGACTGAAAGTTCACCTACATTTGTTTTAAAGACAGTCCCCTTAATACCCAGAATATCTCCCAAGTCGACCGTATTGTAAAATTCATAAGCTTCTTCGCCAATCGCATCTTTGCGGACATAGATTTGTATTTGGCCTTTAAGATCCTGGATATGGGCAAAGCCGGCTTTTCCTTTTCCACGTTTCGTCATAACCCGGCCAGCGATGATTACTTCATGTGGTGTTTCTTCAAGCTCTTCTTTGGAAAGCTCTCCGTATTGCTCAATAATTTCCTGTGATAGGTGAGTCCGTTCAAAACGGCTACCAAATGGATCCATTCCATGATCACGGAAATTCTGCATTTTTTGGCGTCTCACCAATAATTGATCGTTTAATTCTTCTGACATGTCCTACACTCCTTTATCTCTATAAAGCCAATCTCATTCACGTATTTCTCTATTGTACACAATTTCTTACCATACTACATAAAAAAGCTGCCACAAATTTGTGGCAGCTTCTACTTAACAATGTCTATCTTGCAAAAATTCTTCCGTGGTAGTATATGATTTCCACAAACGAACGCCTTCAGCTTCTGTAGAACCTGCAACTTCAAGCTCCGGATTCACTTCCAGCAGCGGAACCATAACGAAAGCCCGTTCATGCATTCTCGGATGTGGAACAACAAGCCTTTCTGTTTTAAAGCTATCTTGGTTAAATAATAAAATATCAAGGTCTATTGTCCGCGGTCCCCATCTGATCAGCCTCTTACGATTTAAATTCTGTTCGATTTCCTGACAGGCATCGAGTAACGCCAGTGCTTCTAGTTCCGTTTCGAGCTGGACGACCATATTCAGGAAAGGCTCCTGGTCTGTGTACCCTACTGGATCCGTTTCATAAAGCGAAGAAATACGAGTAATACTGATGGCCGGGTGACCGGCTAATTGCGACACGGCCTGTCTCAGCATTTCAAAGCGGTCTCCCATATTAGAGCCAAGCGATAAATAACTTTGGTTCATGCGAATGTACCTCGCGTCAGTTCGATCGCCACGGATTTATAATGGCCGGGAATCGGCGGATCCGGTTTGATCAGCTGCACACGGATTCCTTGTACTAACGGGAAATTGGAAAGTATGCGGGCAGCCACACTTTCCGCTACAGCCTCCACTAATTTTTTTGGTTTACCTTCGACGATTGAACGGCAGGCTTCATAGACTTCTCCGTAATGCACTGTATGTTCCAAGGCGTCTGTCTCGCCAGCCTGCTGCAAATCCACAGCCAATGAAACCGTCAGCCGAAATCGCTGGCCAAGTTTCGTCTCTTCAGGGAATACCCCGTGGTAGCCATAGAATTCCATATCATTCACGTGAATAAAATCCATTATTTCTCCTCCTCGTATGGACACTTGCCAGTTAATGCATCAATCATCCGGACTGCACGCACCGTTTCCTTTACATCATGGACACGCACAATGTGACAGCCTTGATTGACGCCATAGCAAACGGTTGCCAGTGAACCTTCAAGGCGTTCGTCGACAGGAGCGTCTAAAATCTTTCCGATGAACGACTTTCTTGAGGTACCCAGAAGAACCGGATAGCCTAATTCCACCAGCTGCCCGATCATTTGCATTGCTTGGAGGTTTTGCGACACTGACTTAGCGAATCCTACACCCGGATCTAGCCAGATGTTCTCTTTGCACACGCCAGCATCTAATGCGATTTGAATACTTTCTCCCAAATCCTGCAAAATGTCTTCCTGGAAATTTGAATATGACGTATCGAGACGGTTATGCATGAGGATAAGCGGAACATTCCACTTCGCTGCTACTTCCGCAATGGCCGGATCGTATTTGGCTCCCCAGATATCATTGATGATGTGTGCACCTGCAGCAACAGCCGCATCAGCCACCCGCGATTTATAGGTATCTACGGAAATTAAAACGTCACACTGTTGCCGCAATGATTCAATAACCGGCACAATTCGCCCAATTTCTTCATCATCTGAGATCTGTGTATAGCCTGGACGTGTAGATTCGCCTCCCACATCGATGATATCCACACCGTCTGCAATCATCCCTCGCGCATGGGTAAGCGCTTGTTCTAATCCACTGTACTTGCCTCCATCGGAAAAAGAATCCGGTGTGACATTCAATATGCCCATGACGAGCGTTTTATCTTTAAAATTGATTTTCATCCAGAGTCACCGTCCATACTTTAAATAGGTATTTATTTCCCGGGAAATAAAAGCGTGCTTTCATCTTACCTTACTTGAGCTGTTTTTTTCCAGGAAAAAAGAGCGGCCATAGGGCACGCTCCTCTTACTGTCGCTGTTTAGTTGGACTCGTCAAATTGATAAAGCGGCGTGCTTAAGTAGCGTTCGCCATTAGACGGGATAATCGCCAAGACTTTTTTGCCTTTACCTAAACGTTTAGCAACCTGAAGAGCGGCATAAATAGCAGCACCTGAAGAGACGCCGCCAAGAATTCCTTCTTCGCGCGCTGCCTGGCGAGCGGTTTCGTACGATTGGTCATTGGTAACTTGAATAATCTCGTTATAAATTTCAGTGTCCAATACAGCAGGCACAAATCCTGCTCCAATCCCCTGAATTTTATGTGGTCCTGGCTTGCCGCCTGATAGGACCGGCGAATCAGTTGGTTCCACTGCAACGATTTGAATATCAGGATACTTTTCCTTCAATATTTGGCCAGCACCTGTAATCGTCCCGCCTGTACCGATCCCGGAAATGAAAGCATCCAATTGATCTCCCATTGTTTCAACGATTTCCGGACCTGTTGTCAACCGATGCACTTCAGGGTTCGCTTCGTTGTTGAACTGTTGCGGCATGAACCAGCCGTTTTCAGCAGCATTTTTTTCAGCGGTCTTGATGGCGCCATTCGGACCGTTCATTCCGTCTGCCCCTGGCGTCAAAATCAATTCAGCTCCATAAGCACGCAATAAGTTGCGGCGCTCCATGCTCATCGTTTCAGGCATAACCAAAACAGATTTATAGCCTTTTGCTGCTGCAATCATTGCCAGGCCGATTCCTGTATTGCCGCTCGTCGGTTCGATGATGGTATCGCCTTCTTTTAAATCTCCGGACTTTTCAGCCGCCTCGATCATAGCCAGCGCAATACGGTCTTTGACACTGCTGCCTGGGTTGAAGTATTCCAATTTCAAATAAACGTCCGCGTCTTCAGGACCTGTTAACCGGTTTAATTTTACGATTGGTGTTTGCCCAATCAAATCAGTAATCGAATTTCCTACACGCGCCATTCTTCAACACTCCTAATCCCTAGTAATTTTGTCGACTTTAATAAAGCTAATGGTATCAATAAATCGGACGGTTTGTCAAATTGTATGAATTCATAAAAAATGGACGTTTCATAACGAAACGTCCAGTAAGTATCTACTCTCCATAAAACCATTCTGCATCGAACTCCTGCCAAAATGCTTCCGGAGTGATCGATTGCGGCAATTGTTCAAGTGCCAGCTCACGGTTGATGTGTCCTTCTACGTCTTCAAAAGAAAATGTCTGGCCATCCACTTTTTCCGTCACGGAAATAATCGCGGTCCGGCCGTTTTCCAAAGCCAGTGGAGATGACCATCCACCCACCTCTACTTTTGCAACCGTCTTGGCAATATTGTCGTCAACTCCCGGTTCACCATTCGCAATGTATCCGATGTCTCCACCAAGGTTGCCTGTCGCGCTGTCGATCGAACGTTCACGGGCAGTCGCTTCAAATGAAGAACCTTTTTCCAGTTCCTTAATGGTTTCTTCCGCTTCTGCTTTTGAGTTTAGAACGATCATGCGTGTCCGGTATGAATCTTTCACGTCATAGAGTGATTGATTATCATCGTAGAACGCTTTAATTTCACTGTCTTCGATGACAATATCTTTTGTTAGGACTTTTTCCAGAATCAACTGGGCTTTTAGCTTTTCGCGTTGGCGTGTTTCATCTGCTGCATATAATGCAGTCTCCGTAGTATCCTGCGATGAGCGCAGCAATGCCAATTCCAAATCAATCTCTTTTTCGCTTACTTCAATCCCATAATCTTTTGCTGCTGTTGCCATGACTTTCTCGTTGACCAGTTCGAGCAGCGCTTCGCGGCCATGCTGTTCTTCCATGGTCACCAGCCACTCTTCCCGTGTGATGTCATCTCCACTGACAGAAGCTACTTTTTCCGCGTTGCCGGTATCATTCGGAATCAGCCAAGCGATAAACCAGAGGAAATTTGCCAACAGTAAAATGCCGATGACCAGCAGCACCGGTTTAGTTTTCAGATGTCTTTTTGGCTTGCCTGTACCTGCCGGTGGTACAGGGCGCCGATTATTTGGACTGGAGCTCATTGATAAACGACTCGAGTTCCTCTTTGGAATACTGATACGTTTCCAGACAGAAATGGCATTGCGCTTCTGCCATGCCGTCTTCATCGATCATTTCTTGAATTTCTTTTTCTCCAAGTCCCAGGATAGCTGTCGCAAAACGGTCTTTGGAACAATTGCATTCAAAATGTACCGGCGTTTTATCAAGAATTTGGACATTTCCTTCTCCGAGAACCGCTTCAAGGATTTCTTCAGGCGACAATCCCCGTTGAATCATCTTGGAAACAGGTTCGATATTGGATAGGCGTTCTTCAATTTTTGTGATGGTTTCATCATCTGTATTCGGCATCAATTGGATGATAAACCCGCCTGCCGCCAAAATTGAGTTGTCGGTATCCACCAGGACACCCAATCCAACAGAAGAAGGCACTTGTTCGGACACTGCGAAATAATAAGTGAAGTCTTCAGCGATTTCACCTGAAACGATCGGTGTTTGGCCCGTGAAATTATCGCGCATGCCAAGGTCTTTAACAACGGACATCATGCCATTCGTGCCAACTGCACGGCTGACATCCAATTTCCCTTTTTCATTCAAATCAAAATGGGTCTGCGGATTGGATACATAACCGCGGACGCCGCCTTTTCCATTGCTGTCCACCAACAAGGCACCGATGGGTCCGCCGCCTTCAAATTTAATCGTTACTTTATCGTCGCCTTTCAGCATAGCTCCAAGCATGACGCCACCTGTCATCGCACGCCCTAAAGCTGCCGAAGCGGTCGGCCACATCATGTGGCGGCGCTGCGCTTCTCCTACTGTTTTCGTGCTGTCTACTGCAAATGCACGGACACTCCCGTTAAATCCGAGGCCGCGAACTAAATAATCTGACACATGTATCGTTCCTTTCTTTACGCTTGGTTGCGTTTGTAAATTAAATACAGTCCTTTTAATGTCAAAAAAGGATCTACATAATCAATGACTGTCGATTCGCCGGCAATTAAAGAAGCCATGCCGCCAGTCGCAATGACTGTCGGTTTTTCCTTGCTCTGCTTTTTCATCCGCGCCACGATGCCTTCCGCCTGGCCAACATACCCGTAGACAATTCCAGCCTGCATGGCGGAAATGGTGTTTCTGCCTACCACTTGATCCGGCGTAGCAATTTCAATCCGCGGCAATTTGGAGGCACGGGCATACAGTGCTTCTGTTGAAATATTGATGCCTGGGGCGATGGCACCTCCCATGTATTGCTGCTTTTCATCAATATAACAGAAAGTATTGGCAGTGCCAAAGTCCACAATGATCAAAGGAGCACCGTATTCGTGAATCGCTGCGACCGCGTTGACGATCCGGTCGGCACCCACTTCCCGGGGATTATCATATTTGATGTTGAGCCCGGTTTTGACTCCAGGCCCGACAATCATCGGCTTTAGTTGAAAATACTTCTGGCACATCCGTTCCAGCGCAGACATGATGGGCGGCACGACGGAAGACATGATGATGCCATTAATCGAAGAAAAGCTTAACCCAGCATCGTTCAGAAATGCTTTGATCTGCATCCCGTATTCATCTTCTGTTTTGTGGCGGAGAGTTTCCATGCGCCAATGATGTATTAACTGTTCCTGGCTGTAGACGCCCAGAACAATATTCGTATTTCCAGCATCCAATACTAAGATCATGATTTGCCCTCGCTTATTGACGAATTTCCAACACATCATACCATAATTCGGGGAAAGCAAAAAGCTGGTTGCCCATCCCTTTCAAAGGGAATGGGCAACCAGCTCATTATTTATTGTGCTTATTTGCGTTTTTCTTCAATCGGCTCTCCAACTGGAGTCGCTTCGCCTTCTTCTGATGGCAGGTCTCCCGCCGAAGGATCAGTTGCTGCTCCTACTGCATCCGGGACATCGCTGTCTTTTTTCAAATCAGGCGTGCTTTCATCTCCAAAATCGCCGTTCAATGACTCATATGAACGTTCAGGAAGTGTTCCATGATCTTTCAAGTGAAGGATCTGGGCTGCATCCAAAGTTTCAACTTCAAGCAATGTAGTCGCAATCAATTTCAGAAGGTCCTGATGTTTAGTCAGAATCTCTTTCGTGCGGATATACTGCTCTTTGATGATGCGTTGGACTTCCTGGTCGATTTCAAAGGCAATCGCATCAGAATAGTTTTGCTCTGAGTTAAAGTCGCGGCCTAGGAAAACATTTCCACCTTGCGCCGTACCGAATTGGACAGGTCCAATTTTGTCACTCATACCGTATTCCGTTACCATGCTGCGGGCAATAGCCGTTGCACGTTGGAAATCGTTATGGGCGCCGGTCGATACTTCACCGAATGAAAGATCTTCAGCTACACGGCCACCGAGTAATCCTGCAATTTTATCAAGCAATTCCGGTTTCGTCATAAAGTAGCGATCTTCTCTTGGAAGCATGACGGCATAACCGCCAGCTTGGCCGCGAGGAACGATGGTTACTTTATGGACAATATCTGCATCGTCCAATATCAAACCGATGACAGTATGTCCAGATTCGTGGAATGCCACGATATTGCGTTCTTTTTTCGAAATGACGCGGTTTTTCTTAGCAGGACCAGCGATAACGCGGTCTGATGCTTCGTCCAGATCGGACATGTCGATTTTGAGTTTACTGCGACGGGCTGCAACAAGTGCCGCTTCGTTCAATAAGTTCTCCAAATCGGCGCCTGAGAATCCAGGTGTACGCTGAGCGATCGCTTTCAAGTCGACGTTTTCATCAAGCGGTTTATTGCGGGCATGAACTTTAAGGACTTCTTCACGGCCTTTAACATCCGGACGACCTACAGTAATCTGACGGTCAAAACGTCCTGGACGAAGCAAAGCCGGATCCAGAATATCCGGACGGTTGGTTGCTGCAATAATGATGACGCCTTCGTTTGCACCGAAACCATCCATCTCTACCAATAGTTGGTTCAATGTCTGTTCACGCTCATCGTGTCCACCGCCGAGGCCTGCGCCACGTTGGCGGCCGACTGCGTCAATTTCATCGATGAAAATGATACAAGGTGCGTTTTTCTTAGCGTTTTCGAACAAATCACGAACTCGGGAAGCTCCGACACCGACAAACATTTCTACAAAATCAGAACCACTGATGGAGAAGAAAGGAACGCCTGCTTCTCCGGCAACAGCACGTGCCAAGAGGGTTTTACCAGTACCCGGAGGTCCGACAAGCAAAATCCCTTTTGGAATACGGGCGCCGATATCTGCGAATCTGCGCGGATCTTTCAAGAAATCAACAACTTCTACAAGTTCCTGTTTCTCTTCATCTGCTCCAGCTACATCGCCAAAGCGGACTTTTTGCTTCTGGTCATCATACAGCTTCGCTTTACTTTTACCGAAGTTCATCACACGGCCGCCTCCGCCGCCTTGTGATTGATTAAGTAGGAAGAAGAAAAGGATGAAGATGATGATGAACGGAATGATGCCTGTGAAAAATGAAACCCAACCACTTGTTTGTGGAGCTTTCAAGAATTCAACCTGTACATCCTGCGAGCTGGCAACTTCATCGATCTGGGTCGTCAACGCTTCGTTTTCAAGTGGAATATTCGTTACAAAAGACTGGCCTTCTTCATAGCCTTCCATTACACCTGTAACTTCATAAACCATTGCCTCTGGCTGGATCGTTACTTCTGTAATTTCCCCATTTTCCAGCGCTGCTAAAAATTCGTTATATCCTATATTTTCAGTCGGCTGGTTGCTATTGTTAAAGGTACCCAGAATCCCGATAATAACTAGGAAAATCAGTAAATAAAATATGGTGTATCGAAATATCCGATTCATCCTGCGCCTCCTCATAAAGTTTCCCTAAAACTATACTAAATACTATCATAGGAACATTTAAGCATACAACGAAAAGACCTTATTCCCGCTGATAAATCCATAGACTGTGAACGATCATTGTCTATTCTTCTTCTCCATTGTAAACCGAAGGCTTCAGAATTCCGATATACGGCAAGTTCCGGTATCTTTCTGCATAATCCAATCCGTAACCCACAACAAATGCGTCCGGTACAACAAAACCGACATAATCAGCTTTCAAGTCCACTTTGCGGCCCGTTGGCTTATCCAGCAATGTAACGATTTTAATCGATTTTGCCTTCCGGTACTTGAACAAGTCCACTAAATAGCTGAGCGTCAGCCCACTGTCAATGATGTCTTCAATGATCAGAAGATCACGGCCTTCAACACTGGCATTCAAATCTTTGATGATCTTGACTTCTCCTGAAGAAACGGTGGCATTGCCATAACTCGAGACATCCATAAAGTCCATTTCGACAAAACCATCAACGCGTTTCATCAAATCTCCCATGAAAGGCATGGCACCTTTTAATACACCAATAGCCAAGGGATATTTGTCTTTGTAGTCTTCTGTCAATATCGCTCCCAGTTCACGTGCTTTTTCCTGTAGCCGTTCTTCACTGATCAATACTTCTTTAATGTCGTTCTGTAACATGGTGGGCCTCCTAGTAATCCTTGTTTTACACTCTATAAAAATTGTTCAATTAGTACCCAATTGTCTCCGTCGCGTTTTTGTCGGCTGACATTAGCGGATGGGCGTATGCCTGGCACTAATAAAAGTTCGTTTTTGTCAGTAGTGATGACAGGCCAACTTTCTCTCATAGGCACAGGGATTTTTTCATCAATCATCAAGCGCGCCAATTTCTTTGGACGATCCATTCCAGCAAGCTGAATCCGGTCACCCGGTTTTCTGCTCCTTATAAATAGTTTCGAATCTTCCGTGGCGTGAAAATGCCAAACCACCGCATCCTCATTTTCTCCCAATTCGGTGAAAGGCATCGCTTTGTAACGGCAGCCACAGTAAACCGGGGTCCAGTCAGCTGTAATGATGACGGATGCTGGCACAGCTGCTTGCATTAGTGGCTGGCGATTGAGAAAAACCGTGTCGTATTGGCGGGTCGCTACATAATTTTGCGGCAAATGTAAAAAAACAGTGCCCGACGAACTTTGCATCATTTCCTGCATTTGCTCGACCAGCTGTCTTGTTACGGGAACTTGCCTCGGATTATATAGATAGTTTAATAGTAGTAGAACCATTCTTTTTTGTAAAGCATACGCCTCAAGTCTGAAACTTTTGGCAGACAAAACAATTCCTTCTTCTTTCATTTGGATCAGCTGTCTCAATTTCTCTTCAGCCAAATCCTGCAGGAATTGCTGATCCTGCTGCATATCTTCCGCCAGCTCCACAAAATTCCGGGAGACATTGCTGTTTTCTTCTTTAAGAAGCGGCAAAACCTGTTGACGGAGCCGGTTTCGTGTATAAGCCGGTTCTGCGTTGCTGGAATCTTCCCGGTGGGGAATCCCGTGCGCCTCAGCATATGCCACAATCTGCTCCTTGTCCACCGCCAATTGGGGCCGGATCAATAAGCCAGCACCGAACGGCCGGCTGACTGGAATTCCGAATGAACCATCCTGAAGGCTGCCTCTCAACCCTGACATAAGGATGGTTTCTAGTTGATCGTCGGCATGGTGGGCGGTGGCAAATTTAGCTGCACCTGTCTTGTCCATCATTTCGAGAAAGTATGCATAGCGTTCCGAGCGGCACAGCTGCTGCTTATTGCCGCCCTTTTCTTGCCATATTTCAGGAATTGGAATTGCCCGGCTAAAGCATTCCACCCCCCATTCATCAGCTACCGTTTCCATAAATAGCCGGTCCTGCCGGGATTCTTCGCCTCGCAGCATATGGTCTACATGGACTGCTGCAACTGAAATGCCGAGTTCATCCTTCAGCGAATTCAAGAAATAGAGCAGCACCATGGAATCGATGCCCCCTGAACAGCCAACCAATACCCGGTCTCCCGCTTGGAGCAACTCCTGCTTGCGGATATGCTTCATCATCAACCCTTGAAAGCTTTTCATTTTTTCACCTCACTTGCCTATGTCTTCCTTCCAAACCTGTTCATAAGGAGAAATTAAAAATTATTTTTCAAATGGCAATTGACAGAAGCGCCTTTCAATAGTATGCTGTTAAATGTTCGTTTAAACAAGGCGGCGTAGCTCAGCTGGCTAGAGCGTACGGTTCATACCCGTGAGGTCGGGGGTTCGATCCCCTCTGCCGCCATTATTCTTAAACTGAAAATCTCGATCTAAAAGCAGCGTCCTTCATTGGACGCTGCTTTTTTTGTCTGACTGGAAATGCCTGCCAAACCGGCAGAAGGTGATAAAAAAAACGCTTCCCAAGTGAGAAGCGTTTCAATATAGATTTCCAGCTGTGTTGAAGCATTTCCCTATACTATTAAAACAGCTAGCAAGTTAGCCTCTTTTTGCTCCTCTGCCGCCGCGCTTCGATTCAGTAGCGCGTTTTAAGGTCGTCATGTTTTCTTCGCTGTCTTTCAAGAACTTCGCCATTTTCGTTTCAAAGTTCTCTTTTGGAGCGCGATCAAACGAACGGTTGCTGCTTGGGCGTGGGCGTTGCGGTCGTTCTGTGCCGCCGGGTGGTTGTGGTTTCGCTTTACGAATGGAAAGGCCGATTTTACCGTCTGCTTCTACATTCATAACTTTAACTTCTACCATTTCGCCAACTTTAAGATGATCGTTGATATCTTTGACATAGTTGTCGGCGACTTCACTTATATGCACGAGGCCTGTTGCACCAGTTGGAAGCTGAACAAATGCTCCAAAGTTTGTAATACCTGTGACTTTACCTTCTAACTTGCTGCCTACTTCAATCGACATAAAAAAAATGCTCCTCCTTAAAAATTAAGATGACTCCAAAATTCAGGGCCATGCTGTCATTTTGCGGGACTTATCCCACTTTTTATTATAACCATCAAAAAAAGAGTGTCAACCGACTACTCTTCTTCTGATGAATTTTCTTCATCTTTTTTTTCATCATGTGGTGTGGTGAAAATAATTTCCCCTTCTTCTGAAAGGAAGTAATCTTTGCGCGCTAATTTTGCTAAATACTCTTCATCATTCAATAACAGGATTTGCTCTTCCAGCTGGCTTTGCTGCTTTTCAACTTCTTCAAGTTTCAGCAACGCCTCTTCACGAAGCTCTTCTTTTCCAGCAATTGTCTGCGTCTGAGCATAGATGGTGGAACCAACCCAAATGGTGGCCATTAAAACCAGCACGCCAAACACCGTCAATCTTCTTAACAACCGGACTCGATGCGCTTTTTTGCGCTCGCCTTCCACTTCAACCGAACGGACATAGTCATTGCGAATTGAGGTGACTTCACGCTTTTCCGCCTTGTTGTCTCTCTTCAAACTCATGACCCGCTCCCCTTCCATACTAACTTTGTCATTATTATACATGAAAACCCTTACTATTATAAGCTTTTTGAATATTTTTCCCTATTTTCACTCCATTTCTTTAAACACCCATTATAAGAATCTTCCCTTTATTAATAAAAATACTATTGACTTAATTTTTATACAGTCATATAATACTAATCATTATCTTTTATCTAATGTTTCCGAGGTTTCTTCAAATTAAATGTAAGTGTGGACTTATAAATATACAAAATTAATGAATAAAATTGGAGTGAAGAAAATGACAGGTTTATTGACTTTATCAAATGGAAAAGCGTTTAAAGGCCAGTGGCACGGCAAGGCTTCCGCCATTCAAGGGGAAATCGTCTTTTTCACGGGCATGACCGGCTATGAAGAAGTTTTGACGGATCCTTCCTATAAAGGCCAGATTATCGTGTTCTCTTATCCACTGATCGGCCAATACGGAATCCAGTCCCTTTATGCACAATCCGATCACATCCAAACTGCTGGCATTATTGTTGCTGGGCTCTACGACGGCCCCCTCGGAAAAGATGCAATTTCACTTGCTGAGTTTGCTGACAGCCACAACATTCCCATTTTGAGCGGTGTGGATACACGCTCAATCATTCAGAACGTCCGGGAATCCGGCACCATGCAGTCGCAGCTGATCCACACTTCCCTGCCGGAATTGGCCTGGGAACCCGTGCAAACCTATTTCTTCCCAGCCACCACAAGCGCTGAAGAAATTCAGACCTTTGGATCCGGCTCTACCCACATCGGCTTGATCGACTTCCATTACAAATCTTCCATCTTAAAAGAATTGCTCAAACTCGATTGCCGAGTCAGCATCGTCCCTTATGCAACACCCACAGAAAAGCTCGATTCACTGGGGCTGGATGGCCTTCTTTTCTCAAACGGTCCGGGAGACCCGGCAGCTCTTCAGCATTTATTTCCTATATACCGCAATTGGGCTGAACGCTATCCGAGTTTCGGCATCTGCCTTGGCCATCAAGTACTGGCTTCAGCTTTTGGCGCAAAAACCACAAAGCTTGCATACGGCCATCGCGGCGCTAATCATCCTGTGATGAACTTGCGGACGAAACGGGTCAGCATGAGTTCACAAAACCACAGTTATGTGGTCGATAGCGCCAGTTTACAGGATACACCTTTTTCCGTACTTTACGAAAACGTCAACGACGGCAGCATCGAAGGGCTGGTCCACACCTCCTTACCCTTAACCACGGTCCAGTTCCATCCGGAAGCAGCACCAGGCCCAGCAGATCACCTTGAGTTGTTCCATCAATTCCTGGCAACGGCCAAGCAGAAAGAGAGAGTGAAAACACATGCCTAAGCAGGAGCAAATAAAAAAAGTACTGGTTATCGGTTCGGGAGCCATCGTCATCGGACAAGCGGCAGAATTCGATTATTCCGGCACCCAGGCATGTCTGGCTTTAAAAGAAGAAGGCATCCATGTAGTCCTGATCAACAATAATCCCGCAACCATCATGACTGATAAATCTGTTTCTGATCAAGTGTATTTTGAGCCGTTGACCTTGGAAAGCGCTGCTGCCATCATCGAAAAAGAACGTCCGGATGGTTTGCTGGCTACCGTTGGCGGACAAACCGGCCTGAACCTTGCGATGGCTTTATCCGATTCCGGCATCTTAACGCAATACGGCGTCACGCTGCTCGGTACGGATATGAAAGCCATTAAACAGGCTGAAGACCGCGAGCAATTCCGCTCCTTGATGAATGAACTGAGCGAACCGGTTCCGGACAGCGACATCATTTATTCGGTTGAAGGAGCTTTAGAGTTTGCCGCTTCTGCCGGCTATCCCCTTATCGTACGCCCTGCCTATACGCTCGGCGGCTTTGGCGGCGGCATTGCCGAAGATGAAGAAACCTATATTAAACTGGTAAAGCAAGGATTAAGCGCCAGCCCGATCAAGCAATGCCTGGTGGAAATCAGCATTGCCGGCTATAAGGAAATTGAATACGAAGTGATGCGCGATGCAGATGGAACCTGCATTACCATCTGCAATATGGAAAACCTGGATCCTGTCGGCGTACATACCGGCGACTCGATTGTTGTGGCACCCAGCCAGACCTTGAATGATAAAGATTTCCATATGCTGCGCAGCTCTTCTATCCACATCATTGAAGCGCTTGGCATTATCGGCGCCTGTAATGTCCAGTTCGCGCTGCATCCTGAAACGTCAGAGTATTACTTGATTGAAGTTAATCCACGCGTCAGCCGTTCTTCGGCACTTGCTTCAAAAGCGACCGGTTACCCAATTGCCAAGATTGCTGCCAAGTTAGCAATCGGCTATAGATTGGCCGAATTGAAAAATCCGGTCACCGGCACTACATTTGCCAGCTTTGAACCGGCATTGGATTATGTGGCTGTTAAAATTCCGCGTTGGCCATTCGATCAATTCCCGCAGGCAGAGCGCAAACTGGGCACACAGATGAAAGCGACCGGCGAAGTCATGGCCATTGAACGGCGCATGGAAGCAGCGCTGCAAAAAGCAATCCGTTCACTTGAATTGCCGATTGATGGCTTCCGTCTGAAGGCACTGTCAGGTTTCTCCACAGAAAGCTTATGCCAATTGGCGATTGAAGCCGATGACCGCCGGCTGTTTGTTCTTTTTGAACTGCTGATCCGCGGCAAAAGCATTGAATTTCTGCACGGCATTACGGGCATCACCCCTTATTTCTTATTTGTGATGGCCAATATCGTCACTGAATGGCAGCAGCTTCAGCAACTGGATTGGAATAGCATGAACCGCTCCCGTTTGCTGCAGGCCAAGACGCTCGGCTTCAGCGATCAGCAATTGGCTGATCTTTGGAATGTCACTTGTCCCGAGATTTGGGGACAACGCCGCATCTGGCAAGTGACGCCTGCTTATCGCATGATCGATACATGTGCCGCAGAATTCCGCTCGGATACGAATTATTTTTATTCCACGTGGCAGGGCTCTTCCGATGTCATTCGTTCTCACCACAAGAAAAAAGTAGCGGTGGTGGGATCGGGACCGATTCGGATCGGCCAGGGCATCGAGTTCGATTATTGCTGTGTCCACAGTGTCATGGCAGCCCAAAAGCTTGGCTATGAAGCGATCATGATCAACAACAATCCGGAAACGGTCAGCACCGATTATGAAGTGGCGGACGCGTTGTATTTTGAACCGATGACGCCGGAAGATATTCTCAATGTTTTGGATTTTGAAGGCATCAACCAAGTCATTCTCCAGTTCGGTGGACAAACTTCACTGAATGTTGCAGCTGCGCTTCAAGAAGCGGGCATTACGGTTCTTGGGTCGACAGTGGACCTGTTGGACCAAATGGAAGACCGCGACCGTTTTTATGCCTTCCTGGAATCGATCGGCTTGCCGACCATTCCCGGCAAAACAGCGAGTGAGCCATCCGCTGTCATTCCGGCAGCCCGCCTGCTCGGCTTTCCGGTGCTCCTTCGTCCTTCTTATGTTATCGGCGGACGCGGCATGATCGTGCTGCACAATGAAACCGAACTGAGCGACTGGCTGCAGCAGACAACAATGGCGTTTCCTATACTGGTCGATCATTTTGTCACCGGCAAGGAAGTCGAGGCCGATATCTTGACCGACGGTGAAAATGTCTGGGTCTCCGCCATTTTCGAGCATGTCGAAGGAACCGGTGTCCATTCGGGCGACAGCATCTCCATCACGCCGCCGGTTTCCTTATCGGAACAGGCTCTGCAGGAGCTTTCAAAAACAGCGAAACATATCGCCAGAAACATGGACTATACCGGCTTGTTCAATATCCAGTTCGTTTATGAAGGCGATCAATTATTCGTCATGGAAATCAACCCGCGGGCGTCACGGACAGCACCGATCAGCTCGAAAGTGACGGATGTGCCGCTTGTGCAGCACGCCACGGCTTTATTGCTGGGAGTGCCTTTCGAAGAACTCCACATTGAAGAAACTTATAATGGACAGCCGGAATATACAGTTAAAGCACCGGTTTTCTCTCATATAAAATTACCTGGACTGTCCCCTGTCCTGTCTCCTGAAATGATGTCGACAGGCGAAGTGATCGGCTCTAGCCCTGATCTTACTACTGCATTGGCAAAAGCTCTCAGCGGCGCCTCTGTCCAATTGGCAGAGCTGGCTTCCGGCGGCACCTTGTTCGTCGCGGAAGGGTCAATCGGCCACGTGGACAGCGCTTCATGGGACGCATGCGGTTTCAGCATTGTTACTGAGTCCATTATTCCATTTGAGGAATGGCTGAAAACAGATGATAAAAAAGCCTATATCGACTTTGCCCCTGACCCGGAAAGCACCAACGCGAAGCAAGCGGCGATTCACCGTCTCCATGTCTGGACACGCCCTGAAACAGCAGCTGCTTTCAACAGAGCCTATTCATCCATTACCACATTAGCGAAAGGAGTGCTTGCAAAATGACACTGACGATCCCGTTTGCTCCATCGATTATCCAAGAGGACTTCTTGTCCCTGAAAGATTACAGCACAGACGAAATCATGGATTTGCTGAATTTGGCGATAGAACTGAAAAAACCTGAAAATAAATACCTGCCCCTGTTAAAAGGCAAAGTACTGGGCATGATTTTTGAAAAATCATCTACCCGCACCCGTGTTTCATTTGAAGCGGGAATGCTCCAGCTTGGCGGCAATGCCATGTTCCTGAGCTCCCAGGACACCCAGATCGGACGAGGAGAAACCATTCCGGATACCGCGCGTGTGTTGTCAGGTTACCTGGACGGGCTGATGATCCGTACTTTCCATCAATCTGTTGTCCAGGAACTGGCAGACTTCAGTTCCATTCCCGTCATCAACGGATTGACCGATGATTACCATCCGTGCCAGGTGCTGGCGGATCTGATGACCATCCTCGAGCATTTCGGCACACTCAAAGGCAAGAAAATGGCGTATATCGGAGACGGCAACAATATGGCCAATTCTTTGATGATCGGTGCCGCTAAAGTCGGCATGGACATCAGCGTCGCCTCTCCTGCCGCCTATGCACCCACTGCAGAAATGGTGGCCTTGGCAAAAGACATCGCACATTATACCGGATCGACCATCGAGATCACCGAAAGCCCGGAACAAGCGGTTGCCGGAAGCGATATCATCTATACGGATGTCTGGGCGAGTATGGGCCAGGAACAGGAAAGCATTGAACGCCTGAAGCATTTCCAGGGCTTCCAAGTGAACGAAGAGCTCGTCAAGCATGCCAATGAAGATTATATCTTCATGCACTGCCTGCCTGCCCACCGTGAAGAGGAAGTGACAACCGGCATTTTGGAAGGATCGCATTCGGTGATTTTCCAGGAAGCTGAAAACCGTCTGCACGCACAAAAAGCGGTACTCGTTGCACTCATGGGCGACAAATAGACAACACTAAAAAATGCCTTAAGGAATCCATGGATTCCTTAAGGCGTTTTTGTTTTTTACTTGTTTGGCCAATCAGGCTTCGTCATCAATAAATTCAGGTTCGACCTTGTCCAGCTTTTCTTCTTTCAGGATGGTGTACATATTGGCCGCTTCTTCTTTTTTCGCGACTTCTTTCAGCCCATCGATGCGTACGGTGACGACTTTTTGGCCGAAACGGATCTGCAGCTCATCATTCACTTTGATGACTGAGCTGGCTTTCGCTTTATTGCCGTTTACGGTGATGCGGCCTTGGTCAGCCACTTGCTTCGCCAATGTACGGCGTTTGATCAAGCGGGATACTTTCAAAAATTTATCGAGTCGCATAGTCAGTCTTCCTTTCTTGCCAATAGTTTGGCTTGGTTCCAGAATCTATCCAGCTGCTCCAGCGTATAGTCACTGAAGTTTCCGGTTCCTTCTTTCACCTGTTGTTCCACGTAGCTGAAACGTCTTTGGAATTTGCGGTTTGCCTGCATCATCGCTTCTTCCGGAGACAGCTCGAAAAAGCGGGCAAGATTCACCAAGGTGAACAAAAGATCGCCGAGTTCATCCAACTGGCGGGCTTTGGAACCTTTCGCCGCTTCCTCTTGGAACTCCTGCAATTCTTCGTGGAATTTATCCCATGCACCGGCAGCATCCGGCCAGCTGAATCCGACTTTCGCCGCTTCTTTCTGGTAATTGAACGAAGTGGTAAGCGAAGAGCTGAAACGCTCCTGGCCTTCCAATAAAGACTCGGCTGCCGGTTTTTCCTGGGCTTTGATTTCCTGCCAATTGGCGACAACCTGTTCGGCATCCTCAGCCGATGCGTCGCCGAAAACATGCGGATGGCGGCGGATCATTTTGGCGCTGATGGCTTCGAGCACATCCTCCAACTGGAAATAGCCGTTGTCCTGCCCGATTTGGGCGTGCAGGAACACCTGCAGCAAAACATCCCCCAATTCGTCCGCAATCGCCTCATCGTCGCCTTCCTGAATCGCCTGAAGCAGCTCGTGCGCTTCCTCGATCAAAAACGGGCTCAGTGACTCATGTGTCTGCTCGCGGTCCCACGGGCAGCCTTCAGGGCCTCTCAGCTTCGCGATGATGCTGCGGAAGGTCTGCCATTCCTTCAATCGCTGCGTTTGTTCCGCTGCCGGCGGCACATAGACGGTCGTCAAGTTGTTGACTTCTGCCGAGCGGTCCAATTCATGGAGCGGCACGGTGCGCAGCACTTCATCTGCAGAACCGGCAGCCGTCACGATGGTCACCGGATAATCGTCCGGGTATTTTTCCATCAGCGTCAATTTGACTTCCGAGGCGCTGAAGCTGTCATAGACTTGGGCAATCAGCAGGTGCTGCGTCATGTTCACTTGGTCGCTGGTCATTTCCGTGCCGTCCATCAATTGAAAGCCTTCGATTGGATCGATGCGAAGCGCACCGAACAGCGAATCCAGGAAGCTATGCCCACCTTCAATGGCCAATTGGCAACGCCCCTGCTGTTCAGCAGCGATCAAGTTTTGCACGGTCTGCTCGGCGACCAAAGGATGGCCTGGCACAGCATAAATCACAGATGCCTGCTTCGATAAATCAATCAGGGTCTCCGCAATTTCCTCGTAGACCGGGCTGAAGGCGCCGTGCTTTTCATAAACCGAGTCAAAGCTCTTAAACGTTACGCCTTCTTGCGCCAGCTCGGTCAATACCGGATGGTCTTCGGTCCGTACATATAAATTTTCTGCAGCTTTCAGCTTTTTGTAGACGCCCAGCGGCAGTTGGTCTAAATCTCCGGCACCCAGGCCGATTATGTGAATGGTGTTCATCGCTTTTCACCTTTTTTCTTTGAATTTATTGCTAATTGCAGTCCTGCCAGCTTGCGGCCGAACGGAATGATGTACCATTCCTTTTCCGTGATGATGCGGCTTCTTGCGATCAGCGCCATAAATACCGCAGCGCCGAGTGGAATCGCTGTCGCTATGGTCAATGCAGCACCCAGACGGCTGGGTAGGCCGTCGAACAGATAGCCATCAGCCACTATCGACCAGCCCAGCACCACTGCCGACATGGCTGCCGATGCGCCGAACAGCCAGGCGTAATAGGAAAACGGCGCCAACTGCAGCGGCCAGACTTTTTTGAAATAGAACACCAACCCGATTACAATCAGCGCCAGGCCGATATTTCCAGCAAGCGCCGCTCCCGCCACTCCCCATACGGGCAGCAGCAGCCAATTGCTGACAACTTTTACCGCTAAGCCCGATGCCAGCAATAAAGCCGGAACCCTCACCTTGCCGAGCCCATGCAGCATCGCGGTCATGATCAACAGCAGCGACATCCAGACGATCTGCCAGCTGAAGATAATTAATGCACCAGATTGTTCGCGCGTCTGGAACAAGGTTTCATTGACATAGGGCATGACGAAAGTCAGACCAACTGCAGCAGCGAACGCAAACAGGACCGACACACGGAAAGCCAAGCTGGCATACATTTCGGCTGGCCTGCCGCTATGGTTTTTAGAGGTTCGCGCCACCAAGGGAACGATTGCCAAAGTCAGTGACGTGGCGATCAAAATCCCGAATTGCACAAGTGGCTGGCCGCGGTCGTAGATGCCTTTTTGCTCCATGGCTGCAATACGCGAGAGGCCGCTTTCTTCAAGCAGACGGAACACGGTAAACGAATCCACCAGCTGAAACAGCAGCAGGATCAACGAACTCATGCTGACACTCAAACTGACAGCGGTCATTTCTTTGATGACGGGCCAGGTTTGCATTTGTGAAGGCTGTTTCAGGAAATCCCAATGCCTGCGGAAATAGGTCAGCAGCAGAACTACCGCTCCCAGCCCGCCGGCAACTGCACCAAACATTGCCATCTGCCCAGCGGCGTACAAGGACAAACCGCTCGAGACGACAATCCAGGTCCCGATCAAAATAACCGATACGCGCAGCCCCTGCTCCATCACCTGTGCATAGGCAACCGGCGCCATGTCATTGCGCGACTGGAAGTAGCCTTTTAGAACAGCGAGCGGCGCCATCAGCAAGACTGAAAATGCACCGACTTTCAGCAAGCGATCCAATTGCCGATCGCCCATCCAGCCCGCCAGCAACTCTGCACCGAAAAACAGCAGCACGAATACCGCAATGGAGACAGTTGCCACGTATATGAACGCAATGCGCAGAATGGCTCCATGCGCCTGTCTGTCCGCATCCGCCAGCAATTTGGAGACCGCTACCGCAAACCCGTAGGAAGTCCAAATGCCGAAAATCGCGACAAACGGATACACCTGCTGGTAAATATAGAAGCCCTGGTCTCCGACAAGGTTCTGGAAAGGCACCCGGTAGACTGCACTCAATAGCTTGACGATAAACCCTGCAATCGTCAGCAGGACTGCGCCTTTCATAAATGATTTCATTGTGCCTTCATTGTTCACCGGATCCACTCATCTCTTACTTATAGTAACTAGTCCAACTCAACTAACCGGTTTTGCTTCACGAAGCGATTCCGGCAAGAGTTTTATCATGCCTTCCAACACATCAAACGGATGCAGTTTCTTGGTTTTATTTTCATCGATGGTCATGACCAGCTGCTGGCCGGACATGCTGAATCCGACGGCGCGGCCGTAAGCGGAAGATTCTTCTACCACTTTGCCGCCATTAATGCTGGCTGTGCCTTTTTCGCTCAGTTTGACGGTGACGACTTTGCCATGTTGCTTGATCGATTCAACACCTACCTGGCGTGCCCATACTTTCATGCGGGCAATGCGCAGCAATAGGTCAGCTTCATTCGGCATATCGCCAAAACGATCGATCAATTCATCCTGCAGCTCGGTCATTTCCTCTTCCGTATCGATGCCTTTGACGCGTTTGTACATTTGAATCTTTTGGTAGCCGTCGCTGATGTAGGAATCCGGAATATACGCATCCACATCGAGTGAAATTTCGATTTCCGGTATCACTTCTTTTTTGACTCCGGACTGGCGCTCGTCGATGGCCTCCTGCAGCATCTGTGAATACAGATCAAAACCGACGGAGTCGATAAATCCGTGCTGCTGTGAACCAAGCAGATTGCCTGCCCCGCGGATCGTCAAATCGCGCATGGCGATTTTAAAGCCGGATCCAAGTTCCGTGAATTCCTTGATGGCCATCAAGCGTTTTTCTGCGACGTCGGTCAGCACTTTGTCGCGCTGGTACATGAAATAGGCATAGGCCACGCGGCTCGAACGCCCGACGCGTCCACGCAATTGATAAAGCTGCGATAAGCCCATACGATCTGCATTATAGACGATCAAGGTATTGACGTTCGGAATATCGATACCGGTTTCAATGATGGTCGTCGTCACCAGGACATCGTAATCGCCGTCAAGGAAACTTAGAATCACCGATTCCAGTTCGGTTTCATTCATTTGGCCATGCGCATAGCCAACGCGCGCTTCCGGCACCAAGGCTTGAATTTCTTCCACTTTCCGCGTCATATCATCCACACGGTTATACAAATAAAACACTTGCCCGCCGCGCGCCATTTCGCGTTCGATGGCTTCGCGTACGAGCGAACCGTTATGCTCCATCACATAGCTTTGCACCGGGAAACGGTTGGCCGGCGGTGTTTCGATGACGGACAGGTCGCGCACGCCGATCATCGACATGTGAAGCGTACGCGGAATCGGCGTCGCCGTCAGCGTCAGAACATCCACGTTAGTCTTCATTTGTTTGATTTTCTCTTTATGGGTCACTCCAAAGCGCTGTTCTTCATCGATGATCAATAAGCCAAGGTCTTTGTACTGCATATCTTTCGATAAAATACGGTGCGTGCCGACAACTACGTCAACCGAGCCGTTCTTCAGGCCTTTGACGGTTTCAGTCTGTTGCTTTTTCGAGCGGAAACGGCTCATCAAGCCAACCGTAATCGGGTAATCCTTGAAGCGTTCGCTCATCGTTTCAAAATGCTGTTGCGCCAATATCGTCGTCGGTACAAGGAATGCCACTTGCTTGCCGTCCAATACCGCTTTGAATGCAGCACGGATCGCCACTTCTGTCTTGCCATAGCCGACATCGCCGCAGATCAGGCGGTCCATCGGCCGTTCGTTTTCCATGTCCCGCTTGACTTCATTGATCGAGCGCAGCTGGTCGACGGTTTCTTCATACGGGAATTCCGCTTCAAATTGGCGCTGCATGTCCTGCTCTTCAGAGAATGCAAAACCTCTCAACGCTTCCCGTTCTGCATAGAGCTTGATAAGGTCATCCGCAATGTCCTGTACTGCGGCGGACACTTTCGTACGGGTCTTCTTCCACTCCGTACCACCCATCTTATGCAGCTTGGGTTCTTTTTCTTCAGATGCAATGTATTTTTGGATCAAGTCGATTTTGTCGACCGGCACGAATAATTTATCATCTGCTTTATAGACAATATGGAGATAGTCTTTATGGACGCCCCCACTTTCCAGTGTTTCGATGCCTACAAAACGGCCGATGCCGTGATGGATGTGCACGATGTAATCGCCCGGTTTGATTTCGGAGTAGCTTTTGATGCGCTCTGCATTCGTCAGTTTTTGCGCACGCGTCTTCTTTTTCGGCTGCTGCTTGAACAATTCCGAATCCGTAATGACGGCCAAACGCTGAAGCGGCATTTCAAATCCTGTCGCCAGTTCCCCATCAACCAAATAGATTTTGCCGCCTTGGAGTTCTGTCGAAGGCACGGCGATTTCCGCTTCCATGTCATAATCCGCAAGAACAGCCCGCACTTTTTCCAGGCGGTCATCCCCTTGTGCCACGATGAAGACCTGGAACTTCCCTAAGGTCCAACGTTCCGTCTCCGCTTTCAACAGATGCATTTGCCCGTGAAAGGATTGCATCGGCTTGCACGAAAAGGCGATGGACTTTTTGACTGAAACCATCGGGAATGTCCGGACGAATAAAGACAGGAACGTCACTTTCTGCTCGAGTTTCGTCATCATTTCACGGAAAGTATAAGTTAACGGAACATCATGAAGAAACTTTCCTTCCTCCAGCAGCGAGACGATCCAGTCGCCTTCTTCACGCTCCAGCGTATCCGTCATTTCCTGGATCCGGCCCAGTTCATCAAAAAAGACCAATCCATTTCCCGGGAAATAATCGCCTAAAGATGCTGATTGAGTTTCGGCCAATGACGCATATTTCGATACCTGTTCCGGTGTTTCGCCTTGTTTCAATAAATCGATGTCATGCTGGATATGCTGGAGCATCAAAGCTTTCGTATCGTCAGTTTTTATTTTCTTCAAGCTGACTGCAAGTTTGGCCTCCAGCTTTCCTGCCAGACCGACGCGCTGGTCTTTCGACAGCACCAACTCACTCGCAGGAAGGATACACAACGATTTGACTTTCTCGAGTGAACGCTGGTCTTCCGCCGAAAACGACCGCAGCGAGTCTACTTCCGTATCGAACAATTCGATGCGCACCGGATGTTCCAGATTCAGCGGGTAAATATCCAAAATTCCTCCACGAAGTGCAAACTCACCCGGAGTGGTCACCATTGGCGTTCGGGAATAGCCCATTGCCACCAATTTCAACAGCCACTCGTCTGTATCGAGTTCTTCGCCTTCGGCAATACGCAACGTCGCATAGTCCCATTGTTCTTTCGTCGGCAGGAACTTGCGCATCCCCGCCACTGGTGTGATATAAATCCCTTTGCCGACACTCTTCATATGGTCTAGTGTATCGATGCGGTGAGCCCGCAGTTCCGGACCTGAAAAAGACACTTCTGCAGCGATCAACTCTTCCGCTGGGTAAAGGTGGACGTGCTGTTCGCCGACCAGACGCACCAAATCATCATATACACGCTGAGCATGCAATAGATTTGGCGTGACAATCAATAAAGGCGTTTCTGTTTCAGACCAGATTGTTTGATAGAAAATCGGTCTGGCGCTTCCTGACAAACCGGAAATCAATTGATGGTCCTGCCCTTTGTTCAAATCGGCTATAAAGTTTTGTGTATGGGTATCCTCCGAAAAAGTCTTTAAAATATGGTTCATCCAACTTCCTCCTTTCAAAAACATACAGGAAACAGAAAAAAGCTCTGAACGCCAAATGCGTCAAAGCGGTTATGCTCCATTAAATTGATTCATCACTTCTACATACGGTTTTGACAACCAGTTTTCACAGGCAGCCGCACTCTTTTTGATGGCGTCTTCCACGTAAGGGTTCTCTTCTTTAGAGAATCGCTGCAATACGTAATCCGGCACCTTCATGCCTGCAGGCGGACGGTTGATGCCGATGCGCAGCCGGTTGAATTCCTGGGTGCCTAAATGCTGGATCAATGACTTAATGCCATTATGGCCACCGGCACTGCCTTTTTGGCGCAGGCGCAATTGCCCGGTCGGCAAATCCAGATCATCGTAAATCACAATGATGTCTTCCAGATTGACATCATAATAATCCATCAGCGCACTGACACTCTCGCCAGACAAATTCATATAAGTCAGCGGCTTAAGCAGCATCACTTTGCCTTCAGGGCGATGGCTGACAGAATACATGCCTTTGAATTTGGACTGTGTCAACGGCGCGTTCCATTGAGATGCTAAATAATCCACCACTTTAAAGCCGATATTGTGGCGTGTATCTTCATATGCTTTGCCTGGATTTCCCAGGCCAATAATCAGTTTCATACCCATCTTCCTTTGCTTTTTCACTGCCTTCTATTTTACCATAATCGTTCTTGAAACAAAAAAATAGGGACTGTCTCTCGACAGCCCCTTATTTCCTGTTCGTATTTATGCTTCTTTTTTGTCTTCAGAATCTTCGCTGCCAACCACTTCTGGTTCTGCATCTTCTTCAACTACAGTTTCAAGCTCGTCCAATTCTTCCTGTGTACGAGGAGCTGTTGCAGAAACAAGAATAAAGTCATCTTCATCCAAAATTTCGTAAGAGACAGTTCCACGGATATCGCCAACTGTGATTGTTTCGCCAATCTCCAATTTAGTGGTATCTACTTCCAAAGCATCCGGGATATCAGAAGGTTTTACGCGAACATTTACTTCACGGTTTGGCTGTGTGATAAAGCCGCCTTCTTTTTCGCCTACTGATTCGCCAGTCAAGTGAACAGTTACAGCCACTTCTAGCTCATCAGACATGTTGATCGCTAAAAAGTCGACATGCTTAAAGCTGCCTTTTAAAGCGTCTTTTTGATAATCGCTCAAGACAACGTTTGTGCTTTTGCCATCAATTTCAAGGCTGATTACGCCGTTACGTCCAGATTCACGCAAAGTTTTGATCAATTCGATTTCAGATACAGTTACCGGTGTCGTTTCAGTTTTAAAGCCGTAAACTACGCCTGGTACAAGTCCTTTCGAACGAAGTTCAGTCAAAGCAGAATTCTTATTGCTGCTTTCTCTTTTTTGTGCGGTCATTTTTACAGTCATTACTTTCAGCCTCCAGTTATATTAAAAAGTACATAATTCTCGATAGGTACATAAACAGTATATACCCTTTTCTTATATTAATGAAACCTAGAGCAAATTGAAAGGTATTTTAATGATCAATCAAAAAGCGTGCTGACGGATTTTTGCTCGTGAACACGTACAATTGTCTCGGCCAGCAAACGCGCCACTGACAACTGCTTGATCTTAGGAGATTTCTTTTCTTCAGGCAATGCAATCGAGTTGGTGATGATCAATTCCTTGATAACCGAGTCATTGATGCGTTGCACAGCAGGGCCGGACAAGACAGGGTGGGTACAGCATGCATAAACTTCTTTCGCTCCGCTTTCAATTAAGGCACTGGCAGCGATTGAAATTGTTCCCGCCGTATCAATGATGTCATCGATGATGATGGCAGTTTTGCCTTCCACATTCCCAACAATGTTCATGACTTCCGCAACATTCGGACGCGGGCGGCGTTTGTCGATGATTGCGATCGGCGCTTTCAGGCGATCCGCCATTTTACGCGCACGTGTTACACCGCCGTGATCCGGCGAAACGATAATGACATTTTCCAGGTCAATGCCGCTTTCATTCAGGAAGTAATCGGAAAGCAACGGTACAGCCACCAAGTGGTCAATCAAAATATCAAAGAACCCTTGGATTTGAGGAGCATGCAAATCAAGAACAATCACGCGTGTGGCTCCTGCAGTCTCCAATAAGTTCGCTACTAATTTCGCTGTAATCGGTTCACGTGAACGGGCTTTACGGTCTTGGCGCGCATAACCATAGTAAGGAATCACGACATTAACCGTACGGGCAGAAGCTCGTTTAACAGCATCAATCATGATCAACAGCTCCATCAGATTCTCGTTGACAGGCTGAGAAGTTGATTGCACGATAAATACATCATAGCCGCGAATGCTTTCTTCAATATTAATCTGGATTTCGCCATCACTGAAATGTGTAACCGAACTTTTCCCAAGTGGAATGCCTGCGTGTTCTGAAATTTCTTCAGCCAACTCCTGGTTCGAATTCAATGAAAAGATTTTCAATTTCGAGTTTGCATTTTGATAGCCCATTAGGTGTGAACCCTCCTATTTTTTACCGTTCAATTTACTTGCATAGCCTTCTTTATTTTCCTGGCGCGCGCGTGCAATTGCCAAGGAATCTTCAGGTACATCTTTAGAAATCGTAGAGCCCGCGGCTACATAAGAACCTTTCCCTACAGTGACCGGTGCAATCAGATTCGAGTTGCAGCCGATAAACGTATCGTCTTCAATGATGGTCTGAAATTTATTTTTGCCATCGTAATTGACCGTGATGGTGCCACAACCAATATTGACGCCTGTCCCGACATGGGCATCGCCAATATAGCTTAAGTGAGAAACTTTGCTGTCATTGCCAACTTCCGATTTTTTCACTTCAACAAAGTTGCCGATTTTCACGTCATTGCCCAGAACGGTTTGTGGGCGAATGTGTGCAAATGGCCCCACAGCTGTATCCGTTCCGATGCTGCTGTCATGGATCTCTGAACTTCGGATTGCCGTACGGTCGCCGATCACACTGTTGACGATATGGCTATTGGAAGAAATGATGCAATCTTCGCCGATTTTCGTATTGCCATCAATCGTCACGTTTGGGTGGATGATGGTATCCGCTCCAATTTCGGCTTGTGCACTAATATAGGCAGTCGCAGGATCAATAATTGAAACACCGGCTCTCATATGCTTTTCAGCAATCCGCTTGCGCATGATGCCCTCAGCTTGGCTCAATGCCACACGATCATTTACGCCCAATGTTTCATCAAAGCTGTCCGTAGCATAAGCAGCAACGATTTCCCCTTGTTTTTGAAGGATTTCAATGACATCCGGCAAATAATATTCCCCTTGGACATTGTCATTGGAAACCAGTTTTAACGCTTCAAACAACGCTTCATTATCAAAGCAATACGTACCTGTATTAATTTCTTTCACTTGCTGCTCTTCTGAAGACGCGTCTTTTTGCTCGACAATCTTTTCGACGATGCCAGCACTGTTGCGAAGAATCCGTCCGTAGCCTGTCGGATTATCGGCTATCGCTGTCAGAATTGTCGCTTTCGCCTGCGTTTGGGCATGCTGGTCAAGCAATGCCTGCATCGTTTCCGGGCGGATCAACGGTGTATCTCCGCAAACAACCAAAGTTGTTCCAGGCAGACCTTCAATTAATGAGGCTGTCTGTTGTACTGCATGAGCTGTTCCAAGTTGTTCCGCCTGCAGCGCATATTCACTTTTATCACCCAGCTGCTGCTGAACTTTTTCAGCACCATGCCCAACAACGGTAACAATTTTTTCAACACCAAGCTGTTCGACGTTGCCTGTTACATGCTCAACCATCGGCATCCCACAGACCGGATGAAGCACTTTATACAATTTTGACTTCATACGGGTACCTTGACCCGCCGCTAAAATTACTGCATATGTATTTGACATTCCTTACCCTCCACTCCTGATTTGATAAGCATCCTTTTTGCCGATCCTATCCATTCATTTATTCTATCACTCAATAAACCCAGTTTAACCTGTCTATGTCAAAAGAAATTTAGCTTTTCCTTATTGACTATAGCGGAAAAACCTTGATTTTTCAAGGTTTCAAGGCATGACAATACCATGACAAAAAAGGCCAAATAAAAAAAGAGCCTGTTCCATATAGAAGGCTCCTCGTTTCAGCTCCATTAAACGCTGGCATTTTCCAATACCGATTCGCTTTCACTTTGCTCGTATGCAGTTAAGACAGCTTCCTGAAGCTTGGTGCGTGCGCTTGAATTGATTGGGTGTGCAATGTCACGAAATTCTCCATCCGGTGTTCTTTTGCTCGGCATCGCAACAAACAATCCTTCATTTCCATCAATCACCCGAATGTCATGGATGACGAATTCATTGTCCAGCGTGATGGAAGCGATCGCTCTCATTCGGCCATCGGTTTGTACACGTCGTAGTCTCACATCTGTTACTTCCACTCTCTCATCCCCCTTTTCTCAGCTGCTATTTTTAAACCCTAATTATGGGTATTCGCTATAAAGACCTAATCTCCTTCACAAATACCGAAACTTATTAGAAAATTTGCTCAATAAATTCAAATAAACGGATATTGTGACAAAAGGATGCCCTTTGTTGCTCTCTAGCTCGGATGCCGCTCTTCCATGAAAAAAAGCAGGCAAACTCAATTTTAATGAGTTTGCCTGCTTTCTTTAGTTCAACTTATATAGGTTTTACTTGTTCACTTTCGCAATAACTTCGATTTCCACTTTAACGTCTTTTGGCAAACGTGCCACTTCAACGGTCGAACGCGCCGGTTTATGGTCCCCAAAATAAGCTGCGTAAATCTCGTTCAATTCTGCAAAATCATTCATATCTTTAATGAAGACTGTAGTCTTGATGACCTCATTCAGTGAAGAACCTGCTTCTGCAAGAACCGCTTTCAGGTTCGAAAATACCTGATGCGTTTGATCTGAAATGCTGCCTGCAACCAATTCTCCTGCTGCTGTTAGTGGAATTTGACCTGAACTGTAGAGGATTCCACCTGAAACCACGCCTTGTGAATAAGGGCCAATTGCTGCTGCCGCTTTGTCTGTTGCTACGTAATTCATATTAAATTCCTCCATTTTCAAAGTAATTTCCTTCTTCTAATGCAATGGTGCGTTCTTTCTCGCTGACTTCATGCAACTTGACAAGAGACAGGTATTTTTCTACCAGCCGTTCATCTGAATGTTCCGACTCTACGAGTACCGCAACACCCGCCAATGTACATTCAAATTCTTCCAGCAGATTCTTCATGCCATTCATCGTGCCGCCGACTTTCATGAAGTCGTCTGTGATGAGCACCCGCTGGCCGCTCTTCATGCTGCGTTTCGACAACACCATAGTCTGGATCCGGCGTGAAGACCCCGATACATAATTGATGCTGACAGTAGAGCCTTCTGTAACTTTGCTGTCTCTGCGGACGATGACCACCGGCACATTCAAATGACGGGCGATCGCATGGGCAATCGGAATGCCTTTTGTAGCTACCGTCATGATGACATCGATTTTTTCTTTGGCAAATGCCGTAGCAAATACTTTACCGACACGGTTCATCATTTCCGGATTGCCAAGCACATCGGTCATATACAAATATCCCCCCGGCAACAGCCGGTCGGAATGGCTTAACTCTTCCATTAAATCCGCCATTACGGATTTAATTTCATCAGCATGGAGCTTCGGTATGTATTTAACGCCACCTGCCGCTCCCGGAACAGTCATCAGCAGGCCGATCCCTTTTTCCTCAAACGTTTCTTTGACAATCCCTAAATCTTCACTGATTGAAGACTTAGCTGATTGGTACAGATCCGAAAAATAAGTTAGTGGAATCAATTTATGCGGATGTTCCAATAAAAAATGCGTCATATCAACAAGCCGTTCACTGCGCTTCCACTTCAAAACTACCCTCTCCTAAACACGAATGATTTATAGAAAACTTACCATAAATGTCCGTATTTAAGCAAGTGGCTCCCGCTCACCAATCAACCGCACTGCATAAACTTCCGAACAAAAGCCACGCAAGCCATTATAGATACGCGGAATGCGCGCTTCCTGATACACCAAGCCGAAAACCGTTGGCCCGCTGCCGCTCATCAACACGGCATCTGCTCCAAACTTTTTCATCTGTTCTTTGATTTGTTCAACTTCCGGATACAGTTTCAATGTCACACTCTCGAGTGCATTGCCCAAATTGGCGCACATGGCTTCATAATCACCATCGTTGAGCGCCTGGATCATCTTCTCCGTATTTGGATGCTGAGCTGTTTGAACATCGAATGCACCGTAAACATCAGCTGTAGAGACCCCAAGAGTCGGCTTTGCTAATATGACCCAGCAATTCGGGGGGGTGGGCAGTTCCCGGATGATTTCTCCGCGCCCTTTCGCTAATGCAGTTCCGCCGTAAACACAAAAAGACACATCTGAGCCAATTTTGGCTCCCAGTTCAGCCAGTTCATCAAGTGACAGGTTCAACTGCCAAAGTTTATTCAAACCTTTTAAAGTAGCTGCGGCATCACTGCTGCCTCCGGCAAGGCCTGCAGCAACCGGGATTTTTTTATCGAGCGAGATGATGACACCGGTCTTGATATTAAAGGTGTCTTTGATCAATTGCGCCGCCTGGTAAGCAAGGTTGCGTGAATCATTCGGAACAAAACGGTCAGCAGACTGAATATGAATGCCTTTTGCTGTCCCCATCAATCCGATGCGGTCCGACAAATCCACCGTCGTCATAATCATTTCAATTTCATGGTAGTTATCTGGACGTTTGTGTAAAACATCTAACGTTAAGTTAATCTTGGCAGGCGCTTTCACGTAGAGCATCCCACTGCCTCCTTTTATATTCTGATGAAGACTATTTTAACATACCGCGGGACAATGAGAAGCAAAGTGCTGACAGAAACAAAAAAACTCGCCTTCCGCTTGAATAAGCAGGAGCAAGTTTTGAAGTAACATATAAATATAATTCAATTATTTCACAACAAGTGCATCTTCAGTTCCCTCGTAAACAGTAATTTCTACCGCCTCAGTTAAGATGTCTGCGTAGCTGTAAGACACGCGTTCAAATGCATGCTCTTCTTGATCTAGCTCAATCACGAACACGGAGTGATACGTTTCGCGCAGAATCCCGGCACGTTCGACAGTTTTCTTGCGACCTCCATTTGCCTTCAAAAGCAATCGTTTCCCTAAATGTAGGTCTAACGATTTTTTAATATCCGCCAAAGTTTTGGGCATTTTGTCTACACCTCACTATAGACAAAATTCTACCATAATATGATGGAATAGTCAAGCAAATTTATAATTTTATCAGCGACTATAAGCTGCTGTCAATATTTATTTATTCGAAATTTCTTTAATCCGAAAGAAGTTGTGCCCAAATTGTAACAGAATGCCGGTTTTACTGGAAATATGCGTATAATTTGTCTGCCAGCAGACCGAATTCTTTGATCGACAAAGTTTCTCCGCGTCGTATTGGATCGATTCCCGCTTCTTCCAGTGCCTTTAAAATCAGCTCTTTTTTCTCTTTTCCTAATGGCATCGCAACTTGAAGGTTGTTCAAAATAGTTTTTCTTCGCTGGACAAACGACCCTCGCGTAACGCTGAAGAAAAAGTCTTCATCAATCACTTCCACTTCCGGCACTTCCCGTTTGGTCATGCGGATAACAGCAGAATCGACATTCGGCTGCGGCAGAAAGACCGACTTAGGAACGGTCAATGCCATTTCAGCCTGTGTATAGTACTGGATGGCAATGGACAGCGATCCGTAGGCCTTGGTCCCAGGTTTGGCTGTAATGCGTTCAGCCACCTCTTTTTGCAGCATAACGACCATGCCGCGGATCGGCAGTTTTTCCAGCAACAGCTTTAAGATGATCGGAGTCGTGACGTAATATGGTAAATTTGCTACTACTACAATATCGTCGTAATCGGCCAATTCACGGTCGATGGCTGCCTGTACATCCGTTTTAAGGATGTCGGCGTGAACGATGGAAATATTGTCGTATGGGGAAAGTGTATCTGCCAGCACAGGCAATAAACGCTGATCGATTTCAAAAGCCAGTACTTTTCCCGCTTCTCTTGCTAAGTGTTCTGTTAACGCACCGATTCCCGGGCCGATTTCAATGACTGCCGACTTTTTTGTCAGGTCTGCCTGTCCGACAATTTTACGTAAAATATTAGGGTCGATCAAAAAATTCTGCCCTAAGCTCTTCTTCACTTTTAAATCGTATTTTGCCATGATCTCTTGAGTCCGTATCGGTGTGGCTATATCTTTGGTCATTGGTTTTCCTCCTGAGTTAACGCTTGTACTGCTTTGATAAACTGGTCTTTGGATATACCAAACATATGGAGCCGCTTCTGGAGCTGCTTGCCGTTGGTATAGCCAATCTGCAGATCATTGCCGATTTGGATTCGGCGTTGTTTGGCTTGTGGGTGTGCAACAAGCCCAGCATCGATCAAATCTTCCATGGTGATTTCGACAGCACGCTCTTCCTGAAGCGGTGTATAGACAGCCTGCAGAGCTTCGCGGATGTCTTCATCACGGGCATGTTCGATCCCTAAGCCTTTGCCATTTTTGGCAATGGTTTTTTCTTTGGCCAAAAATGCGTGCTTAGCCTGAGGCACATGTTCTTCAATAATAGCACGGATCCGCCGCCCGGGATAATCGGGGTCCGTAAAAACAATGACGCCGCGTTTTTGCTGTGCATGAGCAATCCGCTGCAATGTCTCTGCTGTAAGCGCGGAACCGTTCGTTTCAATTGTATCCGCGTTGACCGCCCGTTTAATCGCTACTGTGTCGTCTTTGCCTTCTACTACTATAATTTCATTTATCTTCATTTATCCGGTTCCTCTTTTCAAGCTTCTTATTTTTCTCATTTTATGGGTCTGTAGGAATGAAGAAAATCCCTCTGGATTGAAGTTTCTCTTTATTCTACACGTTTGCGGGCAGACATGTAAAAGGCTTTCCCAGGAAATATCCCGGGAAAGCCTCCAATAGAACTTACTGTAGATTAGTTAAGGATTCTGACTTTCACTTGTTTGCGTCCGAATGACAAAGCATCGGATTTATTGGCCATGAACAAATCAATTTTATTGCCTTTGATTGCTCCGCCCGTATCTCCTGCAATCGCATTGCCATATCCTTCAACCCATACTTTAGAACCTAAAGGAATAACACTAGGATCTACTGCAATTACTTTAAGGCCTGGGTTGCTATGCAAATTGATGCCTGTTGCAGTTATTCCTGAACAGCCCGTGCAGCTCGCTGTATAAGCTGTCGCTGAAACGTAGAATTCTTTGCCGCCAGTTGGTTCAGATTCTGCAGGAGCTGCTTTTGTTGTTGCAGGTGCTTTTTCTGCAGATGCCGTTTTAACAGCAGCTGGTGCCTGTTGCTTTTCCTGCGCAGGAGCTGCTTTTTGTGTTGCCGGTTCTGCTTTTGCTGCAGGTACTGCTTTTGTTTGAGCCCCACGTGAAACACTTGCTACAACCGTCTTCGTACCGACTGCTGTTACTTGTTTCTTTGGCTCTTTTACCACTTTTTTGTTTTTGAGGTCACGTTTTACTTCTTTGCCGTTTTCTTTAACCACTTCGTAGGTTTTCTTAACTACGCCATTTGAACCTTTTTGAACAATTTTTTCATTTCCTTTAAGCAAGGAATCGTCTTTTTTCGTTTCTACTGCATATTTCACAGTATCCTCGACTACATCGGTGACCTTTTCAACGCGAACCACTTTGACTTCTGAATTCGGAAGGACCAATTCGTCCATTTTGTTCTCCACTCTGTCAAGTTTGCCCACAGAAATTTCATTCTGCTTTAAAAGATCAGCGACCGTAGTCGAAGTAGACCATACTTTCTTTTCTTCAAGGCCGTCCTGGATGGTAACCTCGTATGCTTTTTCCACTGAGATCGTTGTTTCTTCATCCACTTGTTCTTCTAATGCCGGTGAAACTTTATCATGTTTCGTAAGGTCGATGTTCGCTTTTGCTAAAATTTCTGACACCGTATTTTCAGTTGTCCAAGCCGAAGTGGCTTTTCCATCAACTGTTACGTTATATTGTTCTGCTGCATCCCATTCGAGAGCCAGATCTTCATTGATCGGCGTTTCTTTTGAATGGCTCAGAAAATCATGTTCTCCAGGTTCGATTTCCTGCTCCTCTAAAAATGCCGCTACAGTTTCTGCATGTGTTCTTACTTCTTCCTGTTCACCATTCGCTGTTACAGTTACTGTATTTTTTGTACCTTCATATATAGCAAAAGTTAAAACCGCTGCGAACAACAATACGGTTGCGATTGTGACCGCCAATGATTTACCTTTGAATAATTTTGTTGATTTGGTATTATTTGCTTCGTTTGACAAAAAAATCTCCTCCTTCTTCACCTGAGTGATTATATGGGCTCATGTTCGACCTGTCAACGGATACGAATTTCTTAATTTCACTCTATTTGAGAAAATTTATAAAAATTTTCAGCGTTCCGAGTAGTTGCTTTTGCGACTTCTTCTATCGAAATCCCTTTTAATCGGGCAATTTCTTCCGCAACCAATGGCACATAAGACGGTTCGTTGCGTTTCCCGCGATACGGGTGTGGGGCTAAATATGGTGCATCCGTTTCGATCATCAGATGATCGAGTGAAATCAACTCAGCAACTTCTTTTGGCTTTTTGGCATTTTTGAATGTTACCGGGCCACCAAGTGAAATCATGAAATTCATGTCTATACTTTCACGGGCTGTCTCCACGCTTCCGCTGAAGCAATGCATGACACCGCCTATTTCTTCCGCATTTTCTTCTTTAAGGATCTTTAGGACATCTTCTGTGGCTTCGCGGTTATGGATAATGATCGGAAGCCGCACTTTTTTAGCCAATCGAATCTGCTTACGGAAAATTTCCTGCTGCACTTCTTTTGGCGACTTGTCCCAATGGTAATCCAGTCCGGTTTCTCCGATTCCGACTACTTTCGGATGAGCCGACAGTTCTTCAATCCATTTCAGGTCTTCTTCAGTACAATCGATGGCATCAACCGGATGCCAACCAATTACTGCGAAGATGAATTCATAGGTTTCGGCCAATTCTATGGCACGTTTGATCGTTTTTCGGTCGAAGCCGATGACTACCATTTTCTCCACATGGTTTTCTCGTGCGCGCTCAATGACTTGTGTCAGGTCCTCATCATATTGGTCTGCATTTAAATGTACATGGGTATCGATAAACATCAATCATTCTCCTCACATTAAGCTTTATTCTAATGGTTCCACCTGTATCTTTCTTCACAGCAACATTACAATTAGGTAACAAAACATGTTAGTTCCGCGTCAAAGCCATTTATTTCCCTGTAATACTGGGCAATAAAACCCATGAAAACAAAAAAAGACCCACTTATCACAGTGGGTCAAAACAGGTCTTTTCCAGTAGTCTTATTTTATTTTTGAACCATTCGGAAGCTTTTCAGCGACCGATGCCAATGTCAGGTAACCATCTTTTTCACCGGCCAGGATCATTCCCTGAGACAGCTCGCCCCGCAATTTCACAGGTTTCAAGTTTGCCACCACGACCACTTTTTTACCGACCAGTTCAGCTGGTTTGTAATGTTCGGCAATGCCGGACACTACCTGCCGCTGCTCATAGCCCATGTCCAACTGCAGCTTCAACAGCTTGGAAGTTTTCGGCACCGCTTCACAAGCTGTCACTGTTGCTACGCGCAAATCCACTTTCGCAAAATCCTCAATCGCGATTTCCGGCACATCCGGAACTTCTATGATTGCCGGCTCTTCAGCTGCCTGTGGGGCAGTACCGCGCATTTGATCTCGGATATACGCCACTTCAGGTTCCACTTCAAGGCGCGGGAAGATTGGTGTTCCTTTAGCCACTACTTGAATGCCTGCAGGGATTTGGCTGAAGTCCTCTAACGTATCCCAAGCCAGGAAGTCTTCTGATAGACCAAGCTGTTCAATGATCTGTTTTGGAGCGTTCGGCAGGAATGGCTGCAGCATAACCGCAGTCATGCGAAGGCTTTCCGCCAAATGGGCCATAACAGAAGCCAATTGCGCTGTCGCTTCTTCATCTTTTGCCAGCACCCATGGCTGCGTTTCATCAATGTATTTATTGGTCCGTGAAATCAATGCCCATACTTCGCTTAAGACAATGCTGAACTGCATTCTTTCCATATGCTGCTCGTAGACTTTTACTGTCTGAGCTGCCACGCGCTGAAGCGGTCCATCAAATTCTGTTTGCAGCCCGTTGATTTGCGGCACTGCACCGTCGAAGTATTTATTGATCATCGACACTGTACGGTTCAATAAATTCCCGAGATCGTTGGCCAAATCAAAATTGGTTCGTTCAACAAACGATTCCGGTGAAAAGACACCGTCAGAACCGAATGGCAATTCACGCAACAGGAAATAACGCGTTGCGTCCAAGCCGTATCGCTCTACCAGCATTTCCGGATAAACCACATTGCCTTTGGATTTCGACATTTTGCCGTCTTTCATCATGATGAAGCCATGAGCAAACACTTTCTTCGGCAACGGCAGATCCAAAGCCATCAGGAAAATCGGCCAGTAGATTGTGTGGAAACGGACGATGTCTTTACCCACTACATGGACATCAGCCGGCCAGTATCTATTAAATAAGGTCTCATCGTCTGAACCATAGCCAAGTGAGGTGATGTAATTCGATAAAGCGTCAACCCAAACATAGATGACATGCTTCGGATCTCCAGGAACCGGGATTCCCCAATCAAAAGAAGTCCGTGAAACCGACAGGTCCTCTAATCCGGGTTTAATGAAATTATTGATCATTTCATTTTTCCGAGATTCTGGCTCAATAAACTCTACATTGTTTTCATAGTACTCCAGCAGGCGGGCTGCATATTTTTTCATATTGAAGAAATACGACTCTTCTTTCACTTTATGGACTGGACGCCCACAATCCGGACAATTGCCGTTATCCAGTTGATTTTCCGTGAAGAACGATTCGCAAGGTGTGCAATACCAGCCTTCATATTCACCTTTATAGATATCGCCATTGTCGAGGAAGGTTTTGAAAATCCGTTCCACCCCTTCTTTATGGCGTTTTTCTGTAGTGCGGATAAAATCATCATAAGTGATGTCCATCGTCGACCATACTTGTTTCGCCGCTAGAGCCATGTCATCCACAAATTCCTGGGGCGCTTTGCCTGCTTCTTTCGCTTTTTCTTCGATTTTTTGGCCATGTTCATCCATACCAGTCAAAAACCGGACATCAAATCCACGCAAACGCTTGTAGCGGACCATCGCATCAGAAGCAACTGTCGTATAAGCCGTTCCAATATGGAATTTTCCGCTTGGATAATAAATCGGTGTGGTTAAATAAAACGTTTCTTTTTTAGCAGTCACGAAAAATTCCTCCAGTTTTTTTGTATAGTTCTTATTTTAACGAAGTCGCCTATTTTGTACAATCTTTCAATTCGACAAAGCCAGTTTAAATGGCAATTCGACATTAATTGAGCATATTTAAAATGGATTTTATTTACTTTTAGTGAAACTTTGTCAAATTAATGGCGAACTTAATCCTAAATCAAAGAAAATTAACAGTAGATGTAAAATTTCATTATGATTCTGATAGTTTTTTATTGACCAAATTGCCAGTAGTTGGTATGATTTATGACAGGAAGTGGTAAATGTCGAATTTTGGCGAATACATCCGATAAAAACAAAAGGAGGACTATCATTATGAAATCGACAGGTATTGTTCGGAAAGTGGACGAATTAGGGCGTGTGGTAATTCCAATTGAATTACGCCGTACTTTGGGAATCGCAGAAAAAGATGCATTGGAAATTTACGTGGATGATGACAAAATTATCTTGAAAAAATATCTACCTAATATGACTTGTGCAGTTACAGGCGAAGTCTCAGACGAAAACATGAAATTGGTTGGCGGAAAATTGATCTTAAGTGCTGAAGGCGCAGAGATGCTGGTAAAAGAAATCCAAAACAACTTAAAGAAGTAATCTAAAAAACCAGGACGCTGATGCTTCCTGGTTTTTTTAATGCTTTCTATTATTGTTTAGGGCTCTTTGGTTCATAAGCCAACCCAGCTGCGCGGCAAGACTTCCAGCGCTTGTGTCGAGGCTACACGGGCGCTTACGCTTTTCTTTGTCCAGCTCCAGCGCCCAGATTCGACGGTCATAAGCCACTCCAGCTATGCGGCTGAAAAAACGCCGCTTCGCCGGAGCGGCTTATGCCCGTCGAATCTACACGGGCGCTTCCGCTTTTCTACGTATGATAAGCCTGATACACTTCTCTCTTGGACAACTGGCGTTCGATTGCCGCTTCTTTGATGGCTTCTTTGGATGTCAGGTTTTTGGTCTCCATCAGTTGATCCACGTGTTCTTCGATGGACAAATGTTCCCACCACTTCACATTTTCGACAGGCTCCGGATCTGCATTGCCTTCCAGCACCAGGCAAAACTCACCACGAATTTCATTTTCTTCAGCCCACACCACAGCTTCTGCAACCGTGCCTCTCAGAAACTCTTCGAATTTCTTTGTCACTTCCCGCGCTAACGTGATCTTTCGTTCATCCCCGACCGCTTTTTGAATGCTTTTTAAGCTTTCCTTCAGCCGGTGAGGCGCTTCGTAAAAGATTAACGTTTCTTCCTTCTGGCCCAGGAGTTCAAGCTCTGCCTGCCGGTCTTTTTTATTGCGCGACAGGAATCCGTAAAATAGAAAAGGCTGCGGTGAAATTCCCGAGACAATCAGCGCACTGAGCGCTGCGTTGGCTCCAGGGATCGGCACAACAGGAAAGCCTTCCGCAACTGCCCGTTTGACGATGTCTTCCCCAGGATCGGAAATACAGGGCATGCCCGCATCGCTGACTAAAGCGACAGACTTGCCGTCCTCCAGGTACGACAAGATCTTAAAGCCCCCACTTTCCTGATTGTGCTCATGGTAACTGACCAATTTAGTCTGGATATCAAAGTAATTGCAGAGGTTTTTTGTGTTTCGCGTATCTTCCGCCGCAATAATATCCACTTCTTTTAAGATGCGCAAAGCGCGTATTGTCATATCTTCCAGATTGCCGATAGGTGTGGCCACCAGATATAGTGTAGCTTGCTTATGTTGGAAACTTTTTTGGGATTTCATTTGCCGTTCTCCTTTCCTTCAGCAATATAACGGATCTTTTGCGTCTTCGTTAATTGCTTGAAGGCATATTCCGCTTTCATCGCTGCCGGTTTGGTATCATAGCATTCATCGTGAATGAGCTTGGACGGCCCTTTGGCGCGTGTGTATTTCGCACCTTTTCCAGCGTTATGTGCAGCCAGCCGCTTTTCAAGATCGTTGGTATAACCCGCATAATATGACCCGTCGGCACATTCCAGAACATAGAAGTAATGGTCACTCGCTGCCATATAATAACTCCCGAACTTCTTCAGTATATTCCCCATCATCACCATAGACAATCAAGGGCGGCAAGATCTTCAAATCAGGTTTGCCATCTTTTATGCCTTCGATCAATAAGGTATTGGCTTCTTTACCGGCTTTCGGATACACCAGCCGGATCCGTTTGGGTTCCAGCCGGTTTGCACGCATCGCCGCAATCAAATCAATCAGGCGGCCGGAACGGTGGACAAACGCCGCTTTGCCGCCTTGCTTCAGCAATTGGCTCGCTGACAAGACCGCTTCATCCAATGTCAGATGGAGTTCGTGCCGCGCAATGGCCATATGCTCACTGAGGTTTTTGTCGCTCATCTCATGTGCCGGAAAATAAGGCGGATTGCAGGTGACGACGTCGTATTTTTCAAACCCCAGCTGAGCCGGCATATTTTTGACATCGCCTTCGATAATCTCAATCTGCTGTTCAAGACCGTTGTACTCTACACTGCGCCGCGCCATATGGGCCAGCCGCTCCTGCAGTTCTACGCCGATGATGCGGGATTCCGTACGGGCACTCAGAAACAGCGGAATCGCTCCGTTGCCTGTGCACAGGTCCACGATCGTCCCCCGCTTCAGCGGAACATACGCAAAACGGGCCAATAGCACCGCATCCAATGAAAAAGAAAACACAGATGGACTTTGAATGATCCGCAAGTCTTCCGCCAATAAATAATCAAGTCTTTCGTCATCCACTAACATCTGTTCAACTCCTAGCATAACAAAAGGCTGCCGCCACACGGAGTGTCGGAAGCCTTTCTTTTATTGTTTTACAAGCGAGCAGCCATACAGCTGCTTTCGCTTTTCTTGTCCAGCTCCAGCGGCAAAGAACGCCACTCTGTTGGTCTCGCTTACGCCGGTCGGAGCAGTGCGGCCGCTTCCACTTTTCAGTTCTGCTTATTCAGGAATGACAAACAGAACAGGCAATCGTCGCCTTTTCGGGAACTGCCGAAATGTACATTGCAGACATGGTAGCCTTCATGATACAAACGGGCTAAATTATCGTAGCCTTCACCGATATCCATCACCGCTTTTTTCAATTTCACAGGATCCACAGCCGCCACTTCGGGCACTGCTTTATGAAATTCATCCAAACGTGCGCGCAAATGATGATTCTCCAATTGCAGCGCATGATGCTCTTCCATCGTCCGGGCTACGACCGCTTTTAATTCGCTGAATTGTTCCTGCATCGATTGGAGCTGTTGTTCAAACTCCATGACCGTATCCAAAAAATTCTTTTCCTTCACTTAAAACCACCTCACGCTCTCGTTCCTTGGCCCATTATCTCATCTAATGTATATTCAAGTGTCTGTTCCTGCTCAGCTAAGCGAACTTTCAACACCCGCTCCAGAATGTTCATGCCTACTACACGGCCATCACCATCTGGTGTTGTTACCCGTGTTCCGATATCCGGCATTTCCTTTTTCGCTGTTTCGTATTCGTCATTCTCGTATTTTAGGCAGCACATCAAGCGGCCGCATAAACCGGAGATTTTCGAAGGATTCAACGACAGGTTTTGATCTTTTGCCATTTTGATCGAAACTGGCTCAAAATCACCTAGAAATGTCGAACAGCACAGCATACGGCCACAGGGGCCGATGCCGCCGAGCATTTTTGCTTCATCACGAACGCCGATTTGGCGAAGTTCAATACGTGTACGGAAAATGGAAGCCAAGTCTTTGACCAAGTTCCGGAAATCCACACGGCCTTCCGCTGTAAAGTAAAAAATGACTTTATTGCGGTCGAAGGTGTATTCAACATCCACCAGTTTCATATCCAAGCGATGCTCTTCAATTTTGTCGGTACCCAGTTCAAAAGCACGGCTTGCTTCCAGGCGGTTTTCTTCCACCTGATGGCGATCGCGGTCAGTCGCTACCCTTACCACTTGTTTCAGTGGGAGGACTACGTCGTTTTCCCCGACAGTTTTCGTCGCTACGACCACTTTGCCGTATTCTACGCCTCTTGCGGTTTCCACAATGACGTAATCGTCTTTTTCAATCCCTAATTCACCTGGATCAAAATAATATATTTTACCCGCTTTTTTAAAGCGGACACCTATCACATTATACAATTGCTACCCCTCCTGCAGATTCAGCATTAACTGCTCCATCAACAGCGTCCGGTTCATATTGCGCGGCAATTGTTGTTTGGCCTGTAAGACAGCCTGCAACTGCTTGGACAATACCGTAAAGGAACGCTGGAGAGCCATCTGCTTCCAAGTTTCTTCCATGTCTGGATATGTTCGTGCAGTTTCAAGACCTGCTTTTACCGAAGCGATGTCCCGATATGCAAATAATAACATGTCCAGGCCTCTTTCGGCATCTTCTTTTTCTTTAAATAACGGCAACCATTCGGCCTGAAGCATCAAAAGTGCCTCATGAACATTACTGCCAGCTACTTCCACCAGCTTCAACACTGTTTTTCTGGCTTGTGAAAATTGTTCATCTTGAGCTAAAGCAATCGCTTCTTCTTCGCTTTGTGTCAGCATGCTGACGGTTGCAGCCATCGATTCAGTCATGCCATCCGCCATCAACTTTTCCATCAGCTTCGGTCGTGACAGCGGCTGGAACGGAATCAATTGGCATCGGGAACGGATGGTGCTCATCAACGCATTGAGGCGCTCTGTCAACAGGATGGCCGTTACATTAAACTCCGGCTCTTCCAAAAACTTCAGCAGGGCATTGGCAGAAGAATTATTCATGCGATCTGCCTGTTCAATCACGTATATTTTACGGCCTGTATTCAGCCCGGTTTTATTCAACTTGAAAATCAACTCACGGATTTGGTCAATTTTAATGTTTTGGCCATCTGGTTCAATGAACAAAACATTGGTATGATTGCCGGAATTATAAAGCTGACAGCTCCGACATGTTTCACATGGAACATTTTGCACAGGCGATTCACATAGCAGCAGCTTGACGAAAAAGTGAGTGATTTCCTTTTTCCCCGAGCCGGCAGGACCTTCGAACAGGTAAGCATGCGCTAACCGGTCTTTCTCATAAGCGCCCTGCAGCCTCTTCATCACCACTGGTTGCATCTCCAAAAATTCATCCGTTGTTTTTTGCATAAGTTTCACCTTCAGACTTTGTAAAAAATCCCGTGTTCCGATTGGAGCACGGGTATTATTTATGGCACTGGCCAATTGGCGACTGTCTAATTTCTCGCGGAAAATCCATTAGGTTCCCCAGTTGTTTAAAAATGATGGAATTGTTCAATCGGCAAGACAAAGATCGTTGCTCCGCCTACTTCAACTTCCACTGGATAAGGAATATACGAGTCAGCATTGCCGCCCATCGGTGATACAGGTGCTACCATCTGCTCACGAGATCGACAGTTTTCACGAATCAAGTCCAATAATTTCGGTATGAGTTCATCTTCCACACCGATTAAAAAGGTCGTATTCCCTGAGCGCAAAAACCCTCCTGTACTGGCAAGCTTTGTAGCCCGGAAATCATTTTTCGTCAAAGCATTGGATAATCGGTTACTGTCTTGATCCTGTACAACTGCTACTACGAGTTTCATCAGCACTCACTCCTTTTCGTATTTCTTCTATATAAGTATAACATGAACAAAGATATACGCTGTATATCTTTCCAGCTCATTATCCAAAAAACAGCTGCTCCGGAAAAGACAGCTGATCCTAAGAAGGATCAACTGCCGCTTGCCGTTCTTCTATGAACCGTAGAGCAGTTTCCAAGGCATCTGCAAAAACGGCATCCAGCTCATTCTCTGCATTGATCAGGCGAATGCGCTCTGGATTTTGGCTCAACAGCAAGAGATAGCCTTCTCTTACTTTATAGTGGAACTTCATTGATTCTACATCCAACCGGTTGATTTCACGTTCTGCATCCTTTTCAATCCGTGCCAATCCAACCTTCGGATTAACGTCGAAATAAAGGGTCAGATCCGGCATATAATCATCGATGGCGAATTTATTGATGGCGAAAATCTCTTCCATCCCAAGCCCTCGTGCATATCCTTGATAAGCCAGGCTGGAATCAATATAACGGTCGCATAAGACGATGTTCCCAGCTTCAAGTGCCGGAATGATCTTCTCAACCAAATGCTGTCTTCTGGCTGCTGCATACAACAAAGCTTCTGTTCGCGCATCCATTGCTGTGTTTTCCCGGTCCAAAATCACGCTGCGGATTTGTTCGGCGATGTCGATGCCGCCCGGCTCTCTCGTGCAAACAACGGAAAATCCTTTTTTCTCCAGTGCATCTGCCAGCATTTTCAGAACCGTCGACTTGCCCGATCCTTCGCCGCCTTCCAGATTGATCAAATAACTCATTTTACCGCTCACCTTATTCCATGAAATTAATCATATTCTGCTGTTTCAAACTCTTTATACTATACACGAAACTGGCCATATTTTACAGTGACCTGTAAAAAAACCGTTCCTTCCCCTGTGGAAATGAACGGCTCTCTTGTTATTCTTCATCTTCCGCCACCTGATAGGCCCTTCGGTACAACTCCATTTGGCTGTCTATTGCCGGCTCATCATTTTCGCGTGGCACATAATGGTAAACTCCCGTTGCATCCTGCTGTCTCGCTTTGACATTATCGGCAAGCCCCAGTTCCAATATGCTCTTAACCTGTTCTTTAATAGCTTCATCGACAATCGGAAACAGGATTTCAATCCGGTTATTTAAATTCCGGGTCATCATATCCGCGGAAGACAGGAAGGTCTTGCCTTTGCCATTATGATGAAAGAAATAAACACGGCTATGCTCCAGCAGGCTGCCAACAATACTTCGCACTTGGATGTTTTCACTGACGCCTGCAATTCCCGGGCGCAAGCAACAAATCCCTCTGACAATCAAATCCACTTTTACTCCTGCATTCGATGCTTCATACAATTTCATAATGATGATTTTATCCGTCAGTGAGTTCATTTTTGCAACGATCCGGCCATTGCCATTCTTTTTCTGAAAACGGATTTCGGCATCGATCAAGTCAATGATATCGGTGCGGATGGTAAAAGGCGCCACCGACAGATAATGGAACTCCGGCTTTTCGGTATAACCGCTCAAGTAATTGAAAAAGTTAGTGGCATCGATGCCAAACTCCCTTTTGGAAGTGAATAAACTCATATCCGTATAGATTTTAGCTGTTTGGTCATTGTAATTGCCCGTTCCCAAATGAACAAAGCGTTCAATCTTGTCTTCTTTTTTTCGCACCACCAAAGTGATTTTGCTGTGCGTCTTCAGGTGGGTCATCCCATAAATCACATGGCATCCGGCCTTCTCCAGCTCTTTTGCCCATTGTACATTGTTTTCTTCATCGAAACGGGCCTTTAATTCCACCAGCACCGTTACCTGCTTGCCATTTTCTGCCGCTCTTTTCAAGGCTTTGATAACAGGAGAATCCCCACTGACTCGGTAAAGCGTCTGTTTGATGGCCAGTACATCCGGGTCATCCGCTGCTTCTGAGATAAACTGGACAACCGGTTCAAATGATTCGTATGGATGGTGAAGGAAAATATCCTGCTCACTGACCTTTTGGAAAATCTGCTTGCCCGTCTCCATACCGTTAGGCAGTTGCGATACTTTTCCTTCAAAGACCAGATGCTCCCAAATCGGCGCCATCTTTTTATAAAAGTTGAAAAAGACCGTCAGATCCAAAAATCCCTCGATTGTATAAACGTCTTTTTTATGGACCTCCAGCTCTTCGGTCAAATAATCCAAAATAGCCGGATCAAATCCAGGCTGTTGGATTTCCAGGCGGACAGCCGCTCCCCACTTCCGCTTCCGGAGCTCTTCTTCAATTTCCTTCAACAAGTCGCGTGCGCCTTCCTCGTGGATTGTCATGTCGGCATTGCGTGTAATCCGGAACACAGACACCGAAATCACCTTGAAACCATGAAAAAGCTTACGAATAAAAAAGCTGATAACATCTTCCAATAAAATCAGCTTTTGGCTGCCTTTTTTCGACTCCAGACGGACAAACCGCTCTAGCACAGAAGGAACCTGGACGATGGCAATTTTTTGCCCCTCTTCCACCTTGTCCTCTTCATCTTCCAGTACCACCGCTAAATTGATGCTTTTATTCAGCAGCATTGGAAAAGGCCGGTACGCGTCTATCGCCATAGGCGTCAGGACAGGAAAAATATGGTCTTCAAAATGCTTCTCCATAACATCCAATTGATCCGCACTCAAGTCGGCCATCTTTACAAATTCCACATTTTCTTTTTGAAGTTTCGGCAGTAAATTTTTCTGCAAAGCCTCATACTGCAAATCCACCAAATGATGTGTCTTTATGGCAATTTCATTTAATTGTTGCTTTGGCGTCATACCAGCCTTATTTTCAGGTTTTGTAAACCCGACTTTCACCTGATCCTGCAGCCCCGCCACACGCACCATAAAAAACTCATCCAGATTGGAACTGAAAATCGACAAAAACTTAAACCGCTCCAGCAGAGGGTTTCGTTTATCAAGGGCTTCCTGAAGAACCCGTTCATTAAAAGCGAGCCAACTCAATTCACGGTTATTGTAATACGCAGGATCCCTGAGTTCTACATTCTTCTTTTTCACTGTCTCCAATTTAGACTCCACCTTTTACTTATAATCCATTCTTTTCTCCCACTTTAACGGCAAGTCAAGCTTCCGCTTTTACAAGTGGAGATCCACTGACAGCAAAAGTCCGATTGGATCAACTAACAGTCGGCAGAGACGATCCATCCCCTACAGAGTGAAGTTTCTCTTTATCGTACCATTATCCCCCTTTTAAAAGAGTGGAATATTGCCTTCGCAATGTAAATTATTTGTAAAATTTAAAATCAATTGTTTTCTTTAGCTGTTTTTCCAAATGCTTTTTCTGTTTTTCCACCTGATATTGTTCCGGCTTCCAGTCTTCACGGCATTGAACAGAAAAAATAAGCTTATCGCCTTTCTCTTCCAATTCAATATTTTCTACAATGTCCCGCTTTGTAGCATTCAAACTGTACGCCAGCTTAATAATGGCTCCAAGCAAACTATATTTCGCCAACTCTTCTTTATTGAACCAATCTTCATAAAGATTGACGTTGCGTTTGAACACTTCCTTATTCTTAAATGAAGCCATCAATGCAACAATAACCCGTTCTTTATGCAGCAGCCCATCTATCGTCCGGTTGCCCAATAAATAGAAGGTATGCTGGTGGCTGGATTCGGAATCAATATAGCTCCCTAAATTATAAAGGGCACTGCTCAGCTTGAGGCGCTTATAATCCTGTTCTTCCAGGGACAGCAATCCGGCCTCTTCCAATTTTTTTGAAATCAGCAATGCACTGTTGGTGACATGGAACGCATGGGTCAAATTGATGTCATAATCGATGGCCAGTTCATGAAAACTTTCTTCCACGACATTAGGAAATACCGCTAAATCAAAATCCTTGGTCGTCTCTTCATAAAAAACACCATCTCTCAAGCCTTTTCTGCTGAGTGCAAATTCCTTCGTATCAATCAATTCCATCAAGTAGTGAAACACCTCAACTGCTGGAATGATGATATCCGCCCGGTCCTTCGACAAACCTTCAAGCCGCTGAAGCTCCGAGAACTCCAGGGATTTCAACAAATCATCGATCTCTTCTACATCATTCCTGCTCATCATGTATTGATGGACTCCTGACAATGGATATTCAACATGCTCCTGATGGACCTGAGCCATGTTCCGCGCGCTTCCCCCGATGCCGATCAATGGCAGGCGCTTATCGGCCAGCCATTCCAACTGATTGAATTGCTCTTTCAAAAATAACCGCAACTCGCGCAATTCCCCCTTTGTCGGCGTGTCACCTTCGATAAATTGCTGTTTCAAAGATAATGCTCCGAAAGGAAAACTATAGAAAAAAATCAGCTGGCGATTGTTGAAATACGTAATTTCTGTACTGCCACCCCCAATATCGACCGTGATGCCGCTGGTGAATGGCGTCGAATTGACCACTGCCAGATAACCATAGTTCGCTTCTTCAAATTCGGAAAGGATGCGAATGGTAAAATCCGTCTCTTTCTCTACCGCTGACATAATATCATCCTGATTTTCTGCTTGGCGTACAGCAGCCGTGGCGACGCATTTAATATCCTTCAGCTGATGATGGCGGGTGACTTCCTGGAAACTCTTTAATGTCTTGACGAGTATATCAATGCCGTCCTGTTCCAAAACATTATCCTTGTTCAAATAATTACGGAGACGAGCCACTGCCTTAACGTTCTCACTTTCAGTAAAACGCCCACTCTTATCCCGTGTATAGATGACAAGCCGGATGGTGTTCGACCCGATATCAATAATTGCATACTTTTCCTGATCCATGAAAATCCCCCACATTCTGTTCCATTATAATGATGTTTCAGTATACCCTCTTTATCCGTTACTTATTCTATGGTGCTGTCTGTGGAAGTACCGGCAACTGCTTGGACTCCAGCCGGTGGTCCCCTTGGATCTGCGCATCTGAGGCAAGGTAATTCATCAACTCTTCCACTTTGGCCAACGTCCATTTCTCACCAGCCACCACAAGCGGAATGCCGGGCGGATAAGGAATCACCATCCCAGCCGCAATCCGTCCAATAACCTGGGTATAAGAAACCCATTCGTGATCTGACAAATCGATTTCTTCAAAAGACAACTCAGGCACTGTCACCTCTGAAGTTCTTTTTACTTGAAGCTTCATGTCTTTTCTCGTCTCCCCTTCAAGCATCGCGACCGCCTCTTTCAAGCGGCTGCGGATTTCGGCAAACGGATACGCATGCCATTGCTTCAATAGTGGCAAGATCAACAACACTTGAAAAAGATCCGCCAGTTCAACTTCAACTCCCACTTGCTCCAACATCCGCTTTAGCTGATAACCGCTATGATGATCCACCCTCAGCATAATTTTCAGCGGGTCATCGGATTCCACGACATTCAAATGCGGAATCATCCGCAGGCTGCTGAGAAAACGGTCACGCTTTTCAATGAATGTCCGAATATCGGGCTGTGAATAATTTTGAAGATAAGACCGTGCATCATCCAAAGAGGCCAAGATCAAATAAGACGGACTGCTCGATTGAAACATCTGCAAGTATTTCCGGATTTTTTTAACATCCACGCGTTCACTGCCTACGTGCAGAAACGACCCCATTGTCATCGCCGGCAAAGTCTTATGCGCTGACTGTACCACTACATCTGCACCCAGAGCCAAAGATGACACCGGAAACGGAGAGCCTATCTGGAAATGGGCTCCATGCGCTTCATCCACCAAAACTGCCATCTCATTTTCGTGGCATACAGCAATGATGGCAGCCAGTTCATTGGCTGCCATCCCATAATAATTGGGATAAGTCAGCACTACTGCTTTAGCTTCCGGATATGCCTCTATTGCCGCTTCTATTGCCTTCAGAGACACCGCCGCTGCTGTCATGGATTCCTCATCCCATTTCGGTGAAACGTAAACAGGGCGTACGCGCGCAAGCTCCAATGCATGGAAAATCGACTTATGGGAATTGCGCTGAACTATGACTGCATCCCCTTCTTTACAAGCTGCATGAATCATCGCCAGATTTCCCACAGTCGAACCATTGACCAATAAAAAGCTCCTTTTCGCGCCGTAAGCTTCCGCCAATAGAAGCTGTGCATCTTTAATTGCTTCTTCCGGATAATGAAGATCATCCAAACCCGTGAGTTCCGTCAAATCGTAATGTAGTGCCGACTGAATTTCTTTCGGCAATCCTGACAGAATGCCGTGCTTATGCCCTGGTACATGAAAAGAAATGGGCTGCCTGTTTTGAAATTGTATTAATGCATCCACAATCGGACGTCGTTGCGTCATAAATTTTCATCCTCACATTCATTGATTCCTTCCATTATAGCAACTTCGGCCTAGAGCAGCAGAACTGAACCTGAAAGATCTCGGTGCAAGTTATTCCATTGATTTTTCCACACCAAAAAAGCCGTTACCGGAATCGGTAACGACTTTTTTTCATGTGCCCAGCGACGTCTTACTCTCACAGGGGGAGACCCCCAACTACCATCAGCGCAAAAGAGCTTAACTGCCGTGTTCGGGATGGGAACGGGTGTGGCCTCTTTGCCATCATCACTAGACTATTTGGTTGAGTGCTTGTTCACTCAAAAGAATTATTTGTATAAAAAAGATAAAACAGACCAGCGACGTCCTACTCTCACAGGGGGAGACCCCCAACTACCATCGGCGCAAAAGAGCTTAACTGCCGTGTTCGGGATGGGAACGGGTGTGGCCTCTTTGCCATCATCACTGGACTATTTTTTGCTTGAGCTTGTTCGCTCAAAACTGGATACACGACATTGATTCCATGCAAGAATCCGTACGGTTGTTTGGTTAAGTCCTCGATCGATTAGTATTCGTCAGCTGCACGTGTCGCCACGCTTCCACCTCGAACCTATCTACCTCATCGTCTTTGAGGGATCTTACTTGCTTGCGCAATGGGAAATCTCATCTTGAGGGGGGCTTCGTGCTTAGATGCTTTCAGCACTTATCCCGGCCACACATAGCTACCCAGCGATGCCCTTGGCAGAACAACTGGTACACCAGCGGTGTGTCCATCCCGGTCCTCTCGTACTAAGGACAGCTCCTCTCAAATTTCCTGCGCCCGCGACGGATAGGGACCGAACTGTCTCACGACGTTCTGAACCCAGCTCGCGTACCGCTTTAATGGGCGAACAGCCCAACCCTTGGGACCGACTACAGCCCCAGGATGCGATGAGCCGACATCGAGGTGCCAAACCTCCCCGTCGATGTGGACTCTTGGGGGAGATAAGCCTGTTATCCCCGGGGTAGCTTTTATCCGTTGAGCGATGGCCCTTCCATGCGGAACCACCGGATCACTAAGCCCGTCTTTCGACCCTGCTCGACCTGTACGTCTCGCAGTCAAGCTCCCTTCTGCCTTTACACTCTGCGAATGATTTCCAACCATTCTGAGGGAACCTTTGGGCGCCTCCGTTACTCTTTAGGAGGCGACCGCCCCAGTCAAACTGCCCGCCTGACACTGTCTCCCACCCCGATCAGGGGTGTGGGTTAGAATTTCAATACAACCAGGGTAGTATCCCACTGACGCCTCCCCCGAAGCTGGCGCTCCGGGCTCAAAGGCTCCTACCTATCCTGTACAAGTTGCACCAAAATTCAATATCAGGCTACAGTAAAGCTCCACGGGGTCTTTCCGTCCTGTCGCGGGTAACCTGCATCTTCACAGGTACTATAATTTCACCGAGTCTCTCGTTGAGACAGTGCCCAGATCGTTACGCCTTTCGTGCGGGTCGGAACTTACCCGACAAGGAATTTCGCTACCTTAGGACCGTTATAGTTACGGCCGCCGTTTACTGGGGCTTCAGTTCGCACCTTCGCTTGCGCTAAGCACTCCCCTTAACCTTCCAGCACCGGGCAGGCGTCAGCCCCTATACGTCACCTTACGGTTTTGCAGAGACCTGTGTTTTTGCTAAACAGTCGCCTGGGCCTATTCACTGCGGCTCTCTCGGGCTATACACCCTACCAGAGCACCCCTTCTCCCGAAGTTACGGGGTCATTTTGCCGAGTTCCTTAACGAGAGTTCACTCGCTCACCTTAGAATTCTCTTCTCGCCTACCTGTGTCGGTTTGCGGTACGGGCACCTCCCGCCTCGCTAGAGGCTTTTCTTGGCAGTGTGAAATCAGGGACTCCGAGGCTAGGCCTCTCGCCATCACAGCTCAACGTATCAGGAATGGGATTTGCCTCATTCCACGCCTCACTGCTTGGACGTGCACAACCAACGGCACGCTCTCCTTATCCTTCTGCGTCCCCCCATTGCTCAAACGGCGGGGAGGTGGTACAGGAATATCAACCTGTTGTCCATCGTCTACGCCTATCGGCCTCGACTTAGGTCCCGACTAACCCTGAGCGGACGAGCCTTCCTCAGGAAACCTTGGGCATTCGGTGGACGGGATTCTCACCCGTCTTTCGTTACTCATACCGGCATTCTCACTTCTAAGCGCTCCACCAGTCCTTGCGGTCTGACTTCAACGCCCTTAGAACGCTCTCCTACCACGGACATCTACGATGTCCATCCACAGCTTCGGTAATCCGTTTAGCCCCGGTACATTTTCGGCGCAGTGTCACTCGACCAGTGAGCTATTACGCACTCTTTAAATGATGGCTGCTTCTAAGCCAACATCCTGGTTGTCTAAGCAACGCCACATCCTTTTCCACTTAACGGATATTTGGGGACCTTAGCTGGTGGTCTGGGCTGTTTCCCTCTTGACTACGGATCTTATCACTCGCAGTCTGACTCCCAAGCATAAATCACTGGCATTCGGAGTTTGTCTGAATTCGGTAACCCGGGATGGGCCCCTAGTCCAAACAGTGCTCTACCTCCAGGATTCTCAATCTTGAGGCTAGCCCTAAAGCTATTTCGGAGAGAACCAGCTATCTCCAGGTTCGATTGGAATTTCTCCGCTACCCACACCTCATCCCCGCACTTTTCAACGTGCGTGGGTTCGGGCCTCCAGTAAGTGTTACCTTACCTTCACCCTGGACATGGGTAGATCACCTGGTTTCGGGTCTACAACTGCATACTCTGGCGCCCTATTCAGACTCGCTTTCGCTGCGGCTCCGCCTTCTCAGCTTAACCTTGCATGCAATCGTAACTCGCCGGTTCATTCTACAAAAGGCACGCCATCACCCATTAACGGGCTTTGACTACTTGTAGGCACACGGTTTCAGGATCTATTTCACTCCCCTTCCGGGGTGCTTTTCACCTTTCCCTCACGGTACTGGTTCACTATCGGTCACTAGGAAGTATTTAGCCTTGGGAGATGGTCCTCCCGGATTCCGACGGAATTTCACGTGTTCCGCCGTACTCAGGATCCACTCTGGAGGGGAAGGGTTTTCGGCTACGGGGCTGTTACCCGCTGCGGCGGACCGTTCCAGGTCGCTTCGCCTAATCCTTCCTTTTGTAACTCCGTATAGAGTGTCCTACAACCCCAAGAGGCAAGCCTCTTGGTTTGGGCTGATCCCGTTTCGCTCGCCGCTACTCAGGGAATCGCATTTGCTTTCTCTTCCTCCAGGTACTTAGATGTTTCAGTTCCCTGGGTCTGCCTTCTCATGTGCTATCAATTCACACATGGATACTGCCCGATTAAAGGCAGCGGGTTCCCCCATTCGGAAATCTCCGGATCACAGCTCACTTACAGCTCCCCGAAGCATATCGGTGTTAGTGCCGTCCTTCTTCGGCTCCTAGTGCCAAGGCATCCACCGTGCGCCCTTTCTAACTTAACCAATGGTCAATTAAAAAGTTGTGGCTCGAAAGCCACGCGTACATGAATTGCTTGCATATATGTTTCAATGTCGTTTTATCCAGTTTTCAAAGAACAAGTGTTGAAAGAATCACAAAAAGGCGTTGCCGCCTGAAGGTGAACCTTCAAAACTGAACGCAAAACGTCAACCCCGGGAAACCCGGTTCCGAATTTATCCTTAGAAAGGAGGTGATCCAGCCGCACCTTCCGATACGGCTACCTTGTTACGACTTCACCCCAATCATCCGTCCCACCTTCGGCGGCTGGCTCCACAAGTGGTTACCTCACCGACTTCGGGTGTTACAAACTCTCGTGGTGTGACGGGCGGTGTGTACAAGGCCCGGGAACGTATTCACCGTGGCATGCTGATCCACGATTACTAGCGATTCCGGCTTCATGCAGGCGAGTTGCAGCCTGCAATCCGAACTGAGAACGGTTTTCTGGGATTGGCTCCCCCTCGCGGGTTGGCAGCCCTTTGTACCGTCCATTGTAGCACGTGTGTAGCCCAGGTCATAAGGGGCATGATGATTTGACGTCATCCCCACCTTCCTCCGGTTTGTCACCGGCAGTCACCTTAGAGTGCCCAACTGAATGCTGGCAACTAAGATCAAGGGTTGCGCTCGTTGCGGGACTTAACCCAACATCTCACGACACGAGCTGACGACAACCATGCACCACCTGTCACCGCTGTCCCCGAAGGGAAAGGCGTATCTCTACACCGGGCAGCGGGATGTCAAGACCTGGTAAGGTTCTTCGCGTTGCTTCGAATTAAACCACATGCTCCACCGCTTGTGCGGGCCCCCGTCAATTCCTTTGAGTTTCAGCCTTGCGGCCGTACTCCCCAGGCGGAGTGCTTAATGCGTTAGCTGCAGCACTAAGGGGCGGAAACCCCCTAACACTTAGCACTCATCGTTTACGGCGTGGACTACCAGGGTATCTAATCCTGTTTGCTCCCCACGCTTTCGCGCCTCAGCGTCAGTTACAGACCAGAAAGTCGCCTTCGCCACTGGTGTTCCTCCACATCTCTACGCATTTCACCGCTACACATGGAATTCCACTTTCCTCTTCTGCACTCAAGTCCTCCAGTTTCCAATGACCCTCCACGGTTGAGCCGTGGGCTTTCACATCAGACTTAAAGGACCGCCTGCGCGCGCTTTACGCCCAATAATTCCGGACAACGCTTGCCACCTACGTATTACCGCGGCTGCTGGCACGTAGTTAGCCGTGGCTTTCTGGTGAGGTACCGTCAAAATGCCAGTAGTTAGTTGGCACGTGTTCTTCCCTCACAACAGAGTTTTACGATCCGAAAACCTTCGTCACTCACGCGGCGTTGCTCCGTCAGACTTTCGTCCATTGCGGAAGATTCCCTACTGCTGCCTCCCGTAGGAGTCTGGGCCGTGTCTCAGTCCCAGTGTGGCCGATCACCCTCTCAGGTCGGCTACGCATCGTCGCCTTGGTGGGCCATTACCCCACCAACTAGCTAATGCGCCGCGGGCCCATCCTGCAGTGACAGCCGAAACCGTCTTTCCGTGCAGCCTCAGGAGAGGCCGCAAACTATTCGGTATTAGCACCGGTTTCCCGGAGTTATCCCGATCTGCAGGGCAGGTTGCCCACGTGTTACTCACCCGTCCGCCGCTGAACCAAATGGAGCAAGCTCCAATGGTTCCGCTCGACTTGCATGTATTAGGCACGCCGCCAGCGTTCGTCCTGAGCCAGGATCAAACTCTCCATTATAGAGAACATTTGACTGCTCTTTGACTTGCTGGCGTACCGTGGTCGTTAGACGCACGGTTCGCTTTGATCTGCATAAGCTGATCAGTAGGTTTGCGCGGGCCGTTTTGCGCGGCCGTTGCTGTTTGTTGACGTTTTGCTGTTCAGTTTTCAAGGTTCAAGTTGTTTGCGTTGTTTAAGTTGTTTGCGTCGTTCTTTACGACTCCTATGATACTAAAGCATATTCGCCAGACTGTCAACACTTTTGGTAAATAAAATTATATTCATAAAACATTCCTTATGGAATTCTCTTTTCATTATATAGAAGGAGTTTGAAAAAGGAACTAAGAAAAACCGCTCTGTAAAGCCATTTCACTTTACTCCCTTTTCCTTTCCCGTCCTTCTTCTTTTCTCTACTGATCTATATTACCCTCTAGACTATTATATGCAAAACATAATAAATCAGAATATTTACCATTTTCCTAGAAGCATACAGCCTATTTCCATTCTGCTTCTATTTAAGCTCGCGACGGCCTTCCAGCGCTTTCGATAAAGTCACTTCGTCCGCATACTCCAGATCGCCACCTACCGGAAGCCCATGGGCAATCCTTGTAGTTTTGATTCCTGAAGGCCTTACGAGGCGGGAAATATACATCGCCGTCGCTTCTCCTTCGATAGTCGGATTGGTCGCCAGGATCAGTTCCTCGACCTCTTCGTCCTGAAGGCGCTTCAATAGCGACGGAACGTTGATGTCTTCTGGGCCAACGCCATCCATTGGAGAAATGGCTCCCTGCAGGACGTGGTACAAGCCTTTGTAATCGCGCATCTTCTCCATGGCAATGACGTCTTTCGGATCCTGGACCACACAGATCGTCGTCCGGTCGCGCTGTTGGTCCTGACAAATATGACAAGGATCCACATCGGTGATATGGCCGCATACTGAACAGAAACTTAAATTTCGTTTTGCATCCACCAACGCTTTAGCAAAATCAAGCACTGTATCTTCCTTCATGCCAAGCACAAAAAATGCCAGCCGGGCCGCTGTTTTCGGCCCGATTCCTGGCAATTTCATAAAACTCTCCATTAATTTCGAAATGGGTTCTGGATAATGCATCTGGTTTACCTCCTAGAACATGCCCGGGAGATTTAGGCCCTTCGTGAATTTCCCCATTGTGGAATTCGCATGTTCATCCGCTTTTTTGAACGCTTCGTTTGTAGCTACAATCAAAAGATCCTGCAGCATTTCAACGTCTTCTGGATCTACTACAGTAGGATCCAATACAACATCCAACACTTCTTTATGGCCGGATACAGTAACTTTAACCATACCGCCGCCAGCTGTTCCCTCGAACTTCAATGTTCCTAGCTCTTCTTGGGCAACCGCCATCTCTTTTTGCATTTTTTGCATCTGCTTCATCATGCCTTGCATATTTCCTCCACCGCGCATAATTAGTTCCTCCTTAGAATTTTCATTTTAATCGTCATGAACCTCGACAAAGTCTTTTCCGAAAAGACGCTCGGCTTCTGAGACGACCGGATCTTCTTCCGCTACAGCCCCTTCACCCGAAAACGGATTTTCTTCTTCAGTCTCTGACTGTTTTTCTTCAGTGCCTGCCTTCGATCCGCTCTTTTTGATAAACTCTTCACGGATTTTCAGCCAACTGGCGTCCGGTACAAAAACCGGCGTATAAGCTTTGCCTGCATACTGCTCCAATAATTGGCTGAAGGTTGCAGCAAACGTCTGGTTTTCAGAAGCCATCTGGCAATGAATATCATACTTGAATTTTAACACAAATGCATCCGCCGATGCCGCTACTGGCTCTGCATCATTCAATAAAGCCGAATGCGACCGCTGCAATTGGCTCATCACTGTCGCCCAATTGGTTTTGATGGCTTGAATGTCCACCTTGGTCGCGTTTTTCAAGACGTCCTGTATGCGTCCCGTCGGTATTTTAAAGGCACTCTGCGCACGCTGGCGTTTTTTCTGTTCAGCAGGCACCGCTGCCGCACCGTTGCCTGCACCGTTTTTCACCTGTTGCTGCAATTCACGCACCAAATTTTCCAGTTGGATAACTTTCGCTTCGAGCTCAGGCGATACGGCAGAAGCTGTACTTTGGACCGGTACATCTGCCTGTGCCATCTTCAGCAAAGCCGTTTCCATGTATATTTTTGTATGGTTGGAAAACCGCATTTCCTGCTGGGTTTTAGATAAAATATCAATCCACGTGTAAAGCGTGGCCGGCTCGAATCGATTGGCCAATTCTTCAAAGCGCGGTTCATGCGTCGCCAACTCCAACATATCGTGAAGGTCAGGCGCCGTTTGGATCAACAGCAGATCCCGGAAGAAGGTAATGAAATCCTCAACCAGCCGGACAGGATCTTTGCCATCCCGCACCAATTGTTCCAGCAGCGTCAATGACTGCCCGATGTCTTTGGCAAGCAGTGCTTCCGCAATGCCATAGAACATATCCTGGCTGATTGACCCCGTGACAAGCAAGGCATCTTCGACGGTCATTTCATCGCCGCTGAAGGATACGACCTGATCCAATAGGCTGAGTGCATCACGCATACCGCCCGCTGCAGCCTGCGCAATTATTTTGAGTACCTGTTCGTTGTAAGGAATCTGTGCATCGGTCAACACTTCCACCATCCGCGACACAATATCCACTTGCGTATGTGATTTAAAATCAAATCGCTGGCAGCGTGAAATGATCGTCAGTGGCAGTTTATGCGGCTCTGTTGTCGCCAAAATGAAGACCACATGTTCCGGCGGCTCTTCCAATGTTTTCAACAGCGCATTGAAGGCACTGTTTGACAGCATATGCACTTCATCAATGATGTAGATTTTAAAGCGTGAGTTCGCCGGTGAAAACCGGACTTTTTCAATAATCTCCCGCATCTCTTCTACTCGTGAGTTGGAAGCTGCATCAAATTCTATGACATCAGTGTTGGATCCTTCGTTGATGCTCTTGCAGGAAGCACATTCATTGCAAGGTTCTGCTGTGGGAGCCTCCACGCAATTCAATGCTTTGGCAAATATCTTAGCCGCACTGGTCTTTCCTGTCCCTCTCGGCCCTGAGAACAAATAAGCATGTGTTGTCTTATTGTGAAGGAGAGCGTTTTGAAGGGTTTGTTTGACATGCATCTGACCTGTCATCTCTGAAAAGGACTGGGGTCTGTAAACACGGTAAAAAGCTTGATACGCCAACTTGTTCTCTCCTTTTAACTAATCTGTTTTTCGTCCTGTTATTATATCATAAAAGACGGATCCTTCTGAATGATTTCCCCGATCCCCGCGTGACGATTCCGCGAATAGAACAATAAAAAACCTGTCCGCTGCAAGAGCGGACAGGTTTGAATTTACATATTATTGCCGTGCACCTTTCTTCGACTGCTGTACATAAGCGTTACCCTTGTCGCTGGCTCGATCTAGGCGATCCCGCGGCACATGGAATGTTCCACTTAATGCTGCTTCCTTCCGGACCTGACATGGTTCATGGGATTCCATTGCGCAGGACCCAGATGTCAACACTACGTGCAAGAGGCAGACCTTACATACAAACAGCCTCAGAAAGGAATTCAGTCCTGCTAAAGCGGATTGCAGGTTACAGGACACCGCTATCTTCCCACCTAGCACGGCATTTACTAGTATACGATATTAATCGCCAAAAAATCAATCAGTAACCTTCTTAAACGACAATTTCTTTTTGATCAAGCAGTTTTTGGGGCTATATAAGTTGAACTAAAGAAACCGCTTTTACACAGCGTTTCGGCCGCTGTAGGTAGACAATGGACGATTGCGCCGGCGCTAAGAGATATTATGAATTTGAAGCGAACCTGTGTTTTCCCGCTTTATCCATAAAAAAGTTCGAGTAGATCAGCGAAGACCCTCAAGGGAATAGCGCAGCAATGCAGGAGCATCGGGTTTTTGGAATACCAAAGGGTGAAGATCATTAGTTCAATTTATAATAGTTGGTTTTCATCATTTTTTAAAAAAAAAAGCGAAAAACTGTTGACAGCCATTATTCATCCGTGATAAATTAGTTCATGTCCAATACGGAGGAATACCCAAGTTTGGCTGAAGGGATCGGTCTTGAAAACCGACAGGGGAGTCAAATCCCGCGGGGGTTCGAATCCCTCTTCCTCCTCCATTTTTTAAATTTACACGTGCATATAAATCTGAGATTGGATCTGTTACGCAAGTAATGAATTCTTCTTAACAATTGTATGTCCGATTATTTCGATATAGATTACCGGAAGGCTCTGGCCTTCCGGTTTTTTCATGCCTTTTTCTATATTTCCCGGGAAATAATAAAGAAACCCTTGAGCAGCGCTGCTCAAGGGTTTCTTTATTTGCGTAGAATGGACGTTTGCTGCATGAATCCACCAATGCGTTCCACGATCTGCTCAGAACAATCCGGGTCGTTCATCAAGTCATAATCATTGATGTTCAAACGCAATACCGGACAGCCGTTAAAGGAATTGATCCAGCTTTCATAGCGCTGGTGCATTTCCAGCCAGTAATCTACTGGTGTTTGCTGCTCCATTGCCCGCCCGCGTTCCTGAATGCGGGACAGGATGTCATCAATCGAACCTTCGAGGTAAATCAATAAATCCGGGTGCGGGAAATAAGGGGTCATAACCATCGCTTCAAACAGATTGGTATAAGTTTCGTAATCCACGTTATTCATCGTGCCTTTATCCCAATGCATTTTCGCAAAGATGCCGGTATCTTCGTAAATCGAACGGTCCTGGATAAATCCGCCGCCGTACTCGAACATCCGCTTCTGTTCTTTAAAGCGTTCAGCCAGGAAGTAGATCTGCAAATGGAAGCTCCATTTCTCAAAATCATCATAAAACAGGTCCAGATACGGATTGGTATCGACGTTTTCAAACGATGTGCGGAACTGCAAGGCATCCGCCAACGCTTTTGTCATCGTAGATTTCCCCACACCCACTGTGCCGGCTATTGTAATTACCGCATTCTGTGGAATGCCGTATTTTTCTCGTAAATTCATAGGGTCAAACTCCTCTTTTGTAAAGTTCCATCCACCTTGTCCAGGATCAGCTGAAGATCGCCGCCATTTTGGACAAAATCGATTTCATCACCATTAAAACGCAGCACAGGGATTTCCGGATGCTCGCGCTCAAAGCGTTCGATGAACTCGTGGTAATCCGCTGCCAATTGCTCCATGTATTCCGGTGTGATCATTTGCTCGAATTCACGGCCGCGCAATTTGATGCGCTTCATCAATGTATCCAGGCTGGCATGCAGATAAATGACCATATTCGGTTTCGGCATATCCACCGTCAGGATTTTGTAGATAGCTTCATATTTAGCGTACTCGGCTTCCGGTAATGTACGCTTCGCAAAGATGAGATTTTTAAAAATATGATAATCCGCTACCACTGGTTCCTGCTTTGAAATGAACTTTTTCTGAATATCTGCCAATTGCTTGTAGCGGTTGCACAAGAAGAACATCTCTGTCTGGAAGCTCCACTCTTCTATATCTTCGTAGAATTTATTTAAAAACGGATTTTCGTCAACAATCTCTTTTAACAGCTGAAATTGATTTTGATTGGCGAGCGCTTTGGTCAGCGAGGTCTTGCCTACACCAATCGGACCTTCTACCGTAATGAATGGCACCGGCATGCGAAGTCCTCCTTTTTCGATTCAAGTAAATTGCAATGCCATTTATTTTAACACACAGCTCTGGTTAAAAGTAGAGCGAAAAATCGACAGTTTGATCAATGGATCGGTGCTTTAAACGTACCGCCATGGACTTCCTGGGTAGCCATAATGGTCAAAAAGGCTTTGGAATCAATATCTGACACAATCTGCTTAAGCTTAGTGATTTCCAGACGGGTGACTACGACATAAATGACATCTTTCGGTGAGTTGAGGTAGCCCCCTTTGCCGTGAAGTTTTGTGAAGCTGCGGCCCAGGCGGTCGTTGATGGCCGAACCGATTTCTTCATATTCTTCCGAAACGATCAGCACTGCCTTGGTGTCATCCAAGCCTTGAATGACCACGTCAATGGTTTTGGAAGCGATATAATAGGTCAATATCGAATACATCGCCTGTTCCATTCCCAGCACAAACGCAGCCCAACCGAAGATGAAGACATTGAAGAACATGACAAATTCGCCAACCGAAAACGGCAGTTTCTTTGTCAATAAAATCCCAAGGATCTCCGTCCCATCAAGTGCTCCCCCATTACGGATGACAATTCCGACGCCCGCTCCGAGAAGCAGGCCGCCAAATACAGTAGCGAGAAGCGGATCTTCCACAAACGGTTCAATCTGATGCATTGGAATTTCGATCAACGCCAACGCGACGATGGCAAAAATAGATGAGATAAAAAAATTGCGGCCGATATGCTTATAGCCAAAATATAGAAACGGCAAATTTATAACCACCAGCAAGATACCAAACGGAATCACCGTTAAATAGTCCAATATCAATGAAATCCCGATAATCCCGCCGTCAATAATCGAATTGGGGACCAGGAATAATTCGATGGCAGCTGCTGCCATCGTGGCGCCAATGAAAATAAAGATAAAGCGTACCGTAAAATGCAGCGGTTTTTCCTTTTTATGCTGTTTCATCCTCGAATCACTCCCTGCTTTCTCATTTCTCCAGTTTACGCTTTCCAATGATTTTTGTCTGTATGGATTTTTCCGCTCTTTTTACAGGTCCGAAAATGCTACACTAGAAACAAGGAGCGATGCATCATGAACGGAATGGAAAAAGATCATTTTTATATGGGCTTAGCAATTGAAGAAGCGGAAAAAGCGGGAGCCAAAGGAGAAGTGCCGATCGGCGCCGTAATCGTCCATCAAGATCAAGTGATAGCGCGCGCCCATAACCTGCGGGAAACGACACAAAATGCCGTCACACACGCCGAGCTTTTGGCTATTCAGGAAGCCTGCCAACATCTGGGCAGCTGGCGGCTGGAAGACACCAAGATTTACGTTACGTTAGAGCCTTGTCCGATGTGCGCAGGGGCCATCCTGCAATCCCGGATTCCTCATGTCGTCTACGGCGCACGGGATGCCAAAGCTGGCAGTGTGGATTCCTTGTATCGCCTGCTGAACGACGACCGCTTTAACCATCAATGCCAGGTAACCGAAAATGTCCTCGCCGAGGAATGCGGACAGTTGCTGACACAGTTTTTCCGGAATCTTCGGGAAGTCAAAAAACAAAAGCGAAAAACCCAGTTATAGGGTTTTTCGCTTTTTATTCGCTGATAAACTGATCGATCAGCCGGTTGACGATTTCCGGCTGTTCATGCTGGATCCAATGAGTCGCTTCACCTACAAATGCCAAATTGACTTCTTCGCAAAAAGACATGCTTTCTTTTGCCAGCATAGGGGACAGGAACTGGTCACCCACGCCCCAGATGATCCTGACTGGCACCTTGATTTTGGTCTCAGGGATTTGCCTGAAGCTGCCGCGGCGGATTGCCCGGTACCAATTGAGCATCGCTGTCAGCGCATCGGATTGGGACCATGCCGTTTTGTATTGCTCGATCTCCTGCTTCGAAAACGTATTCGGATTGCTGGATTGCTGGATGCTTTGCTGCATTGCTTTGAACTCTCCCATACCGAGAGCCTTTTCGGGCAGATTGGGCAACTGGAAAAATGCGATATAGGAACTCTTCATCCACTGCAGCGGATTCTTTTTGAGTACCCGGGGCATGGCTTGGGGATGCGGAATGTTCAGGACAATCAGCTTTTCCACGTATTCCGGGCGGGTGGCCGCCAGATGCCAGGCAACTGCACCGCCCCAGTCATGCCCAATGACAATGGCCGTTTCTTTCTGGAAATGCTTGATGATGCCAATCACATCATCCCTTAAGTAATCGACTGTGTAATTATCGATTCCTTTCGGTTTGTCGCTTAAATTATAACCGCGCTGGTCAGGCGCCACTACCCGGTAGCCTTTTTCCGCGAGCGGCTGAATTTGATTTTTCCAGCCAAACCAAAATTCCGGAAAGCCATGCAGCAAGACGACCAAAGGTCCATCCGCAGGTCCGGCCACCGCAACATGAAGATTGATGCCGTTCGTCTCTATAAATTGAAAGCTCAGGTTTTCCATCAACTAATTCCCTCCACTCTTTCTCTTTATCTACTCCTTACCCTTTTCTCCAAATAAAAAGCTCAAAAGCAAATTTGCTTTTGAGCCTTTTTATTATTTGATTACCGTTTTGCCGCCCATATAAGGCTGCAGCACTTCCGGAATTGTGATGGATCCGTCTTCCTGCTGGCAGTTTTCAAGCAAAGCGGCGACTGTTCGGCCGATCGCCAGTCCGCTGCCGTTCAAGGTATGGACGAATTCCGGTTTGCCGGTTGCTTCCCGGCGGAATTTAATATTTGCGCGTCTTGCCTGGAAATCTTCAAAATTACTGCATGAAGAAATTTCCCGGTATGTCTCCTGGCTTGGAATCCACACTTCGATGTCGTATTTCTTGGCCGCTGTAAAGCCAAGGTCTGCTGTGCACATCTTCAGCACGCGGTATGGCAATCCTAAAAGCTGAAGGACTTTCTCAGCATGGCCCGTCAGTTTCTCCAGCTCATCATAAGAATCCTCTGGCTTCACAAAGCGCACCAGCTCGACTTTATTGAATTGATGCTGTCTGATCAACCCGCGTGTGTCGCGACCCGCAGAACCCGCTTCAGAGCGGAAATTCGCGCTGTACGAAGCGAAGGCCTGTGGCATCATATCCGCTGTCAGAATTTCGTCGCGGTAGAAGTTGGTCACCGGCACTTCAGAGGTCGGAATCAAGAAATAATCCTCTTTTTCGATCAGGAAGGCATCTTCTTCGAATTTCGGCAATTGGCCAGTACCCGTCAAGCTTTCGCGGTTGACCAGATACGGCGGCAGCATTTCTTCATAGCCATGCTCTTCCTGGTGAAGGTCCATCATGAAGTTGATCAATGCGCGCTCCAGGCGTGCACCAAGCCCGCGGTAAAAGACAAAACGGCTTCCTGTCACTTTGGCTGCACGTTCAAAATCGATGATCTTCAAATCGGTGCCCAGATCCCAATGCGCCTTTACGTCAAATCCGAATTGCGGCTTGTCGCCCCACGTGCGGATTTCTTCGTTGTCGTCTTCAGAATCGCCGAACGGAACGCTGTCATGCGGAATATTGGGTACACGCATCATGATATAATTCAGGCTTTCCTCCACTTTCCGCAATTCTTCATCAATGGCTTTGATCTTGTCGCCGACTTCACGCATTTTCGCAATAGCATCGTCCGCATTTTCTTTCGCCCGTTTCATAGCGGCGATGTTTTGGGAAGCCTCGTTGCGCTCCGCCTTCAAAGTTTCGGTCTGCGCAATCAATTCTCGCCGTTTTACATCCAATCCTTCAAAATCATCCAGCACAGAAATATCTTCTCCGCGTTTGGCCAATTTGGTTTTTACCTCTTCAAAATTCGCACGTACAAAACGAATATCCAACATAATGTTTCCTCCTCAAAATTTATAATCACATAAAAAAAGACAACAAAAATAGCCCCCATCCCTTGGTAAAGGGACGAGAGCTACCCGCGTTGCCACCCTGATTGATCGGCATAAGGCCAATCCTCTTCATCACATAACGGCATTAAAACCGGCAATGGCTTTTTTCGCCATGCAACTCCGGGGTGGATTCAAACGCGTTTTTCACCGGTTCGCACCAACCACCGGCTCTCTTTGGAAAAACACTCGCTTTACTACTTCCCATCAACGTTTCGTCTTTTAAATTAATCATACTTTACTATATATTGATTAATTTGGCAAGAGAAGGTCTGACTTGCTTGGAATCATACTTAAAAAATACTCCGTGATGCGATGGTCTTCGGTCAATTCCGGATGGAACGAACAGCCCAGAAACTGACCATTTTTCGCCATGACGATTTTCCCATCATGGACACATAACACTTCAGTGGACGATCCGGCACGGACAATATGCGGCGCGCGGATAAAGACCGCTTCAAAAGCTCCCGAAATGCCTTTAATTTCAAGCGGCGCTTCAAAACTGTCCACTTGCCGGCCGAATGAATTCCGTTCAACGGCCACGTCCATGACGCCGAGATGCGCTTCCTTGGAGCCGACTACGGTTTTAGCCAGTAGAATCAACCCCGCACACGTGCCGAACATCGGCTTACCGGTTTCAGCAAAATCCCGAAGCGGCTCCATTAATCCGTAGCGATCGATCAAGCGGCGCATGGCCGTACTTTCACCCCCCGGCAAAATCAAGGCATCCAGCGATTCAAGATCTTTTGGCCATTTTACAGAAACCGCTTCTGCTCCGCAAGCTTCGATCGACTGAAGATGCTCCCGAACCGCTCCCTGCAAAGCGAGGACTCCGACTCGTTTCATCTCTACCAGCCCCGCTCCTGCATGCGTTCGCCCGCAGCAATTGTTGAGATCTCAATGCCTTTCATGGCGATGCCCAAGTCTTTTGACAGCTCTGCAATCAATTTATAATCCTGGTAATGGGTAGTCGCCTCGACAATCGCACGCGCAAACCGTTCGGGATTATCCGATTTGAAGATACCGGATCCAACGAATACGCCGTCTGCGCCGAGTTCCATCATCAATGCCGCATCCGCCGGTGTCGCAACTCCGCCAGCTGCAAAATTGACCACCGGCAAACGGCCCAAGCTTTTCACTTCTTTCAGGAATTCGTAGGAAGCACCTAAGTTACGGGCTTCTGTCATCAATTCATCTTCACTCATGGCGATTACTTTCCGTACTTCCGCGTTCACCTGGCGCAAATGGCGGACGGCTTCGACAATATTGCCGGTACCCGGTTCGCCTTTCGTACGCAGCATGGAAGCTCCTTCACCAATTCGGCGTGCCGCTTCGCCCAGATTCCGGCAGCCGCAGACAAATGGCACTGTGTATTGGTTTTTCAATAAATGAAACTCTTCATCTGCAGGCGTCAATACTTCACTTTCATCGATATAATCGACACCCATCGCTTCCAGGATGCGCGCTTCCACAATATGGCCAATGCGGGCTTTTGCCATGACCGGAATCGATACGGCTTTCATCACTTCTTCTGTAATACGTGGATCTGCCATGCGCGCCACTCCACCATCTCTGCGAATATCGGACGGCACACGCTCGAGCGCCATAACGGCGGTGGCACCTGCAGCTTCAGCAATGCGCGCCTGCTCCGCATTGACCACATCCATAATCACTCCGCCTTTTTGCATTTCGGCCATTCCTCTTTTTACGCGATCTGTTCCATGTTGGCTCATTTACTAATTCCCCCTATTTGTTGATAAATTCAGTATAATAGAGTTTGACCATATAAAAAGACTCAGTTCTATTCATTTCAATAAGGTCAGTTGGAGGAAACCAAATGGACATGCTCATGTTTCAGCTTCAAAAACAGTCACCGATTCCGCTATACAAGCAACTTTACCGGGAAATAAAAAAAGCCATTATTGATGGCACCATACATGTCGATACCAAATTGCCAAGCAAACGGAAATTAGCGGATTTTCTGCAAATCAGTCAAACAACTGTCGAACTTGCCTACTCTCAGCTTGTAGCAGAAGGGTTTATTGAATCGCGTCCCCGCAAAGGATTTTACGCACAACCGGTCGAAGAACTCGCTTATTTGGATATTCCCCACGACGAGCCGGTCATCAAAGAAGCCACGTCCTACAAAGTGGATTTCAACTCTGGCAGCATCGATACCCACTCGTTTCCATTTGTCACCTGGCGCAAACTCGCGCGCGACATCCTGGATGAATCCAACCATGAATTGTTATTGTCCGGACACCCTCAAGGAGACGATGCCCTGCGCCAGGAAATTGCCCGTTATCTGTATCAATCCCGAGGGGTAGTCTGTGATGCGGACCAGATCGTCATCGGTTCCGGGACCGAACAGCTTCTGCCGCTGCTGATTCGCCTGCTGGATAAAAAACTGGTCTATGGCTATGAGAATCCCGGCTATGCACTGACCCACAGTATTTTCAGCCATCATGAACGGCAGTCGATTCCTATTGAGTTGGATCCCGACGGCATCAATATCAGTGAATTGGAAGCTTCTAATGTCGATGTCGCGTATGTGACACCTTCTCACCAGTTCCCCTCTGGTTCTGTTCTGAGTGCCACCAAACGGGCGCAATTGCTCAACTGGGCTTCAGCCAAACCGGAACGCTATATTATTGAAGATGATTACGACAGTGAATTTCGTTACACCAGCCGGCCGATTCCTGCTTTGCAAAGCATGGATCTGAGTGATCGGGTCATCTACATCAGCACTTTTTCAAAATCACTTATGCCTTCCCTGCGCATTGCCTATATGGTCTTGCCTAAACGTCTGCTGCCGGCGTATCAGCAAACCTTTCTTCATTATTCTTCATCCGTGCCAAGACACGATCAGCAGCTGGTCGCCAAATTCATGAAAGAGGGCCATTTCGCACGCCATCTCAATCGGATGCGAAAGCTGTATCAGAAGAAAATCAAACAACTGAGCTCGTCTCTGGCTTTATTCGCACCAATAGTCACGGTTTCCGGTGAACAGGCAGGGATGCACATCGTTCTCACCATCCAAACCCCATTGACCGAAGAAGAGCTGGTGGAACGCGCTAAAACAGCCGGAATCCGTGTCACTGGCCTGAAGTCTTACGACGTCCATAAAAGAGCCGGTACACACCCTGAAATCGTTCTTGGATTCGGTGGCCTGTCGGAAGAAGAAATCCACTCCGGCATTCTTGACTTGATGGCCTGCTGGGAAATTCGCTAGAAAAAGCCGTTCATCATTTTCAGATGAACGGCTTTTTTCATTAAAATAAACCTTTTACAAAACTGCCGGCATCATTCCATAAAGAAGACAGGAATCCTCCAGCATTGCGCATCGATAAAGACACCCAGCCAGCGCGCTCTACAGCTTTGGTGGTTGCCACTTCAACCTCTTTTGCGTTGCCGCTCAAATAGCCGTATTCCGTGCCATCAGCTTTTGTCAGATTGAGCGTTCCTACCGTTAAATCCTTGTCTATCCCTGCTTCCAGCTTGCCATCCTGGACGACCGAATCATCCAGCAGCAATTCCGGCTGATACAATTCCTTGTCAGCGGTCCGGATCATCATGCTCACCGGCTCTTTGACTGCAATCGCCACTTCCTGTTCCACACCGTTCTCAACAGCCAAGGTTTCCTGTCCTTCAAACTGATACCCGGCAGGAATAATTTCCTCTGTCGTGAACTGGCCAAAACCGTAATCAAACAACGTGCGCGTCGCTTCAAAACGGGCTTTGTAAGAACCGGATCCTTTGTTGTCCACCGCACCCATGACTACCGCGATAAAACGGGTATCATCACGCTTAGCGGTGCCTGCAAACGAATAGCCCGCAAAATCCGTGCTGCCGGTTTTCAATCCATCCATACCTTCGTACTCATAAATCAAACCAGGCAGCATGGAATTCCAATTTTCCATCCGCGTTTCATCCACCGTTCCTTCACGGAACATCATCACGGGAATTTTTGTCGTTTCCAGCACTTCCGGATAATCATCCAACAAAATCTTCGTCAGCTTCGCAACTGAACGTGCCGGCATGATGTTTTCATCTTTTTCTTTAGTTCCTTCCGGATGCATTCCCATCAAGCTTGAATTGCTGAGCCCTGTTGAATTGACGAAAACCGTCTCTTCCAAGCCCATTTCTTTGGCTTTTTCATTCATCATGCGGACAAATTCACTTTCCGTACCTGCAATCGTCTCAGCTATACCGATGGTTGCTGCATTAGCAGAGAAAATAGCCATCGCCTCATACATTTCTTTAATGGTATAAGTGCCATCTTTACGAAACGGCACATTGCTCAAACGCATGTCCTGAGAAATCTGATGGGCATAATCCGTTACTTGGTATTCCTGACCCCACGTAACCCCACCTTCTTCAATTGCTTCAAACAATAAATATTCCGTCATCATCTTCGTCATACTGGCAACCCCTAAAGGCGTCTCGGCATTTTTTTCATAGAGAATTTTACCGCTTTCAGCATCCACCAAAATAGCAGCTTCCGCCATTATATTTAATGATTCTTCCGCTTGTGCCTGCTGCGGAACAATTACAGTTAACGTCATTGCGGCCATTAGCGCTGTCAGTAAGCCTTTAGTAAATATATTTTTCACTTGTTTAAATACCTCCGTTTATAAGATTCCAAATGCTATTTTATCATATTCTTTGTACCCAAGAATAAAAACATGAAAAAAGCACCTTTTCCATCATTCAAATGATGGAAAAGGTGCTTATTGATATCCTTCTTTAAACAAGAGATCTGCTTAAAGAAGTTTATTCTTAAATGGAATAGTTAGGAGACTCTTTCGTGATTTGGACATCATGCGGATGGCTTTCGCGCAAACCGGCACCTGTCATACGGATAAACTGTGCTTCATCACGCAATGTCTGCAAATCTTTAGTTCCGCAATAGCCCATTCCTGCACGGATACCGCCAAGTAATTGGTGGATCGTATCAGAAAGCTGTCCTTTATATGGCATGCGGCCTTCGATGCCTTCGGGAACCAATTTTTTCGCATCATCCTGGAAATAACGGTCTTTTGATCCTTTTTCCATAGAAGCGATTGATCCCATGCCACGGTATGTTTTGAATTGGCGGCCTTGGAAGATTTCAGTGTCTCCTGGGCTTTCAGTCGTTCCTGCCAGCAAACTACCTAACATAACTGCATGTCCGCCTGCTGCCAATGCTTTGATGATATCCCCAGAATACTTGATTCCGCCATCAGCGATAATCGCTTTGCCAAGCTTGCGTGCTTCTGTTGCGCAATCATAAACAGCCGTAATTTGAGGAACACCAACGCCTGCAACAACGCGAGTCGTACAGATTGAGCCTGGTCCGATTCCGACTTTGACTACATCAGCACCGGCCTCGATCAATGCTTTGGTTCCTGTAGCCGTTGCCACATTCCCTGCGATAATCGTCAATTCCGGATACTCAGTGCGAATCTGTCTAACCATGCCTAAAACGCCTTCTGAATGGCCATGAGCCGTGTCCAATACAATCACATCAACAGATGCCTTGACCAAATGCTCAACACGTTTCATTGTATCGGAAGTGACGCCTACAGCGGCACCGACCAGCAAACGTCCATGCTGATCTTTTGCAGCATTCGGGAACTCAATCACTTTTTCGATATCTTTGATGGTAATTAGCCCTTTTAGAAGGCCTTTATCGTCAACGATCGGCAACTTTTCAATTTTGTACTGCTGCAGAATCTTCTCAGCATCTTCTAAAGTAGTTCCTACTGGAGCAGTGACTAACTTCTCTTTTGTCATAACGTCATTGATTTTCAAAGAATAGTCCTGGATAAAGCGTAGATCGCGATTCGTAATAATCCCGACAAGTGTAAGATCATCTTCTTTTTTGACAATCGGCACACCGGAAATGCGGTATTTGCCCATCAAATGCTCAGCATCATAAACTTGGTGTTCGGGAGTTAAATAGAAAGGATCCGTAATAACGCCATTCTCAGAACGTTTTACAGTCACTACCTGTTCAGCCTGTTCCTCAATGCTCATGTTTTTGTGAATGATTCCTAAACCGCCTTGGCGAGCCATAGCTATAGCCATCTTAGCTTCCGTTACTGTATCCATCCCTGCACTGATCACCGGAATTTTCAACTTAAGAGTTGGTGTTAATTCCACCGTCAAATCAATATCCTTCGGTAAAACTTCCGAATGAGCTGGTACAAGCAATACATCATCAAACGTTAAGCCTTCTTTAACAAATTTCGATTCCCACATAAGTAGACGCGCCTCCTGCTTCCTTTTAAATATTATTGTTAAGGTTATCAGCGCGGATATGGTGTGTCAAGAAACTGATAAAAGAAAAATTATTCCGAATAATTAATTATGGTTAATTAAAGGCATTTAAACTCTTAGAAGAGACATTTTGTCAGCTGAATTCAGAGATTCCCTTTTGTTTTAAGTAATATTTACTCATGTCTATTGAAGACTTACATGAGAATTTTATAGATTCTTTCTTTTATCCAAACAAAAAAGCCGTTACCGGAATCGGTAACGACTTTCTTTCATATAGCCCAGCGACGTCCTACTCTCACAGGGGGAGACCCCCAACTACCATCGGCGCAAAAGAGCTTAACTGCCGTGTTCGGGATGGGAACGGGTGTGGCCTCTTTGCCATCATCACTGGACTATTTTTTGCTTGAGCTTGTTCGCTCAAAACTGGATACACGACATTGATTCCATGCAAGAATCCGTACTTTGTTTGGTTAAGTCCTCGATCGATTAGTATTCGTCAGCTGCACGTGTCGCCACGCTTCCACCTCGAACCTATCTACCTCATCGTCTTTGAGGGATCTTACTTGCTTGCGCAATGGGAAATCTCATCTTGAGGGGGGCTTCGTGCTTAGATGCTTTCAGCACTTATCCCGGCCACACATAGCTACCCAGCGATGCCCTTGGCAGAACAACTGGTACACCAGCGGTGTGTCCATCCCGGTCCTCTCGTACTAAGGACAGCTCCTCTCAAATTTCCTGCGCCCGCGACGGATAGGGACCGAACTGTCTCACGACGTTCTGAACCCAGCTCGCGTACCGCTTTAATGGGCGAACAGCCCAACCCTTGGGACCGACTACAGCCCCAGGATGCGATGAGCCGACATCGAGGTGCCAAACCTCCCCGTCGATGTGGACTCTTGGGGGAGATAAGCCTGTTATCCCCGGGGTAGCTTTTATCCGTTGAGCGATGGCCCTTCCATGCGGAACCACCGGATCACTAAGCCCGTCTTTCGACCCTGCTCGACCTGTACGTCTCGCAGTCAAGCTCCCTTCTGCCTTTACACTCTGCGAATGATTTCCAACCATTCTGAGGGAACCTTTGGGCGCCTCCGTTACTCTTTAGGAGGCGACCGCCCCAGTCAAACTGCCCGCCTGACACTGTCTCCCACCCCGATCAGGGGTGTGGGTTAGAATTTCAATACAACCAGGGTAGTATCCCACTGACGCCTCCCCCGAAGCTGGCGCTCCGGGCTCAAAGGCTCCTACCTATCCTGTACAAGTTGCACCAAAATTCAATATCAGGCTACAGTAAAGCTCCACGGGGTCTTTCCGTCCTGTCGCGGGTAACCTGCATCTTCACAGGTACTATAATTTCACCGAGTCTCTCGTTGAGACAGTGCCCAGATCGTTACGCCTTTCGTGCGGGTCGGAACTTACCCGACAAGGAATTTCGCTACCTTAGGACCGTTATAGTTACGGCCGCCGTTTACTGGGGCTTCAGTTCGCACCTTCGCTTGCGCTAAGCACTCCCCTTAACCTTCCAGCACCGGGCAGGCGTCAGCCCCTATACGTCACCTTACGGTTTTGCAGAGACCTGTGTTTTTGCTAAACAGTCGCCTGGGCCTATTCACTGCGGCTCTCTCGGGCTATACACCCTACCAGAGCACCCCTTCTCCCGAAGTTACGGGGTCATTTTGCCGAGTTCCTTAACGAGAGTTCACTCGCTCACCTTAGAATTCTCTTCTCGCCTACCTGTGTCGGTTTGCGGTACGGGCACCTCCCGCCTCGCTAGAGGCTTTTCTTGGCAGTGTGAAATCAGGGACTCCGAGGCTAGGCCTCTCGCCATCACAGCTCAACGTATCAGGAATGGGATTTGCCTCATTCCACGCCTCACTGCTTGGACGTGCACAACCAACGGCACGCTCTCCTTATCCTTCTGCGTCCCCCCATTGCTCAAACGGCGGGGAGGTGGTACAGGAATATCAACCTGTTGTCCATCGTCTACGCCTATCGGCCTCGACTTAGGTCCCGACTAACCCTGAGCGGACGAGCCTTCCTCAGGAAACCTTGGGCATTCGGTGGACGGGATTCTCACCCGTCTTTCGTTACTCATACCGGCATTCTCACTTCTAAGCGCTCCACCAGTCCTTGCGGTCTGACTTCAACGCCCTTAGAACGCTCTCCTACCACGGACATCTACGATGTCCATCCACAGCTTCGGTAATCCGTTTAGCCCCGGTACATTTTCGGCGCAGTGTCACTCGACCAGTGAGCTATTACGCACTCTTTAAATGATGGCTGCTTCTAAGCCAACATCCTGGTTGTCTAAGCAACGCCACATCCTTTTCCACTTAACGGATATTTGGGGACCTTAGCTGGTGGTCTGGGCTGTTTCCCTCTTGACTACGGATCTTATCACTCGCAGTCTGACTCCCAAGCATAAATCACTGGCATTCGGAGTTTGTCTGAATTCGGTAACCCGGGATGGGCCCCTAGTCCAAACAGTGCTCTACCTCCAGGATTCTCAATCTTGAGGCTAGCCCTAAAGCTATTTCGGAGAGAACCAGCTATCTCCAGGTTCGATTGGAATTTCTCCGCTACCCACACCTCATCCCCGCACTTTTCAACGTGCGTGGGTTCGGGCCTCCAGTAAGTGTTACCTTACCTTCACCCTGGACATGGGTAGATCACCTGGTTTCGGGTCTACAACTGCATACTCTGGCGCCCTATTCAGACTCGCTTTCGCTGCGGCTCCGCCTTCTCAGCTTAACCTTGCATGCAATCGTAACTCGCCGGTTCATTCTACAAAAGGCACGCCATCACCCATTAACGGGCTTTGACTACTTGTAGGCACACGGTTTCAGGATCTATTTCACTCCCCTTCCGGGGTGCTTTTCACCTTTCCCTCACGGTACTGGTTCACTATCGGTCACTAGGAAGTATTTAGCCTTGGGAGATGGTCCTCCCGGATTCCGACGGAATTTCACGTGTTCCGCCGTACTCAGGATCCACTCTGGAGGGGAAGGGTTTTCGGCTACGGGGCTGTTACCCGCTGCGGCGGACCGTTCCAGGTCGCTTCGCCTAATCCTTCCTTTTGTAACTCCGTATAGAGTGTCCTACAACCCCAAGAGGCAAGCCTCTTGGTTTGGGCTGATCCCGTTTCGCTCGCCGCTACTCAGGGAATCGCATTTGCTTTCTCTTCCTCCAGGTACTTAGATGTTTCAGTTCCCTGGGTCTGCCTTCTCATGTGCTATCAATTCACACATGGATACTGCCCGATTAAAGGCAGCGGGTTCCCCCATTCGGAAATCTCCGGATCACAGCTCACTTACAGCTCCCCGAAGCATATCGGTGTTAGTGCCGTCCTTCTTCGGCTCCTAGTGCCAAGGCATCCACCGTGCGCCCTTTCTAACTTAACCAATGGTCAATTAAAAAGTTGTGGCTCGAAAGCCACGCGTACATGAATTGCTTGCATATATGTTTCAATGTCGTTTTATCCAGTTTTCAAAGAACAAGTGTTGAAAGAATCACAAAAAGGCGTTGCCGCCTGAAGGTGAACCTTCAAAACTGAACGCAAAACGTCAACCCCGGGAAACCCGGTTCCGAATTTATCCTTAGAAAGGAGGTGATCCAGCCGCACCTTCCGATACGGCTACCTTGTTACGACTTCACCCCAATCATCCGTCCCACCTTCGGCGGCTGGCTCCACAAGTGGTTACCTCACCGACTTCGGGTGTTACAAACTCTCGTGGTGTGACGGGCGGTGTGTACAAGGCCCGGGAACGTATTCACCGTGGCATGCTGATCCACGATTACTAGCGATTCCGGCTTCATGCAGGCGAGTTGCAGCCTGCAATCCGAACTGAGAACGGTTTTCTGGGATTGGCTCCCCCTCGCGGGTTGGCAGCCCTTTGTACCGTCCATTGTAGCACGTGTGTAGCCCAGGTCATAAGGGGCATGATGATTTGACGTCATCCCCACCTTCCTCCGGTTTGTCACCGGCAGTCACCTTAGAGTGCCCAACTGAATGCTGGCAACTAAGATCAAGGGTTGCGCTCGTTGCGGGACTTAACCCAACATCTCACGACACGAGCTGACGACAACCATGCACCACCTGTCACCGCTGTCCCCGAAGGGAAAGGCGTATCTCTACACCGGGCAGCGGGATGTCAAGACCTGGTAAGGTTCTTCGCGTTGCTTCGAATTAAACCACATGCTCCACCGCTTGTGCGGGCCCCCGTCAATTCCTTTGAGTTTCAGCCTTGCGGCCGTACTCCCCAGGCGGAGTGCTTAATGCGTTAGCTGCAGCACTAAGGGGCGGAAACCCCCTAACACTTAGCACTCATCGTTTACGGCGTGGACTACCAGGGTATCTAATCCTGTTTGCTCCCCACGCTTTCGCGCCTCAGCGTCAGTTACAGACCAGAAAGTCGCCTTCGCCACTGGTGTTCCTCCACATCTCTACGCATTTCACCGCTACACATGGAATTCCACTTTCCTCTTCTGCACTCAAGTCCTCCAGTTTCCAATGACCCTCCACGGTTGAGCCGTGGGCTTTCACATCAGACTTAAAGGACCGCCTGCGCGCGCTTTACGCCCAATAATTCCGGACAACGCTTGCCACCTACGTATTACCGCGGCTGCTGGCACGTAGTTAGCCGTGGCTTTCTGGTGAGGTACCGTCAAAATGCCAGTAGTTAGTTGGCACGTGTTCTTCCCTCACAACAGAGTTTTACGATCCGAAAACCTTCGTCACTCACGCGGCGTTGCTCCGTCAGACTTTCGTCCATTGCGGAAGATTCCCTACTGCTGCCTCCCGTAGGAGTCTGGGCCGTGTCTCAGTCCCAGTGTGGCCGATCACCCTCTCAGGTCGGCTACGCATCGTCGCCTTGGTGGGCCATTACCCCACCAACTAGCTAATGCGCCGCGGGCCCATCCTGCAGTGACAGCCGAAACCGTCTTTCCGTGCAGCCTCAGGAGAGGCCGCAAACTATTCGGTATTAGCACCGGTTTCCCGGAGTTATCCCGATCTGCAGGGCAGGTTGCCCACGTGTTACTCACCCGTCCGCCGCTGAACGCTTGGAGCAAGCTCCAAGTGTTCCGCTCGACTTGCATGTATTAGGCACGCCGCCAGCGTTCGTCCTGAGCCAGGATCAAACTCTCCATTATAGAGAACATTTGACTGCTCTTTGACTTGCTGGCGTACCGTGGTCGTTAGACGCACGGTTCGCTTGTGATCTGCATAAGCTGATCAGTAGATTTGCGCGGGCCGTTTTGCGCGGCCGTTGCTGTTTGTTGACGTTTTGCTGTTCAGTTTTCAAGGTTCAAAGTGTCGCGCTCATTGGCGACTTGATTAATATACCATGCTTGATGCATAAGAGTCAACACTTTTTGCAAAAAAACTTCAAATCTTTAAAAATGCTCCAGTAGATATGAAAAAAGCAGGAAGCTTCTGCATGATACAGCAGTCACCTCCTCCCTTATGATAGAGCTCTATTCACTTCACAGATCACATTTCTACATCTAATAAACACTTATACCCACGATAATCTTAGATACAAAAAGGAATCCACGACTTTTAAAAAGCTTTACAGCAAAACAAAAAAGCCCATTAGAAAAATCCACAGCTGCCTAAGATTCTGTACACCAGCAGCTCAAGTGTCCGGAGAGAGTTTGCTGAGCTCCAAAAAGAAAACGCTCTGCAGTCTTCACTCTTTCTTCTATAAGATGAAGAAAACTCTTTGGGCTTTCAAGAAGCCCGCTAGATTCTTTCAGGCGCAGCCATTGCACATTCATTCAGTAAGAATCAGCCCGTTGCATAAAGAACAGCTGGTTTCATGATCTGACAGGCAATATACCCCGCAATGAAAATCCCTCAAGAAATTCCATTGCCCTATAGCCATTCAGCTGCCTACAGAATCGTTGGCCGACTACGCATAGTCTTAGAGCGTCTTGCGTCCTTCCGTTCGAAGAAGTCCGCTCATGAATTCTACATCTTTTCATTAAATCATTTACTGAAACTTCTCCATAAAAAAACAGCCCGCTGAATGTTATCAGCAGGCTGTAAGGAACGTCTTATTCTTCGTCTTCTTTTGGAGTTTCTTCTATATCATCAATCTTCTCGTCAGCAACAACGTCGTCTTCTTCATAGACATCTGCTTCAGCACTTTCTTCGATTAATGTTTTTTCGACATCCCCTTCGATTTCTTCCAAATCTTCAGGGATATCAATATCTTTCTTAACCTTGGCGACAGTAGCTACGATTTCATCGTCACCGAGACGAATCAAGCGAACGCCTTGCGTACTTCTGCCTGTTGTTGAAATATCGTTGACGTCCATGCGGATCAAAATTCCGTTGACTGTGATCAGCATGATGTCTTCAGTTCCATTAACAGTTCGTACGGCAACAAGCGGTCCATTCTTGTCAGTGATCTGGCAAGTTTTGATTCCCATACCGCCTCTGGATTGAACACGGTACTCGGATTCTTTTGTCTGTTTGCCGTATCCTTTTTCCGTGATGACCAATACATTGTCGTTAGGATCCAAAATCTCCATGCCGACCACTGCATCTCCTTCACGAAGACGGATACCCCGGACTCCACTTGCTGTCCGGCCCATGCTGCGAATATCCGTTTCAGGGAATCGGATCAGGGCACCATCTCTTGTGCCGATGACCATTTCCTTCGTGCCATCTGTCAGTTTCACTGAAATCAGTTCGTCTTCTTCACGAAGGCTGATGGCAATCAAACCGTTTTGGCGGATATTGGCATAATTCGTTACAGGTGTCCGTTTGCTGACGCCTTCACGTGTCGTAAAGAAGAAGAAAGCATCTTCCTTGAATTCATTGACGCGTATAACGGCTGTGACTTTCTCTTCTTTGCTGATTTCCAACAGGTTGACCAGCGGCAAACCTTTGGCAGTGCGGCCATACTCAGGAATCTGATATCCTTTTTTACGGTACACTTTCCCTTTGTTGGTGAAGAACAGGATAGTATCGTGGGTGGACGTGTACAGTAAATGTTCTACGAAATCATCTTCGTTGGTGCCCATCCCCTGCACACCGCGTCCCCCGCGTTTTTGGCTGCGGTAGGTATTGGCCGGCAGACGTTTGATATAACCATTATGGGTCAGCGTCAATACAGATGCTTCCACTGGAATCAAATCTTCATCTTCAAACATTTCCGCTCCGCCAGTCGTAATTTCCGTTCTGCGCTTATCGCTGAAACGTTCTTTGATTTCAAGCATTTCTTCTTGGATAATTTCAAGAATGCGATGTTCATTCGCTAGAATCTCTTTAAGGTCATCAATCAGTTTCACCAGACCTTGATATTCTTCTTCAATCTTGTCTCTTTCTAATCCAGTCAAACGCTGCAAGCGCATATCTAAAATCGCTTGCGATTGGCGTTCAGTCAAATTGAAATCCGTCATTAACCCATTACGTGCCTGTTCGGCAGTCTGCGATCCACGGATCAAGGCAATGATTGCATCAATATGATCCAGGGCAATACGTAAGCCTTCAAGAATATGTGCGCGGTCTTCCGCTTTTGTCAGTTCAAATTGTGTACGGCGGCGGATTACCACTTTTTGGTGTTCCAAGTAATGGAAAAGAATTTCTTTCAAGCCCAAAACTTTCGGATGACCATCCACCAGCGCCAGCATATTGATGCCGAAGCTCGTTTGCATCGCCGTTTGTTTGTATAAATTATTCAATAAGACACTTGCACTGGCATCTCTACGAACTTCTATGACAATGCGCATGCCGTTGCGGTCAGATTCATCCCGCAAATCGGTGATGCCGTCAATCCGCTTATCGCGAACCAGCTCAGCAATCTTCTCAATCAATCGGGCTTTGTTTACCTGGAAAGGAATTTCGTTGACGATGATGACTTCTTTGCCGTTGGCTTTTGTTTCAATGTCGACCACTGAACGGATCAAAACAGACCCTTTACCCGTTTCGTAAGCACGGCGAATGCCGCTGCGGCCAAGAATGATGCCGCCTGTCGGGAAATCAGGTCCAGGGAGGAATTCCATCAGCTCTTCAGTGGTGATTGCCGGATTTTCAGCCAAAGCCAATACAGCGTCAATTGTTTCACCTAAATGATGAGGTGGAATATTGGTCGCCATACCAACTGCGATACCTGAAGTTCCGTTCACCAATAAATTGGGGAATCGGCTCGGCAAAACAACCGGCTCTTTTTCCTGGCCGTCATAGTTATCTCTATAATCAATTGTGTTTTTATTTAAGTCACGCAGCAATTCCATGGAAATTTTCGACATTTTGGATTCTGTGTAACGCATTGCTGCAGCCGAATCTCCGTCAACAGACCCGAAATTTCCGTGTCCATCCACCAGCATATAGCGGTAGCTGAAATCCTGGGCCATGCGTACCATGGTTTCATAAACAGCTGTGTCACCGTGGGGGTGGTATTTACCAATAACATCTCCAACGATACGCGCTGATTTTTTATAGCCTTTGTCTGCAGTAATCCCTAAATCGTACATTGCATAAAGAATACGCCGGTGGACCGGTTTTAATCCATCACGCACATCCGGCAAGGCACGGGACACGATTACGCTCATTGCATAATCCAAAAACGAAGTCCGCATTTCCGTACTTATGTTTATTTCTTCAACACCACTGCTAGGCCGTTCAGCCATAACCGCAGCCTCCTCTCAACTCTATATCACTTAAACGTCCAGGTTTTTAACGTATTTCGCATTTTCTTCAATAAAGTTACGGCGTGGTTCAACGTCGTCTCCCATTAGGATATGGAAGGTTTCGTCGGCTACCATCGCATCGTTTAATGTGACCTGCAGCAAAGTCCGAACGTCCGGATCCATTGTCGTGTCCCATAATTGTGTAGCGTTCATCTCTCCTAATCCTTTATACCGCTGAATATTCGGTTTTGGCGTTGGAGATAATTGTTCAAGTGCATCTTTTAATTGCTGATCTGTATAGACGTAATCCACATGCTTGCCTTGTTTGATTTGGAACAATGGCGGCTGGGCAATGTAAATATAGCCGGCTTCAAGCAATGGGCGCATGTAACGGAAAAAGAACGTCAGCAGCAAAGTACGGATATGGGCACCATCGACATCGGCATCGGTCATGATGACAACTTTATGGTAACGCGCTTTTGCCAAATTAAATTCTTCGCCGATTCCTGTTCCCAATGCCGTAATGATGTTGCGAATTTCAGCATTGGTCAAGATGCGGTCTAAACGAGCTTTTTCAACGTTCAGGATTTTTCCTCGAAGCGGTAAAATAGCCTGGAAATGGCGGTCACGGCCTGATTTTGCAGAACCACCCGCTGAGTCACCCTCAACGATGTAAATTTCACTGACTTTAGGATCGCGTGACGAGCAATCTGCCAGTTTCCCCGGCAGACTTGAGACTTCCAGAACAGACTTGCGGCGCGTGAATTCACGGGCTTTTTTAGCAGCCATTCGGGCATGGGAAGCCATAATTCCTTTTTCAACAATTTTTCGCGAAACGGAAGGATTCTCTAATAAGAACCGTTCAAATCCGCCAGAGAATAAATTATTGACGATGGTGCTGACTTCCGTATTGCCTAATTTTGTTTTTGTTTGGCCTTCAAACTGTGGATCCGGATGCTTGATGGAAATGATTGCGGTTAGTCCTTCACGCACATCATCGCCCGTCAAGTTGAGATCCTGTTCTTTCAACATGCCATTTTTCCGGCCATAGTCATTGATGACGCGCGTCAAAGCAGTTTTAAAACCTGATTCGTGCGTTCCGCCTTCATGGGTATTGATATTGTTGGCGAAAGAGAAGATATTCGCTGCATAGCCAGCATTGTATTGCATTGCCACTTCAACCGTGATGCCTTCTTTTTCAGCTTCAACAAAAATCGCTTCTTCATGAAGTGGATCTTTTGTTTTGTTCAGATGCTCGACATACGACTTGATGCCGCCTTCGAAATGGTAGACTTTCTCTTTTTCTTCGCCTTCGCGCTCATCTCTTGCGATAATTTTTAAACCGCGGTTCAAATAAGCAAGCTCACGCAGACGATGATCCAGAAGGTCAAATTCGTAAACCGTCGTTTCGGTAAAGATTTCCGAATCGGCTTTAAAACGGATGGTCGTGCCAGTGTGTTCTGAATCGCCGATGACACGCAGATCTTCTGTTACCGCTCCGCGTTCAAATTTGATGTAATGTCTTTTGTCTTCACGATTTACGAATACCTCTGTCGTTTCGGACAAAGCATTCACAACAGAAGCGCCTACGCCGTGAAGGCCGCCGGATACTTTATAGCCGCCGCCGCCAAATTTACCGCCCGCATGCAACACGGTCATAATGACTTCAACTGCCGGACGCCCCATTTTCTCCTGCATGCCAACAGGGATTCCGCGTCCGTTATCTTCCACGCGAATCCAGTTGTCTGCTTCAATAGTGACTTGGATTTCGTTGCAATGACCCGCCAACGCCTCATCTATACTATTATCGACGATTTCCCACACCAAATGGTGGAGCCCTCTTGAGCCCGTAGAACCAATATACATCCCTGGTCTTTTACGAACAGCTTCCAATCCTTCCAACACTTGAATCTGACTAGCTTCATACGATTCCTGTAAACCTTTTTCTTCCGTAGCCATTCCATTCACCTGCTCTTTCTTACGCATTTCTTACTCCTGATCCTGCATATTCATAATCTATTTTGTTCTATTTTTTTCATAATCGCCTGTGTCCGATAAGGAGAACCGTAAGTAAAATCTTCGGTCACTACCAAGGATTTTACGGTTTCAATAGGAACAAGCAGCCGGCATCTTATTGTCATATTGAATGACGGCTATAATGTCAGCTATTTGGAGAATTTGTGCTGCTCCAATTTGGATGTACACACATTTTCACTCCTTGACTGTCCCATGGGACACCTCAAAAATACGTGCATTTTTAATTGTTTCATGTTGGATGCCTTCAACACTTGTCGTTGTGACGAAGGTCTGTACGGATCCTTTGATCGTATTCAATAGATGAGATTGCCTGTAATCATCCAATTCGGAAAGCACGTCATCCAGAAGCAGGACCGGTGCTTCTCCGACTTCCTGTTTAATCAGCTCAATTTCAGCCAATTTTAAAGATAACGCCGTTGTACGCTGCTGGCCTTGCGAGCCATAGGTCTGTACATCATAGCCATTAACGAAAAATTGAAGTTCGTCGCGGTGCGGACCGACAAGCGTCACCCCACGTTCAATCTCACGTTTGCGCACTTCTATCAGTTTTTGCTCTAAAAAAGACGCCATTTCTTCAGGCGTCCATTCAGGCTTTAAACCGCTGATCGGTTGATAGCGGATTTGAAGTTGTTCCAGCCCGCGGGAAATGCCGTGATGGATCGGTTCTGCCCATTTCTGCAAAAGCTCCATGAACTGATACCGCTTGCGGATGATTTTGACAGCCGATTCGATGAATTGTTCTGTGTAGACATCGAACATGACGTCATTAATTGTTTGTTTTCCGTAATGCTGCTTCAATATATGATTTCTTTGTTTGAGGAGTTTTTGATACGTTACTAAATCATGCAGATAAACCGGAGAGATCTGACCAATTTCCATATCGATGAAACGTCTGCGCACTTGTGGACTGCCTTTGACAAGATGCAAATCTTCGGGGGCAAACATCACGACATTCAATTGGCCAATATAATCACTCAGCCTGCGTTGCTCTAAATGATTGACTTTAGCTTTCTTCCCTTTTTTTGACAAAATAATTTCAAGGGGCAGCCTGCCGTATTTACGGAAAACATCAGCCTTTATTTTACCATAATCAGCTTCCCAACGTACCAATTCCTTGTCATTGGAAGTCCGATGTGATTTTGCCATAGATAAAACATACAGTGATTCCATGATATTGGTTTTGCCTTGTGCATTTTCTCCGATAAAGACGTTAATCTCTGGAGAAAATTCCAGCTCTAGCGATTCATAGTTCCGATAATTGACAAGCTCAAGGCGGTCAATCCGCATCGAAGCTCATGCCTTCAGCGGTCACGATGCGAAAATCTCCAAATCCAGGAATATTTACAAGATCATTTGGACGCAACTTCCGGCCTCTGCGGTTTTCAGCTTCGCCGTTCACGAAAACTTCATGTTCACCCAAAAACCATTTGGCCATTCCGCCTGAACTTATTGTATCCGTCATTTTTAACAATTGCCCAAGTGTTATATATTCAGTCTCAATACCGATTTCTCTCAAAATGCACTCATCCTTCGATTCATAGTCTATCCCTCTATTTTACCCTATTTTAGCTAAAAAGTAAAAAGGATAGCCTATATGGCTATCCTGAGGGTCTGTTTTAATTTTAATATGTTCGGACGGGAAGAATCAGCTGCAAAATTGAATCATCAAGCGCTGATTTCAAAATGAATGGGCGCATCGCTCCAGTGAACTGAATGACGACATCTTGTCCATCGATCGCTTTTAGCGCGTCCATCATAAATTTAGCGCTGAAAGAGATTTTCAGATCTTCTCCTTCGATGCTATGTGCCTGAAGCTGCTCTTCCACTTTCCCGACTTCAGGAGAGTTAGAAGAAACTTCCACTTCATTGCCGGCAGTTGCTGAGAAACGTACGACATTATTGCGTTCTTCTCTGGCTAATAGGGACGCACGATCAATCGCTTGCAGAAGCGAACGGCCGTTTACCGTTACGGTTGTCTTGTATTCTGCCGGTATGAGGCGGCTCGTGTCCGGATAGTTCCCTTCTAATAGACGGGAAAAGAAAAGAATGTGCTTGGATTTGAATAAAACCTGTTGATTGGTCATGACGATTTCAACCGCTTCAGAAGTATCGTCGAGGATTTTATTCAATTCCGTCAAACTTTTCCCTGGAATTACAACGCTGTATTCCCCTTCCGGCAATGTTTCCAGTTTGGTTTTACGGCGTGCCAAACGGTGGCTGTCGGTTGCAACACAAACAAGTTCCCCATCTTTGACTTCCCAGTGTACGCCTGTCAGTACAGGACGTGTTTCAGAACTTGAAACAGCAAAGACAGTTTCACGGTTGATGGTCTTCAATAGATCTGCAGGAATCGTAAACAAACGATCGTCTTGAATGTCCGGCAATTGTGGATAATCCATTGCATCCAAGCCAATTAAATGAAATTCGGACTTTCCTGAACGGATGTGCGTCTGGAAATTTCCAGTGATTTCAATTTCAACTTCGTTAGTCGGCAATTTGCGGATGATTTCCCCAAATACTTTTGCTTGAAGGACAATGCTTCCTCCATCTGTTACCTGGATGATTTGTTCCCCATCCTCTTCAGCAGGAATGAATGTCTGGATCGTGATATCAGAATCGCTTCCTGTCAATCTCATTCCATCAGAAGAAACATCCATTTTAATTCCCGTTAAGATCGGAATGGTGGTTTTTGAACTTACCGCTTTCATTACATCGTTTAATCCTTCAACTAATCGCTCACGCTTTATCTCGAATTTCATTCTCGAACCTCGCTTATATATATATTTTATTTAAAGGCTTTTAAAGTAATAGTAGTAGTAGGGGCTGTGAATATGTGGATAAGCCTTGAAAAGTCAATAAAAGCAGCTTATCCACATGTAGACAGTCTGTGCATAAACTGCTTGCTTGTTTATTGGGTTATCCACAGCCTTTTTTACTTGCCAAGCGCGCTTTTGATGTCCTTGACGTCCTGCTGAAGCTGGTGATTGTCTTTCAGCATTTTGGAAATTTTGTCATGCGCATGAATAACGGTCGTATGGTCGCGCCCGCCGAATTCCTCGCCAATTTTAGGCAAAGAGAAATCGGTCATCTCACGTGACAGGTACATCGCTACCTGGCGCGGATACGCAATATCCTTAGTGCGGCGTTTTGTTTTAAAATCTTCCAGTTTGACATTGAATTGGTCGCCGACTGCGTTTTGGATGTCCAAAATCGTAATAACTTTCGGTTTTGAATTCGGCATGATGTCTTTTAAAGCTTCTGCAGCCAATTCAGCACTCATGTCCCGGTTGATCAAAGAGGAATAAGCCACAACACGGATCAGGGCCCCTTCAAGTTCACGGATATTCGAATCAATCGAATTGGCAATATAGGTCATGACATCGTTCGGAATATCCAGTCCATCCGCTTTTGCTTTTTTGCGTAAAATAGCAATCCGGGTTTCCAGATCAGGCGGTGTGATATCGGTGATCAAGCCCCATTCAAAGCGGGAGCGGAGCCGATCTTCCAGTGTCGGAATCTCTTTTGGAGGACGGTCACTGGAAATGATGATCTGTTTGGATTCTTCGTGAAGCGTGTTGAATGTATGGAAGAACTCTTCCTGTGTCTGTTCTTTGCCCGCTAAAAACTGGATATCGTCAATCAGAAGAATGTCGACACCCCTGTATTTGTCACGGAATTCACCCGTTTTATTGTCGCGGATCGAATTGATGAATTCATTGGTAAATTTCTCCGAAGATAAGTAAACTACTTTGGCATTCGGGTTGTGTTCAAGGACGTAATGTCCAATTGCGTGCATTAAATGCGTCTTGCCAAGTCCTACTCCCCCATAGATAAACAGCGGGTTATAAGCTTTTGCTGGAGCTTCGGCCACGGCCAAAGAGGCGGCATGGGCGAAGCGGTTGCCTGAACCAATTACAAACGTATCGAAAGTGTATTTAGGATTCAGCATGCCAGGTAAAAACTCTTGCTGCTGGTCTTGTCCCGGTTTAACGCGAGGCGCAGGAAGTTGAAAATCATCCATATCCTGATCTTTGGGCACAACAAATTTAATCATCATATCATCGCCGGTGGAATCCGATAAAATTCCCGTAATCAAATGCACGTAATGGTTTTCCAACCAGTCGCGGGCAAAGGAATTAGGCGCTGAAATGGTGACTGTATCATCCTGGTAGGATAAAAGTTTTGTCGATTTTAACCACGTTTCAAAACTTGGTTTGGAGATTTTAGTTTCAACTTGGGCTAAGACACTCGACCAAAGTTCGTCTAAGTGTTTCAATAGCTCTTCTCCTTTATATATAACTATATTTTAAAGTATATCATACACAAAATCACAGCTTGTGGATAACATTTGCAAACAAGGTGGTGAATAACTATCCACACCTTACCCACAGTTTGTGGATAACTTATTTGAGGTGAAAATTGTTAACAAGTGAAAACAAGTTAATGTTACCAAAAAAGATGAGACAATACAAGAAGTTCTTTGAGTTATCCACACATCTATTTTTGTTCACATCCGAACTATCCACAAGGGGTTCTTATGTTAAAAAGCTGTAGATAAGGCATGTGGATAATTATTTTTTGAAAAAAAACAGTGCACAGGCCATCACCGGTTAATTAGAAGAATTGTGTATAACTAAGTAATGGAGGAAAGAGGAGATCCAAAGGTGTTTTTCAATAAGACATTGACATTTATACCTTTGTGCCCTTATAATTGTCGAGACTGTCTTTAGAAAAATAGTTAACTCTCTATATAGGAGGTGTCATATATGACATTGCGCACATATCAACCAAATACACGTAAACACAGCAAAGTACACGGCTTCAGAGCACGTATGAGCACAAAGAACGGACGTAGAGTATTGGCTGCACGCCGTCGTAAAGGAAGAAAAGTATTATCAGCTTAAGTCCACTGACCGCATCAGTGGTCTTTTTTTCTTTTCTGCTCCATTTTCGCGGAAGAGCATTAAAATAAGCAGGTGAAAGAATGAACAAGCACCAACGGATCAAGAAGAACAAAGAGTTTCAGCATGTCTTTAAAAAAGGAAAGTCTTTTGCAAATCGGCAGTTCATCGTTTATGTATTAAAAGAGGAACAGCCCGAATTTCGCCTGGGATTGTCCGTCAGCAAAAAAGTAGGAAACGCAGTAGCACGCAACCGCATCAAACGCTATATCCGGCAAACTTTCTTGGAATTGAAAGATGATCTATTGCCTAATGCAGACTACATTATCATCGCCCGACCACAGGCGGCCACATTGGATTTTCACGAAAGCAAGAAAAGTCTTGAACATGTATTGAAGATTGCACGTGCATTGCCTAAGAAGTAGAAGACGATGCAGAATAGATGTTATTATAGAAGTAATTGAAAATTAGTTTGGGGGAAGAAGGGTGAATAAGAAATTAGTTCTACTTATTTCACTGATTGCAGTAACCTTGCTGCTTTCCGGCTGTACAGAGTTTGATCAGCCGATCAGTGACCAGAGTGAAGGATTTTGGAACGAGTTTATTGTTTGGCCATTGGTGTCAACCATCGTGTTCTTCAAAGATTTACTGGGAACTTACGGCTTCGGGATTATTGCTGTCACAATCATCATCCGGCTAGTGATGCTGCCACTGATGATTAAACAGACGAAAAGTTCGAAACGTATGCAGGAAGTACAGCCTGAACTTGTTAAACTGAAAGAAAAATACAAGTCAAAAGACGCTGTCACGCAACAAAAATACCAAAAAGAAATGATGGCTTTATTCCAGGAAAAAGGCGTCAACCCAATGGCGGGTTGTTTGCCGGTTTTGATTCAAATGCCGGTGCTGATCGGGTTTTATCACGCAATCAGCCGCATGAACAGCACACCTGAAATCGATTTGGGCGCATTTCTTATTTTTCCGCTGGCAGAACCAAGCATCATTTTAGCGGTCATCGCAGGATTGATGCAGTTTGTTGTATTGCGGACTGGCCCAGCAATGGACAATCCTCAGATGAAGATCATGATGTATTTCATGCCGGTAATGATCATTGGATTCGGTATTGTTTTGCCTTCTGCATTGACACTTTATTGGGTCATCGGAAATATCATTTCACTTATCCAAAACCTGGTCATTTACCGTCCATGGGAGAAAAAAGAGGTACAGCAGCCTGTTAAAACGAAAGCAGGAGGGGTTAAAAAGTGAACCAGATTACGCAAACGGGTCCAACTGTTGAAAGCGCGATATCTGAAGCATTAGAAAAACTCCAAGTTGCACGTGAAGAAGTAAGCATCAAGGTCATTCAGGAAGAGAAAAAGGGTTTTTTCGGTTTTGGTGCCAAAAAAGCAGAAGTCGAAGTCACCATAATTGAAAAAACACCGCTTCCTGAAAAAGAAAAAATGGATACGATAGCAGACAAAGCTGTTGAAATCCATGAGACACATGAAGATCTGCCTGTAAAAGAGGAAGAAAAGGAAGAAATTCCAGCCCTCTCGAATGAGCAGGCGATTCAAGAAACAAAAAATTACATTCAATCGATTGCCAAGGGCATGAGAATTGACGATTTATCCATTGCACATGAGCAGCGGGGTAAAAAAGTGAATTTTTACCTGGAAAGCGAGAAAGTTGCCATGCTGATCGGCAAACGGGGACAAACCTTGAATTCCCTTCAGCAACTGGCCCAACTTGTTGCCAATAAATACTCAAATCAGTTCATGATGGTTCAATTAGACGCTGAGAATTACCGGGAACGCCGTCAGGAGACGCTGGAGCAATTAGCGGATCGGATGGCTGACAAAGCGATTCGGACTGGCGGACGTGTTCAATTCGAACCGATGCCGTCCTACGAACGAAAAGTCATCCACCAGGCATTATCAAGGCGTTTAGACATTGATACGTATTCGGAAGGGAAAGATCCCAACCGTTATCTCGTCATTGAACCGCATAAATAAGATGAAGCCCGCCGGCATGGCGGGCTTTTTTATGTCAAATTGACGGAATTTATCAAAATAAAGTGCTGTGTCTTTTGATTTCGAGCACTTTATGCTATTGTAGTATGTTAGAAAGCCATGTGCATTTACTGGTTGTCCACATGTGGACAACTTTTTTAGAGCAGAAAATAAAGTTATGAACATATATTTTGGCAATCGGGCTGCTGCGCTGCTTTGTTGGTTATCCACAGAGTTGGCGCTGCCGCTTTTCTTAAGAGGAGGAAACATCATGGATTTCGACACAATCGCTGCCATATCTACACCGAGCGGAGAGGGAGCAATCGCAATCGTCCGTTTGAGCGGTCCGGAAGCTGTGGCTATCGCCGATAGACTATTCCGGGCTCCGAGCAAGAAGGCGCTGGCTGCCCAAGCTACCCATACCATCCATTACGGACATCTTGAAGATCCGGCGACAGGAGAAGTAGTGGAAGAAGTTATGATGTCACTCATGAAAGCACCAAAAACATTCACCCGTGAAGATGTTATTGAAATCAATTGCCACGGCGGAATTGTTTCAGTCAATCGGGTGCTGGAATTGGCGTTGCGTGCAGGAGCAAGACTTGCAGAGCCTGGAGAGTTCACCAAACGGGCATTTTTGAACGGCCGCATCGATTTGTCCCAGGCAGAAGCGGTCATGGACCTGATTCGCGCGAAGACGGACCGTGCCATGGATGTCGCACTCAATCAGATGGAAGGGCGGCTGTCGAAGCTGATCGGCACGCTGCGCCAGGCCCTGCTGGAATCGATTGCCCAAATGGAAGTGAATATTGACTATCCGGAATACGACGATGTGGAAGAAATGACACGTCCGATCATGCTGGAAAAATCAAAATGGGTCCGTTCGGAAATCGATAAATTGCTGCAGACGTCTTCGCAAGGGAAAATCTTGAGAGAAGGGCTTTCAACTGTCATTTTGGGTCGGCCCAATGTCGGTAAATCTTCTCTATTGAACAGCCTTGTTCAGGAAAATAAAGCAATTGTCACAGAAATAGCGGGAACAACCCGTGATATAATAGAGGAATACGTAAATGTTCGCGGTGTTCCGTTGCGTTTGGTTGATACGGCAGGAATCCGGGAAACGGAAGATATTGTCGAACGGATCGGCGTTGAACGTTCACGGAAAGTATTGAAAGAAGCCGATTTGATTCTTTACGTCTTGAATTATGCAGAAGCGTTGACTCTGGAAGACGAGCTGCTGTTTGAGACGGTCAAAGATATGGACTATATTGTCGTGATCAATAAAACCGATCTGCCGCAGAAAATCGACCTGGAGCAAGTGCAGAAACTGGCAGGAAATAAGCTGCTGGTGACGACTTCGTTAATTGACGAAGAAGGCATCGATCAGCTTGAAGAAGCCATTGCTGACCTTTTTTTCCAAGGAGAACTCGAAGCAGGGGACATGACCTATGTATCCAATGTGCGCCACATTGCATTGCTGCATCAGGCACATCAAACCATTTCAGACGCTATTAGGGCTGCTGAAATGGAAGTTCCGGTAGATATGATTCAAATTGACGTTACCCGAACTTGGGAGATTCTTGGTGAAATCATAGGAGATACCGCAGATGACGGCCTCCTGAACCAGCTATTCTCCCAGTTCTGTCTAGGGAAATAAAACTCGAAGGGAATGAACGAACATGCCACAATACAAAGCAGGCACGTTCGATGTCATCGTCGTAGGAGCCGGACATGCAGGAGCAGAAGCTGCTCTTGCCGCGGCACGGATGGGCGCTAAAACGCTCGTCTTGACGATGAATCTGGATATGATCGCATTTATGCCATGCAACCCGTCCATCGGTGGGCCAGCAAAAGGCATCGTTGTACGTGAAATCGACGCACTTGGCGGAGCCATGGGACGCGTTATCGATAAAACACACATTCAAATGAGAATGTTGAATACAGCTAAGGGACCTGCTGTCCGCGCATTGCGTGCACAGGCCGATAAAGTTCTTTATCAGCAGGAAATGAAGCGGCTGATGGAAGAAGAACCGAACTTGACATTGCACCAGGGGATAGCTGAAGAACTCATTGTGGAAGATGGCAAGGTCAAAGGATTGATTACGCAAGTAGGAGGCATTTACCATGCTAACTCAGTAGTCATCACCACTGGAACATTCCTGCGTGGGGAAGTCATCATCGGCGATCTGCGCTATTCCAGCGGACCGAACAACCAGCAGCCTTCCATTAAATTGGCGGAAAATCTGGAGAAGCTCGGCTTTGAAACGGTTCGTTTTAAAACAGGGACACCGCCGCGCATCAACAGCAACAGCATTGACTACAGCAAAACTGAAATTCAGCCCGGCGATGATGTGCCACGCTCCTTTGGCCATGAAACCACTGAATACATCACAGACCAGCTGCCATGCTGGCTGACCTATACAAATGAAAAGACCCATCAGATCATTGATGAAAACCTGCATTTGTCACCGATGTATTCAGGGATGGCAAAAGGAACGGGTCCGCGCTATTGCCCTTCAATCGAAGACAAGGTTGTCCGTTTTAATGACAAGCCGCGCCATCAGATCTTCCTGGAGCCGGAAGGCCGTAATACGCGTGAGGTTTACGTACAAGGCCTTTCAACCAGTTTGCCTGAACATGTACAGCGGAGGCTCCTGGAATCGATTCCGGGGCTTGAGAAGGCTGAAATGATGCGTGCAGGCTATGCCATCGAATATGATGCCATCGTCCCAACGCAATTATGGCCGACGCTGGAGTCAAAACAGATTGAAAATCTTTATACGGCTGGGCAGATCAACGGAACTTCCGGCTATGAAGAAGCAGCCGGCCAGGGACTGATGGCAGGCATCAACGCAGCCGCAAAAGTGCTTGGCAAGGAAGAAGTAATTCTGAGCCGTTCTGACGCCTATATTGGTGTTTTGATCGACGATTTGGTGACAAAAGGAACGAATGAACCTTACCGTCTGTTGACTTCCCGTGCAGAATACCGTTTATTGCTCCGCCATGACAATGCAGATATGCGTTTAACTGAATTGGCCTATGCAATCGGTATGATCAAGGAAGAGCGATACGTAAAATTCCTAGGGAAAAAAGAACGTATTGAAGATGAAATAAAACGCCTGAGAAGTATTATGATCAAGCCAAATGAAATTACCCAGCAAGTGATCCGTGACGCAGGCGGCAGTGAATTGAAAGACGGCATTCGCGGAGCAGATCTGCTGAAGCGTCCAGAAATGAACTACGATATGATTTCACAGCTGACAGCTTCTACTATAGAGCTGGAAGAAGAAGTGAAAGAACAAGTCGAAATTCATATCAAATATGAAGGCTATATCGAAAAGTCACTGCAGCAGGTCGATAAACTCAAAAAAATGGAAAACAAAAAAATTCCCGACAATATTGATTACCATGCGATTTCAGGAATTGCGACTGAAGCCCGAGGCAAACTTACAGAAGTTCGTCCGTTGTCCATCGCACAGGCTTCCCGCATCTCCGGCGTAAATCCGGCTGACATATCCATCTTATTGGTGTATATTGAACAAGGAAAGATTGCGAAAATCTCAGTTTGATCTTAAAGGCATAAGCTAGACAACAAAATGGGCTGGCTCACACCAGTCCATTTATCTTTTACATAGAAAACCATCAAGAGGGAGGAAGCCAGCATGAATGAACAACAGTTTAAAGATGCCCTCAGTGAAAAAGGGGTCCTCTTGACCGAGGAGCAGCTTGAGCAATTCCGGATCTATTACAAGGAATTGGTCGAATGGAATGAAAAGATGAACCTTACAGCAATTACAGAGCAACCAGCTGTTTACCTAAAACACTTCTATGACTCGATTACTGCAGCGTTTTATTTGGACTTTACAAAATCAATGAAGCTTTGTGATGTCGGTGCCGGTGCAGGATTCCCCAGTATTCCACTAAAAATTTGTTTTCCCCATATCGAAATTACGATTGTGGATTCCTTGAACAAACGCATTCAGTTTCTGGAGCATTTGAGTGGTAAACTTGGACTCACCAAAGTGCAGTTCATCCATTCGAGAGCAGAAGATTTTGGGCAGTCGATCTACCGTGAAAGCTATGACTTAGTGACCGCACGCGCCGTAGCCCGATTGTCAGTCCTGGCAGAATTATGTGTGCCGCTTGTTAAAAAAGGCGGAATATTTGCAGCCATGAAAGCTTCATCTGCTGCAGATGAATTGGATGACGCAGAAAAAGCATTGCAAAAGTTGGGCGTGAAACTGCAAGCTGTGCATTCCTTCCTGTTGCCGATGGAAGAAAGCGAACGTTATATCCAGGTCTTTAAAAAATTCAAAGAAACACCAAAGAAATACCCACGGAAAGCTGGAGTTCCAAACAAGTCGCCAATCTCTTAATGTTTCACGTGAAACATTTTACTGCCAAGGGAATAACAGTGATAAAGATTCAGCAGCTAAGTGAGCTTGTAAAAGGTGGTGCTTGAGGATGAAAAGTCCTTTTTCACGTTTCTTCGGAGGCGGCGATAAAGCAAATGAAACAGCGAAGAAAGAAGCGGCTGAACACAAGACTTCAGAAGAAGTCTTGAAATTGCCGCTCGACAAAATACATGCCAATAAATATCAGCCTAGAACAGTTTTCGATCAAGAGAAGATTGAAGAGTTGGCCAGGACCATCCATGTCCATGGAGTGATTCAACCGATTGTGGTCAGGAAGTCCGACACTGAAGGGGAATATGAAATCATTGCGGGAGAACGGCGTTTTCGTGCAATGAAATCACTCGAGTGGACAGAAGTCCCGGCAATCATCCGAAATCTGAGCGACAAGGAAACAGCGTCTATTGCGTTGATTGAAAATCTTCAGCGTGAAGAACTTACCGCAATAGAAGAGGCACATGCTTACCAAAACCTGCTGGAAATACAGGAAATTACGCAGGAGGCATTGGCTCAGCGTCTTGGCAAAGGACAGTCTACGATCGCCAATAAACTGCGGCTATTAAAATTGCCGGAAGAAATTCAAACAGCATTACTGAACCGGTTGCTGACGGAGCGGCATGCCAGAGCCCTTTTACAGGTGAAGAATGCTGAACTGCAGAAAAAACTGTTTGATGAAACCATAGATGAAAGCTTGAATGTAAAGCAGCTGGAAATGAAAGTAAGCAAGCTGCTGTCAACTGAGCCGAAAAAACCGAAAGCCCAAAGAAAAGCAATAAGCCGAGACATGCGGATTGCCATGAACACCATCAAAGAATCGTTGAACATGGTCTCCAAAAGTGGCATCGATGTGACCACTGAGGAAGAGGAATATGAAGAATACTATCAGATCACTGTGAAGATCCCGAAAAAGAAATCGTAAAGCGCTCTTTCCGTATGGAAAGAGTTTTTTTAATAGCTTTGACATCGTATTGTTGAAAAATTTTGATACAATAGGAAAATGGAAGCCTAATAGAATAGCTAAAATAAAGGTTCCGAAGTAAAATGAAGAGAGTATTAAAGAAAGTTGGTGCAAGTGTGGGTAGAACTATTGCGATCGCCAATCAAAAGGGCGGCGTAGGAAAAACAACGTCTTCAGTGAACTTAAGTGCCTGCCTTGCTTATTTGGGCAAAAAAGTTCTATTAATAGATATCGATCCTCAAGGAAATGCCACCAGTGGGGTGGGGGTAAACAAAGGGGATGTTGATCAATGCATCTACGAAGTTTTAATAGATGATGTAGATGTCAAAAGTACAATCATGGAAACGAAAGTAGAGAATCTGCATGTGGTTCCCGCCACGATTTCTCTGGCAGGAGCTGAAATCGAATTGGTTTCAACCATTTCGAGAGAAGCCCGCCTGAAAAACGCCTTGGAAGAAGTCAAAGATATGTACGATTACATAATCATTGATTGTCCGCCATCTTTGGGGTTGTTGACTTTGAATTCATTGACCGCTTCTGACGCAATCATTATTCCAGTACAATGTGAATACTATGCGTTAGAAGGACTAAGCCAATTATTAAGTACTATTCGCTTAGTGCAAAAGCATTTAAATCATGATTTAATGATTGATGGTGTCTTATTGACAATGCTGGATGCCCGGACCAATCTGGGAATTCAAGTGATTGAAGAAGTGAAGAAATATTTCCAGGATAAAGTGTACAAAACAATCATTCCAAGAAATGTAAGACTGAGTGAAGCACCGAGCCACGGAGAGCCAATTATCATCTATGATCCAAAATCCAGAGGCGCAGAAGTGTATTTAGAATTGGCGAAGGAAGTGATTCATAATGGCTAAAGGATTGGGAAAAGGCATTAATGCGTTGTTTCCGGGTGAAACAATCAATGAAGCGGAGAAAGTAAACCAGATCAGCGTCGGCAAAATTGGAGCAAACCCATATCAGCCACGTAAAATATTCGACCAGGCAGCTTTGGAAGAATTGGCGGAATCCATTAAAGAACACGGGATTTTACAACCGATTGTTGTAAGGAAGAAAGGCGAGAAATACGAATTAGTCGTTGGCGAACGCCGTTTCCGTGCAGCCAAATTAATCAAATTAAAAGAAGTTCCAGCCATTATTAAAGAACTGACAGACCAGCAGATGATGGAACTTGCTATATTAGAAAATCTTCAACGTGAAGATTTGACGCCGATTGAAGAAGCGGAAGCTTATCAAAAGCTGATGGAAGCCTTGAATTTAACGCAGGAACAGCTTGCTTTCCGTTTAGGAAAAAGCCGTCCTCATATAGCCAATCATGTCCGTCTTTTGGCATTGCCTGAAAATGTCCGCACACTCATTTCTGACAAAAAGTTATCTATGGGGCACGGGCGTACGTTATTAGGATTGCGAAGTAAAAAACTTATTCCCGAAACAGCGGAAAAAGTAGTCAAAGAGAATCTGAATGTTCGCCAGTTGGAAAATTTAGTGCAGCGTTTAAACGAAGATGTTCCACGTGAAACAATTGAAAAAAAGAGAGATATCTTTATAGAAGAAAAGCAATCGGAACTTAGAGAGCGCTTTGGCACAAAAGTTCAAATCAAGAAGAACAAAGACAAAGGGAAGATCGAAATCGAGTTTTTCTCAGAAGATGATTTGGAACGGATTTTAGAATTGTTAAGCTGACGAGTGCCTATTTCCCGGAAAAGGGGAATAGGTTCTGTTTTTGATAAATGAAAATACTGAAGGTTTAAAATGACTTCGAAGGAAAAGTGGAACTCTCTTTCAAAAGAGGGAGAAGAGAACTATTCAAAAAGGAGAGTACAGAGAGGAGAAATATAGTGGTTCTCTTAGGGACATTAATAAATGCAGTTTTAATTGTAGTGGGAACCATTCTTGGAAGAGCTCTTCGTAATATTCCTGAAAAGATGAAAGAGACGGTCATGTACGTGATTGGTCTGGCCGTAATTGTACTCGGTTTCCAGATGGGGTTTGAAAGCCAGAACTTCGTGATTGTCATCATCAGTTTAGTGCTGGGAACGGTCATTGGAGAATGGGCAGATTTAGAGGGCAAACTAAATGGTTTTGGCCACTGGATTGAAGGGATGCTGGGGGCGAAAGAAAGTAAAGGCAGCATCGCACAAGGATTTGTAACAGCAACATTAATATTTGTCATCGGTGCAATGGGAATTATTGGCGCGATGGAAAGTGGGCTGAGCAACGAGCATGGGGTACTGATCTCCAAAGGGATTATTGATGGGTTCACTTCTATTGTTTTAGCTTCTACACTTGGCATCGGTGTCCTGCTTGCGGCTATTCCTGTATTTGTGTACCAGGGGTTGATTGCTTTGTTTGCGACCCAAATCAGTTTAGTGATTCCTGCTGCCGCACTGGATATGTTCATTATGGAAATGAGTGCAACCGGTGGTGTCATGATTGCCGCTATTGGGTTGAACATGATGGGTGTTACGAAAATCAGGGTAGCGAATTTGTTGCCGGGGATTTTGGTTGTCGGAATAGTGGTTACCATCATCTATAAATTTAATTTAATGTAAGTGCTAGGAAGGTGAAAGTGTGAATGTTGAAAAAGTAACAAAAGAAATTTTAACTGTCCTTTCCGATGAAGGCATGTGGATGGGCCTTATCGTCATTCTTTTGAAGGTAGTCTTGATAACCATAGCCGCGGTTGTGCTGGTGAAAGTATTGCGTGTCGTGATTCGTAAAACGTTTTCCGTACGCATTAAAGGGCCGCTTCTTTACAATGAACGGAGACAGCAAACCTTATCGAAGCTATTGTCCAATGTAGTAGCCTATGTTGTGTATTTCATCGCGGCTGTTTCTATTTTATCGACGTTTACCATTGATATTACCGGTCTGATCGCCGGGGCAGGGGTGCTTGGTTTGGCCGTTGGTTTTGGCGCACAGAACTTGGTCCGTGATGTAATCACCGGATTCTTCATTATTTTTGAAGATCAATTTTCCGTAGGAGATTATGTGCGTATCGGTGTCGCTGAAGGAACAGTGGAAGAAATCGGATTGCGGACGACCAAAGTGAAGGCCTGGACTGGGGAATTGTTTATATTTCCGAATGGCACGATCACCGATGTCGTGAATTTTTCGATTCACAACTCGATTGCGGTGGTTGATGTCAATATTTCCTATGAATCGGATATCACGCGAGTGGAAAGCTTGATCATGGAATTTCTGGACAGCTTACAGGATCGATATGAACAAATCATCAAACCTGCAGAATTGCTGGGTGTCCAAAACCTGACGACAACAGAAATCGTCATGCGAATCACAGCAGAAACTCTGCCGATGCAGCATTTTGCTGTGGCAAGAGGAATGCGCCGCGATTTGAAGGACTTTCTGGATCAACGGGGTGTGGAAATTCCTTATCCGCGGATGGTGATGATGCAGCGTTCTCCGGAAGAATCCATTGCAGCCAGAAATGCTAAAGTTTAATAGATAGAAGGAGGCACACTCATGGAGATGAAGGAGTTTGGACTGAATGATATAGTTGAAATGAAGAAGGGCCATCCGTGTGGAGCCAATGCCTGGAAGATTATCCGCATGGGGGCTGACGTCCGGATTAAATGTGAGGGTTGCCAGCACAGCGTGATGCTGCCGCGTATGGAATTCAATAAGAAGATGAAAAAAGTTTTGGTCAAAGCGGAAACGGAATGAAAAATGGACAATTTCGGGTTCTGTTCTTATAATGGAATGGTTGTGTAAAAATAATTCGTTTGATATAGAAGGAAGGTTGTGCATCCTATGGCATTAACTGCAGGGATTGTAGGGTTACCAAACGTGGGGAAATCCACATTATTTAATGCGATTACAAAAGCGGGCGCGGAAGCGGCAAACTACCCATTCTGTACAATAGATCCGAACGTTGGAATTGTTGAAGTTCCAGACGAGCGTCTTGATAAATTGACGGAATTGGTAGTTCCGAAAAAAACCGTACCCACGGCTTTTGAATTTACCGATATTGCAGGAATTGTTGAAGGCGCCAGCAAAGGCGAAGGACTAGGAAATAAATTTCTGTCTCATATTCGTGAAGTTGACGCAATTTGCCAAGTGGTTCGCTGCTTTGCTGACGATAACATTACGCATGTAACCGGAAAAGTAGATCCGATTTCTGATATTGAAGTCATTAACTTGGAATTGATTTTGGCGGATATGGAAAGCATCGAAAAACGCATTGTACGTGCGGCGAAATTAGTGAAACAAAGAGACAAAGACGCTGTCGCTGAAGAACCTGTGCTGATGAAATTGCGTGAGGCCTTTGAAAACGGTCAATTGGCACGTTCAATCGAATTCACAGAAGACGAACTGCAGATTGCAAAAGGCTTGAATCTATTGACGATCAAACCGATGTTATACGTAGCAAACGTCTCTGAGGATGAAATTGCAGATGCCGATGACAATGAATACGTTCAAAAAGTTCGTGAGTTCGCTGCGAAAGACAAGGCGGATGTCATTGTTATCTGTGCCAAAATCGAAGAAGAAATGTCGGAACTAGAAGACGAAGAAAAAGAAATGTTCCTTGAAGAGTTGGGCATCAAAGAGTCGGGACTGGATCAATTGGTCAAGGCTTCATACAACCTGCTTGGATTAGCGACATACTTCACAGCTGGCGTTCAGGAAGTTCGGGCATGGACATTTAAAAAAGGCATGAAAGCACCACAATGTGCCGGCGTCATCCACTCTGACTTCGAACGCGGATTTATCCGTGCCGAAACGGTTGCTTATGAAGACCTGGTCGAAGCGGGCTCAATGGCAGCAGCGAAAGAAGCAGGGAAAGTGCGCCAAGAAGGCAAAGAATACATCGTCCAAGATGGCGACGTAATGCTATTTAGATTTAACGTCTAAAAGCGGAAACGACCGTTATGCTCCGACAGGCGTAAGACGGTCTGGCGAAGCGGCGTGTTTTCAGCCGCACAGCCAGAGTGGCTTACGACCCAAGGAGCAGGTCGTTGCAGCTGGATAAATCTAAAAGCGAGGATGGCCGTCAAGATTCGACAGGCATAAGGCGGACCAGCAGAGTGGCGCTCTTTGCCACGCCGCTGGGTTGACTTATGACCCGAGAATCTGGCCACCGCAGCTGGATAACTAAAAGCGGAAACGACCGTTATGCTCATAAAAAGCTTGAATTTACAGAACCACAAAACTAAAAAAGAACCGGGTGCCTTGTCGCATCCGGTTTTTGCATGGAGGAATTGGGAATGTTGTTATTTGCATACGGAACGCTGAAACAGGGCGGGAAGTATCATTGTTATTTGGAAGAAGCGGAATTGGTGGAAGAACGGGCAACAGCCAAAGGGATATTGTATGATACCGGAATGGGCTATCCGGCAATGACTTTGTCGGACAGTGGACAGATTGAAGGGGAAGTTTACGACATCCCTGATGTGTTGTGGCCGGCTTTGGATTACTTAGAGGATTATTCGGGAAATCCTGAAACGGATATGTACGACAAAGTGATGATTAAAGTGGAAGTGGGCAGTAAATCCATGGAAACAATCGTTTATATCGCAAAAAATGAAAAGCTTTTGGCAAGGCAGATTCTAACAGGAAACTGGGATACCGCCAATTCTGCTACAGTATAGATAGAAAGAAGCGCCGATATTAGTCGGCGCTTTCGTTTTGAGGATAGCGTTCGTAAACATGCAAACGTGGCAAAGAAGGGTCATCTATGATCCATGCCGCGTTTTTTTCTTTGCGCAATTTACCATACATGACGAAGTCACCGAAAGCTCCTGCAGTCAGCATCGCCCCTAACAGCACCAGCACCTGGCTGTCGAACCAAAACCCCAGGACGGTAGGAAGGAAGGCTGTTGTCCAAAATGGCAGCAGCAGCACTTTGCGCATCGCATGATTTTGAATAGGCTTGCTGGTGGTGGCATAAGCGATGCCCATTTTCAAGTTGATGCCATAATTCAATGAAGAAACAGGGAGTTTCCCGAACAGCACAAAACCAATTAAGTGAAAGAATTCATGCACGACAATCAAAACCAGATAGCCAATCAAAAACAATAAGATTCCACCGATAGAAAAATGGAATGCTAAAGGTTCGTTGAAAAGATGGTAGGCAGCTGCGAATGCCACCAGCAAGATGACATTAAACCAAAGTGCTTTGGGAGCTATTTCGTCCATTTCCAACTCTATAATATGGCTGGGTGTCATCGCTTCACATCCTTTAGGGTCTATGCTAAAAGTATAGAGGATTTTAAATGGAAAATCATGCTTGCGAGTCTTTGGGAATTATGATACAATACTGTGATGTGAGTAATATTTATGAATTGCTTGCTCCTTGCCCGCTGGATACAGCAGGGCCCAAGTCCATGAGGAGGTGACAACACGATGAGAGAATATGAATTAATGTATATCATTCAGCCTGCAATTGAAGAGGAAGCGAAAAAAGCTCTAGTTGAGCGTTTTAACGATATCCTTACTTCTAACGGAGCTGAGATCATCGAGTCGAAAGAGTGGGGTAAACGTCGTTTAGCTTATGAGATTAACGATTTGCGTGAAGGTTTCTACCAGATCGTAAAAATTAACTCTGGTTCTGAAGCTATCAACGAATACACACGTCTTGCGAACATTAACGAAGACATTATTCGTCATATCGCTGTACGCAAAGACGCGTAAACAGGATACTGGCACTGAAATTTTTTTGACTTGAAGGAGGTTGAATTCTGATGATTAACCGAGTTGTTTTAGTCGGAAGACTGACAAAAGATCCAGATCTTCGTTACACACCAAGCGGCGCCGCGGTTGCCCGTTTTACACTTGCTGTAAGCCGGACATTCTCGAACGCTCAGGGTGAACGCGAAACTGATTTCATTAATTGTACCGTTTGGCGCAAACAAGCTGAAAACACAGCGAATTTCCTGAAAAAAGGAAGCTTGGCTGGCGTTGAAGGCCGCATCCAGACTGGTAGCTACGAGGGACAAGACGGGAAACGCGTCTATACGACAGAAGTAGTGGCCGACAGTGTTCAATTCCTTGAACCGAAAAGCGCTAATGCGGAACGTTCGCAAGGACAGCAGCCTTCCTATCAGCAGAACCAATCACCAAGCCCAAGTCAGCAAAATCATACTCGTGTAGATGAAGATCCATTCTCAAGCGGCAGCGGTCCGATAGAAGTATCGGATGACGATTTACCGTTCTAAGATGGACTGAAGCTGACGATCAACTTTTAAGTAAAGGAGGTAATTCGATATGGCACCACGTCGCGGAGGAAAAAAACGGAAAAAGGTTTGTTACTTCACTTCCAACAACATCACGCACATTGACTATAAAGATACTGACCTTTTGAAGAAATTCATTTCTGAAAGAGGGAAAATCTTGCCACGTCGTGTTACAGGCACTAGCGCTAAATGGCAACGTAAGTTGACAATCGCTATCAAACGCTCACGTATCATGGCACTTCTACCGTTTGTTGCGGAAGAAAGATAATTAATGAAAAGCGAAAGCGCCCGGCGAACCTGGGTGCTGGAGTCTGGACAATGATTTCAAAAAGACCGGGAAACCGGTCTTTTTTTTTATGCACTGAAATAAGAAGAGAACGTCACTGCCGATGGAGCGTTTTTCAGGAGACGCATTAAAGATAAGTGGGTCCATTTCTTCAGACTGTCGATAAACTTCTAACCTCCTTTCTTGAAAAGTTAGTTTGCGGAATATCCACGTAAAGAAACATTCAGTTTAAAGAAGTTAAAAAATTGTCCTCTTTGTGTCTTCTTCTACTTTAGAGCAGTTGTGCTTTCCCTCGGACGCGCCTCCTTTTGTTCAGGTTCTTGAATCATGGTACAATTACAAAGATGAAATCTGCCCGAAAGAGGGGAAAAAACAGTCATATGCAAAATCAACAAACGCGACAACTTACAACTGGGGCGATGATGGCGGCGGTGTTTACAGTGCTGCTGGCAATCTCCGTATACGTTCCTGTTTTGAGTATAGTAAGTACTTTAATTTTGGCATTGCCGGTCGCCTGGTACAGCGCAAAATATCCATGGAAAGCTTCAGCGCTTTTTGCATCGGTCTGTCTGGTGCTGTCGTTTATCATCGGTGGCCTGTTGTCCGTGCCGCTGGCGTTGATCCATGTACCGCTGGGATTGGCAATCGGTCTTTCAATTTATTATAAGAAGAGCAAATTATTCATGTTCATGGGTGCCAGCATTGTCCTGTTGGTGTCATTGATGGTTCAATACGTGGCTTCCATTGTGCTCTTTGGCATCAATGTACTGGAAGAATTTAGTGGCATGTTCGATCAATCCTACGAACAGACAGGTGCCTTGATGGAACGTTTTGGGGCTACTGAAGCTTCTATCGAAGAATACAATGAACTCGTTGCGCAATTGCAGTTTTCATTTGAAACTCTGTTGCCGGTGTTATTGGTATTAGGTGTGTTCATGGTGGTATGGGTCTTGTTAGTGATCTTGCTGCCGATTATGAAGCGCCTTGGGATTGCAGTTCCTAAGTTTCCGCCTTTCCGGAACATGAAATTGCCAAAATCCGTTTTATGGTATTATTTAATCGTGTTGATTGTTTCCCTGTTGTCGGAGTTCGAACCTGGAACGATGGCATACATGGTCTTCATCAATGCAACCGTGCTGCTGCAATTCCTGCTGTTCCTGCAGGGTATTTCTTTTTACCATTTCTACATCCACCAGGAAGGCTGGCCAAAATGGGTGACAGTGCTGGTGACGTTATTGGCCTTGCCGCTGCAGTCATTTACGAGTATTGTCGGAATCGTAGACCTTGGGTTTGATATCCGGGGTTGGGTCAAGCGGGCACACGAGTTTAAAGGAAAATAAGGAGCTGAAGAATAATGTCGGCTTTTTTTAGAAAAAGAAAACTTCGATATCCGCTTATCGCGCTGCTGTCTCTTGGTATGGCCGCGGCGATTCTGATTTCATTTTGGTCGGAATGGGCAGCTGGAATTTTTGCGCTGCTTTTTGTGCTGGCTTTTTCGGCCGCATGGGTGACGGAAAAAAGAGTCTATCAAGCTACTGAAAAACATATTGAAACCCTGTCTTACCGCATGAAGAAGGTTGGGGAAGAAGCGCTCCTCGAGATGCCGATCGGGATTATGCTGGTCAATGAAAAATACGACATTGAATGGGCAAATCCCTATATGACCTCGACACTCGAGTACGATACACTGATCGGCGAGTCTCTTTATAAATTGTCAGATGATTTTCACACGTTGGTGAAGTCCGATGAAGCCAAAGAGCTGACGATCACATTGGGCGACCGAAAATACCGCGTGTATTATAGGGCGGATGACCGCCTGTTCTATCTTTTTGATATTACCGAACAAGTGGAAATCGAGGCGCTGTATCATGCGGATCGGTCCGTCATCGGCATTTTATTCATCGACAATTACGACGAATTGGCGCAGGGGATGGATGATCAGACACGCAGCAATATAAACAGTTTGGTCACTTCGCTCATCAACCAATGGGGCGCCAAATACGGCATTTTCGTGAAGCGTATTTCATCTGACCGCTTTATGGCCGTCTTTAACGAGTCGATTTTAAAAGAGCTGGAGCTGTCGAAATTCGCGATTCTGGATGACATCCGTGAAGTCACGGCCAAAGACAATTTGGCTTTGACCTTGAGTATTGGTGTCGGCGCCGGATCTGCATCGCTGGTCGAGCTTGGAGGTTTGGCTCAATCAGGGCTGGATCTGGTGCTTGGCCGCGGTGGAGATCAGGTGGCCATCAAGCAACCGAGCGGAAAAGTGAAATTCTACGGAGGCAAGACCAATCCGGTCGAAAAACGGACACGGGTCAGGGCGCGGGTTATTTCACACGCCTTGCGTGATCTGATTCAGGAAAGTGACCAGGTTTTTGTAATGGGCCATAAAATGCCTGATATGGATTCCATTGGTGCGGCAGTCGGTGTTGCCAAAATGGCCGCCATGAATAAAGTCAAAGGCCGCATCGTCATTGACTTTGATGAATATGACCGCAGTGTTATGAGGCTGATGGAAGAAATCGAAGGCGATCCTGGCCTGTTTGAGCAGTTTATCACGCCTGAAGAAGCATTGGCGGACATGACCGAGCATTCCCTGCTCGTTATAGTGGATACGCACAAGCCATCGATGGTCATCGATGAACGGTTGCTGCAGCGGATGGATCGGGTCGTTTTGATTGACCACCACCGGAGAGGTGAGGAATTCATCACGAATACGATGCTGGTCTACATGGAGCCTTATGCTTCATCGACAGTTGAATTGGTTACCGAATTGATCGAATACCAGCCGAAACACGAAAAGCTGTCCATGCTGGAAGCGACAGCAATGCTGGCTGGAATCATTGTCGATACGAAAAGCTTTACATTGAGAACAGGCGCCCGGACATTTGAAGCAGCTTCTTATCTGCGTTCAAATGGAGCCGATACCGTGCTTGTCCAGCGCATTTTGAAAGAAGATCTGGAGACCTATATTGAACGCGCGAAAATCGTTCAAACAGTAGAATTTGTCGGCAATGGCATTGCCATCGCAAAAGGAGAGCCTAACCGCGCCTACAGCCCGGTATTGATCGCCCAGACAGCAGATATCCTGCTGACGATGAAGGATGTCAACGCGTCATTCGTGGTGGCGGAGCGTTCAGAAGGCGGCATCGGCATCAGTGCCAGGTCGCTTGGCGAAGTGAATGTCCAGATTGTTATGGAAAATCTCGGCGGCGGCGGCCATTTAACCAATGCAGCCACGCAAATGCCGAATGCAACAATAGAAGAAGCCCTTGAACAATTAAAAGCGGCGATTATGGAAGATCATGAAGGAGGAGCAAACGAATGAAAGTTATATTTTTGAAAGACGTAAAAGGCAAAGGCAAAAAAGGTGAAATCAAAAACGTGGCGGATGGCTACGCGCATAACTTCCTGTTGAAAAATAATTGGGCGATTGAAGCTAATCAGGCGACCATCAGCAAATTGGATGGCCAAAAGAAAAAAGAACAAAAAGAAGCCGACCAGGAGCGCGAGGAAGCGCAACAGCTGAAAGAAAAACTGGAAAGCCTGACAATTGAATTGACGGCTAAATCCGGCGAAGGCGGCCGCATGTTCGGATCGATCACCACCAAACAGGTAGCGACAGAACTAGAGAAAAAACATGGCATTAAATTGGACAAGCGCAAAATGGATTTGGACGATGCCATCCGTGCACTTGGCTATACGAATATCCCTGTGAAACTGCATCATGATGTGACCGCTACGCTTCGAGTACATGTTACTGAAGAAGCGTAAGGTGGGAGACCGATGAACGAAACGATAGATCGTGTCCCCCCACACAACCATGAAGCCGAGCAATCGGTCATTGGCGCCATCTTTTTAGAACCGCCTTCCCTCATCACGGTTGCCGAAATCGTGATGGCGGAGGATTTTTACCGGATTGCCCATCAGAAGATTTTCCAGACGATGCTGAACTTATCAGATCAGGGAAAAGCGATTGATGTAGTGACCGTGACAGAAGAGCTTTCTGTCAAAAAAGAACTGGAGGACGTTGGCGGCCTTTCCTATTTAACGGAAATCGCCAACGCTGTACCGACGGCCGCCAACGTTGCGCATTACGCCCATATCGTCGAAGAGAAAGCGCTGCTGCGCCGCCTCATCCGGGTAGCGACAACGATCGTGGAAGACGGCTTTACACGCGAAGATGAAGTGGAAGCCCTGCTTGCCGAAGCGGAAAAGAAAATGATGGAAGTTTCGAACCGGAAAAATGCCGGTGACTTTACCCACATCAAAGATGTGCTGGTCAAGACCTACGACAACATCGAACTTTTGCATACACGCAAAGGAGACGTCACAGGCATTCCTACGGGCTTTCAGGACTTGGATAAGATAACCGCAGGGTTTCAGCGAAACGACTTGATTATCGTGGCTGCACGGCCTTCTGTCGGTAAGACGGCTTTTGCTTTGAACGTTGCGCAGAATGTCGCGACCAAAACAGACGAGAACGTCGCCATCTTCAGTCTGGAGATGGGTGCTGAACAGCTGGTTATGCGTATGCTGTGTGCAGAAGGCAATATTGATGCACAGGTGCTGCGTACAGGTGCCCTTCAAAACGAAGACTGGCGCAAGTTGACGATGGCAATGGGCAGCTTGTCGAATGCCGGAATTTTCATCGATGATACACCGGGGATCCGTGTCAACGACATCCGGGCCAAATGCCGTCGCCTGAAACAGGAGTACGGGCTTGGCATGATCATGATCGATTACCTGCAGCTGATCCAGGGGCCTGGACGTTCAGGCGAAAACCGCCAGCAGGAAGTATCGGATATTTCCCGTTCCCTGAAAGGGCTGGCGCGTGAGCTGGAAGTTCCGGTCATCGCCTTGTCGCAGTTATCCCGTGGAGTGGAGCAGCGGCAGGATAAGCGGCCGATGATGTCCGATTTACGTGAATCCGGAAGTATTGAGCAGGATGCGGATATCGTATCCTTCCTGTACCGAGAAGATTATTACGACAAGGAAACTGAAGACCAGAACATGATTGAAATCATCATCGCCAAACAGCGTAACGGCCCGACCGGTACGGTGAAACTGGCTTTTGTAAAGGAATACAATAAATTCGTTACCATTGACTGGAGTCAGCATGAATCCGGTGGAGCCTTTTAAACACGAACATTAAATGTGGTAACACATTTATATGTTCGTGTTTTCTTCTGTTTTATATTGACGATAAGCCATTTCATTGGTACAATAAACACTGTTTGAGACAGGGCATATAGCCTAACGGAGGTGCGGACGATGACATCAGTCGTAGTAGTAGGAACGCAATGGGGAGACGAAGGAAAAGGAAAAATTACTGATTTTCTATCTGAACATGCAGAAGTGATTGCACGTTACCAAGGCGGGAACAACGCTGGACATACCATTATTTTTGGTGGAGAAACGTACAAACTGCATTTGATTCCTTCAGGGATTTTCTATAAAGATAAAACATCCGTGATCGGAAACGGCATGGTCGTGGATCCGAAAGCGCTTGTGAAAGAATTGAAAGGTCTTCATGACCGTGGAGTGACAACGGAGAACCTGCGCATTTCCAACCGCGCGCACGTCTTATTGCCATACCACATCAAGCAGGACGAAGTGGAAGAAGAACGCCGCGGAGCAAATAAAATCGGAACAACAGGCAAAGGCATCGGACCTGCTTATATGGACAAAGCAGCGCGTGTCGGAATTCGCATGGCGGATTTGTTGGACCATGTTGTGTTCGAAGAAAAACTGCGCATGAACTTGAAAGAGAAAAACCGTCTGTTCGAAAAGTTCTATGAAACAGAAGGATTTACTGTAGAAGAAATCATGGAAGAGTATTATGCATACGGCCAGGAAATCGCCAAATATGTAACGGACACGTCAAAAGTATTGAATGATGCCATTGACGCAGGCCGCCGCGTCCTGTTTGAAGGCGCTCAAGGCGTTATGCTTGATATCGACCAAGGGACCTACCCATTTGTAACATCTTCCAACCCAGTAGCAGGTGGAGTGACAATCGGTGCAGGTGTCGGCCCGACAACAATCCAGCACGTCATCGGTGTCTGCAAAGCTTATACATCGCGAGTCGGCGACGGACCGTTCCCAACAGAATTGCACGATGAAGTGGGCCAACAGATCCGCGAAGTCGGCAAAGAATACGGAACAACGACTGGACGCCCACGCCGCATCGGTTGGTTCGATAGCGTTGTTGTCCGCCACGCTAGACGTGTCAGCGGCTTGACGGATTTGACTGTCAACTCGATCGACGTATTGGCAGGACTTGATACGGTGAAGATTTGTACAGCTTACCGCTACCAGGGAGAATTGATCACGGAATACCCAGCGAACCTGCGTATGCTTGATGAATGCGAGCCGGTCTATGAAGAGCTTCCAGGCTGGCCTGAAGATGTAACAAACTGCAAATCGTTGGATGAACTTCCAGCAAACGCGCGCCATTACCTGGAGCGCATCGCTCAATTGACAGGCGTTCAGATTTCGATTTTCTCTGTCGGTCCTGACCGCAACCAAACGAATATTGTTACGAGTGTTTGGAGATAATTGTTGATTTATCCTTACTGTTTTCATCAAGCAGCCGCCTTCGGGCGGCTGCTTTTTGCTGTTCACTTCTTTTTCGGAAATAAAAAGAGGGAGCAAGAGCGGTGTATGGAAAATAAGGGCAGGAAAAGACGAGCGTGTAACCAGAGCGTGGCAATCGAGCTTGCGCAGTCTGAAGGGTTTCTGGGAGCGCTCCAGGGGCTTAGCCGCTGATAGATGCGAAATGGCCTAAACAATGATAAAGTATAGGGTAGTAAAGAATGTGCAACGACAAGAAAAAAGGGTGTAAACGGGAAGAAAAAGGGGAGAATAATGATGAGCAAAACCATTTTGGTTGTAGACGACGAGAAACCGATTGCAGATATTCTGCAGTTTAACTTAAAAAAAGAAGGCTTTAATGTAGTTTGCGCTTATGACGGAGATGAAGCGATCAAGATAGCGGGAGAAATCCAACCGGACTTGATGTTGTTGGATATTATGCTGCCGAATCGTGATGGCATGGAAGTGTGCCGCGAAATCCGTAAGAAATTTGATTTTCCAATTATAATGTTAACGGCAAAAGACTCGGAGATCGATAAAGTTCTTGGTCTTGAATTGGGTGCAGATGATTATGTTACGAAGCCTTTTTCGACTCGCGAATTGATTGCACGCGTAAAAGCGAATTTGCGCCGCCAAAATATTGCGCCTGCAGAAGATGAAGGCCTGAATTCAAACGATATCCAGGTGGGCTCATTGACGATTCAGCCTGATGCCTATCTTGTGTTGAAGCGTGAAGAAACTATTGAATTGACGCATCGTGAATTTGAATTGCTGCATTACCTCGGCAAGCATATCGGACAGGTGATGACGCGTGAGCATTTGCTGCAGACGGTATGGGGATATGATTATTTCGGCGATGTACGGACAGTTGATGTTACCATTCGCCGTTTGCGTGAAAAAATCGAAGACAACCCAAGCCATCCAGCATGGATCGTAACGCGCCGCGGTGTAGGGTATTATTTGCGAAATCCTGAACAGGAGTAACTGAATGTCAAAAGTTAATTTTTTAAAATCGATACATGTAAAATTTGTTTTAATCTATATTCTGTTGATTCTTTTAGCCATGCAGATTATCGGACTTTATTTTGCCCAGCAGCTGGAGGAGACTCTGAAAGGGAACTTTGAAAGCTCGATTGAAGACCGAATGGAAATCATTGAATTCAGTGTGCGGGAAGAAATGATCAAAGAACGCACAGATGAAGATTTAACGCTTGAGCAGACGCTGCGGACGGTGTTGTATGGTTTTCAGTCAGATGATATCAATGAAATACGCGTCGTCAACACACGTTACAGCATCCTGGCAACTTCTGTAATCGAAAACCAATCATTGGTCGGCCAACGTTCAACAAATGACCTGGTGCGGCAAACGATTATCGGAGAAGCCGATCAAGAGCAAACCTACGTCGATCCCGAAAGTGAAGAGCGGATTTGGGTGCGGACACAACCAATCATTGCAGCAGGCGGAGAGGTTCTTGGAACTTTATACGTTGTAGCAGAAATTGAAAATGTCTACGACCAAATGGACGACATCAACTCCATACTTGCGGGAGGCACCGCAATCTCTTTGGTTATCACGGCGATATTAGGAATTCTGGTCGCGCAAACTATTTCACGGCCGATTGCAGATATGCGAAAACAGGCACAAGCTATGGCAAAAGGAAATTTCTCCCGTAAAGTACGGGTATACAGTGATGATGAAATCGGACAGCTTGCCCGCGCCTTTAACCATTTAACAAACAGGCTGCAGGAATCCCAGCAGTCCACCGAAAGTGAGCGGCGGAAACTGGCATCAGTCCTCTCCAACATGACGGATGGGGTGCTGTCGACAGATAGACGAGGCCGAATCATCCTGATCAATGACCCTGCGTTGCAATTGCTGAATGTTTCACGTGAAACGGTGATCAACCGCCCGGTAACGAGCATATTGGGGCTGGAGGAAGAATATACTTTCGAAGATTTGATCGATATGAAAGAGGCTGTGACACTCGATTTTGGATCGCATGAACAAAGTACCTTATTGCGGACGACGTTTTCAGTCATTCAAAAAGAGACCGGCTTTGTCAATGGACTGATTGCGGTTTTGCATGACAATACCGAGCAGGAAAAAATCGACATGGAACGCCGCGAATTCGTGGCCAATGTGTCGCATGAATTGCGGACGCCTTTGACCACTATGCGCAGCTATCTGGAAGCATTGGCGGACGGGGCTTGGCAGGACCCGAATCTGGCTCCGAACTTCCTGAACGTTACGCAGACAGAAACAGAGCGGATGATCCGACTCGTCAATGATTTGCTGAAATTATCGAAAATGGATTCGAGCGAAACCGAGATGAGCAAAGAAATGGTCGAGTTTAATGTCTTTTTCAACCGCATCATTGACCGTTTTGAAATGTCAAAATCACAAAAAGTCAGCTTTGAACGGCATTTGCCGAAAGAGCAGTATTTTGTGGAAATCGATCCTGATAAATTGACGCAGGTGATTGATAATATTATTTCCAATGCCTTGAAGTATTCTCCAGAAGGTGGAAAAATTCGTTTTGGCATGACTGTAGAGGAAGGATTTTTGTTAATCCAGATCAGTGATCAAGGCATGGGAATTCCAAAAGAAAATGTCGACCGCATATTTGACCGCTTTTACCGGGTCGACCGTGCCCGCTCCCGCGAAATGGGCGGAACCGGTTTAGGATTAGCCATTTCCAAAGAAATGATTAATGCCCACGGAGGCGTCATCTGGGCTGAGAGTAAGTATGGAAAAGGAACGACTATTTTCTTTACACTGCCTTTTGAAATAGACGATGGAGGTGAGTGGGATTGAAATATGTAGAGCAAATTAAATCATTTGCGTTACTTTTGCTGATCCTGCTCAGTCTGGCATTGACCTTCACCATCTGGACCTTCACCCCTACGCATGAAACCATCGAGCCGTCGACTACAGTGGACGAGCCGATCGCACAAACCAAGAACACTGAGGAAGTTGTCAGACCTGTTAAATTGCTGTTTCATAACAAGGATACAGTCACAGGAACGACCGATCAAAGCAATATAGACTTGCTGATCAACTCGTTAGAGCTATGGGAGATCCAGGATGTACGGGTGGTGCAGGAAGAAGCGACTCCGGAAACGTTGGAATCCTATATGCACACCTCGAACCGTGCAGTCATCTACTATCCGGGTTTGATTCCTTTTCCGGTATTCGATTCGATGACCAACATTGTCGATGCGGCGATTCCCGAGTCTTCATTTGACCGGATCGTCATCGAATGGGAAGGCCCGGCTAATGATCGGCCGTCTCTGTATTTCATCAATACCCTGTCGGGAAGAATTTACAAAGCTGTAATCCCAGCAGAAGATCTGAGACAATTCCAAGCTGAGATATTAACTGAGGCTGTTGACTATGAAGCTTATATGACCGATGAAAAGATCGGGACTTTGCCGATCTATGTACAGAAAGGTGAAGTCGAGCAAGCAAGCTTCGATTATTTGCTGGAAGAAACGCCGACTTCAAAATTTGCTGAAGCTCTGCTGGATAGTCCGGCATTGGCATTATCAGCAGACTTGATGACACAGGAATACAAAGATGATTCCGGGGCGTTGATGAGGGAAAATCCGAACACTAAAAGCATCAGTTATATTCAGCCAAAAGCTGAAACTTCAGATCCAGCGATTCCTTCAGATCTGTTATTCGATTCCTTCGGTTATATCAATGAACATGGCGGCTGGACGGATAACTATCTGTACGCCGGAATGAATTCAATCAGCCAGCATATTGAATACCAGTTGTATGTAGCCAGTTTACCGGTTTTCAGCACCACTACCACAACAGGGCTGGATATTACCTTCGGAGTGGATGCGGGCGAGGAACAGGTTTACAGCTATGTTCGGCCGACCTATCAATTGGATTCCGAAGCGGAAAAAAGAATGGCCGTATTGGCTTCCGGAGAAGAAGTCTTGGAAGCAATTGAACAAATTGATAATCAGGATTTATCCGCAATAACGGATATTACGCCTGCGTATAAATTGACGAGAAGTGAAGAACGCCCTTTGATCACTTTTGAGCCTGCTTGGTATTTCAAAGCAAATGGTGTTTGGACAGAGCTGACGAGCGAATTGACAGGAGGGCGTAAACTTGGATTGGAATAAAACCAAGACGATCTTTATCATTGTCTTTTCTATTTTGAATGTTTTTTTGTATTCTTTGTATTTGGACCGTTATACAGAATCCAAAAACACGGAAGTCCTTTCGGAATCCTCGGTGGATGAAAAAATGAAAAGTGACGGAATCACCTATTTGAATTTACCTGAAGTTGTCGAGAGCATGCCTTATATGCGTGGGGAAACGAAACTGTTTACTGCTAAGGAAGCGCCAAAAGAAAATGTTCAGGTAAATGTTCAAGACGGCAAAAAGCTGCAGGTTGCCTATGAAAAACCTGTTGCTCCAATAGGGGAAGCAGAAAGCGTCGAAGCGCTGACTGCATTCGTTGAAGAAAATACCCATGAAGGTGCGTCCTACGAATTATGGGAACTGGATGAAGAACAAAACAAAGCCGTCTTTTTCCAAACCTTTGACGGCGAAACTCTTTACCACAGTAAAGACGGGAAGCTGACCGTTTATTGGGACAATGAAGGCAATTTTATCCGTTATGAACAAACGATGTTCACGGACATTATTGAAAATGAAGAGCCAAAAGAATTGCTGCCAGCCATCAGAGCGATTCATACGCTTTATCAGAAAAATATGCTGGAACGTGACTTGGCGATCATAAAAACAGAGTTAGGCTATTCTGTTCATGTGCAGGTATCGGAAAACCGGCAAATGTTTGTGCCGACCTGGCATATTCAAGCAGAGCTTCCCGATGGCAGCCGCCAGGACTATTTCGTGAACGCGGTGAAAGATGGCGTTATCGAGTTGAATAAACGAGAAGAAGAAGCAGCAGAGTAAGGAGATTTTTTTATGCAATTCAGTGTATTAGCCAGCGGCTCAAGCGGCAACGCTACGTATATCGAAAACGGGGAACATTCCTTTCTGGTCGATGCGGGACTCAGTGGCCGCAAGATGGAAGAGCTGTTTGCGGCAATCGGCAAAAAAATGAGCGACCTCGACGGCATCCTGGTCACGCATGAACATAGCGACCACATCAAAGGGCTTGGCATTGTAGCACGCAAGCACAAAGTGCCGATCTATGCCAATGCCAAAACCTGGGCAGCAATGGATGGGTTGATCGGGGCGGTCCCAGTGGAACAGCGTTTCCATTTTGATATGGATACCGTGAAGACTTTCGGTTCGCTGGACATTGAATCGTTTGCCGTCTCGCATGATGCAGCAGATCCAATGTTCTATGTCTTTCATGCCGGCGGACGGAAGTTGTCGTTGATCACGGATACCGGCTATGTCAGCGACCGGATGAAAGGGATCATTCAGGCATCCGATTCTTATGTGTTTGAAAGCAACCATGATGTCGGGATGCTGCAGATGGGCCGTTATCCATGGTCCATTAAGCGCCGGATTTTAAGCGATGTCGGCCACGTGTCCAACGAAGACGCAGCAGTCGCCATGAGCGAAGTGCTTGCTGAAAAACCGACGCGCATTTACCTGTCGCATTTAAGCAAAGACAATAACATGAAGGATCTGGCGCGCATGAGCGTTGAGCAGACCCTTCAGACAAAAGGCATCATCGTTGGAGAGTATGTCAATCTTCTCGACACCGATGCCAATATCCCAACTAAATTAGTCGTTGTGTAACCAACAGCCGGAAGCGGATCAGCTTCCGGCTGTTTTTTTGGGTGGGCGAAAGACCGGTGTCCATTCTAATTTTAAAATCCAAAAAAGCCTCCAACTCTTCCAGCTTGCTTTGTCTGTTTGGACTTTTTAAACTGGTAGTAAGTTCAAATTACATTCAGCAAGAGTCTTACTGAGCAGCCAAGCCGGGTAAACAGGTAACAGATAAAGAAAGGATGAAGACAATGGGCTATTACAATCAGACACCGAACGGCAGGCAGAAACCGAGTCGTTTGGGCGCATTTGCTGCAGGGCTGGCGGGAGTGGCGGCCGGTGCTTTACTGGTGTGGTTATTGTTTTATTCGATGCCAGGGTTGATACCTGATAATGGCAGTGAGACGCAAATTGTTCAACAGGAATCCGAAGGGCCATCCCAATCACAATCAGTTTCGGTTGATATTACGACGGATGTGACAGAAGCTGTAGAAATTGCGGCAGATTCCGTCGTGGGAGTCACCAATCTTCAGGAAGCCGGTGATTTCTGGTCCCAATCGCCCGAGCAAGAACAGGCAGTTGGAACAGGTTCAGGCGTCATTTATAAAAATGAGGATGGCATAGCGCATGTGGTGACGAATCATCACGTCATTGATGGTGCGAGCGGCATCGAAGTGACATTGTCTGATGGTTCTATAGTGGAAGCGACGTTGGTCGGGAGCGATATTTGGACCGATCTTGCTGTTCTTGAGATGGACGGAGCCGAAGTACAGGCTGTTGCCCAATTTGGCGATTCGGACGCTTTAAAACAAGGAGAGACGGTCATCGCTATCGGCAATCCATTGGGCCTTGATTTTTCAGGCTCGGTGACAACAGGTGTAGTGTCCGGAAAGGATCGTGCGGTTCCAGTAGATTTGGACGGGGATGGCCAAGAGGACTGGCAGGCGGAAGTGCTGCAGACGGATGCTGCAATCAACCCAGGCAACAGCGGTGGTGCGCTGGTTAATCTCGCAGGCCAGCTGGTCGGCATCAATTCTATGAAAATAGCGACCTCGGCAGTGGAAGGCATCGGCTTTTCCATTCCCATCAATTCAGCAATGCCGGTCATCAGCTCACTTGAAGAAAACGGAGAAATGATACGGCCGTCTATGGGCATCACGCTGCTCGATTTGGTTCAAGTGCCGCGGAAAGATCGCGAGGAGACCTTAAACCTCCCTGAAGACGTCACACAGGGTGTTGTCATCAATTCAGTGGTGGAAGGATCGGCCGCAGAGGCAGCCGGTATGGAGCGGTTTGACGTCATTGTGGAGATGGATGGAGTAGCGATAGCGGATATCATCGAATTGCGCCAGCATCTGTACAATGAAAAAGAAATCGGGGATCTGATGACGGTGAATGCTTACCGCGATGGAGAACTGATGGAATTTGAATTAGAGCTGGTTGATAATTCAGCTTTGTAGGATAGAGAGCCTGTGTAGAATTTCGATTCTATGCGGGTTTTTTGTTTTTTCAAAGAATCACTTCAGGCAGACAAGCTAGCGCAGCGATGCAGGAGCAGTGTTATTTTGCTGCTAAGCTTTCGTGTAATACTATTCAAAACTGCAAATTCGGCAGATTAATCCCCGCATATATTATCAGGGAATGAGAAAAGAGTGTGTGGATAACTTTTTGACAGTAAATTTTTTATTAACAATCCACAGATGAATAAAAGCTTCGCTATCCGTAGCTCTTTTCTTCTGTTAAAATGGGTTGTGGATAAAAGACGGCAAAATGTGCATAACTATGTGGAATATTCGGAAATCGAAAGAGGTGGAAAAAATGGAGATTAAATGCTGCAAAACCCATGTGGAACATGCATTAGACGTGTTCGTAGCAGAAACAAAAACCTATCCTATACTTACAGAATTATCAGAAACGGAAAAGTTATCAACAGGTTGCGATTACTGTAAAGAGCCTGCGACGTATCTTGTGGCAAAAGAGTAAGTGAGCACAATATGTAGAAAGACTTGTGGATATGTGTATAACATTTGTGGGTAACTTGTTTGTAAATTTATTGTGAAGGGGGATAACCTGTGAATATCTCAATTATCAGTGTGGGAAAACTGAAAGAGAAGTATTTAAAATCCGGTATTGAAGAGTACACAAAACGACTGGGAAGCTATACAAAAATCACTGAAATCGAAGTAGCCGATGAAAAAGCACCAGAGCAATTGAGCGAAGCTGACATGGAAATCGTCAAAAAGAAGGAAGCAGAGCGGATTCTGGCGAAAATTTCCCCAGATGCATATGTTATTGCTTTGGCGATCGACGGCAAAATGAAAACCTCCGAGCAGCTGGCAAAAGATATCCAATCGCTGATGACCTACGGCCGCAGCAAAATCGTCTTTGTCATCGGCGGATCTTTGGGGCTGCATGATGAAGTATTGAAGCGTGCGGATGAAAAACTGTCGTTTTCGAAGATGACGTTTCCGCATCAATTGATGAGGTTGATTTTGGTGGAGCAGGTTTACCGGGCTTTCCGGATTATGAAGGGTGAGCCGTACCATAAATAAAAGTAAACTATTAAGGGACTCTAGCAGGCCCCTTTTATATCTATTAACTGAAATAGAGCTTATTGACCAACTATTTAGCTGCTGTCCGAGGTCGGGATATATCTTTTTCAGTAATTCAAAGCAGTCTTGCATAAGCCAAGGCCAATCATAGTAGCATGAACAAGGGGACAGGGACTTTGTCTTAAGACAAAGTCCCTGTCCCCTAAATCCACTTATTTTAATGAATAGCCGCCATCTACGACTATTTCTGCACCGTTTATATAGGATGCTTTGTCTGAAGCTAAGAATAGAACGACTTCTGCGATTTCACTTGGTTTCCCGTAGCTTCCTCTAGGGTGTCCCTGTGATTGTTTTTCATAATTCTCTTTTCCGCCATATGCTTTAATGGCCAGGTCGGTTTCTGTAGGGCCAGGGGATATGCAATTGACCCGGATTCCTTGATTCGCAAAGCGAAGTGCCGTGCTTTGAGTCATCGCAACAACCGCTGCTTTTGTCCCACTATAAGCTGGTAACATGGGATTAACCTTATCGTTGCCAAGGATGGCTGCGTTATTAATGATGACTCCACTTTTTTGCTTACTCATTACGACTAAAGAATATTTCATGTAGGCGAAGATGGCCGTTTGATTGACAGCAATTAAATAATTCCAGTCATCTAGCTTTACGCGAGACAATGGCCCCATTCCTGTAGACAGAATACCAGCATTGTTGAATAGAATATCAACAGTATGCCCATCATTTTCAAGCGCTTTAAAAAAGCCCTCGATTTCTTCCACATTTTCGTTATGGACTTGGTAAAAATGAGCCTTCCCATTGCATTCACTCTCTACCTGAGAGCCTTTGGTGCGATCTCTTCCAGTAAAATGAACGGTAGCCCCTTCTTTACAAAAGAAACGAACCACTTCCTTGCCAATTCCATCCGTTCCACCATTAACAACCACTACTTTGTTTTCGAATATCATGAGATCCCCTCCGAAAGTCATAGTAAAACTATAAATTATGTATAATTAGTATATAACATTTGTATCACCATAGGAAATCTAGGTACTCAACCATTTAAGGGGACATGGACGTTATTAGAAAAATGAATGGATAGGTAAAATGGAAAACGTATTATTATGTAAAGGGTTTTTCTAACAGTAGTATACGAGGGGAATCCGGGGTGAGTCCGTCCATTTGTTTTGCCTGCGCAACTAAAAAAGAAGCGCCAGGATCATCCTCCTGGCGCTTCTTCATGTAGAAATCATTTCACAACGTCAATTGCTCATTAAATACATGTACACCCGCTTCCGCAACTTGCACATCATGCGGCACGCCGCTCCCGCTGACGCCGATTGCCCCAACTACTTTATCATCGATGACAAGCGGGATTCCGCCGCCGAAAACGACAAGGCGCCCGTTGTTGGTTGTGTTCAACCCATAAAGTTCGGCCGCAGGAACAGTTGCCTCCGCCAGGGCTGCTGTCGGCATTTTTAGAGCCACGGATGTCCATGCTTTATTTTGGGAAATTTCGATACTCGCCAACCACGCATCATCCATCCGGTGGACGGCCATTAGGTTTCCGCCATCATCCACCACAGAAATCACCATGGAAATGCCAAGTTTCTTGGCTTCTTCTTCAGCACCGGCAATAATTTTCTTTACCAGCTCCAACGTGATTTTGGTCATAAGAAAGAACCTCCTTGTTTTTCTATGGGCATATAGGAAAACATCTTACTTTTTGAAATATCCATGAGGGTCAATGACAAACTTTTTGGAAGCTCCCTGGTCAAATTCAGCGTATGCTGATGGTGCTTGGTCTAAAGAAATCACCGTGGCATTTACCGCTTTGGCAATTTGTGCTCTTCCGCTTAAGATCGACATCATCAAGTCACGATGGTATCTCATAACTGGAGTCTGGCCCGTTACAAAAGTATGTGCTTTTGCCCAGCCGAGACCTAAGCGCACTTTCAAGGTTCCAATTTTTGCATCTTCATCGGCAGCGCCTGGATCACCGGTTACATAGAGTCCAGGTATACCAAGACGTCCACCTGCACGCGTAATTTCCATAATGGAATTCAATACAATCGCTGGTGCTTCACCGGCACCCTCTCCATGTCCACTAGCTTCAAAGCCGACGCAATCAATGGCGCAATCAACCTCTGGGACACCCAGGATTTGAGCGATTTGTTCACCGAGATCGGAATGTTCCCGAAGGTTTACTGTTTCACAGCCGAAACTTCTGGCCTGTGCAAGGCGCTCACTGATTAAATCCCCCACTATAACAACAGATGCACCGAGTAGTTGGGCAGAGTGGGCAGCAGCTAATCCTACAGGGCCTGCTCCGGCAACATAGACAGTAGCTCCTGGTTTTACACCAGCACTCACCGCACCATGATAGCCTGTCGGAAAAATATCGGAAAGCATCGTCAAATCAAGTATTTTTTCCATCGCCTGCTCTTTGTCCGGAAATTTCAGCAGCTGGAAATCTGCGTAAGGGACCATTACATATTCCGATTGGCCACCGACCCATCCGCCCATGTCGACATAGCCATAAGCAGACCCCGGGCGATCCGGGTTTACGTTCTCGCAAATATGTGTATCTTGCTCTTTGCAGCTGCGGCAGCGGCCACAAGCGATATTAAATGGAACAGACACGAGGTCTCCTTTTTTAATGAATTCAACATCCCGGCCCACTTCAATGACTTCGCCTGTAATTTCATGGCCAAGAACAAGCCCTTCAGGAGCTGTCGTCCGGCCGCGCACCATGTGCTGATCACTTCCGCAAATATTCGTTGTAACGATTTTTACAATCACTCCATGTTCACATTTACGCCCTACATTTAACGGATTTACCCCGGGGCCGTCCCTAATGATCAATTCAGGGTAACGAATGTCTTCAACAGCTACATTTCCAGCACCTCTATATACCACCGCTCTGTTTCCTGCCATTTCTGTCATCTCCTATCGAATTTTTTCACATATGAGATCTGAGCTTTGCACCAGGGCCAGCATCGGAGAAGGGACGAAACTGTGATATTCCGCATGAAATATCTTCTGTATTCTGTTTATTCTAAATTATAATTCTTTTCGTTGGAAGAACGCACTTTTTTGTGAGAAGGTTACCAAAAGGATACTTCCAGGCAATAGAAGGAAAGGGGCAAGCTAATGGATGATTTGCGGTCAGAAATAAAAAGGGAAATTGAGTGTGGCGAATTTAATTGCGAAAAAGAACTGACCTTATCTATTATTAGTGGCAAATGGAAAATCGTTATTATTTACTATTTAGGAACAGAGGGTGTTTTACGATTCAGCGAAATTAAACGATTGCTTCCAAAAATTACACATAAGGTACTCACTACTCAAATTAGAGAGTTAGAAGAGGATGGCATTGTTCACCGGAAAGTATTTCCTGAAGTTCCGTCGAAGGTGGAATATTCTTTAACAACTTTGGGAGAAAGCTTAATTCCAATCGTATTGATGATGGACGAATGGGGAAAGAAAAACATAAAACATTTTCCCGTTGCAAAAAATGTGTGAGGATTCCTTTGTGGGATCCTTTTTTATTTCAAAAAATAGTTCAACTGAACTTTAAACCAATAAAGGAGGCATCCCAAAATCATATTTGGGATGCCTCCTGATTCTATTCACCAACTATTATTGTTCCTATTCATCAATCTCCAAAGTGACTTCCTCTAACCCTTCCTTCTTCAAAGTCGCAAAATATACATTTTGGTCATCTAAAAACATGCCTGTCGTTCCGGACATTCCCCATTCCACATCCGCTTCTTCAGATGGTTGGAGCTGGAATTCGTCGTCAGAAACCTGGACGGTAAAGTAGCTGGAGGGCATTTGTGGAAAGACAAGTGTATTCTCTTGCACAGCAGGGGCTGCTTCTCTGACCAGGTCGGGGGCATCGATTTGATCAATAAGTTCCCCGTCTTTTGACAGCAATAGCAATGTCCCTCCTTTCTTTGACTGTGCTGCGACTACATATTGTTCGGTGGCTTGTACATAAGAAACGCTGTACATATAAAAATCCACTTGGGGCAAGAGTTCAGATGGTTCCACAGTCAGTTCATTTGTTGCAGGGTCATAAACGGCGAAATGAAGCGCTGCCTTGGTTGCTTTGTCATTGAATTGCTGCCAAACGAGGAGGGCATTGTCTTCGGAAGCGGCAAGCATTGGCCAGCTATCGCGGTCATCTGCTTCTGAAAGTTGTACTTCATGTAATACCTCGCCTTCGTTTGAAATCGTAGAAACAATGACATCCTTGCCGCTGCCAAGGTCGTTTACACCGCCCCCGTTGACCCACTTGTTGGACCAAAAAATGACGTGATGCTCATTTGTCGAAGCAACATGCCCGGAATGTCCTCCTTCAAGCAGTGTCCCTTCATGCAATTTTTCCCAATCATAATCATAAAGCTTAAAGCGTTGGGAAACGTTATTTGAAGTATCATAGCCATCCTCGTATGTAATAATGATGGATTCATCGGTCGAACTTGCGCTGACGGGCTCTTGTGCTTCAGGATCCTCAACAAGTGTGTCGATCTCAGTTTCTCCGATTTCTTTTTTATAAATATCATGTGTCCAGCCATCCTTGCGCTGCTCATCACTTTTTTCAGACCAAAGCACCGAATTTTCAATAATGGAAACACCGTGCGTATATTTTCTTGTATCCTCAACCGATTGGGACTGCTCGGGTTGTTCGGGTTGTTGAGGTGAACAGCCTGCCAATATGAGGAGGCCAGTTAGTGGTAACCATTTTTTCATTGTCATTCCGCCTTTTGTGTACTTTTCTCCATTTGGTGGAAAAAGTAAGAGTTTGAAAATTCGTTGGAGCATGAAAGCCAATTTAGATTTAATATTCCCACTATAACAGGGTCACTCCATACAATGGGGCAAAATTAAAATAAAATAAACATATGGATATTAAAAAATAAAGAATTGATGTATACAAAGTCACTATGAAAAAGAAAAAAATTTAAGGAATTAGATTTTTTGTGAACCATTTCTATTACTATCCTATACTTACACGAAAAAGACCGTGCTTAAACTTATTATGTGAATTATTATGTCCCGCTGGCTATTTCTTTCATTTAAAAATAAGCTTAAATTAGAATGAAAAAGAAAGGTAGAGTGCTATGAAAATCATTGTTTTTGGTGCAACGGGCGGAGTAGGGAAAAAAGTCGTGGAGCAGGCTGTAGAAAATGGTTTTGAGGTCACGGCATTTGTAAGGACACCATCAAAGCTTGAAGTTAGCCATGAGAATTTAAGTGTAGTCAAAGGCGATGCCTTCAATCGGGCAGAAGTCGCAGCAGCAATTGCTGGCCATGATGCGGTCGTTTCATGCTTGGGCTCAAGTCAGGGAATGAAAAAATCAACAGAGCTCCAGGAGATGGTGAAAAATATTGTGGCAGGCATGCAGGAGCATGGGGTAGAACGGATCGTCTACACGGCCTCTGCAGGAATCTATGATGAATTGCCAGGCGTTAGCGGGAAATTGATGATGGGTGTGCTTAAGAATGCGTTGAAAGATCACCGGGCTGCCGTTGATTCTATTGAAGCCCATGGACTGGCCTACACAATCGTTCGGCCGATGGGGTTAACGAATGGTCCGTTTTCAGGCAAGTACAGAGAAGCTGCAGAAGGTGTACCCGAAAAATCGAAGTCCATCTCCCGGGCGGACGTTGCGCATTTCATCCTGAAATCATTAAATGACAAAAAATATGAAAAAACATCGATTGGAATTGCTGCTTAACTCATTACAGAATTCTCTTGAGATCAAGAAGTTCTGCAAAGCGTATGGGGGAATGGAAAGCACACGAAGGGGGAGTTAAAAATGATCAACCAAACGGATTTGGAGCATCTGCGGCGCTGTGTGGAACTGGCCGAAACGGCTTTGGAAAAAGGGGACGAGCCGTTCGGTTCCGTCCTTGTTTCGGCTGCTGGGGAAGTGCTGTTTGAAGACCATAACCATGTGGCAGGCGGTGACCATACCCAGCATCCGGAGTTTGCGATCGCGAGATGGGCGGCAACTAATATGCCCTTTGAAGAAAGAGGCAAAGCGACCGTTTACACTTCAGGGGAACATTGCCCGATGTGTGCGGCGGCTCACGGGTGGGTCGGTTTAGGACGGATCGTGTATGCAAGTTCCTCGCAGCAGTTGGCCGGGTGGTTAAGTGAACTGGGCGCTGCACCATCGCGTGTGCGGAATCTGTCCATCCAAGAGGTGATCAGGGATACGGCAGTAGACGGGCCGGTTCCTGAACTGGCAGAGCAAGTGCACGGACTCCATCGCCGGCTGCATGAAGCAAAACGGTAGGCAGGGAGCAAGAAATTCATGCCAGCGAACAAAAAGGACTGTGGTGAGAGATCAATTCTCTTCCACAGTCCTTTTATATTTGGAGCTCTATTTTTATACTAAAACGGGTACTTTGCTTCTGATGAGGTGGTCGAAAGCACTCAAGGATGCTGTCGCGCCTGCTCCCATCGAAATGATGATTTGTTTGTACGGAATGTTCGTGCAGTCTCCAGCAGCAAACACGCCCGGTACGTTTGTAGCGCCGCGTTGGTCGATGACAATCTCGCCATACTTCGTGCGTTCTACGGTATCGCCTAGCCAGTCCGTATTCGGAACCAGACCAATTTGGACAAATACGCCCGACAATCGGATCTGTTTGGTGTCTCCTGTTTTAAGGTCCACATAAGACATGCCGTTCACTTTGTCCGTTCCAGTGATTTCCTGGGTGCGGGCATTTGTTAAGACGGTGACATTCGGCAGGCTGCGCAGGCGGTCCTGAAGGACTGAATCTGCTTTCAGCTCTGCATTGTATTCAAGGACCGTTACATGGTTCACAATGTTTGCCAGGTCAATGGCTGCTTCAACGCCGGAGTTTCCGCCGCCGATCACGGCTACGTCTTTGCCGGCAAACAATGGGCCGTCACAATGCGGGCAGTAAGCTACCCCTTTGTTCTTAAACTCATCCTCACCAGGAACACCGATGTTGCGCCAGCGGGCACCTGTAGAAAGAATGACCGTTTTGCCCTTAAGAACAGCGCCATTTTCGAGTTCAAGCTCGATGAAATCCTTCTTTTCCAACCGCTTGACGCGTTGCAGGTTCATCACATCGATGTCGTACTCTTTGACATGTTCTTCAAGGCTCGCGGCGAACTTAGGCCCATCTGTGTGCTTTACACTGATGAAGTTTTCAATGCTGAGCGTATCCAGCACTTGGCCGCCAAAGCGTTCAGCAACAATACCGGTACGGATGCCTTTGCGTGCTGCATAAATTGCCGCACTTGCCCCCGCAGGTCCCCCTCCGACGATAAGGACGTCATAGGGTTCCTTATCTGCAAGTTCGGATGCATCTGGAGCGCTGCCCAATTTGGCAAGCAACTCTTCCAATGACATCCGTCCGCTGGAGAAAGATTCCCCGTTCAGGAAGACAGTTGGTACTGCCATGATGTCTTTGCTTTGGACTTCTTCTTTAAATGCTCCACCGTCAATCATCGTATGCGAGATAGTAGGGTTGAGAACACTCATCAAGTTCAGGCTTTGGACGACTTCAGGACAGTTTTGGCAACTCAAGCTGATATACGAGTCAAAGTGGTAGGTGCCTTCAATGCTTTTAATTTGATCGATAACTTTTTGATCGACTTTCGGAGCACGCCCGCTTACTTGCAATAAAGCAAGAACCAATGAAGTGAATTCATGGCCAAGAGGGATGCCCGCAAATGTGATCCCGGTATCTTCGCCGATGCGGTTTACGCTGAAGCTCGGCGTTCTTTCCAATTGGGCATGTTCAACTTTAATATGGGAAGACATGGCGGATAATTCATCCACCAAAGCCAACATATCGCGGGAAACTTTGTCAGCTCCTGCGCTGACTTTCAGCAGCACATCGCCTTCCAACAGCTGGAGGTATTGCCCTAATTGTTCTTTTATTTCGGCATCTAATATCATTATCAGAACTCCTTAAATTTTCCCTACAAGATCAAGGCTTGGCTTAAGTGTCGCGCTGCCTTCTTCCCATTTTGCAGGACAAACTTCACCTGGATTGTTGCGGACATACTGTGCTGCTTTGATTTTGCCGACAAGCGTGCTTGCATCACGGCCAATGCCGTCCGCATTGATTTCTGCTGCTTGGACGATGCCTTCTGGATCAAGGATGAAGGTGCCGCGTTGTGCCAGGCCTGCTTCTTCGTCAAGTACATCGAAGCTCCGTGAAATTCTTTGGGAAGGATCACCGATCATGATGTATTCGATTGTGCTGATGGCATCCGAATGATCGTGCCATGCTTTATGAGTGAAATGAGTGTCCGTTGAAACAGAATACACTTCAACACCTAAACCTTTTAGCGTAGCGTATTGCTTTTGAAGATCCTCAAGTTCAGTAGGGCAAACGAATGTAAAGTCAGCTGGGTAGAAGCAAACCACACTCCATTTCCCTTTCATATTTTCTTCAGTAAGCTCGATAAATTCACCGATTCCAGCATTGTAAGCTGAAGTTGCAAAGGGTTGGATTTCTTTTCCGATCAAAGACATATAAAATACCTCCTAGTTTTTTTTAGAACAATCATAGTCAGTGATTCCATAAAAATATCAATTACATTTTCATTTTTAATTAACATAATTATTTAACTATAACGATTCTAATCATAGTTCTAATGTTATATGATACAAATTATTTGTCAAAGAGAACCCCTTATTTCAATGAGTCCCTTTAAGTACTGAAAAATTAATAGTTGAAGAAAAATTTGAGTATTATTTAATCTAAGTTAGAAATTTAACAAGTGACAATAAATAGATTTTTCAGAATAACGATTTTTAAAGTGATATCAGTATTTCTTCGTCAAAGAGCAGCTGCCGTTCTGTCAGATGGCTGAGGGATTGGCTGAACATCCCCCAGCAGAAATCACTCGATCTAAAATTGACTGTGTTTCTTTCTCCATCTTAAATATTGTTATAATGGAGGAGCGCCAAAAGCTGTTTAGCTTTGGCTGCTCTTTTTTGGATAGACCATGGACTTACTAGTTAGGGAGTTGGAATTTGAGATGAATAAGAAAGATATAGCAGATATTCGCAAACGATTTAAACTGGATACTGATTTATTGAAAATCGCAGAAATTTATAACGTATATATCCAGCAGGAAAGCAGTGAGATCTATCATGAAGAAAGCCGCTCATTTTCCATGTTGGACCGGGACCAGCAGGAACTGTTCTTCGATAACTTCAAAAAGGTATTAGGCGGAAAATTGGATGCCAAGATGTTTGAAGTGAAGTTTCAGCCGCAAGAAGAAGGACAGGCAGACCATACACAGCGGCTCCTGTATGAAGGGCTCGAGGCATCTGAAGTTGCTGAATGGAAAGCGAATATGCAGCGCATCGCCTTGAAGATGGTCGAAGAAAGACCTTATGAGAAAGACATGGTGGTGACGTTCATTCGTGGAAAATACCATAAGACGACGAGACGCAAGGCCGATGAAACGGAAATAGACATGCGGGATGAAGTGTATACCACTCCGTTTATCCTTTGCAGCATGAACCAAACCGAATTGCCGAAAAGCTCGCTGGTGTTTGATTTTGTCGAGAAAGAGTATAAGGCGAATGTCTTGGTCGACCCCGTCATTAAATTGGCTTCTCCAATCGGTGGATTCCTGTTCCCGAGCTTTACCGATAACGCTGCAGATATCCATCACATCCTGTATGCGGCGGGCAAAGCAAATAAACCGGATTTCCAGTTTATCGAGAATGTCTTGAATGGCGATGAAATCAGTACGGCTGAGGAAGAAAAAGCGGTATTTGAAGAAATTGTCAAAGCCGTCATTGGCGGTGATGAAGTGAATTCCAGAACACTTGCCGGTGTATACGATGAAATCAATCAGATGTTGGTTGTGGCAGAAGAGGGTGAAGACGACGAAGAGGGTGCCCCTATTTTGGATACGACAGAGATGACACGGGTGCTGAAGGCGAGCGGCGTAAAAGACGTCAGCCCCGAAAAAGTGGAAAGGGCTTTTCAACAAGTGGTCCAAGACAAAACCTATGAAATGAAAGCCAGCCACATCGTTCCAAGCTACGCGTCCAAATCCATCAAAATCAGCACGAAAGTCGCAAATATTTCGATCAGCCCCCAAGACTTACGTTACGTCAAAGAAGTCAATTACAATGGCAAGCGCTGTATCTTGATCGAAGTGGAAGAAGACACGATGATTGAAGGGTTCAAGCTGCTTGCGGAGGAAGAGTTGGAGTAGAAGAGGAACTTGATCCTTGGGCTGGTGATGTAATAGAGAAAGCAGGTGTGTTATGGAGATTGCAGCATTTATCATCATCATTTTGATTGCCTCCATTCTCCAGACGAGTACAGGGTTCGGCTTTTCTATTTTGGCGACACCTTTTCTGCTCTTGCTCTTTAAGCCGGTCGAAGCCATCCAGATAAACTTAATCCTCTCTTTGCTCATATCCAGTGCCTTGATTATGAAAATCAGAAAGGATATTGATTTTGGTATTCTTAAAAGATTTGTGATGGGGAGTTTTGCGGGACTGCCCATTGGCATCGTTCTCTTTTTATCACTCAATTTGGATGGATTGAAGCTGGGTGTAAGCGTCCTTATCCTACTGTTGACAGTGCTGCTCATCTTTAAATTCCGAATCAGCCAAAGCAACAAAACAGATTTGTTCATTGGAGGGCTTTCGGGTTCTCTCACGACAAGTATCGGGATGCCAGGGCCGCCAATTCTGTTGTATTTTTCTGGAACTAACACGAAAAAAGAAGTATTGCGGAGTACAACATTGGCATTTTATCTGTTCATCTATTTTGTCAGTTTAATCCTCCAGATCATTTTTGCGGGGACGAATAGCACCGTCTGGTTATCAAGTTTATGGGGGATTCCTCTCGTGGCGGTAGGGTTATATATCGGACAATTATTATTTGGGCGAATCAATCAACATGCTTTTCGAATTTTCACCTATGTTATCTTATTGTTTACGGGAAGTTATTTGTTGTTGGAGAGTTTAGGTCTACTATAAAACTTTAGGCAGCAGCTGAAACAACACAGTTGGTCACAATTGAAAAAGAGTCTTTCCTTCATCAATCGGGAGAGACTCTTTTTTGAATGTTTCTGGACGTAATGGTCATTTGATGGAGAACTCATCTATTCAGCGAAAGTCCGACAAATATGTGGCCTCAAGAGTAGGTGGATTTAAAACCAAGTTGACAAGTAGGTTTTAATTGTAGTCTAATGTGAATAAGCTTTTTTAGCACGAGTATATAGATTTAGAACGGGCAAAGGAGGATTCAAATGGTACATGAACAATATCCGGTCATCCCACAAGCTGAATCATTTTTTCTGAAAGGAAATAGCACGGGGGTTTTATTGTGCCACGGATTTTTAGGCACGCCGCAAAGCGTAAAGGAATTGGGCGAGGCGATTGCTGCCCGTGGCTATACTGTTTCCTGTCCAAGGCTTCCTGGCCATGGCACGCATTTTAAAGATATTGGGCAGTTTGCCTGCAGTGATTGGTTTGCGCGGGTAGAAGATGCCTATAACGAACTGAAGCTGACCTGTTCAAGCATTTTTGTCATCGGGCAATCTATGGGCGGCACCTTGAGCTTGGATTTGGCCAGCCGCTACCCTGACATTCAAGGGATTGTCCTGATCAATCCAGCGATTGAGATCCCGGCGTTTGAAATATACCGTAACCAGCCGTCTTCCGTTTATGTCACAGAAGGCCAACCGGACATCAAAAGAGCGGATGCGGTGGAAATCACTTATGAGCAAGCGCCGGTCAAAGCATATCAGCAATTACTGCTGTATATGAATGCCGTTGAAGCTAAGCTCTCAAGCGTGCGTTGTCCAGTCGTATGTTTCCAATCACTTGAAGATCATGTGGTGCCGCCGAGCAATACAGATGATATTCTCAGGAAGATCCAGTCAGAAAACAAACAGAAATACGAACTGCATAATTCTTATCACATTGCTTCCATGGACTACGAACTGGAGTTTATCATCGAAAAATCCCTTCAGTTTGTCAAAGAGGTACGCTCCTCGCCAGCAGGGAACAAGTGGTAGGCATTTTACAATAGGGATTTTTCCGGGGAATTTGAACCTGGAAGAATCCTTATTTAAATTAAAATCCAACTGCTTTTATTTTTCTGAAAAGAATTTAAGGATATTGCCGAATTGCCGATAATAAAAGGTGAAAAAGGGAAGAGAAAGATAGAAGAGAAAATTTGGAAATTCTGCTGCCTGCCGTTGTGAAAAACGAACGAAAGGAGGAAGGAACCATGGTGAGGGAAGATCGATTACGCAAAGAGCGCGAGGTGAATCCGTTAACCGATATTTGGCTGCGCACACGCGAAACTGTCCGCTTTGTCATTGACCGGAAATCTGCTAAATACATCATTTTGCTCATTGTCTTGACGGGCTTTGCATCAGGCCTGATTGGACTCATGAATACCCGAAATGCAGATATGCAAGGGTGGGCAGCTATTCTTCAGGCACTGATCACCGGTCCGATAGGGAGTGCGTTTGGCTACTTCTTGGGCGCCGCTATATTGATGCTGGTTGGGCGGTTGTTTAAAGGGACGGCAACTTATCAGGAAATGTTCAAGGCACTTGCCACCGCGCAAATACCGCAAATCTGGCTCTTGCCGCTGCTGATTATCTGGGTTTTTGCGTCACCTGAAACGTTCTTTGCAGACCGGCGGGATGTGGAAGGAGATCCGCTTGTCGTTATCATGTCTCTAGTGATGGCGGTAGTGTCTGTTTGGACCTTCGTCATCGTCTGCAAAGCTGTAGGTGAAGCGCATCGCGTCTCGTCTTGGAAAGGGTTTTTCATTGTCATCCTGCCAGGCATCATAATCACGATCTTTGTTCTGCTTATTGTTTTTGTCTTGTTTGCTTCGTTCTTTAACGGGTTCTGATGGAGCGCTGTTTCAGTAGGGAGCAAGTAAACGCGAGTAGGCAGACGGGTCAGCAGCCGCTTAAGTTTAAAGGGGAAATGATGGGGAAAGCGGTCTGTGGAAGAGTTTGAAATTAGTAGAATACCTAGAAGGAATTGGAGCCGCTGTTTCTGCGATGTCTAAACGCAGAAACAGCGGCTCCAATTTACGTCTTCGTTGCTGTTCAATTCATCTCTTGTCTACTGGAATTCGGATGGGCGGGGTGTTATGGATGCTGAGTCAAATCTGTTGAGAGCAAATATAGAGATATCCAATTCGCTTTTTCCTGCTAAAGCCAATTGGCTCAACACTTCTCCCATGACACTTCCAAATTTAAAGCCATGGCCGGAAAACCCGCAGGCGAAAATGACACGATGATCTTTTGGATGAAAATCCACGATAAAATCATTGTCGCTTGAAAGTGTATACAAGCAAGTTTTGCCTTGCTTCAGTTTGCCGTTTGCATGGTTCAGGTAGAGCTCAAGGCCCTGCCTCAAGTCGCCTTCATCCGATTCATATACTCCAAAGTTCTGGGTCTGCAGATTTGGATCGATCGGCTGTCCGCCATCCGATCTTCCGATTTTCAGTCCCGCTCCATTCAAACTGGGGAAACCATAAAACTTCTTATCCTGGTCTTCTACAAAAAAGGCTGGAAAATGAACGGCATCATACAATTTGGAAGGCGCTTCGAACCAAGCAACAGCTTTACGGACAGGCTGGATCGGCAGCGCCAAATCCGGCAACAGTTTGGCTGCCCATGCTCCGGCCGTGACGATCACTTTCTTGGCATGAAACGTCGTATGTTCGGTCGTGATTTTTACACCTTGTTTGTCATGGAGGTCGATGTGTTGAACGGGTGTATGGGCAACCAGCTGTGCTCCGTGTGCAATCGCCATTTTTTTGTATGCCCGAATGGCATTCTCGCTGTAGAGGATTCCTGATTCGGATTCAAAGCAGCCGATGAAATGCTCAGGTACAGAAAATCCCGGCCATCTTTCGTTGATTTCCTTGCCGGTCAGCATCTCTAACGGTAGGTCATACTTGTGGGCAGCCGCAATGGTCTCCTGAAGAAAGGACGAATCTTGGGGGCCAAGGCCGACGACCCCGGTTTTTTCAAAGATGTTGAAGCCGGTTTGCTGCTCCAGTTCCTCCCACAATTGCTGGGCGCGTTTCACTAACGTAACGTATTGCCTCCCTTCGCCGTAAGCATGGCGAATCAAACGGGTATCGCCATGGTGGCTGCCGTGGATATGTGGGGGATCAAAGGCATCAATCAAAACGGTTTTCACGTTTTGTTGTGCCAAAAAAGCGCCGGCAGCCATTCCCATTGTTCCAGCACCAATTATTGCGACATCATAAATAGTTTCTTTGTTCATTTTTTTCGCTCCGATCTTCCTCGGTAATGAGGTGGTTTTAAAATGACGGTTCGTGTACAAAACAAGGATGAATTATTATTAGATAGTATGGATGACGTGAGTGATTGTCAATCCTCCATTATGCGCTTCAATCGTTAAATTATTTCAACGGGAATTCAGAAACTGTGAGACACTCTGCAATCCAGCTCCATTCGTGGGGGGAAACGCCAAATTTCCGTACAAAATTTTGAGTAAATTCAAAATAGAATAAAAATGTATTTGACATGAGGACCAATGTCAAATATTATCGGTAATATGAAAAAAAATTAAATAACTTATCAAGAGAGACTGAGGGACAGGCCCTGTGAAGTCCAGCAACCATCATTTTTATGAGAGGTGCTAATTCCTGCAGAGTGTTTTATTCTGAGAGATAAGAATTTGGCTGAAACCTCTTTCCTATTGGAAGAGGTTTTTTTCTTTCAAAAGGGGGATGGCAAAAATGATTTTCTTGAGAAGTAGAAAGAAGGAGGTTTGCTGTGGCCTGGAAATATGCAAGAGAAAAAGGAAGACGCCATGTATTGCATAAGCAACTAGCCCTTTGCCGGCACTGCACCGGCAGTAATGACTTTATGTTCGGCTTACATAGCAAGAAAAATCGGCGATTGCCTTTCACCATCAAATTGACTTACGGCTTGTTGCCTAAAAAAGGAGCATGAAAATGAAAAGAAAACATTATGTATTGGGATCACTGTTTTTATCACTGGGTGTAATCGGGGCGTTAAGCGGGTGTTCATCGGAGGAAGCGACAAGTGCCACGGGCGATCAAGTGATTGTGGTAGGAACGCAAAATGACTATCCGCCATTTGCTTTTGCGGATGACACCAATGAATTGACAGGGTATGACGTCGAGATGGTGAAAGCGATCGATGAAAAATTGGATGGCTATACATTCGAGTTTGTCGCCGTTCCGTGGGACAGCATGTTTCTCGCACTCGAATCCAATAAGGTTCAGGCAATCGCAGATCAAGTAGCGAAAACACCTGAACGCCAGGAAAAGTACTTGTTCACGGATGAATCCTATTTTGCAGCGGAAACAGTCATTGCGGTGAAAACCGGAAGAGAAGACATCCAGACGGTAGAGGATTTAGAAGGAAAGGCGGTTGGCGCTTTAGCGGGGGATTCCTATACGCTGTTGCTGGAGGAATACAACGAAACAGCAGAGACGCCTATTGAGTTGAAATACAGCGAAAGTGGAAACCCTTCGGAAATTTTGCAGGACGTGCAAAATGGCCGTGTTGATGCCTACGTGAATGATCCGATTATGATGAATGCGGTATTGGAAAAAAATGATTTAGGGGTAGAAATTGTAGGGCAGCCCTTGGTGAATGATGACATGGGAATTGTGTTGAAAAATGGAGAAGAGGGCGAAAAATTAAAGGCCTTGATCGATCCCATCCTGAAAGAACTGAAAGAAGACGGCACCTTAGCGGACCTGTCGATCGAATGGACTGGCGGAGAATATATCCCCGAATAGGTTTGTGGAAGGAAAGAGAAAATGGAAAATCTACTGGATATACAATTTTTAATCGAAAGTTTTCCTGCTATTATTTCACGGCTCCCGATTACCATCGGGATAGCGGTCGGCTCATTGGTTTTGAGTTTAGTAATCGGGGTTTTTACCGCATTGATCAAAATATACAAAATTCCGGTATTGAGTGTGGTTTCATCGATATACATCTCTTTTGTCAGAGGAACTCCTTTACTGGTCCAAATTTATCTGGTGTTTTATGGCATACCGAAGATCATCTATTTTTTGCAGATTGAATATGGCTGGCTTCAAAACGCCGATGTCAACAGTATCCCGCCTGAAGTATATGCGCTATTGGCATTTTCCATCAATCTGGGCGCTTATTTGTCCGAGACAATCCGGTCCGCGATCGAATCGGTTGATCGGGGGCAATTTGAAGCTGCAAAAGCAATCGGGATGAAGCCTACTCAAATGATGCTTCAAATCATTTTCCCGCAGGCATTGGCAGTCGCGATTCCGAACCTGGGCAATATGTTCATCAGTACGATCAAAGACACGTCTCTTGTTTTCATCATCGGAGTCGTGGATATTATGGGGCAGGCAAAAATTCTTGGCTCCCGCGGATTGGCATTTTTTGAAGTATATATCGCGGTGTCCATCGTCTATTGGATTCTGTGCATTATAGTGGAGCGGTTGCTGGTCAAACTGGAGAAGCGGGCTCGCAGATATGAAAGAGGGATTGTTTCATGATTAAACTGGAAAACATACATAAATACTACGATCGCCACCATGTGCTGAAGGGAATCAACATAAGCGTCAATAAAGGCGAAGTTGTTGCTATTTTGGGACCAAGCGGCTCCGGCAAGTCGACGCTGTTGCGCTGCATCAATTTCCTGGAGCAGCCGACCAGCGGAATCGTGGAAATCGGCGGCAACCGAGTGGACGTTGAATCAGCCAGCAAATCGGATATTTTTGCGTTAAGAACATCGACCGGAATGGTTTTTCAGCAGTACAATCTGTTTAAAAATTTGACCGTGCTGCAGAATGTGATGATCGGATTAACCAGCGTCAAGCAACTGAAGAAAGACGAAGCGAAAAAACAGAGCCTGGAAATTCTCGAACGGGTGGGCTTGTCGAATAAGCTGGGCCATTATCCGGTGCAACTGTCAGGTGGCCAGCAGCAACGGGTTGGCATCGCTCGGGCACTTGCGCTCAATCCGGATGTTCTGTTGTTTGATGAACCGACTTCATCTCTTGACCCGGAGCTGGTTGATGAAGTTTTGGCGACGATCAGAAGTGTGGCAGACACAGGCAAAACGATGTTCATTGTGACCCATGAGCTTAATTTTGCGCGTGAAATCTCGGACCGTGTCATTTTTATGGAAGACGGCGTCGTGATCGAAGAAGGAACGCCTGAGCAGCTCTTTACTGATCCAAAAGTGGAAAGAACCAGGCAATTTTTAAGCAAAGCGACTCGAAACAATTGATAGATGGCGAAAAGAGCTTGGATTTGGAAAGGATGTTTTAGCGTGAACCCGATTGAACAAATTTTGAACCGCTTCCCACTGGTCATTCTTGACGGTGCGATGGCCACCGAGCTTGAGAATTACGGATGCAATTTAAATGACCGCTTATGGTCGGCAAAAGTCTTGATGGAAAACCCGGAATTGATCAAGAAAGTTCACTTGGATTATTTCCAGGCAGGTGCAGATTGCGCAATTACTGCCAGCTATCAGGCGACTATCGAAGGATACCAAGAAAGAGGATTGACCGGGGAAGAGGCAATCGGCTTGATCTCCAAGTCTGTTGCACTTGCAGCAGAAGCCCGTGATGAATTTTGGGCAGGTTTGCAGGATCAATCGAACAGGCCGAAACCGTTCGTTGCCGCTTCTGTCGGGCCATATGGTGCATTCCTATCGGATGGTTCTGAATACCGGGGCGATTATTCGGTGAGCGAAGAGGAATTGATTGCCTTCCATAAAGAACGGATGCGGGTATTGGTTGGAGCGGGTGCAGATATTCTAGCGTGTGAAACCATCCCGTGTCTGGCGGAAGCTAAAGCAATCGTCAAAGTATTAAAGGAGTTTCCGGATGTCTATGCGTGGTTCAGTTTCAGCGCAAAAGACGAACACCACATAAGCGATGGAGAGAAAATTGCCAAATGTGCGGAGTGGTTGGATGGCCAACAGCAAGCAGCGGCCATCGGCATCAATTGTTCAGCGCCCCATATAATTGAATCGTTGATCACCGAGGTGAAGAGCCAGACCAGCAAACCGGTCATCGTGTATCCGAATTCAGGCGAAGAATACGATCCGGCAAGCAAGACATGGGGGGAAGGTTCTTCAGCAAACCAGTTTACCTCAAACACACGCCGTTGGCATGAAGCCGGTGCACAGATAATCGGAGGGTGTTGCAGAACTGCTCCTGAAGATATCACAGCGATTGCTGCGTGGGCCCGTAAATAGATGTTCCGTTGCTTGAAGAGGCATCAGAGAGCCATATGGAGCGCCTGGTTATAAGTAGTTTTTTGGTGTCAGCAATTAAATATAAGCCGGTAACATTTCATTGCCAACTTTAGTTTAAATAGATAAGAGAATAGAAGGATCAAAAAGCGGGAAGATGCGAAACTTCGAAAAGAGGTTCTCTTCCCGTTTTTTTGTTTTTCAGGATTTCTTGATTCTAGTATATGAGTTCAGGCATCACAAAGTAGAGCCGCCTCAATTCGCTTTCATTTGGTTTATACAATCCAAAGTTCTGTCTAAGCCTCTTTTATGATGTTTATATAAATGAGCGATTGGCAGTGGCTTTCAATAATCAAGCAAGCGGCCATTGTCATGCCACTGGCCGTACATTTTATTTTCCCTTGTACTTTCAATGAACTTCTCCAATCTTTTATTGAAAAGTTCAGGATCTTTTTTATGGCTTTGGATGGTATCGATTCGGATTCTTCTATAGAGTTCGGGAAAGTTCAGGAAGTTTTGATAAACTTGAGCCTCTTTTTTCAGGCGTGCTTCAATCTCTTTATCGATGACAAAGGACTCAAGGCGCATATCGGGCAAAATTCGCCGTCCTCTTTCTGTCATCAACCCCAATTTCTCCAATCTTCGTATCCTCTCTTTGTTCAACTCCGTAAAATTACTGTTTTTCTTTCGTGGCGAAAGCCGCTGGACCGTCTCCGTATCGGACAGTTTCTTTTTTGTGCTGTCGATCCAGCCGAAACATAAGGCTTCTTCCACTAAATCTAAATACTGGATGACTCCTGGTTGTGCCTTTGTACTGACGACCACCCAGCAGAACTTTTCTGTTGTTGAATTTTCCTCGAGCCACTCCCGCAATTCCTGCCGTGTCTTCACGTTGAGTAAATTCTCAATTTCCATTTGGGCCATATCCTTTCTTAAAGGAATATCTGCCTTTAGTATAATGGGTAAAAAATTCTATTGGAAATGTACGGGTCCCACTTGCAGAACGTATTCAGAATAGCCGAGTTCAATGGATATACAATGAGCTTTATTTAAGCATCGCAGGGTGATGGAAAAACAAAGAGGGGCCCTAAATTGGCCCCTCTTTGTTGCGTTCATTATTGATTTCCACCTTTTGTTCAAGTAAGAAGTGGGATATTCATCGTCGTTTCAGCAGGCTTGGTTTCAACGATGATTCTTCCGTTGCGGATCGAGTAAAGCACGGAAGCCTGCGTCCGGATTGCTTCGTATTCAGATTCGGAATCGATGACGATCAAGTTGGCTTGATGGCCTTCTTTGATGCCGTAGCCTTCTTCGATTGCGAGCGTTTTGGCGCCATTGATGGTGATCAGGTCGAGCGCTTTTACGATATGGGCGTAATCGGTCATATGGCAGGCATGCAGTCCGGTATCGACGACACTCATCAAGTTGCCGTCACCAAGCGGGTACCACGGATCCATGATTGAATCGAGGCCGAAGCAGACATTGATGTCATCTGCCAGCAATTCTTTCACGCGTGTGATGCCGCGGCGCGCCGGATGGCCATCAAAACGTCCCTGCAAATGGAGGTTGGCTTTTGGCAGCGACACAAAGTTGATCTTGGCTTTTCTTAAGGTCTGGAACAATTTGTACGTGTAGGCATTGCTGTAGGAAGCCATGGCCGTCGTATGGCTGGCGGTTACACGATGTCCGATGCCCAATTTCAATGCTTCGCCTGCCAGCACTTCCAGGTACCTGGATTGGTCATCATCAATCTCATCACAATGGATATCGACCAATTTGTCGTATTTGACGGCCAGTTCCAGCGCCTTAACTACTGAGCGGACCCCGTCTTCCCGGGTCAATTCATAATGTGGAATGCCGCCGATGACATCAGCGCCCATTTCCAAAGCCTTGATCAGCAGTTCTTCCCCATCCGGTTTGGTATACAAGCCTTCTTGAGGAAGCGCCACAATCTGCAGATCCATCCACGGTTTAATTTCTTCTTTTATTTCCAATAATGCCTCAAGGCCTTTTAATGTCGGATCGCTGACATCCACATGCGTCCGTACATGCTGGATGCCGTGTTCTAGCTGCATCTTGATCGCCTGTAACGCTCTTTTTTTAATATCGTCTTTTGTTTCCGTTACGAGTTGTTTTCGTTCAGACCAAATTTCTATCCCTTCGAAGACAGAACCCGATTGGCTCCATCGCGGCGTTCCCGCTGTCAGCACGTAGTCCAAATGGATATGCGGCTCTACGTAAGGGGGCAACACGATTTTTCCTTTTAAGTCGATGGTTTGCCCATCAGTTGCCTCAGCCGAATTTGCTGCTTGTTTGATGGAGTTGATTTGATCTGCTTGAATCAAGATATCCCATTTTCCTTCTTGTCCATAAAGTTTTGCGTTTTTCAATAACATTTTGCATACTTCCTTTCGTGAAAATTTTTCTGTTCGGCTCTTTTTTTAAAGCTTTAGCGAGACCAGTCCTTCTCGCCAATAGATAACTAGTCACCTCACTGGCATCGTATCAAAACCCAGGAGAATATGCTGACCCGACCCCTTATCCATGGTAGTTGGATGAGGTTTATCAGCCTCCAAATCTTCCTTATAACTTCCGTGCTTCTTCCAAGACTTTCCTTCATAATAAAGAAAACGTGAAACGGAAGCGGAAAAAACGTGTTATCTATACTTTCCTATAGGATTCCCAGTCTGATAAAAAGGAGACGATCATGATGCACGAACTCTACATCAAACAAAAGGTATTCAGTTTGAGCGGCAAGTTTACCGTGAAGGATAAGGAACAGAAGGATGTCTATTATGTGGAAGGCAGCTTTCTCCAGATTCCTAAGACCTTCTCCATTATGAATATGGCAAGAGATGAAGTCGCCCTCATCACCAAAAAGACCTTCAGCTTTCTGCCAAAGTTCTTTGTTGAAGTGAACGGACAGGAGCGGCTAACGATTAAAAAGGAGTTTTCCTTGTTCAAAGCCCGTTATACGATCGACGGAACTGGAGTTGAAATCCGTGGGAACTGGTGGGATATGGATTTTCAAATACTGCAGAACGGGGAAGTGATCGGCCAGGTGAACAAAGAATGGTTCAGCTGGGGAGACAGTTATAAAATCCAAATCTTAAATGACGAGTTGGAGGAGGTCGTCATCGCCATTGTCGTGGCGATCGACTGCGTCAAAGCCGACCAGGCGGCTGCAGCTTCCGGAGGGGCGTAGTCTTATCGTACCCATTCTGTTCGGTGTTTCAGTTTTCTTCGCAGCCGCTCTAGTGGTAGGGAGAGCTGTAAAAAAAAGACTTTTAAGAAAAGCATAAAGAGGCTGTCCAGACGTCATTCATATGGCGAAAGGACAGCCTTTTTTGATGTAACATCAGCCTTGTCCAGACAAGCCCGACAAAGATGACTTTCCTTGTCGTTGAATGCGCTTCCAACCGAGGGCTATGATGAAGACACATCATAGAGAGAGAAATTGAATATAAGTTTTTAGGCAGAGGGTATTATGCAAAAAAATTCCTAGCAGCCTCGCATTTTTTGAAGGCTGTCATTCAGCCTAACCAACTAAACTCCAAAGGAGAGATCACATGAAAGATTCAAAAACGAAAGTTCGGATACAAAAGTTCGGCAATTTCCTGAGCTCCATGGTTTTACCGAATATCGGCGCGTTTATCGCCTGGGGATTGATTACAGCCCTATTCATCCCAACAGGATTTTACCCGAATGAAAACCTGGCTTCACTGGTAGGGCCGATGGTTACCTACATGCTGCCGCTTCTGATCGGTTACACAGGAGGCCGGCTGATTTACGATCAGCGCGGGGGAGTGGTCGGGACCATCGCGACAATGGGTGTCATTGTCGGAGCTCCCGATACGCCAATGTTCCTGGGCGCCATGATCATGGGTCCACTGGGCGCGTATGCCATCAAGAAATTTGACCAATTGATCGAAGGGAAAGTCCGGACTGGCTTTGAAATGCTGGTCAATAACTTCTCTGCCGGCATCCTCGGCGGCGCACTTGCCATTCTTGCATTTCTCGGCATCGGACCCGCTGTAAGCTCCTTTACCGGAGTTCTGGTTTCAGGTGTGGACTGGTTGCTGGAAGCAGGCTTATTGCCATTGACCAGCATTTTGATCGAGCCGGCGAAAATTCTGTTCCTGAATAACGCCATCAATCACGGCGTATTGACGCCGATCGGCTTGGAGCAAGTTCAGCAGACAGGAAAATCAATCCTGTTCTTGCTGGAAGCGAATCCAGGACCGGGACTCGGCGTACTGCTTGGGTTTATGCTGTTTGGAAAAGGCATTGCCAAGCAATCAGCTCCCGGCGCGGCCATCATTCACTTTTTCGGGGGAATTCATGAAATTTATTTCCCATACGTATTGATGAAGCCGATGTTGTTGTTGGCTGTTATTTTCGGCGGAATGAGCGGCGTCTTTACGCTTGTCTTAATGGGTGGCGGACTGGTTGCCCCTGCATCGCCGGGAAGCATTTTAGCCATTGCCGCGGTTACACCGCCCGAAAGTATGGCGTACCTGGCCAACTTTGCGGCCGTCTTTGTGGCAACGGCTGTGTCTTTCGCCATTTCAGCCGTCGTGTTGAAATCGAGCAAACAAACAGATGAAGACATAGAAGAAGCCACGAAGAAAATGGAACAGATGAAAGGGAAAAAGAGTTCTATTTCCCGGGAAATAACGTCACCTGCAGGAACTGTCAGCGGCGTATTCCCATCCAATGTGCAAAAAATCGTTTTTGCCTGCGACGCCGGAATGGGGTCCAGTGCCATGGGTGCTTCTCTTCTCCGCAAGAAAGTAAAAGAAGCGGGATTGGGTGTAATCGTTACGAATACTGCAATCAGCACCATCCCATCCGATTCCCAAATCGTCATTACGCAGGAAAAACTAACGCCGCGTGCCGAAAATAAGGTTCCGGATGCTTACCATATTTCAGTCGACAACTTCCTATCAAGCCCTGAGTACGACAAACTGATCGACCGTCTGCAAAATGGTGCGACGGGTGAGCAGCATGAGCTTGTCGAAGAAAGCGAAGCGGTGGTTCCGCATAATGCGGAAGACGATCAGTTATTGCTGGAGGAAAACGTCTTTATGAACCAGAAGTTCCGCACAAAAGAAGAAGCGATCCGATTCGCGGGTGAGGCTTTGGTCAAAGGCGGATATGTCGAAGCGTCCTATGTGGATGAAATGATGAAACGTGAGGAAATCACGACGACCTATATGGGCAATAATGTCGCGATTCCACACGGCACGGAAGATGCCAAGAAATCTGTCCTTAAATCAGGCTTTACTGTTGTTCAAGTTCCAAATGGAGTAGACTTTAATGGAGAAAGCGCAAAAATGATTTTCGGCATTGCCGGAAAGGATGGCACGCATTTGGAAATCCTTTCAGGAATCGCCATCGTATGCGCGGAACAGCTCAATGTGGATAAGCTGGTGAATGCGAAGTCCGCTAAGGAATTAATCGCCATCATCAACAGCAATTAAATAGCAGCAATGGAAAGGCGGGGATTCCTGCCTTTTTGTGCTATATAAGTTGAACGAAAGAATTATCATTCCTATACCGCTTCGGCGCAAGCAAGCTGTTTTGCGGAATATCGGTTATTAAAAATTAGCAGTTCAACTTATATAGCTACATTTTCTGCTCTTGAAAGGCATCCAAAAGTGAAATGAGTGAAATCGATGTTTATTACATTTAGGGAAAAATCCGTTATCGAGTTGATCGTCAGGACCTCCGGAAAACATACGGTCCATTCACTGTCTTCGTATCTGGATGTCAGTGCCCGGACAATTCAGCGGGATTTGAAATCCGTCGGGAAGCTGTTGAAGCAATTTGATTTAACCGTGGAACGTACGGGAGATGAAGGGCTTTTTATTGCGGGACCGAATGAGCAAGTCTACCGCCTGATACAGAATTTGATCGCCGTCACCCCGGCGGATGAAACGCCGGAAGAGAGAAAGTTGAAGCTGCTGGTTATTCTGCTGCACGAAGGCCCGTTTTTTAAAAAGCAGATGCTTGCCGGCCAATTGGGGATCAGCACTGCCACATTGACTGCCTATTTGGATGATTTAACGGATTGGCTTCGAAAGTTTTCAATCGAGTTGTCACGGACAAGAGGCGTCGGTATAGAAATAAATGGCGGAGAAGCCAATAAACGCCATGCATTAGGCGGTTACATTCTTGCCCATTTTTATGAAGAGATGGTTGAAGGTTTGTATTTTCTTCAACAGGGAAAAAACCAGGAAGAGAAAATTCTAGGCTACTTTTCACCCAAATACTTGGTAGTCGTGGATGGACTGATAGATCAAAAGATCAATAAGGAACAAACAAGATTGGCCGACAGTGATTATATTGGATTGGTGGTCTACAGCTGCCTGGTTCTTCAACGCACAGAAGCTGGTTTCCAGTTGGAAGCGGCGGATAGTGGGGGACAGGACGCCAACAACGAATATCGTTTGATGGAGAATGTTTGCAAAGAGTTGAGAAACGAGCTTTCAGTTGGGCTGACTAGAGAAGATATTCATTTTTTGACAGTAATTTTAAAAGGTTCGAAAGTGCAAGCTGCTGATTTGGCTTATTACGACAGCGTGCTGCTCGGCGGGCTGATAAAAAATCTGATCCGCGACGTTTCATCTCAGCTGCATGTCGATCTGGCTGATGACTTTTCGCTGTATCAGGGACTTCTCGCGCATATGGGGCCTTCGATTTTCCGGTTAAACCAAAAGCTTGAATCCTTTAATCCGTTGACTGATGAAATCAGGCGGAAATACCCGGTGCTGTTCATGGCGGTCAAGCAAGGCCTGGAAACTGAATTCAAGGAGCTGGACTTTTCGGCTGATGAGACGGCTTTTATTGTTCTGCATTTCGGCTCAGCTTTGCTGATGAGGGAGGAAAAGGTCCGGATTGACGCCGTCGTCATCTGTCCGACAGGCATCGGGACTTCCAAGATGCTGGCAAGCCGGATTCAAAAAGAGCTGCCTGAAATCAATTCAGTGAAAGTGTTATCCATCAACGATTTCCAATCAGCGCAATTTCAGGATTACGACCTGGTGATTTCGACGATCCGGCTGCCCATCACAGAAGTGGATTATATTATGGTGAGCCCTTTATTGAGTGACAGCGATATCGGCTATATCGAGAGCTACCTGCAAAAAAATGTCGAGAAGATCACCGGCAAAAAGCATTACCTGAATCCTGAAAATCCTGCAGAAAACGCACTTGCGGATGACCGCCCCAATATACAGAACGTCCTGCGGGAAATAAAAGAAGTGCAGGGCAGCATGGAAGCGATCTTGGCCAACTTCAAGGTCCTCAACAAACACAGGGCCACGGATCATTGGAAGGTTTTACAGGAAGTAATGGAACGGGCGAAAGTGGAGGGGCTGATTACAGACGCAGCCTCTGCTATGCACGAATTGAAAGAGCGTGAAAAAAAAGGCGGATTGGGGATTCCGGACACCAATATGGCACTTTTCCATTGCCGGGATGACTCTATTCAACAACTGGTATTCCAAATAATCCATTTGGACGATCCGCTTTTGGTCAAAGGGATGGACGGCAAAGACATGCAGATGAAAAACCTGATGCTGATGTTGGCGCCAACCATGCTGACGGGAAAAGAGCAGGAAATACTTAGCTTAATCAGTACTAGCCTGATCGAAAGTGATGTATCCATGATGATTTTCTCGTCATCCAATGAGAAAGTGATCCGGCAGAAATTAGAAGATATTTTCTTGGATTATCTACAAAATAATTTGATAAAGGAATGATGATCAATGAAACAAGCAGTTCATTTTGGAGCAGGAAACATTGGCAGAGGGTTTATCGGAGCTTTATTTTCTGAATCGGGATACCACGTGACATTTGTGGATGTTGCAGAACAGGTCATCAACAAACTGAATGAAGAAAAAGGCTATCAGGTGAAAATGGCTCAGCCGCAGGAAGAATCCATCACCATCAAAAACGTGTCGGGCATCAATAATATGACGCATGACAACGAAGTAATCGATGCGATTCAACAAGCGACTTATTTGACTACGGCAATCGGCCCGAACATCCTGCCGAGAATCGCCCCGTTGATGGCCCGTGGCATAGCGAAGCGCGTAACGGCAACAGACGACAAGCTTTATGTCATCGCCTGTGAAAACCAGATTGGTGCAACGGATATCCTGAAGCAGCATATACTGGATAACCTCGACGAAGATACAAAGAACCAGCTGGAAGGGAAGATCTATTTCTTCAATTCGGCTGTAGACCGAATCGTGCCGATCCAGGATCAAAGTTCACTGGACGTATTGGTTGAACCTTATTACGAATGGGTCGTGGAAACGACTGGAGACATCCCGCCGGTAAACGGCATGAAAATGGTCAAAGACCTTGCGCCGTTCATTGAACGGAAGCTGTTTACAGTAAACACAGGCCATGCCGTTATTGCCTACTTGGGTTATCTGGCAGGAAAATCGACGATCGACGAAACTTTGGCTGATGAGAAGATTGTGGATCAGGTCAGAGAGACGCTCAAGGAGACGGGCGCTTATCTGGTGAAGGAATATGGCCTTGATGAAGAAGAACACTTGGCTTATATCAACAAGAACATTGAACGTTTCAAAAATGCCTATTTGAATGACGGCGTTACACGAGTCGGGCGTGCACCGATCCGCAAGCTGGGTCCTGAAGATCGGCTGATCCGTCCCGCAACCCAGGCCCAAAAAGCAGGATTGCCTTACACCAACCTGGCGAAGGCGATTGCCGCTGCGCTGTCGTTTGATTATCCAGAAGATGAAGAAGCGATGGAAATCCAGGAAATGATCCGGAAAGACGGACCGGCGGCTGTTTTGAAAACAGTCAGCGGACTTCCTGAAGACAGCGAAATCACCAAAGAAGTGCTGCGCCATTATGAGGCTTTACAAGGCCGATAAAATACAAACCATGATAGCGTAAAAAATTTCTTTTGCCATCCTATAAGCGAAGCCCAAATGCAGACATTCTGGACAAAGTCCGCATTTGGGCTTTTCAGGCATATTTCCTCTTAAAATGGACATCTTTCTTTTTTAGCTGCATTACTTAAGTTATAATTGACAGGCAAAAGCAGATGGGTATAATCGATGGATATGATATAATTGCATGATTGAGGCAGAAAAGGTGCGTTTTTTGGTTGAGCCTGGCTTTTTGTATTATTTGATCAGGAGCAAGCTGCACCTATTTGCAAATATACGGGATAAGGACGGTTATAATGGACAACCTACAAAAAAAACGAAACGTCATCTTAATCGGTGCTGGAATCATGAGCGCGACTTTGGGATCAATGCTTAAAGAGCTAGCGCCAGACTGGAATATCAAAGTGTTTGAAAAACTTGAAAAAGCGGGATCTGAAAGTTCCAACGAATGGAATAATGCAGGAACCGGACATGCCGCATTATGCGAGCTGAACTATACACCGGAACAGGCGGACGGTTCTATTGAAATCAAAAAAGCAATCAACATCAACGAACAGTTCCAGCTGTCACGACAGTTTTGGTCGTTCCTTGTAAACAATAAACGCATCGTGAATCCTCAGGACTTCATCATGTCGATTCCTCACATGAGTTTGGTGCAGGGAGAAGACAATGTCCGCTTCCTGAACAAGCGGTTTGAAGCATTATCCACCAGCCCTTTATTCAAAGGAATGGAATATTCCGCTGATCCTGCAAAACTGAAGGAATGGATTCCGCTTATCATGGAAGGCCGTTCTCCAAATGATGTGATGGCAGCCACCAAAATCGATTCCGGGACGGACGTCAACTTTGGCGCGTTAACGGAAATGCTTTTTGACCACCTGAAAGAAGAACAGGTCGAGATTAATTACAAGCATGCTGTAAAAGACATTAAACGCAGTGGCGACGGCACTTGGGAAGTGAAAGTGCAGGACCTTGCAAACGATAAAATCGAATACCATAACGCTGACTTCGTCTTTATCGGCGGCGGCGGCGGAAGCTTGCCTTTGCTTCAAAAAACAGGCATTCCGGAATCCAAGCATATCGGCGGATTCCCGGTAAGCGGGATGTTCCTGGTCTGCAATGATCCGGAAATCGTCGAGCAGCATCACGCAAAAGTATACGGAAAAGCGAAAGTCGGAGCTCCTCCGATGTCAGTGCCGCATTTGGACACACGCTTTATCGACAACAAGAAATCCCTATTGTTCGGACCGTTCGCAGGATTTTCTCCGAAGTTCCTGAAAACAGGATCGAACTTGGACTTGATCGGATCTGTAAAACCGAACAACGTCTTCACGATGCTGGCTGCAGGCGCAAAAGAGATGTCATTGACCAAATATCTGATCCAGCAGGTCATGCTGTCGAATGAAAAGCGCGTAGAAGAATTGCGCGAATTCATCCCGACTGCCAAACTTGAGGACTGGGATGTCGTTGTTGCAGGACAACGTGTACAGGTCATCAAAGATACGGATAAAGGCAAAGGAACTCTTCAGTTTGGTACAGAAATTGTGACCGCTGCTGATGGTTCAGTTGCTGCATTGCTCGGAGCTTCTCCAGGTGCATCCACGGCCGTTCATGCGATGCTTGAAATCTTCAAAAGATGCTTCCCGGACCAAGTTGGCGAATGGGAACCAAAAATCAAAGAAATGATTCCGTCTTATGGCGTTGCATTGTCTGAAAACCCAGAGCTTCTTCAGGAAATTCATATTTCAACAGCAAAAGCACTTCAGCTGGATGAAAAAAGTCCTGTAGGAATATAAGCTTACAAAATAATTAGGTAAGCCCCTCTCATGAAAGTCGATGAGAGGGGCTTTTTTTGGACAGTTTTATCTACAAACGTATACAATTTATTTGTATACGCAGAAGAAACACCCAAGTGACAAAGGAGGAGATCCTGAGCATGAAGAAAATCAACCAATACATCGATTCCGTCTTCACGACGCACGATTCACTTTTGGAGAGAGTCGTTTCCTCGATAGAAGAAAAAGGGATGCCTTCGATTTCTGTATCGCCATCGTCAGGCAAGCTGCTGGCGATGCTGGTATCAATTTCAAGTGCAAAAAATATTTTGGAAATCGGAGCGCTTGGCGGCTATAGCGGCATTTGCCTGGCGAGAGGGTTCACCGGTAAAGACGGGAAATTGACTTCTCTTGAGCTTGAGGAACGGTATGCCGAACTGGCGCACCATAATTTAACGGAAGCGGGCTTTGGTGATCAGGTTACTTATATGACCGGAGCGGCTTTAGAGAGCCTGGAAACCCTAGTGCAGGAAAATCGCAAGTTCGATTTTTTCTTTATCGACGCCGATAAGGAAAACTATGAAAACTACTTGAACTATTGCGTAAAACTGTCTGAGCCCGGTGCATTGATTGTGGCAGACAATGTACTCGCAAAGGGAACAGTGGCGGATGAAACTGTTGAAGTCAGCCGCCATACCCAAGTGATGAAGGCATTTAATCTGATGGTGGCTAATCACCCTCAGCTGGAATCGATGTTGATCCCGACAGGTGATGGCTTGACCGTATCAAAAGTAAAAAACTGAAAAAAAGAGCATGTCTGAATTTCAGACATGCTCTTTTTGGATAGCACTATGGAAAGCTTATTTAAAAAACGGCGTTTTCTTCAAAGCGACGGCTACTGGAATCGCGATGATCAGACCAACTGTGTTTTGGACGAGATTGCCGGGAATCGAAGCGGCCGGAATGATCCAGCTGCTGAAGATGATGGCTTCGCCGAGGTAGTAGATTGCGACCATAAAGGGAATCGAAACGATGGCAGCGAAAATATTGAACCGCGTACTGCCGCCGTTTCTGCCGCCAGACCAGGCGATTTTCCCGACCAGGTAACCTTGAAGGCCGCGTGCAAGTATAGTAATCGGTGCCCATAAGGTCCAGCCGGAAACCAGATCAAACAGCCCCATTCCGACAGCGCCGGCAATCAGCCCCTTCTTAGGCCCGAAAAGGATGGCGATAATGAAGAGCATGGCGGTGCCGAGATGGACAAGCCCGCCATTTGCCGCAATCGGCAGACGGATATTCAGCAATAATGTAGCGACAAAGACAAGTGCAATGGCCATAGAACTTAAAATCAAATCAAGAGTGCGTGAATTATTCGCTGGTGAATAGCTGGTTGTTTTTTGCATGGGTGGTTACCTTCCTATCTTTTCTTTTTCAGATAAGATTAGCAGATGGGTGAACCAGTTAAAAGTATCAATTCCGAACAAAACTTAGGGGCCAGTTTAAAAAATTTACTATTGAACGGCTGAAGCAGAGTTGGTTTTGGGTCCTCCTGGAAGCACTAAGCTCTTTCGCACTCCGGGTTCCTTACTACTCCGATAGTCCATCAATCAGCAAATCGACTTCTACCCCGAAATGGTCGGAGATGATGGATTTATTGCGGCCATTGAAAATGACTTTGGAAGACAGCACCTGAAAAGGTGTATCCATTAAGACCAAATCGATGCGCAGGTCGTGTTTGTTGTCATGCCATCCGGCAATTTTGCCTTCGACAGTTGTGCCTTGATCTTTATATCCGGCTAACCCGTACGTATCGTAAAGGCCGTGGCTGATCAGGTGGTCATAGCCTTCTCCTGACAGAGAAGCACTGTTATTGAAATCACCCATCAGAAAAAGCGGTGCATCTTTTTTGGCCTGCTGCAGAAGGCTGTCTGCCTGAAGCTTGAAGGGCTCTTCCTCATCGGTCCACCAGCCCATATGGCAGGAATAGAAGGACAACGGAATGCCTTGGCAGTCGATTTGGACACCAACAATTTTCCGTGTTTTCCAGTAGTTGCTGTCTGTACTTTGGCTGACGAAAAAGGAATCTTCTGCTAAAATCGGATGTTTAGTCAGGATGGCGACACCTTCTTCATAGATGCCGTAAACCAGATGGGAAAAGCTCCAGACAAACGAATAATCGGCAACCCCGATCTTTTTAAGCTCCTCGAGCAGGACTATCCCGAAATTGTCTTCCTTAATATCGCCATAGAGCAGCTCTGCACTGATCGATTGATTGACTTCTTGGAGTGCAATGACGTCATAGTCTTTTTCTTTGATGGTTTTTGCCAAGCAGCGTATTTTTTCAAATTGATTTTCTTCGTGCCAGGAATGGCAGTTTAAGGTCAATAAATTCACGTATTCCAGCCTCCCATTTTAATCCAGTATGTAATAAAGCCCGGCTGCCTAAGGGAAATTTCCGAAGGCGCCGGGCTTTTGTTTGGTGTTTCTAAATCAGACTACAGGCTCTCCATGGACAATTTCCATGATGCTCTTGTCTTTGGCTGCTATTGAGCCGGATTTGATGAGCTTGATCGATTGGCCTTCTTCAAGGTTCGTGAAGACGATAGGCGTAATGATGGATGCCGCATTTTCAGCGATATAATCCAAGTCCATTTCCATCAGAAGCTGTCCTTGTTCAACCAGGTCGCCTTGTTCAATATGTGATGTGAAGCCTTCACCTTTCAGGTGAACCGTGTCAATACCGATGTGGATCAGTATTTCCGTCCCGTTATCCGCCGCGATGCCAATGGCATGTTTGGTAGGGAAAACAGTGACGACTTTACCGTTTACCGGAGAGAAGACTTTTCCTTCTGTCGGCTTGATGGCAAAGCCATCTCCAACCATTTTACCGGAGAATACCTGATCCGGAACTTCTGAAATCGGCAGGAGTTCTCCTGAAATCGGGCTGTTGAATTCCAATGGTGTCGACGAAGCAACAGCATTTTCAGTTGCAGCAGCCGTTTTAGCAGCTGGGCGTGGCGATTTGCCATCCATAATATCCTGCATTTGTCCGCGCAGGTTGTCTGAAACAGGTCCGAAGATGGCCTGGATGTTGTTGCCGACTTCCATGACGCCGGATGCGCCAAGTTTTTTCAATCTGTTTTTATCGACATTGCCTTTATCTGCTACGCTGACACGCAGGCGTGTGATACAGGCGTCAAGATGGGTGATATTTTCTTGTCCGCCCATGGCAGCAAGAATTTCATGCGGCAGGTCGCCGACTTCTGTTGTTTCGTCATCGCCTTCTTCATCTGGTTCGCGTCCAGGCGTCATCAAATTGAATTTCTGGATGGCGAAACGGAAACCGAAGTAGTAGATGAATGAGAACACCAGACCGACGACAATGACCCAGAACCATTCTGTTCTGCCAGGCAGTACGCCGAACAGCAGGAAGTCAATCAGTCCACCGGAGAATGTCATGCCGATCTTAACGCTGAGCAAGTGCATCGTCATGAACGACAGACCCGCGAAAATCGCATGGATACCGAACAGGACCGGCGCCACAAACAAGAATGAGAACTCAAGAGGTTCTGTAATTCCTGTAAGGAATGAAGTCAAAGCACCTGAAAGCATGATGCCTCCGACAATTTTCTTTTTCTCCGGGCGTGCACAGTGGTAGATGGCAAGTGCAGCAGCCGGAAGGCCGAACATCATGAACGGGAATTTACCGGTCATGAATGTACCGGCAGTAAAGTCTACACCATCCTGCAGTTGTGCAAAGAAGATGCGCTGGTCGCCGCGGATAATTTCTCCGGCAGCATTGGTATACTGGCCAAACTCAAACCAGAATGGCGAGTAGAAGATATGGTGGAGACCGAAAGGAATCAATGAACGTTCAATGGTTCCGAATACGAATGCCGCAAGTGTACGGTTTGTTTCCAGCATAAAGTGAGAAAGTGTATTCAAACCAGCTTGGGCGAATGGCCAAACCATGAACATCACAATACCAAGGAAAACAGCAGAGAAGGCAGTGATGATTGGAACAAAGCGCTTTCCAGCAAAGAAACCTAAAAACTGCGGCAACTCGATTTTGAAGAATTTATTGTACATGAAAGCAGCCATGACACCGACGATAATACCGCCGAATACACCTGTCTGCAATGTCGGAATTCCCAGTACATTGGCATATGCCGGGTCAGCGGTCATTTCCAGGGTAATGCCACCAAAAGCTTTCATCGTGACGTTCATGATCAGGTAACCGATGATTGCAGCGAGTCCCGCTACTCCATCACCGCCGGCAAGTCCGATCGCGACACCTACAGCAAATAGCAAGGGCAGGTTGTCGAAAATAACGCCGCCGGCTTCCGCCATAACGAATAATAACGCCTGAATCCAGTCAGCTCCCATAAACGGAACCGCTTCCAAAAATGATTCTTGTGCAAAGCTGGTACCGAACGCCAACAGAATACCGGCAGCTGGCAAGAGTGCCACTGGCAACATAAGTGCTTTACCTACTTTTTGCAAGGTACCGAACAAATTGAATGACATGTAATTTCCTCCTCGTTGTTTCAAATATAGAACAGCCCAATTGAAGACACGAAAAAAGGCATGAGCAAGAAAAGGGAAAAGCCGATAAAAGGACAGTTTTGTCCTAGTGGTCAACTTTTGCATCTTTTCATACTCATGCCTGATCGAATCAGTAACACGTATGGTCAGAATTTATGTGTCAAGCGTTGCAGATGAATCGTCAAATACATGACTTCCGCCTCATCTACAGGCTTATTCAATTGGTTTTGCATTATTTTAATGAGCTTCCAAGCAAGATTATAGCATACAGGATATTCACTTTTCAACATTGCTGCCAATTTATTTTCTTCCCCCAAGGGATGTCCTTTATCGGCGCGGTCGATGGCACGGTGAAGATGCTGAATAAGCCGGTGGTAGTCGATATTGTCTTTTTCCAACTGGATATCCAGGCTGTCTTCGATGATGCCCACCATTATTGACAGCAAGTTATGATACCGGTTGATATCACGCAGCGACTTATCTGTAACGGCACTGTGGATATGGAGTGCGATAAAGCCGACTTCTCCTTCCGGAAATGAAACTCCTGTCCGTTCTTCCACTTTCCGGACCACATCCTGTGCCACAATGTATTCTTTTGGGTACAGCGACTCGATTTCAAATAAAAAAGGATTGGAGAATTGAATTCCTTTTTTTGCCCGATTAATGGCAAACGCGATATGGTCTGTCAGTGCTACGTGAATATGCTCATTTAAGTCTTTGCCCATTTTTGCCTCGATGAACAGGAGCAGCTCGTGGATAAATGCAATGAGTTTTTCCTCTATATAAGGAAGCAGATTGACGTATTGCTCCATTTCTTTTTCATCCTGCAGCAAAAACGTTTTATCGGCTTGGTCAAAAGGGACAGTGTCTCCCTTTTTTCGATTAAAGCCAAGGCCGTTGCCGATTAAAACAACTTCTTTATATAAATCATTGCTGGCGATGACGACATTATTATTCAATACTTTTTGTATGGTCAGAATCTGTTTCATGTTAGCCTCCATCTGCCATCAAACTTCCGTATCTGTCTGACCGGCATAAAAAAACGATTTTCTGCAAGTTTAAGTTTGCTGAACTTACCTGCTGCATGATACTCCGGCCGCTTTGCTGCCTTTTAAGCCAGTTGAACATCACCTGTGCTTGCAAGCAGCTCGTTCATTACCCTTAATAAAATCTGAAAATTCTTCTTTGCCTTATTCTAACATTCCTTGCCTGTCTGTAATAGGGATTATTCCTGCAGGCGGCAAGGGCCGCTCCACATTCATTGAGTTTAAAAAAAGCAAAGCGTATACTGAAGCTAAATCAATTGTATTTTAACATCAGGAGGTAATGGAGTGGCGATTAACCCGAAAGCCGTTTTTTTGGATATGGATGGCACAATTTTAGATCATACGAACAAAGTGAGCATGAAAACGAAAGAAATTATAGATGAATTGCGAAGCGCAGGAGTATTTGTTTTTATCGCAACAGGCAGATCTGCTGATGAGCTGAAGGAAATGCTTCCGGAAGGCTTTGCGGTGGATGGCAGGATCACCGCCAACGGCATGGCCGGTTACATCGGAGAAGAAGTGGTGTTTGAGCATGCATTGCCTGTGGATTTAGTGGAGACCATCATTGAAAAGGCGCGGGAACGCAAAATTTACTACGAGCTTTTCCCGCATGGAAAAGCACGGCTGGTTCTGAAACAGGACCAATCATTTGTCGAAGCAGCCGTTCGTGATCCAAAGCCTGATTCGGTTCAGATCAACGAATGGATCTCGCGACAAAAAGCAATAGAAGAGGACATTGAATGGACGGAAGAAATCACCGGCGCTCATTTTTCGAAGTTTTATTTCTTCGCAAGAACGCAAGATGAAATCAATGACTGGAAAGTCGAACTCCAGCAGCTTCAAAAAGACATGCACTTCACGATGACTCCATCTTCACCGCATAATGCTGAAGTGATGGTTGCCGATGTCAATAAAGCGTCGGGAATCGAACAGATGCTGGAGCGATTCGGTTTAATTGGCTGTGAGACCTTGGCTATCGGAGACAGCGACAACGATGTTAAGATGTTCGAGTATGTCAGCCATTCCGTCGCGATGAAAAATGCGGCGGATCATATCAAGGTGCTGGTCGATGAAGTGACGGAATTCACCTGCGATGAAAATGGTGTTTACCATTACTTGAAATCGAAGGTATGGGCACAACTGGAAGAAAAAACTTCAAAAGCATGAATTGAATAGCGGCAAAACAAAAAGAATCCCCCAAAACGTTCACTGTTAAAGTGCCCGTTTTGAGGGATTTTATTTTTCATAAGTATTTTTTGTCAGCAAACCGAATCGTTGGATTTAGGTACCGACAGTCCAAATAATGGGCGAAGATACAGCGCAACAAAAGTTCCGGCCAATGCCAGGATGCCCCAGATATAGCCGTGCAGGCTGAACGAGGCGATGCCGCCGAAGTAGGCACCGATGTTACAGCCGAATGCTAAACGGGCGCCATAGCCCATCAATAGGCCGCCGATGACCGAAGCGAAGAAATTGCCGGCTTTCACTTTCGTGAATTTGAACAAGCCGCCAGCCGCTGAAGCCAGGAACGCTCCGATGATGACACCAAAGTTCAAGATAGTCGTAGAATCGGCAAAGATTGAAGACTCAAGCATAGCCGCATTAGCACCTTGCCAATACCCCCAGCTTGCTACATCGACGCCGAACAACTCGGCGATTTTCGAGCCCCAAAGTGCAAAGGCCGATGTAATGCCCCAAGGCGTACCGCGAACCATCAAGGTCAATGCGTTTAATACAGCCAGGACGATTGCCGCAGCGAATAAAGGCCATGAACCGCGGAAAATCCGTTTCCATCCAGAAGCGGATGGCAGAGGCGCCATTTTTGGAGCGCGTCTCTTTTTCTCGATAGCCAAACTGATCAAAGCAATCAAACCGAAAATGACAATCGATACAAGCCAAGCGCCGCCATAGCCAAGGCCGGTTGAAGTGGCTAACGAAATCGGTTCGAACGCCGGCATTTCTTCTGTCCAGAACGGCAGATGGTAAGCGCCGATTGTCGTTCCAATGATGAAGAACAGCAAGGTCACAAACATAACCGTCCGTCCGCCGCCGATTGCATACAAAGTACCGGAAGCGCAGCCGCCGCCGAGCTGCATGCCGATTCCGAAGATGAATGCGCCGACAACCAGGCTGACGCCTACGGGCGAAACATAGCCGGCAACCTCAGTCCCGAAGAACGAGTAGCCATATGCCAGAATTGGTGCAAACAATGTGACCGCAATCGCCAGCATCAGCATATGTGATCGCATAGCCTGCCCGTTGCCGACAGATGCCAGGCGACGGAACGCGGAAGTAAAGCCAAAACGTGCATGGAATAAGGTATAGCCAAGCAATAGGCCGATAACCAGAAGAATGGGCTGTGAAATATGTTGAGTAGCCAATAGATAAATCATCAATAGAGCCGCAACTGCCAATCCACCGACAATCAGTGGAACCTGGGGACTGTTTAAAGCTGTATCTTTCCGGGCAACCGGACCTTGAGCATCGTTCACCGGTTGAACATGTGTAACTGAAGTCATGAAACCATCCTTTTCTTAGTGAATTAGTCGGGAATACTTCGTTATCATAATGCCTGAACCCCGCTCTGTCAATGAAAAATGCTTGAAAAAGCCGGTGTTAAAGCTTCTTTAGAGCAGCAAAGAATTTTTTTGAAATCGATATCCGCGAGTGGAAACTAAAGAAGAGGCTTCATAGATTGTAATTAAAGAAGAGGACGCTCTGCAATAGATAAGCAATCATAAAAGAAAACCATTCCGTATGGGTGTATACTGAAAGAATAAGTAAAACAAGCACGTATTTGGAGGAAATTAGATGTTCAGCAATATTACAGTAAATGAATTGATTCCGTTAAGTGAAAAGAAAAAGATGATCCTCGTCGATGTGAGGTCACCATCTGAATATAAGAACTTCTCAATACCCGGCAGCATCAATATTCCTTTTTTCGATGATGCAGAGCGGGCAGAAATCGGGACCCTTTATAAACAAGCAAGCGTGGAGGCTGCCAAAGTGCGCGGCCTTGAAATTATATCAGCCAAATTGCCGGAGTTTGTTCAGCAATTTAAACAGATCGAAGGCAATAAAACAGTGTTTTGCTGGCGTGGCGGCATGCGCAGCCGGACAACTGCTACGCTTTTGTCGTTGATGGACGTTCACGTCAGCCGGTTGGAAGGCGGAATCCGGGAATACCGGAGATGGGTCATCAACCAGCTGGAGCAGCCGGAAGCCCCTTTTAAAGCATACGTATTGAATGGTTTGACTGGAACGGGCAAAACAAGAATTCTGAAGGCTTTGGAAAAAGAAGGCTATCCCGTTATCGACCTGGAAGGGCTGGCCAATCATAAAGGCTCGATCTTTGGCCATATCGGTGTTGAACCCCATAACCAGAAAGTATTCGACTCGCTGTTGGTCCAGCAATTCCGGGAACTCGAAAAGGCACCTTTCGTGCTTTTTGAAGCAGAAAGTTCACGGATCGGCAAAGTGGTCATTCCGAGCTGGGTCATGGAACTGAAAAACAGGAGTGTCCAGCTCGTCATCGATATGCCGATGGAAGAACGGATCAAAGAGATTATTGAAGATTACCGTCCGGTGGAATATCAGGCTGAATGCATCGCTGCATTTCAGCGGATCAAATCACGGATGCCCCAGGATATTTCAAAAAGGATAGAATCGGATCTGGAACTAGGGGAATTCTCCTCTGCGGTTCGCCTGTTGCTGGAGTATTATTACGACTCGCGCTATAAGCATACCGGTCTTCAATACCCGGACCAGCAAAAGAAAGTGCTGCAGGTACAAAATCTTGAAGAAGCCATCAAAGCGATAAAAGAACAGATTCCCGAAATCGAAAAGTCACCGGTCAGCTAATGGACTCTTTATAAGTACAGAAAATCCCCTCAACTTCCTGTTGCAGGGGATTTTCTGTACTTATCAAAGGTGAAGAATGGGCTAAGTTGATTAGCGCCACGCAGTTAGGGATAATGGAGAGAGCTGCAGAATTTTTCGCAACGGTCTCCGGTATTCAGGTATCTCAGGAAGGAACTGGCCTCATGAACTTCTCACTTAATGAAACAAAAATAAAAAAATTATGCGGACAGGCCGCCTATAAAAAAGGCCTGTCTTTTATTCAGGCCGGCAAAATCCGGCTTTCACCGGATCTGAATGACGACCGGCTCATCAAAGGCATCGTCACCGGACGCAACGAAGTTCACGTCAGCGTCAGGCAGGAAGAGGATGGGGAACTTCTGGCTTCCTGCAGCTGTCCGCCAGTCGGATTTGTGGCGACTTATTGCCATCATATTGCGGGTGTTCTGCTGGCGATTGACGACATGCAGCAACGTGAAAACCCTGCAATGAAAATGTTGGATTTATTTGCCCGCCAAGCAGCAGGGACAAAAGGCAGACGGCAGTATTTCGACAAGCGGCAAACACTTCGGGTCGAATTCACCTTGCTTCCGGTCCTGGTGGAAGAAACGGGAAACGTATTGGGCCTAAGGATAGCCGTAGGAGCAGTGGAGCTGGAACCTGTTGGGAATATCGGCGATTTCCTTGAAGCGGTGAAGAGTGAGGAACCGTACAGCGAATCATCCCGATTCCATTACTCACCAGAAGATCATCGGCTGGAGGAAAAAACTGAAAAAGTTCTCGATTATTTGGTGAAAACTCGAATTTCAGGTGCCGAAAAAGGAGGACGAGCGGATCTGCTGGTTTTGGCGGCTTCGGACTGGGAGCGGCTGCTGCCTTTGATGCAAGACCTCCCTTACGTCAAGCTTGTTAGTGCAGGGCGGCTTACGGAAGGCATCCACATCGAAAAAGAATTGCCCCTGTCTTTCCACTTTGACGAAAACCGTTCCGGCGGCTTTCGGCTGGATGTCGAAGGCTTGGAAGGAGTGCTGATCTTAAGCGCCTATGAAATGGCGATTGCAGACGGCGCCTTGGTCCATTTAGTGGGAGAAGATGCCAAACGCCTAACGGAATTAAAGGGATTATTGCCTGGCTCGGTGGACCAGCTGCTCATTTCAGCAGAGGAAATGGACCATTTCATGGCGACCGTCGTGCCGGGGCTGGAGCGTTTAGGGCAAGTGCACATCAGTGGAGCAGTAGCAGACCGGCTGGTGGAAACACCTCTCCGTGCCGAACTGTATCTTGACCGCATCAAGCACCGGCTGCTGGCAGGAGTGGAATTCCATTATGGCCATTTGGTCATCAACCCTTGTGAAGAACCAGAGGACGAATTCCGCCATTACCCGGGAATCCGCAGGCAGCGCGAGCAGGAGCAGGCCATCTTGCAGATTATGAAAGACAGCGCCTTTGCACAGACCGACGGCGGCTTCTATATGCAGGACGAGGAATCGGAGTACCATTTTCTGTACCACGTCATTCCTGTGCTGGAAGAGCTGCTGCAGATTTACGCGACGACTGCCGTCAAGCTGCGCGTCCAGAAAAACTATGGCGGTCCGAAAGTGAAAGTTGAAATCAGTGAGCGCACCGATTGGCTGGAGTTCCGCTTTGACCTGCAGGACATCCCGGAAGCGGAGATCAAGAAGATTTTGAAGGCTTTGGAGGAAAAGCGCCCTTATTACCGAATCCCTAACGGTACGTTAATGTCTCTGGAGACAGCGGAATTCATGGAGTTAAGCGATTTTCTGCGCGAATTAGACATTAATTCGGCTAATTTCGGGCGGGAAGAAATCCGCATCCCCTTGATTCATGGCCTGCAGTTAGTGGCTTCACTGGACGAAGGGCAGCTGCTCGATCCCGGTGCAAGCTTTGCCCACTTGCTGCAAAACCTGAATCGACCGGATGAGTTGGGGACTGATATACCGGAAAGTTTGGATGGCGTCCTGCGCGATTACCAGGAAGCCGGTTTCCGCTGGCTCAAGCTGCTGGCGAGGTATAAATTCGGTGGCATTTTGGCTGATGACATGGGACTTGGCAAAACCCTGCAAAGCATCGCCTTTATCGTGTCGGTGTTGCCGGAAATCCGCAAACAGCAACAACCGGTCCTGGTCGTCGCGCCTTCGTCGCTGGTCTACAACTGGCTCAATGAACTGGCGAAGTTTGCACCAGAACTCAAAGCCGGAATCATCGATGGCAATAAAACACAAAGGGCTTCATTGATTCGAAAAACACAGGAGCTGGATCTGGATGTGGTCATCACTTCCTATCCGTCCCTGCGTATGGATCAGGTGCTATACCGAAATCAACACTTCCATACGGTGTTTTTGGATGAAGCACAAGCTTTCAAGAACCCGGTCACCCAAACGGCGAAGGCGGTCCGGGAAATCCAGGCGGATCACCGGTTTGCGCTCACCGGGACCCCGATTGAAAACTCGCTGGATGAATTATGGTCGATTTTTAATGTGGTGTTTCCGGAACTGCTGCCAAACCGTAGGCTGTTCAGTGAAATGAGGCGCGACAGCATCAAGAAACGGGTGCGCCCGTTCATCCTGCGCCGCCTCAAGACGGACGTGTTGACAGAGCTTCCGGATAAAGTGGAGACCATCCATTATTCAGAACTGCAGAAAGAGCAGAAGAAATTATACGCGGCTTATTTAGCTGAGCTGAAACAGGATGCGTTAAAGCATTTGAACAAAGACAGTTTCCAGAAAAACCGCATCCGGATTTTGGCCGGGCTGACCCGGCTGCGCCAATTATGCTGCCATCCTGCGTTGTTCGTGGAAGGCTACGATGGCGGGTCCGGCAAGTTCGATCAATTGATGGAACTTGTGGAGGAATGCCGGCTGTCGGGACGGCGTGTGCTGGTATTTTCGCAATTCACCCAAATGCTCGGAATCATCGGCCGCCAATTGGCGAAAGAAGGAGTCCCTTATTTTTATTTGGACGGCCAGACACCGCCCGTGGAACGGGTAGATCTATGCCAGCGTTTTAATGAAGGAGAAGGAAACTTGTTTTTGATTTCCTTGAAAGCCGGCGGCACCGGACTGAATCTGACCGGGGCCGATACAGTCATACTGTATGACCTGTGGTGGAATCCCGCTGTCGAGCAGCAAGCCGCTGACCGGGCGCATCGCATGGGACAGAAGGAGGAAGTACAGGTGATTCGGCTGGTCGCCAAGGGAACCATCGAAGAAAAGATCAACGAACTGCAGATGAAAAAGAAAAACTTGATCGACGATGTCATCCAGTCGGGGGAAGAACCGCTGAAGGCGATGTCGGCAGAAGATATTCGGGAAATCCTGACGATGTAGCCCGGCCATCTGCTGATTATCTTATTTAGCCATCAATCTGTTGCATAGCTCATCTTTGAAAAGGAATTATTGCGCCTGGTTTGGTAAAATGGGTGAAAGAGAGCTGAGGTGTTGATATGGATCCGAAAAGCATACTGGAAAAAGTGAAAAACCGTATCCCTGATGTATTGGGAAATAAGGATTTCTCAAAATATGCAATTCTTTTGCCCCTTATCGAAAAAGATGGAGAAATTCATGTCCTCTTTGAAGTCCGCTCTTTTGACTTAAGAAACCAGCCGGGGGAAATTTGTTTTCCTGGTGGAAAAATAGATTTTCAGGACCAGACGGAAGAAGATACGGCCGTCCGGGAAACGATTGAAGAGCTTGGAATAGAAAGAGCCGAAATCTCGGATATCTTTCCATTGGATTATATTGTTTCGCCTTTTGGCATGATTGTATACACTTTCGCCGGTGTCATCGATCCAGAGGTTGTGTTCGAGCCGAATCCACCTGAAGTCGATAGCATCTTTACAGTGCCGCTGTCCTTTTTTCTGGAGAAAGAGCCGAAAGTATACCGCATCAATTTCGATATCCAACCGGAGGAAAGCTTTCCCTACGATTTGATTGCCGGAGGGGAAAATTACAATTGGCGGACGCGCCAGGTTGATGAGTATTTTTATATTTATGGAGACAAAGTCATTTGGGGGCTGACCGCCAAAATCCTTGCCCACTTTATTGAGATCATTCGCTGAATGGTCTTTTTGTTTGGGCGAGTAACGGGTCTTTTATCGCAATTTTGGCATTATGGACCGGTGGAGCTTTTAAAGGACAGAAAGAACGTGTATAATTATTCATATTACTGATAATTAAAATTATTTTTACAAAAGGAGTCCTGACGATGACTACGTATCAACTTGAAGTTATTGAAAATAACAGCAAAAAAGAAAAACCGGTGAAAGACCAGGTGCCATTCGGGACTACATTTACAGATCATATGTACATCCTGGAGTATGAAACCCAAAAAGGCTGGTACGATCCGAAAATTGTTCCTTATGGCCCAATCACTTTGGATCCCGCAGCAATGATTTTCCATTATGGCCAAACGGTTTTTGAAGGCATGAAGGCCTATCATACAGAGGACGGCCGTATTTTATTGTTCCGTCCCGAAAAGAACTTTGAACGCCTGAACCTGTCAAGCGAACGCCTGAGCATTCCGGCAATCGATGAAGAACAGGCTTTGGAGCATTTGACGCAATTGATCAAGCTTGAAAAAGAGTGGGTTCCGAAAACACCTGGAACGTCCCTGTATATCCGTCCTTATATCATTTCGACAGACGCCAACCTTGCAGTCGGGCCGTCTCAGACTTATAAATACATGGTCATCCTGTCACCGGTAGGCTCTTATTTCCCAGGCGGCCTTCAACCAGTCGTCATTCATGTGGAAGACAAATTCACCCGCGCAGTAAAAGGCGGAACGGGTATGGCCAAAACTGCTGGAAACTATTCATCCGGCTATCAGGCGCAGGCCAATGCCAAGAAAGAAGGAAATGCGGATGTGTTGTGGCTTGACGGTGTCGAGAAGAAATACATCGAAGAAGTCGGCAGCATGAACATCTTCTTCAAGATCAACGGTGAAGTGGTGACGCCTGAGTTGAATGGCAGCATCCTAAAAGGCATCACGCGCATGTCCATCATTGAATTGCTTGGCACATGGGGCATCACGGTAACAGAAAAACGTGTTTCCATCAATGAACTGTACGAAGCTTATGAAGCCGGCCAAGTCGAAGAAGTCTTCGGCACCGGAACGGCAGCAGTTATTTCTCCAGTCGGAGAATTGAACTGGCAAGGCAAGAAAATGATCATCAACAACCACGAAATCGGTGAGTTATCACAAAAACTTTACGATACGATCACAGGAATCCAGACAGGGAAGATTGAAGATACACTGGGCTGGACTGTGGAAGTAAAATAAATCAGATTTTCTTTTTATCTAGTAGAATTTCTTATGCCCGTCGCTGCCGGGTTATCCTTTGGGATAGCCCGGCAGCGACGGGTTTTTAGCTGTCCTATTGAATTGGAGGTTTAAAAAGTTGGATAAGAGAGAATATATTTGAAGAAACACTGGAGCTTTTATGTTATGTTAGAAAACGGTGTTTTTTCTTTCTGGAGGGATTTCTTCAACAACTTGAGAAAATGATTTATGTAGTGTTGAGGCTGTATACAAACTCTACCCAAAATAAATAGCGGTGCATAACCCCAACCAGCCCAGCCACTTCGTTTTTTGCGGGCTCGGCTTCAGCCTTTACTGATTCCACAGGAGTCTTCTTGACCAGCCCCGCTTGGGGAGTGTCACTTCAATCCAAGAAAGAAGCCTGCTGGTCTGTTCCAGAAAAAATAGTCCCAACAAATTTGGTAAACTCTTCACTCAAGGATCCGGAGCGCAAGGCGGCGACTCCTGCGGGAACAGCGAAGTGCCGAAATCCACTCGGGCGCCAGTCCGAGTTAGTTCGGCGCGAGCCCGCGGAAAGCGTCCGCCTGGAGCGCAGGATCCAGTATAAACATGATGAAATATGAATTCATTCTTTAAATGTCATACATATTTTTGTCTACAAGCTCATATGTTTTTATGATAGAAAAGAAGGTGTAAGTATTGGAAAGTTTGACTGGCTTAAAACGCGTCCATTTTATTTTATTGATGGGTGCCTTGACTTCTTTGATTCCATTCACGATCGATATGTATTTACCGGCTTTTCCAATTCTTGCGGATGTCTATGAAACGAATGCCACTGCTGTTCAATTAAGTTTGACGGCCTGCCTGCTCGGACTCGCACTTGGCCAATTGATCACGGGTGCGCTTAGTGATGTGCAGGGAAGGCGGAAGCCGCTGCTGATTTCCCTCGTTGCCTATATTGTGGCATCGGTTGCCTGTATATTTGCTCCGAACATCTACATATTCGTTCTTTTGCGTTTCGTACAGGGCTTTGCCGCTTCTGGCGGACTGGTTATTTCCCGGGCAATAGTGCGGGACGTCAGCAATGGGGCGGAATTGACGAGATTGTTCGCTTTGTTGATGGTCGTCAACAACCTGGTTCCGCTGCTGGCGCCTTCAGTTGGAAGCGGAGTTCTGCTATTTGCAGACTGGAGAGGGATTTTCCTAGTGCTGACGGTATTGGGAATTGTCCTGTTGCTGATTTCTGCTTTCCGCCTAAAGGAAAGCCTGCCGCCTGAAAAACGCGTTCCGAGCAACCTGGGAACGACCTTCAGCAATTTTGCCGGGATTTTAAAGAACCGACAGTTTACCGGCTATGCGCTGGCGCAAGGCTTTCTGATCGGTGGTGTTTTTGCCTATGTGTCAGGAACTCCCTTCATCTACCAGAACATCTATGGGGTATCGCCACAGGTATTCAGCCTGCTGTTCGGGATGAATGGCATCGGTTTGATACTCGGCAGCTACGCTGTTGGCCGCTTTTCGTATGTCTGGTCTGAAAAACGTTTCCTGGAAACAGCCTTATACAGTGCCACGGGTGCCGGGGCCGTCCTATTGGCTGTCGTCTTGTTGCAAGGACCGTTATGGGCAGTTGTCATCCCGATTTTCTTTTTCGTCATGTCCATTGGCGTGGTGGGGACGGCCGCGTTTACACTCGCCATGGAAAGCCAGGGCCATGTAGCCGGAAGCGCCTCCGCTTTGCTTGGGCTATTGCCTTTTATCCTTGGAGCAGCAACTGCACCATTAGTGGGGATTGCTGGAGAAAACACGGCAGTTCCAATGGGGGTTGTCATCTTTTCCATGTGCTTGATCGCGTTACTGGCATATCTGCTGCTGGCGAAAAATTCAACAGCAACCGCTTCCCAATAAGCGAAAGCCCGGACACTGTTCCGGGCTTTTTATTTTGTGTAAAAAATACCTATTTTTTTACAATTTACAAAAGCTAAACAATTTTCCCATCAGCGCTTAACAATCAAACCCTACACTGAGTTTGTTCATCAAATGACTGGAGGGAAGAAAATGATACATAGAAACCTGAAATTGAAAGTACTTCCGATTGCCTTAGCTTCAGCAGTGGCGCTGACAGGCATCAATTCTTTTGCGCTATCCGCCGAAGCGCAGGCTCCGGGGAAAAACCAGGGCAAAGCGCCTGAGCACAGCCAGGGCAAAGGCAAGGGTGGCGATAATCAGGTGAAGAATGTGATTTTCCTGATCGGTGACGGAGTCGGAACATCGTATACATCCGCCTACCGTTATTTGCAGGACGACGCTTCGACCAAGTTGGTTGAAGACATGTCTTTCGATTCGTATCTGGTTGGACAGCAATCGACGTATCCGGAAGATCCAGCACAAAATATCACTGATTCCGCTTCATCTGCTACAGCCATGGCTGCGGGCATCAAAACTTATAACAATGCCATTGCTGTGGATAATGATGAAAGTGAAGTGAAGACAGTCCTGGAGGCAGCCAAAGAAAAAGGCAAAGCAACGGGATTGGTCGCAACTTCTGAAATTACCCATGCGACACCGGCATCGTTTGGTGCTCATGACATCGCACGAAAAAACATGAATGCCATTGCGGATGATTATTATGACGACTTAATCGACGGCGACCACAAAGTTGATGTTCTTCTAGGTGGGGGAGCGGATTTATTCGACCGGACAGACCGTGACCTTACGGAGGAGTTCGAGCAGGATGGCTACAGCTATATCACAGACCGTGAACAACTATTAAATAATGATGACGAGCAGGTGCTTGGATTGTTTGCACCGGCCGGACTTCCGAAAATGATTGACCGGGACGACAGCACACCGTCACTAGCGGAGATGACTAGTTCGGCCATCGACCGGTTATCAGAAGATGAAGACGGCTTCTTCCTGATGGTGGAAGGCAGCCAGGTCGACTGGGCAGGACATGACAACGACATCGTTGCTGCGATGAGCGAGATGGAAGATTACGACAAAGCTTTCCAGGCGGCGATCAAATTTGCTGAAGAAGACGGCAATACCTTAGTTGTCGCAACGGCTGACCATTCGACGGGCGGCTTCTCCATCGGTTCGGACGGCATCTACAACTGGTTCGGAGAGCCGATCAAAGCGGCAAAACGCACACCGGATTTCATGGCGGAACAAATCGTTGACGGTGCTGATGTGGAAGAAACGTTAAGCGAGTATATTGACCTCGACCTGACGGCTGACGAAATCAGTGCAGTGAAAAAAGCTGCAGAAGGCGGCAAATATACAGCAATCGACAACTCCATTGAAAAGATTTTCGATAAGCGCTCACATACGGGCTGGACAACCGGAGGCCATACAGGGGAAGATGTTCCAGTTTACGCCTACGGTCCAGCAAGTGATAAATTCGCAGGACAGCTCGACAATACCGACCACGCAAAAATCATCTTTGATTTGCTGAAAGCGAAAGTGGAAATCAACGATAAGTGATGCAGCAAAAACAGCAGTGAAATGAGGAACTGACATGAAAAAAACCGTTTATTTAATGATGCTCTCGGCATTATTGCTCGGGGGGTGTTCGGAACAGGCAGATTCGACGGTGGTAGCTTTGGCAGCCGACCAGCAAAACCAAGCCCCCGATTATTATGAAGACTATGTCCTAAGCCCACAGGTGACAGATGACCGCATGCTGCAGGAAACTGGACAAAACAAGCGGGATGCCAAAGGAGAAGCAACTGTAAAAGCGGTGAACATGGACAGTGAAACTGTCGAGGTCGGCCCTGTGGAACTGACCGTAGCGGAATCGAAAATTCTGCAGCTGGAGCCGGATTACAGCCTGATTGATTTTTTCCATTCCTACACGCATGATCAGAAGTTCGAAGTCGTGAAAATGTTCGTGGAAATCACCAACACTTCGGATGAGCCGATCCATTTTGCGCCAGTAGCTTTGCTGGAAACAGCCAAAGGGGAAACAAAGCTTTGGGAAGATGACATCTACCTGGAGGAGTTGAACGGTGAACTTGCCCCGGGCGAAACCAAACAGGGCAATATCGGCTTTATTGTTGAAGATGGTGACCTTGATTCCGTGACGATCACGACAAGTGATGTCTTTGACGGTCAGGACAAAAAAATTGCAGATGCGTTGGAATTCAACACGCGCTTTGAATAAGGATAAACGCTAATCAGCAGGAATTTTCAGCATCCCTATTGGCCGTTAAAGCGCAAGAAAAGATGCATTGCAGAAGCTTGGCAGGCCTATTGATATAGGTCTGCTTTTTGTTGTTCTCATTTGTTGATGTAATTTTCTGAATATATCAACAAAAGAAAAAGAAGCTGTTTTTTAAATAAAAATAACGGTGTATGATAGAAGCATAAGGAAGAGTCGAAACATCAGCCATACAGCTTGTAAAAAGGGGATGTTTGCTATGAAGCTGATTGAGCTATACATCAGGGAAGTCACGAAGAGGCTTCCTGAAAAAAAACGGGACGAAATTGCGGAGGAGCTGCGGTCGACGATTGAAAAGATGCTGCCGGATACTTACACGGAACTGGACGCCAAAAACGTTCTTTCCGAACTGGGCCACCCGGCTGTTCTGGCCAGCCGCTATGCGGAGCGCCCGATGTATTTGATTGGTCCGCGGTATTATGACCTTTACCTGCAGCTATTGAAGCTGATCCTGCCGATTGCGATTACTGTGACCACCATCATCATCATTATCGTCACAATCGTTTCTGGAGCCGGAGAAGTGCCGGTCTTCACCATCATCGGGGATTTGATCGGAGCGATCATTTCGGGAATCATCAATACGGTGGTTCAAGCGATATTCTGGCTGACCCTGGTGCTGGCCATTGTTGAACGAACCGAGCATTCCAAATCACAAAGGCCTTTGGCGTTGAATTTTGAAGAATGGACACCGGATGACCTGAAGGAATTTCCAGAGCGTCCACATATCTTAAAAGAAAAAAAGATTCCAAGAAGCCAAATATTCGGCAGCCTAATCTGGACGGCAATTTGGACAACGGTTTATTTCAATGCCGATAAGCTGCTGGGGATTTATCAGCAGGGGCAGCAGGGCGGTTTGGAATTTACGACACCGATCTTCAACCAGGACGTTTTAGTTTCTTATTGGCCATTGATCATACTTGTCGTCGTGCTGGAAATTACACTGGCTGTTTATCAATGGCGCGCAGTGCAATGGACCAATAAGCTGGCACTTTTCAACGCATTTGTTCAGACAACGTCGGTATTGGTGTTTATCCTGATTTTCACCAATTCCAATCTGGTCAACGCAGCGTTCCGGCAATGGCTTACGGAATTATTCGGTGGGACAGCGGGCCTCAATTGGCTGATAGGCAGTATTTTAGTGGTTGTAATCATTTCTTCAGCCATAGATGTGATTCAAGGCATTCGGCGAGCAAGAATTCGGACAAAATGAAATGTGCAAAGGAAAAACTTTCCTTTGCACATTTTTTTCTTGATCAGAAATCAAATAAGAATAATATTTTTATCTTTTTTTTTAAAAAAATACTATTCTTTTATAAAGTAAATCAATCAATTAGGTATATAAAATCATGAATTTTAATTTATTATAAGTACTTATAGTTATTTTACAGTAAATTTGTTTTTTTCTAAATATTATGTTTATATATTTAAAAAACATGTTATCATGATTTATGCTTATACAACAACATCAGGAGGAACCGCCACATGATTACTTTTTTTGCAGCCTTGGCCTTACTTATTTTAGGTTATGTATTTTATTCGAAATTCATTGAACGTGTATTTGGAGTCGACGACAACACACCGACGCCCGCTTATTCGAAGACAGATAAACTGGACTACATGCCGATGAGCTGGTGGAAAGGCAACTTGATTCAGCTTTTGAACATTGCAGGTCTGGGTCCAATTTACGGCGCAGTCGCAGGAGCGCTTTATGGCCCTGTCGCTTTTGTCTGGATCGTTCTCGGATCAATTTTTGCCGGCGGCGTGCACGATTATTTCTCAGGAGTCATGTCCATGCGCCATGGCGGTGCGCAATTCCCGACACTGGTAGGAAAATACCTTGGCAAAAATGCCAAAGTATTTATCAACGGCCTTTCGTTGGTATTGATGCTGTTGGTGACGGCGGCTTTTACCGCAGGGCCGGCCCAATTGATTGCACAAATCACACCCATTAATTTTATGACTGCATTAGTTATCATATTCTTCTATTTTATCCTGGCAACGATCTTGCCGATCAATAAAGTGATTGGCCGAATCTATCCAGTATTGGGCGCAATTTTATTGTTTATGGCGGTCGCAGTCGCTGTGGCACTGGTCTTCTCTGGAAAACCAATGCCGAACCTGACATTTGCAAACTTGCATCCAGGTGACCTGCCGATTTGGCCATTATTGATGGTGACCATTTCATGCGGAGCGATTTCAGGCTTCCATAGCACGCAAAGTCCGATCATTGCCCGGACGATGAAAAAAGAAACAGACGGCCGCAAGATCTTTTACGGAGCTATGATCATCGAAGGCATCATCGCCTTGGTCTGGGCAGCAGCCGGCATGACTTTCTTCAACGGTACTGAAGGCTTAGGAGCAGCACTTGCTGCTGGAGGCCCGTCAGGCGTAGTCAATGAAATTTCGATTTCCCTGCTTGGTACAATGGGCGGATTGCTCGCTATTTTCGGTGTCATCATCCTGCCGATTACTACTGGGGATACCGCGCTTCGTTCTTCACGGATGATCTTGACGGATATCCTGGCGAAGTTTGTAAACATGGAAGGGAAAGTGAAGGTCCTGTTGGTCACCATTCCATTGGCGATTCCAACCTTCTATATGGCAACAATCGACTATACCTTCCTGTGGAGATATGTCGGCTGGACCAACCAGCTGGTGGCTACCTTCATGCTGTGGACAGCTGCCGTCTACCTGATGAAAAACTTCAAGTTCCATTGGGTGGCTGGAGTGCCCGCGATTTTCATGACAGCTGTCGTATCCATGTATATTTTCTACGCGCCGGAAGGCCTGAACATGGATTACCAGGTTTCCGCCATTATTGGAGCCTGCATCACTTTGGTCGTGCTGTTATGGTATGTGGCACAGATCATCAAGTACAGAAACTTAAAGCAATTGCAGCCGGATTATCGTCCGCTATAAGAAAAAAACCATCCCGTGAGGTTCCGCCTTGCGGGATTTTAATGCTTGTAAATACTGTATTATGTGAGAATAGAATTTATTTGCCGTATAGTTAATTGAGATGATTTTATTGAAGGAGGAAAAAAATGGTGACATTGATTAAGGGACAAAAAGTGGATTTAACAAAAGCACATCCCGGCTTAAAGCATTTGAAAATCGGCTTGGGCTGGGATGTCAGTCAAACGGATTCGTCGATCGACTTGGACGTGGTGGCTTTGCTCATAGACGCGGAAGGAAAAGTTTCCGGAAAAGAGAGCCTTGTTTTTTACAATAACCTGGCTGGTGGAGGAACAGCGGTCCAACTAGCGAAAGATAATCGGACAGGTGTGGGTGCTGGAGATGATGAACAGCTCATTATCGACCTCGAGAAAGTTCCAGAAAGCATTAAAAAAATTGCGGTCGCAATCACCATTTACGATGGAGCAGCTAAAAAACAGGATTTCGGTCAGGTTTCAAATGCTTACGTGCGCATAGAAGATGGCCAAAATGAAAAAGAGCTGTGTCGCTACGATTTGGATAAGGAATTCAACAAAGATTTGACGTTGTTGGCAGGGGAAGTTTATTTACATAATGGAGAGTGGAAGTTTTCCGCAATTGGCCAGAGTGTTTCAGGAGACCTTAGGGAGCTCTGCAAACAATTCAACCTCGAGTTGCCGGCAGATGCATTCAAAAAAATGAGCCCGCCTGTAAAAATAGATGTTGCGAGCCCGAAACCCGCTGCCATCAACTTGAAAAAAGTGGAACTCAAAAAGGCTGGAGACAAAATCAACTTGAATAAGACCGATTCGCCTTTAGGTGAAATTGTCGTGAATTTGAATTGGACACAAAAAACGTCAGGCGGCTTTTTATCGTCGATTCTGAATGCCAGCAACTCAGTGGATTTGGATTTGGGCTGCCTGTTTGAGTTGGAAGATGGGTCCAAAGGAGTCGTCCAGGCCCTTGGCAACACTTTCGGGAATCTAAAGCAGCTGCCCTATATTGCGCTTGATCATGATGACCGAACGGGTACATCCAAAGGTGGAGAAAATCTTCGGATCAATGGAGACCAACTTGTGAAGTTTAAACGTATTTTGGTTTACGCTTTTATTTACGAAGGCGCAGCCAATTGGGCAGAAGTGGATGGAGTCGTCACATTAAAGCAAAAAAATGGACCTGATGTTGAAGTCCGTCTGGATGAACACCGTAAGGGCAAGCGGATGTGCGCCATCGCACTGGTTGAAAATGAAAAAAATCAAACTTTGAGCGTCAAAAAAGTGGTCGAGTATTTCTCAGGCCATCAAGAAATGGATAAAGCATTCAAATGGGGCATGAAATGGAGTGCAGGTTCCAAATAAAATAAGAAAGAAAGCGTGGAGTCAACTTTCCATGCTTTTTTTTTTTCGGTGAAAATCAAATTTTGTTAGTCAGATTCCAAACAAAAAACCTTCTATATATACATTCTTTTTTTAGGAGGAAAAGAAGCACCTGTTCGACGGTTAAAAGAGTTATCACTGACCCGTGCATTCCACACTTACATTTGGAGTTCGGTTTCAATGAAAGGAAAACTGTGGTAAACTAGCACTTCAATCAAAATTCGAATTTTCATTTTAAACCGAAAAATTAGAATTAACTATCCTTTTCCTCAGGTCCTGAACACAGATTTTTCAGGAGAAAAGTGTAAGACGTTTTCACTATGATGCATAAATATTCACTTATAATGCATGTGGAAGTTAGTTAAATCCATTTATACTGTAAAAAATAATTTATTGAATTGACTTAAAATGCAAAGCAGTGCATAATAACTCTATTAGACAGATTCGTTGGAACAGCTGAAGAGAACAAAGACATGGAGGCATGGTTCTTCCGCTTTTGAGTGAAATGGAAGAATTTTTTTTATTTATCAAAATCGGGTGGTGATTGCACATGGAGAAGAAAAGAATTGTTGTAAAAATAGGCAGTAGTTCATTGACAGATGATTGTGGCAAACTGTCGATTGAAAAGTTGCGCGAGCATATGGATGCACTGGCTCGCTTAAAAAAAGACGGGCATGAAGTGATATTGATCTCATCTGGAGCAGTCGCTTCAGGCTGTACTAGCATGGGCTATTTATCACGTCCGGATACAGTAGTCGATAAGCAGTCGGCGGCAGCAGTAGGGCAAAGCCTATTGTTGCAGGCCTATGCAGATGAATGCAAAAAACACGGCATTGTCGCTGCACAGTTGCTGTTGACGAAAGATCTTTATAAAAATGCCAATGATACTATTTCAAAATTGTTGGAACGAAACGTCATGCCGATCATCAATGAAAACGATTCGGTGTCAGTGAAAGAGCTGACGTTTGGCGATAATGATATGCTGTCGGCGTTGGTAAGCGGGCTTGTCCACGCAGATTTCCTTGTGATTTTAACAGATATCAATGGCATTTATCAGGACAATCCGAGAACCAATCCTCAAGCTCAAAAATACCTCCATCTTGATGAAATTCCAGATGAATTAATAGAAGCCACATCTTCCGAGGGCTCTGTTGTTGGAACTGGCGGCATGAAGTCAAAAGTTGAAGCAGCACGTACCGCATTGGCTTTAGGCGTTCAGGTATTTATCGGTTCAGGAACAGGCAGTGAAAAATTGGTTGATATTCTCCATGGCAAAGGCGATGGCACTTATATCGGCGTGAAAGCAAAAATGGGTGTTTGAGCAACGAAAAATCGAAAGGGGTATCAGGAATGACCGAACTTCTTCAAGAACAGCAAATCGAGAAAAGTGAACTGGTTCAAAAAGCGAAACAGGCGAAACAGGCTTCAGCAATATTGGCGAAGTCGACAACCAAGCAAAAAAACAACGCGCTGCGTCTAATTTCAGCTCAATTACTTGAGGAGCAAGCTTATATTCTGGAAGAAAACAACAAGGATGTGGAAGTGGGACGCCAAAGTGGAATGAGTGACTCATTGGTGGACCGTCTGAAGCTCGATGGCGCGCGATTAGCCGACATGGCTGATGCTTTGATTCAATTGACGAAGCTTGCGGATCCTGTCGGTGAGGTACTGGAGAAATGGGAGCGGCCGAATGGCTTAACGATGTCGAAAATCCGTGTGCCTTTAGGTGTTGTCGGCATGATTTATGAAGCGCGTCCCAATGTCACGGTGGACGCCTCCAGCTTATGCCTGAAAACCGGCAATGCGGTGGTGCTTCGCGGCAGTTCCACGGCAATCCATTCCAATAAAGCCATCGTCGCCGTTATCCACCGCGCACTTGAAAAAAGCGAGTTGCCGGTTGAGTCTGTTCAATTGCTTGAGGATACAAGCAGGGAAGCAGCTTCCCATATGTTCAAGCTGAACCAATACCTGGATGTATTGATTCCACGCGGAGGCGCCAAGCTGATTCAGACGGTCGTCCAAAATTCTACAGTTCCGGTATTGGAAACTGGCGCAGGAAATTGCCACATCTATATCGATGAGACAGCGGATGTCAAAATGGCGATAGCAATCGCCCTGAATGCCAAAACACAGCGGCCTTCAGTCTGTAATTCCTGCGAAAGCATTCTGGTCCACAAAAAATGGGCAGAAGCGCATTTGCCGGAATTGGTGACAGCATTGCAGCGCAACCAAGTGGAAATCCACGGAGATGAAGTCGCACAGAAACTCTCTCCTAATGTCATACCTGCAGAACAAGCCGATTGGGGAACCGAATACCTTGGGCTTGAAGTGTCAATGAAAACCGTTGATGATGTGAGTGAAGCGATCCATCACATCAACACTTACGGAACCAAGCATTCGGAAGCCATCATTTCGTCCAACTCCGCAAATGTCGATCAATTCTTTATGGAAATTGATGCAGCAGCGGTTTATCATAATGCCTCGACCCGTTTTACAGACGGTTTCGAATTTGGTTTCGGTGCTGAAATCGGCATCAGCACACAAAAGCTCCATGCGCGCGGACCTATGGGCTTGCCTGCTTTGACATCGACTAAATACATCATACGCGGCAATGGCCAAGTCAAATAAGTAATTCACTATAGACAGAAAAGACCGGAAGCAATGGGCTTCCGGTCTTTTTTTATGCTGTTCGGTTGTGTTTCCACATCATGTAACGGTAACGGATGGTGCAGCCGATGCAATAGCCCATGAGTGCGGCTCCTGCTGCGATAATGACCATGATGCTGAAGGCGAAGCCTGCCAGTTGCATGCCGACAGAGAAGAAAACAAGCGACAGCCCCAAGCAGATTGTCGCGATCCATTGATTGAAAAGCTGCTGGTCTTTGTCTTCCTGCTGGTAGCTCGCCATCGGCTTGGCCAAAAAGCGGCGGCTGGATTGAATCACCGGGTTTTTCTTTGTTGCCAATGTATAAACTCCAACAGCAAACGGCACCAGCAGAATGGCTGGATGGAGCAAAAGTGCCGCTGCTGCGGTAACGACAATAAAAGCCTGATTGATCTGGACAAGGGGTTTTGGAATAGTCATGGACTCGCCTCCTAAGATTACCACTTATTATACCGAGTAACTTACTTGGAATAAAGGGGATTGCTCTAAAAAGAGTAAGTTTATTTAAGTCCAGCCCATAATCTGTCCATATCGATATTCCGTGTGCCAGCTCTCATAGGAAGTTCACTTGGTTTTCTACATCAACTGGGAGATGAACAAGGTAGCCATGCCAAAATAAATCAGCAGGGACAAGATATCATTGATTGTCGTAATTAAAGGGCCCGAAGCCACAGCTGGATCTATATTGAATCGATATAAGACCAGTGGAATGATGGTTCCGGCTAAAGTTCCGATGATCAAGGTCATCAACAAGGAACCGCCGACAACAATTCCTAACACGAAATTACCTTGCCACACATAGGCAATCAGCAATATAAGAACAGAACAGATGACGCCAATAATGATGCCGACCCATAATTCCCTGATGATCAACTTGATGGTCTGTTTGGAATCCAGCTTTTGTGAAGCCAACCCACGGACTACTACAGACAGTGACTGTGTTCCGGTATTCCCTGTCATGCCGGCAATCATCGGCATAAAGAAGGTTAAAGCGACAACCGTCTGAAGGGTTTCTTCAAAGCGGCTGATGATGCCGCCTGAAAACAAACCGATGAACAGCAGAAGAATCAGCCAGGGCAGGCGGCGATAGGCCGCGATCACAGCGGGGGTGTTAAAGTCGATTGATTTTCCGGAAGCCGATAATTTTTCAATATCTTCATTTGCTTCCTGCATGACGACGTCGATCACATCATCGACAGTGATTACGCCAACAAGTTTATCGTCTTTATCGACAATCGGAAGCGTGACAAAATCATAACGGCTGATCAATTGAGCAGCATCTTCCTGGTCGGTCAGTACATCGGCTTTGACGACGCGATTGTACATGACCTCTTCAATTTTATCGTCAAGATTTCCAAGGATCAGATCTTTATAGGAAACGACGCCGACCAGCTTTTTATCCTCGTCTACGACATACAGATAGTTGAGGTATTCCGCTAAATCGGCAAAAAGCTTTATCTTATCAACCGCTTCACGGATCGTGTAATGGCGCGGGATCCACACATACCGGTTATTCATCAGTCGACCCGCGGTTTCGGGAGGATAGGTCATCGTACTTTTAACAAATCGGGAGTCGTCCTGATTAATCTGCGACAGCAGCTCTTCAATGCGTTCCGGCTCCAGATCGGCCAATAGTAAGGCCAAATCGTCATTGTCCATGCGGTCAAGGACCTTTGAAGATTTTTCCAGCCCCAATTTATGAAGAATATCAATTTGTTCATTTTTAGAAAGTTCCTGCATCAATTCCGTCAACTGGCGGATGCTTAGATAAAGAAGGAACTTATTTTGGTGCTTGTCCGGCAGGTGCCGATACTGGATGGCCATATCATATGGCTGAAGTTCTTCCAGGATTTCCTGAAATTCATTTATTTTCCCTTCTTTTAAAGCTTTTATCAAAACCAATGTTAGTTCGTCTTCAAGCAATGCTATAGACATGCAGTTCACTCCTTCTGTGCAGGAAATACAGGAATCCTATTGTTGATTATTGCCTTAAATCTTCATTTTGAAAAGGGTTAAAAAAAAGATGGTCGAATTGAATTATTTGACATATAATAATGAAAATCTGAAAAAGGCAAACTTCACCGAAAGGGAAGGGCGCAAAGCCATGAGCCTAACCGTTGGAAAACGCAAGGTTGTCAGGTTGCCTGGCCTCGTTCTGTGAGTCACGGCTATCAGAACGGAAGGATAATGGGGAAATGAAAAAAATAATGATGGCAGGTGTGTGGTTGTTGTTTATGCTGACGCAAAATGGACTGGATGCTCAAGCTGCTGAATTGGATGTCAAAGCCACTTGGCTATGGAATCCGTGGATGATCTACAATGATGAAGAAGGCACACTCGCTTTTTTGGAAAGCAAAGAAGTAAACAAAGTATACGTACAGATTGATGCAGATATTCCGGCCAGTATTTATCAGAGTTTTATTGAAAGAGCGGGAGCTGCAGGAATAGCCATCTATGCGTTGGATGGAGCACCTGACTGGGTGGCGCCGAAAGGCTTTACCAAGCAGGATCGGTTGATGTCTTGGCTGTCTGTTTATCAGAAAGGAGCGGCGCCGGCTCAAAGATTTGGCGGAGTCCATCTGGATGTAGAACCTTATTTATACAGTGGCTGGAATACCAACCGAGCGGCGACAGTAAAAGCTTATCAAGCTCTCTTAGTAAAAGCCAAATCCAGCACAGCTCTATTAAATCTGCCGCTCGAAGCCGATCTGCCTTTCTGGTTCGATGAAATCTCTTATAAAAACACTTTTGGCAAAGGCATACTCGCCGAGTGGGTGATCGCCAATACGCACGGCGTCACACTTATGGCATACAGGGATTCAGCGGCCATGATTACGGAGCTTGTAAAAAATGAAGTGGCCTATGGAGAAAAATACGGAAAAACAGTAATAGTGGGTGTTGAAACCGGACAAACCAGTGAAGGTGATTCTATTTCTTTCTTTGAAGAAGGAGAAGCCTTTATGAAAGTCGAGTTGGCTAAATTATCCGCACATTATGCCGAAACAAAAGGGTTTGGCGGTATTGCAATCCATCACGTGGACAGCTGGAAAATGATGGCTCCATAAAAGGATGAAAAACAGCAAGGTTGGCCGATTTGGCTGAACTTTGCTGTTTTTTCATACAGTTAAAACAAAGCCAATGTGTTACAATATCCATAAATTATCAGTAAAATAAATTTTTTAGAAGATTTAGGTACTATTAAACGCTTGGTTAAAGATGCATTTTGGGAAAAGGAGATTTACTTGATGATAGATATATTTATATGGGTTGTTTTAGGTCTATTGGGGATTCAATTGCTGATTTTAGTTATGCTGATTGGTTGGAAAATGAAAAACCTGGCCGCTGAAAATGATATTAAAGAAAAATTGGAAACTTTGAAGCCGCAATTTCGAGAATATATTGAAGGCATACAGCCTATTGAACCTGTTTTGCCTGCAGCAGGAAAAGGGCAATTTAAGGTGATGGAAAAAATGCTCGATGAATTTTCAACTGAAGATTTTCAGGCAGAACAAAAGGCAAGAATTTATCTGCTGGCAGAAAAACATCTAGCAGAACAATACCGCCGTGCCTTGAAAAAAGGACAATGGGCCGAGCGTATCAACGCCTTATACTTTATAGAAGATTTCAGGCTTTTTTCTTTAAAAGAAGATGTTTATCAGCATTTTTTGAAAATCAGTAAGAGGGATGAAGAGTTTCGTCAATGCATACGGGTTTGCGCTACGCTGCAGGAATCCCGGTTAATGGAAAAAGCCATTAGAAACAAGGATCTGTCGTTTGGAATGATTAAGGAACTATTGTACCGACTGGATGAAGAGCTGTTAAAGTCAACACTGGAACGGATACAATCGAAAGAAGATATTTCAGAGAACATGCTTTATGCTTTTATTACCTATAGCGGAGAACATCAGATAGACATGATCTTTCCTTTTGTTGAAAAGAAATTACGGGATGAGCGCAAGGAAGTTCGGCTAAAGGCCATGAACAGCCTGTGCCATTACCGGAAAATAACAGATCCATCCATCCTTTCGGCGTTCTTCGGCTCGAAATACTGGGAAGAGCGTATGTACGCGGCTAAATTGACGGGCGCCTGCCGTTTGGAACAGCATAAAGAGAAATTGGTCGATCTGCTGTCGGACAATATTTGGTGGGTTCGGTTTGCGAGTGCTGAGAATATAAAGGTTTTTGAAGGCGGCAATACATTACTTGAACAGGTAGCGGCTGATCATGCGGATGCCTATGCCAGAGATATCGCCAAGCATATGCTGACAAGGGAAGGAGGGAGCCGCATATGAGTGGGAATGGAATTACGTTAGTCATCGAAGTTATTTCCTGGGGAATAATTGCTTATATGCTCGCCGCGGGTGCGATTTACTTGGTCCTTTTCCTTGTAGCCAGCCCGAAAATCAGCAAAGAGAAAAAATTAAACCGCCAGGAACAAATTGAGGAAATGTCGATCAATACAGATACCTATCCCATTTCCATCCTGGTTCCCGCCTATAACGAAGAAGCTGGAGTCATCAGTACGGTCCGATCCCTGCTGAACCTGAATTATCCTCAGTATGAAATTATTGTGGTCAATGATGGTTCTACGGATAAAACCAGTGAAAAAGTCCTGTCTCAATTTGAGATGGAGCCGATTGAGCTGGCTATCCGAACGTACTTTAAGACAGGGGAAATCAAGCGGGCTTATCGTTCAACCCTGCAACCGAATTTATTTTTAATCGAGAAAGAAAATGGCGGTAAGGCGGATGCCCTGAATGCGGGAATCAATTTTTCAAGGTACCCATACTTTGCGGCAATTGACGGCGATTCAATTCTGGAACAGGATGCTTTGCTGAAAACAATGAAACCGATTATCGATTCGAGCGGGATGGTGACAGCTACAGGCGGAACTGTGAGGATTGCCAATGGCTGCAAAATTAACCGCGGTGTCATCGAGCAGGTGGCGTTGCCTAAAAAACCAATGGAAGTTATGCAGATTATCGAGTACTTCCGTGCATTTTTGATTGGTCGCCTCGGCTTCAGCCGTGTCAACATTCTGTTGATCATTTCAGGTGCATTCGGCGTCTTCGAAAAAAACCGCGTCATCAAGGTTGGCGGCTATAAAACCGATACGGTTGGTGAAGATATGGAACTGATCGTCCGCTTGCATCGTTCCATCAAAGATGAAAAATCAAAACAGCGGATCGAATACATTCAAGATCCTGTTTGCTGGACAGAAGCCCCGAGCACCCTGGCATCCTTGCGGGCACAGCGCATCCGTTGGCAAAGAGGCCTTGCAGAAACGCTATGGACGCATCGCGGGATGATGTTCAACCCGAAGTACAGAGGAATCGGATTATTTTCAATGCCTTATTATGTCTTTATTGAGCTGTTGAGCGCTATCTTTGAAGTGATGGGCTATTTCATCATTATTGGCGGCTTTGCCTTTTCTTTCATTGAGACAGATATTGCCCTTATTATGCTTCTGGTGATGGTGCTGTATGGTTCACTTTTGTCCGCGCTCGCAGTACTGCTGGAGGAATGGACCTATCACAAGTATCCAACCGTCAAGAGTATTCTTGTCCTCTATGCTTATGCGTTGACCGAGACATTCTGGTACCGGATCTTGATGAATTTCTGGCGGGTCCAGGGTTTATTTTATGCCTTCAAGAAAAAATCAGTATGGGGAGACATGGAGCGAAAAGGTGTTTTCTCCGATGACGAACAAAAAGAAGGAAGCCTGTAAATGGCTTCCTTCTTTTTGTTCTTTGGTTTATGTCACTTTGTCTCGCCAAAGGTCTTTTGAAGAATGTAATACGATTGCTTCAGCCGCTCCTCAGTTTGCGGCAAGCCCCAAGTATCCCATGTGTATTGGGCAGCTTGGGCAGCAGCGAAAGTTTCAACCGCTTTTCCGTCTTGCCCGCTTAAACTAGCAGTGACATCCAGCCCTTCGATCGTTTCGGAAGCTTCTATGCCGTCTTTTTGAAGGTCGCCGATAAATTCCCGTTTGGCCGGGTCTTTGGCATTCAGCAGCATCCATGGAATCCGAATTTCCATGATTCCGGTTTCCTTGTCGTAATAATAATCATTCAGAGAATCATAGTCCTTGTGCTCCGGATTGGCGATGCCGAATCGGAGGATTCCTGTTTCATATGCATCAAACGGATACACTTCGCCGGTATCGGGGCGAACAAATTCTTTGTTCAAGGCCAGACGGATCGGTTGGAAAGTCGATTCGATGTTTTCTTCTGCTGGAATCATCTCCAATCGTTCGTGATAATCATAGTAGAAGCTGTCGTAGTCACCGGCCACCAACAAGCGCGCCTGCTCCAATCCTGTGATTTTTAACTGGAAATCTGCCAGAAATTCTATGTTCTCCAAAGCATCAACTGCGATGCCTTTGTCTCCACGAACGCTGAAATACAGGTTGAAATCCTGTTCGTCCCACCAGGTTTTATTGGCCGGATCGAATTGGGCTTTAATGTAGACATATCGTTCATCCGAATCTAAAGCAAGCGATCTGAGCGCTCCGTCCTGTTTTTCGTAAAGTGTCTGACCGTCTGTCCAATCGTCCTGTCCATCGACTTTCACTTTATGGCGGTCAAAGCTCAACAGGCCGAACTGCTGCTCGTTGGTTTGTGCATTTGACCAGAAGGGCCGTTCGTCCGGATTGTCATAATCCATTGTATTCCAGGTGCGCTTAAACCATTCGTCCTGCCAAGTGAATACCATTCCGCCCAGCATGCCTTCTTCTAGAATATCTTCATACAGATGGCTGACAATGTCACCCTGCTGTTTTTCAGAGATAAATCCCTGGTTCCAGCCGAACGGGTTTTCATGGGTCATGCCACGCGAAGCGGGCACACCAAACTCGGCGATGACAATTGGCATGTCGTGGGAATCATTTAAATCTTTCAAGTAACCCGCGTAGTTATTGAACTCTCCGCGATGGTCTACAAATTCGGTATAGCGTTCGTCCAAATTCAGAAAATCAGGGTAGTACGGATAGACATGATAGGATGCAAACATGCCGACCGTATCTGTCACGCCTTTGGTTTTGATGTGATTCGGATCGACGGTGGCCATGTCTTCCTGTTCACTCGGCTCTGCAGGCTGATCGATATTGTCCGTCGTCACCCAGTTGGTGAAGCTCAGCGGACGCATGCTTTGGTATTCGTCCAGCTCGTATTCCGCGAGGCGATCTAATTGCTGCGCCAGCCAATGTTCCATGGGATTGGCGCCTTCTGTGTATACGTGGGTGCCATCATAGTCGCCCAGTTCAGGGTAGTCAAGCTCCATCTGATGGACCGTTCCAGGGAACCATTCAATGCCGATCATCCAGCCGATGACGTAAGGAGAGATATCTGTCTTATAGCTTCCATAAGCGTGGCCAGGTTCTTGTTCCACGACTGCGTCACCGTGGATGACGTCGACAACTTTTTTGACCTCAGCCTCAAAGCGTTCAGTGATTTCAGGGGTGAAGGCATCCAAGGTCTCCACCAAAGGCTCTTCGTCAATCCAGACGCCGTGATACAGGTAAAGCGGCTCTTTGGCGCTGGCATTATAAGCGGCAAAGGCTTCATAGAACGCTGGAGGATGGAGTGTATAAACGCGGACCGCATTGGCATTCATTTCCCCGATTGCCTGGAACCAGCGGTCATACTCCTCCCGTGTAATTGCAGCTTCTCCAGGAAATGTGCCGGGTTTGGCCATTCCCATATTGACGCCCTTGATGGTGAATGGCTGCCATTCGCCATCCTGATAGACTTCAAATGCCTGCCCGTTGACACGGGAAGGGTAAGTGATGCCGTCTTTCTCAGCGGCGGTTGCTTTGATCGTTTCAACTTGTGTTTCTTTGTCTTCTGTATTTGCCAAAATCGTTTCCATCATCGGCACGTAAGTCTGCCAATAAAAACTCTTTTCGGCATCCAATGATTCCATTGAAATGAATGAACGCAGTTTTGAGAATCCTGAATAGCGGTAAAAGCTTGGGGTATCATCGATATCGACAAAATCTCCTGCAAAATAATAAAGGTCTGCCCCATGCTTGGATTGATGGAACATTGCCGGGAAGTTCTCGGGAATGCCCGCAGCTTTCAATTTCTCGCTGCCTGCACTTTCAAGATCCCATTTATAGTCTGCCAGGACCTCAGTGCCTGGAGCCGGCTGGTTAATATCAAACCAATACCCGAAAGAAGGGCTGTCCGTCAAATCAAATCGAGCTTTACCCTGTTCAGTAAAGGCAAGACGGAGTCCATCAGCCCCGATTTCGCCGGCCTCTTCAGAAAGTACCACAATTTCGCCTTCGGCATCATTGACCAAGACGAATCCGGCGCCTTCAAAATTCCATTCTCCATCGTTTTTTTCATAGTTGGAAATAATCCACTGAGGCACTTCGCTTTTGGAAGAATGAAGGTCCGCAAAATGGCGTCCACTCCAGCCGCTCCATTCCAGTCCCAGAAAACTATTCATATCCTGCGTGACTTCTGTGGCAGTAGGCGAAGCAAAGGTATTGAATTCCACTACCAAGTCTGTGCCTTGAGACTGAACTTGCTTTTTAATGGTCTGCCATTCACTCATGTGGAGTCCGCCGGAAATCATGGACGAACTGCCAGGGTTTTTTTCTGCTGACTGCCAAGGGAGATCTTCTTCATAGACACCGTAGGAATCTGCCAGGTAAATGAGATCAGTTCCGGACAGGTCTTCAGGCAAATCACGAATGGTGTAGCTTTCCGCTTTTTCATCAGGAACAAAGCCGTAATAATCGGCATCCATTTTATATTCGGTTTTGGCTTCGGTCATATAACGATGATGATTCAGCAGCCAGGTCAGGCCTTTATGTTCCCGGTAGCTTTCAGTGGGGACTGTCTTATCAATGATCGCTACCGTCATTATTTTTTCTTCCTTAAAGAACCAGATGAGAAGGGGCAATAGAAACAAAATAACAATTGCCGATACGGTTAGGGTCGTTTTCTTCATTCATACCACTCGTTTCTATTTACAAAATATAACTCAAAAGACATTATAGCTTAAAAGTCATTAAAAATAGAAAATAATTACTTTTTCCGCAAAATAAAAAAGACTCGAGTAGTCGAGTCTTTTCTAGTGCAATAATTAGTTTTGAACGCTGCTTTCTTCCTGATAAACCGGTACCCAGCCTTCGGTTGTCACGAAGATTCGGATCGCCACGACTTTTCGGTCATCAGCAAGTGTAAAGTAATGGGTGATGTTTTCAGGAACCGAAATCAAGTCGCCTGGCGTCAAGTGGACTTCGAAGTAGCGCTCGTCTTTCCCTTGGATGATGAAGACGCCGTGGCCGCTGACGATATAGCGCACTTCGTCGTCTGTATGAATATGTTTGCGTTGGAAGTTCTTCAAGAGCTCGTCCAGTTTCGGGTTGGAGTCTGACAGGGAGATAATATCCGCTGCCTGGTAGCCGCGGCGCTCGGAAATGTCATCGATTTCTGTTTTGAACGCCTTAATGATCTCTTCTTTGTCTTCATCGCTCAAGTCGAATTTTTCACGAAGAGATTCAGGTAATTTCGTGTTGTCCCAATGTTCGTAAACGACTTCCTGCTGTTCGAGAAATGCTGCAACCTCGTTTTGTGCTTCAATTGTTTCGTCTGTTCCTTGAATTTTAATGATAGCCATTAGAATCTTCCTTTCTTATTTTAAATGCAGTTGCAACGCCAATTGGTATTGAAATAAAAACTCACAGGCTTCAAGCAATTTCTTCGCTTCAAAGCCGTCTTTTCCCCAGACGGTGATGCCGTGGTTTCGGATCAGCACCGCACCTTTGTCGGCGGCGATAAAAGGCTCGAATGCTTTGGCGAGCGTTGGGATATCGGCGTGATTGGGGATGATGGGAATGGTCAGTACCGCATCTTCTTCCCACAAACCGAATGCTTTGATCAATTCCTGTCCTTGGAAATCGATTTTTCCGGCATCGCCGTATAACTCGGAAATGACATTATTGGCGACCGTATGGACGTGGAGGCTGCAGCCGGCCGCCGTCTTTCCATAGATTGCGCAATGCAATAAGGTTTCAGCAGATGGTTTCAAATGTGTTTCTGCAGCCGGCTGGCCGTTGGCATCGACAAGCAAAAAGTCTTCATCGGTCCGTTTCTTTTTGTCTTTGCCGCTGGCGGTGACCAAGAATTCGAGCGGTTGGTCCGCGACCTTGATGGCGAGATTTCCGCTGGTTCCCATAAACCAGTCGCGAGACGCCAGTTCATCTTTGACATCCGCCAGTTCCAGCCATTTTTCCCGCAATGCAGTCATGACTTCACTCCTATATAGTCATCGACAATCGCAATGACTTCGTTGAAAGTTTCAAATGGTTCGTAAGCGATGCCAGCCTCTTGGCATTTCTCCGCCAATAAATCCCTGGCGATGACGAAATCGGCTTTTTTGGCTGCTTCCCAATCACTGATGGAATCCCCGATGACGATGCTTTTCGTGCCGGTATCCAAAATTTCCCGGATGACGGATGGCTTACAGCATCCACAGCCCTGGCTGCTGCATTTTTCATCGCAGCCATGCGGGAATTCCAGTTTGATGAGGTCTCCTGAAAAGTCGGCACCGTTGCAATAGATGCCGTCAAGAGGTCCGAAAGGTTCAAGGAGCGGATAGACGAAAAAGTCGATTCCACCGCTGACAATGTATAAAGGCAGTTCCTGTTTTCTCGTATAAGCGACAAAGTCACTGAAACCTTCCCGTATTTCCGCCTGTTCCAAAACATATGAAATGATTTCGTCTTTTGCCGAAACAGGGAGCAGGGAAAACATGTTCGCTACACCCTCACGTATCGAGATGGATTGGTCGAGGATTTGGTCTTTGACTGGTTCCCAGCCCGGCGGATCAAATTTCTTCATGATGGCGATGATATTATCGTTGGCGGTAATCGTACCGTCAAAATCGCAAAAAATAATCGGTTTGTTCAATCTCTTCACCCCCATAACTCAAGTGCAGTTTGTAATTCTTTATGCTGTTTGCCGGCATCCTGCAGGGTTTCTCCTTGCAGCACCGCATCTATTGCCTGTCTGAAGGCACGGCCGCCCCCAGCTGCACCAGCCGGATGTCCGTGAATTCCACCGCCGGCATTAATGACACTATCTATCTCGTAATCTGCCAGCAGTAAAGGCACAAGCCCCGGATGGATGCCGGCAGAAGGCACTGGGAAGCTTCGTTTCAATGGGCTGTCCCTAATCAGTTCCTTGCCGAGTGCAAGAGCAGCTGTTTTTTCCAATGCAACACTGCCGTAAGGAGAAGGGAACAGGGAGAAATCTGCACCGGCATAGCGGACCAGCTTTCCGAGTGCGAGCGGCGCAGCAAGCCCGTAAAACGGGGATGAAGTGAAAGCGCCACTGAATGCCGGATGCGCCATCAGCGGCAAACCGATTTCATCATCTTCCGCCAATTCCTGCAGCACATCGAGCCCGTATGCGTGGACGTTGAACAATAAGGCATCCGCTCCAAGCTCGCGTGCTTTTCGTGCCTTACCTCTCAGGTCGGAAGTTCTGCCCGACAGGTTCACTGCATAATATGTGCGATGGCCCGTTTCCTCATAGACATTCTCCAGCACCCGTTTCCCTGTGATGATGCGGCTTTCGAATGGAGTCAGCGGATTTTCAAATAAAATTTCGTCGTCTTTAACGAGGTCTACGCCGCCTAATGCCTGTTCGCGCAATTGAGCGGATAAAAAATCCATGTCGCGGCCGATGACGCCTTTGAATATGCTCATCAGAAGCGGCCTTCCAGCTACGCCGAGTGTATTGCGGATTTCTTCTATGCCGAAGCGCGGACCGGGAAAGTGGCTGAGCAGGTCATGGCTGAAATCCAAATCCAATAGCTTCACTTCGCCATCCAGAGATAGTTTGCCGAAAACCGTAGTCAGGATGGCAGGCAAGTCGGCTGAGAAATTGATGCTCGGGTAGGCAATTTCGAGTTCTGCTTTTATCAGCTCCGGCTTCAATGGATGGCTGTCTTCCGCGAATTCTACGATGGAGACAACATGCCCCTTATGGTGTTTCAATTGTGCCTGATCAAGCAGCGGCAAATCTGTCCAAGAGCCGATCGTCAAGCCCAAAGCGATGCCTTCCGCCTTTTCCCCGAAGGAACCGGGCTTTCCATACACTTGATAAGTAGCAGTCAATAAGCTCATCTATTCCACACTCCCATGCAATTTTTAAAAAATAAAAAACCTCTTCAAATAAGAAGAGGTTAAGGGCGTTAACAACTTCTTATTTCTCAGCCATCGGTTCTGGCTGCAAGAATTAGCACCGTGTCCATCATTGGACCGGTTGCCGGGTATCATAGGGCTTGTCCCTCCACCTGCTCTGAATAAGAAAGATATGAAATTGGGTGAAACAGTTTTATAGGTTCAATCCAAAATAATAATTCGATTTAATAGAGTAAAGTAATTCTGATTATTTCATGTGTGCAGAAATCTGTCAACACTGTTATTGCAAAATTGTTTTTATTGGGAAAATGGATTGACAGTCAATTCTGAATCGTGATAGGATTCTCTGCATAACTTAAATTGAATAACACGCAGTACTCTTATCAAGAGCTGGCAGAGGGATTTTGGCCCGATGACGCCCAGCAACCGACCGTAATACCGTTGTGAGACGGGGCGCCCAGGCGCCAGGATGAAAATCCTGCAAGGCACGGTGCTAATTCCATCAGAAATTTATTTTCTGAAAGATAAGAGGCATGGGATCTCTTATTCTGGCCTCTTTCTTTTTATGAAAGAGGCTTTTTATATTGCAGAAGAAAGGAAGATAGATGATGACTCTTACTGTTCCGACCACTTATAAGGCATTAACCGAAGAGACAGCCGTTGCTTTGGCGAAAGCTGGCCATACATTTGATCCTGCTGCCCAATTAGCTTGCCGGGAAATCGGCGATGGCAATTTGAATTATGTTTTCCAAATTGAAGACCCGAATACAGGGAAGCGGTTGATCATCAAGCAGGCACTGCCTTATGCCAAGGTCATCGGCGAAAGCTGGCCGTTGACGTTAAAGCGGGCAACAATTGAAGCAAATGTCCTCAAAAAGCATGGAGAATTTGTTCCATCCTTGGTACCGGTTGTTTACGCAACAGATGAGGAACTGGCCATTACTGTGATGGAGGATTTATCCCACTTGGAGATTGCGCGGGAGGGTTTGGTCAACGGACGGAATTTCCCGAGACTGCCCCAGGATATTGGCGAATACTTGGCACTGACTTTATTTCATACATCGGATTACGGCTTGCATCCTTTTGAAAAAAAGCGCTTGGCTGCAGAGTTTTCCAATCCTGAGTTGTGCAAAATTACAGAAGACCTCATTTTTACGGATCCGTTCTTTGACCTCGACACCAATGATTACGAACCGCAGCTCCAAGCAGCGGCAGAGGCGATTTGGAGCGATGGGAAGCTGCAGCTGGAAGTGGCGAAGTTGAAGAAGAGCTTTTTGACCGAAGCGGAAGCGCTGCTGCATGGCGATCTTCATACAGGCAGTATTTTTGCGAGCCAGACCGAAACCAAAGTGATTGATCCGGAATTTGGTTTCTACGGTCCGATCGGGTTTGATGTTGGCTTGTTCCTGGCCAACTTGATTTTCCAGTCCATCACACGCGAAGGCGAAGATCGCCAGGTAATCGTGGAGGATATCGGAAAAACATGGGAAGTTTTTGCTGCTGCATTTTCCGGGTTGTGGAAAAACCACAGCGTCGAATCGTTCAAGGAAACTGAAGGCTACCTGGAATACGTGCTTGGCAAAGTACTGGCAGATGCGGCTGGATTTGCAGGCTGTGAATTGATCCGCCGGACGATCGGCTTGGCGCATGTCAAAGATCTGGACAGCATCGAAGACACGGAAAAAAGAATCACTTTTAAGAAACAGGCTTTGGATACTGGCCGGGCTTTGATTCTGCAGCGTCAAGAAACCACATCAATCGGGGATGTACTGCAAATTCTGGAGGAGGCGCGCACATGAGCATTCCTTTATCCATCAAATGGGATGGCCAGCTGCTGGCCATCCTGGATCAGCAAAAACTGCCGCATGCCATTGAATATTTGACACTTGAAACCGTGGAAGACGTTTATGATGCCATCCTTTCATTGAAGGTTCGCGGAGCTCCCGCGATCGGCATTACCGCGGCATACGGACTGGCCGTCGGAGCCAAGCGGCATGACACGGATTCACTGGAAGCCTTCCAGCAATATGTCGAAAAAGATGCGGCGTACTTGAATTCTTCAAGGCCGACTGCAGTCAACCTTGGCTGGGCGCTCCGCCGTCTGAAAGATAAATTAAGCGAAGCGGAGAACGTGCCCCAAGCCAAACTGTTGCTGCTGGCGGAAGCTGTGAAGATCCACAGGGAAGATGAAGCGTCCTGCCGCAGCATCGGTGAACATGCGCTGGTCTTGCTGCAGGGGCAAACGCGTGTCATGACCATCTGCAACGCAGGTTCGATTGCTACGGCCAAATACGGCACCGCCTTAGCGCCATTCCATCTTGGGAGCGAACGCGGCCGAGAATTTGAAGTGTTTGCCTGTGAAACCAGGCCGCTTTATCAAGGCGCACGCTTGACGGTATGGGAGCTGCAGCAGTCGGGAGTCGACGTCACGCTGATTACCGACAGCATGGCGGCACATACTATTAGAGCTAAAGAAATTGAAGCCATCATTGTCGGCGCGGACCGCATTGCGGCAAATGGCGACACGGCCAATAAAATCGGAACTTATAATTTGGCTTTATTGGCGAGCGCATTCAATATTCCGTTTTATGTGGCGGCGCCGGCCTCGACTTTCGATTTGTCGATTGAAGACGGCACTGCGATTCCAATCGAAGAGCGCCACTCGGAAGAAATCACCCATATGAACGGCCAACCGGTGGCACCAATCGGCACAAAAGTATTTAATCCGGCATTTGATGTAACACCGGCACATCTCATTACAGCAATTATCACTGAAAAAGGCATCATTACTGAAGGTTATCAAAAAAACATCCCTGATTTGCTAAGAGCATCTGCAGGGAAAGGAGAAAGACTATGAAAAAACAATCCATTTGGCTGCTTGCCGCACTCTTATTTATCAGTATTTTATTGGCTGCCTGCCAACCGCAAGGGGACGTCACCGAAGAAGAAACTTCTTCAGATACCGAAGCCGAAGCATCAGATCATCCGCTTGCTGGCAAGGAAATCGCGTTGGTCATGCAAATTAACTTAGGCACATTTTCCGCTCAATACATTGCGGGCGTAGAAGCACAGGTTGAGAAATTCGGCGGCAAAGCGACCGTTTTCACTTCTGAAGGAGATTTGGCGAAAATGGCCTCCAACCTGGATGCAGCCATCAATCAAGGAGTCGATGGCATCTTGATCGACCATGGAACAAAAGAAGCGTTGAGCCAAGGCGTTGAAAAAGCACTTGAAGCAGGAATTCCGGTAGTGGCGTTTGATGCAGGAATCGATGCGGAAGGCGTTGTTTCTTTGGAACAGGGCGATCAGCAAATGGCTGAGATGACTTTGGAAAAACTGGCAGAAGACAATAATGGTGAAGCCAATATCGTCAAAATTTGGACAGCGGGCTTTGCGCCAATGGAAAGACGCCAGGTGGCGTATGAAAAATTCCTGACGGACAATCCGGGCATTACAGAAGTGACGGCATTCGGTGCTGCCACCAACAACACGGCATTGGATACCCAATCACAGATGGAAGCTGTGTTGAAGCAATACCCGAATGAAGGGGAAATCACAGCGGTCTGGGCGGCTTGGGATGAGTTTGCAAAAGGCGCCGTCCGTGCCATTGAACAAGCAGGGCGTACGGATATCAAAGTGTACGGCATCGACATGAGTGATGAAGATCTGCAATTGATGCAAAAAGAAAACAGCCCCTGGGTGGCTTCAGCAGCTGTTGATCCGACAGACATCGGACGCATTCAAGTGCGTTACCTGTATCAGTTGCTGAACGGTGAACAACCGGAAGAAAAAGTGATCCTGGAGCCGGTCTTCGTGGAGGCGGAAAGCCTGCCGGAAGAAACGGTGACAACCGATAAATTGAGCGAGTACGTAGAAGGCTGGGGAGCAAGCGAACAAGGGTATACAGATGAGTTGCGCGAACTGGAAGGCCAATAATCTTTACCATTTCGAGCTGTCCTGAAAGATGGGGCAGCTCTTTTATCAGAAAGGGGCATCTCTATGGCAGGACCTTTACTATCGATGACTGGCATCGGGAAAAAATTCGGACCAGTAACAGCATTGCAAGGAGCGGAATTCCATTTGGAAAAAGGCGAAGTCCATGCCATTCTCGGCGTCAATGGCGCAGGAAAAAGCACCTTGATCAAAATCTTGTCGGGCGTTTATCAACAGGATGAAGGAACGATCCATCTGGACGGTTCCGACATTCGGCTGGAATCGCCGAAAGCAGCGAAAGAACAGGGAATCTACTGTGTTTATCAGGAAGTGGATACGGCCATTGTGGCTGAGTTGACCGTTGCAGAAAATATCCTGCTCGACACGTTCGCAGGCAAGGGGAATCTATTCGTCTCCAGACAGAAGATCAACAAGCGGGCCTATTCGGCATTGCTTGAACTTCAAGCGGAAACCATTGATGTCCAGCAAAAAGCGGCGAGCCTGACATTGGCGGAAAAGCAGATGGTGCTGATTGCCAGAGCGTTGGTGCATTCAGCGAAAATCATCATTTTCGATGAACCGACGGCGCCGTTGTCGATTCATGAATCGGAAAAACTGTATACTGTCATTTCAAAATTAAAAGCACAGGGGGTCGGCTGTGTCTTTATTTCCCATCGTTTGCCGGAAGTGTTTGAAATCAGCGACCGGATTACAGTCATGCGGGAAGGGACGCTTGTCAAAACCTACGATACGGCAGAAGCCGATCAGGACGGGGTAATCGAAGCGATGCTCGGAGCGGCACTCAGCCACGAATTGGAACCGCGTGCGCATGACATCGGATCCGCTTTGTTGGAAGTCGCTCATTTGTCCGATGGGCAAAAGCTCAAGGATTTGTCGCTGACAGTTGCAGCAGGCGAAGTGGTGGGTGTCGTCGGACTGGTAGGAGCAGGCAAAACGGAGCTCGCCAAAGCATTGTTCGGCGGAACCCCTTTAACTTCCGGAACGATTAGGCTGGCGGGAAAAACAGCTAAAATCAAGCATCCTGCAGATGCCATCAAAGCAGGGATGGCATTGATTCCGGAAGAACGGCGAAAAGAAGGCTTGTTTGTCCAGGAATCGCTGGAAACCAATGCTTCATTTCCCAATCTGAAAAAGTTCTCCAAGCGCCTTTTGATGGACCGAAAAGCTGAACAACGCTTTGCCGATGAAATCATTGAACGGCTGCGCATCAAAACCGGCAGCACAGAAACACCGCTTATCCATTTGAGCGGCGGGAACCAGCAGAAAGTGGCGATCGGCAAATGGATTTCACTCGATTCTGCCTTGTACCTATTCGATGAACCGACAAAAGGCGTCGATATCGGTGCCAAAGTCGATATTTTCAAGTTGATCCGCCAATTGGCAGAGAGCGGCAAAGGATGTTTGTATTTTTCAAGTGAAATTCATGAAGCCATCGGAATTTCCGATCGCATTCTCGTAATGTACAACGGTCAAATCGTGAAAGAATTGTCACGACAAGAAGCGACCCAAGAAAGGATTTTATTGTATGCAAGTGGCGGAAAAGAAGAACTTGGGGAAAAACAAGGGCTCGGTGAAAGACAGCACAATTCAGTTTCTGTTTAAATATGGCGCCATCGCGTTACTCGTCTTCATTATTTTTTATTTCAGCACGATCAGCGATGCCTTTTTCACATACGGCAATTTCACGGATATCCTGCGCTCGATTTCCATTGTGACTTTACTGGCTTTAGGGGTGACGTTCACGCTGGTAGTCGACGGTTTTGACCTGTCTGTAGGCTCGACGATGTCCCTATCGACAGTCGTTTCCGCTTCCTTGATGGTGTGGTACGATATGCCGTTATGGCTTGTGCTGATCTTGCCGCTATTGATCGGAGTGCTGGTCGGAGCGGTCAACAGCTTTCTTATTGTAGTCATCGGCATTCCCGATCTCTTGGCAACATTGAGCATGATGTATATCGTGGCCGGTTTGCACCGGACCTATACGGAAGGCTACTCGATCTATAATAATATGCCGCTGACTTCAGGCGGAACCGCACCTGGCCAATTGTCGGAAGCGTTCCTGTGGATCGGCCAGGGCCAGATGCTGGGTCTGCCGGTTCCGGTTTGGATCATGCTGGTGATGGTCCTGGCTTCTTATGTCGTGCTCAACCATACACGCTGGGGAAGAGTGCTGTACATGACCGGCGGCAATGCCGAAGCGGCGACGCTGTCAGGCGTCAACGTCAAAAAAGTGAAGTTTACCGCATATGTGGTATCGGGCGTTTTCGCTTCCATGGCGGGCATCCTGTTCACTGCACGCGTAGGTTCCGGGCAGATTGACGCAGGAGCCCCATTGATGATGGAAGCAGTCGCGGCAGTATTCGTCGGCTATTCGGTTTTAGGAGCAGGCAAACCAAATGCACTCGGCACATTTTTCGGTGCTGCAGTCATCGGCATCCTGCTGAACGGCTTGACGATCTTGAACCTTCCTTATTACGCGTTCGACATCATCAAAGGAGGCGTATTGGTCGCTGCGCTGGCGGTCACTTATGTCTACGCCAAAAAGAAATTCTCTAAAACATAAGCGCAAAAACTAAGCTGTAGACAAAGTCTTTCCAAGGAGGATTCTTCAGCTTTCACTGATTCTACAGGAGTCTTCGTGGCCAGCCCAAGTGGATTTCGGCGCGAGCCAGCGGAAAGCGTCCGTCTGTAGCGCAGAATTCGGAATAAACATGATGAAATATTTAGTCATTCTTTAAAAGATATAAATATCCATTTGTCTACAAGCTCAATACAAAAAGGCTCCCGTATAGGGAGTCTTTTTGGTTGTCATTATTTGTCCGGCGTATAGCTGGCGATGAGTACGCCAGCATCTGTTGAACGGATTTCCTGGAGATTGAACATTTTCTGGTCAGCATTTTCCTTGAACAGCCGTTTGCCTTCACCTAAGACGAGTGGAAATGTCATCAAATGCAATTCGTCGATCAAGTCATGCTTCAACAAGGTTTCGATAAGTTCAGCACTGCCGTAGACCAACAGCCGTTGCCCGGTTTTTTTCAGTTTGGCAATTTCCTCTCGCACATGGCTGGTGATCAGTCGGGCATTCCATTCTGTGCGTTTCAAGCTGGTGGAAACCACATACTTCGGCAATTTGTTCATCCGTTCGGCAAATCCCTCGTCATCTTCTGCCGCCGGCCATGCTGCCGCAAACCCTTCATATGTCACCCGTCCGAGCAGCAATGCATCACTGCCAAACAGCAGGTCCAGCTGGAATTTGGCTATTTCATCATCCCAGTAAGGCGCAGTCCACGAAGGTTCTTCCATGACCCCATCAAGCGTCAAATACATCGCTACAACGATTTTTCCCATGATCATTCTCCTTTGCGAATGAAATACTAGCGGGCAGTCCTTTTGTACAGAAGGTAATTTGGATAGGGGAAGAGAGCCAGGTTATTGCTGTGTATTAGAATTAATTCTAGCTCGATCCCAAATACCCTTTAAATCGTGGGCGGCAGCTGGAAATATTTGATCGGGTGGCTATAGTGAAAAATAAAGAAAACTTAAATTTTCCAATAAAATTTCAACAGTTTTTAAGACATATAAAGTAAACTATAAATACCATAAAAAAGGGAGTGAGTAATTATGGAATGCAATAACTGCTCAGTGACGGCCATCAAATTTGAAATAAAGCTGGAAGGGCAAACGAATCTTTCAGCTTTACAGATAGTTATAGATCATTTGGAAAGAAGAAAGATAGAAGTTATCCCTAAAGGAAACAAGCTGCAGGTGGATGAAAAAGGAGCCCGTGAGTTCATGGATTTTTGCAGTGATTTGCTGGATATGGAACAAGTGGTATTCCGCATCAATCAGGAAGCCTGGCAGCCGCTAGAGGGGATGTCCCAGGTTTTTGCAACCGAATGGATAGACGATGTCATCAAAAACGAACGATTGACCTGCCATTATCAGCCGATTGTGGATGCGGATGCAAATATTTTTGCCTACGAAATGCTGGCACGTTTTCAAAACGAAGACGGTTCGATGATCTACCCGAATGAAATCTTTCCCGCAGCAAAAACCCGCGGGCGCTTGTATGCATTGGACCGTGTCTGCAGAATGACTGCCGTGAAATACGCAGCCGCGCTAAAAGGGGAGAAGGCATTCATCAATTTTATCCCCACTTCGATTTATTCGCCTGAATTTTGCCTGCGTTCTACAATTTCGTTGTCACAGCAATTAGGGGTCAATCCTAAATCGTTGGTGTTTGAAGTGGTGGAAACAGAAAAAGTGGATGACCTGGAGCATTTGAAGAAAATCCTGTCTTACTATAAAGAAAAAGGATTCGATTACGCATTGGATGACGTAGGTGAGGGCTACAGTACCATTGAAATGCTGGCAGATCTGAAACCCAAATATATGAAGTTGGATATGAAATTTGTTCAGGATGTAGCAACGGATGAACAAAAGCAGAAAGTCGCTAATAAGTTTCTGAAGAAAGCTTTGGAAATCGGCTCTATTCCATTGGCAGAAGGCATCGAAACGCGCGAGGACTTTGACTGGCTGAAGCAGCGTGGGTATCAATTGTTCCAAGGCTATTATTTTGGGAAACCCGCGGCATCGCCTTTGTATGGAGAGCATCTAAAAGCGTAAATTCAGTATACTGAAGAGTCCTCAAAACTGTAACTGAAATGCTATCTTTTAATTTAACATTGAGACGGACGATTAAATTAGAATGGATTCGATCCGTAGAAAGTTTTTGATCCATACTTTTAGACAAACTAAAAACACAGTAAGCTCTGCAATGAGGCTTACTGTGTTTTTGTCTGTCATTTTTTCAATAGCAGATAGATGAAATAAGGAGCTCCGATCAGCGCGGCCATGATGCCGGCCGGAATTCCGGAAGGTTCAAGCAGGTTCCGGCCGACAGTATCCGCCAGCAGCAACAGCCAGCCGCCGATCAGGATGGCGAGCGGCAGGAATAATTGATGGCGCGGACCGACAATGGATTTGGCGATATGGGGCGCCATCAGGCCGATGAACGCAATCCCCCCGGTAACCGACACAGCTGACGCGGCAAGAGCGACAGCGGCGAGCAGCAGAACCAGCCGTTCTTTTTCGATGGACACGCCGATGCCTACAGCGACCGGGTCGCTAAGGCCAAGGACATTCATGCGATTGGCCTTGTACAGGGTGAAGGGAATCAGCACCAGCAGCCAGGGAAGAATGGCCACAATGAAGGGCCAATCGGCTCCCCAGATATTGCCGGCCAGCCAACTTGCGATGAAATCGACTTTTTCCGGTTCTGCAGAAGAAATCAAGACGATCATGACTCCCGACAAAGCCATCGAAAAGCCGATTCCGACAAGCACCAGACGGATGGGCTGCAGGCCGCTATTGCGTGAGTAGGAAAACGCATAAATCAATGCGGCCGTCGCCAGCGCGCCGCCAAATGCCACGATGGGCAGCAAGTAGACAAATGCGCCTGCCTCTACCGGAATAAATAAGAAGAAAACTGCAATGGCGACGCCGGCACCGGAGTTGATGCCGATGATTCCGGGGTCTGCGAGATCATTGCGTGTCACACTTTGCAAAATCGCACCGGATAAAGCCAGCGCCATACCGGCCAGCAATGTGATCAAAATACGCGGAAGCCGAATGGAAAACAGGATGAAATCTTCTTTGAACGTACCTTGGCCAAAAATTGCCGGCATCAGGCGGTCATAGGAGATGGGGGAATAGCCCAAACCCATACTGGCGATTGCCGTCAACAAGATCAACGCCAGCAACAGGTAATATGAAATTCGTTGTTTTTTGCGTAAGCTTGGATGGATCATGCGAATGCTTTGCCTCCTTTACGGACAATGATCAGGAAGAAGGGCAAGCCGATGATCGCGATGATCGCTGCAACCGGTGTCTCGAACGGTGAATTGATGGTCCGGCCGATCAAGTCGGCGAGCAGCATGAAAATGGCGCCTGCAATTGCAGACATCGGGATGATGAACCGGTAATCGGTACCGACAATCGCCCGCACCACATGCGGAATCATCAAGCCGATAAAGGCCATATTGCCGGCAAGTGCCACAGCGGCACCCGCAAGAAGGGTGATGACGACAAAGAGAACCGCTTTGACCTGGGCCGTTTTTTGGCCAAGGCCGATGGCGGCCTCTTCACTCAAACTGAGAATGGTCAACTGCCGCGACAGCACTAAAGCAATCAGCAAAGACACGGCGATAAAAGGAACCACCACCTGCAGCTGTCCCCAGGAAGTGCCGATCAATCCGCCCGCTGTCCATTGGGAAACGTTTTTCGAGATATTGAAATACAAGCCGATCCCTTCAGCAATGGCTGTCAGGAAAGCCGAAATGGCGGCTCCGGCGAGGACGATCCGAAAAGGCGAAAAGCCGCCCTTTTTGACGGCGCCGATGCCGAATACCAAGGCGGCACCGGCCGCTGCTCCGATAAAACAAGCAATCATGATGCCGAAATAATTGGCAGCGGGGATAAAGGCCAAGGTGAAAGCAAGAGCCGCATTGGCACCTGCTGTCAGACCCAGGAGGCCCGGATCAGCCAGCGGGTTGCGGGTCATTCCCTGCATCATTGCGCCAGACACTGCAAGAGCGGAACCGACGAAAATCGCAGCAATTTCACGAGGCAGCCGGATTTCCCGGATAACCCCGATGCCGTCACTGGAGCTGGTTGAAAACAACGCCAGCCCCACTTCTTTCAGGCTGATGTCCGCCGCTCCAAAAATCAAGGAGACGACAAGTGTCAGTGCGAGTAAGAGCAGGCTTAAAATAAATTTAATTGGAAATGAAACTTTAGGGCTCATTGATCATCATCTTTTCCTGAGATTATAAAGAGGAATTCTAAAATCAGAATTCCTCTCCTTTAGTGTAGAAGTTTATATTTGGTGGATTAAAGAATGCGTCTTTTAGCCAGCGCTCGGGCCGCTTTAGGTATGGCTGCTCTCACAGGAAACCTGACCCATGAACACGCCGGCGCTGTGATACTTGCTTGATGCCAAGTAATCTCACTCACCTAAAAAGTTTTTGATAAAGAATTCCAATTGGTATTCCAATGAAATTGGATCGTTAAAGTAAAATTCTTTGGCATCAGCTTCAAAGATCTGGCCGTTTTGAGCGGCCGGTGTGTTTTGGTACAGGTCCGTTTCCTGGAATGAGTTGTCTTGCGCACTGTCTTTGCTGAAAATCACATAGTCACCCATGTATTCCGGCAACACTTCCTGAGAAAGCATATAGTAACCGTCTGCTAACGCCATTTCTTCTACTTTTGCCGGCATCTTTAATTTCATTTCCTGGTAGAGGATTTCAGTTCCACGTCCCCAGTTGTCTCCGAATACATAGATTTGCTTGTCGAAGTTTTCAATGACGGAAACGGTTGTCTCTTCACCGATTTCAGCGCGGATGTCGTTCCCGGCTTGTTGTGCCCGTTCCTGGAAGTCGGTGATCCAAGCTTGTGCTTCTTCTTCTTTGTTTAATACTTTACCGATTTCCAGATGCTGCTCCAAATAGCCGACGTTGTTGTAAGTGTATGTGACCGTTGGTGCGATTTCACTCAATTTATCGATGTTGGCTGTAGTTGAAGAGCCAATGATCAAGTCGGGTTCCAATTCGATGATTTTTTCCAGGTCTGTTTCTGCTACTTCTTCCACGTCTGCCAGTTCTTCTTCAAAACGCGGGTTGTTTTTTGCCCAGGAAGTTACTCCTACTAAAGGGACGTCCAAAGACATGGCGTCACCGGCGTAAGAAGAGAGCATGACTACACGCTGTGGATCTGCCGGAACTTCGATCGGTCCGCTTTCCGATTCATATGTAATGGTATCTGGAGATTTATCCGTTTCTGCAGCGTCGGTTTCCTCAGCAGTTGAATCGGAGTTGCAGGCAGCAAGGATCAGCAGCAAAGTAAATAGAAATAGGGGCAAGAATAATTTTTTCATGTCGTTAGACTCCTCTGATTAAATCGTATGTTATGCACATCGGTTTTTGGGTTCTCGGATCCAGCCCGATTTCAGCATCAATCCGGAATACTTCTTTTAATACAGGTTGTGTAATGACTTCATGGCAATTGCCGGCTTTGACAATCTGCCCATCTTTCATCGCGATGATGTGATCGGCAAACCGCGCAGCCTGATTCAGGTCGTGGAGCACCATGATGATGGTCCGTTCCTGTTCCCGATTAAGTTGTTGCAGGAGCTCCAGGATTTCCAGCTGATGGGCCATATCAAGATAGGTGGTCGGCTCATCCAGAAAAATCATTTCCGTTTCCTGTGCCAATGCCATCGCAATCCAAACGCGCTGGCGCTGGCCGCCGGACAAGGCGTCCACCGGGTGGTATTTAAAAAACTGTGTGCCGGTGACATCGAGTGCCCAATTGATGATTTCATAATCTCGTTTGGACAAACGCCCAAAGCCTTTTTGGTAAGGGAAGCGGCCATAGGAAACCAGTTCGCCGACCGTCAACCCGGCAGCACTGTCCGGTGTTTGGGGAAGAATAGCCATTTTCTTTGCCAGGGACTTTGTGTTTTCCTGTGCAATATTGCTGCCGTCCAATACCACGGATCCGGATTGATGCGAAATCACCCGAGTAATCGCTTTTAACAGCGTTGATTTGCCGCAGCCATTGGAGCCAATGATCGTCGTGATTTTCTTGTCCGGAATTTGGACCGTCAAATCTTTGACGATCAACCGGTCTCCATAGCCGATGTTCAGCTCCTCGGTGAATAAGCGCACCATTCCAAAAACCTCCTTTTCTAAATTTATACTCTTTTTCATTGATAATGATTCTCATTTTCAGTACAATCAATACTATAAGACTATTTACCAAAGTTGTCAATACGAAATACAAAAGGATAGGAGTGAAGATAGATGGAGGAACGGGAGCTTTTTGATGTAACGATTATAGGTGGGGGTCCTGCTGGATTATATTCGGCTTTTTACAGTGGCCTACGGGAAATGAAAACGAAAATCATCGAATTCCAGCCGCAATTGGGCGGCAAAATCCATGTATACCCAGAAAAAATGATTTGGGACGTGGGAGGGCAGCCGCCGATTCAAGGAGCCAAACTCATCGATCAATTGGTTGCACAAGGGCTGACATTCCAACCGGAAGTTGTATTGAATGAAAAAGTGGAGTCCATAACGAAGAATGAAGAAGGGGTATTCGAATTGATCGGTTCTTCAGGAGAGGTGCATGTATCGAAAACCGTCATCGTGGCAGTCGGCGGCGGTATCCTCAACCCACAAAAGTTGCAGATCGAAGGAGCGGAACGCTTTGAAGTGTCGAATTTGAATTACACGGTCAAATCACTGGGGCGCTTCAAAGACAAGACTGTCCTCATTTCGGGTGGGGGGAATTCGGCAATCGACTGGGCCAATGAGCTGGAGCCGATTGCCAAGCAAGTCTACATCACTTACCGCAAGCCGGAACTTGCCGGGCATGAAGCACAGGTGACACAGCTGATGAACGGATCGGCCATCTGTTGCCTCCATACCAATATCACACGGCTGATCGCTTCTGATGACCGGGACGCCATCGAGTTTGTCGAACTGACGCATCAGGAAACGAACGAAAAGCAAGTGCTGCCAATCGACGAAATGATCATCAACCATGGCTACGAACGCGACATCAGTTTGCTTGGAAACAGCCCATTGAATATTGAAATTGCCGATGATTATTACATTGCAGGGACATCGAGCAGCGAATCTTCAGTGGCTGGCCTCTTTGCAGCCGGAGATATCCTGCAGCATGAAGGCAAATTGAATTTGATTGCAGGGACTTTCCATGATGCAGCAAATGCCGTCAATAAAGCCAAGCACTTCATCCAGCCGGACGCCAATAAAATCGCGATGGTATCCTCTCATAATGAAGTGTTCAAAAAGCGCAACAAGGAATTGGTCAAGCAATTACTGGTATAAGCAAGTGCTTTTTCGAATTGTTTGGCACAGCCCGAACAGAGGTATAGAAGGCTGTGAAGAAAATTCGGAGGAGGAATTGATGATGGAATTGAAAGATTATGGAGCAGAATCGTTCGTTGTAAATATCGAAGAGGCGACCAAGCAAAATGAGACATTCCGTACCGCCTTGTGGACTGGAAAAAACCTGCAGGTAACTGTGATGAGCATTAGAGTGGGTGATGACATCGGCCTGGAAGCCCATGAAGAAGGTGACCAATTCCTGCGGATTGAATCTGGAACAGGATTTGTCCAAATGGGCGACAGCAAGGATAATCTGACATTTGAAGAAAACGCACAAGAGGACTATGCCATCATGATTCCAGCAGGGAAATGGCATAACGTCACGAATACCGGGGACAATCCTTTAAAAATATACTCAATTTACGCGCCGCCTGAACACCCTCACGGTACAGTTCATCAAACGAAGGCAATCGCTGAAAAAGAAGAAGAATAAAAACTGCACAAAAGCTAACGGGATTTTCTATCAACCTTAAACAGTGAAGTAAATATAAATGGCCATCAAATTGTATACTGATTTGATGGCCATTTTTTGTTTAAGAGTATTTTTCATCTAGTGGAAAGTAGAAAATTAAGGTGATTTATGGGGAAGCACTTGCCCGTAGATGCTCATATTTCATATGATAATTTCGGATATAAAAACAACATAAAACTTCTCGTACAATTAGAATTAATAAAATTTCCCTTTATTTAACATTTTCATCTGGATTTTATGATAAAGTAAATAGATAGTTCGAATAATTATATTTAAATTAATTGACAGCTTACCCTAACTGCAACAACCAAAAATTCTTCTTGCTAGGAGGTGAATAGTGGATATTCTACTAGCTTTTATTGTGCCGGTCATAGCAGTTTTAGCATTTAGTCTAATCATGTCGAGAATATATAAGGATAAAGAAAAAAAGAATAAAGGATTTGTAGTGAATTTTTATAACTTAACATACAGAAGAAGATTTATAAGGGCGTTGTGGGGTATCCCATTAATTATTCTCTTATATATTGCTATGTATTGGTTTAGTGAGTTGACGTCAAAAGAATACATCGTTATCGGGGCTATTTTCTTGCTCTTGATCTCCTGGGACATCACGTACAACTATGTGAAATGGAAAAAGGACGAGGAAGAAGTATAACCTGGTGTGAAGGAATAGACTTAAGCTAGTCAGCTTAGTTGGAAAATCAATGAAAAAAATCTCAGTTCATTGAACTGAGATTTTCATTTTCAACGATCATTACAAAACTTGGAGCCATACCCAAAGCAGTGGAAAAAGAGAAGCTCTTTTATTTATAAGCCAGAGCCGCAGCTTCCGCGCGCTCTTTTTTGCCATGCAGCAGGAAATAGAGGAACGCGGTGGCCAGAACCGCAAAGCCGAGGATTCCATAGAGTGAACTGTAACCGATCACGGAAATCACGAAGCCCAGCAGGTACGGACCAAAGCCAAGCCCTGCATCCATGGCGATGAAAAACGTCGAGGTCGCAAGCCCCATGCGGTGAGGCGGCGTCAACTTGACGGCGACGGCCTGTGTCGTCGACTGCATATTGCCGAAACCTAATCCAATCAAGGCTCCAGCCACCAATAGGCCAGTACTGCTGCTGGTGATGCTTAACAAAAACAGCCCTGCTGCAAAGACAGCAAAAGCAGGATACATGACGAAGTTTGCACCTTTCACATCCATCAATTTCCCAGTGAACGGGCGGGAAACCAATATTGCGATGGCATAGACTAGGAAGAAGTAGCTTGCTGCTGCCACTAAATCTTCTTCCATCGCGTAAAAATTGATAAAGGACAGAACGCTTGAATAGCAAAGGGCAATCGCCAAGCAAACAAGCGCGATCGGAACAGCTTTTGGTTCAATGTAGTCGGAAATCTTAAACCCTTTCGTTTCGTCAGTGACAGGCGGGGCAGCCACCGGCGGCACGTAGACGAATAAAGAGACAACCAGGCTGATGGCGCCGAGTACTAGGCATACAGCGAAAATCATTTCGTAGCTGGTGTGTTGGCTCATCATCAATCCGATGAACGGACCAAAAGCCGTAGCCAATGTTGAGCTGAGGCTGAAATAGCCGATGCCTTCGCCTTTGCGCCTCATTGGAATGATTTGGGCAACGATGGTTCCTGCCGCCGTGCTGGCCATCCCCAATGTCATGCCGTGAAGAAAGCGGTTAAGCATCAGGAAAGGCAGTCCGAAATTCAGGAAATAGAAGAACGTGGTCAACGTGAATAGCGCGAGGCCGATGACCAAGGTCCGTTTGCGGCCGATTTTGTCGATGGTGCGGCCAATGACCAGCCTTCCCGTTAAAGCCCCCAGGATGAAAATTCCGGTAACCAGTCCGGCTTCACTTGTGGAGGCACCGTATTCCTCAACGGCATAGACGGCGATCGTGACCATCAACAGATAAAAAATGAGGACTAAGAAAAAGTTTACTAAAGCCGTGACGATAAAGTCCTTGGTCCATAAATCGGGTTTTGAAGTATCCATGTAGAAGTTCTCCTTGTTCTGCAATGTAATTCATAAGGCTGGGGGGAGGGGCATAAAAGAAACAGACAGCCAACTTCAGGCTATCTGTCTGCAGTGATCAATTTGAAGTTTTTGCTTCAATAAGAGCAGCGATTTTGGTGATTACCAGTTCACTGCCGAGCATCGGTGATTCTTTTTTCGGTTCATCGCTGTCTTCATTCGTTTCGGGGCGCTTATGGGCTTCTTTGAATGTATCGCTGGTTTTCCAGGCTTCGAAGCTCTCCAGGTTTTCCCAGTACATATTGACGTTCAATTCATCGTACTCTTCGAGGTTCTGAGTAATGGTCACTTCAACTTTGACGAAGCCTTCCATTTCCTGCAAAGCGCCTGGACGTGCAAAGTTAGGAGCCATTTTTTCAGCAAATCCTTTTTTCATTTTAATGCGGTTGGTTACGATGTACATCAAGAATCTCTCCTTTTTGGTTGGTATTTTTATCACTCATTTGTATTAACTTTACCACATTCTTCAAATCGATGTGAGGAATGTGGGTGATATACAAGATGTTCTGTCCAATCTGCTTAGTGTCGATTATAATTGTAAGAATATTGAGAGCGAGGTTAGTTAAATGGTGCAGGAATTCAGCTGGGTAGGCAGTGAGGAAGCATACATCGATCAGCCTGATGTCGAGCGGCTCCATCATGCAGTAGTCGGCAGATTCGGCGGGAATTCTGCTGCCGGCCAAACCAAAAATGAAGATGGCTGCCTGATGTGGGTCAATGAGAAGGAAGAATGGGAATTTGCGATGGTTCTGGATGCGCATAATTCAGCCCAAAGTGCTGAATTGGTCATCAGACAAGTTGAAAAACACAAAACGTCAATCGCACTTCTACTATCAGGTAAGGTTGGTGTTAGATTGTTCAATACAATAGAAAGAAAGCTGCTGCAGTTGTTTCAGGAGGACGACTTCAAAAGAGCCTGCCGGCACGTGCAGGGCGAAACAGCTTGTCTCATAGCGGTAAGAAAAGGGAGGTATTTGTACTGGTTTTCCATCGGCGATTGCCTGCTCTATCTCTTCCATCCTGAACTGGCCGCTTTTGGGCAATATCAACTCAATCAACGCCAATTTTATGAATGGATCGGACAGGTGAACACCTTCGAGCAAGAAGTTCCATGCTTCAGCAGCGGCATACGGGAATTGCGCCAAGGAAAAAGTCAGCTCCTGCTGACGACAGACGGTCTGGTGGAATGCCCTAATGCGGTATTCACTGAACCGGAAAGTGTCTGGCAGCAATGCAGAGATGCCCATACAGCAGATGGAGTAGCCGCTTTGCTGTCAATCATCCAAAAAAACCACGTCCGCGACAGCGCGACTGTGGTTTCCTGGACAGTGGATATAGGAGAGCCAGCAAGTTTTGCCAGCAATCAATAGCTTTCGCTTTTCTGCAGATGCACGGTGCAATTATACAGCGAGCAATCCCAGCGGCTTTCAGCATTTTTTAAAATCGTGATGGATGTATTGTCCATGGAAGTTTCCTGGAACTTCCCGGGCATGAGTTTCTTCAGTGTAAGGCCGATCAATGCCCCGTGGCTGACTAACAGCACACGCTGGCCGCTGAAATCTTCCAGTATATCTTCGATGCAAGCTAGTCCCCGGTCGGCTGCCTCGTCGAGGTTTTCCATCGCCAAATCGAGTTTGCGCCAATCGGTTCCCCATCTTTCGAGTCGTTCTTCCTCTGTGGTTCCTTCAATTTTGCCTCCGCTTCTTTCACGCAGCCGCGTATCCAAATGGCTGACGGGCAACTGGAGCTTCCGGCCGATGATTTCCGCTGTTTCTTTCGCGCGGGCCAAGTCACTGGAGATGATCAGGTCCCAGTCTTCTTCTGCGGAAAGCCGGTTTGCCAGCGCCTCCGCCTGCTGCCGTCCTGTTCTGTTCAACGGAACATCCGATGATCCCTGGGCGATGCCTTGTATGTTCCAATCCGTTATGCCGTGCCTTACCAAACCAATTGTTGTCAATAGAGCCATCTCCTTTGGTGTGTTACTTAAAAGGATAACTGAAATGGGACTGTTAGAAAAGAGGCTGCCGGGTAGGCAGCCTCTTTTCACTGGTTAAGCAAGTTTGCGTTTTTTCTCATTTTTATCGATCACCGTACTTCCAACCAAATCACCGGTAACATTCAGTGCCGTGCAGCCCATTCCGACCAATGCATCGATGGCAGTCAGCAAGGCGACAGCTTCCATCGGCAAGCCCAACTGGACAAATACTGTGGCGATCATGACAATTCCTGCGCCCGGGACGCCAGCGGTTCCGATGGATGCCAAGGTTCCGACCAGCACCACCATCAGCATTTCGGAAAGGCTAAGAGGATCACCTACCAGATTTGCTGCGAAAACGGCGGAAACAGCAATGCGGATGGCGGCTCCGTCCATATTGATGGTCGCACCGAGCGGCAGGCTGAAGCCATACAGGCTTTTCGAAAGCCCCAGATTTTTTGCGGCATTCAAGGTCAATGGCAATGTCCCTGAACTGCTTTGAGTGACAAATGCTGTCAGCATAGGTGTACGTGCCTGTTTGAAAAATTGTCCGGGTTTGACTTTGAACAACAGCAAAACCAGCGTATAGAGAAGAACTTGAACAATCAATGCGGCATATAAGACCAGCACCATTTCTCCAAGGGAAAGGAGTGTAGCAAAGCCCTGATTGCCGACAGTTTCTGCCATGATGGCAAAAATTCCGACCGGCACGTATTGGAGAATGGCCTTCAGCACCAGCAGGGTCATTTCATTCAGCGCATTGACGGTTTTATACAAATGATCGCCTAAGCTTTCAAGTTCACTGGACTGGCGCATATAAGACAGCGCAATACCAAAAGCGAAAGCGGTAAAAATAATGCCCAGGAGATTAAGTTCGGTAAAAGCGGTGAAGATATTGGAAGGGACGATATTCAACAGAACATTGATGATTCCAGGATTATCCGGAACATCAAAGGTTTCATTGCCCTGCAGCTGCATGCCGGTGCCTGGCTGCAGCAGGCTGGCAACGGTCAAACCGACGACAATGGCAAATGCGGAACTAAGGGTATAGTAGATGAACACTTTACCGCCCATACGCCCGAGATCACCGGTTGAGGATTGATTGATCCCCACCATCATCGTAAACAGAATCAAAGGGATGATCAGAAAGGTCAACAAGTTTAGCAGCAAATCGCCGAAAGGTGCCAGAACAGCAGCCTGCTCTCCGAAAATCAGCCCGACGGCAATGCCGAGTATAAGTGCAATCGTAATTTTAAAAATCAATGAAGCATCGAGGTATCGTTTCCAGAAAGCTTTCATCTTCTCACTCCTTTTCAAGAAATAATAATCCTTATCAAGCCTATCGGAATTAACCTTATTAACTTATAACAGACAGAGCAGGCTGTCAAAATGTCTGCTTGTCCGGGACAAAGAAAGAGGGGAAATCAACTTACAGAGTAATAAATTCTGATGACACAAATAGCCCCCAAACATGACTGAATGGGGGCTGCTGAAGACTATTCAAATCGGTTCTTTGATGAACTGGAAATGGCCTTTGCCATTCTCTTTCACTTGGTACATCGCCGTGTCTGCTTTTTTCATTAAATCGACAGAAGTGGTCGCATCCAATGGGTAAACAGCAATACCGATGCTAGGCAGACTGATGATTTCATTGCCGCTGATTGAATGAACCTGTCTTAAGGAATGCAGAATCCTCTCTGCCATCTGTTCCACAGCTTTCAAATCACTTACGCCGCGAATAATCAATGTGAATTCATCCCCGCCTTGGCGGGAGACGACGTCGTCCTCACCGGCACAGCTTTGGAGTCTTTCGGCTACAGAAATCAGCAGTTGGTCTCCAATATCATGCCCCAAGGTATCATTGACGTTTTTGAAATGGTCCAAATCGATAAATATGACAGCAAACAGTTCGTTAAGAATTGCGCCTTCTGTCACTGCTTTTTCTAAGGCCTTCCCAAAATACAATCGATTGGCCAAACCGGTCAACGGGTCATGGTAGGCCAGGAATTGGATTTGTTCTTCATTTTTTTTGTTTTCTGTAATATCTTTTCCAATTCCGAAAATCCCGACAATCTTGTTGTGCACCCTGATGGGAATGTTGGTGACACTGAGATAATGATACTTTCCAAGCCGGCTTCGTATCGATAGCTCGTAGCTTTGTGGTTGGCCTTGCAACGAATTTTCCAGGTACTTGGAAGCTTGCAGTTTCATTTTTTTATCAATGAATATAGCGCTTGAAAGACCAATCAGCTCATGCTTTTTGTACCCAAAAAGAGTTCCGCTTGCAGGGTTTGCGCTTTCAAAACGTCCTTTTAGGTCAAGGGAAAAGACCGCATCCGGATGATAGTTAAACAAGGATTTATAGCGCTGCTCACTGACATCCAATTCTTCTGTTTTTTCATGATAGCTTCGTAGCAGATGTTGATTTTCTAAAATGATGAAAATTTGTCTCAAGATGACCAGCAAAATTGAAATTCCAGATCCGATGGTGACCATATCGATGCCGGTGGATCGAGAACCCATAAAAATAAATAAAATCACGACAGTCACATAAGGCAATGAGAGGCGGAAAAAGTCCAAGCGCTGCGGAGCTTCCGGTTCTGCTAAAGAAGGCGGTGTTTGCTGAATAGATTCTGTCCGGAGAAATCCTGAAAAGCCGATCAACAGAATTGCCATTATAAACAAAGGATCGATTAGGCTTCCAGACTCATAACTGCCGAGAGAAACCAAATACAAATAAGCAGAGTCGGCAATGATCTGGAAAAAGAGTCCAATGGACAAAAAGAGCAGGTTCTTATTGAAAGTGGATTTTTGTGTTCCGAGATAGATGGTTACAATGCCAAGCAACAGAGCTAAATCACCGATTGGATAAGCCAGTGAGACGAGTAAAGAATAGATGGAAAGATCGCCTGCTTCAATAATCGGGCTGATCAGGAAATGCCAGCTGAAAGTTGAAGCCACAATCATGACGATCAGAATATCGAATAGGAATTTAGTAAAGTAGTGTTTTTTCGTTTCTTTGATGAGTTTATATGAAAAGGCTGCCAGGTAAAAAACTATTTGCAGCATATAAAAGAAATCAGGGGGGCCTGGAAAAGGCATTTCCCTGGAGAACAGGTTTTCATAAATCACCCAAAGGAAGTCAGCTACAAGATAATTCAAAGTCCCGACAGTGAGCAATAGCCAAAAGACTTTTTCAGTGCCACAGCTCTTTTGGTAAGCCCTAAGGAGCCAAACAGCAGCAATCAGACATCCGAAAACGGAAAAAATATTGCCGCCTACTGTCAAAAAAACCTCATTATTCTCCCAAATCTTCACCCAAGAGAAGTAGAGAAATGCGTAAAATGAAATAAAGATCAGGCCAAGACGTGTTTTATTTTTGGGTTTCATAACCATAGGACTCCCTGCTTTTGAAATCGACATCAGTTGAGCTCCAGAACAGCATGTTAACCGAGCGGTTCCAGAAAGAATGCCTGCTATCATAGTACTGCATATCCCCAGTAAATATACTGCTTTTTTTAATATTTTCAGAGAAAATTATAAAAATATATAGAAAATTATGCCATTCAAGAATTAGTGGGAAGTATGTTTTGAATCTATAAAAAAAGTCTCTTCCATTGGAAAAGAAGAGACTTTCAAGGGTTAAAAATCAAAGTTATCGGGATCTGGTCCAACGCGCTTGTTTTCATTCAAAGCCGAAATCTGTTGCATGTCCTCGTCTGTCAGCACAAAATCGAAAACCTGCGAATTTTGGATGATCCGTGCTTCTTTGATGGATTTCGGGATGACCACCACTCCATTTTGCAGATCCCAGCGAAGAATGACCTGTGCGACCGTTTTCTCGGTCTTGGCCGCGATTTCCAAAAGCAAGGGGTGATCCAACAATTTGCCCTGCATCAAAGGCGACCAGGCTTCCAGCTGGATGCCTTGAATTTTACAGAACTCATGCAAGTCCGTCTGGGTAAGGAGCGGATGATATTCGACTTGATCAACCATGGGGGTAATTTCCGCGTCTTTCAGCAATTCCTGCAAATGATGGATGTGGAAATTGCTGACGCCGATCGCTTTGACGCGGCCGTCCTTGTACAAAGTTTCCAATGCGCGCCACGCTTCTTTGTATTTCCCTTCAACCGGCCAGTGGATCAAATAAAGGTCCAGATACTCCAAACCAAGGTTTTTTAGGCTGGTTTCGTAGGCGGCAAGGGTCGATTCATAACCGAGATCTGAATTCCATACCTTCGAAGTGACAAAAAGCTCTTCTCTGGAAATTCCGGCTTCCGCCAATCCCTCACGGATTCCTTGGCCGACGCCTTCTTCGTTGCCATAGGCAGCAGCTGTATCGATGCTGCGGTAGCCATTGGCAATCGCAGTTTTGACCGCATCGATGACTTCCGCCCCTTCGCTCACTTTGAATACGCCGAGTCCGAACCAGGGCATTTCGACGCCGTTGTGCAAGGTGGTGGTATCTTGTAAGTTTTTCATGCTCATCTTCCTCCATGAGGTTAATTTGTTGGTGTTTCGTGTAACTTCCCGATAGCCATGAAATACCCCATGAGCGATAGCTGAAACCACCGTCACAAGAACGTTCTGCTCAAATATGTTATGCATTATTGCAAAAGATGCCAAGGAATTGATAGAAATTATAAATAAAAAAGAGCAGTCCAATAAGTCCCTAAAGAAAAACGGACAGAGAAAAAATTCTTTTTCTCTGTCCGTTTTTCGATCGAGGGAGTCTTTTTTTGGAAGCAGCTAGCGGTTCACTGCTGTAATCTTGAACTTCCTCCTGCTATAACCGTCTATGAGACATGGCTTCGCGCATGTCCTGGAGGGCTTTTTTGCCTTCATTGCCGCGGGCGATCATCAAGTTGGTGTAAAGCGCATCGATCAAACTCAATTGGGCGATACGGGACGACAAGGCCTCAGAGCGAAAATCAGTTTCTTCTGAAAGTGTGTAAAGGGCGATGTCTGCGTTTTTGGATAAAGGCGACTTGGCAAAATTCGTGACACAGATGATGGTAACCCCTTTTTCCTTCAAGACCCGCAGGACATCAAGAACCTCAGTAGTCGATCCGGAATGGGAGATGACAATCGCCACATCGTCTGATTGAAGCTGGGACGCAGCCATCAATTGCATATGGGAATCGAGGTTCATGGAGACATGAAGGCCTAAGCGGATGAACTTATGATAGCCGTCCATAGCCACCATGGCAGAACCGCCATTGCCATAAAAATCAATTTTCCGGGCTTTCATCAATTTCGCAGTTGCCTGCTCCATCGCTTCCGAATCGACAATTTGGAGGGTGTCTTCCAAGGTCTTGATATTGGAACGGAATACTTTTTCGGTGACAGTGCTGATGCTGTCGCCTCCTTCAATTTTTTCATGGATGTCTTTCAACGGAGCGACAACTTCGGCAGCAAGCGAAATTTTAAAGGCTTGGAATCCCTTGAAGCCGATGCGTTGGCAAAAGCGGAAAATGGTTGATTCAGCCAGCCCCAACTCATCCGCAATCTGGTTGATGGTCAAATGAATGATGTTTTTGGGATCGTTCAGTACATAGTCAGCGATCTTTTTTTCTTTTTCACTGAAGTGACGGTAACTGCCGCGTATGGCAGCCAGCGCAAATTGCTGTTCTTTCATGATCCGCGCCTCGTTTCTGTAAAAGTATTTTCATCTATTATACACTGACGTTATGCGTACGGAAAAATATTTGATACAATGAGTTCATTAAAGAAAAATATTCTTTTATTTTAAAGGGGGATTCCACAATGGAAATTGGAATTATTGGTTTAGGAAAAATGGGATTGAACTTGGCGCTTAACTTAACAGACCACGGTCATCAGGTTGTCGGATACGACAGCCACGCGGCAATCGAGCAAAGTGATTTTAGCCAAGTTGCTTCTATTGAAGAAATGGTGATGCGACTGGAATTACCCCGTACGCTTTGGCTGATGGTGCCAGCTGGTGAAATTACCGAGTCGGTCATCCAGCAATTGATGCCGTTGCTTGACGAGGGAGATTCCATTATCGATGGCGGAAACTCGAACTACAAGGATACGGTGCGCCGCGCAGCAACTTTGAAAGAGCACGGCCTTTTCTTCTTTGATTGCGGGACGAGCGGCGGAACAGAAGGGGCACGCCACGGAATTTGTGCGATGATCGGCGGCGATGCAGAAAAATTCAAAACCATTGAACCCTTATTGCAGGATATTTCTGTACAAGATGGCTATTTGTATACAGGAGAAGCGGGAAGCGGGCATTTCTTGAAAATGATCCACAACGGCATTGAATACGGCATGATGCAATCCATCGCGGAAGGCTTCGATATCCTGAACAAAAGCCCTTTTGATTTTGATTACGAAAAAGTGGCTGGCGTTTGGAACAATGGGTCGATCATCAGTTCGTACTTGATGGAAATGACGAAAAACGCATTTTCTAAAGACGCCAAACTCGACAGCATCAAAGGCGTCATGAATTCGTCAGGTGAAGGCAAATGGACTGTGGAAACTGCGCTTGATTTGAATGTTCCGGCACCGGTCATCACCTTGTCGCTGATGATGCGCTACCGCTCATTGGAAGAAGATACTTTTGCAGGAAAAGTCGTGGCAGCACAACGCAATGAATTTGGCGGACACGCAGTAGAGAAAAAATAAGAGCAAGTGTTGAAAGGCTAAACAATAACAGGTGCTCGTTCACATAGTTTTGTGTGGAGGTGTGCTGGCGCAAAGGATACATTAAAATCCTGAGCGGTGATGGAAACCATTATTGGTCTCACCGGTTTCGTGGTAATGTTGATTATAAGATTTTTATCTAAATTAAGCCTGAAGAGAAAAAGGGATGTTTCCTTTTTCTCTTTCTTGTATACAGAGGAGGGTTCCAATGCCTGAACTGTCTTATTATCTTGGGGTGGATATCGGCACCACTTCAACCAAAGCCGTTTTATTCGATAAATCCGGGAACGTAATAGCAGCCGATACGGTTTTTTATGCACTGGAGACGCCGAGCCCGCTGATAGCGGAGCAGGATCCGGAAGAGATTTTCCGTGCTGTATTGGCCTCTGTCCGAAAAACCATCCAGCAAAGCGATATTGATTTGCAGCAACTGAAACTGGTGTCCTTCAGTTCGGCAATGCACAGCCTCATCGCAGTGGATGGAGCGGGAAATCTGCTGACAAAAAGCATCACCTGGGCCGATACCAGAAGTTCGAAGCATGCCAAGCATATAAAAGAACAGCCCAATGGCCATGAAATCTACCTGCGTACGGGTACACCGATTCATGCGATGTCTCCTCTGGCAAAACTGGTCTGGCTGAAAGATGAAAAACCGGAACTCTTCAAGCGGGCTGCGAAGTTCATCGGCATCAAGGAGTATGTCTTCCATGAATTGTTTGGGGAATACGTAGTCGACCATTCGATCGCCTCTGCGACAGGGCTCTTCAACCTGCAGAATTTGGATTGGGATGAAGAGGCTTTGGCGGTGGCGGGCATTACGCCGGAACAGTTGTCGCGGCCGGTCCCGACCACATACGGGATGGCGGGACTTGTTGCGGAGCATGCCCTGTTCATGGGCATTCCTGAAAAGCTTCCCTTTATCATCGGTGCGAGTGACGGCGTCTTAGCCAATCTCGGCGTCGACGCCATCGAACCTGGCGTTCTGGCAGTGACAATCGGCACGAGCGGCGCCATCCGGACAGTCACTGCAGAACCGAAAACGGATCCGAAAGGCCGGACCTTTTGCTACGCATTGACTGAAAACCATTGGGTGGTCGGCGGGCCCGTCAATAATGGCGGCATCATCCTGCGCTGGCTGCGGGATGAGTTTGCTTCCTCAGAAGTCGAAACAGCGAAACGCCTCGGCATCGATCCATACGATGTGCTGACAAAAATCGCTGAAACGGTCAATCCTGGCTCGGATGGCCTGCTGTTCCATCCCTATTTGACGGGGGAGCGGGCGCCGCTGTGGGATTCCAACGCCCGCGGCTCGTTTTTCGGCCTCAGCATTCATCACAAGAAGCAGCATATGATCCGCTCGGTGCTCGAAGGCATTGTCTTCAATTTGTATACAGTGTTGCTTGCGGTCGAGGAGTTGACCGGCGAACCGGTGCGCATCCAGGCATCGGGCGGCTTTGCCCGCTCGGAAATGTGGCGCCAGCTGTTGGCAGACGTTTTCGGCAAGCCGGTGGTCATCCCGGAAAGCTTCGAAAGCTCCTGCCTCGGCGCTGTCGTTCTCGGCATGTACGCCACAGGGGAAATCGAGGATTTCAGCATCGTCTCCAAAATGATCGGCCAGACGCACACGCATGAACCGGACGAAACGGCAGCTGGTGTTTACCGGGAGCTGCTGCCGATCTATATCCGCCTATCGCGCCTGCTGACAGAAGAATATGAAAGCATTTCAGACTTCCAACGGAAGCATTTAGACTGATGTGTGACACCCGGGACCAGAAAGTTGGTTTCGGGTGTTTTTTTGGGTTGATTTCCTGGGAATATTTTCTTCTTTTATTTTAATGAAATCAGCTGCTTGTTTCGCGTTGGTTTTATGGTCGCTCAGCAACATTTGCAGTCGTTCAGATGAAAATACAGTCGTTCAGCGGCATTTGCAATCGTTCAGAAAAAAATACAGTCGTTCAGCAGCATCTACGCTATAAATAATTCAAACAATCAGAAAACAACTAAAAATATCTATAATTTTCCAAACCCACATGATACGATAAAGACAACTTCAATCAGTGGGGACCTTCCCCACTGTGTGAAAGCAGTACCTGAATCGTTCAACGTCAAGGGGGATGTACGGATGGAATTCGATGCGATTATAGTAGGAGCAGGCCTTGCGGGGCTGGTGGCGGCAGCGGAAATCGCTGACGCGGGCCAAAAAGTGTTGCTGTTGGACCAGGAGCCGGAAGCGTCTTTTGGCGGGCAGGCGTGGTGGTCGTTCGGCGGTTTGTTTTTGATCGATTCGCCTGAACAGCGGCGCATGGGCATCAATGATTCAAAAGAATTGGCCTGGCAGGACTGGCTTGGGGCAGCTGGTTTTGATAAAGAGCAGGATGAGGACTATTGGGGCAGAAAATGGGCAGAAGCCTATGTGGAGTTCGCAGCAAATGAAAAGCGGGCTTGGCTTGCCGGCATGGGTGTCAAATTCTTTCCGATCGTCGGCTGGGCGGAACGCGGCGGTTATTTGGCGGAAGGGCATGGCAATTCAGTGCCGCGCTTTCATATCGTCTGGGGAACGGGACCTGGCATCGTTGCGCCGTTCGAGCGGCGGGTGCGTGAACACATGAAGAATGGGCTAATTGAGTTTCGGCCGAGGCATCGAGTGGATGAGCTGCTGACTGAAGACGGAGCGGTGGTTGGAGTATCCGGTTCGCTGCTGGAGCCGAGCGATGCCAAGCGGGGGGAAGCGAGTTCGCGGCAAACTATCGCCAACTTCCGTTGCAAAGCAAGGGCAGTCATTGTGACGAGCGGCGGCATTGGCGGCAATCATGAATTGATCAAAGAAAATTGGCCAAGCCGGTTGGGGAAAGCGCCCGAAACGATGTTATCGGGAGTACCGGCGCATGTCGATGGGCGAATGTTGGCCATCACGGAAAAAGCAGGAGGGCGCATCGTCAATCGCGACCGGATGTGGCATTATACCGAAGGCATCAAGAATTGGGATCCGGTCTGGAACAAACATGGCATCCGGATCCTGCCGGGACCTTCTTCCATGTGGTTCGATGCTGCGGGCGAACGTTTTCCAGCGCCGAACTTTCCGGGATTCGATACACTCGGCACACTCGAAACCATCCAGAAGACCGGCTATAGCTATTCCTGGTTCATCTTGACGCAAAAAATCATCGAAAAGGAGTTTGCGCTGTCAGGTTCCGAACAAAATCCGGATTTGACCGGCAAAAGCATTCCGCAAGTATTATCCCGTATCCGCGCGGGAGCGACGTCACCAGTGCAGGCATTTATGGATAAAGGCGAAGATTTTATTGTAGCGGATACACTTGAAGAACTGGTCGAAGGAATGAACAAGCTGACCGGGAGAAATCTGCTGGATTTTGGACGGATCAAAGAACAGATCGATGCGCGTGACCGGCAGCTCGACAATCCCTTCTCAAAGGACCTGCAGATTACAGCGATGCGTGGTGCCCGGAATTACCGGGGAGACCGGCTGATCCGGGTAGCGGCGCCGCATAAATTACTGGACCAAAAAAAAGGGCCGCTGATTGCGGTTCGCCTGTCGATTGTCAGCCGTAAAACCTTGGGCGGTCTGCAGACAGATTTATCCGCCCGGGTGTTGAATGAAGCCGGAGATCCTGTGCCGGGCCTGTATGCCGCGGGAGAAGTGGCGGGATTCGGCGGTGGCGGCGTCCACGGTTACCGATCACTTGAAGGGACGTTTCTTGGCGGCTGCCTGTTTTCCGGAAGAACAGCGGGAAGGGCGGTCGCGGGTGAAGGAGGTTCTGGAAGTGCTTTTTGATGGAGTAGGATGGCGGATTGTACTTTTTTTACTCGGAACCGCTTCCAGTATTTTTTTGGTGAATCGGTTCTTGAGAAATATTCTTGGAGTAGAGAGGAGAAAGTTTTTTTCAACTGAACATGTCAATGATCTTCATAAAAAATGGGACAGGATAGTGAATGTAGGCGCGGGTATTATTGTGTTTATCCTGTCGATGTCCCTCATTGGATATGGCCCCGTAATCAGTCTATATGTCGTGGTTATTACGGCTGTTATAGGGGCATTGCAGATACTGATCCGGGCAGGGTTCGAGAAGGAATATGCGGAAAACCCGAACGACTATTTGTACACGATCTTGGAATCGCTGGCGGGTACTGTCATACTGATCACGTTCGGCGTGAGTTTATTTCCAGACTTTGTCTCGGTTATTTTTACGATTTGAAATGGAGGAGGAAACCAGATGGGAGATTCTATTGCCGTAATTTTTGTATTAATTCCTATTTTCATTGCCGCCTTCGCTTTGAGGTGGGTCAGGATTATGCGCCTCAATTCGGAAAAGCAGATCCAGCAAAACGAAGAAATCATCGGTTTGCTGAAAGAAAGTGTGAAGGAGGGCAGAAGATGAAGACGCAGGAGGAATGGTTGATTCGCCCATACAGGGAAGACGATTTTCCGGCCATCCATGAATTGAACAAGCAGGAGCAGTGGAGCAACCTTGCAGCAAAAGCACAAGAGCTAAAACAAGCCTGGGACAATTCCGCTGTGGCAGTCGTGGCTGAAATGGAAGGGCAGCCCATCGGTTATTTGCGGGGACTGACAGACGGCTTCGTTTCTCTCTATATCTGCGAATTGCTGGTAAACCAAAATCACCGCAAATCAGGGGTGGGGAAAAGCCTGATGGATCATGTCCATAGTCTGTATCCGAAAACCCGAATGGAATTGTTGGCGAGCGGCACGTCCCGTAGTTTCTATGAAGCACAGGGCTACAGGCCTTTCTACGGCTTCCGCAAGACTATGGAGGAATCATCCGATTGACTGCCAGCTGTTTCACGTGGAACGTTCTAATCCAGAGGAGCGATGTGTAAATGAAAGGCGAACAAGTGACTGTCCGGTTTTTGCGTACGGAAGATGCAGCCGAAAAACTCAAGTTGGAAGTGGAGAACAGAAAATTTTTTGAAGCGTACGCGATGACCCGCTATCCGGACTTCTACACTCTGCCGATACAGAAGGAACTGATTGAAATTTACGCGGAACAGAAAGAGGATGATCAGGCCTACAGCTTTGGAATTTTTGAGAATAGAACCGGATTGCTGGTTGGAACGATCAGTCTTGTTCAAGTGATGAGAGGTCCGCTGCAAAGTGCTGTGCTAGGATATGCCCTGGATAAAAAGCACAATAATAAAGGCTATACGACAGAAGCGGTAGAGCTGGTTGTGGCGTATGCTTTTCGAAAGCTCGCCCTTCACCGCATCGAAGCGGGGGTTATGCCTGGAAATGAGGCATCCGTGCGGGTTCTGGAAAAGGCAGGCTTCCACAAAGAAGGGATTGCTGTGAAGAATGTCCAGATCAACGGCGAATGGCGGGACCACCAAGTGCTCGCCATCATCAATCCGCGTGATCTTTGAAAATCCTATAAAAAGAGGTGATTCCGTGCGGCTTCAGTCTGACAGGCTAGAATTCAGAACATACACAGATGAGGATTTCCAGTTTTTATGGTCGCTGCTGTCCGACCCTGAAATGATCCGCTATATCGGCAAAGGGCAAACACGGGATCGAAGTGAAGCTCTTGAATTTCTGTATTGGATCTATCGTTCTTATAAAGAAAACCCTCAAGGCGGGCTTTTGCTGCTGATCCGGAAAGAAGATGGCAGGCGGATCGGCCATGCCGGACTTGTGGCTCAGACCATTGAGGGTGTTGATGAACTGGAAGTGGGTTATTGGGTGGCCAAAGATTTTTGGGGTCAGGGTTACGCCAAAGAAGCGGCAGAAACTTTGCGTGATTACGGCTGGCAGCAGCTGGGAAGAAAGCGGCTCATTTCCTTGATCCAGCCGGCTAATAAGGCGTCGCAAAAAGTGGCGCAGCATATCGGCATGGCTATGGAGAAGGAAATAATGCTGTCTGGAAAAAATGTTTGTGTCTATGCAATTGATAAAGAGAAACCGCAGCTTGAATGACTGCTGGCATTAAGCATAATGGAGGTGGAAACAGCTTGATAATTGAAGCACTCATACTTTGTCTCCTTTTTATTATCGTAAACTTTTTTGTGGGGCGGTACGTGAAGAAGCGTTGGGAAATAGCAAAACGCAAAGAATGGCTGTATTGGCCCTTGAACCGGAAGCATGCGTTGATCGAAGCATTTTTGATGATCGTGTTCATTGTTGGGGCAGTCGCTTTGGGAAACCGATTGATGGGAACGATCAATTGGGTGTATTATCTCTTTTTCTTTTTCTTCATCAGTTCCCTCAGCCGGGCTTTCATGGAATGGAAATACGCTAAAAGCGATAATGTTTGGATCAGCCAATTATCAGAAGCCGCCATTACGGCAGTCCTGCTGCTTAGTTTTTTTGTTTTTCCCCGTTAAAGGAGTATCTATGCTTGGCAGAAGATTTTATAGGTGCATAAGTCTACCGCTCTTTTTTTCTCCTGGTGACTTTAGCGCGTCCGTTCCAGTGGAGGGTTAAATGCTCTCGTTTAGGGGAATAGCATCAGCAACAAATGATGTGTCACCTAAAGGAGAAACGGCTATGAAAAAGGACAAAACCATCGAAGCGGAAGTGAGCGGCTATATTTCAGGTTTATTGCGAACGCATTTTGGAAAAGAGCCAACGTCTGTATTTGTCTCAATCCGTCGGCCGTTTGTTGTTATCCATTTGCGTGAATTCCTGGCGCCGACAGAAAAAGTATGGATGAGCCAACATGAAGCAGAGCGGATACAGGAAATCAGGGATTTGCTGATGGCTGACCTGAATGGCCAAATGAAGATGGACTTGCTGAAATCAGTTGAACTTGATATCAAAGACATCTACGCAGACTGGAATCTGGAGAATAAGACCGGTCTGCTGATTCTTGTGCTCGATGGAGCGGGTATCGAAGATGAGAGTGAATGGCCGAAAGATATAGATAACAAGGCATTTTATCAGGAAATCATTAAAATCAGCAAAGAAGCCCAAAAAGAACCTGAGAAAACTGAGGTTTATTGGTTGAATCCGCGGACTGTATTGATTCGAAGAAAAGGGATTATGATCGAAATCGAAAAGGAATTGATCAAAAATAATTATACGGTACAGCTGAAACTGGCAAAACGCCCTTTGGAATCGAAACTCATCTATAATTCTTCTCTTGAACAAGTCTTAAACCAGAACATAACCGAAGTATTCACCGATTGGAACTTTATAGAAGATGTAGGGTATATAGTGCTGCTGATAGAGCCTGAAAACGAAAAGGGGCACTGACGAACAAGCGGAAAGTGCCTTCGCTAGGCGCTTTCCACTTGTTTAGTCGACCTGAATTCTAATCATCTCCCTCATGAGCGGCATCATCTTATCACCCTCGGACACATGTTGATCGATCCAGCTAGATTCCCGTTTCAGCAGTTCTTTGATGCGTGAAGCTGCTTGCACATGATCTGCTGGAGTCATGAGGTTGGAGATTTTCTCGATTTCCGAAAAGACGGCTTCCGGCAACGAGCGGCTCACTGTTTTCAAGCCAAGCTGTGCCCGCTCTGGTGCATAGCGGTACAAGAGAACCCGTGCTAAATGCTCTACAACATGCGACAGCATCTTCACTGCCCAAACGCCGTTCCCTCTGGCAGCCGCTTTGCGGTACTGAAATAAAAACCACGCAACATCGATGACGTGATCTGTGTATTCAACTCCACTCAGCTCCAGACTTTGTGATTCTGTAAATTGCCCCAGCAGGTTTTCAGGATCATAAACCACTTTGAAGAAATCCTTTGCCGTAAACGATTCCACAGTCACCGTAAACAGATCGATATGGAGAAGGTCATCGAAAATCGCTATGAGCTGAGGGGCAATGATGAAAATGTCATCCTGAAATAGCACCGGCCGATATGCCTGCAGATGAGTAAGGCGCTCAGCCAGAAATGATTTTTCCTGTTCTTTATCGACCAGGCAATACAGGTCGATATCCGAATGCTCATCGTGTTCATCTCTCCCCATGGAACCCTTCAGGAAAACGGCTCGGACATAAGGGCTTTGCGTTAAACTGGCTGTTATTTTTTCTACCGCAACTTCCTGTACAAGCATGATAATCCCCCGCTAGCTAGATTTGTTTTTCCTACTATAGCATAGAAGGATAAACCTTCCAATTTGAAGGATAAAGAGAAACTTCAATCAGTGGGGGCACCCCACTGATTGTTAAAGCGGGATAAATAAAAATAAGAATGTAAAGAAAGGGTGAAAACTATGCGCCAGATCATCGCTATGGGCGGTGGAGGTTTCTCGATGGAACCTGACAATCCGTTACTCGATCAATACATATTGCAGCAGGCCAATAAACCCCAGCCGAAAATCTGTTTTATTCCAACGGCAAGCGGAGATGCGGACGGCTATATCGAGAAGTTCTATGATTTCTTCAATCAGCAATCATGCATTCCGAGCCACCTGTCTTTATTTAAACCGCCAACGCAGGATTTGGAACGCTTCGTGCTGGAACAGGACATTATTTACGTAGGCGGCGGCAATACCAAAAACCTGCTGGTACTTTGGAAAGAATGGGGATTGGACGGAATTCTGAAAAAGGCATGGCAGCAGGGAATTGTGCTGGCGGGCCTCAGTGCCGGTTCTATCTGCTGGTACGAGGAAGGTGTCACCGATTCCTATGGAGACAGACTTGAACCGCTCCAGGCGCTGGGTTTCTTGAAAGGCAGCCATTGTCCGCATTACGACGGTGAAGCCGAAAGAAGGCCGGCTTATCGCCAGTTTATTGAACAAGGCAACTTGCAAGAGGGCATTGCGGCAGACGATGGAGCGGCTATCCACTATATTGGCCAGGATATCAAACGGATTGTCAGTTCGAGACCGGCAGCGAAGGCTTACCGGGTGAGTAAGCATGGAGAAGAAGAATTGGCCGTTGAGTATTTGGGGGCTAAATGATAAAGGAGAATTGAGATGCTGGATATCTTTTCGATGACGATAAAAAGTTTTCAACAACAGCGAAGGGTTCAGGTCTATTTGCCTCGCAGCTACCAGTTTGGTGAGAAAAAATATCCTGTTCTGTATATGCATGATGGCCAGAACGTCTTTCGGAATGGCGAGGCGATTGGCGGAGTTTCCTTGGAACTTGAAAGCTACTTGGACAAAAAAGAGCTGGACGTCATTGTGGTGGCAATTGATCAAAACAGCGATGAGCGGAAAAATGAGTATTGCCCATGGGAGAATGGTGCATACAGCCAAAAATTTTTAGGTGCGGAAAGTTCTTCTTTTGGAGGCAAGGGCAAATCCTACATTGGATTTATTGTCGAAGAACTCAAACCATCTATTGATAAAAAATACAGAACGATAGAAGATCAGGCAGCAATGGCTGGGATATCAATGGGCGGCTTAATCACATTATATGCTGCTTGCCTTTATCCGAAGGTTTTTAAAGACCTGTTTGTTTTCTCAGGAGCGTTTTATGCAAATCAGGAAAAAATGGAGGATTTGCTGGAGGCAACAGATCTGTCGTCCGTCCGCACCCTGTATATGGATTGCGGTACCAATGAAGCAGGGAGCGGAACTTTTATAAGCAAAGAGTTTTTGGCTTCCAATCATGCAATTTATGAGATCGTCAAAAGAAAATTGCCTACAGCAGAATTTAAGGTGTTGGAAGGAGAAGAACATAATTATCGTGCCTTCCAAAAAAGAGTGCCACAGCTTTTTTCTTTATTAACAAATGAGGTGAGCCTGTGAATATCAGACTGGAAACAGCAACAGCTTCGGATGCGCCTGCTATCCTCGCTATGCAAAAAGCAGCTTTTTTGCCCCTTTTGGAGAAATACCAGGATCATGGCACCAATCCGGCGAATGAAACACTGGAGCGGGTACTTGGCAGGATCAACAGTTCCAGTTCGCGCTTCTATAAAATTTTGGCGGAGGAAAAAATGGTGGGGGCGATACGCATCAGGTGGAATGAGGACGGCGGGTTTTGGGTCAGTCCCTTATTTGTCGATCCTTCTCATCAAAGGCGCGGCATAGCAGGAAAAGCGATGCGACTGGCAGAAATTCAGCATCAAGAAGCCGTAACGTGGGAGCTCGCCACCATTCTGGAAGAGGAAGAGAATTGCCGCTTCTATGAAAAACTGGGCTACAGAGAGACTGGTGTCATCGAACAGCTGAACAGCAGAGCCACGTTAGGTTATTTCAAAAAACAGTGAAGGATGTTGATGGAATGAAGCTGACGGCAGAGCTTTCGAGGTTCAAAGTCAAAGAAGGAAAAACGGAAACGGTTGAACAATGGATGGCATTTTTGAAAGCAGCTGAATATACAAACCATGTTCCAACACACAGGCTTCTGCTATAGTGGCAATAAGGGCGGTATCATTGTTGAACTGCACCCGGTAAAAAACTCAACAATTGCATAGTTCTGCCTTGATCTTAAATCGACAGGGACGGAGAAAACCACTGATAAACTTACCGCCCGTCTGTCCAATTTTGGAACCGATGGGCTTTATTTCGGTTTTCCTCCCAAAAGGAGAGAAAAAAATGAAGAACACAGCCTCACTTATCAAAATGAAAGCCCAGAATGAAAAAATCGCGATGCTCACGGCCTATGATTACCCATCAGCTAAGCTTGCAGAACAGGCTGGAGTCGATGTGATTCTGGTGGGCGATTCTCTCGGAATGGTCGTCCTGGGATATGATTCTACTGTAAAGGTCACAGTCGATGACATGATCCATCACGGCAAAGCGGCCCGCCGCGGCGCACCCGATACGTTTTTAGTCGTGGATATGCCGTTTGCTTCGTTTCATGGAAGTGCAGAACGCACACTCGACAACGCGGTCCGCATTTTTCAAGAAACAGGAGCGGAGGCCGTAAAACTCGAAGGTGCAGATGAAGTCGTGGATGTCGTGAAATTGCTGACGCGCACCGGAATCCCAGTTGTCGCTCACTTGGGATTGCTTCCGCAGACAGCCGGCGTTTTGGGTGGCTATAAAGTCCAAGGAAAAACAGCGGACGCCGCGCAAAAGCTGATTGAAGATGCAAAAGCTTGTGAAGCCGCAGGAGCCTGCATGCTGGTTCTCGAATGCATTCCGTATCAATTGGCGCAGAAAGTCACAGCGGCGCTGACGATTCCGGTGATCGGCATCGGTGCCGGCAGTGAAACGGATGGACAGGTTCTGGTCTACCACGACGTCCTGAAATACGGGGCGCACCATTTGGCGAAATTTGTACGGTCGTATGCAGAAACCGGAGACATCATGAAAAAAGGATTGACCCAGTATGTAGATGAAGTGAGATCTGGGATGTTTCCGGCTGAAGAGCATCGTTTCACCATGAAAGAAGAAGAACTTCAGCAGTTGTACGGAGGAAAAGAATAGAAAACAGTAAAAACCCGGTGTCGAAAATAAAGAAGAAACAGCTGCAAGGAAATGGCTCTATTCATTTCCTTGCAGCTGTTCTTTTATTCATCCAAGTCTCCTTGCGGCTGTATTCAGTCGTCTCATCCGCAAACAGGCTTAGAAAAGAGAAAAAAAACCTTTTGCACACTACCGGACAGTTCATCCTGGTAAGTTGAGAAAGGTTTTTTAAAAAGGATCATTTGTTTCAACAAAGTAAGGTTCCTTACTTTTTTACGGCGTCTTTTCTGAGAAGATAAAGAAAGTCCTTATTCACTCAGGATTTTCTTTATCTCATCTGCTTGGATGGCATATCCCAACAGCGCTTTTTTCAATAATCCTTCTTTTTTTAATTTGCCCATCAAAAGAGAAATGGTTTCCCGTGAAGATCCAACCATCGTGGCAATATCTTCATGGGTGATTTTCATATTGAGTGATTGCCATTCCTTGTCCCGTGTCCCACTTTTTTCGCTCAGCTTGAGCAACAGGAAAAGCGTCCGATAGCGGACATCCCAAAGGGCAATCTTTTCACTAAGGTCATAAGTTTCTTCTAGGCGATTCGATAAAATTTGAATGAGTTTGAGTGATGCCTCCGGTGTTGTCCGAATAAAAGATTCGAATTTCCCTTTATCCATTGTGCATAGATAGCAGTCGGTCATTGCCTCTGCATAGGTTTGTTTATCTGTCAGCATAAAAGATTCCGTTTCGCCAAAGACATTGCCGTCCACAAGGATATCAGTCGTAAACTGCTTTCCTTGGGATGTCATCCGATATAAGCGAACCTGCCCTTTTTTCAAAAAGAACAGGACATCCAAGGGCTGTTCGGGAATCAATAGCTGTGTTCCTTTTTTCACAGGTGTCATTGTGCTGTTGCTGTCGATTAATTTCAGATCTTCCATTGGCAGCTCATCAAAAAGATTGATATGCGAAAGGAGTGTCAGCTTATCCATGGTGAATACCCCCTCTTTTCCCTTTAATGGGAAGTCATCTGCTCGTATTTTATTCGTAGTTCCGGGATGTACCAAATGTGAAAAAGCGATACGCAAATTGAATGGGAAAGGCCTTTCTTTTCAAACCTATAATATTTTTGATCATCGCGCTTTAATTCAGGATGTGCCTATTGAGAAAAAAAGACAAGGTTTTCCGCTTTTGAAAGATCAGGATATCTACTATACGTATATGGAAATAATGGATGCAGAAAACTGATCAAACGGCCGAACATGTCTCATGAAGACTACAACGAGCCGGTTCAGGATCCGGCAAAGCAACTGCATTCCCGCCAGCCAACAGTTGACCTTTACAAAGGAACTTCCCTTATATCGGATTCCACATGCCGTCAGAAGGAGATCCGCTAAACTGAGTTAAGGGCAGGTTTCTGTTATGCTGGAGTAGAATTCGCCATATATCCATAACACTACAGAGGGAGTTGTTTCGATGAAGAGTCAAATTAAAGCTTTTGTTTTCGATGTTTATGGAACACTATTCGATGTTACGGCAGTTAAAGATGAATGCGAAAAGTTGTATCCGGGTTACGGGGAGGCCATCAGCCAAACGTGGCGAACAAAACAAGTTGAATACTTTATGCTGCGCCAGCTGATGGGGAACTATGCGACATTGTCTTCGATTACCCACCAGGCATTGAAGTATGCTCTTAAAGAAAACGAGTTGAAATCAAACGAACAAAACGAGCAGCACCTGCTTGAAGCATATCTCCACTTGCCGCTTTATGCGGAAGTTGAAAATGTCCTTACTCAACTGAAAGATCAAAAACTGGTGGTATTTTCAAATGGGTCTCACGATATGCTGGATCCGCTGATTGAAAATGCCGGAGTGGAAAACTTATTTTCGGAAGTGCTCAGTATTGATGAAATCCAACAATTTAAGCCAGCCCCGGCGTCTTATGAATACGCTGTGAAAAAACTGGATTTGGAAAATCACGAAGTCCTGTTTATGTCATCAAACGGCTGGGATATCTCAGGAGCTAAAAACTTCGGATTTCAGACAGCTTGGATCAATCGAAAAAACTTGCCGATTGAAGAGCTCGAATTGGAGCCAGACTATATTTTTTCAGACTTGAACGGTCTTCTGAAATGGAAATGACAGCTTGACAAGGACGCAGAAAGTTTGGAAGAGATGGGCTGAAAGCAGAAAGAAATAGGAGGGGAAATAGATGGACACATTGCAACTAGGCAACAAAGCGCCATTATTTGAACTGCCGTTGGCAGAAGGAGGGACATACTCCCTCGAACAGGATATGGCCGAACGTCAAGGATGGAGATTTCTGGTCTTTTTTAGAGGTTCGTGGTGTCCGGTCTGCAACCAGGATTTGCAGGAGATCGAAGAAAGCATCTCGTACTTTGAAGGCAAAGGGGTCCACTTCACAGCTCTTTCGACCGATACGCAGGAAGGTTCTCTGGAGATGAAGCGCAAGCACACGTTAAGTTTTCCGATTTTAGCAGATGCTTCGAAAGATTTGCTGGACCAGTATGGGGTTTATTATCACGGTGAAGATGCTCCATATGAAGATCATGGAACTCACGGGGAAGCGGCTTACTTCTTGCTGGATGAAAATGGGGGAATCCTGTATCAACAAAAGCAGACTAGTCCATACGGAAGACCCACTGCTAAGGAATTGCGAAAAGTTGTTCAATACATTAAGAAAAATTTAAAATGATTTTTTTCGTTTTGGGCATCGTCAGCTGAGCATTCTATAAATAAAGGACAGTAAGATAAGAGGAATAGACTTGTTAAAAGAGCTTAAAGATTTTCTTTAAGCTCTTTTAAATTGCGTTGAAGCCTTTTTTGAAGCTCCACCTGCACGCACAATCTTTGCTTTCTCATAGGAAACACCATTGTAAGCCACCTTACATATTCGTCTGGAAGATGCTGTTAAAGTAAAGGGAGATTCGAATAGAGGGGGAAATTCAACATGGCAAATAAGATGACGTTTCAAGCAACAGGCACTTCAAGCAAAATGAAATCAGAACTCAAGGTGGGAAACCACGAAATGACAATCGATGAGCCGCCGAGCATGGGTGGAACCGATAAAGGACCTGATCCACTTTCAACTCTTCTCGCTTCATTGGCCGGATGTGAAAATGTCATTGCTAACCTGGTCGCAAAAGATATCAAATTTGATTTGCAGGGAATCGAGTTTGACGTAAAGGGAGACTTAGATCCTCGTGGCCTTATGGGCCAAGCGGACATTCAGCCTTACTTTAACCAGATTTATGTACATGCAAAAGTGAAAACAGACGAGACAGTTGAGCGGATCCAGGAATTAAAAGAAAAGACCGATGCCCGTTGTCCTGTTTTCACCACATTTCAAGCAGCAGGCATACCAATTGATGCGAAGTGGGAAAAAGCTTAATAAATAACAAAAAGAAGCTGACGGATGCAGCTTCTTTTTGCTGTACATTTTGTAATACCGGATTCTTTCGCCACAGGCAACTTTCAGATATGCCCCTATAAAACGGATAGAGCAATTCATCTCACAACCAAAGGAGTACAACGAGCTCTGCATCAGTTGAAACTCCCGATTTTTTTATTCTTATGAACATCTTCTGTGCCGGCTTCCAAAGCCACCTTGTAATAGAAGCATTTATGCTCAATGATTTCCATGGTCTTTTTTAGTTCTTCCATCTGTGCTTCAACTGTGGCTTTTCTCTCTAAAAACATGTCGTATCGCTGCTGCAATGTAGAGTCGCCGTCAGAGCACCAATCAATGAAATTCTTGATCTCTTTAATAGGCATGCCGCTTGCTTTCAAGCATTCCACGATTTTTAACGCTTGGATGTCGGATTCTTTAAATGTGCGTGTTCCGTTGGTGGTCCGTTCGACAAACGGCATTAGCCCTTCCTTGTCATAATAACGCAAGGTGTATACAGTCAAATCTAATTGTTTTGCGACTTCGCTGATGGAAAAAGTTTTCATGATTTTGTCTCCTCTTTTTGTGAGCTAGACTTCGAGTCAACTCTAGGTTTTGGAGAAACTTTATCATTTGGCTTGTTGAAAGTCAAAGCCTGCTTACGCAAAATAGGGGATATCCCGGTTTCTCGCTTGACCTAGAGTCAACTATAGCCCGTAAGATTGTTTTAGAAGAGAACAGATCGCTGTCTCGATAATTACCGAGAACTTAAATACAGGTCTCGGTAATTTCCAGTACAAGCAGGTTCTCTTAAAATACGTAGGAGGTTTTTAGATGATTACTGTTAAATCACGAGGTGTCACCGGTCCGGACAAGCCCTTTCAAGAAGTGGATATTAAACGGAGAGACCTGGATACCCAAGACGTACTGATTGAAATCAAATATTCGGGGATATGCCATTCAGACATTCACACTGCACACGGCGAATGGGGCCCAGTAAACTATCCTCTTGTACCTGGCCACGAAATTGCGGGATTTGTCACTGAGGTAGGAACAGAGGTTACGAAGTTCAAGGTTGGAGATCGTGTAGGGGTTGGCTGCATGGTCGACTCTTGCGGTGAATGCGAGAATTGTAAAAGGGGCGAAGAACAGTACTGCCTCAAAGGGAATGTACCGACTTATGCCGGTATCGACAAATACGGCGAACAGACACAAGGCGGCTATTCAACCCATATAGTTGTAACAGAAGGTTTTGTCGTGCGAATTCCTGACAATATTGGACTTGATGCTGCGGCGCCATTGCTTTGCGCGGGGATTACCACATATTCACCGCTCAATCATTGGAATGCCGGTCCAGGCAAGAAAGTAGCGATCGTGGGTATGGGCGGCCTTGGACATATGGCTGTTAAAATTGCACATGCCATGGGTGCTGAAGTTACCGTCTTGTCGCAAACATTGAACAAGAAAGAAGATAGTTTGAAATTCGGGGCAAAAGACCATTATGCCACCAGCGATCCTGAAACTTTTGAAAAACTTGCCGGCACCTTTGATCTGATCATCAATACGGTAAGTGCCAAACTCGATATGGACGCGTACTTCTCATTGCTTTCATTGGATGGATCTCTAGTGAATGTGGGTGCGCCTGCTGAGCCGTTAGCAGTAAATGTATTTTCTCTCATCGGCCGCCGCCGTTCGTTTGCGGGTTCAATGATCGGGGGAATCCGTGAAACGCAGGAAATGCTGGACTTCTGTGCAGAACATAACATTGTTCCGAGCATTGAAGTCATTTCAGCCGATCAGATTGACGAAGCCTATGACCGAGTATTGGCTTCAGATGTAAAATACCGATTTGTGATTGACGTCAGCACCATTTGATTTTGTCCCGATACAGTGCGGGCAAGTGGATGTTTTATGAATTGTCGTTTGACAGTAATAGATAGAAAAAACCGGTACCTCGTCTGAGATACCGGTTTTTTTCTGTTTTTTTATCGTACGTAAGGAGAAGGGTTAACCGCGTTTGAACGTGCGCCATTCCAAGGTCCTACGTGAATTTCAAAGTGAAGATGTGTGCCTGTAGAACGGCCTGTGTTGCCCATGCCGCCCACTTGTTGGCCTTGTCCGACTGATTGGCCGACTGATACATTGATTGAATTCATATGTGCATAAACAGTAGAGTGTGTCTGGCCGTTGATGGAATGTGTAAGGATAACGACATTGCCGTATCCACCCATATTTCCAGCATGTGAAACCATTCCGCTCGCTGCGGCAACAACTGGTGTTCCTGGTGAATTTGCAATATCCATTCCAAGGTGTGATTCTGCTCCGGCTCCGATATCACGGCCGCCGAATCCAGAAGTAAAGCGTCCAGTTGACGGCAGGATAAATGTTGAACTGCCGGCGTTGGAAGAAACTGAAGCTTGTGAAACCGTTGCTGCAGGTGCCGCTGAAGCCGCAGATGCAGCAGCCTGACGCTGAGCTTCCGCTTTACGTGCAGCGGCCTCTTTAGCTAAACGTGCGGCTTCTGCTTTTCTGGCGATTTCTGCAAGGCGTGCCTGTTCTGCGCCGATTTTCTTCTCAAGATCTGCACTGATGTTCATCGTTTCGTTATGCTCTGCTTCAAGTGTTGATTTTTCTTTAGCTAAGCGCGCTTGTTCTGCTTTCAAATCACTTTCCAATTTAGCTTGTTCATTTTTTTGCGCATCAAGTGAATTTTTCAAGTTGACCAATTCCGCTTTTTTAGCTTCTTGTTCAGCCAGCTTCGTTTCCACTTCCGCTTTTTGTTCAGCCAAAAGTTTTTTGTCTGCTGCTTGTTCACGCATAATTTCACGGTCCGCTTCAATTAAGATGTTGACTGCTGAAAAGCGGTCAATGAAATCAACAAAGCTGTTTGCGCCAAGAAGTACATCTATGTAGTCTACTGAGCCGCCGCTTAACTGTATGGCACGCGCCCGCTCTTTCAGAAGCTCTTCGCGTTCCGCAATTTTTCTTTCCAATTCTTCAATGGATTTTCTCAACTCATCGATTTCGATTTTTGTCTGATCGATTTCTGCTTGAACCACATCAATTTTGGTTTGTGTTTCAATAATTTGGTTATCCAATTCGCGGATTTTTGCGATGATTTTTTCGAGTGTGGTTTGATTTTGGGAGATTTCACTTGTTTTTTGCTGAATCCCTGAGTTCAATTCACTTTGTTTCTGTTGAACCTCTTGTTGTTTCTTCTCTAAATCGCTTAGTTTATCTGCATTTGCAGTAGGCAAAAACATTGTTAAAGCCAATACAGCCGACAAAGCGATCATCAGTAATTTCGATAATGGTTTCAAACTCTTGCGCCCCTTTCATTTTCCGTGGTTATCTATAAGTTATACTGAAAAATTTTTATATTCGATAATTTTTCCTATCGAAATGGTTCTGTTAGGAAAAATCCAGCAGACCAATTGTACCACCACATAAACCTGTTTATTATTACAGTTTCTTATCAATTAGAATTCGAACATGACAAAATAGCAGATAATAGCCTAGAAGGCACTCCTTTATTAATATCAATTTGATGTTTTAGTGAAATACTGTTTTCGGTTATTATCGTTTGGTGATTATCTGATGGTTTTGATGGTTATTTAGATGTGTGATAGCAGAGAAAGAACAGGGGAATGAGGAGAGTGGTGAAGAAGGAATAAAAGAGCAAAAAAAAAGCCTTCCCAAAGACTTAGATAGGGAAGGGCTTTCGGTGGTTATTCTTCTGCTAATACGTCAGCTTGTTCTCTGCGGACGACCAGCACATCACATTTGGCAGTGCGGACAATCCGTTCAGAAACACTGCCCATGATAAAGCGTTCAGCTGCATTCAATCCGGTAGCCCCGCAAACGATGACATCGACGTTCAATTTAGGAGCCAATTCTTTAGGGATGGCAATTTTAGGGACGCCATATTCAATGATGACATTTACGTTCTTTACACCGGCGGCCATTGCTTCTTCTTTATATCTGGCAAGCAACTCCTGGGATGTTTTTTTTGTGCGATCTGCAATTGTCCGATCGTACGCTTCGATGGAACCGAATGAACGGTTGTCGATGATATGGGCCAGGTGCAATGTGGCATTATTGCGCGCCGCTGCTGCTGCCCCTTTCTTAAATGCCAATTCTGCTTCTTTGGAACCGTCTACTGCTACCAATATATTGGAATATTTTAAAGTCATTCAGCATTCCTCCTCGTCTCTATACTAGGGAACTTCGCTGTGGGTGCGGTAAGTTCCTTCTTATCTGTCACATTCTTTTGAGAACGGTGTCAAAATGATGAATTTACACACGAATAAAAGGATATTCATGGTAAAATGAATGAAAGAGAAGAATTCGGCAGATATATGGAAAGGCGGCTGTAAATTGAATACCGGCACAGGGAATACGGATGTATTGGTGGGCATGGAAGAATTGCTGTCAGTACGCCATCAGGTTAAGGAATTAAAAAAAGATAGCTATTTATTCCACGAAGGAGATGCTATCGGAGGGGTCTTCATCATTCGTTCCGGTAAAATACGGATCGAAAAAGTGACGCCGAACGGCCGGGAACTGACGCTGAAAATCTGTGGTCCAGGCCAGCTGGTGGGAGAAGTGACTATTTTTTCTGACGCGCCCAAATATATGCTGGATGCCCGTGCGATAGAAGACACGGTCTGTCTTCATATTTCAATAAATGATTTGGAAGAGGCCCTGCTGTCAAATGCGCGCTTGTCCATCGCCTTTATGAAATGGATGGGAATCGACCAGCAGAAAACCCAGACGAAATTCCGGGATCTGCTGCTGCATGGCAAAAAAGGTGCGCTGTATTCAACCTTGCTCAGGCTGTCCAACAGCTACGGGGTCCAAACTGATAATGGGATTTTAATTGATCTGGTGTTGACTAATCAGGATTTGGCGAATTTTTGCGGAATGACGAGAGAAGTGGTCAACCGCATGCTGAATGATTTGAAAAAAAACGGCAAACTGACGTTAAATGAAGGGAAAATCCTTCTGTACGATACGGACTATTTAAAAACGGAGACAAATTGTGAAAACTGTCCCATTTATTTATGCAAAATTGATTAGCAGGAGAGCTTGCCCATGCGGCGGGTTCTTTTTTTGTCTAAAATTTGTCAATCTGTTAAAAATAAGGCGTGACTGTGAGAAATGTCACAGTGCCGCCCCGGGCGATAGCATAATCTGGAGATAAGAACAAAACGCATAAGAGGTGAAGAGGAATGAACCAGGAAAACCGGGAGCCAGAGCCCAATCTAAAAGGTACTTTAGTGAGTGTTTTTATAGTGGGACTAATCATCGTTGTGATGTGGGTCGCCGTTTATTTATTATACGTAGCCCGTTAAGGCAGGACGAAAGGAGTAGGTTTAAATGCATCTTCATAAATATGAAAAAATTTGGCTGGTGTTCGGTATTGCATCGCTGATTGTATTTTTAAGCGTGGTCGGAGTGAGCGCATTCTCTCAGGATCACACCCCAGCTGGAGGGATGGAAACAATAGATCCCAAAAAAGTGAATGAAACGGCCCCATTTGATAATCCGGGTGTTACCCAATTGGATGACGATACCTATCAAGCCACAATTGTAGCAATGGCCTTCGGATATCAGGCACCGGAATTGAAAGTTCCAGTCGGCAAAGAAGTTATTTTCAAAGTGACCAGCACCGATGTGGTCCATAGTTTCACCATTGATAATACAAAAGTCAATATGATGGTCGTTCCAGGCCGGATTACGACAAAATCCTATACGTTTGAAGAACCTGGCACATATTTAATTCTTTGCAATGAATATTGTGGAACAGGTCACCATATGATGTATACAGAGATAGAGGTGTACGAAGAATGATAGCTGTGCAAGATCGAAAACTCGCTTTATGGAATATCGGCGTAGCTTACGCTGCATTTTTAATCGGTACATTATGTGGCCTGCTTCAGGTTTTTATCCGCAATGATGCTCTTCAATTGCCGGCTTGGCTGGACTATTACCAGATTTTAACGGCACACGGCGTTTTACTCGCACTCGTATTTACGACATTTTTCATTTTTGGTTTCTTTATTACTGGTATGAGCAAAAGCCTCGGGAGCTTCGGGCCGAAAGTCCGGTTGTTCTCCTGGATCGGCTTTTGGGTAACCTTGCTTGGAACGGTCATGGCGACAGTGATGATTGTGGCGGGAGAAGCTTCCGTCATGTACACATTTTATGCACCGCTTCAGGCAAGTGGCTTTTACTATGTAGGGCTTGCTCTCGTAATCATCGGAACATGGATCAGCAGTTTTGCGCTGGTCGGCCATTACCGAGTATGGCGGAAAAACAATAAAGGGCAGTTGAGCCCGTTATTCGCTTTCATGACCATCACGACCATCATCATGTGGATCATCGCATGTCTGGGCGTCGTAGCAACGGTGCTTTTCCAATACATTCCTTGGGCATTCGGCTGGACCGATACCATTGATGTGGAACTCAGCCGTACTTTGTTCTGGTTTTTCGGACATCCCCTTGTGTATTTCTGGCTGTTGCCGGCATACATGGCCTGGTACGTCATCGTACCAAAAATCCTGGGTGTAAAAGTATTCAGTGATTCTTTGGCCCGTTTGTCTTTTGTACTCTTTATCCTGTTTTCCATTCCTGTTGGATTCCACCATCAGCTGACAGAACCGGGTATTTCGAACTTCTGGAAATTCCTTCAGGTGGTGTTGACGTTCATGGTCATCGTGCCATCATTGATGACGGCGTTCTCGATGTTCGCGACATTTGAAATCGCTGGACGCAAGAATGGCGGAAAAGGCCTCTTCGGTTGGTTTACGAAATTGCCTTGGAAAGATATCCGTTTCACATCGATTTTCATTGCCATGGCGTTCTTTATCCCTGGTGGAGCTGGCGGAATTATCAACGCAAGCTTCCAGTTGAACGAAGTCGTCCATAATACTTTATGGATTGTCGGGCATTTCCATATTACGGTTGGAACGCCAGTTGCCATGACATTCATGGGATTGACGTTCTGGTTGATTCCTTACTTGACGGGAAGAAAATTCACCAAGTCCATGAAAGTTCTCGGACTGGTCCAAATCATCACCTGGTCAATTGGTATGCTCTTGATGTCAACAGCGCAGCATCTTTTGGGCCTTCTCGGAGCACCAAGAAGAACAGCGTATTCTGGCTATAACGATCACCCAGCCGCAATGGAGTGGTTTGACGGCATCCTGACGAACCACGTCACGATGGCAGTTGGCGGAAGTATTCTCTTCGTCTCTGCGATGATTCTCATCTATATCGTTGTCATGACGATGTTCCTGTCGCCTAAAGCTGTCGAGCCGAAGGATCTGGTCGATTTCCCAATGGCGGAAAGCGACATGTCCCGGACACCGAAATGGCTGGAAAATTGGTGGATTTGGATCGGCCTCGCTGTTGCACTTATTCTAATCGCTTATGCAATTCCAGTAAGCCAAATGATGCACCATGCACCACCAGGCTCAGAAGGATTCAAAACTTGGTAGGAGTTGAGGAACAATGTTCACGATGGTACTTTCATTGATGGTTGTTTTTATCGCATTCACTGCAATGCTGGTTGAAATCTCTTCTACAGAAGAGTGAACTGAAGGCGAAAGCATCAGTTTTCAAGGAAACTTGGATAAAATCGTATGAAAAAGCCCTTTGCCGGATCGGCAAAGGGCTTTTTTCGGCTTCTGGTGCATCCATTATGGATTTATGGTCGCTTGTGCGATTTTGTGGTCGCTCAGGCGGATTTGCAGTCGTTCAAAAAAATTTGTGGTCGTTCAGGAAAATTTGCAGTCGTTCAGCCGAAATTCCCGCAAAAGCCCAAAGCTTGGACACGAGTCAGAGCAGCCGGACTATTCCCCGCTGCCTATGCTTATCTCAGCTTGTTTGGCAGGGGATGGAAATTGTATTATTTTAAAATGTTCTATACTATTGAAAGTAAATGAACAGGAAGTTGAGGCTTGTGCTATGACCATCATCGAATGGATTTTTACAGCGGTAAGCTTGATTTGGATCAGTGAATTCGTGCTTTTCCGCAATCGCGGCGTTGGCCAGGGCGATTCTTTGGAAAAAAGGACTTTTTTCGTGATTTTTGCTACTTTGATTGGTACGATCATCGTGGCACAGGTTTTGCAGGAGTTGAGGCCGTTCGCCACTGTGGCTTTGATCAGTCAGGTGGCGGGAATCGTGTTGCTTTCAATGGGGGTTTTCCTTCGGTTTTGGGGGATTATTCATCTGAAGTCGCAATTTACACGTTACGTTACAGTTCGTGAAGGGGATGAAATCGTCAGCACCGGTCCGTACCGGAAGCTGCGCCATCCGCTGTATACTGGGCTTCTGCTGATCACTCTGGGGATGGCGCTGTTTTTCGGCAGCTTGATTGCCGCGGTCCTTGGCGGCGTGGCGATGGCCTGGGCGCTGCTGCAGCGGATCAATTACGAAGAGCGGTTGCTTATCGAGAAGTTCGGACCGGATTATGAGCAATGGATGAAAAAGCGCGCACGCTTGATTCCATTCATTTATTAGGCAGACGGAAACTAATCGATCTATACGAAAAGACTCCATTCGCCAGCACGGTGAATGGAGTCTTTTTTAGAGGTGAGCATCTTTATTTACATCGGGTACGATTCAATGTAATATACATCGTGTAAGATATAAAAAACAATTACTGAATCCCAGTGATTGTTAGTTGAACCAACCGGACTTTTACGGTCAATGGATTTCCCGCTGGAAAAGTGGAATATAACGGACCGTAAAAGCGGAATAAATGGATGGAGGAATATATATAATGAAAACACTTTTTGAAACTACCATGATCAATACAGGCGGGAGAGACGGTGCGGTTTATTCGCCGGACAATATTTTTTATTTGGATGTAGCAAAACCACAGGCACTTGGCGGTTCAGCCACAACGGCAACCAATCCGGAACAGCTTTTCGCGGCTGGCTACAGCGCATGCTTCAACAGCGCATTGGAATTAGTCTTGGAAGCTGGTAAAGTGGAGATAGAAAAAAGCGAAGTGACAGCGACTGTTGCGTTGATCGGAGACAAAGACAATGGCGGCGTTAAGCTGGCAGTGAAACTTGTGGTCGATATCACGGGGATCGATGAAGAGAAAAAACACGAGTATGTAGAAAAAGCGCATCAGTACTGCCCGTATTCAAAAGCGATCAAAGGGTCAGTGGATGTGGAAATAAGCGTTCTCTAATAATGAGCATAGGTGAGATGTAAATGGAAAAACCGACGAAACTCGAACAGCAATTGTGTTTTGAAGTCTATAAAGCTTCCAGTAATTTTTCGAAGATGTATGCGAAAGCGTTAGAGCCGTTCGGTCTGACATTTCCGCAGTATCTGGTGCTTCTTGTCCTCTGGGAAGAAGACGGGCTGCTGACGAAAAATATCGGGGAGCGGCTGGGGCTTGGTACGGGAACCTTGAATCCCATCATCAACCGCATGATCGAACAGGAAAGGCTGATCAAGCAGCAGTCCAAAACCGATAAACGCGCATTTACGATTTCATTGACGGAAAAAGCACGAAGTGAACAAGAGGCGGTCGAACAGGCCGTCTTTGATAAACTTATCAGCTGTAACTTTATGGGCGTCAACGCCATCGCTTTGATGAAAAACCTGAAAGAGCTGAATGCTTCTTTCAAGGCCATGGATCTGTAGAAATGTTTTGAATCACCATATGAGGAGTGATGCAGGATGAATATTTATGATATCGCCGTACCAAAGCCCAACGGGGAAGAATATCCATTAAGCGAATACAAAGGCAAGGCTATGCTGATTGTCAACACGGCAACAAAATGTGGCCTTAGAGACCAATTCGACAGCCTGGAAAAAATGTATGAAGACTATAAAGATCAAGGACTGGTAGTCTTAGGCTTTCCATCCAATCAATTCGGCCAGGAAAAAGCCAGCGGAGAAGAAGCGCAGGAAGCGTGCCGCATGACTTACGGCGTCACTTTTCCCATGCATGACCTGATTAAGGTCAATGGCAAGGATGCGCATCCGCTTTTCAGCTATTTGACGGAGAATACAAAAGGATTCCTGTCGAGCGGGATCAAATGGAACTTCACCAAGTTTCTGATCGACCAGGAAGGCAACATCGTTTCGCGTTTCTCGCCAAAAGACAAACCCGAATCATTTGAAAAAGACATCCAGAAAGTGCTTGGCCAGCAATAGCAAAACCTTTCTATTCCACTCTGAGCTCTGATGTGATAAGCTGTACATCATCGTAAGTAATGGAGTGATTAGAATGAGCAAAGCAAAAGCAAAAACGAAAAGCGGTACTGGCCAAGGAACTGGCAAAAAAGGCTGGACACGCTGGAAAGCCGGCGCCAATAAAGCCAAAAGTTTTAAGCCGTACACCAGTAAAAACAATAAAAAAGCCGATGAACCCAAAACAGAAAAAGAACGAGCTTCTGAAGCTGAATGGGTCGATGCAGAGATAGAGAAGTAAGGGGTTGTCCAATTGGGCAACTTTTTTTATTGCCTTCTATTCCCGTGGAATCAAAAAACCCTCTACTCCGCGAGTAAAGGGTTTTCGGCAGGTCCGTAAATTTTCTTGGATAAGGATTCTTTTACGGCTGCCTGCTTTTGCGGTGGATCTGCCAGCAAAGCTGCCACGATTCCGAAAAGCGGGAAGATCATCAACACCCAGAGGATTTCAGCGTAGCCGCCGAACACATCGAAAGCAATGCCGAGCGGCAGCGGGCCAAGAGCGGATCCCGTGACAACCATGGCCATGGATATGCCGCTGATGCTGCCAATGTGTTTCCGTCCGAAATAATTGGGCCAGACGACCGCCATGACGATGCGTTCAATCCCCATGCTGACGCCCCAAACCAGACCGAACACGATGGCGGCGGCGAGGAAATCAGCTTTCTGCAGGAGAAATAAAGACAGCAATTCACCTATAAAAACGAGTGTCAGCATATACTGCACCTTTACCTTTTCCAGCAGGAGGCCGGTGATGAACGTGACCGGCAATCCGATCAATGCCGTTAAGCTTAAAATCCCAGCTGCGGTTTCAAGCGATAAGGACTTTTCGGAAAAGATGGACACCAAGTGGAAGGTCAAGCCGGTGTTGACGATCCCCGGAATGGCCGCACAGAGCAACAGGAGCCAGAAGGCACGGGTTTTTGAAGCTTCTTTCACCGTCCAGCTAACTTCTTCGATGGGTTTTATTTTGGACTCTTTCTTATATGCATCGCCGTTGTCCGGCAATAAACCCATTTCTTCGGGCGAATTTTGAATGAGGAAAAGGGCAAGCGGCGTAAAGCAGACAATGATGAGGACCCCTAAAATCAGCCACGAACTGCGCCAGCCGAATGCCTCGATCAGCCAAACGTTCAGCAGTGGAAAAGCGGCGGAACTGACCAAGCCGCCGATTGCGGCGATGCTGATGGCGCGGCCTCTTTTTTTGACAAACCATTGAGGGATGAGGGAGCTTGAGATAAGTGCCATGGAACCTTGTCCAAGCAGTCGAATAAAAAAGAAGCCGATGAACAGCATGACCAAGCTTGTCACGAAGCTGTTGAAGAAGCAAGCGACTGCCAGGGCGATGGAAACGGCAACCGCCATTTTCCGCGAACCATTTCGGTCGATCAGGCGTCCGACAAAAAACAGCAGAAAGCCTGCTGTTAATGTGGCTGCCGAGTAGATGCCGGAAACGGTCGAACGGCTCCAGCCGAATTCTTCTATATAATAGTCGATAAAGATGGAATTGGAATAGGTTTGTCCGGGACCAGAGAAAAATTGGGACAAGGCCGCTATCGCGATAATGACCCAGCCGTAGTGAAAAGCATTTCCTGTTAATTGTTTCATCTTGCATCTCCATTAAGCTATAACCTTAGGTTAGTGTATTTCCAAAAAAACAACAAAAAATAGTTCAAATCACAATTTCTTATCATAGCATAATTTTTTGGGTATACAAGACTTGAAACAAAACTGTAAATAATAGAATGATTCAGATATTTCTGAGGAGGACCAGACGCTGAAAGTTTTACTGAAAAAGTGTAAAATGAGGGGAAAGGCAGTTTCGTAGCCAAAAGGAGTGAAAGAAAATGCCAACTGCAACATCAGTCACACAATTGAGCATACTAGAAAAAGAACGAATATATCAGCAGATAGCGGAGTATTCGAATGAGACGACGATTATTCATTCAAATCAGAAAGTCTTGTATATAAATCAGCCAGGAGCAGAATTTCTCAAAGCTGAACAAGCAGCTCTTATTGGTGCGAATGTCGTGGATGTTTTTACTGAAGACTATAAAGAACTGATCACGGAACGCATCCGCACAGGCATGGAAGACCGCACCATCGGAGGATTGATGGAGACGAAAGTAAAACGCTTTAATGGGACTGAAGCAGATGTCGAATTATATTGCTATCCGGTTCAATACGGGGAGACGGTCGCAATCCAGTCGATTATCCGTGATATTAGCGAACAGAAACAAACAGAACGCGACCTGCTGCAATTGAAAAACGAAATATCAACACCCATCGTTCCGATTATTGACGGATTGGCTGTATTGCCGCTTGTAGGGTCGGTCGATGGAGACCGAAGCAATCGGCTGCTCGACATCATTCCGCAAAAAGTTCAAGGGGAGAGCCTGAATTGCCTCATCGTCGACGTATCCGGCATCTACAACATCGACAATGTCGTAGCGGAATTTCTATACAAAATCGATCACATCATGCGCCTGCTCGGCATTCAACTGATTTTCACGGGAATCCGTCCGGAATTGGCTTTGAAAGCAATTGAAGCACGTGTGGACTTCAGCCAATTGACGACCATGGGAACGGTGAAACAGGCGCTCAAACGGTATTTGACCATCAAATAAAACCTTCACTTAACCAGAGGCTTGAGAAATTTCTTGTCAAAGCGCTGAAAGTGATTTATAGTTTATGAATACAAGATTTAGTGATTTTCTAAAATTATTCACTATATATAGTAGAACCAATAACGAAGGTGCCTGAAAAGGCTTAATAGGGAATCCGGTGGAATGCCGGAGCTGTTCCCGCAACTGTAAGTGCTGACGAACTATCGCAATCCACTGTCCAATGGACGGGAAGGAGATAGCAGAGGATGACGCACAAGCCAGGAGACCTGCCTTCGTTATAGTTTATGATCTTCTCCGGGAGCTGAGAGGGATAACGAAGGTATTATGCGTGGAACAGCTGTTTTCTGCTGCTTCCATCCGATATTCTGCGTATCTAACCCCATCCTCCCTGAGAGGATGGGATTTTTTCTTGTACACAAAGATGGAGGATTGATTGCAGATGACAAAACCATTAGCAGCAGGCGTAGCAAGAACCATCCAGACAAGGCTGGTGCTGCCGCCAGACACCAATCATATGGGCACCATTTTCGGCGGCACCGTATTGGCATACATAGATGAGATTGCCGCGATCACAGCCATGAGGCATAGCGGAAAAGCGGTGGTCACGGCATCAATCGACACCGTGAATTTCCTGTCTTCTGCAAAAGTGGGGGACATTCTCATTTTAGAAGGGGTCGTCATTTCAACAGGCCGAACATCGATGGAAGTGTATGTCAAAGCTGAATGCCAGCATATTGAAACCGGTGATAAAAGTTTAACGACTACGGCTATCCTGACGATGGTGGCAGTCGACAGCGAAGGCAAGCCGACGCCAGTAACCGGAGTAATTCCGGAAACGCCAGCCGAAGAAAAACTATTCAAAAGCGCACAGGAACGGAAACAGCGCCGCATGAAAGTGAACGAATACGCAAAGGAGTTGTGCTGATATGAATCTGAAAATCGAAGAAACAGAAATAAATGCAGTGGAAAGAGCGTTGCAACGCGCAACAGAAGTATACGGACTGGATACACGGGAACTGCTGGAACGGGCGGCGAAATTGGCAGGACAGGCAAAAGGAGAACAATCCCTGCTGTATGCGCTGAACCGCATCACCATGGATGAGCCGGATTGGACGTATGTGGCAGCTGAATTGTATGCCGGCGACTTGTATGGAAAAGCTGCAGACAGCCGGAACTTTTCCGCTTCAGAGAAATACGGTGATTTCTATGGCCTTATTAACGAACTTACAAGCATCGGCATTTATTCAGGAGAGCTTTTGGCTGCTTATTCGAAAGAAGAAATCGCTGAACTGGGCACTGAAATCGATCCGGAGCGGGATCTGCTGTTCAATTACATTGGCTTGTTCCTGCTGGCAGACCGCTATTTGGCGAAAGATTATGAAGGGCGCTTGTTCGAACTTCCGCAGGAGCGTTTCCTGGTCATCGCGATGACCTTGATGCAAAACGAGCCGAAAGAGCAGCGGCTGGAACTGGTCAAAGAAGCATACTGGGCCATGAGCCATCTGTATATGACAGTGGCGACACCGACCTTGTCGAATGCCGGCAAGAGCTTCGGCCAATTGTCGTCCTGCTTTATCGATACCGTTGATGATTCATTGGACGGCATTTATTTGAACAACTGGGACATTGCCCGCCTCAGCAAAGACGGGGGCGGCATCGGAATCTATTACGGAAAAGTGCGGGCGTTGGGCTCGGATATCAAAAAGTTCAAGGGCAATTCATCAGGCGTCGTGCCATGGATCCGCCTGGTCAATGATACGGCGGTCAGCGTCGATCAGCTGGGCCAGCGCCAAGGCGCAGTAGCGATTTACCTGGATGTTTTCCATAAAGACATCATGAATGGATTTCTGGACCTGAAGACTAATAATGGCGATGAACGCCGCAAAGCGCATGATATTTTCACCGGCGTGTCGATCCCGGATCTGTTCATGGAACGGCTGCAGGAAAAAGACGAAACAGGCCGCAGCATCGGTGAATGGCATACCTTCTGTCCGCACCAGATCAAGCAGGTGATGGGCTGGAAAGACGAAAACGGCAACGCGCTCGGGCTTGAAGATTTTTACGATGAAACCGATGAGAAATACTTCAGCGACAAATACCAGGAAGCTGTGGATCACCCACTATTGCCGCGCAAAACTTACCGGGCGATGGAGATTATGGCGCGCATCATGGTGTCGCAGCTCGAAACCGGCACGCCGTATATGTTCTACCGGGACGAAGTGAACCGCCAAAACCCGAACAAGCACACCAGAGGAAGAGGGCTGACGTCGATTTACTGTAGTAATTTGTGCACGGAAATTATGCAAAACATGTCAGCTACCACCATCATGAAAGAATACACCGATGAAGACGGCAACCTTGTCATGGTCCGCAAGCCGGGCGATTTTGTTGTCTGCAACCTGTCATCCATCAACTTGCCAAGAGCGTTCAAAGCCGACGTGCTGGAGCGGGTGATACGGGTCCAGGTGCGTATGCTGGATAACGTCATCGACTTGAATACCATTTCCGTCGGGCAGGCCGATGCGACCAATAAAAAATATCGTGGGGTGGGCGTTGGAACTTTCGGTTGGCACCACCTCCTGGCGCTTGAAGGCATCCATTGGGAAACCGAGCAGGCTGTGGAATTTGCGGATTCGCTATACGAGGAAATCGCTTATCAGACCATCCGCGCTTCGATGCAGCTGGCCGAAGAAAAAGGAGCCTTCAGCAAATTTACAGGTTCTGAATGGCAGACCGGCGAGTATTTTGAACGCCGCAACTACAGCGGTGAACGCTGGGAGCAATTGCAGCAGGAAGTGGCCACAAACGGTGTCCGAAACGGCTGGATGATGGCCGTCGCGCCGAACTCGTCTACTGCCAAAATCGGCGGTTCAACAGATGGCATCGATCCCCTTTACGCTGTTGAATACGCGGAAGAGAAAAAGAATTTCAAGTTCAAGGTGACGGCGCCTGATTTGGACCACAACACATACGATTATTACCGCCGTGCACGACACGTGCTGGACCAGAAATGGAGTATCCGCCAAAACGCAGCGCGGCAGCGGCATATCGACCAGTCCATCAGCTTTAACTTTTATGTGCCGCATACCATCAAAGCGAAAGAATTGCTGGAGCTTCATCTGGAAGCGTGGAAGCAGCACCTGAAAACGACCTATTACGTCCGCAGCACGTCACAGGCGGAAATTGAAGAATGCGAAGCGTGCCAAAGCTAAAGGAGGATTCCGATGACTATACACGAACCGTTGACGAAGATTAAATTATTGAATCCGGAGCACCCGAACAAATCGACTGGCGTCTTGAATGGCCAGTCTTCGGGCTTGCTGAACTGGAACGATATCGCCTATCCGCAGATGTATGATCTGTACCAGGCACTTTTGGCCAACTTCTGGAAAGCGCAGGAAATCAATATGCAAGACGATATCAAGCAATGGGACAGCTTGAGCGATGTGGAGAGGGATGTCTTTTTGCGCATCAATACGCAGCTGGCATCACTCGACAGCCTGCAGACCCCGACGATGAGCCAGGCCATGGATTATGTCACGGATTCCAGCTTCAAGGCCATTTTTGCGGTCATTTCGCAACAGGAAGCGGTCCATACCGAGTCGTATTCCTACATCTTGAGTTCGCTGGTCTCGGTCAGTGAGCAGAATGCACGCTTCAACCAGGCGAAAAGCGATCCGGTTGTCCAAAAACGCAACGATCTGATCCTGGATGCCTACGAGGAGTTCCGCCAAAATCCGACGCCGCAAAACCTGTTCAAGCTGAGCGTCAACTCCATTAACCTGGAGGGCATTTATTTCTATGCCGGCTTTGCCTTTTTCTATCATCTGGCACGCCAGCAGAAAATGCTGAAGACCAGCACGATGATCAGCTATATCCAGCGCGATGAAATGCAGCATGCGTATTTTATTGCCCAGTTTATCCGCATCATGTTGACGGAAAATCCGGAATTGAACACGGACGAAAATATCCAATACATCTACACGACCATCGACCGGGCAGTGGCGCTTGAAAAAGAATGGGCGCATTATATTCTGGAGGATATCGAGGGACTGGATCTGGAGGAGTTTGCCGGTTATGTGGAGTATTTGGCCAATAAACGGCTGCGCCAGTTGGGATTGGACAATCTTTACGAAGAGCGCAGCAATCCGATGCCGTGGATCCAAGTTTTTGGAGACGATATGATGAACGATACGAAATCCGACTTTTTCGAACAGAAATCACGGACCTATACGAAGGTGTCGCAGTCGAATGGCTTTGACGAACTCTAGCCCGAAGCTGGCAATCGTCTATGCTTCTGTCACCGGCAACACGTGGCAGTTAGCGGAGATGCTGCAGGAGGCTGCATTGAGCCAGGGTCTTGAGACGAATCTGTACCGTGTAGAAGAATTTCCTTTGTCCAAACTGTCCGGTTGTGATGTGGTATTGATCGGCACCTATACATGGGGGAGCGGCGAAATTCCGGAAGAAATGCACGCTTTGTACCAAGCCATCGAGAAATTGGACAGAAAAGAGCTCCAAACAGCGGTTTTCGGCACCGGAGACAGCTTTTTTGCCGAATTTTGCGGCGCGGTTGACCGCTTTCGCGACATGCTGTTTGTGAAGACCCAGCTGGTTGCGACCCTCAAAGTGGAATTGCTGCCGCAGACCAGTGATATCGTCCGCTGCGAAAAATTGGTGGAACTGTTCACGCCGGCCGCTATCCCAAGGTTTTCCTCTCAAAACAAAGGGTATGAATGACTATATACTAATATGTTGAGGAGCGGTGCAAATGGTACAAGGAAAATGGCTGAAGCTTGGAGTTGCCGGGTTTTTATCAATCGGGATACTCGCTGCATGCGGCAACGATGAGCCTGCTGAAGACAATGAAGATTCGGAAATGCAGAATGAAGAAGAGTCCAATACGGATGACTCGGAGTCTGATGATGAGGATTCTGAAGAAGAAGAGGAAGATTAAATGCTGTCCTTTAGAAACTACCAACAAAGCAAGATTTAAATCCGCCGCTTGGCGGATTTTTATTTTGGAGCAAGAGTGTTTTATTCCAGTAAAGGGGTATAGAAAAATATGGGATAAGCTGTCCGGCTATTCAATCTTTTCGGCGGGTGGATGAATGGAAACGGCAATCCATGGTGTGGTATTTGTCAGAAAATTCACATCAAATATTTTACTTATCTTTCCGAAGATGATAAATTAGGGGCGAACGGAAAACACTAGAGTTTCCGTTTAAGACTCAATTTTCATCAGTTTAAAAGCTAAAGAAAAAACAAATATTCCATAAATAATTTGGCTGGATGTGACAGACATTAGTGCTGTAGGCAACGCCGAAAAGAGTCTCTCGATTCTTTTCGGCGTTTTTATGTGTAAATTTACTGTTTTTAACATCTAATGGTATCGTCTGGAAAAAATAGAAAGGATGAGCGGGATGGAACAATTAGAGCAATTGGCCGAACAAGTGGGCATGCTGATGAACGCCGAAGTAGAACTGCAGGCAGGAGAATGCTTGATCAAAAGAAAAAGGATCATCAATATTTCTTCTTATGGCAAAAACTTCACCTGTGCTTTAGACCATGACATTTCCTTCAAGAACCTCAAAGATAATGGAAAAGCATTCAATCAAGCAGAGATATTCCTATTGCCAAAGGAGCTGACTCTCTTTATCGATGCACTCCACCAGCATCCAATTCCCTTGCCGAACACCTATCAGCATCGTATGGACAGCAATCCGGACATCATTTGCGTCACTTTGTCTTCAGAAGAAGCCCCTGAAGATTTTGCTGCCAGGCTGTCTGCCGCTTTCGATGCCATTGAGCAAAGCTCATTAATTTAAGCAATCGCTGAAGAAAGGGGATGCCTATGCTGAACAGATACAAACAATCACATGAAAAAATCGCTATGGGGCTGTTGTCCTTTATGCCGCAGGAGCGAAATGTCAAACAACTGAAAAAAACGATGGAACGATATAATGAACGTCCCGACTGGCAGCTTTTCCTTTGGAAAGAAGGCGAAGATTATGTCGGGGCGATCGGTGTTCAGGTAGAAGATGATGAAAGTTTCACTATCCATCACATTTCGGTGGTTCCTTCATTTCGCGGAGAAGGAATCGGCCAGAAGATGGTGGCACGTGTCGAAAAGCTGATGGGAAACCGGAAGGCCAAACCGACAGAGGAAACGAAAGCCTTTTTGATGAAATGCAGAGTTTGAGAGGCAGCTAGCGAATCAATTCAAAGCACAATAAAAGGCAGAAGCCTGATTCTTTTCCGGGCTTCTGCCTTTTTCTGTTTATGCGTTCACATTCTCAATAATCGTCGCAATGCCCATTCCACCGGCGATGCAAAGCGTCACCAAACCGTATTTTTTGCCGGTGCGCTCCAGCTCGTGTGTTAATTTCGTCAACAGAATCGCACCCGTTGCTCCGATGGGGTGGCCCATGGCAATCGCGCCGCCGTTCGGATTGACCTTGCTGCGATCGAATCCCAGTTCATTGATGCAGGCGACAGATTGGGAGGCGAAAGCTTCGTTCAATTCGACGATATCGATGTCTTCCACCTTTAATCCGGCTTGTTTCAAGGCCTTGAACGTTGCCTGTACAGGACCCATACCCATCAGCTCAGGAGAACAGCCGACAGAAGCCTGGGCAAGGATGCGTGCTTTTGGCTGATAACCGCGCTTAAGGGCTTCACCTTCCGACATAACGAGTAGAGCCGCAGCTCCGTCATTCCGTCCGCTGGCATTGCCTGCCGTAACAGTGCCCCCTTCTTTGAAGACCGGCTTTAAGAGCGATAATTTCTCAAGCGTCGTTTCGCGCGGATGTTCATCCGTTTTGAACTCGATGACGCCTTTTCTCGTTTTTACCGGATAAGGAGCGATCTGGGCTTCGAAATAACCTTTTGAAATAGCGTTGGCGGCTTTTTCCTGGCTTTCCAGAGCAAATTCATCCTGCTGCTGGCGCGAGATGCCGTATTTGTCCGCGACGTTCTCGGCAGTGATGCCCATGTTCAGTTCGCCGTAAATCTCACGTGGCTGCGATCCCGGCTGGCTTGCCGTATTCGGATCTTTCAGCAGGGTGTCTCCAGATTTTGTGCCGAATCGTACATTATTGACATAATAAGGGGCAGTGCTCATCGATTCGGCTCCGCCAGCGATGATGATATCGCTGAGGCCTGTCTGGATTTGCTGGGCAGCTGAATTCAAAGCCTGCACGCCGGAACCGCATTGGCGGTGGATGGTATAGCCCGGCACTTCAGCCGGGATGCCTGCGCGCAGCATAGCGACTCTGGCCAAGTTGGAAACATCGGCGCTTTGTTTAGCCTGCCCTAAAATGACTTCTTCCACAGCGGAAGGGTCCAATTGAGTCCGGCGCAGCAATTCTTCAATGACGTGAGAACCTAGAAAGTCGACCGTTTCGTTTCCGATGCCGCCGCCAAGCTTGCCGATTGCGGTGCGGACTGAATCTACTATCACTGTATTTTTCAAATCGTCATCTCCGTTTCTGACTGGAACTTGCGTGCGTAATGCTTCACTTTTTCCTTGTCGATTTCCATGCCGAAGCCGGGACCGTCCGGCACAATGACCTCAAAATTCTCAAAGCGGATGTCGTTGGCTGTGAGAGTGTCTTTGAACAATAACGGACCAAATATCTCGGTGCCGAATTTCATTTCAGGCAACGTGGCGTACAACTGGGCGCACATAGCAGTACCGAGGCTCGATTCGATCATGGTGCCGCCGTAAAGGCCGAGTCCCGCGGCTTCTGCAATGCCGGCTACTTTTTTCGTCTGTGTCAATCCGCCATGCTTGCAGGGTTTCAACGCGATGGAATTTCCGGCACGGTATTTGGCGATCCGAAAAACGTCCTGGATGCTGGTTGCCGCTTCATCTGCCATGATCGGCACGGTGAATTTAGCGGTTAAACGTGACATGCCTTCGAAATCCCAAGCCTGCAGCGGCTGTTCGACCATTGAAACACCGGCATCCTGAAGAGAAGCGATGCAGTAATTCGATGTATCTTCGTCCCATGCCTGATTGATGTCGACCGTCAAACGCGCCTGATTGCCGAGTGCTTGCTTGATTTTCCGGACATGTTCCACGTTTTGGTACGGGTCGCCCTTGCCAATCTTCAGCTTGAAGATGTTGTGGCGTTTTTTCTCGAGCATTTCCTGCGCTTCTTCGATATCGGTTTCCGTATTGCCGCTTGCCAGTGTCCAGGCAATCGGCAGTGATTTGTGGATCTGCCCGCCGAACAACTCAAAGGCCGCGATATTTTTGCTTTTGGCTGCCAGGTCGACAATCGCTCCTTCGACCAGGGCTTTGGCGAAGTAATTGCCGCGTACGAGCTTTGATACATCGTTCATGATCTTATCGAAATGGATTGGATCCTGGCCAATGACCAAAGGCGCGATGTAAGCATCAATATTGGCTTTGATCGCTTCCGGCGTGGATTCGCCATAGGAAGCGCCGCCGATAGTGGCGACTTCCGCCCAGCCTTCACGTCCGTCTTCGTCTGTAGCGCAACCGAGCAGGATTGTCTGCGAGACGATGGTATGCATCGCCAGTTGATGCGGCCGGATGGTCGGCAAATCGACTATATAAACGTCAAATGAACGTATTTTCATGTGTACAAACCCTCTTTCTTCTATTCTATAAAGGCTGCTTCGGTTTTTTTACGAACTTCTTCAATGGTTGCGCCAGGCATCAAATCCACCAGCTCTAATTGGCCGGCGTTCACTTTGAATACCGCCAGTTCTGTAAAGATCATATCGACTTGGCGTGTAGAAGTGATCGGATAAGTGCATCTTTTCAATAGTTTGGAGCTGCCGTCCTTTGAGGTATGGCTCATCGTCACAAACACTTTTTTCGCTCCGACCAATAAATCCATCGCACCGCCGACACCCATGATGTTCTTGCCGGGAACCGCCCAATTGGCGATCACGCCGGTTTCATCCACCTGAAGGGCACCGAGAATCGCCACATCCACATGGCCGCCGCGGATCATGGCAAACGAATCCGAGCTGTTGAAAAATGAAGCGCCAACGGCTTCGCCGACCGGCAGTTTGCCGGCATTGACCAGATTGGGATCGATCGCTTCATCATCCACATCGGTGACACCAAGCAGTCCGTTTTCCGTGTGAAGATAAATATTGTCTTCAGTCATATACTCGGCAACCAAAGTCGGGATTCCGATGCCCAAATTGACGATGCACGGGCCAGCGAGTTCCTGTGCGACGCGCTTGGCAATGCCGTGTTGCATTTCTGTTTTGTTCAGTTGGACAGTCATACAGCCACCACTCCTTCTTTCGTCAACACTTGCTGTGCTTTGACGATCGTATCGATATAGATGAAGGGAGTCACCACTTCTTCAGGGTTTAATGCGCCCGCTTCAACGATTTCATCCACTTCGACAATGACGATTTTCGCTGCCGTAGCCATCAACGGGTTGAAGTTGCGCGCCGTTTTGTAGTAGACCAGGTTCCCCAGTGTGTCCGCTTTGTGGGCGCGGATCAAGGCGACGTCTGCACGGATGGCCTTCTCCAAAATGTAGGAAATGCCATCGATTTCGCGCTCTTCTTTGCCGATCGCCAAATCCGTACCGACGCCTGTCGTTGTATAATAGCCGCCAAGGCCTGCACCGCCTGCACGGAGTGATTCAGCGAGTGTGCCCTGCGGAAGCAACTCCAATTCGATTTCACCTTTTTGGTATTTGTCGCCGACATCGCGGTTGCTGGTGAAATAAGAGCCGATGCCTTTTTTTATTTTATTTTGATTGAGCAGAATCCCCAGTCCTTTGCCGGATTCGCCAAGGTTATTGCTGACGATGGTCAAGTCGCTGACATCGCGTTCCGTCAGCCCCTCGATCAATGTAAGGGGGGCGCCGATCAGGCCGAAGCCTCCGACCAGGACCGTGTCTCCAGATTTGATGCATTCCAGAGCTTTTGTGATATCGTGCTGTATTTTTGTCATCTGAAATCCTCCATTCGGTGATTATTCGGTTGTTTTCAATGAGTCGCTCAATTCGAACCAGGCAGGGATGCCGGCAGTCAGGATGCAGATGTAGCCGATATCGGCCAGATCCGCCTCTGATGCGCCGGCAGTCCGCGCCTTGTCCATCCAAGGGGCCGCGCCTTTGCCGTTCAGTTCCACGATAAAATTGCCGGCCATGTTCAAATGCTTCAAACGGGAGGACAACAGCCCATCTCCCAAAATCTTGGCTTGAATATCTTCAGGGTTTCCGGAGCGGATGAGCGCCACTGTTTCTTCCAGATAAAGCGTATCTTCGCCGTCCAGCCAGTCAATGATAGTCTTCAGGGAATCAGCTGCCTGTTCGGGAGCCGGGTCCGGCAGCGTCCCTGTTTTCCCTTGCAATTGGAGCGCATAGGAGACCGCTTCAAGTGCCAATGCTAAGGCTTTGTCACCTTTGTACAAGTAGGCAGTCAGGAAAAATTCGGCCAGTTCCGGTACGGTATAGCCAAAGTCGATGGCGCCTTTTGTATGGAACAGCATGCTCCGGGAATACAGGCGCGCTGCGTTCATACTGGCGATCAAAGCATCTTTTTCCTTACGGGACAAAGTACCGTCCTGCATGATTTCCCCGCGTATTCCTGTATAGGTGTCCAATACCGCCGGGCTGTAATCGTGCATCTTCTGGACCCATCCAGGCACCTCATCGTACACTTCTTTGAAATAATCTAACGCTTTGCTCATACTATCACTCCTGGTTTTTCATTTATTTTAAGCTGTCTGGATATTCATGCTGGTTGATGCCAAAAACGACCGGAAGGATAAAGTAGACGAATACAACGATGAGAAGGAAAGCGAGAACCGTCAGTCCGGAACCTTTTCTCAGCATATCGATCATCGTGATTTTTCCGGTTGCAAAGATGATGGCGTTGGAAGGCGTACCAATCGGCAGCATGAATGCAAAGCCTGCACCCATCGCGACGGCAGTCATCAACGGCAGCGGATGGACATCGATCGCCAAAGCGAGCGCGGCAGTGATCGGCACCAAAATGGTCACCGTCGCGGTGTTCGGCGTCACTTGTGTCATGGCGATGCCAAGCAAGGTAGTAACAGCAAGAATCAGCAGGTAGGAAGTGCCTTCAAGCAACAGCAATTGGCTGCCGATCCAAGAAGCCAGGTCCGTGCCATTAAAGCCGGATGCCAGTGCAAGACCGCCACCGACCAACAGCAGAACGCCCCAAGGCATGTTCTTCAACGAATCGCCATTTAAAATCCGGTCTCCCGAATCGCCTGAAGCTGGGATCAAGTGGAGAAGGATGGCCGCAACCATCGCAATCATCGTATCGCTCAATCCTGGAATGATGTCGCTCCAGATAAAAGTTCTTGTCATCCACATAAAAGCGGTCAGGCTGAAAATCGTCAAGACGATTTTTTCTTCATAGCTCATTTTGCCAAGTTCTTGTTTACGGTCAACCACAAATTGCTTGCCGTTTCGGATATTTTTAACTTTCATTGGATAGGCGATTTTTGTAATATAGAAAATTGATACGATCATCAGTAAAGCTACTAATGGAAAGGCGAAAATGAAGAACTGGGCAAAGGAAATTTCAAAGCCTAGTAACTCACTGGCCAGTCCCGCAAGCACCAAGTTCGTCGGCGTCCCGATCAACGTGGCGCTGCCGCCGATTGTTCCACCGAAACCGATGGCAAAAATGATGGATTTGGTGAATTTCGTTTCTTCTTCTTTCGTATAGACGTCATCTTCCTTCATTAAAGTGACGACTTTCGCGATGATCGCCAAACCGATCGGGATCATCAGCATGACCGTAGCCATATTGGAAACCCACATCGACAGGAACCCTGTTGCCAGCATAAAGCCGAGCACCAAGCCTGACGTACTGGCGCCTACTGCACTGATGATGGACAAGGCGATTCGTTCATGGAGGTTCCAGCGTTCCAGCGCCAAAGCAAGGGCGAATCCGCCGATGAACAGGAAGATCAGGTTATCCCCGTAGCTGGAAGCGACAACGCCGGCCTCGACTGTCTGCAGCAAAGGCAAAAGAACCAGCGGCATCAACGAAGTGATGCCAAGCGGCATTGCTTCAAGGATCCACCAGACGGCCATCCAAGCGGTTACGGCCAATACTGCCCGGCCTTCCGTGCTGAGTCCAGGAAGCGGCAGCAAGAACAGGATCAGCAGAAATAAAGCAGGGCCTAAAAATAGCCCGATTTTTTGGGATAAATTATAGGACTTTTTTGGTTTGGTTTTTTCACTTGCAGGAGCTGCAGAATCTTTTCCGGGAAACTCCGCGGCTGCCACCCCAGCACCGCCGGAATTGCGAAGCTCTGCCATTGTCAGCAGATCTTTTGTTTGCTTATGCGATTTCCACATGCGTTTGTTTAATGTGGTCAATGAATACTTCATATACTATTTCCCCCCGTACACCCCTTTGCAGGATGCTTTTTTACAATTCTTCCAGGAAGCTTTGGGCTGCCTGCAGAATCTCTTCGCGTTGTTCGAATACCATGGTGTAATGGTTGGCGCCTGAAACGACTGTCTTGATCCCTTTGGTGTATTTTTGTGTCTCATCATAATCGGACAGATAGAAGAGAGGCGGCATCGACCCAATATTGCCTTCCGCGTAAACCAGCAGGACCGGACACTCGATCTGCGGACAGATTTCTGCCGGATCGAAAGAATAAAAACTATCGAAATCTGCCACGATGCGGGACTCAGTGGCTTTGTTTTCCCAATGGCCGTTTGCGGGGCCGACTTCGTATTCCGCCGTTTCCTGCAATACTTCATTCCACTCAATTCCAAGATTTGCGTATATTTTCTGGATTTCTTCCGTGTAATGCTGTTTGGAAGTAAATTCACGGCTGATTCTCCCGAGGGATGGCTGGACAATCCCTCTTTGGTGTTCGGACGTTTTGGCGGCGCCATCGAGCAAGATCAGCGCCTTGACTGATTTCAGCCGGCTGGCGACAATCGCCGAAATGAAAGCACCCATCGAATAGCCGAGCAAGATCGGGTTGACGATCTTCAATTCTTCAATCAAGCCTAAAATGTCCTCGGCGTGCTTGAAGATGGAGGTGTCGAGATCCGCTGCCGCACTATTGCCGCGGCCACGGAGGTCTACCGAGATAAACCGGTAATCGCCTTTAAACTGTTCGGCATAATAATGCATATTCTTATGCGTCCCGGTTAATCCGTGTATGGCGATGATGGTCCCTCCTTCTCCTGGGTAATCGGCTACTTGAATTTCGTTTCCATTGACCTCCACTTTGTAAAGTTCCACTTACATCCACTCCAGTTCATATTTGTCAGTTCCTGTATTAAAAAGAATCAGCTGCCAGGAGGATCCCGGCAGCTTTTTGGCAGATTATTTAGTTCTCATGACAAAGTTCAATGATGCTTCTTTATGATCGCCTTTATCTTCAAGCTTCGTTAGGAGAGAAGAACGGACGCCGCCGGCAACATCTGTCTCCAGCCATTCATCCCCTTCGAAAAATACTTGCGTGATCAAGGTCTCATGTCCTTCATGCTCAAACTTGATATGGATATGAGCTGGACGGTATGCGTGGTAGCCGGCTGCAAAAGTGAATTCACCAGTCGGGCCGCTCGTCGGAATTTGGTAAGGGATCGGTACGATTGAATGTACTTCAAAATCACCGTTTTCATCTGTATGGAACTGGCCGCGCAAATTAAAGTCCGGCGCAGGCGAGTCGTAGTTTGAATACAAGCCATCTGCATCATCCTGCCACCATTCCACTTTTGTTTTGGCTAATGGTCCATTGATCGAACTTACATTTCCGCGGAAAGTCAATTTGTCGCCTGGCTCATCTTCTCTCATAGGCATAACAAATGGTGATTCCTCAAGAACAGGAGAGCCTTCTTCGTAATAAGGTCCAAGCAGGGAAGGTTCGGTTCCTGGTGAATTTTTGTATTTCGATTCCAGTACATGGGTTTCCACAAAAACATCAAGAAACAAAGGAATCTCTCCGCTGCGTCCTAAGCGATCGGCCCATTTGACGAAGTTCGTGTATTCTTCATGGTTGAATTGCTGCTCATCCAGGAAATTCTTCAAATGCTTAACAAACCCTTCATAAGCTCCCAATACGCGTTCGTTTACAACCGTTTTTTCTGTCATCTTAAATTCCTCCTAATAATGGGATGGTATTTTAAGTGTGAAGCCGTGAATGTAACCGCCTTCACAACCGGTAAAAAATATAATGCTTGCCAGTGGCAGATAATTGTTGTACGATAAGCGTACAATGTATCGTAATGCGTACAATGTCATCTTAGCATAGGAGGTAGTGGTTTTGTCAACAAAAGAATCAGACAATTTTAAAAATAGTGGAGATTATATTCAATCATTGGACCGGGGATTGCAGGTCATCCAGGCTTTTTCACAGCAGGACCGGTCTCTTACCGTAAGCGCAGTAGCAAAGAAAACAGGGTTGAGCCGTCCGACAGCGCGCAGGATCCTTTTAACGTTGGAACATCTGGGATTTGCAGAATCTAAAAATAATACGTATTCGCTGACGGCGCGGACCTTATCGCTGGGTTACGCTTATCTGTCATCGAATAATACCTGGAGCTTGGCTCATCCATTTATGAGGGAGTTTGTAGCGAAGACGGAAGAATCGTGTTCGATCTCTATTTTGGACGGCACCGATGTTCTTTATGTGGCGCGGGTTTCGACCAAGCGCATCATGTCCATCAACTTGGACGTTGGTTCCCGTCTTCCGGCCTATGCCACTTCGATGGGGCATGTGCTGCTCGCCTATTTGCCGGAGGAAGAGCTGGAGACGTATATGGATGCCATTGATTTTGAACAGTTTACAAGCAAGACCATCACGGACAAAGAGCAATTGCGCCAAACCCTTGCTGAAGTGCGCGAGCGCGGCTGGGGCGGGGTAGATCAGCAATTTGAAGAAGGGCTGCGCTCTATTGCTGTACCGCTGCGCAATAAAACAGGCAAAGTCATCGCTGCGATCAATTGCTCCGCACATGCCGGAAGAACATCAAAAGAAACGTTACGGGAAGAATTTTTGCCGATTCTGCAGGACAGTGCTGAAAAAATAAGCCAGGCAATTGCGGCGACCGATACTTCACCTTATGTATAGCGGATAGTAAGACACAAAATCGTCGAAAGGCGGTTTTTTTATTGGCTAATAATTTGAAGCCAGAGAGTCGCTTCTGATTCTGTGAAATTTCCATCTTCGCCAGTCCACAGCGTATAATAGGAGCATCTGTCAGATCTAAATAAAGTGAAATTAAGAGGTGTCCATCATGATCATCATCATCGATAACCAGGATTCATTCACTTATAACCTGGTTCATTATTTTGAGCAATTGGATCCAGCCGTTTTGGTATTTCAGAATGGAGAATTGACTGCAAAGCAAATAGAGGCATATATGCCGGACCTGATTGTCTTGTCACCCGGCCCGGGGCGTCCGGCTGCTGATGGGGCAAGCAAGGAAGTGCTGGAAGAGCTGAGCGGACAGATTCCCGTACTCGGTGTTTGCCTGGGGCACCAAACCATCATCGAGCATTTCGGTGGACGGATCGGTAAAGGAAGCAAGCCCATGCACGGGAAAGTGTCCGTGTTGACGCACACGGGCGAAGGGCTGTTCAAAGGGATCCCCAATCCGACAACAGTGACCCGCTATCATTCTTTGGTAGCGGAAGAACCACTGCCTGACTGCCTGTCAGTAATTGCCCGTTCAGAAGATGGCGCGATTATGGCAGTCCGTCATCAGTATCTGCCGGTTGAAGGCATACAGTTTCATCCAGAATCGATATTGACTGCAGAGGGTTTCAATATGCTGAAGAACAGCTATGACTCTGCAATGCAGTGGAAAGAAGATAATGAGGGAGGTGCTGGACATGCAAAACCCTTACCTAGTGTATGAGTTTCGAAATGAAGATGGAAGAATTGAACCGCTCCTGTTCAGTGAACCTTTAGAGGTTCTTGAAACAAGCACGCTTTCAGAAGTGCCGGCAATTCTGGAGAAGGTGGAAAAGGCGGTTGGTGAAGGATTCTATGCAGCAGGCTATGTTTCGTATGAAGCAGCTCCGGCTTTTCATCCGGAAATGCACGTGCAGACGGGAAGCGAGATGCCACTTGTCTGGTTCGGTATTTTCGATGAACCGAAAAAAAGCTTTTCGATTCCAGAAGAACAGCAGCCTTACCGCGTTTCGGATTGGAAAATGGCGAGTTCCGTGGAGCAGTACAAAGCAGGAATTCAGCGGATCAAGCAGGCGATTGAAGAAGGCGATACCTATCAGGTGAATTATACGGAACGACTCGTTGCGGAATTTACGGGCAGCGGCCTGGCATTCTACCGCCAATTGGCAAGAAATCAGCAGGCCGACTACGGTGCGTATCTGAATCTAGGCCGGTTCCGTGTACTGTCGGCATCTCCGGAGCTGTTCTTTAAAGTACAGTCAGGAAAGCTGACGGCGAAACCCATGAAAGGCACGGCTCCAAGGGGACGCACAACTCAGGAAGACCGTGAAAGGATCGCGGAGCTGCAGGCTTCTGAAAAAGAACGGGCTGAAAATTTGATGATCGTTGATCTGCTTCGAAACGATATGAGCCGATTAGCCAAACGGGGGACGGTTAAAGCGGATCCGCTGTTTACGGTGGAAACTTATCCGACCGTTCATCAGCTGACATCGACCATAGGGGCTCAACTGGATGAAGCAACAACTATCCTCGGCTGGTTTCAGGCCTTATTTCCATGCGGATCTATTACCGGCGCACCGAAGATCAGTACGATGAACTACATAGCCGAATTGGAACAGACACCAAGGGAAGTGTATTGCGGGGCTATCGGTTTTATTACTCCTGACAAAGACGCCATCTTCAACGTGCCCATCCGGACAGTCATCATTGACCAGGAAAAGGGGATAGCGCGTTATGGCGTGGGAGGCGGCATCACCTGGGATTCGACTCTTGAAGGGGAATACCGGGAGCTGCAGACAAAAGCAGAAGTGCTGACAGCCAAGCGGCCGGTGTTCAGCCTGTTGGAATCCTTGAAATTGGAAGATGGAAACTACCCGTTGCTGCGATACCATTTAGCTCGCCTCAAAGATTCAGCGGCTTATTTCGATTTCCCGGGAAATATTCAGGAAATCGAAAATGAACTGAAAAAACTTGCAGAAAAACATCCGACAGGCATCTATAAAGTGCGGTTGTTGCTGGATGCCAAAGGTATAACGAAGCTGGAGGCGAAAAAAACGGCTCCAATCGAAGAGCCTGTCAAATGCGCAATGGCTCTCTCTGCGACAGACAGCAAAAACCCGTTCCTGTTCCATAAAACGACGCATCGTGAAGTATATGACAAGGCAAGCGCTAAGCTGCCGAATGATGTGTTTTCGGTTTTATTATGGAATGAGAAACAGCAACTGACAGAATTCACCATCGGTAATGTCGTTCTCGAAAAAGACGGCCAATTTTTCACGCCTCCGGTTTCCTGCGGATTGCTGGCGGGCACTTTCAGGCAGCAGTTGTTGGATCAAAAGCGGATCGAAGAAAAAATCATCCATAAAGAAGAGCTGGAAGATTATGACGCGATTTGGCTGATCAACAGTGTGCGCGGTTGGCTTGCTGTGGAGCTGGAATCCTTGTATTAATAAGGCAATCCAATAGTTTTGAAAAACAATAAAACCCAGCCGAAGATGCACACTCGGCTGGGTTTTGATTTATTGCGGTGCTATCCGTTCTTTATTCGAAATCAAGTTTGTAATCAGCAGCTTTGATCATTTTCAGCTTGCGTGTGAAGACGTACAGCAAACCAACATTCAAAAGAATCGGAAGAACCAGGAATGTGCTGATCATGACTGCAATATTGCGGCCATTCCAGCCGCCTTCCGCAAGGTTCATATAATTCAGCGGACCGACCAGGCCGGATAACCCGAATCCTGCACTGTAAGGCGTGCCTTGGATATTCAGGATGCCTGCAAGTGCACCGAGGACCGCCGCTGTAATCAGCATGGGTATGGCGATCTGCGGTTTCATCAGGAAGTTTTTCATCTGAATTTTGGGAGACCCAAGTACATGAGCGAGCGCGGTTCCCATTGAATTGGCTTTATAGCTGGAAATGGCCAGCCCGACACCGGCAGCAACGATTCCAAGGTTGGCAGCCCCGGCACCGATGCCTGACAGCATGATGACGGTTGCGACACCAACTGTTGAAATCGGCAGCAGGATGATGATGCAGAAAATCATGGCGATCAAAGCGCCCATCACCACCGGCTGCAATGATGTAATGTGTGCAACCGCTGTGCCGATTATGCCGGTCGATTGTTTCATGAATGGCAACAGCAAGTAACCGATCATTCCCGGAATGAGGATGCTGAGTGTAGGCATCAAAAGGATCGCGTAAGCCTTCAATTTATCACCAAGAAACTGGACGAACAAGACAGTCAAAGCCGCGGTGATGCCGATATTGATGACAATGCCGATGCCGTTCAAGGTCATGGCGCCTTCAGCAGTTTTTTGGATGACACCGCTGCCGACCATCGAGGCAATCCCGACACTGGCTGTTTGGATCGGCGTCAACTTAAACGTGATGCCGACCATGACACCGATCAGAACCGGCAATAAACTCATGGTGAAAACCGTAATGTCAAAAAGATGCTGCAGGGGAGGAAAATGGGGAATCAATAATTTCAGTATTTCTCCTAATAATGCGTTTGGAATCAAAGCGACGACAATGCCAATACTCATACCGTTCAATAATTTGCCGATGAATTCTTTCATAGCTGCATCTCCTATCTAAGTTGTTTAAATATGTTACTACTATAATGAATATTCTGAAAAAAATCAATAAAAAGTTTAGCGCATTAACGCGTTGGTGTGCGAAAGTGCTTTGGGGGGTGACGTCATTGTGAAAGAGGCAATAAACTCTGTAACGAAAAAGACTGGAAATAACGTATAATGGCAGTGGAAATAGCAAAAGGTCTGGAAAAAAGGAGGACTTTTTATTTCATTTGATAAAGAAACACAAATTCTGGATGAACTGATGGTGAAAATTGCATCAAAGCAGTTTCGGGCAGGTGAAAAACTGCCATCGGAGAACGAACTGGCAAACCACTATGGGGTCCCTCGGATGACAGTGCGTGCGGCGCTGACAAAGCTGGAAGAGCGGGGCTATATCTTTTCAAAGCAAGGCAAGGGACGGTTCCTAAAAGAAGAGTCTATACAGATCCAGTTGCATTTGACCGGAAAAGTCAGCTTTACTGAAAAAATGGAGCAGGCGGGCTATAACTTGGAAACGCGTCTTGGCAGCTGTGAAAAAACCGGATATGACGAAAAAATCTATCAACTATTGGATTGTGGTCCGGAAGATAACATCTATAAAGTTTCAAGAATCCGCTTTATCGATGGACAACCGATTGCCATACACAATTCTTTTGTAAGCGAGAAAATGTTTCCTGAAATAGCAACAGAAGGGCTCGGCATCCGTTCAATGTTTGCTTATTACCGCAAGCATGGCCATACCGAATTTGCGGGCAGCAAAACTTTGTTGAGCATTGTATTTCCGACTTCGGCAGAACAGGAGCTTCTGCAATGCAAAAGCATGGTGCCGCTCCTGATGGTGGAAAACGATTGCATTGATGAAGCAACTGGAAACGTGTTGGAGCATACCAGAATCCTGTATCGCAGCGATAAATTTAAATACGATATCACCATGGATTAAAAAACAGGCAAAGGAGCAATCATCCTTTGCCTGTTTTTTTGTTTTAGAAAAGGCAACTTTGGACTTTTCATTTATTGTTCAGAGTCCAGCATCCAGCGAGTCTTATGCCCATTAGAGCTAAATGGGCGCTTCCGTTTTTCTTTCCTTGATTGTGAAGAAGCTTTACACAAGCTTTACGAGAGCTTAAAACACAGCCACTTGGCGACAAGTTACGATGAACTTACAGACGAGGAGGCAGTGAATATGAAAAGACGCAACAGAACAGAAATCCTTATTCAAGGAGACGGGCGTTTAGCAAAGGATTTAGCCGCCAGCATCGCGGAGAAATACGAATGCCGGGAAATTTCTGCGCCCGAACAAGGAATGATTATGGTCAAAATGAGAGAGTCGGCAAAAAAATCCCTGTTTTATATGGGGGAAGTCCTGATCACGGAAGCGAAAGTGGAGGTTTCAGGGAAAATCGGAACTGGCTTGCTCGTAGGCATGGATGAACAACGTGCTAGGCGTTTAGCGATCATTGACGCGGCGTATAAGGCTGGGTTGCCTGAGACAGCTGGATGGGAACCTCGGCTTTTGGCAGAAGAACAGAAAATCATTGGGGCCAAAGCGCAGCAGCAGGCAGAGCTTTTCGAAACTAAAGTCAGCTTTGAAACGATGGAAGTTTAAGCGAACAAACTAAACTAACTGACCAGGAGAGATTATATGGCGATTGATCAAATACACGACTTGCAGCAAGTTTATCGGAAACTATTACATAGCATGTCACGGCCAGGAACCATCTCGTTGATTGAAAAAGAGACCGAAAAAGTGGACATGGATTTTGGTTGTGCCAATGCTCTCATGTTAAGCGCGATGGTGCTGCTGGATGCGGAAGTCACTTTTCACGTGCTATCGAAAAACCGGCGGGATCTGATCGAGAAGATTTCAGAATACACTTCAGCCCGGCTGGCTCCGCTGCAGGAAGCGGACTTTATCATCGTGCTGCAGGAAAACGAGGAATCGGAAATCTTAGAGGCACTGGCGCAATGCAAAATAGGCAACTTAATCGATCCGCAACAATCCGCAACCTGGATAATTGAAACCCCGATTTTAACGAATGAAGGCACTTTGCTGCTGACGGGACCGGGAATCGAAACCGAAGCCCATTTGTCGACTGGTCAATCGCCCCAATTCTGGCTGGCCAGAGACAGCCGCATCAAGGAATATCCAATGGGCATGGATATGATTTTCGCGGATGGCTCTTCTCAGATTGCTTGTTTGCCTAGAACAATTTCAGCAATTCCGATGGAGGTGAAATAGATGGGTTATGTTCCTGTAAAAGGCGGAACTCAAGCAATCGAAGCTTCGATTAAGCGCCTGACATATGAACGGTTAAAAGGCGAAGAGATTTTAGAGGTCAACACAATCCTGGCGACGATGAGAAGCATGGTGGACCAGGTAATGTCGGAAAGCAGTTTGTATTCACCGGAACTGGCGGCTTTAGCCATCAAGCAGGGAGAAGGCAGCATGGAAGAAGCTGTATTCCTGATGCGCGCGCATCGTTCAACTTTGCCGCGCCATTACTACAGCGAGACAGTTGAAACCGAAACGATGCTGGTCGAACGGCGGATTTCAGCAAGTTTTAAGGATATTCCAGGTGGCCAGTTATTGGGTGCCACTTATGATTACACACACCGGCTGCTGGATTTTGGGTTGTTGGATGAAAATGCGGAGACCAATCGCGGCTGGCTGCAGGATTATAAAAATAACCTGTCAGCCCTTCAAGGTCCAGAAGAAGTGGTCTATTTTCCGAAAGTTGTCGATTATCTGCGACAGGAAGGTTTGTTTGAGAGGTACGAACCGAACAATACACTCCCTACTGACGTTACTAAGCAAAGCCTTCAGTTTCCGACGACGAGAAGCGCGCGGCTGCAGGTATTGACACGGGGCCAAACCGGAGCGGTCACATCATTTGGTTATGCATCGTTGCGGGGCTATGGCCAAGTCCATCCGACTGTCGGTGAAGTCCGCGTCGGTAACATACCGATTTATGCCACACATCCGAACGAACTGGATCAGGAGCTGGAAGATCAGTTTTATATCGGTGAAATCCGCATCACAGAAGTGGAGTCGTTTGTACCGGTATCCGTAAAAAATGACAGCAATGAAGATGAATTGGAGTTTGAGATCGGTTATGGCGTCTGCTACGGACAAAATGAGACGAAGGCAATTGCCATGAGCATACTGGATCAATGCCTGGAACATCCGAATGCGGAATTTCCGACCCACGATGAAGAATTTGTCTTATTGCATATCGATTCAGTAGAATCCACCGGTTTTATTTCCCATTTGAAACTCCCACATTACGTCACTTTCCAATCGAAGCTCGATAGTATCCGCCAAGTAAAGAAAGGAGTGCCTGATGTTGAGAGCTAAACCGCATTTTGCATTTTTTGATGAAGGATCCAAAAAAGAAATTCGGCGGGCTACGCTGAAAGCTGTAGCCATTCCTGGATATCAAGTGCCTTTCGCTTCACGGGAAATGCCGATTGCACGCGGTTGGGGAACAGGCGGCTTGCAGTTGACGCTGTCCTTAATCGGCAAAACAGATGTGCTGAAAGTCATCGACCAAGGAGCCGACGAGTCAGTCAATGCGGTCAGCATCAAGAAACTGGTTCAGGAAACAACAGGCGTCCGGCTCACGGAACAAACCAGAGAAGCCGACCTGATCCAATCCCGACACCGTATTCCTGAAACACCGATGACCAAAGGCCAGATTCTGGTTCTGCAAGTGCCGATGCCTGAACCGCTGCGTCCCGTTGAAGCACGTGAGTACATGACCAAACGCATGCACTCCGAAGACGATTATAGCGGAGCTTGGCTGATGCTGTTCGAGCAAATTGTCAAATATGGCAAAACAGCAACTGCTGCGGATCATCCGGTTTATGTCAATGGACGCTATGTTATGGCACCAAGCCCGATTCCGCGCTTTGACAATCCCCGAATGCATCAATCGGAAGCGTTGATATTACTCGGTGCGGGACGCGAGAAGAAAATCTATGCTGTACCTCCCTATACCTCTGTGGAATCTCTGGCTTTTGAAGATTACCCATTTGCTGTTGAATCTTTTGAAGGCCAGGAATGCCAGCTATGTGGATCGGCACATGTCTTTCTTGATGAATTGATTGACCAGAAATCAGGAAGAACTGTTTATCAATGCAACGATACCAGTTATTGCATGGAGCAATTGAACAGCAAGGAGAAAGCTGAGGTGGAAAGCAGTTATGCATGAAGAACCAATCTTAAAAGTACGTAACTTGCGAAAGCAATTTGGGCCTGGTTGTTCTCAATGCAACAAGTTAGATTCTGATCGTTTGGAAAAAAATTATTGCACAGTATGCGGCACAGTGTACGCCGTCCGTGATGTGTCACTTGACTTATATCCCGGCGAAATTCTAGGAATAGTCGGAGAAAGTGGCAGTGGCAAGTCCACGTTGATGCAATGCTTGTACTTCGACACTGACGTTGCGTCAGGAGCGGCATATATCCATACAGCTGCTTTAGATGGCATCAATGTCTTTGGTTTGTCTTCGCAGCAAAAGCGTTCCATCCGCAACCACGATTATGGAATGGTTTATCAAAATCCGGTACACGGCTTGAAAATGAATTTTTCCTCTGTGGGAAATATCGCAGAAAAACTCATTGCGGCGGGCAACCGAAATGTTGGAGAGATGGAGGCGATCAGCAAACGGCTGCTGGACAATGTCCACATTCCGCTCCATCGCATGAAAGAAGAGCCGCGCAATTTTTCAGGAGGCATGCAGCAGCGCGTCCAGATCGCTAAGGCCTTGTCGAATAATCCACCCATCCTGTTTTTGGACGAAGTGACGACCGGACTCGATTTGTCGGTCCAGGCAAATGTTTTGGACCTGATCAAGAAAATTCAGCGCGAGCTTGGCATCAGCATGGTAGTGGTCTCGCACGATTTAGCGGTTATCCGCATGCTGGCTGACCGGACCATCGTCATGCTGAATGGTGAAATCATCGAACAGGGATTGACCGATCAAGTATTAGAAGACCCACAACATGCGTACACGCAGCAACTCGTGTACTCATTACTCTAGGAGGATCGATACTTTGTATATTATCCATAATGGAAAAATCGTAACGGAGCAATCAATAGCCGAAGGATTCGCAGTCGTAGTGGAAGGGGAAATCATCCAGTCGATCATTCCGGAAGAACAGGTAGCGGATTATCCGCATGCCAAGCTGATCGATGCCGATGGAGGCTACATCTCTCCAGGGTTTATCGACATCCATTCCGATTACATCGAAACAATTGCTTCTCCGCGTCCGACCAGCATGATGGATTTTGACATCAGTTTGCGTGAAGCGGAAAAAATCCTGATCAGCCACGGCATTACAACAATGTTCCATTCCTTGTCGTTCTATAAAGAAGATGTGTTTTCCCATAAACCGATGCGCAATCCGAACAATATCCAGCGCATGGTGGATGCCATCGAAAAGACGCATAACCGGCTGCACTTGATTCGCCATCGACTGCATGCCCGTTTTGAAATCGACAACATCGATGAAGTGGATCAGCTGGTAAGAAATATTGAAGACGGCAAAGTGCATCTGCTGTCATTCATGGATCACACACCCGGACAAGGCCAATATCGCAACCTGGAAGTCTATCGGGAGACCCTGAAAGGTTACCGTGAAATTTCGGATGAAGACGTTAATGTGTTAATCGCAGAGCGTCAAAGTACTGAATGCCTCGCTGCAGAGAAAATTAAGGAAGTAGCGGATATTGCGCTCGCCCGTGGGATTGCTGTCGCTTCCCACGACGATGATGATGTTAAGAAGTTGGATTTGGTGAAAAGCTTTGGCACCACCATCAGTGAGTTTCCCATCACGCTGGAAGTTGCCATTAAAGCCAAAGAGCTGGGTATCCATACCATTGCCGGAGCTCCCAATGTAATGTTGGGCGGTTCCCATTCGGGCAATCTGTCAGCTGCAGAAGCCATCAGCCACGGCTGCATGGATATCCTGTGCAGCGATTATTATCCCCCTGCTTTGCTGCATGCCGTTTTTGACCTGCATGAGAAATACGGCAACGATCTGCACGCGATGTTCATGATGGTCACTTTGAATCCGGCAAAAGCAGTGAAAATGGATGACGAGCTTGGGTCGATCAAACCCGGGAAAAGAGCTGACATACTGGTGATTGAACGCATGGATGACGGCTACCCGATGCTGACAGCGACCATGGTCAACGGCGCGTTGATCACGACGACGAATTACCGGATAAAATAAAGAAAAGCGGAAGCGCCCGTGTAGATTTGCCGGGCATAAGACAGACCGGCGAAGTGGCGTTCTTTGCCGCACAGCAGGGTTGGCTTATGACCCAAAGAGCTAGGCCTTGCAACTGGACAATAAATAAAGAACCCATAAGTTGTACTTTTTTAAGTTGAAAAAGGAGGCAATACAATGACGATGCTGGAAATAGCGGATTTCGAAAAAAGCTTCACCGTCCATCATTTAAATAAAGTCATGCCGGCAATAAAAGACATCAGTTTTTCTTTGGAAACAGGTGAATTTATTGGCATCGTCGGAAAAAGCGGCAGCGGCAAATCAACCATTCTGAAAAGTATTTACCGCACCTATTTGCCGGATCAAGGAAAGATCATGTACGATTCTGCCGCTTTCGGCGTGGTGGACCTGGCACATATTACGGAGCGGCAAATGCTGCACTTGCGAAAATACGAAATTGGCTATGTTTCTCAGTTTTTGAATGTCATGCCAAGAACGACCTGCCGCCAATTGGTGACCAATGCCTTATTGGAGATGGGGTCGTCAGAGGCTGTTGCCAGCGAAGAAGCGGAAAAAGCGCTGTCTCACTTCGAAATCGATCCGAAACTTTGGGACAGTTACCCGAATACTTTTTCAGGCGGTGAAAAATTGCGCTTGAACATTGCAATGGCGACAGTTAAACGACCGCGTTTGCTGTTGCTTGATGAACCGACCGCAAGCTTGGATCAGCAATCGAAAATGAAAGTCCGTGAAATCATTGAAAAATTAAAGCTCAACGGTACAACGCTGGTCGGGATTTTCCATGATATTGAATTCATGGAAGGGCTTTGCGATAAAGTTTATGACATGCAGACGAGAAAGTTGGCCGTTGCCGAAAAAGTGGGTGTTGGCGCTGAAAGCTGATTTACATGTCCATAGCTGCTATTCAGACGGTGCGGATTCAGTAGAAAGAGTCATCGAAAAGGCGAAAAAAGCGGGAGTGACAGCCATCAGTTTTGTCGATCATGACACAGTATCGGGTTGGCAGGAAAAACAACGGATTGCTGAATCCTATGGCATTCAGGCGATACCCGGAATTGAAATTTCGGCTTATGATTTCAAGCGGCAGCGAAAAGTGCATATCCTGGGCTATCATTTTCATCCGGGAGCTCCAGCTATCACCAGGCTCTGCCGCGGATTGCTGGAGCTTCGCCACAGCCATTCGATGTGGCAGGTGAGCCAAATTCAAGCAGCCGGATTTAACCTGGATGCCGAAGCGGTCATAGAATCGGCAAAGCCATCAACCACTGTCTATAAGCAGCATATTATGCAGCAGCTGACGGATGCCCCTTATACATCCGATGAATACAAATTTCTTTATAAGAGCCTGTTCAAAGGGGCGGGTGTCGCAGCCGGAGACGTTGATTACGCCGATGCTGTTGATGCGGTCCGGGCCGTTGTCTCTGACGGGGGACTGGCCGTTGTGGCGCATCCTGGACAGCTCGATTCCTTTGACCTGATACCTGAGTTGTTGGAAGCAGGTCTTGGTGGAATCGAACGCAATCATTTCGATCATTCCGCGGAAGATCGCCAGAAAGTGGAAAAGCTTGCGCAGCAATACGGTTTGCTGATGACCGGCGGCAGCGATTATCATGGCGCTTTTGGTGCAGCTATAGAGCCTGGCGACATCGTCAGCCCTGAGGATGTAAACATCGTTAAGAGACTATGAAGTTCCTGTAAATATCAGGAATTCGCTTTGGAATTATGTTGTAATGAAACTGACAAAGCAGGGTTACCTGCTCATTCCAGGTACATAAAAAGGAGAATCGACCATGAAAAAGAAAAGTTCAGCATTGGCTATGGTAGTGGGAGCGGCTTTATTGTTAGGGGCCTGCTCGGACGGCAGCGCAGAAGCAGGGAAAACGGAAGTGGATGATGTGATCAAAGTGGTATGGTACCCAAATGAATCAGGTTCGGACATGACATCTTCACGTGATGAAATTGGAGCGGCAATTGAACAGGCGACCGGCAAAGAAGTCGAGCACCAATTGACGACGGATTATGCTATTGCGATCGAGACCTTGGTCAACAATAATGCGGATATGGCATTTATGGGAGCGCAAGGCTATATTGAAGCAAAAAATGGCAACGATGCAATAGAGCCGTTGGTCGTACCGACAGGAGAATCAGGGACACTCGATGATGCAATTTACCATAGCTGGCTGGCAGTCAATGTTGACGATCAGGAAAAATTCAAAGCAGATGGCGAGTTCTCATTGGACACATTGGAACAGAAAAAAATGTCTTTTGTTTCCAATAGCTCCACATCTGGATTTGTCGTTCCTTCTTCCACCATCATCGGTCATTTTGCTGAACAATCCGGCTATGAGGATTTGGTGGCAGAGGACTTGATGGAAGGCGGTCCATTGTTCTCACAAGTGCTTTTCGGAAATTCACACCAGGGATCAGCGGTCAATTTGCTGAATGACAGCGCGGAAGTTGCGGCATTCTGTGATACCTGTGTTGATAACTATGTTGAAGTCACCGAAGGCAAAGCCAATGAAGTGGGCTCAGTCTATAAGGTCAAAGATGATGCAGCAGAACCGTTCAATACCGTAACAGGCAGTGAGTTTGCATTGATGGGCGTGACTCCGGTCCTGAATGCACCGTTTGTAGCCAATATGGAAGTGCTTGGCCAGGAAGATTACGATGCCTTGCAAGAATTATTCATTTCAGATGAAATCGCGAATAATGAAAAAATCTTTGTTCCGGAAGATTCAGGCGATTCGGGTCTATTCTTCAAATCAGCGGATGAGCGTTTTGCACCAGTGGAAGATGCATGGTTTGATCCAATCCGTGAACTATCTAAATAATAACCGAAAGACAGCGGCGCGTTCTCTTCGATGGGAATGCGCTGTCTGACAAAAGAGACGAAAAAGGAGATGGTGAGCATGTCTTTACTGCAAATCAAAGATCTCGGGAAGTCCTATAATTCGGAAACGAAGGTGCTGCAAGGATTGAATTTTGAAGTGGAATCCGGTGAATTTCTATCCATCATTGGCCCTTCTGGAGCTGGGAAATCAACACTTCTTCGCTGCATCAATCGAATGGTCGAAATTGATGAAGGAAAAATCGTTTTTGATGGACAAGAAGTCAACAAATTGAATAAAAAAGAACTTCGGAAATTGCGCACGAATATCGGAATGATTTTTCAACATTACAATCTGGTGCCTCGCTTATCTGTCATCGAGAACGTGCTTCACGGCCGCTTTGGCTACAAGACGACGATTCAGGGAATTTTAGGACGTTTTACCGAAGCAGAAAAAGAACATGCTTTTTTTCTTTTGAAGAAGTTGGGTATCGAAGAACATGCCTATAAACGCTGTGACCAGTTGAGCGGCGGCCAGCAGCAACGCGTCGGCATTGCCCGTTCACTGATCCAAGAACCGAAAATTGTCTTGTGCGATGAACCGATAGCGTCGCTCGATCCTAATGCTTCAAAAGTCATCATGGACCATTTAAAGTCAATCACCCAAGAACTGGGCATCACTTGTATCGTCAATCTTCATCAAGTAGAGATAGCTAAAAGCTACTCCGACCGGATTATCGGTTTGAACAAAGGCGGAATTGTCTTTGACGGGCCGAGTTACAGGCTGCACCGAAACCATACTGATCAGATTTATGGCACACAAGCACAAGCTACTCCAGGGATCCGGGAACTAATTATGGTGTAAGGAGCAATTACAGTGAATGAAAAACTAATGAAAGCCAGCCGGAAATGGCAGACAATTTTTTTTATCCTGCTGATTATTGGTATGACTCTTGCGTCTTCCGCAATTACCGGATTCAATATAATCCACGGAATCATCACTTTGCCAAAAGCAGGCGCTTGGATCCTGTCGAATATGATGATTACCCAGGAATCTCTTGAGCGCCTTCCGACAATTTTAGAGAAATTGCTGGAAACGATCCTCATGTCGATTGCAGCAACAACAACCGGTACTGCCGTTGCATTCTTTTTAAGTTTGATGGGTTCAAAAACAACTGGCACCAAAAAAGTCTTTGGCGTGTTTGCGCGCTTTGTCGCATCCCTATCCCGAAATATCCCGGTTGTAGCTTGGGCATTGATCCTCTTGCTGTCGTTTGGACAAAACTCAGTGACTGGATACTTAGCTTTATTTGTGGGGTCAGTCGGTTTTTTAACAAGAGCTTTTATCGAATCGATAGACGAAGCGAGCCAAAGCGCGGTTGAAGCTTTACGGGCCACCGGTGCGACATATTTCCAGATTGTTTTTAAAGCTGTAGTGCCTCAATGCCTGCCGCAGATGATCAGCTGGATTTTGTTTATGATTGAAACCAATATCCGCAACGCGACTTTAGTGGGGATTCTGACCGGTACTGGCATCGGCTATGCGTTCGATCTGTACTATAAGACATTGAATTACAATGCTGTGGCTTTGGTCACATTCAGTATTATTCTTGCAGTGATTGTCATCGAGCTGATGTCAAATTATATCAGGAAGGTGATTATTTAATGGAGGCAAGTACCTACATAAAACGCGGAGCCGACGGCCGGATAGCGATTAAGATGGGAAGCAAGTCAGAACGTGTCATGACATGGACAGTGACGGTGCTCATAGCCCTAACGATTGCAGCGTTTTTATTCTTCGATTACACGGGACTTGATTTGTCTAAAGCGATTCCGGAAACTTTCTACAACCTAAAAACGATGTTCCTGGAACCCGCGCTGTCCCATTTCACTTGGGGGCAAGCATTCTATCAAATGGGTGTCACTTTAGGGTTGGCATTTTTGTCCACGATACTTGGAGCCGTCATCGCGTTTTTCCTGGCATTGATGGCAGCCTCGAATTTATCAAAAGTATGGATTTCAAAAACGGTGCGCATTGTTGTGGCTTTTATCCGCGCAGTTCCAACTGTTTTATGGGTATTGATTTTTGCCATTGCAGCTGGATTAGGCAGTGAGGCAGCAGTGCTTGGCATGCTGTTCCACTCAATTGCATACTTAGTTAAAGCCTTTTCAGAAGCCTTTGAAGAAGTGGATCAAGGAATCATTGAAGCATTGCGCGCGACAGGAGCAAATTGGTGGCATATCGTCGTGCACGCAGTTCTCCCATCAACTTTCACCTATCTGTTGTCTTGGACATTCCTGCGCTTCGAAATTAATTTTGCGGTTGCTGTTGCCATGGGGGCTGCTGCAGGAGCAGGTGGAATCGGCTTTGAATTATTCATGGCTTCCGGATTCTATTTCGATTTGCGTGAAGTGGGAATGATCACGTACATGATTTTGATTTTCGCCATCATTTTGGAAATTCTCTCAACAAGAATGAAAGAACGTTATTTCCCAGCTGCGAAATTAGGGAATTGAATTATCGCCGCCAGGAAGTTGTAATACTCAGACTACTGAGGTTTAATAGAGGGTGAGAGTATTTTCCAATACTAGGAGGCAGAGCAAATGAATTTAACAGGTAAAGTAGCAATCGTAACAGGTGGAGCATCCGGTATCGGCTTGGCAACAGCAAAAGCTTTTCTTGATAAAGGAGCAAAAGTGGTTATTGCTGATTTTAATGAAGAAGGCGGCAAACAAGCTGAACAACAGTTGAAACAGGGCGATGCCGAAGTGGCCTTCGTTTACGTCGATGTGGCCAGCGAAGAATCAGTTGAAAAATTGGTTGCGGCAACAGTCGAACGTTACGGAAGAGTTGACATCATGGTCAACAACGCGGGCGTCGGTGTACTTGGCGTGACTCATGAATTGACGTACGAAGACTACCACAAGGTCATTTCCATCAATCAGGACGGCGTCTTTTTCGGAGCCAAACATGCCATCAAGAATATGCTGAAAAATGGCGATGGCGGCGTCATCATCAACACTTCCTCTATTCTGGGAACGGTTGGTGAAGGTGGTGCTTTTGCCTATAACGCAACTAAAGGTGCGGTCAACTTGATGACTAAGTCCTTGGCGCTGCAGTATGCTGAGCACAAAATCCGTGTCAATGCAGTGGCTCCAGGCTATGTAGAGTCTGGTATGGTCAGCAAGGAAGCATTGGGTGATTTTTACGACGCATTGGTCAATAAGCATCCAGTCGGCCGATTGGGGCAGCCGGAAGAAATTGCGCATGCGATTGTCTTCCTGGTTGAAAATGAATTTGTTACGGGCAGTACGCTGATGGTTGACGGCGGCTATACCGCTCAGTAACAAGAAGACGAAAGAGAGCTGCGTGCAGCTCTCTTTTTGCATTTTTTTTGAAAATAAAAAAGAAATCTTGTAACCCCTTTCTTTGTGATAAGAACAGCTTTTCCGCTTTCCAATACACTGGCAGCGTGAAAGTTTTGCCATTGCTGTTGTAAAATAAAGTGTTTATAGTGGACAATATAAACCGAATGCGGAATATTCAGGAAAAATTTTTAAAGTGATAGAAACTAAAAAAAGGCGGAGAAGGTGTGCGGATGAGCAAGGTAATGGAAACGGCAAACAGTTTACCGCTTTGGATTATAGCGGCATTAGTGGTCAGCGTCGTCATTTTTCAGGCAATTACATTTATCAAGTTGGCTTCAAAGACAGCTTCAACTGTCGGAATGAACCAGCAGGAGGTAAAGATGGCTTTGAGAACGGGTGCCATCAGTTCACTCGGCCCTTCTTTTGCCATTCTGATCGTTGCGATTTCCTTGCTGACATTAATCGGCAATCCCGTTACCTTGATGCGTATTGGCATCATAGGCTCAGCGCCAGTTGAAACGATAGGGGCAACGGTCGGCGCACAGGCGGCAGGTTCTGATTTGGGGTCTGCTGACTTTACGCATCAAGCCTTCACGAATGCAGTTTGGGTCATGTGCCTGGGTGGAGTCGGCTGGCTTCTGGTGACTGCACTGTTCACCAAATCCCTCAGTAGAGCCCAGGCGAAAATCGCCAGCAATGGCCAAAAAAGTGTCACGCTCTTAAAGGTGGTTTCAACAGCGGCTTTACTGGGTGCCTTCAGTTACCTGGGAACGACTCAGGTGATCAAAGGAATGAACGAAGCGATGGTTTTCCTTGCCGCTTTTGCAGTCATGCCGCTCATCCTTTGGAGTTCCGCCAAATTCAAATTAAACTGGCTCAGGGAATGGTCGCTCGGTCTGGTTATTTTAGTGGGAATTTCTGTTGGTTATTTCATATCCTGAGGAGAAAAGAGGAGACTGCGTATGACGCTCAACAATAAAGTGGCAAATGAGACCCTGGAACACGGACTTGAAGAGGCGAAGTTCAAGACTCTCACTTTCGAGAAATTTCATGAACGCTCCCATTTCTGGGGTAGACTTACCATCTGGGCGGTCATCCTTCTGTCGCTTGCCTTGCCCTTGTATCTATCTTATGGTCTGGGCTTCCACCCAGGTTGGTCAGCCATCCTGTCGGGATTTCTGGCGTATGCCGCAGTAGTCGGTGTTCTTTGGTTTGTTGAGCCTATCAGCTATTACCCGATATTAGGGATCTCGGGTACATACTTAGCTTTTTTGACAGGGAATATCGGCAATATGTGTTTGCCGGCAGCTTCGATTGCCCAAGCAGCCGTAGGTGTTGAGCCCGGAACGGAAAAGGGTGAACTGACCGCGACACTGGCGATGGCGGCTGCATCAATCGTCAATATCGTCATGCTGCTGTTCATTGTCTTGGGCGGCTCTTATCTCGTAACATATTTGCCACAGTCGGTTGTGGATTCCCTGGTATTCGTCCTGCCGGCAATTTTTGGAGGGCTCATCGCCCAGCTGGCCATGCAAAAGCCGTTGTGGGGAGTAATCGGCATTGCCTTGGCCTTGGCCGTCAACCTCGGGCCTGTGCCGACTTCATTGAAAGCCTTCTGCAGTATTTTCGGCTTGGTGATTATCTGCCTGCTTCTGGAAAAACTGAAAAAGACAAAAAAAATCGCCTGAACATATTAACAAGGAGGAAGATAAAATGGTACAGCAAGTCCAATCATCTCAGCTTAAGCAACAGTTAATAAATATGCTGGACAGCCGCAAGGACGAAATGATCCAAATCCGCCGCTACCTTCATCAGCATCCAGAGCTGTCATTCAAAGAAGAAAACACTGCGAAGTATATCGCTGACTTCTACGAAGGAAAAGATGTCAGAGTCCAGACGCATGTCGGGAACGGCTTCGGCATCATCGTCACGATTAAAGGCGGCAAGCCAGGGAAAACGATTGGCATACGCGCTGATTTTGACGCGCTGCCGATCCAGGAAGAAGTGGACGTTCCGTTCAAATCGCAGAACGAAGGCGTCATGCACGCCTGTGGCCATGATGGCCACACAGCCTATATGCTGGTGTTGGCTGACTGCCTGATTCAATTGAAATCGGAGCTGTCCGGCACCATTAAGGTCATCCACCAACATGCGGAAGAAACGCCGCCGGGCGGAGCGAAAAGCATCGTGGAATCGGGTGTGCTTGATGATTTGGATGCGGTGTTCGGCACGCATCTTTTTCCGACTCATCCGGCAGGCACCATCGGTTACCGCAGCGGCTATGCCATGGCAGGCAGAACATATTTCAAGCTGAAAATTCAGGGACGCGGGGGCCATGGATCGTCTCCGCAGAATGCCAATGACCCGATTGTCGCCGGCGCTCATTTTATCACTGCGGTGCAGACCGTCGTCAGCCGTCGCCTCAACCCGTTTGAAATGGGTGTGGTGACCATCGGTTCCTTTGATGGCAAAGGTTCATTCAACATCATCAAAGACAGCATTGAAATCGAAGGCGACGTCCGGTACATGAACGACAAGACGCAGCAGTTGATTGACCAGGAAATTCACCGCATTGTCAGCGGCATTGAACTGCAGTTTGATGTGCAATGCGATTTGGTCTACACTGCCGATTACCCTCCGCTGAAAAACGACGAAGCCGTGACCGAGGAAGTCGTTGCCATTTTGAAGAAGGCCACCGATTCTGATATCAAGGAAGTCATCGAATACCCGGTATTTTCCGGATCAGAGGATTTTGCCTATTACCTGGAGAAAACACCGGGGCTTTTTTTCAATATCGGCTGCAAGCCGAAAGGGCAGTCGGAAGTCTTTTTTAACCATCATCCGAAATTCGATATCGACGAAGACGCTTTGCTGGTTGCCGCAAAAGCGGTCGCTTATGTAATTTGTGATTATGGACAATCCAGTTGAACTGAAGCATAACCGTTCCCATCAAGGGAACGGTTATTTTTTTGCGGATTTTCCAGCACATCTGTCAGCAATCCCTTGGATGGAAAACAAATGCGGGATAAAGTATGATGAAACCACAAGCAAAATCCGTGCCTTTTAAAGGAGGTGGTACTAGATGACAATCGCAGTTCAATTGTCAGCGTCAGAAAAAACTCATGCAAAGACTGGTATTTGGAGAGGCGATCCTTTGCATGAGGGTCAAGCACGTTCTAATCGGACCCGCAAGATACAGCCGTTCATCTTGCCAGGCTTTCTTCCGTATACACGCAGCTAATCAAGAGAAACTTCAATCAGTGTGGGTTTTCTTCATCCCCCGCTGATTGTTAGTCCATCCAATCGGACTTTTGCGGTCAGTGAATCTTCCGCTTATAGAAGCGGGAGTCTTACTGCCCGTTAAAGCGGGAAAAAAACATAAGGAGTGGGCTCACATGATCCATGTAAAAGAAACCAATCAAAACAGCGACAGCACAGCGGACAATCCAAAAGCGTTTATCCGGAACGATCAATACAATTTCATCAAGGACCAGACGAAAATCCTGGTGGCGGGACAAGCCAGCGCCAATGACGCAGAGATATTGAATGTTCTGCGGCACCTCGCACACGAAAAAGTCTACAAATTATTTCCAACACTTACCGAAGAACAGAAAAAACTCCTCAACCCATTGGTACAGGTGAAGGAACTGGGTGATGCGGAAGCATTCCTGGGGCAGCTTCAGCCCTATGTTATTCCATTCAAAGCAGTCTCTGGCCAAGGATTGCAAAAATTATTTCCTAAAGCAAAAAAATTCAAAGGGCCAAAGCTGGAAAGGATCAACTTCAGCAGGACTTCCTATTTAGCCTGGACAGAAAGCTCGAGTCAGATGTACTTGGTGGCTGATGAAAACGATCGGCTGATCGGTGTTCAAGGCAGCTTTACACGCAGCGAAAAGCAGGGCATCTGCACCATCTGCAACCACCACAGCAGAGTCGGCATGTTCATCGCCAAGACGAAAAGCTCGGGGCAGGATCAGTTTATCAAGCGCGGCAATTACATTTGCCAGGATTCTGCGGCCTGCAACGAGAATGTCAATACACTGGATCGCCTGAATGAATTTATTGGACAGTTCCAGAAATAAGCAAGCAGGTAAGAACCGTTTCCAGAAGTCGTTAAAATGACTTTCGGAAACGGTTTTTTTCTGCCGAAAAAACTAATGGGATACACTCGGTCTTTTTATGTCTTCTATATAGACTTCGTTTTCTGATTGAGCAAAGAATAGGTACGTTTAAATAATTTGAATTTTCTTTTAATTAACTATTGATTTATCGTGTAAGCGCTTTTATAATGATGATAATATCAAATGTCACGGAACTGAACAAATGTAAAGGGGAGGCGGAAATCCATGTGGGGATGGTTCATCGTTTTGTTTGCTGCAGTGTGGCTGCTACAAATTTGGATGGCCAAAGCGCAGCTGAAAAATTACCATAGCACAATCAGAGAATTGAGCAGAAGGCGTTCAGGGTATTTGGGTGTGGGAATTCAAAAACAGAAACTGGGAATTGGGGCAGTTGCAATTTTGGTGACGGATGAAGCAGGGACCGTGGTTGAAAGCCGCCTGATGCGGGGAGTTACAGTGTTCAGCCGTTTTGAACCGTTTACGAAGTATGTCGGCCTGCCTTTGGAAGCTGTAGCGGAGGACCTGAAAGAGGAACCGGTAGATTTAGCTTTTAAGATGGCAATTGAAAAAATAGAATCACAGATGGATGAAAAGACAAATCTAGCGGTATAAGGAGGAAGAAAAATGGACTTTTTGGTTAGATTGGCAGAAGGGTTTATTGGCATGTTCCAAGCAGGTGGAGATGTTTTTGTCGGCCTGGTTACCGGCATCATTCCATTGCTGGTTGTTCTGATCACGGCCGTCAATGCATTTATTCGCTTGGTGGGGGAAGAGCGCATCAACAATCTAGCGCGCAAGAGCACGAAGAACATCATTTTACGCTACTCGCTGTTCCCTGTCTTGGCGGTTTTCTTCCTGACCAACCCGATGGCTTACACATTCGGGAAATTTCTGCCGGAAAAACAAAAACCGGCATTCTATGATTCAGCCGTGTCCTTCGTGCATCCGATTACCGGGCTATTCCCGCACGCCAATCCCGCTGAGTTATTCGTTTACCTGGGAATTTCCGCGGGGATCACACAATTGGGCTTTTCATTGGGGCCACTGGCGATCCGCTTCTTTATCGTAGGGGTCATCGTCATTCTGATCCGGGGAATCGTTACAGAAATCATTACGGTACGCATGATGAAAGCGCGAGGAATGGAAGTCTAAACAGCCGAGTGGTCTAAAAAAGGGAGGCAACGAAAATGAGCAGCATTCAGACGCCATTGAATTATAAGCCGGTGACAGTAACGAAAGGCAGAGGCGGTTGGGGCGGTCCACTGACCATTCGGCCAAATGAAGAAAAGCGCTACATCGTATCGGTGACAGGCGGCGGCATCCATCCGGTCGCGGAAGAAATCGCCAAACTGACGGGTGCCGAAGCAGTAGATGGATTTAAAGGTTCGTACGATAAAGAAAGCATGGCCTGCGTCATCATCGATTGCGGAGGGACAGCACGCTGCGGCGTCTACCCGAAGATGAACATTTTGACGGTCAATGTCAACGCGACTTCTCCATCAGGGCCGTTGATGAAGTTCATCAATGAAGAAAACTTCGTTTCCGGAGTGAAACTGGAAAATATCAGTGCAGTAGCGGCCCCTTACGAAGATCAAGATGCCGTTGAAGATGCTGTCGAAAAAGTGGAGAGTCCGGCAGCGCGCCAAAAGACGCCGCAGGAGATAAAAGAAGAAGCGAAACAAAAGGCAGCTGGCTACCAGCAACCGAAAAAGATGAACATCATCGAGAAAATCGGCCGCGGAGCCGGTAAAGTGGTCGGCATTTTCTACCAGGCCGGCCGGGAAACGATCGATCAGGTATTGAAGAATATTTTGCCGTTCATGGCCTTTGTCAGTATGCTGATCGGAATCATTACCTTTACCGGAATCGGTGATCTGATCGCCAACTTCGTTTCTCCGTTAGCTGGAAATATCGGCGGTTTGCTGCTCTTGTCTGTTATTTGTGCATTGCCGATCCTGTCGCCTTTGCTGGGGCCGGGTGCGGTTATCGCACAGGTAGTCGGGGTTTTGGTTGGTGTGGAAATCGGGCGCGGGAACATCCCGCCGGAATTGGCGCTGCCTGCGCTGTTTGCCATCAACCCACAAGTAGGAGCAGATTTCGTGCCGGTTGGCCTGACATTGGGAGAAGCAGAGCCGGAAACCATTGAAGTCGGGGTTCCTGCAGTTCTTCTGTCGCGTGTCATAACCGGACCACTCGCAGTGGTCATTGCATACTTGTTCAGTTTTGGTCTGTACAGCTAAAAAATAAGGAGGCAGTAAGGTGGAGGATATGATGACGAAAAAATACGAAGCGAATATAACGGAAATTGGGGAAGAAGTAGAAATCTTTATTGAAGAAAACATGCTGGTTATTTTCAATGATACGGTTCCTGAGTCATTGAGGTCGATAGGAGTAATCCATGAACGGGCGGATCTGCTTGAGAAAGTTGAAGCGGGAGACATCCTGGAAGTCGGCAGTGAGCGTTATGAGATTTTATTTGTCGGCAGCAAAGTCAATGACACATTGGAAGAAATCGGCCATTGCACCATCGCCTTCAACGGGGAAACCGAAGCGGCTTTGCCGGGGACGATGTGTGTGGAAAAGAAAGCACTGCCAGAACTACAGGTCGGCTCTGCGATCCGTATATTAAAGCTTTAGATAAGGAGGTTAGTTCATGCTGGGGATAAATAGAAAACTCGAGGAGCTTGAACGAAATGGCGAAATCATCAAAGTCGGCGTAGTGGGAGCTGGCCAAATGGGACGCGGAATGATTTCCCAGATTGAAAGCATGGCAGGGATGCGCGTCGTCGCCACTGCGGACATCCAAATCGGCAATGTCACGAATGCTTATGTCAAATCAGGTGTTTCCGCTGACGATATTGTAGAAACCAATAATGTGGAGCAAGCGACGGCAGCGGTGAAGGAAGGAAAGGTCGTAGCCACAACAGACGCACAATTGGTCACTTCATTGCCTGAAGTAGATGTCATCGTCGACGCTACGGGGGTTCCTGACATCGGGGCGAAAATCGCCTGGGATGCCATTCTTAACCGCAAGCATATCGTCATGTTGAATGTAGAGGCAGACGTAACGGTAGGGGTGATTTTGAAGAAAATGGCCGATGCCAGCGGGGTGGTCTATACGGGCTCTGCAGGCGATGAACCGGGAGCCATTATGGAATTATTCGATTTTGCCGATGCACTCGGGTTTGAAGTTGTGGCTCTTGGCAAAGGCAAGAACAATCCGTTGAATCTCAACGCAAATCCTGACACTGCTGCGGAAGAAGCTGAAAGAAAAGGAGCCAGCCCAAAAATGCTGGCATCTTTCCAGGATGGCACGAAAACGATGGTCGAGATGACAGCGGTAGCCAATGCCACAGGCTTTTTGCCCGATAAACCCGGCATGCACGGATTTGTCAGCGACGTCAAAGGGTTGCCTGAAATCTTCAAATTGAAGGAAGACGGCGGAAAAGTCAGCAACAAACGGATCGTAGAATACATCAACGGCATTGCGCCGGGCGTATTTGCCATCATCGCTTCTGAAAAAGAAGAAGTAAATCATGAATTGAAGTATTTAAGTATGGGCGAAGGACCGAATTATGTGCTTTATCGCCCGTATCATCTGACCAGCCTGGAAACACCGATTTCCATTGCGCGTGCCTATATCTACAACGAAGCGACTATTGCACCTTGGCACGGGCTTCAGGCCGAAACAGTGACGGTCGCAAAAATCGATCTGGCAGCAGGTGATTTCCTGGACAGCATCGGTGGGTTCACCGTATACGGCCATATCCTCACAGCACAGGAAGCGCGAAGTGAAAATGCATTGCCGCTGGGATTGGTTGATAAGAACGTCCGCTTAAAACGGGATATCAAAAAAGGTGAAATCATCAGCTATGACGATGTGGAACAAACCAAAGACTCAACGATCTGGCGCCTGCGCCGCATGCAGGATGACACATTTAAAGCGGAAACCGAAAAAGGGATGCCAGTCAAATCTTAGCCTGTTTAATCTCATGTAGAGGAAAAACCCAATCAACGAAATGAGAAGGTGTCCAAGCATGGAAATCAAAACTATGGAAGCGGCTTTATTCTGCAGCCATTGCAGGGAAGAAGTAAATCACGAAATCACGTATATCAACGATGACATCAAAAGCATCCGGTGTGAGCAATGCAACAAGACCAAACAGCTCAAAGTGGACGTCAACAAGAAGTTCTATAAAGAAGTCTATGACCGGATTTCCTCGAAGCCGACGCGGATCACGCAGGAATACAAAGACGACTTAAGCCACCTGCTGCTTTCTCTTCCCGTGCGGACGGTCAGCAAACCGTATCGCCTGTTGAAGGATGTCAACGCTTCCCGGAAAATCCTCAAGCGATACAAACAGAAAAAAAGCCGAGTTAAATAATGTCGCTGTCCACGGGCCAGACTTCTCTATAACCATTCGAGAGGGATGGCCCTTTCAAACGACTTGACTAAATAATCAAAAAACATTATATTTTACATATGTCACACAGTTGAACATATGTAAAAGGAGGAAGGCACATGACACAGAAACTGAAATTGCCGCCGCAAGTAAAAGAAACGGAGTTAAGGGAATTGTACAAGCAAATGTGGCTGATCCGTTTTTTTGAGGAGAAGGTGGATGAATTTTTTGCCAAAGGGATGATTCACGGAACCACTCATTTGAGTGTCGGACAAGAAGCTTCTGCCGTCGGCTCTATCGCCGTCCTGGAAGAGCAGGACAAGATCACCAGTACGCACCGTGGCCATGGTCATTGCATCGCCAAAGGGGCAACGGTCAACGGCATGATGGCTGAACTTTTCGGCCGCACAACCGGTTATTGCAAAGGCAAAGGCGGCTCGATGCACATCGCGGACGTCGACAAAGGAAACCTCGGAGCCAACGGCATTGTAGGAGGCGGCTTTGCGATTGCTGCAGGAGCTGCGCTGACTTCACAGATGAAACGAGCAGGCTATGTGGTCTTGTGCTTCTTCGGGGATGGGGCTTCGAATGAAGGGAGTTTCCACGAAGCGATCAACCTGGCGTCTATCTGGAAATTGCCGGTGGTCTTCATTTGCGAAAATAATCAATACGGCATGTCAGGGCCGGTGCGGGAAATGATCAACATCGAAGATATTGCCGCACGTGCCGCAAGTTACGGCATTCCAGGGAAAGTGGTCGATGGCAACGATGTATTCGACGTCATGAACGGCGTCAGTGAAGCGGTCGAGCGGGCGCGCAACGGCGAAGGGCCATCCATTGTCGAAGCGAAAACATACCGTTCCAAAGGACATTCGAAGAGCGATGCCAAAAAGTATCGGACACGCGAGGAAGAAAAAGAGTGGCTCTTGCGGGATCCCATCAAGCTGATGGCCGAAGTATTGATCGAGCAAGGGATTTTCACGCAACAGGAAGCCGATCAAATTAAAGCGGATGCCAAAAAGGAAATCGAGGAATCAGTGGAATTCGCAAAAAACAGTCCAGAACCCACTTTGGATGCTTTAATGGAAGATATTTACGCATAAAGCGGAGTAAAGGAGAATCGACGCATGAGAGAGCTGACCTATTTAGAAGCAGTAAGAGAAGCCATGAGCCAGGAAATGCGTGAAAACGAAGACGTTTTTGTGTTAGGAGAAGATATCGGCGTCTATGGCGGCGCATTCGGTGTCACACGTGGAATGATAGAAGAGTTTGGCCCGGAACGGATCCGCAATACGCCCATTTCAGAAGCGGCCATCTCGGGAACAGCAGTCGGCGCGGCGCTGACGGGCATGCGGCCGATACTGGAACTGCAGTTTTCCGATTTCATGACCATTGCGATGGACAATATGGTCAACCAGGCAGCGAAAATTCGCTATATGTACGGCGGAAAAGGGAAAGTGCCAATGGTGCTGCGGACGCCAGCCGGCTCCGGAACCGGGGCGGCGGCGCAGCATTCGCAAAGCCTGGAAGCCTGGATGGCGCATATCCCCGGCCTGAAAGTGGTGCAGCCGTCAACGGCTTACGACGCCAAAGGATTATTGAAGGCGGCGATTGATGACGACAACCCGGTCATCTTCTATGAACATAAACTTTGCTACCGGACAAAATCCGATGTTCCCGAAGAACTCTATTCGATTCCGCTCGGCAAAGCCGATATCAAGAAACAAGGAACGGATGTGACGATTGTCGCGACGGCGATCATGGTCCACAAATCATTGGAGGCCGCTGAGGAACTTGAGAAAGAAGGCATCCATGTCGAGGTGATTGATCCACGGACACTGGTGCCGCTCGACATCGATACCATTGTCCAATCCGTCCAAAAGACAGGGCGCCTGGTCGTGGTCCATGAAGCGGTGAAACGCGGCGGATTCGGCGGTGAAATTGCCAGCCTGATTGCAGAAAGTGAAGCTTTCGATTATCTGGATGCGCCCATCAAGCGGCTTGGCGGAAAAGCGGTGCCGATTCCTTATAATCCGGAATTGGAAAAAGCGGCGGTTCCTGGAGTAGCCGATATCGTCACAGCCGTCAAAGAAACGCTAAACCGCCTGTAGGGAGGAGAAACAGATGGCCAAAGAAATTTTCATGCCGAAGCTGAGCAGTACGATGGAAGTCGGCACATTGCTTCAATGGTTTAAAGAAGAAGGCGATTCGGTCGAAGTCGGAGAACCGCTATTTGAAATCATGACCGATAAAATCAATATCGAAGTTGAGTCCTATGAGGAAGGGAAGTTGCTGAAACGCTATTTTGAAGAAGACAACGAAGTGCCGATCAATCATGTTGTGGGCTATATCGGCGAAGAGGGAGAAGAAGTTCCCGATTCGCCGCCTGGAGAGTCGGGCGTCAGCGGCAAGCCTGTTTCTGCGGAAATGCCGGAACAGCAGTCGAAAGACGAAACACCGGAGCAGCCCTCTGAACAGCCGGAAAAAGTCCGGGCAACTCCGGCTGCCAGAAGAGTCGCCCGGGAAAACGAAGTCCAACTCACAGAAGTCGAAGGCTCAGGTCCGAAAGGGCGGATTCACCAGGCGGATGTTGAAGGTTTTGCCGCTGCTTCCGCCACCGCCACCGCTTCCAGCAGTGCTACGCCGCTTGCTGAAAAAGTAGCGAAAGCAGAAGGAGTGGAGTTGCAGGAAGTCAGCGGCAGCGGTCCGCGAGGCAAGATTTACCGGGCAGATGTAGAGCAAGCCAAGCAACCGGCGGCATCTCAAGCGGCACCGGCTAAACGGGTGAAAATGGCAGGGATCCGGAAAGCTGTAGCAGACCGGATGCTCCACAGCAAAACGACCGCGCCGCATGTCACACTCAATAGTGAAATCGATATGGCTGAAGTGGTGGCGATGCGCAAGCAATTGCTGGGACCGATTGAAAAACAGACTGGTTACCGCCTCAGCTACACGGAAATCATTTTGAAGGCGGCAGCCCATGCCTTGAAGCGCCATCCGAACATCAATATTTCACTGGAAGGCAATGAAATTATCCATCATGAAGCCATTAATGTCGGATTGGCGGTAGCACTCCAAGATGGCCTGGTGGTGCCGGTCATCAAAGACGCCGACCAGAAAGGCTTGGCTGAACTTACGGTCGCCTGTAAAACAGCTGGACAGGCAGCCAAAGACAACAAATTGAAGCCGGACGAAATGTCCGGAGGCACCTTCACCATCAGCAATCTGGGCATGTACGCGGTCGACACATTCAACCCGGTCATCAATCAGCCGGAATCCGCAATTCTCGGAATCGGGCGTATCATTGAAAAGCCCGTGGGCCTGAATGGCCAGATTGTGCTGCGCCCGATGATGGGAGTAGGCCTGTCCTTTGACCATCGTGTCATCGACGGAGCACCGGCTGCGGCTTTCCTTACAGATTTGAAGGGCGTGCTCGAAAATCCATTTGAATTATTACTATAAGGGGTAGATCCTATTGAAGACTTATGAAGTGGCGGTGGTCGGCGGCGGCCCGGCAGGATATGTGGCGGCCATCAGAGCCGCGAAGCTGGGCAAGTCGGTGGCTTTGGTGGAAGCGCGGGAGCTTGGCGGAACATGCTTAAATCGTGGCTGCATCCCTTCCAAGACCTTGCTGCGGCACGCCGAAGTCATCGAAAACATCGAGAAAGCCAAAAGCTGGGGCATAGAAACGGGGCCTGTCACCGTGACTTTATCCAAGATGATGGCACGCAAAGATGAAGTCATCCAAAAGCTGCGGACTGGCATCGCCCATTTAATGAAACAAGGAAAAATTGATGTCTTGAATGGCTACGGGGAAGTGCAGCCGAACGGGATCATTCAAGTGGACCAGAACGGCAGCCGGGAAACAATTAAAGCTGATAAAATCATTTTGGCCACCGGCTCGAAACCGATTGTCCCGCCTATTCCCGGTCTGGAGAGAGGGAATTTCCACACCAGCGATACGATTTTCGATATCACGGAAATTCCGGAATCTCTGGCCATTGTTGGCGGCGGCATCATCGGTGTGGAGTTTGCCTGCATATTTGCAGCATTGGGTGTGCCCGTGACCATTGTTGAAATGAGCGACCGGATTGTTCCGAGCGAAGATCCGCAAGCTGCAAGAGTTCTGGCGAAATCACTGAAAAAGAAAGGCATCACCATTTTAACCTCGACCAAAGTGATGGCAGTGGAGCAAGGGGGCGGCTCCCGGCTGGTCCATGTTGAAAACCAAAAAGGGAACCAGGAAACTTTGCAGACCGCAATGATTCTGCTGTCGGTCGGCAGGTCTCCCAATACTTCAGCATTCAACTCCTTGGAGCTGGAGATGAATGGCCCTTTCGTGAAAGTAGATGAACAGATGGCGACCAGCCTTCCGGATGTTTACGCTGCTGGTGACCTGGTCGGCAATTGGCAGCTTGCGCATGTGGCGAGTGCTGAAGGATTGGTTGCTGCGGCTAATGCGGCAGGACAGGAAGAAAAGATGGATTACCACGTGGTGCCGAGATGCGTCTATACAAGTCCTGAAATTGCCAGTGTCGGCATGACGGAAGAAGAAGCGGAACAACAAGGCATCCCTTTCAAAGTGGTGAAAGTGGACCATGCGGGAAATGGCAAAGCCCTCACTTTGGATGAAAAAGAAGGGTTCACCAAATTGATCGCCGGCACTACCTACGGGGAGATCCTGGGCGTTTCCATGGTCGGTCCCCACGTAACGGAAATGATAGCAGAACCATCCGCCTATATGCGGTTGGAAGGCACAGTCGATGAGCTGGCAACCATGATCCATGCGCATCCGACAGTATCCGAAAGCCTGTACGAAGCCGCTGCCTCTTGGTTAGGGAGAGGTGTGCATCACTAGAAAAGTGAAAGTGCCTGTTCAGCTCTGACAGGGGTAAGACGATCTGGCGAAGCGGCATGTTTTCAGCCGCACAGCCAGAGTGGCTTACATCCCGAAGAGCTAGGCACTTGCAACTGGACAATGAGAAAAGCGGAAGCGCCCGTTCAGCTCTGCCTAAATCATAAAAAAAGCACTGAAATACTCTACTTTCTTAAGCTGAAAAACCGATTGGCCTGATGCACTAAGCATCAAGCCAATCGGTTTTTGTTATAACGCATGTCACCAGGTTCAGTCTATTGGTTTTTTAGGAGAAGCAAGTCTGCCGTAACGTCATCGATGATTAATACATCCAAGTATCCGCCTTTTAAAGCGGCTCTAAGGCTTTCGACTTTATGGGCGCCTTCGACAATGCCGACGACCTGCGGTATGTTCTTGAATTCTTCCAAGTCCAGGCCAATGACCAAATCGTTCAACGGATGCTTGATCTGGTTGCCGTCCGCATCATAAAAGCGCGAACCGATATCTCCTGCAGCTCCGGCGCTCTTCAATGACTCCAAATCTTCCGCAGTCAGATAGTTCATCTCGACCATAGTCGAGCCTTCGAACGGATTGCCAAGTCCGACAACCGCCATTTCCACATTGCGCCCTTCTTCCAGCACCATGGCGATATCCTCCGACTGGATGAGCCGCTCTTTCAATTCCAGGGATTCCACCATGGCAGGTGCATACAGATAAGAACAATAAGAATTCATTTTTTGAGCCAGCTGATAAGCGAGCAGGTTTGAATGGATGTTTACAAATTTCTGGCCCATTCCCCCGACCAGCGGGACAATCTGCAGGTCGCGATGCTGTTCATACGGGTATTCCTGCACAAATTTAGACAAAGTGCTGCCCCATGAAATGCCCAGTGATTTAATGTCTTTAATATTTTTTGATACATAGGAAGCAGCCGCTTTTCCAAGGGCATGCTTAATCATGTCGGTGCCTAAATTGGCTGCAGGCACAACCAGAGCTTCTTTCAGGCCGTACGCTTTTTCCAGCTGCTGTTCCAATTCCACTGTATGAGCATTTTCATCCTTGATGTAAATTTCCACAATGCCCATTTCCCTTGCCTTATTCAGCAGTTTTGAAATCACCGGTCGGGAGACACCCATTTTGCTGGCGATCTGCGCCTGGGTCTGGCCGTCGAAATAGTAGAGGTTAGCGACCTTTACGATCTGTCTGCGTTCGTCCCAATTCATCATCTTTGCACCTTCTTGTCAGAGTCCGATTTGCGGCTGTAAAGTCCAGCTTGTTTACCGCTTTCATGTCTTCATTATACGATTTCCCCCTTTCTTTGTACACCATTGCAAAAGGTAAATGCTCCCAAAAAAGACGACCTTTTAATGCTTTTATCAAAATGAAAGAATTTTCCGTCAGTTAATAGGGTAAATAAGAAAAGGCATAAGCCGCATGAGTTCTTAGGTTTATCACAGAAGTGAATGCGAAGGAGGAATGGCCGTATGCGTTTAGCGACAATTAAACAATCAGGTAAAGAAGTGGCTGCCTTAGTGCTGAAATCCGGTCTCGTGCCATTTGAGCGGTTGAACGATGCGTTCAACCAACAATGGGCAACGAATCTATTGGAACTGATAGAATCGGATCAATTGAACGCGTTGAACCATTGGTTTCAGGATGAATTCCAGCAAAAGATAAGGGAGGAGTCCTTTAAGAGATTGATCATCCCGTTTGATCAGATCAGCTATGCACCGCTGTATCGCCACCCGCGAAAGATTTGGGGCATCGGCTTGAATTATGTGGAGCATGCGGCCGACCTGCATGAAGTGTCACCCAACACCGAACCGGCGAGCTTCATGAAACCTGACACGACGATTATTGGTCCGGGGGAAACGATTCAGGTGCCGTTGCAATCAGAGCGCACCACTGCTGAATCTGAACTGGGCATCATCATCGGCAAAGAATGCAGGGATGTGGCGGAAGAAGACGCGCTCGATGTCGTAGCCGGCTATACGATGATTATCGATATGACTGCAGAGGATATCCTGCAGAAAAATCCGCGTTATTTGACGCGTGCCAAAAGTTTCGACACATTTTTCAGTTTCGGTCCGCATCTGGTTACGCCGGATGAAGTGGAGGATGTCCTTGAGCTGAAAGTGGCGACTGTCATCAACGGGGAAGTGCACCGCGAGAATACGGTTTCGAATATGACTTTTCAGCCGCAGTTCTTGATTTCATTCCATTCCAAAGTAATGACTTTGCTGCCGGGGGATATCATTTCGACCGGAACCCCTGGGGCCGTGGTGATCCGGCAAGGGGATGTAGTGAGCTGCCGGATTGATGGGTTCGAACCGCTGGAGAACCCAGTAGCGGATTTGAAGAGCACGGGACAGTAAGTTGTCTATCCGCAAAAAAAGACCGCTGTACTCCCAACCTGAAATTGGAGTACAGCGGTCTTTGGCATGGGGCAGAGTCAATCTTAAAAGGCATATTGGAATAAGGCGTAGTAGAGAGGGCCAAGCAAGACGAGCATCAACGCACCGGAAATAATGGTCATGGATGCAGTGCCGGCTTCCGGTTCTTCCGCCGTGACATGCGACTTGATGAAGAAGAAAAACAGCAGGTCCCATAACACCACAGCCGCAAAGATCACTTGCCATGCCAATGGTGTGAAAATCTGATAATGGGTCACAAACCCGAACAGGCCAACCCAGGCAATCACTGTAAATGCCAGGTCAATCAGAAAGACAGGGCTCCGGTAGCCGCCATGTATGAAAAACCCAATCGTGGAAGTGGCTAGAAGTGCAGCGTATACGTACCAAAAAATTTGTATCATGAACTTATTCCTTCTTTCATAGAGTTCTTATCCATTATAAGAGAAGGCGGCTGGAAATAAAAATTTTTCCGCTTGTGATTTTTTAGACTGTAAAGGCAAGATTGAGGATGCATCTCGGGGTTCACGGTTATAAAATGGAGAAAACAACGGATAGCGGAGGGCTGAAGAAAGCGCAGCACTGGGATATAATGAAGAAAAGAACACGGGGATATAAGTTGAACCCATAACCCTTCAGACTAGAGGTTCTGCAAAACACCCGAAGCGCTGCACAAAAATGAAAAGACTCGAGTTCAACTTAGATGAATTCAATAAAACATGTGCCCAGGATTCGCGTGGAAGGAGGCTGCATGATGGAAAAAGAAAAGTTGTCTTTTGATGAAATGTGGGAAAAGGTCCTGGCTTGCGATCGGAAGTATGACGGTCTTTTTTACACAGCAGTCAAAACAACCAAAATTTATTGCAGGCCATCCTGCAGGTCCCGGAAGCCAAAAAAGAACAACGTCGAATTTTATATGACCATGGTGGAAGCTGAATCGAATGGATTCCGGGCATGTAAAAGATGCCAACCCGAAACGGAATTTTCACCTGATGAAGAGCTGACACGCAAAGTGATGGCTTACCTGACGGCTAACTATAATGAAAGCATAACCCTGCCGGACATTGCTGATCATGTCGGCATGAGCCCGTTTTACCTGGAACGTGTATTCAAGCAGGAAACGTCCGAAACGCCGCGTTCCTGTCTGGAAAGGATCAGGGTAGACAAGGCGGCGCACTTGCTGAAATGCACCGACTTGTCCAATCTCGCTATATGTTTTGAAGCCGGGTTTCAAAGTCCCTCCAATTTCTATAGAATATTCCGCAAGCTGAAGAATCATTCACCAACTGAATTTCGGAAGTGGAGCGAGGCTGTGACTTCATGAAAAAGATAGATGATGGACTGTATACGGAAATACCAACGCCCGCTGATTTTAATTTTGCGGAATGCCTTGTCCATCTGGGCCGGTCTTCGCAGGAAAACCTGTACCGGCTGGATGGAGGCAAGATCACCAAACTGCTGAAGCTCAATGGACAGCTTGTGCTGTTTCATATCAGACCGTCAGCTGGAGCTTTGCGCCTCGAATTCCCATTGGGCGCGCCATCTGTGCAGGAAAGAGAAGGGGCTGCAGCTTATGTAGTGGACTGGTTTGACCTGAAAACAGATCTTCGGGAATTTTACGCGATGGCGGAAACGGATTCGGTGCTGAACAGCGTGGTTGAAAAATATTATGGCTTGCGGGTCATTGGCGTACCGGACTTGTTTGAAGCACTGGTCTGGGCGGTTATGGGCCAGCAAATCAATCTGGCTTTTGCCTACACATTGAAGAAAAGATTCGTCGAAAACTTTGGAGAATCCCTGACTTACGAAGGAGAGCATTATTGGACATTTCCGGATGCTGAGCTAATTGCCGCGCTGACTGTTGCGGAATTAAGGGCTTTGCAGCTGACCGGCAGGAAATCGGAATACATTTTGGGCATTGCGCAAGCGATGGCAAGCGGCGAGTTGAAGAAGGAGCGGCTGCTTAAGGAAATGGACATGGAGCGTTCGTTACTGGAAATTCGAGGAATCGGCGCCTGGTCGGCTAATTATGTCATGATGAAATGCCTGCACAGCCAATCAGCCTTTCCGCTGGCGGATGTCGGCCTGCATAATGCATTGAAAGCCCAATTAAAAATGGAGCGGAAACCGACAGTCGAAGAAATTGCCGAACTGGCGAAAAACTGGGAAGGGTGGCAGGCTTATGCCACATTCTATCTATGGAGGTCTTTATTATGAATGAATTGCACAAAGCTGAATTCCAATCCCCGATCGGCATCGTGGAAATCGTCGGAACAGAAAGGGCAATCCTATCGATCCTGTTCAGCGAAAAAGACAGCGCGGACTTTCCGCTCAATCCGGATAGTCCGCAAGTGATCGTGGATTGCCAACGGCAGCTGGAGGAATACTTTAAGGGAGAGCGCACGGAATTCAGCATTCCCTTCCAATCAACCGGCACTCCATTCCAACAAAAAGTATGGTTGGCATTAACCGAGGTTCCCTATGCCGAAACCGTCTCCTACGGGGCGATTGCCAAAGCGGTCGGCAGCGACAAAGCCGTAAGGGCAGTGGGGAATGCCAACAGCAAGAACAAGCTGACCATTGTCGTGCCTTGCCACCGGATCATCGGATCGACGGGGAAGCTGACCGGCTACGCCGGAACGTTGACCCGGAAGGAATGGCTGCTGCGGCATGAAAAAGAAGTTGGAAAAAATCTTCAATCCGTTAATAAAGCCTAATAAACCCCCAGCTAATGTCGCTTAGCTGGGGGTTTTGCAAATAGAATACTTATTTCGTCTGTGCTTCCGCTCTTTCCGACTCATTCAAATCGACATCCACAGAAGTGACGAAATAGCGCTTGGCATCATCCGTTTTAAGTTCAACTTTCTTTCTGTCGAACAAGGAAACCGTTTCAACTTTTTCTATTTCGCCTGTCTGGATATCTTCTTCATAGATGCGGTAGCCGATGATCGCGTCATCCCGCACCGCATGCCAGGAGATATTGAAAGCCGTTGCCATGACGTTTGCGGGCGGTTCCGGCGGCGTTTCTTTAACGTTCGAATCGGAAACGAGTTCGGCGGTCACGACCAGACGCTCTTCATGCGACCCGATGTCGCGGTTAAAGTCACCGGTGCAAGTGATCAAGTTGATCATCCGCTTGTCCGAGTTGCCGAAAATTTCTTCAATGGGCGCTCTATCAGTTTCATAGCTTGTCAGGTTTTTCACTTCAAACACCATTTCGCGGCCATCTGCGTCTCTCAGAATCACGGTTTCCCCCACTTTTACATCTTTCAATTCATAAAAGATTGCGGGACCCGTCAAACTGTCGACATGTCCAGCTAATACGGCGTTGCCTTTGGCGCCCGCTTTAAATCCGGGTTCAAACCAGCCGACTTGATCTACGTCTTCCGGCACACCCATTTCGCCATTCTCCAGAATGCCCGTCGGTTCGATGTTTGCTTTAACACCGATCGAAGGGACTTCAATCTGCGCAGGCTCCATGCCTCTTATGCTTTCCTGGCGTTCACGCTGCAGCATCTGCAGCTTTTCCCGTTGTTCCGGAAGGATAGGAAACTCCGCAATTTTGTCGACATAGTTGCCGGATACCTCTTCCTTATCTGCCGCTTGCTCAGCCGGTTCGGTGGTTTCGCTTCTTTCTTCAACCGTCGGACTGGCTGCTAAAGGCTTCAAAATGATGAACAAGACGAGGCATAAAACAATCGCTGTTCCCATGGTGACAAGCTGCTTCATCTGCATTCCCTCCTTTCCAATCAGGAACAGAGAGAGCCACTTGGCCCTCCCTGAACTGTTATTGCTGGTTTTTAGTTTGACGATACGTAATTGTTCCAGCTGCCAATAGGATCATCAGGCTCAAGGTAATCCAAAGGACCATAGTGTTGGATTGTTCAGCGGTGCCGCCAAGTCCTGTTGCCGGCATTTTTTCAGGTGCTGTGTTTTCAAAGTTCTCAGGGAATTGATCGACGATGGCGCCGCTCAACCCTTTGCCGATATCAAACATGATTGCATAGCCTGCACGGTAGCTTTCATAAGATGCTGCATAGTCGCCAGCTGCGTATTGCTGGAATGCATCAACTACTGAAGTTTCATGTGCTTGTACGCCTGCGATGGTGTCATCCAAAGGCATGCGGTCTTCAGTTGCGGTGTTCAGGAATGTTCCAAGATCAGTCGCAAACGTGCTGGTGAGTGTAGCTGTCGCTTCTTCTACAGCGGGCTGATCGTCAGCTGCTGCTGCGGTCGCCAAGTCGCCTTGGACTGAAATGTGTTGGTTGTTCCAAAGTTCAACAAACTGGTTGCTCGCTTCTTCACCGTATACAGAAGCCAGTGCTGTACGGAACTCTTCTGTATTCTGGTCTTGTGCCCAGTCAGCAAAGTCGAAGTCTTCAGATCCATTATAACCTTTTGTCATGCTCAGCTGGGCCAAAGCGAAATGCTCAGCAGCGATGCGGTTAACCGTTGAACGGAAGTCGCCGGCTGGCGTGTTCGGATCGGAGAACTGATCCGGGAACTGAGCGGAAATCGCTCCACTGATGGCACTTCCTGCTCCAAAGATTTGCGTGAAGCCTTCCAGGTAAGAAGTATAAGCCGCTTCGTAATCACCTTCTACATACAGGTCGAATGTTTCTTGAACAAAATCTTCATGCTCACGAAGCGCGGCAGTTGCACCGTCTTCTGGAAGATTGCCTTCTGTTGCAGTGCCAAGAAATGCGCCCATGTCGTCAACGAATGACTGGATTTCGACCAATGCTTCTTCTTGCATCGCTTCATCGCCGTCTTTCACAGCGGCAGCGTAATCGTCGGTGCCCATATTGTGCTTATCGAAGATTTCGACGAAAGCAGCTCCGCCTTCTTCGCCGTAAACTGAGGCGATGACCGGCTCCATGTCGGCAGCGTTGGCATCAAGTGCTGCAATCGATGCGTCCGCAGCTTCATCGCCGTCATAAACTTTCATCATGGAATCCACGGCCAGCGCATAATGCTCTGACAATAGGGAATCCAGTGTGGCGCGAAGTTCAACGCCTGTCGTTTCTGTTGGCGGAAGTTCGTCCGCGAATGCTGCTGTTCCCATTCCAGGAACCAAAAGTGCGGCTCCAAGTACAGGTGCTACTATTTTTTTCCAATTCATCTAAAACCACTCCTCTTTTTTAAGTTTCTTACATACATAACGGAGGGGATTAAAAAGTAGATCACTTTTTTTGAAAAAAAAAGAAGACGGCTGCAAAGCCATCTTCTTTACCATTATCTAAATTCTGTTATTTTACGCCAGAGCTTCTAAGGAAGCTTAGCAATTCATTGTTAAAGCGCTCGGGTTCATCGGCATTGATGCCGTGTCCACTGTCTTTAAATGGAACGAGAACGGAGTTGGGGATTTGTTTTTCCAACTCTTCACCCAATTCATAGGCACAAATCTGATCTTTTTTCCCGTGGAAAATGGCTGTCGGCACTGTGATGCCCGCCAATTCGCCGCGCAAGTCTTCGTCTCTTAATGCAATGGCCGAGTTGATGGTTGAATGCGCTCCGGCTTCAAGGCCGAGCTGCTGGAACCATTGCAGGAATTGCGGTGATTTTTTCTGTTCAAAGAACATGTCTGCAAATTGAGCAAGGAAAGCCGGGCGATCTTCTTTGATTTGCTTGATGATGTCATCCACTTCTTCAGGTTTCAAGTTAATTTTGAAATCTTCACGCTGCGTGAACACAGGAGCAGCGGCTCCCATTAATAGTAATTTATCTACGCCTTGCTGGCCAAACTTCGTTAAGTAGCGGATTGCAATCGGTCCGCCCATAGAAAATCCGCCAAGTACGAAATTCTCAAGTTTCAAGTGGTCAACAACTGCTTTAACGTCGCTCGCCGCTGTATCGTAATCATAACCCGACCACGGCTTGTCCGATTTTCCGTATCCACGGAGGTCAATGCCAATAAAACGAAAGTTTTGCTGCGCCAGGATGCTGACCTGCGATTCAAACGATTTGCTGTTTAACGGCCAACCGTGGATAAATACGACCGGCTGCCCCGATCCAACGTCTTCTACATAAACTTTTACGCCATCTTCTACTTCAATGTAATGTCCCAAAAATAGTTCCTCCTCTAATTTAAAAACGGTATTGGTCTATAAACTTCCCTGTGTTGTTACTAAATAAACTGAAACGAATTAAGGATTTGTATTTCAGATACGATTACATCGTCTTGGGAAAAGATACATGTATTAAGAATAGCCTGTTTCCACTAGCTGCTAAAAGACATTGTGTAGAATAAATGGAATTTTCAAAAGACTGAACGTTTATTTTCAAGTAGTATAGATTTTGTAGAGCATTCTGAAAGGGGAGATTCGATGTTTAAAGAGCAGTTTTTTAAAGAACTAAAAGAGCTGGCTGCATTGCCCGGCAGTCCAGGAAGAGAACATCAGGTGGTCCAACGGCTGGCAGAATTGCTGGAACCGCTGGCAGCTGTGGAGATTGATCATATGGGCAATATTTATGCCGTTCTGGAAGGCAACAAACCCGGTCCGACGGTCTTGGTATCAGCGCATTCGGATGAAATCGGCTGCATGGTCAGCGCCATCGACAGGAAAGGATTCCTGCGGATGGAGCGAACCGGCGGCATGATGGACGCATTGTTGGTCGGACGCAAAGTGGACGTCAATGGCCATTTTGGCGTCATCGGCGTGAAAGCTGGCCATCTTCAGACCGCCAGCGAAAAAACCACAGTTTTGCCGATTAGCGATATGTACGTCGATGTCGGGGCCCACTCCAGAGAAAGAGTCTTGAAAATGGGCATTCAAATCGGCGACTCAATCACCTATATCAGCGATCTGGACAGGTTTACCAATAGTGACTTGATTTGCGGCAAGGCGATCGATAACCGGAGCTGCTGTGTCATGCTTGTGGAATTATTCAAAGCCTTTCAAGATAAGAATTTTAGCGGAACCCTGGTTGGCGTGATCACCGTACAGGAAGAGGTGGGCCTTCGCGGGGCACAGATCGCTGGCTACAAAATCGATCCCGACTACGCCATCATCCTTGATACCATTGCATGCACAGACACCCCGGACGGCAATGCGTATCCAATCTCCATTGGCAGGGGACCGGTGCTGCCCTTATTTTCCGGTGGAGGTGCAAGGGGAAATTTGATGGCTCCGCAGATGAAAGACCTCATTGTTAAATATGCAGAGAGATACGATGTACCGATCCAGTTGTCAGTCATGCCCAATGGGACGACAGATTTATCGGCAATCCATCTTGTGAAAGAAGGAATTTTAGGGGCGGCTATCACATTCCCGCGCCGCTATTCCCATTCGCCGATTGAAATGGCGGATTTGAAGGATTTTGAAGCAGGCTTTAACTTGCTGAAAGCAATGCTGAGCGAAAGTTCTGAGTGGGGCGATATGAAATTTGTCTGAACCCGGCTGGTGCTTTCGAACACCCAAAAAACCAGAACCAGTGAAAATGGCTCCGGTTTTTTGGGTGTTAAAGAGTGCTGGAAACGTTTCGTGGCGCATGGGGAAGTTTGGATGACTTTTCCTCGTACCGTGTATAAGATGCCGGGGCATCTAATCAATAAATGAAAGTATGATATGGAAATCCACGAGTGATCGTCGTCCATGAGCGGGATTTGCTCACGGAGAGAGGCAGTTTGCCGTGCAAACTGTTTCCATTCTGCTCTTTTTTGTGTGGGAATTTGGGGTTGGCAAGTAAACGGGGGCGTTTGGACAGTATTTCGACTGATTTGGACAGTATTTAGCATGGAACGGACTGTATTTGGTCCGATTCAGACTGTATATCCATTTAACTAGGAATCTTCATGCGAATAAAAGCCGCAAAAGCTTCGAATTACGAAACTTTCCACTATACAGACCGTAAATAAACAAATAGATAAATAAAAGGAGCGTGTCTATATGCCAAGCTGTGAAAATTGCGTACGGCAATGGAAATGGAAGACCATTGTCCTGAAAACCCTGAAATTTACCAATAAAGCAAATTGTCCATACTGCGAAAAAGTCCAATACATCGTGCCGAAGTCGAGAAAGCAAAATGCCCTCTTCAGTATTCTTCCCGCATTCCTTATCATCGCGCTAAGCAATATTTTTGATTTGGGTGTACTGGGTGTAGTGTTGCTTGCCGCTGGCTTACTGACTGCTACGCTCAGCCTTTATCCGTTCATCATGAAACTTTCCAGCGAAGATAAATCGCTGCATCCAAAAAACCAGACATGAAACGAGCCGTTCCTGAACGATTCAGGACGGCTCTTTTTCCTTCTCATTCAAATCGGCTTCAGCTCGCTGATTTTACGAGTCAACTCACTAAACCGCCGGTCAAGCTCGGCATATTGCGGATCTTTCACTATCATAAAACTCAATTTGCCCAATACTTCCTGGCGCTCCGTCTCAAGCCGCATCAGCAATTCCCCAGTTTCATCGCGTTCCGGAGCGGGTGCATCGAGCTGCTTCTCGATCCGGCGGTCCGCGATGACCAGTTTGCTGGTGGTGGTTTTCTCCCGGAACGCTTGGTCATGAGAGACGACCAGCAGCGTACCCGTGTACTGCGCCAAAGTCTCTTCGAGCTGCTCGCGTGACGGCAAATCGAGGTGGTTGGTCGGCTCATCAAGAATCAGCGCGTCCCGTTCCTCCAGAATATAGACCATCAGTTTGCATTTGATGCGTTCACCCATGCTCATAACACCAATCGGTTCTTTCCACTGCTCTGCTGTAAAGCCGAGATGCTTCATCAAGTTCTGGACTTTGCCGCGCGCTTCAAAGCTTTCCTTATAGAACAGCTCGCCCGGTGTTTTCTCAAGCGGCAGATCGAACACTTCCTGCGTCAAGTAGCCTATGCTTGCGGAAGGGGAGACCCAAACGTCACCGTCCGCGGCTTCCTGTCCAAGCAGGATTTTGAGTAATGTCGTTTTGCCGCTTCCGTTTGCGCCTTCAATGGCGACTTTTTCCCCGTGTAATATGGTGAAGCCGGCTTTTTCAAATAGCAGTTTTCCTCCATACGCCTTCGACAGCTCTTTCACTTCAAGAAAACGTTTGCCTGTTTTATGTGTGGCGTTCATCGAGAAGGCGACTTCGTATTCAGGCTCAAGCGGTTTTGCATCGATTTTATCCAATTCTTTTTCCAGACGCTTCTGCTTAGAGTTAACCTGTTTGTCCATGCGCTTGGCTTTCTTCCGGTAATATTCCTTCGCGCCTTCCTGTTTGGTCGATTCGGCATGCGCTTTATGCGACCAGGAAGTGAGTTCGTCCATCTGCGCTTCGATGCGCTCGACCATTTTCTGCTGCTTGTCGTATTCACGCTGCTGGGTCAACCGTTTCTGCTGCCGCGCTTCCATATAGCTGGAGTAGTTGCCGTAGTGCTCGATCAGTTTCTGGTTTTCGAGCGACCAGATTTTGGTTGCAACAGCGTCCAGGAAGTTTCGGTTATGCGACACCAGGATGACAGTCCCTGGGTATTTGCGAATCTGCGCCTCCAACAGCTCGATGCTTTCGCTGTCCAAATGATTGGTCGGTTCGTCCAACAACAACAGGTGGGCATCCTTCGAGAGGCCTGCGGAAAGCCGGGCTTTCAGTTTTTCGCCGCCGCTGAGGAGCGGAAAATCATGCATCGGCACATGCCATTGTTTCAGCAAGGCGCTTTCTGGAGCCGTGACCTCATTGAAGGCGTGTGTTTCCGTTTCCTGTTCCACAAAAACGGTTTCGATGTTCGGCTGGAGCCAGTCCAGCTGCCCGCTTGTGGGAATCAATTCACCGGCGATCAAGCGAAGCAAAGTCGACTTTCCGGCTCCATTCTTGCCGATGACGCCGATCACTTCGCCTTGCTGGATGCTTGTATGGACCTCTTCAAAAATCATCGTATCCATTATTTCATAGCGTACACTCTGTAATTTCAGTAGTTCTTTCATCCAATCAATCCCTTCAGGAGAGGGAACTAAAAAATCCCCCCAAATAAATTTGAAAGGATTAGCCGTATCGTGCCCGTTCTAAATAAGCCATAGATGTATCATGACTCGACAGTTTTCTGAATATGGGCAGACTAATCCTATTTTGCGTAAGTTGAAATTTAAATTCCAGTCGCTAAAACAAGATTAGTTGCGCATCGTCCACCCATCAGCCTTTCTGTCGTTTGATAAGGCCAGTATAGCATAGCAATAAATTCATTTCCAATTGGATTGGATCCTTCAAAGGACTGTTTTATATAAGCAGCCAACGGGTAAGCTAAGACTGTCTTGCTTTAAAAAATACAGCTTATCAGGAGGCCACCATGGAATATATTTATCTAGGAAATTCAGGTTTGCGTGTTCCGAAATACATACTCGGGACTGTCCCTTTCAGCGGAACAAATGGTTTTGAAGCTGCAGGCAATATTGACGAAAATCTCGCGCGCCGCATGGTCGACATGTCATTGGAAGCCGGCATCAATATGTTCGATACCGCCAACCTCTACTCAAAAGGCGATGCGGAAAAAGTATTGGGATCGGCCATCAAAGGGCGCCGGGATGAGGTACTGCTGACGTCGAAAACAGGTTTCCATATAGACGAAAATAACCCTAACGCAAGGGGAGCTTCGCGAAGCAACATCCTGACGTCCATTGACCAGTCGCTGGAGCGCCTGGGTACCGATTATCTCGACGTCTATTTCGTTCATCTTTGGGACGGACAGACACCGGTCGAGGAAACGGTCGAAACGATGACGGGTCTCGTGAAATCCGGCAAGATCCGCCATTGGGGCGTGTCGAACTACAGCGGCTGGGCGCTGGCCCGTACGTTTACGGTCGCACACCAATCTGGCTCCATCCCGCCGATTACACAGCAGATCTACTACACTCCAGAAGCGCGGGAAGCGGAATACGAACTGCTTCCGGCCGGCCAAGAACTCGGCGTCGGCTCGATGATCTGGAGTCCGCTTGGTGAAGGCTTGCTGAACGGCAAGATCGGGCGCAATAAACAAGCGCCTGAAAACACACGCCAAGGAGCGGGATGGCCGGAACCTTGGGTGCAGGATCAGGAGCGGCTGTACCAGGTCATCGACGCCTTGGAGGAAGTCGCGGCCAACCATAACGCATCGGTGCCGCAGATCGCGTACGCATGGGTCCGGGACCGTCCGAACGTCGGCCCGATTGTCATCGCAGCCCGCAACGAAGAGCAGCTGAAGGAAAACATCGCTTCCTTTGAAATCAAACTGACGCAAGACGAGCACGATCTGATCGAATCCACCGCGCGCCCGGTGCCCATCTACCCAAACTGGCACCGCGCCATGAGTTCGTTTGACATGAGCAGTCCGTCTGAGAAGACGTATTTGGAAGGGTATAAAAAGTCGATGGGGATTGAGGAATAAAAACAATTAAGAAAACGCACCGATCCTGAGCTTTAACTGGCTCAGTGTCGGTGCGTTTTTGATCTGTGCTATTTTATTTAGAAGTGTCCGGGGCATTAGCAACGACGGCACTTTTCGGTTCAGCCGGTTTCTTGAACGTCCCGTCCCGCCGGAAATTCCCCATAACTTCCATCGTTTCCGTAATGCTGACGAACGCATTCGGATCGATGGACTTGATGAGCGGCCGGACATAGGCCAGTTCGTAACGCGTGATGACGCTATGCAGCACTTTCACTTTGTTGCCGGAGTAGGCACCCTCGCCGTCGGTCACCGTAATGCCGCGGTACAGGTTTTCGAGCAATTCTTTTTTGACGGCATCGCCGAGGCTTGTCACCACCATGAGGCTCAGCTTGATATGGCGTGTGTGTACACGGTCCATGACGATTCCGGTGATATAGATGGAAGCCATGGTATACATCGCCAGTTCCCAAGAAAAGATGAACCCGGAAATGAAAATGACGACGCTGTTTAAACAGAATACTAAAAAGCCGAGCGGGATGTCGCGCTTTAGCGTAAGCAGCAGCCCGACGAGGTCGAATCCGCCGCCTGAACCGTAAAAACGGATGATCACACCGGCACCTGCGCCGATCATGACCCCGCCAAACACTGAAGACAATAGTGCGTCTTCGGTGACTTTCATAATAGGAATGTAAAGCATCGCAATCGATGTTACCGCCACGGAAAAAATACTGTTGAGGACAAACACCTTGCCCAGTTTCATCCACGCGACCACGAAAATCGGAATGTTAAGGACCACCAGCCAAACTCCTGCATTGATGGAGGTTAATAGCCCCAAAATCATTGCCATACCTGTGACGCCGCCGGATAGGATCTCATGTGGCAATAAAAACATATTAAATGCAACTGCAAGCAGCAATGATCCTGCAAAAATGACCAGCAAACTATAAAAGCTTTTCACGCATACATCTCCGTTCTATCATTAATTCCTTTGTGTCAAAAATAATTGCTGTCCGCTATTATTTTTCAGCACAGTGCTTCAAATTATAGGCTCCGCTTGATATGAATGCAATTAATAGTTTTTTATGCAGGCTTGGCAAAAGTTCTAAAAGCAACGTGATGAAATAGTTGGGCGATGTTGAAGAGCGATGCGTTTTGGAACTGTAACTTTTCATTTATTAAAAGGTCTAATGGATACAAAGGGGGGGAGAGGAATGAAGTTCAAGCACTTGTTCTGGGGCGCGATCTTTCTTGTGATTTTGGCAGCTTGTTCAGAAGAAAGAGGGGCAGCGACGGCTGACAAACCCGTTCCCTCTGCAATAGAAGCCAGTCAGGATTTAGGTGAAACGCCTCCTGTTCTCACAGTGGAGGTGGATGGGAAGGAGATTTCTTCTATAAGAAGCGGGTATAGCTGGAGCTATTTTGACGAACAGGAAAGCGAGTGGGTTCTTGTTGAAACGGAAACCCTTTCTCCGATGGAAGCAGCTGAGAAGCAGAACGCTCCCAGAGTAAATGGAGAGACAGGGATCGGCCTCAGGTTCGAAAAGGAGCCGGATTCCTATAGAGTGAATATCTGGAATTCGGACGGGGTTGCGAAGGGGCCTTATAAAGGAATCGTGCTGGACCAGTCCAGCGGAAAAACGGTGTATGTAGTTACTGCAATTTGGGAACAAGGGACTGCTCATTATGTTTTTAGTTTGATGGTTGAATAGCGGATTGCCTGAGGTGACCGTCCTATGTGCAGTCTGATTTGACGGTTTTCTGCCTGCCGCAAACTTTATTCGAGCGAAAGATTAGTCTACATACGAACTTTCCATGGCGAGGACAAGAGATCATAAAGTTTCATCTTTCTGAATGGTTCTGCTGTGATAAACTGGAACGGGGAGAGGTAGTTTCACCTGGTACAAATACAGGGACTCCAACCGACGGCCGCCGCAAATTTTTTCTCTGGCCGGCCACTGTAAATGGCGTCGTGCAAGTGAAGTTGGAAATTCAAGCTAAAAGGGGATGGGATCAGATGGGTGAAAGCGAAGACTTGTTCAGCAGAAAACCGAAAGAGGAACGCAGATTAGGGGAACCGACCGGTGCGTTTAAAGGTGCGGCCTGGGGCGCTTTGCTGATTGGGGTATCGGCGTATTTGATCGGATTATACAATGCGCTGATGGAATTAAATGAAAAAGGCTATTATATTACCCTATTGATTCTTGGACTTTACGCCGCAGTGTCGCTTCAAAAGGCAGTCAGAGACCGCGACGAAGGGATACGGGTCACGAACCTGTATTTCGGCATCAGCTGGTTTGCGTTGATCGCGGCGCTGGCACTCATGGCGATCGGCCTGTTCAACGCCGGGAGCATCACTTTAAGCGAGAAAGGCTTTTACGGCATCTCGTTCGTCCTGAGTTTGTTTGCTGTAGTCACTGTGCAGAAGAATGTTCGGGACACAGAAGAAGCGAATCAGGATAAGTAAGTTGTTGTTGGTGTTGAGGTTCTATTGAAAAGAATACAAAAGAGAAACGCCTAACTGATTTTCTGGTTAGGTGTTTCTCTTTTAATTACATGTAGTTGACAGTGGTTAGGGTGGTGATGGTAATAAGCATATGATTATGCGGCAGTCACTTTATTCTCAAAATATTCTCTTTTTATAAAATAGAAGTAAATAAGAGTCGATATTAAGCTGCTAATATTTTTTAAAATTTAAAATATTAGAGAGCAATGATTATGAAACTATATGGTTTGAATTTATTTATTTGTTTTTTCTGGACTTACCAATAAAACATTCTCTTGAATTTTTAATTCCGGTACTATAAGTGGATTAGAATGTGAGAACTGTTCCTCTGGAGCATCTTTATTTATATTATTTTTACCCCACACATAATAGTATAGTGATGCTACCGAAAATATACCGATACTTATATAGAAGAACGCTATATTACTGAAAATACTTGAGAACAAAGCGGCAAAAGCGATGAGTATAGATATGGCTGGAGCTATAGGGAACCATGGCGATTTGTAAGGACGATGTAAATTAGGCTCCTTTATTCTTAGTGCAATTAATGATGAACACATAAAGATATAAGAAACCAATGCTCCGAATGTAGCTATCAGAATTAAGGTATTAGGATTGAATAGAAGTGTTAAAAAAAATCCGATAACACCAGGAATAATAATGGCGTTATAAGGAGTACGACGCGATTGGTGTATATTTGATAAGTATTTAGGGAAATACCCTGCTCTTGAAAGAGAAAAGATTTGTCTGGAATAAGCTAAAATAGTACCTGACAGACTAGAAATTAAAGCAAATAAACCTACTATAAATAAACCGGTAACTACCCAATGATTTTCTCCAAAAACAGAAGAAATAGCAAGAGCGAGAGGATCAGATGCTGTGGTAGTTGCGGCAATTCCACCTAATCCAACCGTAACTGTAATAACAAATACAGATAATATAATAAGCGTGATTAAAGTTCTCATTATAGCTTTAGGCATATCTTTAATAGGGTTTTTACTTTCTTCAGCTAGCATTGGTAGCATTTCAGCTGCTAAATAGAGCCACATAGCGTATGGGAGCGCTGCCCAAACTCCGGAAAAACCTCCTGGAATCAATTGATTCAAGTTATTTCCAAAAAGGTTTGCAGGATTAATATGCGGTAGTCCATAAAAAGAAAAAATAATAATCATACTTACAGCTATAGTAACGAGTATCATTTCAATTGTTGCATATTCTTTTATACCTAAGACATGAACTATAAAAAAGAAAATATATAGTACAGCACCTGCTAATACGGGGTGGATTTCAGGAATAAGAAAGTTAACGTAATAACCTGCACCGGATGCAACTACAGAACTAGCAACTCCGTATTGTAAAATTACTCCAATTCCAGTTATGAATCCCGCGTAGGGACCGAGGGCGCGCCTTGCAAAAGCGTAAGGCCCTCCTGCATGAGGCATTATAGTTGATAACTCTGCAATAGCTAAACACATAGTTACATACATAATTCCGATTATGGCTGTTGCAATTAACATTCCTACATAACCGGATTGCGCAAGACCAAAATTCCAACCAAAGTATTGTCCAGAGATTACTATACCTACACCGATCGCCCATAAATTAAGTGGTGTTAATGCTTTTTTTAATGTCACGTTTTCATCCATAATACAAACCTCCTAAATTTTAGTGGTTATTAGAATGTTGAACATCAAAAAGAATCATAGTATTATGAATGAATCTTTTCTTTATATCGGTTAGGTGTCAAGTCTGCAAACTTTTTAAAACCTTTAATACAATGAGACAAATCATAGTATCCGTGTTCAGTAACTAAATCCTGTAAGTTATATATCTCTTCTTTACAAACTACATTTAATATATTCTGAAACCGTACAATTTCACTGAACTGTTTTGGAGAGAAGCCAAGGCTTTCTTCAAATTTTTTTCGGAGATATCGGTCTGAGTAGCCTGTTTCTCTAGGCAATTCCTGAATAACAGGTTGCCCTTGAGATTGATAAATTCTATTAATACAGTAATTAACTATAAGTTGAGATTCATTATTGTGAGTTAATGATTTTATATACTTTTCAAATGCCTGAATCCTGCAATCAAATGATATTGCCTCATAAACTTCCTCCGCTAAAAAAGACACAGAATCAATGACGTCTTCTAAAAGAATTTTTTTACTTAATAAACATTTCATAGAATCGCGAAATATCAATACTGTTTGCTCTGGTAAAAATCGAACCCCAAAATATTCGCATTCAGGCCGGAATCCATGTTGTTCCAAACTTTTTTCTGGGCTTGTCCAAAGGTATGCTATCGGCTTATTGGAAGCGCATTCAAAAATAATATCGAAGCACCCGTCCGGAATTACAGAAAAATATTGCACGCTATTTTTTGTGGTTTTGAACTGATAAAAAAGAGAAATATTTTCCTTGATTCCATTTTGAGTAGGCTTAAATTCTAAATAGTTAGCTGTTTTTGATTCAATATCGGGTTGATAAGGAGTAAATATCATCGCTGATCTAGTCTCCTTCTTTTAGTTATTACTTTGATTAATGCTTTGTCTCTTCATTTCAGCGCTCGAATGATTATGATTTTCATAAAGTTTATCATTAGGCTTATTTCCTTCGATACCTATAGTAGCAAAAATAATTAAAATGGAGAGAGTTGCAGAAATAATCCATTTATCAGGGCGAGGCATGGGGAGTATCTCTTCATTTTTCTTACCTATCTCAAGTGTAATAATGTAAGAAAGAAATGAGGTAATGATAATAAAAAGAACTGTAATGAAGATAATCATAATTTTAAAGTTGCTAAGTAGCATATTACCAAGCATGGCCCCCATCATACCCCCCATTATACCAGCAGCTAAACCTTCTAAAATTGCAATTAAACTAACTGATTTTCCTACTAAATAGCCGAGGCCCAGTCCGTAGAGCATTGATATTATAGTTGAGAGAGTTATATCAAATTTGAAAAAAACGCCGAGAATGGTACCGAAAGCGACGCTAGAAAAAGTAACGAAAATCATTACTATGACCATACCTATCATATCTCCAAAAGCATTCATCTTCATCTTAAGAATAAAAACAATAGAATACAGCAATACCATACATGTACAAATTAAAAGCAGCATGATTTAACTCCTTCCAATCATTATCGGCTGTAAAGAAAGAAAAGGAGAAGATTTCTCTACTCCAGTTTCCTTTTTTACAAAACTATTTAATGACATGAGTTAGATTTTTTCGGTATCGAACGAGGAACATCTAAAGCAGGATTACGATCAAAGAATCCTACTGGCTTCAATTGGAAATTAATATAAGCAGTTGGCATTACAGGCCAATCTTCTGGCCGAGTAATATGATGATGGCCCATTGTGTACCAAACAACAATATCTTCATTATCGATTGAACGATTTGCTTCAATATATTTAGGTAAACCATCGCCACCCTTATGTTGGTTTGGATATTTCCCGGTAGCATACATTTCATTTTCATCAAATTTAGTTACATGTAAATGATTTTTGATGAATCCAGCACGTTTTATCACACTTGAACTGTCATGAGCGAATGGAAGACAATTTTCACCTGGCATAATTTTGTATCCGACCGGTTGATTCACAAAGTTCAATGAGTTTTTATTAACTATTTTCCATGTACGTTGCGTTTTTATATCTATAATGCGCTTAGATTCTTGTTCTGTTTGAAATGTGCGTGTAACAGGATAGAATGCATTTGAATATGGATTATTCGGTCCTTCAGGTTCTGCAACTGTCTCCGTTTCAACGACTGAATTTTTTACTCCATCCAGCATAGTATCTAGACGGAAATTAAAGTAATGCTGATGGTGAACTGCATTTAAACCGGGAGCAATTTCAGTTCCATATTTTGAGCTCCCTGTAGAATCAAATGTTCCCGTATTTAAAACTCCAGTTAATTTTACTTCAACTTCGATTGTGCCATCTTGATAGAAACTCCAGTAAAATCCATAATCATAATTACCTACTGTACAGAAGAATGAGATGACAAGGCGACGTGACCGACGAACTTCTACATGGTCTGTGCGCCAATCAGTGTGCTTCCATCCAATCCCATAATCTTCTTCATGAAGACAAATTGCATTTTTAATCGTACGAGGATTTCCTGCACCATCAGTAAGGATTGCATCAAAGTATTGAATATGACCTAAGCAATCACATCCAAGTTCCAATGAATTAGCTAACTGTCCCATACCATATTCACCAGCATCAAATGCATTTTGTGTATTATGTGCAAAAGTTGCATCTCCATAAGGGACAACCATTTCTGATAACGCACCGCGATATAAAATTGGACGATCTTTTCCTTTATCATGGTAGTTTACTGTATACAGTACAAGCCCTTCGCGCGGCGTAAATCCATAGCGGAAACTCCACTTTTGCCATTTAATCAAGTTTCCTTCTACCGTGAAACTTGGGCCTTCCGGTTGAATAATATCTAGTGGTTTTAAATCAGTACGGAATTCGATTGAATCACTTGTTTCAGGATAGTAATTTGCATCAGTCGATGGCATTTCACGTACACCGTAGTCTTCAATACGATCTACCTGCATTTTGTTTAAATCTACATAAGCAACTATGCCTGTTAAAGGGTATGCATAGCCGTTATCATCAGCGAATTTCTTTTGCCAACATATAGCACGTGCAATTCGTTTACCTTCATTTTCAGGGATATTAAAGTACCCTGCTGACCAAGGATCAACCATGATTAAATCAGGATTATCAATGCCACGTTTTTTTAATGCTTCTTTAAAATCTGGATGTTTCTTTACTAGGTCTTCACACTCCAAAAATTCATCTAACATGATTCCTGGTTGTACATCTGGAATTTCTTCATAACGTATGATAGAAGAAGAGGATAGTGACACTACAACTTCAAATGTTTTTAAGTTTTCATTATCTAAGAGCACTATATAAACTTGACGATCAAATGTGTCACCGTCTTTAAAGTTCAAAACTAGTTCTTTTGGAAGTTCATTTAGCGAAACTGTAGGGAAACGAACATTAGGACTTAGTTGTTTCTCTTTTTTTAATAAAGAGACTGCATCTTGAATTTCTATAATTGTTAATGGAGCTAATGGATGAGAACCCTGCTTTATCTGGATTTCTTCTGCTTTCATAAAATTACCCCCTTTTGTAATAAACTCAATATATCAAACTAAGAAAAAATTTAGTTGTAAAAAACGGAATTTTTAGAAAACTTAAATGTGTTTCTTCATTAAGTTGTTTTTTTCGGAGTATTTAACAGTATTGATTTTTACAGACTAGTCTGACAATAATGAAAATAAGCCGTTCATACATCTCTTTTTAAGGAATATATGTTACGAACGGTAATCCGAATCAAAGGGAGGAAAAGATAATGGTTATGATTTACTCAACACCCAACACTGATGGGGCTAAAAGTAAGTTTAAAGAGAGATATGAAAACTATATTAATGGTGAATGGAAGTCTCCAATTAAAGGACAATACTTTGATAACGTATCACCTGTAAATGGCAAGAAATTTACTGAAATTGCAAGATCTACTGCAGAAGATGTCGAAGCGGCACTTGATGCGGCGCATGCCGCGAAAGATGCATGGGGAAAAACATCTGTTGCAGAAAGAGCTAATATTTTATTGAAAATTGCTGATCGAATGGAAGAAAATTTAGAAATCCTAGCTGTTGCAGAAACCTGGGATAACGGAAAAGCTATCCGTGAAACCTTGAATGCTGACCTTCCTTTAGCTATTGACCAATTCCGCTATTTTGCAGGAGCTATCCGTGCACAAGAGGGGTCACTTAGTCAAATTGATGAAGACACCGTTGCTTATCATTTTCATGAACCGTTAGGTGTGGTGGCACAAATCATTCCATGGAACTTCCCCCTGTTGATGGCGGCCTGGAAACTGGCACCGGCACTTGTTGCAGGAAACTGCGTAGTGTTGAAACCGGCTGAGCAAACCCCAGCCAGTATTCTTGTTTGGGCTGAAATAGTCGGTGATTTATTGCCTCCTGGAGTTTTAAATATTGTAAACGGTTTTGGTTTGGAAGCTGGAAAACCACTTGCCTCGAGTCCTCGTATCAGTAAAGTTGCATTTACTGGTGAAACGACAACAGGAAGATTGATCATGCAATACGCTGCTCAGAATTTAATTCCGGTAACTTTAGAGTTGGGCGGGAAATCGCCGAATATTTTCTTTAAAGATGTTATGGATCAAGATGATGCTTTTCTTGATAAAGCAATTGAGGGCTTTGTAATGTTTGCCTTGAATCAAGGAGAAGTTTGTACTTCCCCATCTCGTGTCTTAATTCAGGAAGATATTTATGATGAATTTATGGAGCGTGCAATAAAGCGCGTTGAAGCGATTAAAGTTGGCAATCCGCTTAATGTAGAGACGATGATGGGAGCTCAAGCTTCACAAGAACAGATGGAAAAAATTATGTCTTATCTGGATATTGGTAAACAAGAAGGGGCTGAAGTTTTAACAGGAGGCGATCGTAATATTTTGGAGGGTGATTTAGCCGAAGGCTTCTATATCAAACCGACCGTGTTTAAAGGTAACAACAAAATGCGTATTTTCCAGGAAGAAATCTTTGGCCCAGTTGTTTCTGTAACTACGTTTAAGACAAAAGAAGAGGCTTTAGAAATCGCCAATGATACACTCTATGGGCTTGGTGCTGGTGTTTGGACACGTGATACTCAAACAGCATATCGTTTTGGAAGAGGTATTCAAGCAGGTCGGGTTTGGACAAATTGCTATCATCAGTATCCTGCTCATTCTGCATTTGGAGGATATAAAATGTCCGGTTTCGGACGTGAAAATCACAAAATGATGCTAGACCATTACCAAAATACAAAAAACATGCTTGTTAGCTATAGTGAGAATAAACAAGGATTCTTTTAATGAGTTTGTTTAGAATTTATTGAAAGTGGAATGAATATTTAATGTTGAAAAAGGAAGAGAAATGCAACTTCGGTGGCATATCTCTTCCTTTTTCTATTTATTCATTTACACGAAATATTTTACGCTCTCAAGCAAAGTGCAGAAAATATTATAGTAATTGATTATAATTACACAGAAGAACTTAAAGATATAGATGGTGTTATTTATATGTCTCCTATTGATGCTAAGAGATATACAAAGAAATTTGATGCAAAAAACTATTATAAGTCTATGTGCGCATTTCCAGGAATACAAGGCAATCTGTCTTAGAAACACCATAGATAGTAGGGCTGAAATAGTATGTTAATATGATTCGAAAAACCATTTTCAAAAAGGAACCTACGTATGCCTATCTAAAACAAGTTAGTCCATGAGCGATATTGGACGCCATTGAGCGCAATTGGCTTGCGCCGTTCAATTATTACGGCGTGTATGACGATACCGATTACTCTGCCATCCCGTGGAGGGGAACCCGGTATGATGAACAGGAATTGCTGCAGGTGCAGCTGCGTGAAGAGTTTGCACAAAAGATTTTTGACGAATGGAATCGCTACAAGCAGACGAGAACAATTGTCTTCTGTTCATCTGTAAAGCAAGCTGTATACATGAACCGTACTTTTCAGCGTAAAGGCATCCGGTCGATTGCGCTTCACGGGGAGTCTCATCCGCAAGAGCGTAAAACTGCCCGTTCCAAACTGGATTCTGGTGAACTTGAAGTTATATTCACAGTCGATTTATTCAATGAAGGCGTCGATATTCCGAAAGTGGATACACTTCTTTTCATCCGGCCTACCGAATCGCTGGCTGTTTACACGCAGCAAATCGGCCGCGGTCTGCGGATTGCGGAAGAAAAGTCGCATTGCGTCATCATCGATTTTATCGGCAATTACCGAAATGCAGATCTGAAACTGGCGGTTTTTGACAAGGAAGGCAAGCCGGCGGGGAATAAAGCCACTCAACCGCTTTTGCCGCTCCAATGTGAATTTAACTTGGACCTGCAAGTGATCGATCTGCTGGAGGAAATACGCAGAAAAAGAGCGCCCCGCAAAGAAGCCCTGGTACTGGCTTACCATGATTTGAAAAGGGAGATAGGAAGGCGCCCAAGGTATTTGGAGTTCCACCTTCGCGCCAACCTCGACGCCAAAACTGTAAAGCAGGAGTTTGGCAGTTATATGGGAATGCTTGCTTATGCGGATGAGCTGACGGAAAAAGAACAAGACATCTGGCTGAAATACAGGAACTGGTTCCTGGAAGTCGAAAAAACAGGGATGAACAAAAGCTATAAGATGGTCGTCTTGAGTTATATGCTGTCAAAAGGTGCGAAAAGATGGCTCGATCCGATAACAGCAGATGAAGCTGCCCCTTACTTTCATAATTACTTATCTGAAAAGGATTACCGCATGAACATCGACTTCAGCGATGCACAAGGCAGACGGCTGCATACATACGACCAAAAGAACATGGCGAAGTTAATTGCTCAGATGCCGATGAGTAAATGGAGCGGCAGTGAGAAAAGCGGGCTAGTTTCTTTTGAAGGGGGCATTTTTCAATTCAAGTTGCGGCCTTTTGGCGAAGAACAGGATATTTTGTACAACCGGACTCGCGAGATAGCGGAATATCGGCTGCATGTTTATTTTGAAAGGAAATCGGTATCTTTAGCAAGGGATCGAACTATTACGCAAGGTGATAGTAAGAGAGAGTAGCGTCTATAAGGTTTAATCCTATAATGGAAATGGACATTTTCCCCCATCAAACAATGGAGAAAAAGTAAAAATACCTCTAACTTGTGGCTATTGCCCCGTCAAAGCGTTATTATTAATTCAACTACTGAAGTTCAAATGTCAGTTGAATAACCTTCATAATAACCACTAAGTCATCAAGTTTCACCAAATAATTTTTACGGAGGGGGACTATAAATTGCCATATCAATTAGGACAAAACTTTAAATTGTTTTCACTGAATTCAAATCCAGAACTTGCCCAGGAAATTGCGGATGAGCTGGGCTGCGAACTGGGGAAAAGCTCCATTAAACACTTTAGCGATGGGGAGGTTCAAATCAACATTGAGGAAAGTGTCCGTGGTAAAGACATCTATTTGATTCAATCGACATCCCAACCGGGGAATGAGCATGTCATGGAGCTCTTGATTATGATCGATGCGCTCAAGCGGGCATCTGCGGAAGCCATTAATGTGGTCATCCCTTATTACGGCTATGCGCGGCAGGACCGGAAAGCGAGTTCACGTGAACCGATTACGGCTAAACTGGTTGCCAATATGCTGGAAACCGCAGGAGCTACCCATATCATCACCATGGATCTGCATGCCCCTCAACTCCAGGGATTCTTCGATATGCCGGTAGACCAGCTGCTGGGCGGAACGGTGTTATCGAAGCATTTCTCTGATAAGAAATTGGAAGATGCAATTGTCGTAGCTCCAGACAATGGAGGGCTGGGAAGAGCCCGTAAACTGGCAAGCTATCTGGACGTTCCGATCGGTTTTATCGATAAACGGCGGATGCATCCAGGCGAGCCTGAAGTGGTGAATATTGTCGGGGATATTAAAGGCAAGAACGTCATCATCATTGTAGATATCATTGATACGGCAACGACGATTTCTTTAGCAGCCAATGTCTTGGTTGAAAACGGTGCAAAAGCTGTTTATGCCTGCTGCACACATGCTGTTCTTTCAGGTCAAGCGGTTCAACGAATCGAAGAGTCGGCCCTTACGGAACTGGTTGTCACCAACACCATCCAAATGCCTGAAGAGAAACGTACACCAAAAATCACGATCCTATCGGTTGCGCCTCTGTTGGCTGAGGCCATTGAACATGTCCATAATGAAAAACCGGTGAGTCCTTTGTTCGAAGATATTCCGGTCAGCGATCAGTAGCAGGGCAACTGCTTTTGCCGAGCTCTGATTCATCTGGAACCTGCAACTCTATCCCATATGAAAGCACCGCAGAAAAATACTTCTGCGGTGCTTTTTCTGTTCTGCGGCAGTTGCAAAAAATAAAGAATGGAATCCCAAATATATGGCATAATAGAATTAATTATTAATTGAATTATTAGTAAACGGGGAGGGGTAGCCAGATGGAATCGAGGAAGACTGCCAAAGAACAAAGAGAACGCTTAAGGCAAAATGAGCTGAAACAGAATCCAGGAGGATCCATGCGCGATGGCTTGGATAACGGCGCCGGAAACGGCAATTTAACGGACATTGCTGGTGACATGGGCTGGAGAGGCATGCTCCTGCTAATTCTGATCTTATTTTTAGGCTACATCGTCTATCAATTCTTCTTTAGTTAAAAGAGGAGACATCATTCAAGGAGGAATAATATGTTTTGGTTGAAATTGGATTAGCCTTAGTGATTTTCTTCGCTTTGACCATCCAGTTTGATGGGTTCAATCTTGGAGTGGAAATTTCTAAAAAAAGTTAAATCAAACCTCAAAAGGCAGCCACATTTTTAAGTGGCTGCCTTTTGAGGTTTGGTCCATCAATAGAATAACACCTGATTTGCTGCCTTTTATCGATGCTGAAAATCGGGTTTCTACTATAATATGGTTAAACCTGAGTTTGATTACTGCTGCTTAAATCTTATTGCTGATCTAAATTCAACCATCCTAGCTGAAAGTTCTTGATGAGAACTATATGGCTCAAGATTTTACCACGCTGCCGTCCTGATCGAAGACTGTTTCTTTCTTATCCCACCAGCGGTAAAATATTTTCATCAGCGGCATGATGATGATGAAGATGAACAGCAGCCTGAAGGTCTGGAACATCGAAATCAGCGAGACATCGGCTTTCACCGCATCAGCGAGCAGCACCATCTGATCGAGGCCGCCCGGAGCGGTGCTCAGGAAGCTTGTCGCAAATGAAGTGTCCAGCGCGAATGACATGAGGACACTAGAGCCGAGCGTTAACGCAATCAATGCCAAGGCGCTGAATACGCCGGCGAGCAGCACCCGTGTCGGAAGCTTGATCATATCCGGTTTGAGCATTAAGCCGATATGGGCGCCGATCAGCAGCTGTGCCACGACCATGACAATGCCTGGTACTTGCGGCATGGTGATGGGAGTCGTCAGCTGAAGCGTGATCAATAAAATAATAGGTGTGATGAAAAATGCGACCGGCAGATGGATGCGTTTCATTAAATACGAACATACCCAAGCCAGTGCAATCAACAAGATTAAACTGATGGTTAAGGTCGAATCATTCGCTGGTTTGCTCATTGCATGGCCAGCGACGATAAACGGAACGAACACCACCACCAGCAGGAGGCGAATGACTTGAAAATAGGAAATGATGCCGATTTCTTTCACTTTCTCTTCTTCGGCAAAGACGATGATCTGGCCTAAACCTCCCGGAATTGCGGCAAGTACAGCGGCTTTCAATGGGATTTTTGCCCATTTTCCCGTTAAGTAGGCGATGCCGATCGCACCGCCAATCAAGATGACGTTCAAGATGATCATATAAAAAAAAATCGAGCCCATCATGCCAAATAGATCAATGTTGAATTGGACGCCGATGACAGTTCCGACCATCACGACGCCCAGGTCACGCATTTTTCCGGACCATTGGAGCGGACCTTTGTAAACGAATTGGGTTAACATGACGACAACAATCGGGCCGAGCATCCATGGAATCGGGATGTGCAGCAGGCTGAAGAGATACCCGCCAATTAAAGACAAGGCCAATACTCTTAACATCGCGATCAAACGTAACACCTCTTTCTGCAATCTGCCTTCAGCATTTAAGAAACCACCAGCACCCATGATTATGAATGCTGGTGGTTCGCTATTATGATTTGGCCAGTTCTTTGACTTGTGCTTCGCGGTCCACGTCATCGCGGCGACGGTCGCCCCAGTATGACGAACCGTTCTTCAAGTATTCTTCGTACGTCCATTTGATGGGTTCCCAGTCCGGCTCGAAGATCAAGTAGCTGTTCGTGAAGATTTCAAGGCGCAAACCGCTGCCCGGATCTTTTACATAAATGTACATGGCTTGCGAGATGCCATGTTTACCAGGTCCGACGAATGGTACTTCGGCTTCGCATAAGATATCAGCTGCACGCAGCAAATCCTGCGAGTTGTCCAGCCAGTAAGCGATATGGTGCATCTCGTTCGGTGCTTTTGAACGTGGTGTCGACATGATGGCCACGTCATGAACCAAGTTTGTCACTGATAGCCAGCTTGCTACAGGGATATCGTCTGGATTGACGAAATATTCCCGAAGCTTAAAGCCCAATGCCTCTTTTAAATAATTTACAATTTCCGTATTGTCCTGGGAAGTCTGAAGATTTACATGGTCGATGCGCCGTGGAGATACGCCTTTCGCCCAGGATTTATAGGTTTGGTTTTTAAGCACGGATTTCCGTGATTCGTCACCTGGTGTTTTGTCCATATCGTAGTAAAGCTCAAAGCGGTGGCCGCTCGGCAATTCAAAACGGACGGCTTCACCTTGTGCAACTTCTTCTCCAGCTTGCACCCAACGGATATCGGTGCCGGCATCTTTCAATAATCTGGCGAAAGTCGCTACATCCTCAGGGCGTTTCGTGCGCCAGCCGATGTGGTCGATGTACGAAGTTTCACCTTGTGCAATAGACAAGGTATGATGTTCGAAATCGCCCCAAGCGCGCAGGTAATGGACGCCGTCTACAACTTCTGTTACTTCCAAGCCGATGGTGTCGCGGAAGAACAACAAAGATTTTTCAAGATCTTCCGATACTAAAGCAACGTGTCCCAGTTTTGCGATTTCAGGTGCGTAAAGAAACTTTTCCATTGAATTTCACCCCATAGGTAGATTTTTTGAAAATGATATGTAAATGCGATTTTGATTTTTGGATACCGCATTTTTGCATACGTGATTACCCTTGAATTTTTGTGTCGACACCGAATAGATGTCTGCCATAGCCCAAAATTCCATCTTCGTATAAAGAAGTGATATGCGTCCCGATCGCCATCAAGTCGCGGGTGAACATTTCTACCGGATGGCCTTTCAATAAGGCATGGCCGCCTAAGGTAAGCAACGCCTTAACGGCAATCTGGATACAGGTATCGATGATTTTAGCGCGGATTGCTTTGTATTTTGCCCCTTCGTAAGCACCGTCTTTGTCCGTTTCCATCATGTTGATGTATTCGGTCATCAGGCCTTTAGCTGAAATCAGATCAAGCTTGATCTCTGACAGGACACGCTGGCTCGTAGGGGATTCTTTTTCATTTACACCAGAGAAGCGTACGCGCCCCGCTGTATGTTTTTCGAATTCAGACACCACACGTTCTGCGCCGCCGATAGCCATTGCAGCAAATCCTACGTAGAAGCCAGGGTAGAACGGCGTGTTGTAGTACAAATAGTCCTGGTCGAATTCTTCATATGGCGGCTGGCTCTTTTCGATGATTTTGCTGAAACGCAAAATGGCGTCGGGTTTCACAAAAACATTATCGATGATCAAGGTGTTGCTTCCTGATCCGCGAAGGCCGAGGGAATCCCACGTTTTCACAACTTCCAGGTCGGAAACTTTAAAGAGGATGCCAACACGCTCAGGTTTGTCGTTTTCTTCGAATTTCATCATGGCGCCAACGCCGACCCACTCAGAATAGTTGATACCGCTTACAAAATTGTACTTGCCTGAAACAAGATAGCCGCCTTCAGTTGGTTCCACTTGGCCGATCGGGGCAAAGACGTCAGCCACAAAACCGCCTTGGTTAATGACTTCATCGCGGATATGCTTTGGATAATAGCAGACCCAAGCATTGTGTGCAGAGAAGAAGAAGGTCAGCCAAGAAGCGGATAAATTGTGATAGCCGACGGTGCTTACCATATCAACGAACGTGCGCCAATCCAGCTGCGGGTGGCCGAATTCTTTCGGCAAGATCAACCGGTGAATTTCTTCCTGGCGGATCAGGTCCGCGATGCGTGGGGAAATGGTCGAATTATGGTCTGCTTCAATTGCTTCCAATTCTGCCGCTTCGCCGATTCGTTTTGCTTTTTGCATAATTTCTTCATAAAGCACTTTATTTTCGCCTAATGTAACCATGTGATCATTCCTTTCAAGAATTAGTTAGAGTGCTGTGACTGCCTGGTTTTTTTCTGCTGCTAAAAACTCAGTGACAAGGTTATTGACGATTTCCGGTTGGTCCGTTTGTGCCTGATGGCCGCAGTTTTCAATGTACTCGAATTCAATGTTCGGCAATAGTTTCTCAAGCTTGTAGCCGACTTCAACAGGCGCCACGGCGTCCTGGTTGCCCCAGATGAAGATGCCTGGAATTTTCAATTTCGGCAAAGAGTCTTTGATGCAATAGCGATCCCATAATTTTGGATCTTCGTTCATCTTTTCCAGGTAGGCAGCGAATGCTTCGTTGGATTCTTTAATGCCCGGGCTGGTTGCAGCGCGGTGGCGAAGCTGGATCAGTTCTTCTGGAATCGATACCTCATCCGTGGAATTGCGGTACATGAACTTGCGCAGTGATTCTTCCGTATAGTCATAGCCGATAACGTCCAGGAACGAACGCATCTTTCTTTCAGGCACTTCCTGCATCGCCTGATAAATGGTGTTGCTGCCGATGTATACGACTCTATTTACTTTTTCGGGATGGTCGATGGCATATTTGGCTGCCACGTAAGCACCTTGGGAGTTGCCGATTAATGAAACTTCATCCAGGCATAAGGCTTCGATGAAATCATGGACGTGGTCCACTAAACTTTGATGGCCGTTTACTGGCCAGGCATGTGGACGGGCATCTGTGAAGCCCATTGATATCTGGTCCACTGCATAGGCGCGAAAGCCTGCTTTTGCCAACGCCGGCAACATGTGGCGCCAACCTGCTGCACCGCAAGCACCTGGTCCTGCGCCGTGAAGCAGGATTACAGCTGGTCCTTCTGTTCCAGCCCATGAATAATGTGTACGTACACCGTTTGCTAATACATAGCTAGTATGAAAACCTTCAAAAATTGTCATCATCATACCTCCTTGTGATATTGGGTGGCTCTTCTAATTTCTGTTTTGAGTATAACTGTTAGAAAATTTCAATATCATAGTGATTTTTATTGAATAAGATGACTTAATCTTTAAAAAATATTGAAAAATGATTTTATTCTTGTAATATGGAGAATAGAAATTGAAGGGGTGAGGGACTATGAGTGAAGTTTCATTTGATTCCAACGAAACAAAAAATATTTTAATGTCGGCAAATGCTTTTCATACGTTAAAAAATAATCTGTTCAACAACATTGGATCCTATAAGACAAAAGGATTTCTGTTCCGGCTGGGCAAGGAATTCGGACTTGAATCAGCCAAAAAAAATCTCCAAAACCAGCAGTCGCCGACTGTTGTCGGCAAGAGGCATTCGCGCCTGGGGCATGTAAAAGATGTTATTTTCGAAGGGGAAATCATCCGCCATCCGGACGGTACAGTGGAATGCCGCGATACGCGGGGGCAATGGGTGGAATCCTTCGAAGCGCAATTGCATCTCAAGAATTCAGGGGTGGCCGATGAATGCGTTTGCCATATGCTTTGCGGCTTTGCGAGTGGCGCATTGACATACGAATTCAGCGAGTCGATCATTGCCATTGAGCATAAATGCGTCGCAAAAGGGGACGCATGCTGTGAGTTCGAAGTGCGTTTGGAGCGTGATTGGCTTGAAGAACAAGGCGAGCTGATCCACCTGTACCAAAACGACAATATCTTATCTGAGCTTGAAATGACCTATGACGCGCTTGTTCACCACAAGCAAATGCTTGAGAAAATTTCAATGTTCCAAGGGCAGCTCACACAAAAAGTGACAGAAAAGCATTCGATGGACGAAATCGTTGAGACGGCCTATGAGCTGTTGAACATCCCGATTTTGATTGAGGACATCCATGGCAACCCGTTAAGCCAAATCGGATGGACCGAAGAACAGCAGCTATTAGTTAAAAACAATAAAACGAAATTATCGCTTGTGAATGATAAGCACAATGTTTCCCATTATGAAGGCGATGGCTATTGGAAATTGACAGCGCCTGTTCTGATCAATAAAAAAGATTACGCCACGTGTTCGTTCTTTTACTTTGACGAAAAGCTGATGGATGAAAACGACCATTTATTTTTAGGGCGCATTTCGACGGTGGTGGCTTTGTGCATTCTATACGAGGAAGCGCAGTTTGAAGAGCAGCAGCGGATGCGCAGTTCGCTGCTCGAGCGGTTGATCCACAACCGGAACATCAAATATATTGAATCTTACTACAAGTTTTTGCCGTTCAAGTTTCAGCCACCGTTCTCCACGGGCATCATCAATGTGAAAAAGAAAAAGAAAAGCAACGAAATGATCGACATCCATGACCAGATGACCCAACTGGCGAAAGTGGCAAGAGAATGGGACCTGCCTTGTATTTTTGCCATTCTCGGGGAAGAAATTGCCCTGCTCAATTCGCATAACGGGGATAAGCAGGAATGGAAAAACAAAATCACAAAAATTTTTCAGAAGATGGAAAAGCAAAACAGCAATTATCAGTATTCGCTCGGGCTCAGCGGGACATTCAGCAACTTCAAGGAGTTTGAGCATTCACTGAAAGAAGCGCGCGTCGCTCAGCGTTTTCCGAACGAAAAGCTGTTGACGGACTATGAAGATCTGGGCATGCTTGGCGATATCGTCAAGAATATGAGCATCGAGCAGCTGCATGAAATGGCGAAGAAAACCTTGAAAGACTTGTACAATTTCAGTGATTCACGCAAAAAGGAATTGCTGCACACGCTTTATGTGTATTTATTGAACAGCCAGCGCTTAAAAGAAACGACCGATGAACTGATGTTGTCCATCGGCGGCGTCCAGTACCGCATCAAGCAAATTGAGGAACAGCTGCAGATTTCATTGAAAAATGCTTCAACTGCTGCCTATATTTTATTGGTCATCCAAGTGCTGATTCTGACAGACAGCCTAAGCTTCGAGGAATTCTCGAAATAAGTTCAACTGATTTTAGGAGTTCAACCCCATATGGGATAAAAAAAGACTGTAAACAAACTCGAAATGAGTGTGTTTACAGTCTTTTTTTATAAACAAATCCCTGTCGGCCTTATTGCTCGACAACGACTTTCAATCTTTCTTTTTCATCTTCAGCGGCACGAAGTGCATCTTCTTTTTCGGTAGCTGTAATTTTCAACTTGCGTGTCAGCAGCAACACGACAGCAGAGACCACATACAAACTAACGATGACCAATACCCCTGCGTTGAAGCCGGCACGAATGTCGTCACCTGCAAGTGTGATCAAGTAACCGGTAGCCCATGGCCCGATGATGCCGGCCATACTCGCAATGGATAGGGAAATCCCGGTGACGCTGCCGACCAGGTTTTTCGGAATGACCAGTGATTTAATCGTCGTATTCAAAGGCAATAAACTGGTGTTCATGATCAAGCCAATCCCTAAGAACACACAGCCCAAAATTGGAGAAGCTACAAGGGTTGTCATGGCGAAAGACAGTGAGCCAATAATCAATACAGTGATCAATACACGGTCATAGGATTTGATAAGGCTTTTCTTTTTCTTGAACAGGCTATCAGTGAATTTACCGATACAGATGGCGAATATCGTTCCGACAATTCCCATTCCAGCGAAGATCAAGCTCATACGCGTAGGTGCAAGGCCGGCAATCTGGATTAAGTAGGTCGGTGCCCACGTAAGTACCCATGTGGTGATCCACATGGAGACGAAACCAACGACGACGATCGATAGCACATATGGGTTCATAAATACTTTTACAATATCCTTGAACGGCACATTTTTGTTGGAAGCCAAGGATTTTACGTCTTCGATCAGCGGCTCATCCGGCTCTTCTTTCATAAAGAAGAAAGCGACAGCCCAGATTAAGCTTGCTACCCCGAGCAAAGCGAATGTATGCTGCCAACCGACATTTGTAATGCCCAATACGAGAACCGGTGCAGCCAAGTATGTTCCGACAGTTGTGCCGGAAGTCATGATGGCAACGGCGAACCCGCGTTGTGAACTGGTGAACCAGCGTGCCAGATGGACAATGGACAAGCCGAGTGTAGAACCTTCGAAGAAACCTAAGACAACGCGGAGTAAAATTAGATGCGTCAGCGTTTCAACGAAATAAGCACTGGCCAATGAAGCTGTCCATCCGACAGCAATCATCATCAATAAGTATTTTGAGTTAAACCGATACGTCAGTGTGCCCAATACAATACTTCCGACAGCATATGCTGCGAAGAAGCTGCTTCCCACCATGCCGAACTCATCGTAAGACAAATTTAGTTGAGACATGATCGGTTCTGCGGCTAACCCCAAAACTGATTTATCCGTGTAATTCAAAACAGCGAGCAAGAAAAGAAATCCCAATACCACCCAACGCATGCGCATATAAATCCCCCTTTTGATTTTCAATTATTCCCCATCACCCTGGAATCATATGAATGTAAGCGTTCTCTAAACTTTCGTAGAATAATTTCCTCCCTTCATCTTCTTTCTTAAAAACTGCTTTAGTTCGGCACCACCCTGCTTCCTGCCTGGCCAATCAAGAGTTTAATGGAAGAAAAAGGAAGAGGTGTCTTGCCGTTGAAATGAATTCTATGTGAAAAGAAATAGTTTTACAAGGGGCAAAATACTGGAAACACCTTCGAGTGATAATGGGAGAAATAAAAATAAAATGAAATTCCACTCCCAAAAATAAAATTCTTTGTCAGAAAAACTGTTGGTAAATCTGATTTTCTTTAAAAAATCTTTTGAACGAAAATGAAAAACAGCCGCCTGTGGTTTTTATGGTTTCTATCAGAATTTTCAATAAAAATTAACATGATAATTTTGAAATGGCTGCTTTATGATTGAATTATTCGAAAAATGAATGGAGGAATTAGCATGGATGATCGTTTATTCAGAGATGCAATGGGGAAATTCGCGACAGGGGTTACGGTGTTGACGACTGAAAATGAAGGCGTGCCGCACGGAATGACAGCCAACGGTTTCATGTCCGTTTCACTGGATCCGAAACTGGTCGTGATTTCAATTGGACATAAAGCAAAGTTTTTGGAAAAAGTAAGCGCTTCAAAAAAATTCGCTGTCAATATCCTGAGTGAAGACCAGGAGCAATATTCCCGCCATTTCTCAGGAAGACCTGGAGAAGAGCCGGTCCTGTTTGATTCATTGGAAGGCCTGCCGGTTTTAGATGGGGCGTTGGCACAAATCGCCTGTGAAGTGGTATCCACCCATATAGAAGGGGACCACACCTTATTGATCGGCAAGGTTCTGGATTTGAAGCTTGAAGATAAGAGCCCGCTGTTGTTCTTTGCCGGAAAATACCGTGAGTTAACGCAATTTGAAGCCGTCAAGTAGGAGGAGACAGATGAATATTCAAGAAATCGTACAGCAGCTAGTGGAAGCGGAACGCACCAAAGCACCAATCGCACCGCTGACAACGACCTATAAAGAAATTTCCGCCCAACAGGCGTACCATATCCAGCTTGCGGGGATTGATGAAAAAGTGAAGAACGGCGCAACGGTCAAAGGGTTGAAAATCGGCCTGACCAGCAAAGCAATGCAGGACATGCTGAATGTCCATACACCGGATTACGGCTTTATCTTGAACACGATGATGTATGGAGAAGAAGAAGCGATTAGAGCCGACTCATTTTTGCAGCCGAAAGTGGAGTTTGAAATTGCATTTGTATTTAAAAAGGCATTGGCCGGAGCAAATGCAACAGTCGAAGACGTCATCGACGCGGTCGACTATGTGGTGCCGGCCGTTGAAATCATTGATAGCCGTATTGCAGACTGGAGGATCAAATTCGAAGATACCGTAGCGGACAACGGTTCATCAGCAGGCGCCGTTCTCGGAAGAAAGCGAACAAAACTATCTGAAATTGCAGACATCACCGCCATTCCCATGACGGTCACTAAAAACAGCGAATGGATGGATGAAGCGACAAGCGCCGCAGTACTGGGCAATCCGCTGAATGCGGTGGTGTGGTTGGCACAGGCGTTGGACGAATATGGCATATCGATCGAACCGGGAATGTTTGTCCTTGCAGGTGCTTTATCGAAAGCGGTGACGTTTGAGGCAGGCGATCATTTTGAGGCTGACTTTGGCGTATTAGGAAAAGTCAGTACGAACTTTGCGAAAGAAGTGATGATGAAATGACCAAGCTGAAAGCAGGAATCATCGGTTCCGGGAACATCGGAACGGATTTGATGTATAAAATTGAACGCAGTGAAGTTCTGGAGATGAGCGTCATGGTGGGCATTGATCCAGCGTCTGATGGTCTGAAGCGTGCAAAAGACCGCGGCTATGAAACGATTGCGACCGGCATTGACGGTTTGATGGAGCGTTTAGACTTAGTGGACATTGTGTTTGATGCGACAAGTGCCTATGCCCATGCGCAAAACAGCAAGCTCTTGACGGAAGCGGGTAAACGAGTGATTGATTTGACACCTGCTGCAATCGGACCGTTTGTTGTTCCGCCGGTGAATTTAACCGAACATCTGGAAAAGAGCAACGTCAACATGGTCACATGCGGCGGGCAGGCGACCATCCCGATGATCCATGCGATTTCGCGTATCGTGCCCGTGGATTATGCCGAAATCGTGGCGACCATTTCAAGCAAAAGTGCCGGTCCGGGAACACGGGCGAATATCGATGAATTTACGGTTACGACGTCTCGGGCCATCGAAGTGGTGGGCGGGGCTAAAAAAGGAAAAGCCATCATCATTCTGAACCCCGCTGAACCGCCGATCATCATGCGGGATACGGTGCATGCGCTTGTTGAAGAAGAAGGCCACGAAGAAGCGATTCGGGATTCGGTTCTGCAAATGGCGCAGGATGTCCAAAAATATGTGCCCGGCTATTCGCTGAAAGCGAATACCGTATTCGAAGGCAAAAAAGTGTCGGTGTTTCTGGAAGTGGAAGGCGCAGCGGATTACTTGCCGGCCTATGCAGGGAATTTGGATATTATGACGGCTGCAGCGGTGCAAGTCGCCAATGAAATGGCGCGCCATCTGCAACGGGCGAAGGAGGTCATCTCATGAAAGTGAATATTTTGGATGTATCGTTGCGTGACGGGAGCCACTCCGTCCGCCATGCGTTTACAGTAGATCAAGTACGCGAAGCGGCAAAAGGCTTAAACGCAGCGGGAGTCCGTTACTTTGAGGTCTCCCATGGAGACGGACTGGGCGGCTCTTCCCTGCAATACGGATTGTCGGGAACGGATGAATTCAAACTCATTGAAGCGGCCGCAGCGGAATGCACGACTTCGGAAGTTGCCGTGCTGCTGATTCCGGGCATCGGCACAAAAGGGGATTTACAGAACGCAGTAAAAGCAGGCGCGAAAATGGTAAGGGTAGCGACTCATGTCACAGAAGCGGACGTTTCCGCCCAGCATATCCAGCTGGGCCGTGAACTGGGCTTGAAAACTGCCGGTTTTTTGATGATGAGCCATATGGCTTCTGTTGAGGAAATTGTGAAACAGGCATCGTTATTTGAAAGCTACGGGGCGGAAATCGTCTATGTCACGGACTCTGCCGGTGCGATGTTGCCGAAAGATGTGACGGAGCGGATCCATGCACTGAAACAAACCCTGCAATGCGACATCGGATTCCATGCCCATAATAACTTATCGATGGCGATGGCGAATACCGTGGCAGCAGTGGAAGCAGGTGCCACATTCATCGATGGCAGCATGCGCGCATTAGGCGCAGGTGCCGGCAATACACAGACAGAGGTCATGGTGGCTGTACTGGAGAAAATGGGTTATGAAACGGGTGTGGATTTATACAAATTAATCGATACGGCCAATAATGTGATTGCACCAATCATGCAGCAGCCCCAGGAAATCACCGGAGGCAGCTTAATCCTAGGACACTCGGGCGTCTACTCGAGCTTCTTGCTTCACGCGCAAAAAGCAGCCCGGCAATTCGGTGTCCAAGAACGGGATATTTTAAAAGAAATCGGCAAGATGAAGGCGGTCGGCGGACAGGAAGATTTGATTTATGAGGTAGCACAAAGCCTGGCAAGATAATCAGGAAAAGGAGAGGGTCACCATGCAAATCATCTACGTGAATGCTCATAACTTACAGGAGATCAAACAGTCAGCTCCAGATGCAGCCATGGCACTTGGTTATTTTGATGGTGTGCATTTGGGGCATCAGAAAGTAATCCAGACAGCTAAAGAAAAAGCGGACACACGAAATTTGTCATTGGCGGTTCTCTCTTTTTTCCCGCATCCGAAATCGGTGCTGTTTCCGGATAAAGAAGTTTCTTATTTAGAGCCCCTGGAGCAAAAAGCCGAAAAGCTGGAAAAGCTTGGAGTGGATGTATTCTATGTGGTGGAATTCACGAAAGAATTGGCGAAAGTGGAAGCCGGCGATTTTTTAGATGACTACATTAGCGGATTGAATGCCCAGGAAATCGTTTGCGGATTCGATTATACCTATGGCACAAAGGCCAAGGGCACGGTTGATACATTGGCGGCTTATGCGACTGTGAAGCAAGTAGGCCTTACAATAGTAGAAGAATTAAAATGGAATGAACAAAAAATCAGCTCGACGATGATTCGACAGCATTTAACGGACCGAAAACTGAGTGAGTTGCCAAGTTTATTGGGCTCTTACCATAAAACGAAGTATTGCCAGAAGAATGGACTGCTTCCCAATTATTCTTTGCCGAATATTGGCAAGTATAAAGTGTTGGTTGAAACATGGAATTCTACTATAGAATGTATAGCAACAGTCAAATGCAAAAAATACATCCACTTGAATTATGAAATGGCCGCCCTGCCGAAATTATTGACCATTCAATGGGTTGATCAATTGGAAGCAGTGTTGAGCTGATGGCGGTTCTTCGATTTCAAGCATCTATTTTGAATTCCCTACCCTACTGATCGCAAAGGTCCGATTGGATGGACTAACAATCAGTGGGGGTGAAGAATCATCCACTGGCTGAAGTTTCTCTTTATAAAATTGTTTAATCCGGCAGTCCACCTGAAAGGTGGACTGCTTTTTATATTTCTAATTTAACTGAGGAAACTAAAGTGATGAAATAACAGGCTAGTAAAAAATAGCAGCAAGGATTTCTATAGTTTCCGCATTCATAATATAAGTCCTCCGCGCCTCTTATCTTTTTTTGAGACGATAAAGAAAAAGATATCTATGTCATAATAGAATTAACCAATAATTGGATTAACAATAAATTAAGGAGGAAATAGCACATGGACCCAAAAGGAACTGCAAAAGAAAAAAGAGAACGCTTGAGGCAAAATGAGCTGAAACAGAATCCAGGAGGATCCATGCGCGATGGCTTGGATAACGGCGCCGGAAACGGCAATTTAACGGACATTGCTGGTGACATGAGCTGGAGAGGCATGTTACTGTTGCTTCTGATCTTATTTTTAGGCTACATCGTCTATCAATTCTTCTTCAGTTAAAAAAATTATTCGAGGAGGAAATGATATGGTCTGGTTGAACATTGGTTTGTCTCTAGTTATTTTATTCACCTTGCTGGCTTTGGTGAAATTTACCTTGAGAAAGCTTTTCAAGATTGAGAAAGAAAAAACGGAGTGGTTTTCTTATAACCACGTCAACAAGGTGCATCAAAAAGTCGATTGGGTTGTTAGGATTCTATCGACGATTGTGCTGATTGTCATTTTGTACTTGGTCATTTTCAAAGAGTATTCCATCATCTTATATCTCGTTCCAATTGTGCTGCTCATGGTAATAGACTATGCGGTAAGGGCGTTTTTTGAGTGGAGATACTCGGATCATCCGAAGCAGGCGATCCTCACAATCGGGGAGATGCTTGTTTTTGCACTAGCACTGGCTCTGGCCATTCAGTATGACCTGCTGAACCTGGGGTATTAAAAGCTTATTCTGCAGCGGAAGACATTGCTGCGAGTAAAACAATAAAATCCCAAAAACACACCAATCCTATCAAAGGACTGGTGTGTTTGTATTTTATTTAACGACTTCCCGGTTGTTTTTGATGAACAGGGAACCGATCAAGCCAATGGCCGCAGCCGCTAATACCGCATAAAACGCGGTATGGGTGCCGGATGCCAAAAACTCTGCAGGATTGGCTGCTCCAAATTCGGCGATATAGCTCTTTTGCCCAGCTGTAAACAAGGTGATGGCAATCGCCGTACCTGCAGCTCCTGCCACCTGTGTCAGGGTATTCATGGCGGCTGAACCATCTGCGTACAGCTTTGGCGGCAGCTGATTCATCGCATGGGTCTGTGCAGGCATGATGGTCATCGAAATCCCTAAGAACAGCACACAAAGAGCGGCGATAACCTGCCAAACGGGTGTAGTGGCTGAAAGGATCAAAAGGAAGCCAATGGCCGCTACCGTAATAAATGCAAACCCGAGGCGTGTAAAGATGCGGGCGCCTACCCGGTCAAAATTGGACCCGACAATCGGTGCCATGATGATGTTCAATAAGTTGGCGGGCAGCATCAACAAACCAGCGGCGATTGATGTATAAGCCAGGACACTCTTCAAGTAGATCGGAATCAGGATTGCCACGGAAAGAATGACGAAGAGGGTGATGAACATCAGCAAGGTTCCCAGTGCGAACATCGGATATTGGAAGACACGTAAGTTGACCATCGGCTGCGGCATCTTCAGCTGGCGGACGATGAACAGCCCTAAAGCGGTTGCACCTGCCACGAGTGGAGCCCAGACAATCGGCTCTGTAAACGGTGTTTCGGCCAATGTCGATAAAGAGTAGATGATGCCTCCAAAAGCGATGGTCGACAGCAGCAACGACCCGATATCAATTTTGGGTTTGGTAATATCCGAGACATTTTCGATGGTCAACGCGCCGATCAAGAGCAAGGCATTTAATAAGACCATCACCCAGAAAATATAATGCCAGCTGCTGGCACTGATGATCAACCCGCTGAAGGTCGGGCCTAAAGCGGGTCCCGCAGTAATGACCAAGCCGACAATCCCCATCACCGATCCCCGTTTCTGGATCGGGAAAATCAGCAGGACCACACTGAACATGAGCGGCAGGAAAATCCCTGTACCGATCGCTTGAACCAAACGGCCGGTCAACAGGACAGCGAAACTTGGAGCCAAAGCGGCAAGCATTGCCCCCAGTGAAGAAATGGCTAATGCGGCGACGACCAATTGGCGTGTCGTAAACCAGCGCACCAAATACGCAGACAAAGGCACTAATATGGCTAATACCAATAAATAACCTGTCGTCAGCCATTGCGCTTTCCCCGCGCTGATGGCGAAGTCTTCCATAATATTCGTCAACGCCATGTTCAATGCGGTTTCACCGAATAAGCCGATAAACGATCCAATCATTAAAATAGCAGCCATGGTTTTCGGCTTTTTTACTTGCACATGAGATTTCATAACTTGATTTCCTTCTATCTATATATGATTTTGACTTGCCGGATTTCTCAAATACATCTTCCAATTAAAGGGGTGTTTTTCACTAAAGCCGTTGAGTCACTTTGCAACTATACAAAAACTCTTATAAGAACTCAATACTATTTAGGCGATATTTGGAATGATTATGGAAATTCAGACACAATTTCTTCCAAAAATTCACTGTAAATAGAAGGTCTAGAACGATTGGAACACGCAACTAAAAATGAAAACGCTTCTATTCAGTGTGCATGGCTCGAGAGTGATTTGGCATTTGCAAGAAACACCTACTGCCGTAAGGGCTAGAGCTCGATTTTGAAATGTGCTACCAAAAATCATCAAAATTCAATAGTTTATTTGGCCATGAAACAAAATAGTGGCAGAAAAATAATTGTGAAATAAAAAATGAAATCGGATTTTATTTCTGTAAGCGCCATTGTAAAAAGCACAGTCGACTATTTCCCAGTCGACTGTGCTTTCCCGTTTTCCTTATTTACGGAACACAAGCAGCAGCTGTGAAATGGCTGCAAGAACCGGCAACTCGAGCAAGGGGCCGATCACCAGCGTTAATGCAATCAGCGGCTGATCTGGAAATGCGGTCATGGCAATTGCCAGTGCGATGGGTGAATTTCTTGCCAATGTCGTGAGGCTCAGGCTGGCTTTGTCGGCATAGGAAAAATTCAACAGCTGGCCGGTGGTTTGGGAGACAATGAAATTCACCGTAAAAAACAGGAAGATGGGCACAAGGAGCTGACCCAATAAATCAAAATTACCGAGCAGCAGTGTACCTTGCGAAGCAAACATCGCTGTGATGGCCAGGCTTAGGAAAACCAGGGGCAATGCGCTCAATTTAGCGGTCAGGTTTTCGATCAGCCATGGACTCTTGCTGCCGATTGCTTTCGTAGCGATGGCGAGCAGCAAGGGAAGCAGCAACACAAAAAGGATGCTCTCCATTAAAAATGACCATTCGACTGCTCCCGCTGCGCCGCTGAAAAGGAACAGGTAAAGCGGCAGCAGCACAATTTGGAGAATCAGGTTTACTGGGAGGATGGCAGCGGACAGGGCGACGTTCCCTTTAGCGATGCCAGTGAACACCAAATACCAATCTGTACAAGGCGTCACCATCAACATGATAAATCCAATGTACAAAGCCGGCTGGTCTCCAAGAAACAGGGAAGCCAAGAACCAGGCCAGAAGAGGGGTCCATAAAAAGTTGATGAGCAGGGAAGCGAAGGCGAATTTTCTGTTTCTAAAAGCCTGCATCGCTTGAGGCAGCGGAATTTGCAAAAAGGTCAGGTAGAGCATCAGCATCAGCAAAGGAACGATAAAATACTCTGCATTTTCCTGGATCACTGCGATTTGCCCTAGGCCAATGCCGATCACTGCCGCCGCTAAAATAATGAGCGTATATAGTTTTTCAATTAAATTCATCGTAAATTCACACCTGACTCGACCAGAATGGACTTTGATTTTAATAGTAGCATAGCCGACGCGAGTAGACTCAAGTAAAGGCAACTCATTATATAGAAGAAAATGAGTTGCGAAGCATCTACTAAAAGAACCCCTTAATCGGTTTATTGATTTTGTGGTATAGTAACATTAATTACATAACGTGTAGGAATAGGTGCTTGCGAAAGTAAGCTTAAAAGGGAAGCTTGGTGAAAATCCAACACTGTCCCGCAACTGTAAATTCGGAGCGAGTCATAACAAGCCACTGTGAAAACGGGAAGGCATGATGAGCGTTGATGAGAAGTCAGGAGACCTGCCTAGTTCCAGTACACACCAAATACCTGCGTGGAAATAGGTGGTGCTTTGTGCGAATCAGACGTTTAACGAGACTTTGACGTTTTTTTCTTATGCATAAAAAGTGGAAGGCTATTTCTGGAAATCAGAAATAGCCTTTTTTATTTGGGTTATGTAAAACACAAGGAAGGAGGAATTAAATAATGCTGTCACAATCCAGTGCTTTTTATGAAGAGCAGTTCAGAGGGTGTATTATGCAAAGTATGCTGGAAGGAAAATCAATGGACCTAAAATCTTCTCTGCAGCAGTTGATTGACGAAAACAAAAAAGATTATACTGCGATCAACGCTGCCTATCTGAAAGTGAAAAAGGAATTACTGGGTTAATTGAAAAGCGTCAGAAGGAAAATGGATGGAATTTGGAACGGGTAATACCAAAAAGAGAAGCTGGCACCCGCAGCTTCTCTTTTTCTAACCGATCGATAATGCTCGACAGATCAACTGAGATAAGGAAAATACAAGGAAAAACGCAACTAAATAAGACCCAACCCGTATACAGAAGGAGGAGGTTTTCACCATGGCTCTTTTTGCTCACACGACCACACGCTACGTGCTTTGGTCTTTGCTGATTTTTTCCCTGCACTTTAGCGGTTTTTTTACACTCATTGCTTTTTTAGTGGCCTCTGTGTCATTGGCCTGGTCGAATACGTTCTTCGAGAAAACGGAGAGGGAGAAAAAGTTCGATAGGAAATGGCTTGAGTGGCTCTGGCTCCCTATTTTAATAGCAACGGTCGTTTTCGTTCTGTCCCATTACGTTTTTTAAAGACCTTGTTGTGTCTACATAACGCATTAAGCAGAAATCAGAATGGAAATGCATGAAAGGAGGAGACAATTTGATCAATATAGGCGATGTCATCTACACGGTTTTATTTTTCATAGCGGTAGTTTTTATCTTTTCACTGGTGAAAAAGAAAATGTCGAGGTGATGCAAGATGAATAGAAAATTCTTAAAATGGATCTTGGTGATTCTTGGGGTTTCTTCCGCTCTTCTATCCATCGGAATCAGTATCCATACGTATAACAATCCATCAGTGGCAAACACACAGCTTTTACTGCAGCTCCCCTTGTTGCTGATTCTGGTTTCGCTTGTTTCAAGCATCGCGCTCAATCGGCTAAGGAAGGCCGACGGCAAAATCCACTCGAAACAATGAATCCAGAGCTTTCCAAAACCCAAAAAAGAGGCGATTGCAATGTTCAATGAAAACCCCACCTGCTCCGTCTGCAACAAAGAAGTCAAAGGGGATGAAATTGTCTTCATCAAAATGCGCTACCCGAAAAGAAAAGGCTTTACGGAGATCAAAGCCTATTTAAAGAACGAAGGCCGGTTTATATGCGAAGGCTGCTACACGAAAAAGTGAACCATTCTGATCCTGGGCAACTGTTGATGCACCTAAAAAAGCAGGACAGGGAAAATCCCGCGCTGCATCCTATTTCCGGTCTTGTCATCCTCCTTGTCTTTAAGTCCATCCTAATGGGCAGCCAGCCACTAATAAGGCTGCTGAAACCTATAAGAAAAGTTTTCTCCTATAGTATTCTTTCTTTTTTTATCTTAAAAAATTAGGGTATATGAAGGGTACAAGTAAAAAATCCAAAGGGGGCTTTCTTTTGTTGGCGAAATTGAAAACGCTCTTTTCCTTTTTTATTTTGTTCGGCGCAGTGCTTCTTCTGGCCAAAGTCGACCGCTCATTCAATTTATACAATGCGCCTTATCTGCTGATTGCTGTCGGTTCTATCGGTCTGATCGTTTCGTTGCTGGCCACCCATAAAGAAAACAGCCTTCTATGCAGGGTCGGTCTGCATAGATACGAGCGAGGCAGCCGAGACGGTGAAGTCCCGGCGCTGTATGTCTACACATGCAAAAGATGCAGCAAACAGAAAAAAGCAGCGTCGATTATTTAGTAGGAAAAGCAAAAGAGCCAATCAACAGGCAGAAGAAAATCTATTTCAGGTGCGAAAGAAACCCTTCAGAATTTTTTCTGAAGGGTTTCTTTACGAGAATAGGTTATTTGGTTGAGTGCTCTCTGCGCGTGCCATCCATGTCCATCGATCAATTTGTCTCTAGCCCGCTAGTTATTACAAAGCGGCTTGAAGAAAGAACTGCGACTGGACATAGTTATAGGTCACTTTGGAAAAGTCGAAGGGCTGGCCATTGGTTAAGTGGAAAATGGATTCGACATATAGTTTAGGATCGCCTTCCAGCAGTTCCAGATGCTTCGCTTCTTCGGCGGTCAATTTGTCGACATGCAGGAACGTATCCGCAAACCCGATGCTTAACCCTAACCCTTCGGTAATGTAATTGAAGATCGATTCCGTAATAATTTCGGTGTTCAGGTAAGTGACGATTGATTTATTGAAATACGATTCTTCCAGGCACAGGGTCTGGCCTTGGATAAAACGGATCCTTTTGACATAGTAAACATCATCATTGAGGCCGATATTCAAATTCAGTGCCGCTTCTTTGGTCGGTTTTCGCACATCCAGTTGGATCACTTTTGAGGTGATCTGAAATTCTTCCAGTGTTTTTTTGAATCCTTGATTTGAAAGAAGGCTGATATAGCCACTTCGTTTATGCCGCCTGACGAAGATTCCGCTGCCTCTCACTTGAAATACAACCCCTTTTTTCTCCAATGAATCCAACGCTTTTGTCACAGTGCTTTTGCTGACATTGAATTGGGTCATCAGATCCTGCAGTACAGGCAGCTTATCGCCTTGCTGAAGCTTATGCTCTTCTATGTAATTTTCCAGTTCTTCTGCGATGTGCTGATATTTTAGCATATACATACCTCTTTGCTTTCTTGTCTGAAAAGATACCCGAATTATAGCATGAATTCCTTTGAAGCTCATCTAATTAAATTTTTCACTAACAATTATTTTGTTAGGTACTTGATTAATTGTACCGGTACAATTAATATAAAGAGTATTCAAACAAAGGGGTGAAACAAATGGGAGCAACAATTAGGGATTATTCAAAACTTGCGAAAGACATATTGGAGGCAGTAGGCGGGGAGGAGAACGTGGCAAGTGCTGCACGTTGTGCAACGAGACTTCGGATTGTCTTAAAGCGTTCTAAGCCGGAAGCCAAAGCGATTGTATCGGAAATGCCTGGGGTTATTACAGTTGTGGAAAATGGCGGCCAGTTCCAAGTGGTAATCGGCCAGCATGTGGGGGAAGTTTTCGAAGAGTTTTCAAACTTGGTGCAGTTGGATGTTGAGGATGATGCCACTGAAAACAAAGGGACCATTTTAAATCGCGTCATTGCAACGATGTCAGCTGTTTTTGCGCCATTCATTTATATTTTAGCGGCAGCCGGTATATTGCAGGGGTCGTTGATCTTACTGAATTTGTTGTTTCCCAGTTTTGCAGAAACCGGAACCTATGAAGTGTTCAGCTTTATCTCGTGGGCGCCGTTTACGTTTTTACCGATTTTCATCGCCATCACAGCGTCAAAGCATTTTAAGAGCAATACGTTTATAGCCGTTGCTGCGAGTGCGGCGCTGGTCAGCCCGACCTGGACAGAGATGGCCGGAAGAATTGCAGAAGGAGAAGCCATCACGTTCCTTGGAATGGCCTTATCCCAGACAGTTTACACATCGTCTGTATTGCCGCCATTATTTCTGGTCTGGATCTTGTCCCACCTGGAACGATTCTTAAGTAAACGCATACACGAAGTCGTCCGGCCGTTGTTTGTTCCACTCCTATGCCTGGTCGTTATGGTGCCGTTGACGATTCTGTTAATCGGGCCACTTTCGACATTAGGTGCAAACGGAATCGCGAATGGCTATAACTTCTTGGCGGAAAACGCGCCGGCTGTAGCGGGGGCGCTCATCGGAGGATTCTGGCAGGTCCTCGTCATTTTCGGTATTCACTGGGGTGTAACGCCCATGGTATTGGCGAATTTTGACTTGTATGGCAGGGATTCTTTCCAGGCGTACCAAACCATTGCGGTCATCGCCCAAATCGGTGCTGTACTGGGCGTCATCCTTAAAACGAAAAGCCAGGAAACCAAGAAGCTGGGTGTTTCAGCAGGAATAACCGGCTTGTTCGGTATTACGGAACCGGCTATTTACGGGATTACATTGAAGTTCAAGAAACCATTCATCTTCGGAAGCATCGCGGGTGCTGCAGGTGCCGTAACGGCAAGTTTCTTCAACCCGAACTACTTTGCTTACGCGGGTTTGCCTGGTCCGTTAACGATCGTCAATGGAATCAGCCCGGACTTCCCGTCATCAATTTGGGGAATCCTGATCGGTTCTGCGATTGCCATTGTTCTGCCCATCGTCTTGATTCAAATTTTCGGATTTGGTGAGAATGCAGCGGAAAAAGTTACTGAAGAACCGGCAACTCGGCAACCCGAACTGGATTTGCAGAATTTAAATGAAGAGTCCATCCATGCACCGTTGAGAGGACAGGTAATTCCGCTTTCGGAGGTTTCGGATAAAGTGTTCAGTTCAGGTGCGATGGGCCAGGGGGTTGCCATAGAGCCGCTGGACAATAAATTGTATGCGCCGTTTGACGGAACCGTGGTGATGATCGCTTTGACCAAACATGCCATCGGCTTACGTTCAAATTCTGGTGCTGAATTGCTTGTGCATGTCGGCCTGGATACGGTTATGCTGAAAGGAAAACCATTCACACTTCATGTGGAAGACGGCGCAAAAATCAAAAAAGGCGATCTGCTGATGACATTCGACCGGGAATTCATCCAAAACGAAGGCATCAGGATCACAACACCGCTGATTATCACGAACACGGATTCTTACAAAGAAGTGATCATCGAAAATATTCTGGACGGCCTTGTAGGCGACAAATTACTGACAGTAGTTAAATAAGGAGAGAGATAAAATGGGTAAATTACCAAATGATTTTTTATGGGGCGGCGCTTTAGCTGCTCATCAATTTGAAGGCGGCTGGAACCAAGGCGGGAAAGGGCCGAGCGTTGTGGATGTCATGACAGCCGGTGCGCATGGTGTGGCACGTGAAATCACAGAAACCATTGAAGGGGATAAGTTTTATCCAAACCATGAAGCCATAGATTTCTACAGTAAATACAAAGAAGATATCGCTTTGTTTGCCGAAATGGGATTGACGTGTCTGCGGACGTCCATCGCGTGGAGCCGGATTTTCCCCAAAGGCGACGAAGCAGAGCCTTGTGAAGAAGGGTTGAAGTTCTATGACAATGTGTTTGATGAATTGCGGAAGCACGGAATCGAACCGGTCATCACGCTTTCCCATTTTGAAATGCCGCTCCATTTGGCAAGAGAGTACGGCGGGTTCCGAAGCCGTAAAGTTGTGGACCATTTCGTCAAATTCGCGGAAGTTTGTTTTACCCGTTACCGGGACAAAGTGAAGTACTGGATGACGTTCAATGAAATCAACAACAAGATGGATGTCAACAACCCTATTTTCTTGTGGACAAACTCGGGGGTGGTCGTGGAAAAAGGAGAAAATGCCAAAGAAGTGATGTACCAGGCCGGCCATCACGAATTGATCGCCAGCGCATTGGCCGTATCCAAAGGAAAAGCCATTAATCCTGAATTTCTGATCGGAGCCATGGTTTCCCATGTGCCGATTTATCCGTATTCTTCAAATCCGGAAGATGTGATGCTCGCGGAAGAGGAAATGAGACAGCGCTACTTCTTCCCGGATGTACATGTACGCGGCTTTTACCCGAATTACGTGTTAAAAGAATTTGAGCGGGAAGGCTATACCATCCAAATTGAACCGGGTGACGACGAAATCCTGAAAGATGGCAAAGTCGATTACCTGGGCTTTAGTTATTACATGTCCACCACCGTGAAGAGCGACGTCCAAAATGACAATCTTGGCAACATCGTCAATGGTGGATTGCCGAATGGCGTGGAAAATCCCTACATCCAGTCAAGCGACTGGGGCTGGGCAATCGATCCAACGGGTTTGAGGTATGCCTTGAACCGTCTTTACGACCGATACCAGATTCCGTTATTCATCGTCGAAAACGGTTTTGGTGCCATTGACACAGTGGAAGAAGACGGTTCGATCCACGATGCGCAGCGAATAGATTATTTAAGATCCCATATCGAAGCCTTGAAAAAAGCAGTCACGTATGATGGCGTTGAGCTGATGGGCTACACACCATGGGGCATCATTGACATCGTTTCGTTTACAACAGGTGAAATGAAAAAACGCTACGGCATGATCCATGTTGACCGTGACAACGAAGGGAACGGTTCCATGAAGCGTTCCAAAAAGGACTCATTTGAGTGGTATAAAAACGTGATTCAAACGAATGGCGAATAACTGTAATACAAATTGATCACACTGTTAAAAGGAAAGAAGCTGATGTGCAGCTTCTTTCCTTTTTTCATTTCTATGAATCGTTCTTGTAGATGGGGAAGGGGGAGTTTTTTGCAGCACATTTTTTTCGGTTTTATTCTGGAATAGGTCAGCATCGGTTATTTGCATGAGGAAATTTGAAGCGTTCCTGTAGATATTTCTTTTCAAAATCTCCGGTATTCAATGGTTTATCGAATAGATACCCCTGGAAAACGCTGCAATCGTTAGCGCGTAGAAAATCCGCTTCTTCAATCCGCTCGACACCTTCAGCCACCAAGTCACATTCGATGCTTTTGGCCAAGTGAATGAGCGACTTTAAAACTGCCTCTGATTTTCGGTCCTGCCCAATTTTTTCAACAAAGGATTTGTCGATTTTAATTTTATTGATCGGAAAACTGGTTAAGTACGAAATCATCGAAAATCCGGTTCCAAAATCATCAATGGCGATGGAAATTCCCTTGGATTTACAGAGAATCAGGGTCTCCAGTGTTTTCGATGAATAGGTCAATTCTGCCTGCTCGGTAATTTCAATTTCAATCAAAGTAGGATCGACTTGATAATGATCTATCAAGTCAAAGAAATGATCAAAGAAAGTTGGATTGTTGAGAAGAGAAGGAGTCATATTAAAAGCAGTACGCAAATTCCAGCCAAATCTTTCTTCCCAATCTTTCAATTGAACAAAGACCTCGTTGAGCAAGTGAGTGGTCAATCGAATAATATCACCGGTTTCTTCAGCTAGCTGGATAAATTCCGGCGGCGAAATGCTTCCAAGTTCGGGATGAATCCATCGCGAAAGGACTTCAACACCGACAATAGCTCCTGTATTCCCTTCAATCTGTGGTTGCAGGGTATAGTAAAAGCCATTTTCCTTCAGATTGCCGGCTAGTCCTTTTTGGAGGGTTGATCTGCGGTTGTGTAAAGTCCTCATCGTTGGATGGAAGAAGGCATAAGAAGAGCCACGATTTGTTTTTGCTTCACGCATAGCCATTTCAGCATACGAACAAACTTCATTCAATTTTGGTGAATCAGAGGGGCAGCAAGCAATACCGATGCTGACATGGACCTGAATTGCTTGTTCATTTTCCAGGACAAGGGGGTTAAAAAAGATGTTTTCAATTTGTTCAGCAAACAGTGCCAATTCATCTCTTGGCCCGTCTTCTTTTTGGATAATGAATTCGTTTCCGTCCATACGTGCAAGCTGGGATTTGTCTCCGATTAGCCTCGTTAATTCTTCTGCCGCTTTTTTTATGATATCGTCGCCGGTAGTGTAATCATGAACTGCATTAATAAAGTTTAGATTATCCAGATTGATATGGAATATCGAAATCTTTTCGCCTTGGTCCAGCAGCAAGCGAGTGGTTTGATTGAGGGATTTACGATTTGGCAGCCCTGTCAAATAATCGTGGTAAACAGATTTCAGCAACTGTTCTTCTGTTTGTTTCCGGTCACTGACATCCTGGAAATATACCGCCAGGCCGCCTTTCTCCAACGGGCAGACTTTGACCTGGAACCACGCATCGAGTGATTTGTAATACTCGACAAATTCTACGGTGATCTTTTCTTTCAATGCCCGTTCATATTGGTAATGGAATGCGGTGCCGATCGCGCCTGCAAACTGCTCCAACAACCCTCGTCCAATGACATTTCTCCGTTCACACTGAAGCAAATCTTCCGCGACCTCATTGATATAAACGACATGAAACTGATCATCCAAGAGATAAAATCCGTCTGACATGCTTTCCAGGATGGTTTCTGCCGTGATGGGCTGAGTAGCATGAAGCGTAATAGGCTTAGGGTTCACAATGGCGCCCTGCAAATGGCCAAAAGAACCTTTAACTCTCCGCGCATTGACCTGAAACCATTGAGTATCGCCATTTCCGAGAGGGAACGGGACCATCTGTTTGTATTCGCTTATCTCTTTTGCCAGTAAACACTTGAGGGGATGATGGATTTTTTCTTTGTCGGTCCGTTCCATTTGCCCAAGGTAGTCAGCCCCTATTTTCCATAAGGATTCTATTACGCCATGATCGGTGCAGAAATCCAGCCATGCCTGGTTTACTCGAAGAATCAGGCCATTCCCATCAATAGCAATCAGGAACTCGTTATTTGTATTTATCAATTCCTGAAGTAGTCCAGTATTTTTGTCCAACAGATCCCATCCTTCGCCTGATGTTTTATTGTCCTACCGATTCCTGATAAAACTTGTTATTTCCATACACAACAATAGTGGTTGGAAGAGTTTACTTCGACTTCAAATGTTTGAATCAGTTTACATAAACCATTAAAAAGGAGAAGTTCAGAATGGGACATGGCTTTGATTTCTTTATCGTCAATATGCTCAATAGAGTTGTTCTTTTTATTGAAATAATGTTTTGCAGTATATAAGGGGGCTTTGGTTAAACTCCGCAACCCTTTTTCAGACAACTGAAAACTGGACCACTGAAAAATGGAACCTTCCATATAATCGCCTCCCCAAGAGTACACCAAAACTAACTTATATCTTTCTGATATGTTGAGCGTCTCTTCTTTTGTCAAAAGCATTGCCTCGATTGTATTTCCTACAAATTTCTTCAACTTCTCAATATCAGCATCAGCTAAAGAAGGTTTCTTTCTAAAAATAAACAATGGGGTGACCTCTCTTTCAAGTTTGAATACAGCTTTTAAGAAGTCAAAAACAATTATTCTTAAAAAATATATTGGCAGTAATTAATTTCCATGAAAGAGGTATTATATCCTTGATTTGTATAATTATTAATAGGTAAATATAACTAATTTAAATAAGTTTTAGAGCTGAAATCGTACTAATAAGCTACTTTCACTTGCCTTGAACTTCATAAGCTGTACGCCTGCTCTGTGCCTGCTGATATTCATATTCTATAAGCCAGCTCCGCTTTCGCGCCCGCAGGATGGGAGCAAAGCAGGTTTCTTGGTTTAACTTATCTGACTTGGAATTTTAAATGGGGAATTCCAAAGAAATAATTGTCATTAAGCGCAGAAAATCGACTTTTGAAAAAAAAATAAAAAATTTTTCGCGGTATAGCTCCATGGACTGTTTCAAAAAAACAAAATCAAAAAATTAACATTTTTATCCGGCTCTAACCACTGCCAAGAGCGTCTTTCTATAAAAAATAAACAAAAGGATGAAAGAAATCATAGGTGGTTCTAAGAGAAATTGAAGACGTCAAAATTTTCTTTTTAAAGAGATAAATCTCCTTGCAACATTTGTAATGATAGGAAATTGTGCGTATAGTGGGACAAGTGATAATTCGGTTGATGGAAATAATAGGTAATAAATCATTTTTTATTAGGATAGGGTTTCCAAAAGGCCTAGTAATTGAGTGAATACAGTTGTTATGGAAGATAGATGAATAGATGCGATGAACTGCTCTTCTATCCATGCAATAAATTGAATAGCAGAGAGGTGAGCAAGATATGTCGATTATTGAAGTAGAAGGATTATCGAAAGTATTCGGTAAAAATACCAAACAAGCGTTGAAATTGCTCAGCGAAGGAAAGTCGAAAGAAGAAATCCTGAAGTTGACGGGGAGCACAGTAGGCGTCAATCGTGCTTCATTTTCAGTGGAGGCCGGCGAAATCTTTGTCATCATGGGGCTTTCGGGCAGCGGGAAATCGACTTTGGTCCGTTTATTGAACCGGTTGATCGATCCGACAGAAGGAAAAGTTTACATAGACGGTGAAAATCTCGCAGCGATGGACAAAAAAGACCTGCGCAGAGTACGCCGGACAAAAATGAGTATGGTGTTTCAAAACTTTGCTCTTTTCCCGTACTTGACCGTGTTGGACAATGCCGCTTATGGCTTGGAAATTCAAGGGGTCGATAAAGCGGAAAGGCACAAAAAAGCAAAAGAATCTTTGGAAATGGTCGGCTTGGGCGGATACATAGAACAAGTGCCATCCCAGCTTTCAGGGGGCATGCAGCAGCGTGTCGGACTAGCCAGAGCACTGGCAAACGACCCGGAAGTCATGCTGATGGACGAAGCATTTTCCGCACTTGATCCACTGATCCGAAAAGAAATGCAGGATGAATTATTGGATCTGCAGGAAACCATGAAGAAGACCATCATTTTCATCACGCATGATTTGGACGAAGCTTTGCGCATCGGCGATAAAATTGCGTTGATGAAAGACGGTTCTATCGTGCAGGTCGGTACACCGGAAGAAATCTTGGTGAATCCGGCAAATGATTATGTTAAAAAATTCGTTCAGGATGTCGACCGCTCAAAAGTATTGACCGCGTTCAATATCATGAAACGCCCTGAAACGATCAATATCGACAAACATGGCCCGCGTGTCGCTTTAGAAAGAATGAAAGAAGAAGGCATATCAAGCATTTACGTGACAGATGGCAAGCGGAACCTGAAAGGCTACGTAACAGCCGATGACGCTTCTGTGGCGTTGACAGCTGAAGTGAGAAGTCTCGAGGGAATCCTGAAGACCGATGCACCGACAGTCACGAAAGACACCTTAATGAATGCCATATTTGAAATCAGCCATAATTCCCCGGTGCCGATTCCGGTTGTGGAAGACGGAAAATTGCTTGGCATCATCGTACGCGGTGCCGTCATTTCGGCACTTGCTGGCCAAAGCGAGGTGAATCGCAACTATGCTTAATTTCATGGAAAATATACCGGAACTTCCGTTAGCTTCGTTAGTCTCAGATTTCACGGATTGGATCTCAGATGCATTCGCATTTCTGTTCAATCCCCTTAAAAATGAATTTGCGGACGGCTTGGAAACCTTGGCAGACATGCTTGCCGCGGTTCCGCCGCCAATTGTAATCTTGATCGTTGCCGTCCTGGCATTCTTAATCAGTGGGAAACGATTCGGATTGGCTGCATTTTCTCTTATCGGCCTGCTGCTTGTCTGGAATCAGGGGTTGTGGGAAGAATTGATGCTGTCATTTACATTGGTTCTTGTCGCAAGTTTGTTGTCGATAATTATCGGGGTTCCGCTAGGCATCCTAATGTCCAAAAGCAAAATTGCGGAAAGCATCATTACGCCTACTCTTGACTTTATGCAGACCATGCCGGCTTTTGTTTACTTAATACCGGCTGTCGCATTTTTCAGCATCGGAATGGTTCCCGGCATTTTCGCATCATTGATATTCGCCACTCCTCCGACTGTCCGTTTTACGAACCTCGGAATACGGCAAGTATCAAAAGAACTGGTGGAAGCTTCTGAAGCTTTCGGCAGCACGGGTTCGCAAAAACTCTTTAAAGTGGAATTGCCGATGGCCAAACCAACAATTATGGCCGGCATCAACCAAACGGTTATGTTGTCGCTGTCGATGGTCGTTATTGCATCAATGATCGGTGCACCGGGTCTCGGCAGGGAAGTTCTTTCTTCCTTGCAGCGGGCTGATGTAGGAACTGGATTTGTAGCAGGCTTGGGGATTGTCATCCTGGCAATCATCATCGACCGCTTTACGCAAAGTTTCACTGGACAGAAAAGAGCGAGAAGCTAAGAGGGCTGGAATTACTGAAAGAAAAGTGCCAATAAATTTTAAAGAAAAAGGAGATTGATTATTTTATGTTCAAATCACAATGGAAACATTTAGGGCTTATGTTCGTGCTTATGCTGACACTTGTCATAGCAGCATGTGGAAATGAAGAAGCAGCTTCTGACACATCTGAAGGTTCCGGTTCTGAAGACGTGGACTACGGTGAAGAATTAGGATATAAAATTACAGGGATTGAAGCAGGCGCAGGCGTAGTTGCCGCATCTGAAGCTGCAACAGAAGAGTACGAAAGCCTTGAAGGCTGGGAAGTTGTCACTTCTTCAAGCGGCGCGATGGCAACAGCTTTAGGCGAAGCGATCGATAACGAAGAACCGATCATCGTTACAGGATGGAGCCCGCATTGGAAGTTCCAGAAGTATGATTTGAAATACCTTGAAGATCCTAATGGTGTATTCGGCGATGCTGAAACGATCAACACAATGGTACGTGAAGGGTTAGAAGAAGAAAAACCTGAAGCTTATGCCATTCTTGACCAGTTCCAATGGGAGTCTGCTGATATTGAAAGCATCATGCTGGAAATTTCAGAAGGCGCGGATGTTGAAGAAGTTACAACAGCGTGGATAGAAGAAAACGGTGATAAAGTTGCTGAATGGACAGCCGGTACAGAAGCAGTGGACGGCACAGAAATTGAGTTGGCTTACGTGGAATGGGATACAGAAGTCGTTTCAACGAACATTGTCGGAAAAGTCTTGGAAGACCAAGGTTTTGACGTGACATTGACGCCACTTGATAACGCAGTGATGTGGCAGGCTGTTTCTGAAGGCCAAGCAGATGGAATGGTAGCTGCATGGTTGCCTGGAACTCACGCTACTCAGTTTGAAACCTATGGCGACAGTGTAGTCGATCTTGGGGTTAACCTTGAAGGCGCTAAAATCGGATTTGTTGTTCCAGCTTATATGGACATCGATTCGATCGAAGATTTAACACCGGCTGAATAAGTAATTCTTATAGCAGGGAATGAACCCCGAATGGCAGGCACTTAATAAGTGTCGCCATTCGGGGTTTTATTTGTTTCTGGTTATCCTTTCCTCCTGCTCGGGATCTGCAACAACCGGCCAATAACAAGACTGCAGACCCCGCTGAAAAAAGTTTCCAAATGTTTAGGGAGAATAGATCTCTATTTATCCCGAAAAAATTCTTGTTGTATCTACTTGGGTAAATGGTCCTTTCTGGAGCAGCTTTTGTTCGATATTCAAACGAACTCAGGCTGCTTTATTTTTATTTGCAAGATCCCTGCTTTTACGGCAATGCCAATGCGGTACTAAATGGCTCAAAGTTAGAGGTGCCCTGCCTTAAGAGTAGGGAATGGAGTGTGAATCTCTAGCGGTACTGTTACTTCCGTAAGGGGAAATAATGGTACTGGACCTACATTTGCAAAAGATGGGCATAGGACGTTTGATGCGATTGAACGTCGAATTTTGTTCGGTTTTGCGACCCGCATCCCATCCAACTTATTTGACAAATTCGAATTAATTATGTATATTTTTTATATTCAAATAGTTGAATATTAAGATGTTAGGAGTTTTAGAAAGAGTAGGCGGCAGCATTTCTTTTTAACCGGCAATTTAAAGAGTATGGCTCGGCGGCTTTTTCAAAAACTTCTGGAGAGGAATCTGGAAATGGAAATAATTCCATATTCCCCCTAGTTCTTAGAGGGGGGGAGATACTTTCAATAACGCAATAATTTTACGAAAAGGAGCTGGATTTGTTTTGAATCTGGAAGTGCAGCAGTTCAAAGCTGATTTTTTTAAAGCCTTGGCCCATCCCTTAAGAATTAAAATACTTGAAATATTATCTGAGGGAGAAAAAAGTGTTAACGAGATCCAAAGCAGGGTCGGGAGTGAAGGGTCAGCCGTTTCCCAACAGCTGATGATATTAAGGAATAAAAATATTGTTTCAGGCACCAAAGACGGAAACCGCGTTATCTATTCGTTAAAAAATCCGATGATTCGCGATTTGCTCCAAGTTGCTCGACAGATATTTAATGATCATCTGGTGAATACCATTTCGATGTTCGATAAGTTTGAGGAAGAAGAAGGAATGGAAAACCAAAAAACAAATAGCTGAAATAAAAATGATGCTTGTCATTGGTCCAACAGATGTTATCAATGCCCAAGTGCTTTATTCGAAAAAAAGAGCTGATATTTCTCACCGGCGAGCGGTTGTCATTCTGCTTTAATTTATTCAGACTATACCACCTGGATTTTGTGGGCAGCATTCATATTATTAAAAAGAAAATCTTTCGAATCCGCCCCTTTTTACTAGACCGAGAATCGAATAAATGGAGAGGCAAAGTGGAAAAGGAATCCACGATTGGTTTGGTTGCTCTGCATACAGATTCCATTAATTCCATCTTTGTTTAATTTCATCAGTTTTATGTTCGTGCGACATTGAAGATAGGAAGCTGCTATTATTTGTACCGTTTGAATTCCATTAATTCGTTCAGGAGTACGATTGGATAAATGGGGAAAGAATAGGTGGCTAAAATGGACTTGTTGCCCAGGCAAGATAATATATCAATTAATGAAATAGATGAATTTGCAATATTATTGGACGGTACCGGGCATATTTTGCTATCCAATGAAAAATGGATGGCTTATTGCCAGGAAGCCGGAGTGTCTGAAACGTTTTGGAAGAATAATATGAATTATATGGAATCGCTGCAGGAAGCCGGCAAAAATGTAGAGCTGCGCAGCGTCAAAGAAGTTCTTGATGGAACGGTGAAGAACTATAGGCAGATGTCGCAAGCAGGCAGCCCTGGAGAACTTTGTTGGTTCTTAATGGAAATCAAGCCCTGTTACATGATAGATGGAACAACTGGAGCGGTAGTGTTGATACAGAAAGTGGACAATGACTCTTTCAAAGAGGAGTCTGAAAAGCTTTATTAGCGTCTGAATGCTATTCTTTTGCTGGCTTATGTAATTCCCATAATAGAAAAAATGGCTTAGGCATTAGGGTTTGCCTTTCCGCTCTTCAAAGCAAGCTTGACTGGCTGAGATTATCCAGTGTAAGCTTAACGAAACATAAATTGAATAACAGTAAGAGGTGCCCTTCGGGGAGAATAGGGAATGGAGTGAAAATCTTCAGCGGTCCCGCCACTGTAATGGGGAGTTTTATGGAAAAGCCACTGGATTTTGTCTGGGAAGGCCTGTAGAATGATGATCCGGAGCCAGGAGACCTGCCTGCTTATGTTCTGCTTATAGATCATGGAAAAGTCTTTAGTTTATTTGTTAACGCAAATAAACTGAGGGCTTTTTCTTTTTATTTTAGAAGGGGGAAGAAAAAGATGGATTTATTACAGCAAACGATCCGGCGTATTGAGGGATTGGATCAGGAAATGATGGAAAAGGCGCGGGAACGGGTGGACAGCCTGATTAAGCCGCCGCATAGCCTCGGAAAGCTGGAAGACCTGGCTGTACAGCTGGCTGGAATATATGGCGCACTGTATCCGGCAGTAGACCAAAAAGCGATTGTGGTGATGGCGTCTGACCATGGAGTGTACGAGGAAGGGATTTCTTCCAATCCTCAAGAAGTGACGTTTGCACAGACGATGTTCATTGCAAAAGGCATAACGGGGGTCGGTGTATTGGCGAAGCCGTCCGGCGCAAAAATTGTCACCGTGGATATCGGTGTAAAAGGAGAATTTCCAAGCGATGCCGGAGTGATCGACCGGAAAATCAAGCAAGGTGCCGGGAATATCGCACAAGGATCTGCGATGACAGGAGAAGAAGCTATCCGATCGCTGGAAGTGGGGATAGAAATCGCAAACGCGGAAATCCTGAAAGGCGCCAATCTGCTGGGGACTGGCGAAATGGGCATCGGCAATACGACGCCAAGTACGGCCATTTTATCTGTTCTGGGCAATATTCCGCCGGAAGAGATAACCGGCAACGGGGCAGGAACGGGCCGCGGCGGAATCGCGCACAAAGCAGCCGTCATCAGGCAAGCGATTGAAACTAACCGCCCGGATAAGCGTGATGCCATTGATGTGCTTGCCAAAGTGGGCGGTTTGGAAATCGGCGGCATGGCAGGTGTCATGATCGGAGCGGCAGCCAACCAGGTGCCGGTTGTGCTGGATGGCTATATTTCCACGGTGGCGGCGCTGCTTGCTGTTTTGATTGAACCGAAAGTGAAAGGCTATCTGATCGCCTCGCATGCAAGCGCTGAACCGGGCGGCAAAAGGGCCAGTGAGCTGCTGGGCATTCGGCCGATGCTGAATATGGACATGTGCCTTGGAGAAGGATCGGGTGCAGCTTTAGCTTTTCCGATTGTAGAAGCGGCCTGCAACATGTTGAAAGAAATGGCGACTTTTTCGGAAGTTGGCCTTGAGATTTGATGGGGGAAAAAGATCGAAACAGTGATTTTCTTGTGAATCCAGAGTTATAAGAAATGATCGCTTCTTGGGAACAATGGTGATTACAAGACTTGATCGATATAATATCTCGAAACTGAGGCATTTTGTTAGAGATAAAAAGAGATCAAGAGTAGACTAGTAATGGAAGCGCTTTTAGAAGCGTGCTTATATCAATCGCTACTAAAAAATAGATTCAAAGAGGAGTTTTTGATAATGGGAAAACTGGAAAACAAAGTCGCACTCATTACCGGTGCAGCACAAGGAATGGGTGCTTCACACGTACGTATGTTTATTGAAGAAGGGGCTAAAGTCGTCATCACGGATATCAATTTAGAAGCGGCCCAAAAACTGGCAGACGAGTTGGGGGACAATGCACTGGCATTGAAACTGGATGTGTCAAAAGCTGACAACTGGAAAGAAGTGTTGGAAACGACGGAAGAAAAATTCGGACCAGTCACGGTATTGGTGAACAATGCCGGCGTCGGCATCTTTAAACTATTGGAAGATTTGACAGAAGCGGACTTTAGATTGACGTTCGAAATTGACGAGCTGGGTGTCTTTTTGGGAATGAAAGCGGTTCTTCCTTATATGAAGAAAGCCGGAGTTGGTTCAATCGTCAATATTTCATCGGTTGATGGGTTGGTCAGTGCCCCAACTGCGATTGCCTATAGTGCTTCAAAACATGCTGTTACCGGAATGACAAAAGGTGCAGCAGCTGAACTTGGCCAATACAACATTCGAGTGAATTCAGTGCATCCGGGCGTTATTGAATCGCCGATGGCTGAACAAGGCGATGTAGCAGAAATCATCAAGAAATTGGAACAGGATATTCCCCTGCGCCGTCGTGCACGAGTGGAAGAAGTTTCGAACCTGGTGATTTACTTGGCATCTGAGGATTCAAGTTATTCAACCGGTTCACAATTCGTTGTGGATGGCGGAATGATTTCAGATCTATAAGCTGCAGATATAATAGCGCGAGCTTAATTTAAAGCAATTCGATTCTAGAGTTTTGAAGACCTTCGACTGTGTCGAAGGTCCTTTTGTATTTTTTACGGGAAATTGACCGAACCGTTGATGGATTTCATGGAAAACCCAGTATATAGTGGGTGTAAGAAGATAAAACATGGTCGCTATGAATCGTCGGCTGTTGCCCCAAAAGCCGCAACTGAACTGGAATCCGGATGAAGAAGCCGACTGCCCAAAAGAGGAGCGTTTTTTGGAGCCGTAAAAGCTGGAGAACACGAAACCAAAGGAGTGGGACTGAATGAGGAAAATCGTCTTTTTTTCATTGCCTGCACACGGCCATACGAATCCGACCATTCCGGTGGTGGCGGAACTGACGAAGAGAGGCCATCAAGTCTGGTATTATTCTTTTGCCGAATTCCGGGAAAAGATTGAAGCTGCAGGCGCTGTGTTTATCGCCTGTGATGAGTTTTTGCCAAAGGCTACCGAGAAAGAGCTTGAGAAGAAAGCCGGCAAGGATTTTGGCGCCTTGATTGAAATGATCATCGATACCACCATTGCCTTGGAAAAAAAGGCTGTTCAGGAACTGACGGAAATTCAGCCCGACTGCATCGTCTCGGATTCGCTCGCCGCGTGGGGCAAGCTGTTCGCTCGCAAACTGGAGATTCCCTACATCTGTTCGACCACTTCATTTGCTTTTAATGAACACACGGCGAAATCGATGAAACGGGGATTCCCGGAGATGTGGCGGCTGCTGCTCGGCATGCCGAAGATCCATCGCAAAATAAAAGAACTGAACGGCCACGGCTTTCAGGTGAAGAATTTTGTTTCTTTGATCGAAAATGACAATGATACGGACACCATCGTCTACACTTCGAAGGAATTCCAGCCATTGGCGGATACTTTTTCCGGACGCTTTGCCTTTGTGGGACCTTCTATTAGAGAACATCCACCGCAGCAAAAGGGTGGAACAGACAAAAAGAAGATTTACATCTCCCTGGGAACCGTCCTGAACTCGAATCCGAAGTTTTACCGCAATTGTCTCGAGGCATTTGCATCCGCAGACTACGAAGTCGTGATGTCGGTCGGTGAAAAAACGGACCTGTCGTCTTTTGGAACCGTCCCGGAAAATTTCACCATACACCATTCGGCCGATCAGATCGCGGTACTGCAAAAAACCGATGTATTCCTTACCCATTGCGGCATGAACAGTGTCAGTGAGAGCCTGTATTTTGGCGTTCCAATGGTGCTATTCCCCCAGCACAGCGAACAAAGAATGGTCGCTGACCGTGTGGCTGAGCTGGGCGCAGGCGTCTTCCTGAAAGGGACGCAGCCGCAAGAGTTGAAAAGAACGGTGGATGAGGTGCTTGCGCATCGGTCTTATCAGGAAAATGCCCAAAGTCTGTCCAGCACCTTGAAGAGGGCTGGCGGAGCGGTCAGAGCCGCACAAGTGATCCTGGACACTATCGGGGAAAAGAACGTAGAAAAATGAAAAACAAGAGGAGGCGCTGGTCAAATCACGTCTCCTCTTGTTCCGTAAGGCTCTCACAGCCAGCTCTGCTTCCAAAGTGACCATCTTTTGAAGCAGAGTATCCAGACAAATGCTCGGCCTAGCAATATTCTGGAATACCGCTAAGCAGCGAATGTGCCGGCACGGCAAGTTCTTTGCACAAATCTCCAGAATTATTTGTGCATATTTTTTTAGGGAGATTGTTTAACATTGAAATTATAGAACGCTTGTTCTATAATGAGGGAGAGAGTTAGAACTCGGCTTTGCTAAAACAAAATAATTGCTGGTGTCTGTCAGGTGATTTCTGTTCCCTCATTTTAGGCTTAAATGTCCGAATATTCAGTTATAATAAGAGTTACAATAGAATGCTGGCTTGTGCACCCTTAAAACGAAAGAAGTGGGGATCATGGATAATGAACAGTTGAAGCGGCAGACGAATGATTGGGCTGTAGAAGCGAAGGGACTTGTTAAGGTATATGGAAAAGAACGTGCTGTAGATGGTGTGGATTTGGTTATTCCAAAAGGAATGGTATACGGTTTTTTAGGGCCTAATGGTGCAGGGAAAACGACAACAATCCGAATGCTTGCGACGCTCGTTCAGCCGGATAGCGGGAATGCTTACATTTTTGGCCATGACTTGAAGAAGGAAAGCGCTGCAATCAAAAGCCGCATCAGTTTGACTGGCCAATATGCTTCTATTGATGAAGATTTGACCGGCATTGAGAACCTGGTGCTGATCTCGAGGCTCATGGGCTACACGGCCAAGCAAGCAAAAAAGAGAGCCATGGAATTGCTGGCCGCATTTGGTTTGGAAAATGCAGCAAAACGGCAGGTGAAAAATTATTCAGGGGGGATGAGGCGGCGCATTGATATAGCCGCAAGCATTGTTGTGACGCCAGATCTATTGTTTCTGGATGAACCGACGACCGGACTGGATCCGCGGAGCCGCAACCAAGTCTGGGACATTATCCGGGCGCTTGTGCAGACCGGGACAACGGTGTTGCTGACGACTCAAAACTTGGAAGAAGCGGATCAGCTGGCAGATCGAATTGCCGTCATCAATCAAGGCAAGATCATTGCGGAAGGAACCAGCAGTGAACTGAAGGCCTCGGTCGGGAGCGGTACCTTAAATGTTCAGCTGGTTCATGCTGCAGATGGAAAGCGCGCGATAGCCATTCTTGAAGAGAAAATTGGCGCGCCGGTTCATGTGGCTTCGGATAGAATATCGCTGAGTGCACAAGTGCAGGATTCGTCTCTTGTTGCTGAAGCGCTTGGAGTGCTTGCCCGAGAGCGAGTTGCCATCAGTGATTTTTCACTTGGCCGGCCGAGCCTTGATAAAGTGTTCCTGACCTTGACCGGGCAATCCGTCAACGAACAACCGAACGTGGAGGAGGGGAACTCATGAGCATGCAGTTGGAACACGGCAACTCAACTCAGGAAGAAGACGTCCATCCCTTGAATGCAATTGCTTCCGGTAAACGGCCAAACCCGCCAAATGCCTTTGCTTCGACTATGGCATTTGCACAGCGGGCGCTTTTGAGGATTAAGCATGTCCCTGAGCAGATGTTTGATGTTACAGTGTTTCCGATCATTTTTTTGCTGATGTTTACGTATTTGTTCGGAGGTGCCATTGCAGGATCGACAGGCGAGTACCTGCAATTTCTGCTGCCAGGAATACTCGTCATGACCGTCTCACAAATTACGATGTATACAGGCATCGATTTGAACAATGATATCCGAAAAGGCATATTCGACCGATTCCGCACATTGCCGATTTGGCTGCCTTCTGCGTTGGTCGGTGCCTTGCTCGTTGACGTCATCCGCTATTCATTGGCTTCCGCCATTATGATCGGGTTGGGGCTTATGCTTGGCTTCCGGCCAGAAGGAGGGGCAATGGGCGTTTTCGGTGCCGTACTCGTCATCCTGCTGTTTTCATTCAGTTTTTCCTGGATCTGGACAGCTGCGGGCATCGTGATGCGTTCTGAAAAATCGTTGATGATGATGAGCTTTATGATTATTTTTCCTTTGACATTTGTCAGCAATGTTTTCGTCGACCCGGCAACGTTGCCGTCCTGGCTGCAGGGCTTTGTGCAGATCAACCCGATCTCGATTCTGGCGACAGCTGTCCGAGGCTTGATGCATGGCAATGGCACGTGGGAGCAAATCGGCTGGGTAGTCGTAGTATCCGCTGTTTTTGTAGTAATCTTCGCGCCGCTGACAATGTATTTGTATCGAAACAAAGAGTGACTAGTGGACCGTCATCCGCCAAACGACCGGTTAGATTTCGATTTACACCATCACTTTAACCTGCAAAATTTAAAAATCATAAAACAAAGCGGATTGCATAGAAATGCAATCCGCTTTTTACTTAATCCTTCAGCTGTTTTCCACTTTCGTATCCAAGTGATTCTCCATATAATCCTTGCCCCATTCATACATGGAGTCAAGAATAGGAATAAGGGTTCTTCCTTGATCGGTCAGGGAGTATTCCACTTTCGGAGGGACGACGGGATAGATTTCACGGTGCACAATCAAATGTTCTTCCAGTTCCCGCAATTGAGTCACTAGCATGCGCTGGGTGATGCCGGGCATCAGGTTTTTCAGTTCACCGAACCGTTTTGTGCCTTCTTTGCCTAAATGCCAGAGGATCAGCATCTTCCACTTTCCGCCGATGATCGAAAGGGTCAGTTCCTTTTCGCAGTTAAAGCTTTTCTCTCCCAAGTTGGGCATATTCTTTTCTTCCTTCCTGAGTGGCGGCAGCATCCGCCGGTTCTAGAATAAACTTATTGATTGCATGGAGTACGCCTTCAGCGTTGTTCGAGAGGGAGGTGTAATCAGCTAGTTCTTTCACTTCCTGGACTGCATTGCCCATCGCGATCCCGAAACCGGCTGCTTTCAAAAGTTCGGAATCGTTGTGGTTATCACCGATTCCGATAATTTCCGAACGGTCGATGCCGAGCTTGTTCGCCAGGAACAAAAGGGCACTTCCTTTATTGGCTTCCGGATGTGTCACTTCCAGATAAGTTTTCTTTGATTTTGCGATATAGGCAGACTCTCCGAATAGCAGCTGCAATTCCTGCTGCAGGGGATCCAAAATTTCCGGCTCATCGATAAAGAGCAGTTTCGTGAATCCTTTTTCGGCCAATCTGATCAGGTCCGGTTCTACCGTGTACGGTACTTGGACAGCTTCAGCATAAGTACTCAACTTATCCGTTTCCGCAGCACCGTAAAGAATATCGTCCTGATAGACTTGCAGGTGAATGTTTTTCTCGCGGGCGATGTTGATCAGCTTTTCCGCGATGTCAGGGGAGACAGGGCGTTCGTACAATGCTTCCGCTTCGCCTGCGACTCTGATCATGGCACCTTGGTACGTGATCAGCGGGGCATGGATCCCCAACTGTTCGGCGATGAGTTTTGCAGAAGAAAACATCCTTCCGGTAGCAATCGTTACCACGGTGCCCATTCGGATCGCCCGTTGGATGGCTGCCACGGTATTTGGTGAAATGGTCAGCTCATCGGTGAAGAGTGTTCCATCAAGATCGATGGCAATCATTTTATACATAGTCTCTCTCCTTGAAATTCCTTTTTTCCGGGTTTCTAAAGTGATTAAAAGTTCAGGTCTTCAAATAGCAGCACTCTAGCAGGCGCAGCATCCGTTCCGACTAGCTTCAGCGGCGCTGCTACCATGAAGTAGTCGCCTTGCTGAACTTCTTTCAGACGCAAACCTTCTATAATGATGATATCATTCGCAAATAAGGTCTTGTGCGTCGGATGGCCTTCCTGGCTTCTTTCGATGCCAAGCGCATCTGTTCCAACTCCCCGAATCCCCAGTTCTGCAAGATAGTCTGCGCCATCTGCTGCAAGGTAAACAAAATCGAAATTGAAGTGTTCCTCGAAGGAGTTTTTCGTTTTCAGCAAAATGAAATCGTCTTTTTGAATTTGGAATCTTTTCAGGTCGGCTTTTGAAATTCCGCCTTCTACACCCGTCACATCCACCACTTTGCACGCACCCACAAGCTTGTCCAGAGAAATCGATTCAAATGTCTCTCCGTCTACAATCATATGAAGCGGTGCATCGATATGGGTACCCGTATGGACATCCATCTCCAAGCGCGTTTCAGTCACATAGCCGTTTGTCAGCTGGTTTATTTTTGGCTGTTTTTCCGGTTTGTCCTTATAGACGGCCATACCTTCAAACGTTTCACCTGTTACATCATACATTTTCATCCAATCAACCCTTCCGTTACTGCAAAGTTTACTAGCTTCAGCTTGCCACGTTATTTAGGCGGCTGTCCAGCGGGAACGCTTGAGTTCGAGGACTGTCTGCACCCGCCATGCCAGCTGAACAATTAAAATAAGCCTGAGCCTCATCAATTCAGGCTCAGACTTATTCATTTTTATTCTAAATTAGCGTGCCTACCGTACATGGTATCAGATTCGAGCCCTTTTTTGTCCATGAATCTCAGAATCACCGCATCATAGAAAAGAAGAAGCGACTGCTCAAACAGCGAGCCCATCGGTTGAATGGATTTGCCGCTGGTGCCGTCTGCTTTTGCTTGAGCAGGGATTGGGATGGTGATGTCTGCGAGACTGCCAATTGTAGACTCAGGATTTGTTGTGATGGCCACAACTGTTGCACCGATGGCTTTGGCTTTTTGCGTCATCGCTGCAAGGCTTTGGGTTTCGCCAGAACCGGAACCGACGATGAAAATATCATCCGGCTCCAAATTCGGCGTCACCGTTTCTCCAACAACGTATGCATCCAGACCGACGTGCATCATGCGCATGACGAATGCTTTCGCCATAAAGCCGGAGCGGCCGCCGCCTGCCACAAAAACTTTTTTCGCCTGCAGGATGCCGGTCACCAGCTCCTCAGCTTGTGCATCATCAATGCGCGTAAGGGTGCGCTCGAGTTCGTCCAGTATGGCAGCGGTAAAGCCTGTGGTGTTCATGTTACGCCATTACGCTTTCTTTGATCAGCTTCTGGATTTTCTCAGCTTCTGCGCCTTTGTCATCTTTGCTTGTGATGCCGCCGCCGACAATGATCAAGTCAGGTTGTGCTTTGATGACTTCCGGCAATGTTTCCAGTTTGATGCCGCCAGCTACAGCTGTGCGTGCGTTTTTCACGACGCTTTTGATTGTGCGAAGGTCTTCGAATGAATCTTTGCCTTCTGCCTGCAAGTCGTATCCAGTGTGGACACAGATATAATCTGCTCCAAGCAGGTCAAGCTCTGCAGCGCGTGTCTTGATGTCTTTTACGGCAATCATATCCACCAGGATTTTCTTGCCTTGTTTTTTGGCTTCTTCTACTGCGCCTTTAATTGAAGAATCTTCTGCTTGTGCAAGGATTGTGACGATGTCCGCACCTGCAGCAATCGCATTCGATACTTCATAAGCTGCAGCGTCCATAATTTTCACGTCTGCAAGAACTTCCAGGTTTGGAAATGCTGCTTTCATTTCTGAAACTGCTTTTAAGCCTTCTTTATTGATTACGGGAGTTCCGATTTCAACGATATCGATAAACGCCTCTACTTCTTTAACCAGTTGGATTGCTTGTGGAATGTCCACTAAGTCTAAAGCTAATTGTAATTTCATGTATGTGTATCTCCTCGGTTTCTTATTTTCTGTCTCGCTCAGTGTAAGGCCTACTGTTGATTTTGTGAAGTACGCACTTTAATCGCACATACTGACAAAAAGTATACCATCAGTGCTCATAGGGATTAGCAGGAGTATCAAGTTTTAAAACTATGGAAGGGAGATGACTTTGTTATTTATATCACTTGCCGAGACAAGGGGCAAACCATTAGAGAATCTGAACAGCTTTTATGAGTGGAATTCGACAGTATAGTATTTGTGACTATGTGTTTTCAAACTGCGTACTTTCATTAAGTGATACAAGTCATTATAATGAAAGCTGTTGCTTATGATCAGGTGTGTTTGAAAACCATGATCGATAGAGCGGGAGGGTTTTGAATATGGTCACCAAGAGTCTGACAGAAGAATTTAATTTTATAGATGAACCGGTTGAAATCCAAAAAGGATGGGTAATGCAAGATATGACTTTTGTGTTATTTGGAGCAACAGGAGATTTAGCTCAGCGAAAACTGTTTCCTGCGCTTTATAATTTATATCTGGACGAGAAATTGCCGGAAACGGTCTCGATCATCGGGTTGGGAAGAAAGAGTTATTCAGATGAAGCGTTTCAATCGAAAGTCGAAAAAGCGCTCCATGCATATTCCAGAAGATCGGTACAACCGGATTCTTTGCAGGAGTTCTTAAAAAAATTCCGCTATGGCATATTTGATGCAACTGAACGGGATTCATATCATCAATTGAACGAGCTTGTTGAGGAAAGGGAAAACGAACTTGGCATTCCACAAAATCGGCTGTTTTATCTGTCTGTGGCACCGAGTCTGATCGATGTGATCACTTCGAGCCTTTATACAAGTGGAGTAACGCAAAGCAAGGGATGGAATCGGCTTATTGTCGAAAAGCCATTTGGACAGAATCTGGAAACGGCAAGAACATTAAATCAGAATTTGAGAAAAGTGTTCAATGAAAATGAAATCTACCGAATTGACCACTATCTTGGCAAGCCCATGGTCCAGAATCTAAGAACCTTGGTTTTAGCGAATCCGGTGTTGGGATCGCTGCTGAATCATGATGGAATTTCAAATGTCCAAATTACAGCAAGCGAAACGGTAGGGGTGGAAAACCGTGCTGATTATTATGATCATGCAGGAGCTGTACGCGATATGGTCCAGAACCACCTTTTGCAGCTGGTGATGATGACGGCCATCCACTTGCCAGATGGCCTCATGGGAAATGAGAGCCGCATTAAAAAGACCGAAATCATGGAATCTCTTCAGCCGATTCTGAAAGAAAATGCATACCGGAACATTGTCCGGGGCCAATACGAGCCTGGAGAAATTGACGGTGCAGCTGTTGCCGGCTATAGAGAAGAGCCGGGAGTCGGCGAACTCTCAAAGAACGACACTTATTTTGCAGCACGAATCGATATCGATCATCCATCGTGGAAAGGGATTCCTTTTTATATACGCACAGGCAAGCGAATGAAGGCAAAGTCGACACAAATCGTCATCGAGTTTGAGAACAAGGCGATGGATTCACTCGAACTGCAAGGAGCCTCTCCCAATTTGGTGATGCTTGAAATCAGTCCAAATGACAGCATTTCGCTGCGGATAAACTTAAAAGATGCTTCCAGTAATCAGTTCAAACCTGTTTGGACCAATTTGTCCACCAACTCAGAACACCAGCCGGAAGCCTATGAGCTGCTGCTATATGACGCATTGCGCGGCAATTCAACTTTTTTTGCTGACTGGCAAGAAGTGGAACTGTCATGGGAATGGATTCAGCCGGTACTGGAAGCGTTCCAAGAAGACCTGCTGCCTTTGCATTTCTATCCCGCAGGTTCAAGAGGCCCGAAAGTTGCGGATGAGTTATTGCTGGCCGACCAACACAAGTGGTGGTAACAATTCACCTGGAAAAGGTGTTGTATAGCTGAATGCTGAAAGAATATTCGGACATTTCGTTTGAAACTGAGAGATTTTTCCCTTATGATAAAAGGGCATCAAGGAGTGAAAGTTCACAGAGCTAAGGCATGATCACAAATTGAGGAGGAAATTATCCATGACGAAAATCGGTATTATCACAGGAAGCACACGCCCGGGGCGCAACAGCCTGCAGGTCGCGGAATGGGTCAAAGGCATTGCGGACAAACGCGGAGATGCGGAATACGAAATCGTGGATCTGAAAGATTACAATTTGCCGATGTACGCAGAGCCGATTTCTGCCGCCTACAGCCAGGATTACCAAACCCCGGAAGCCATTCCGTGGGCTAAAAAAATTGCGGAACTTGATGGCTATGTCTTCATTTGTCCGGAATACAATCGCAGCGTGACCTCAGCATTAAAAAATGCCATCGATTACCTGTATATAGAGTGGAACAATAAGGCAGCTGGCATTGTCAGCTATGGCTCGTCCGGCGGTGTACGGGCAGCTGAAGCTTTACGCATCATCTTAGCGGAGCTGCAAGTGGCTTCCGTCAGAACCCATCCAGCAATGTCGCTGTTTACGGATTTTGTCAATATGAATGAATTCAAGCCGGCAGATGTGCACGGAAAGTCTGTTACGACATTGCTCGATCAGGTCAATGCATGGACCAATGCGTTTGAGCCGCTCCGCAATAAATAAAGAACACAATATAGTGTTATAAACAATAAGAAAGAGAAATCCGAAAGTCCGGACTTCTCTTTCTTATTTTTTTGTGAAAAAAAGAGCTGCAGAAACTCCGGAAAGATTGACAATTGATTTTATGAGGTATATATTTGGTTTGCGCAGTATTCAAATAATCAGATATGCGATAAAATGAAAAGAAGGTCTTTATATGGAGAAGAAGTCACTTTTCACTGGAAGATACGCAGGCTACTCATTCCAAAGCTTCAAAAAAGATCTTTTAGCAGGTGTAGTTGTGGGAGTTATCGCGATTCCATTGGGCATGGCCTTTGCTATCGCTTCAGGAGTGAATCCGGAATACGGAATCTACACAACAATTATTGCAGGTATTCTGATTTCGATATTCGGCGGATCTAAATTTCAGATTGGCGGCCCTACCGGAGCGTTTATCCCGGTTCTGTTTGCTGTCGTCATCGCCTATGGGTATGAAAGTTTGCTGTTGGCAGGATTTATGGCCGGCATCATCCTGTTCTTAATGGGGATCTTTAAGCTGGGCTCGTTGATAAAATATATACCACGGCCAGTCACAATCGGCTTTACATCCGGGATTGCGGTCATTATTTTCATAGGCCAGGTGGCTAACTTCCTGGGATTGACGGGTGTGGAAAAGCACGAATCCTTCCTGGCGAATGTGAAAGAAATCTTCCTCAACATTGGAACGATTAATTTATACAGTATTTTCACTGCTGTCGTCTGTTTGGTTACGGTCATCCTGACTCCTAAGATTTTGCCGAAAGTTCCTGGTCCTTTAATCGGTTTATTGGTTTCCGCTGTAGTTGCGACTGTTTTTTTCCCAGGCCAAGTTGCGACAATCGGTTCAACTTTCGGGGAAATTTCAAATACGCTACCGAAATTCCATTTTCCTGAAGTCACATTCGAACGGATCCAACTGCTGATCGGCCCGGCCTTTGTCATTGCGATGTTGGGTGGGATTGAGTCCCTATTATCCGCTGTAGTTGCGGATGGCATGACCGGCGGCAAAAAGCATAACAGCAACCGGGAGTTGATGGGGCAAGGGGTCGCGAATATGGTTACGCCTTTGTTCGGCGGTATTCCTGCTACCGGCGCTATTGCCAGAACCGCCACCAATATAAAAAATGGCGCCGTTTCTCCTATTTCAGGGATTGTCCATGGTGTGGTTGTTCTTCTGGTGCTGATTCTTTTTGCACCATATGCGTCGACGATTCCATTGGCCAGCATGGCGCCTGTTTTGATGATTGTTGCCTGGAATATGAGTGAAAGACATATATTTGTAAGCTTGCTGAAAACCAAAACAGCAGATTCACTGGTGTTGGTCGCCACTTTTTTATTGACTGTTTTTGTCAGTCTTACAGTCGCTGTAGAAGTCGGTTTGTTATTTGCGGTCCTTTTATTCACCAAACAAATGAGTGAACTGCTTATTACAGCCAAAGTGTTGCCCGACCCGGATCATAAAGATGAAAAAATGGGCGAGCATATGGTGACGGATATCCACGATTGCCCGCAAATCAGTATCTATAATGTGGAAGGGCCCTTGTTCTTTGGTTCAGCTCAGGCGTTTGAGCAATCCATTATGAATACCATCAATTACAAACCGAAAGTGCTGTTATTAAGGATGGGAAAAGTTCCGTTTATGGATACAACAGGTGAATCCTATTTGTCCAGCATCATCAAGGATTTTTCAAAACACGGCATCGTCCTGATTTCGGGCATGAAACCGCATCCGATAAGTGTAATGAAAAAAACAGGGTTGTATGACTATGCTGGAGAAGAGCATTTCTTTGAACATACCGGTGAAGCCATCAACTTTGCCATAAAGCAGCTCGACAAAAATAAATGTTTGGGCTGCGAGCATTTTGCCTTCAAGGAATGTACGGCTCTATCGGCTGGAATCGAATTCCCTCAGATGGAAACAGATAAGGAAGAAAAAGTCTTGAAGCAGCTATAGAGAGGGTGGGGGATATTTTGGATACGGAAATGCAGCAATTCAAGTCTGAATTTTTTAAGGCGCTTGCAAATCCGCTCCGGATTCAGATTCTTGAAATTTTGGCGCAAGGAGATAGAGGCGTCAATGAAATCCAGCAATTAGCTGAAAGTGAAGGATCGAGAGTATCGCAGCAACTGACCGTCTTGAGGTCGAGAAATATGGTCACAAGCATCAAGAATGGGAACCGCGTCATCTATTCCTTGCAGGACCCCCTGATTGTTGAATTATTGGATGTGGCAAGAAAAATCTTCAATAATCAACTATCGGAAAAAATCACGATATTGGACCGGCTCAATTACACGGATAAAACAGAATAAAAGAAATCAGGCGGGAATGGCCGTTTGTTTCAAGGGAAATGGGGAGATTGTTGCCCATTTCCTTTTTTTTTATTGCCGTCCTGATGCAATAATCGGGGATTTGTGGAAGCCGTGAGCGTGAATGTAGATGCATCTTCCATGGAGAAAAAGATAATTCGGTTCCAATGGTTGACGCCGGAAAATGCCCGTGTTATGATTATCTCGAATTAAAGATAAATTAATTCAAGGTAAATGAGGTGAATCAAATGCATATGCCGAATCTCAACTTGAAAGCATTAACTGTTCTGGTGCGGGCAACCGACGCTCTTCACGCATTGATCAAAAAAGATGTTGCGCAGTACGGGCTGAACCCGACCGAATTTTCGGTGCTGGAATTGCTGTACCACCGAGGACAGCAGCCGATTCAGCTGATCGGCAAAAAAGTGTTGATTGCAAGCAGCAGCATCACCTACGTCGTCGATAAGCTGGAGGCTAAAAATTATGTCATCCGCAAAGCGTGTCCGGAAGATCGGCGCGTGACCTTTGCAGAACTGACGGCTGGCGGCCGGCAATTGATGGATGAGATTTTTCCGAAGCATGAACAGGTGATCAATCAGGCGTTCCAGGGAATGGACCAGCAGGAAATGGAAGAAATGATCCGAACCGTCAAGAAAATTGGCTATCAATCACAAGATATTTAAATTTTTTTAATCCTATATCTCGAAATCGAGATAATAATCATACCTACTACTATTTGAGGAGAGATACTATGAATGAATTAAAAGGAATGCACCACGTAACGGCCATCACCAGCAGCGCCGAAAAAAACTATGAATTTTTCACTTATGTGCTGGGCATGCGCCTGGTCAAGAAAACCGTGAACCAGGATGACATCCAGACCTATCATCTGTTCTTCGCCGATGATAAAGGATCGGCCGGAACCGATATGACGTTCTTCGATTTTCCTGGCATCCCGAAAGGCACTCACGGCACCAACGAAATCTACAAGACTGCGTTCCGTGTACCGACGGATGAGGCGTTGAGCTACTGGATCAAACGTTTTGATAAATACGAAGTCAAACATAAAGGCATCCAGGATGTTTTCGGCAAGAAAACCTTGTCGTTCGTCGATTTCGATGACCAGCAGTACATGTTGGTATCGGATGAACACAATGAAGGAGTGGCAGCCGGCACACCATGGCAGAATGGACCGGTGCCATTGGAATTCGCCATCACAGGACTTGGGCCGATCCACATCCGTATCGCGGAATTCGATTCGTTCAAAGAAGTATTGGAAAAAGCCATGCTGATGCGCCAAGTCGCAAAAGAAGGTTCCTTCTACTTGTTCGAAGTAGGCGAAGGCGGAAATGGCGCACAAGTGATCGTCGAGCACAATAAACTATTGCCGTCGGGACGCCAGGGCTTCGGCACTGTCCACCACGCTGCATTCCGCGTGGAAGATACAAGTGTCCTGAAAGAATGGATCGACCGCATGCAAAACCTTGGATTTGGTACATCCGGCTACGTCGACCGTTTCTTCTTCGAGTCGCTTTATGTCCGGGTTGGACAAGGCATCCTGTTTGAATGGGCCACGGATGGACCGGGCTTCATGGGCGATGAGCCTTACGAAACCTTAGGGGAAAACTTATCCTTGCCGCCATTCCTGGAGCCGAAACGCGACCAGATTGAAAACCTGGTACGGCCGATCGATACCGTCCGCAGCACACGCACCATCGAAAAAGAATATCTGTAAGCAGGGGGAAATAATATGAGCATTTTCAGTAGATTATTCGGAACATCGCAAGAAAACCAACCAGAGGAGGAAACACCAATGACAAAATTGAACATCGGCATCATCTTAGGATCAACACGCGAAGGGCGCTTAAGCCCACAGGTAGGAAACTGGGTCAAAGATTTGGCAGACAAACGCGGAGACGCGAACTATACAATCATCGACATTGCGGACTATAAATTGCCATTGCTTGGGGAAACTGGCGGAGACGCTTCAGGCGCAGGTGCCTGGTCCGAAGCAGTCGCGAAACAGGACGGTTTCGTCTTTATCGCACAGGAATACAACCACTCGATCACAGGGTCATTGAAAAATGCACTTGATTACCTGCGCGTCGAATGGAACAACAAAGCGGCAGGGATCGTCTCTTACGGTTCCGTCGGCGGTGCACGTGCAGCAGAACATTTGCGCGGTATCCTGGGCGAATTGTCTGTAGCAGACGTCCGCGTCCACCCGGCGTTGTCGCTGTTCACGGACTTCGAAAACGGAGCGGAATTGAAAGCAGCACCGGTCCAGGCAGATTCAGTGAACCAGATGCTGGATCAGGTCATCCCGTGGTCAACGGCATTGAAAACAATCCGCTAATCCGAATATCAATCCAATAACAGAATGTGCAGGAACATCCGCACATTCTGTTTTTTTAGCTACAATGTAGATGTAGAGGGAATGGATAAGGTAAGTAAGCTATAACAAGTTAAACTAATGGTTTATCTTAACCTATATTCCGCAAAACAGCTCCGAAGACATTAGCCGTAGCTTGCGAGGAAAATGTCTTTGCGACGTAGTGCGCAGCACGAAGGAGCACGATTTTTAAAGCTAGGCTATGGATAGGGATAGAGTCTTCGCTGTTTTGCTCCATATCTATGAGAACTCTCCAGCGCCGGTACGGCTTAGGAGCAGGCGAACGCCGAATGGAGCAATAAGATAAGTGTTCTACTCGGCTTTCTTGCAGGAGCTGTGTCAATGCGACCGAAGCGAATAATGAAAGCAAGCTTTTAATTCAACATAATCCATCAGAAAAGGAGCAGGTAAAGATGATTCTAATTGATCCGGAACAAAACGGGGAACGCGACAACTATAAGCTGTTGATCGGCTCGATCATCCCACGTCCCATCGCATTCGTCACGACGCAATCAGAGCCGGGCGTGGTGAACGGTGCGCCGTTCAGCTATTTCAACATCGTCTCCTCCAACCCGCCGATGGTCTCGCTGTCGATTCAACGGCCGGCGGGTGGGCGAAAAGATACGGCACGCAATATTTATGCGAATGGAGAATTTGTGGTGCATATTGTGGACCGCGACAATGTCGGGAAAATCAATGAAACCGCGGCTTCCTTGCCGCCGTCGGAAAGTGAAGTGGACATGGCGGGCCTGACCCAGGTGCCAAGTGCAGTGGTTTCGGTTCCGGGCGTCCAGGAATCGAAAATCCGAATGGAATGCCGGTTGGTGGAATCCGTGCAGCTGGGCGGCGACGGCCCCGGCAGTGATTTGTTCATCGGCAAAATTGTCCAGTTCCATGTGGATGAGGCCATTTACGAAAACGGCCGCATCGACCCAAGAGGCCTGGGTGCAGTCAGCCGGCTGGCCGGGACCAACTATGCTGCCATCGGAGAGATTTTTTCGCTGGAACGACCGAAATAAAAGGAGGAAAGACGCTGTCTGACAAGCGCCTTTCCTCCTTTTGTCTATAGATTTACAGAAGATCCGCTAAACCAATTTCAGCGAAGTTGGCCTATTCACGAGAAGCTCTGAAAATTTCTCGGCTGACAGCGGTTTGCTGAAAAGGTAGCCCTGGATCTCATCACAGTCCAGCCGTTTCAGCCATTCCAGCTGCTCCTCGGTTTCCACGCCTTCTGCGATAACCGACATATCCAGGCGATGGGCGATGAAAATCATGGCTTCGACCAGTGATTTATCATAGAAATTGGTGGCCATGTCCTGTACAAATGGCTGGGCGATTTTCAGGTTGTTGAGCGGAAACCGTTTCAGGTAGCTCAGCGAAGAATAACCGGTGCCGAAATCATCGATGGCAATCCGTACACCCAACTCCCTTAATGCCTGCATCCGGGAGATGGCTTTTTCTGCGTTGCCAACCGCGACGCTTTCCGTAATTTCCAGCTCGAGAGAAGACGCTGGAAAACCGGACTTCTCCAGCGCCTGACGCACCGTGTCCATCAAGTCATCATGCAGAAATTGAAGAGGAGATAAGTTGACAGCCAGTTTCAACTCGGGATAGCCCTGGTCATGCCATTTCTTCGCCTGCTCGCAGGCCGTAGAAAGCACCCATTCACCGATGGGCAGGATCAAACGGGTTTCCTCTGCCAGGGGGATGAACTCACCCGGAGAAATGATGCGGCCGTCTGCTGTCTGCCAGCGGATCAAAGCTTCCATACCGGTGATTTCACCTGTTTCGGTATGGATCTGCGGCTGGTAATGCAGGATGAATTCTTTATTGGTTAGAGCGCGGCGCAAATCGTTTTCCAGTGCAATTTTTCGTGCAGCGGTAAAGACCATATCGTCTGAAAAGAACTGGTAGTTGTTTTTGCCTTTTTCCTTGGCACTGTACATGGCATTGTCAGCGTGCTTCAGCAATTTATCCGTCGTCTCCCCGTCTTTGGGATAGATTGCGATGCCGATGCTCATCGAGATATGCAGCTGCTGTCCCTTGATGGTCAGCGGCTCTGCAAGGGACGCCTGCAGCCTGTGGATCATTGGTGCAATATCTTGTTCCGCATGAATATTGTTTAAAATCAACGTGAATTCATCGCCGCCCTGTCGGGAAATGATGTCATTGGAGCGCAGGTTTTCTTTGATTTTTTGTGAAAATCCCTGCAGCAATAAATCCCCGAACTCATGGCCGAAAGAGTCATTGACGTTTTTAAAGCGGTCCAGATCGATGAAGACGACCGCGAGTTTCTGTGAACTGTTTTTGGCATCCGTTATCGCGGATTCCAGTTTTTTCAGAAACAGCCTTCTGTTTGGCAAGCCGCTCAACACATCGTGATAGGCCATATGTTTCATCTGTTGGACGGCTTTTTCCAGCTGTTCGTTTTTGGAGGTGACTTCCACTGTTCGCTGTTCAATTTTATGCTCGAGTACGGAAGTCAGCTGATGGTATCTGAACAACAGTTTCTGGTTGTCCCGCAGGGTGAAGATCTGCCTCGTAATGATTAAAATGACCGATGCGCCCGCTCCGGCAATCAAGGCATTCATATCGCCTTTCTGCTCAAAAATCATGACGATGAACAACACCACCATGCAGAGATAAGGCATCATCAGGCGCAGGGAGATCCGGCAATCGGCGGATGAAGGAGCAGCTATTGAAATTGTTTGGCCTTTTGTTTCAAGTGCATACAAACCGGCAAGCGCCATCAGCAGCAGACTGAGAGACCACAGAGGGTCATAAAACATTCCGACACTATAGCTGTTTGCAATGGTTGAATAGAGATAAAGAGTGTCCGCAAAGACCTGGATGATTAAACCGGCAGCGATCAAAGTCACCACGCGCCGCTGAAAAAAGTCGGCCGAACCAATGTAGAAGCTGATCACGCCAAACAGCAGCAACAAATCCCCGAAAGGATAACCAATTGAGACGGCAATCAGAACCGGGGAAACAGGCTCTCCTGAGATTAGATGTTGAATCAGAAAATGCCAACTGAGCGCCGTAAACACCGCGATGATGATCGCCATGTCAAAAAGAAACTTAATCTGATAGGAGTTATCCTTTTTTTTCCAGATGTGGTACGCAAATGCCGCTAAATAGAAAAAGATTTGGAGAAAATAAAAAAGGTCCGGCCATCCGGGGTAGCTGACTCCTATACGGGAGATGCTGTGGCTGTATAGCCAGATGCTTTCAGCGATGGTATAGCTGAAACATCCCAATGAAGCCAGCAGCCAGAAATAACGGTCTGAGTTATGGGACTTCAGATAGACGATAAAAAGCATGATACTGGCAATAAGGGGAGCCAGCCAGGAAATGAGGTTGATGCCCGGAACATATATACTGTTACTGCTGCCAATGAAAAAAATCCAGGCATAGTAGAAGACGATATGAAAAAAGATATAAACTGCAAACAGTTTTTTTGCATGGGAAAGCATGATAGTTTTCACCTCAGTCAAAATAAAAAAATACATAAAAAATTCCGAATCTAAAGATTTTGTTGATATTTGATTTCATTATAGAGAACTTTAGGGATAAAAGAAACAAGCATATTACAGATAATAACAATTAAGTGAAAATGTATTAACTTATGTTCACAAAAGAGAATCCACTGGATAGGCCGAAATAAAAAAATAACAAGACAAAAAGAAGGAAAGGCGCTTGTCAGACAGCGTCTTTCCTTCTTTTTGACTCCAAATTTGCTAAACCAATTTCAGCGAAGAGGGTCCATTCACTAGAAGCTCTGAAAACTTTTCGGCTGTCAGCGGTTTGCTGAAAAGGTAGCCCTGGATTTCATCACAGTCCAGCCGTTTCAGCAAGTCCAGCTGTTCTTCAGTTTCCACGCCTTCTGCGATGACCAGCATATCCAGGCTATGGGCGATGAAAATCATGGCTTTGACCAGTGATTTGTCGTGAGAATTGGTGGCCATGTCCTGAACGAACGGCTGGGCGATCTTCAGGTTGTTGAGCGGAAACCGTTTTAGGTAGCTCAGCGAGGAATAACCGGTGCCGAAATCATCGATGGCAATCCGCACACCCAACTCTCTTAATGCCTGCATCCGGGAAATTGCCTTTTCCGCATCATCGACAGCGACGCTTTCCGTGATCTCCAGTTCCAACGAGGACGCGGAAAAGCCTGTCTTTTCCAGCGCCTGCCGGACCGTACCCATCAAGTCATCATGCAGAAACTGAAGAGGGGACAAGTTGACAGCCAGTTTCAACTCGGGATAGCCCGAGTCATGCCATTTCTTTGCCTGCTCGCAGGCTGTAGAAAGCACCCATTCACCGATGGGCAGAATCAAACGGGTCTCTTCCGCCAGGGGAATGAATTCTCCCGGAGAAATGATGCGGCCGTCTGCTGTCTGCCAGCGGATCAAGGCTTCCATGCCGATGACTTCGCCTGTTGCGGTCCGAATCTGCGGCTGGTAATGCAGGATGAATTCTCCGTTGGCAATGGCATGTCGCATATCGTTTTCCAGTGCTATTTTTCGGGAAGCGGTGAAAGCCATGTCATCTGAAAAGAACTGGTAGTTGTTTTTGCCTTTTTCCTTGGCACTGTACATGGCACTGTCGGCATGCTTCAGCAATTCATCTGTCGTCTCTCCGTCTTTGGGATAGACCGCGATGCCGATGCTCATGGAGATATGCAGCTGCTGTCCATTGATGGTCAGCGGCTCTGCGAGGGACGCCTGCAGCCTGTGAATCATCGGCGCAATATCTTTTTCGGCATAAATATTGTTCAGGATCAGGGTGAATTCATCGCCGCCCTGTCGGGAAATGATGTCATTGCAGCGCAGGTTTTCTTTGATTTTTTGTGAAAATCCCTGCAGCAATAAATCCCCGAATTCATGGCCGAATGTATCGTTAATATTTTTGAAACGGTCCAGATCGATGAAGACGACAGCGAGTTTCTGTGAACTGTTTTTGGCATCGGTTATCGCAGATTCCAGTTTTTCCAGAAACAGCCTTCTGTTTGGCAAGCCGCTCAACACATCGTGGTAGGCCATGTGCTTCATTTGATGGATGGCCTCTTCCAGCTGTTCGTTCTTGGAAGTGACTTCCACTGTTCGCTGTTTGATTTTTTGCTCAAGTGCAGAAGTCAGCTGGTGGTATCTGAACAACAGTTTCCGGTTGTCCCGCAGCGTGAAGACCTGCCTCCTGATAGTCAAAATAACCGATGCGCCGGCTCCGGCAATCAATCCGTTCATGTCGCTTTTCTGCTCGGCAACCATGATGGCAAACAGCAGCACCAGGCTGAAATAAGGAAGCAGCATGCGCATGGAAATCCGTCCGTCAGCGGGTTCATAAGTTGGGATTGGAACTTTTTCCCCTTCCGTTTCAAGGGCATGCAAACCGGCAAGCGCCATCAGCAGAAGAGCGAGGGACCATAGCGGATCATAAAGCGTTCCTGCAGCGTAGCTGTCGGCAATCTTTGAGTAGAGGTAGAGAGTATCCGCAAAGACTTGGACAATCAAACTCGCAATGATCAAAGCCAGCACGCGGCGGGGGAAAAAGTGGGCCGAGCCGATGTAGAAGCTGACAGCACCGAACAGCAGCAATAGATCCCCCACCGGATAACCGATTGATAACGCAAATGGCAGGGGAGATGCAGAATCCGATAACAGCAGCGGCTGAATCAGGAAATGCCAGCTGAGCGCCGTAAATACAACGACGATGATGGCCATATCAAAAAGAAACTTGATTTGATAGGAGTTTTCTTTTTCCTGCCAGAGCTGATAAGCGAATGCCGATAAATAAAGTGCGATATGAAGGATATAAAACAGATCCGACCACTGGGGGTAGTTGACTTCCGAAAGGGCGATGTTGTGGCTGTACAGCCAAATGCCTTTGGCAACGGCATTACTGAAGCACCCCAGTGAAACCAGCAGCCAGAAATAGCCTTTGCCCAGCGATTTCAAATAGACGATGAAAAGAACAGTTCCAGCGACCAGCGGAGCCAGCAATGAAATCAGGTTGATGCCCAGCGAATGGCTGCTGTCACCGAGGAGAATCCAGGCATAGTAGATGGTTATATGAAAAACGATATAACAGGAAAATAACTTTTGGGTAGTGGAAAAAGTGATGCTTTTCACCTCATTTGGAATAGCGGAATTGTCTTAATAAATCTGAATTTATAGAATTCTGTGTCAATTAGGTTTATTATAGAGAATCCAGCTCGAGAAAGAAACAGTATATTGAAGATAATAATAATTTCGTGCAAATTATTCATTGTTATTTATAAAGGAAAAGCCAAATATCCTACTTTTTGAGAGGGTTTCTTGCCTTCTGACAGTCCATCAAGTTTGTAACTGCCGCCGAAAAGCAGGATACTGGGACTGTATGAAATAATTGTACGATAGATGGGAGCATCAGCTTTTCAGGGCCGGCTAAAGCCGAGGTGTCCAGCACCCATGAAAGAGGAGGATATTCATGTCGATTTATTCGTTCCAAACAAAATTATCAACTGGTGAAGAAATACATTTCGAAAAATACCAGGGCGATGTGCTGCTGATTGTGAATACAGCCAGTAAATGCGGATTGACCCCTCAATACGAAGAATTGGAAGAGCTGTACAAAACCCATAAAGAAAAAGGGTTTGAAATCATCGGCTTCCCGTGTGACCAGTTTGGCGGACAGGAGCCGGGGACAGATGAAGAGATTTCAGAATTCTGCTCGATCAACTACGGTGTAAGCTTTCCGCTTGCCCAAAAAACCGAAGTGAATGGTGAAGGCGCTCATGCCCTTTATCAGTATTTACGCGGACAGGCTCCTGCCGATGAGGATTTTGACGAGGCAGGCAAGTTGCAGAGAGAAGACCGGGATATGCTGGAGAGCTCCGATATCCACTGGAACTTTACGAAATTCCTGATTGACCGCAAAGGAAATGTGGTTCATCGTTTTGCGCCGGCTGTGAAACCGAAGGCGATGGAGCAGATCATTGAGCAGTTAGCAGAGGCCTCTAAATAAGATAGAAGTGAAAAAGCACAGCAGGAACGGTTGGTATCACCGGTCCTGCTGTGCTTTTTGATTTAGTGTACATAGACCAATCTACAGAATGGCATACAAAGCGGCGATGGCCGCATAGCAGACTGCCCAGGTCAGCAAGGCGAACTTGAAGTTCATCTTAAAGGCGATATAGACCGATGACTTTCTGCTGATGGCCGCCAGCATCAGGTTCAGTCCGGAAAACGGCGAAACCAGGATGGCGAGCATCCAACTGGCCAACAAGCCGAGGCCCAAATACAGATGGTCGTCCGCAAACAGGGGAGAATTGCTTAACGTGATGGCCAGGATGGCGGCGGTGATGATCGGATGCACGCCGATACAGGACGGGATGGCCATCAGCAGCGCCATCACCGGGATGAGCAACAGGACATGGGTGATGTTCAAGGTCTCCAGAAGAAAACGGATCCAGTCAGCGGCACCGTTGTTCAAGAGCGCGGCACCAAAAGCGCCGGCAATGATGAAAATCGATAATTCATTTCCCATATAAACGATCTTTCCGCTGGCATAGCCCTGGAGGTTTTCAAAAAGCTCCCGAAGCGTGCCGATCAACAATGACCATACGGCAGAGACAACAATCGCGGTCAACGGGACGATCGCCAGCACCGACAGGCCGGTAAGGCGTTCGATGATCAGGATGGCAGCGGTGATGGCCAGCAGGATCAGGGCGAGTTCAAGCACTTTCCGTTTGGCGGCGCTAAGTGTCACAGTGCTCTGCACATGAGCGGATTCGGGGATGGGGCGGCTGATTTTCCGTTCCTGAAGAAAACCGATGGCCATCATGACCCCAGTGACAGCGAGGCCGACCGGGAAGAGCTGCAGCCAGCTGACATCAAAATAGGAAAGCACCAATGCCATGGAAATGAAATACGGCGACCACATGAACGCCATCACAAATCCGCGGCTCAGCGCTTTCAGGCGGACTTCATCGAATGGCTTGAACGATGCAGTGTCTGTCAGGTCATTGAGGATCGGCAGGGTTCCAATATTCATGACGGCGCCGACGCTGCCGGCAGCCACTGTCGTGAACAGGTAAAGCTGGTGCGTTTTCTTGATGGAATAGGCAAAAATGACTTCTATGTACTTAAGATATTGTCCCTGTTGAATCGGAATCGCCAGCAAGGGCACAAAAATGAAAATCGCCAGAAGGTTGGCATTGGTCTGAAGCGCAAGGAAAAATGCCGTCACGCCTTCCGCGCTGGGATCCAATAGCAACCCGGCAGCAAACAGCACCGAAATCAGGATTTTCGGTGTCCGGGCAAGGTAAGGGAAATAGGAAACAAGCACGGCCAGCGCGAACAGGCTGATCAGAAAAGATGCATATGGAATAGGGATAAAAAAAGACAGCAGATAGATTCCACCCATGAGCAGGGTGCTGAGGGGCCGAATGACCGGTTTCATATAGAGGACTCCTTTGGAAAGATACGGAAATAGTACTTCCATTCAGTTTGACAGAAAACTTCCAGGACGTCTTGATAAATGTGCTGAGGGTTGGAGTGACGATGAGTTTCCTGAGGAAATTGATCTAGACAAGCATCTTTCCTTACTCTTCACGATGATGCGCTGAATGAAAGACATGAGGCCTACTGCTCCTCAGTAAATTTCATCAAAAGAACCGCCCTGGGGGATAAGGGCGGTTCTTCTGTCTTTATTGCTCCGCTTAGAAAGTGGAAACCTTTAGTTTTATTCTTCCCAAACAGCCGTCTTCTATTCCTTCACATTGACCGACAGCTGAATTCAATCAAACCTTCTTTTCAAGCAAGGGAGAAATGAAAATTTTTTCGAAATCACGCGAAAGGAAGAATTACAGGGGGGAGCTGGTGAAATCACTTGCACACTCTTCGCTCCGGAATGTAAGCAGTTTATTCTATCTCGGCTTGAATCTTTACACGGTCCGGTAAAGGTATCAGTTGACGTGTTCCACGATCGTTATCCGCTCGTTGCGGGTTCAACTGGAAGTGATTGATAGCATTGCCGATAGTTTGCGCCCGCTGGTATTGTGCCGGATCATACAGGTCGATTGCATCGATGGAGATATGGGATTCAGACACTTCAATGACGCGTGCTGCCTGCTCGTCCAGCACAGCTGCAATCTGCAGGAAGTTCCATTGTTCTTTTACAGCACTGGAATTAAAGTGGTTGTGCCCGTTCACGTATAATCCGCTTCTATTCTTTTTACTTAACAATTCCCAGACAGGGATATCGGAATGGATACTTAAGTTTTCTTTTTCCGAATTGGTAGTGGTGGCATGAACCGGATGATGCGCGAAGACGATAAGTGGAAGTTCACCGCTTTCTTCGATAACGCCCCCGAGCCAGTCGAGCTGCGTGGTATCCAGCGTGCCGCCCCAAACTTCAAAATCCTGTTCTCGGGCAGTATCGATAAAAGCCAATACGGCCGAATCCGCAGTGATGGCATGGTACCTTTGCTGTTTAGTAACTGAAAGAACTTCCTTGCGCGTCAATCCATAGACATCATGATTTCCCAACACATGGACAAACGGCTTCTGGTGCCGGTCGATAATGGAATAGACATCTTCCAGCTCTTCTTTCCATCCAAAGTTGGTCAAATCCCCGATTGATACATACAAATCTGCCGGAATCGAAAAAAATCGCTCTAGAAATGTTTCGTAAAACAATTTTCGTTCTTCTTCGATAGATACATAGCCCTCTTCCAGTGCCGGATAATGCAAATCACCAATTACCGCAATTTTCAAATTCTCCATCCCCTCTCATTCGTTTATCTTCCCAAGTATTACAAATGATTGCTAAGCTGCTTTTAAGAAGTTGTTAAGGTTTGTAAATCTTTCGCTTTGCCGATTAAGAAACTTCTATAATAAATAAGGAAGCAGTGAAGAGAGGTGCATAATATGAAAAGAAAATGGAATAATGAAGAAATGCTTAGCCGCTTGCACCAGCATAAGAAAATTGCGGCGGTAAAAAGCCCCAAAGGAATCGAAAAGGTACTGGCCCATAAGGACAGCATCAGTGCTGTATTTTTATTGACGGGTTCCATTATGAATGTAAAGCGGTATGTCGATGTGTTCCAAGACGAAGGCATTCCGGTCCTGGTCCATGCCGAAAAGATTGGTGGCTTGCTTTTAAACAACGAAGGCCTGGATTTCATCGCTGATTATGTCAAGCCGTTTGGAATCATAACGACTAAACAGGGACTTATCAAAAAAGCGAAAGAGCGAAAATTATTTGTTGTGCAACGGGTGTTCATGATCGATTCGGAAGTATACGGCAATGTGCTGGATAACAAGCAGAAGCCGGGTCCGGATATCATTGAAATCATGCCGGCTACACTTTACGGCGTTATCCGCTCCTATTCGGAACTGTTGGATATACCGGTTATCACCGGAGGATTATTGTCGAAGCCCGAACATGTGAGGGCTTCACTCGAAGCGGGGGCAATGGCTGTAAGCACGTCCAATGAAGCGCTGTGGGCGGAGGATTTTTCGGCGGTTGAATTGTTAAGATGATTTTTACATTTTTTTCACACCACATTAACAAGTGGGCGATATAATCAAATTGAAAAGTAGATAGATGACTGGGTGCGCTGAGAGAGACCCCGAATAACTTCGCGAAATGCGGAAAGGTTATTTGGGGTCTCTTTGTTTTGTCCTTTAGTCATCTGTACGCTAAAAAAAGAAATTGGAGGCAGGGAAATGAGAAAACTCAGCTTTTTATTGGTATTGGCGTTAACACTTTTGGTATTGGCTGCATGCGGCGGTTCAGGCGAAGAACAGGGAAGCGCAGCGGCGGATTCCACAGAACCATCAGATGATAAAGTCGAACTGAATTACTGGTATGCATGGGGCGATAAAATCGGTGAAAACAACGAAAACCTGGTCAAGCAGTTTAACGAATCCCAAGATGAAATTCAGGTGAATGCAGAATTCCAGGGCACTTATGATGAACTGCATGCGAAAACACAAGCGGCTTTTGCTGCCGGAAACGCTCCTGAAGTCACACAGAATGAAATTGCTTCAATGGGTGTTTTTGCGAAATCAGGAATGACGCAGGATCTGACTTCTTTCATTGAAAATGATGAGGAAATCCAAATGGACGATTTTAACCAGGGACTTATGGGGAACTCCTACGTTGATGACAAATTATACGGCTTGCCGTATTTGAGAAGCACGCCTATCTTGTACATGAACACCACGTTGGCGGAAGAAGTCGGACTGGATCCGGCTGGTCCGAAAAACTGGCAGGAGTTTGAAGAATACGCAAGTGCATTTACAGACGGTGAAAGCAGAGTGGGTATGTCACTCCCAATCGACATCTGGTTCTACGAAGCGTTTATCGCTCAGGCTGGCGGTTCCATGATGAACGAAGACAGCACGGAAGTAACATTCAACAGCAAAGAAGGGGTAGAAGCGTTTGACCTTTGGAGAAAGATGTCGAATGAAGGCACATTAAAATTATCTTCAGGTACAGAAGCGGGCGATAAAGCGAAACAGGACTTTGTTAACGGCCATTCAGGTATGCTGTTTTCTTCAACTGCCGATTTGTCTTACCTTCTTCAGCTTTCCGAGGAAAAAGGATTTGATTTGAATACCTACTTCATGCCGAGCGGCATAGAAGCGAAAGTACCGACTGGCGGGGCGAACTTGGTGATGACAAACGGTTTGGATGAAGAAAAGCAGCAGGCTGCATGGGAATTTATCAAATTCATGACGGCAGCGGAACAAACGGCTTACGCATCTGAATACACAGGCTACCTACCAAGCCGTGTGACTGCTGCAGAATCTGACAAAATGCAGGATTTATATGAAGAAAAACCTCAATTCAAAGTGGCTGTTGATCAGCTGGAAAACGGAACTGCGCGTCCAATGGCTGAAAATTACCCGGAAGTAGTCAAAATTTTGATTGATGAAATGACGCGCGGCATTCTCGATGAAAGCATCCCGACACAAGAAGTGCTGGACACGGCAGCTGAAAAAGCGAATGCTGTCCTGAAATAAAAAAATTGAAAAGAAAGCGCTGAAAAGTGCTTTCTTTTCGTCTAATGAGGAGGTAACGATATGCGCTGGTTAAAAGATATTAATGTACTGATTTTCGACATGGATGGAACCCTTTACCAGGATTACTCATTCATGGGCCGCTATATCTCAAAGATGATGGCAGGTACTTATCCGGATGCGGAAATCAAAGAGACAATAGCTATGGCATACGACATTCTGGAAGGCAAAGCAACGGTTAAATTGGGATTCTTATATGATCCGGCCGATTTGAGTTTCTTCAGTCATCAAGATCTCAAGCCCTTGGTGTCCTACGATTGGGAGGGGCTTGAAATAGAAATGGCTGAAAAGGAAGAAAGTGCGCTGGCTTATTTAGGGGATCCATGGGGGATTGGTCAGCTGATGGCTGTTAAAAAGAAAATTCCTGCGGAGGTGCTGAAAAAAGCATTTATTGATGTGCGGGCGGAAATGCTGACGGAAGCTTACCGCATCATCAAAAGGACCGACTTGTTTGATGAAATCGAGAAACTGGAAAGTAAGCGGATCATCCTGATGACCAATTCGCCGTTGCCGACCGGGCAGGAGTTTGTGGATTTTCTGGAGATTGGCGACGTGTTCGATGAGTTTTACTTTGATGGGAAAAAACCGAATGGCATAAAGGAACTTTTCAGCAAACTGCTGTCGGAAGGGCATCAGCCGCATGAAATACTGTCGATTGGAGATCATCCGTGGAACGACCTCCATCCCGTCCACAAAGCGGGCGGGCATACGTGCCTGATCAGCGAATATGACCACCAGGATGAAACCCCTTGGTCGGTATCGGTCAAGTCCATCGATGAGTTGGTCGAAGTGATCCGGAACTTCCATGAGGAAGCGGGCGCGGAAAACGGAAAGGAAGAGGCATATGGCTGAAATCAGACTTGAAAATATTTCAAAAACATTCAATGAAGACCAGGTTGTAAAAAATATTTCCCTGACCATCAAAGATGGTTCATTCACCGTTTTAGTCGGACCTTCCGGATGCGGGAAATCCACCATTCTGCGGATGCTGGCCGGGTTTGAACAGCAGACAGAAGGAGATATCTGGATCGACGGCAAGCTGGTCAATGATCTGGCTCCGAACAAGCGCGATATTGCCATGGTTTTCCAGAACTATGCACTATACCCAACCATGACGGTAAAAGGCAACATCGAGTTTGGCTTGGCGAACCGCAAAGTCCCGAAAAAGGAAAGACAGCAATTGGTCGCAGAAATCGCAGAAATCGTCGGTTTGACGGACCACTTGAACAAAAAGCCGGATAAGCTGTCTGGCGGCCAACGCCAGCGGGTGGCATTGGCACGCGCGATGGTCAAAAAACCGAAAGTCTTTATTCTGGATGAACCATTATCCAACCTGGATGCTAAACTCCGCACGCAAATGCGGACAGAACTGATTCAGCTGCATGAAAAACTCGGGACGACTTTTGTCTATGTGACGCACGACCAAGTCGAAGCGATGTCGATGGGTGATGAGATTATCATTTTGAACCATGGAGTGGTCCAGCAAAAAGCGGCCCCGATTGAGGTGTACCAGAATCCCGGAAATATGTTCGCCGCGGAGTTCATCGGACAGCCGCCGATGAATGTGTATAACAAGCAGGAGTTTTCCAGTGTCATCGATTCGATACCGGAAGATGTACAATTTATCGGTTTCCGGCCGGAACATGCCGGCCTTTCGACGGCAGCGGCATCCGTGCCCCATACCATCGAGCTGGAAAGTGAAATCCAAACGCTTGAAACCTTGGGGGCCGAAACGATTTATAAGGTGAAAAACAGCATCGGTGTTATGAATGTCCGGAGCTTTACGGCTCCGTTGCCACGCCAGGACCGCTATTTTGTAACCATTCCGATGGAAAAGCTGTATCCTTTCGCTGCTGATAAAACAGCGCTGCCGAAAATTGAGTTTTCGGCAGAAAAGGAGGCGGCAGTGAATGGCATTCGCTAAAGCACAGCTGGACATGGAGGACAGAAAGACGGAGCAGCAAAGCCTCTTTTCGTGGGTGAAACTGCGTCCTTATGCCATGATTGCTCCGGCAATCCTGGTGTTCTGCCTGTTCTTCATCTACCCGATCGGCTACATGATCTATTTGAGCTTTCATGACTGGAATTTCGTCAGCCCGACAAAAGATTTTGTCGGAGCCTCGAATTTCAGCCATCTGCTGAATGACCGGGATTTTCGGGAAGTCATCTCCAATTCATTTATCTATACGTTCTTCACGGTGTTCCTGACGATTGGGATTTCGCTGTTGCTGGCCACCTGGCTGAATCGGAGCGGAACTGTCTATTCTTTCATACAGGCATCGATTTTCAGTCCTCATATCATTTCGCTGGTCTCCGTTTCCATGCTATGGATGTGGATCATGGATGCAGATTACGGGTTGCTGAATTGGTTCCTGAATCTGGTTGGAATCGACTCTATTGCTTGGCTGACAAGCCCTGATTACGCGCTGGCTTCTTTGATTCTCGTGGCGGTATGGAAAGGTGTCGGTTTCAATACGCTGGTCTTTATCGCGGGTCTGCAGAGTATTCCGAAGGATTTATACGAAGCGGCGGAACTTGACCACACACCAGCGTGGCGCAGGTTTTTGCGTATCACGGTTCCGATGCTGTCCCCGACACTGTTTTTCCTGACGATTATCGGCGTGATCAACTCCTTCCAGGTATTTGAGACGATCAATCTCATGACGGCGGGTGGACCCATTAACTCGACGAATACGTTTGTCTATTATATTTACCAAAACGGGTTCCAGTTCTTTAAAATCGGCTATGCTTCAGCGGCTGGTGTCATCCTGCTGATCATTCTGAGTGTCTTGACCGTTGTTTATTTCAAGGTGTTGAGCAAACGAGTACATTACAGATAGAAAAGTGAGGGGAAACAGATGAAAACAACACCATACTTAAAAGTCATCAACGGCGTAGCGTTAGTCCTGCTGTTCATCATTTTTGCCGTGCCGTTTGTCTGGATGGCAAGCACCGCTTTTAAAACACTCGGTGAAACGATGACGTTTCCGCCGGTATGGATTCCGGAAACACTGCAATGGCAGAACTTTGTCGAAGCATGGAATTCAGGGCCTTTCCTGAAATATTTTATCAATAGTGTCGTGGTGACTTTTGCAATCCTTATCCTTCAGTTTGCGACAATCATTCCGGCTGCATATGCGTTTGCGCGGTACGAGTTTCCGTTGAAAAACTTTTTCTTTGCATTGACCATGATCTGCCTGATGATTCCCAGCCAATTGATCTTTCTGCCGGTTTACTTGAATTTGAGTTCCTGGGGAATTCTCGACACCATCTGGGGATTGATCCTGCCGTTTGCAACAAGCGCTTTTGGGATCTTTTTATTGCGGCAGTCATTCATGCAAGTGCCGGAAGAATTACTCGAAGCGGCGCGATTGGACGATGCCTCCGAATGGCAGATTATCCGAAAAATTATGTTGCCGCTCGCGAAACCGGTCCTTATCACACTCGCATTGTTCAGTTTTATTGCCCATTGGAATGATTATTTCTGGCCGCTGGTCATGACGACCACCGAAAATGCCCGCACATTGCCGCTTGGCATTGCCATGCTGCGCCAAGTTGAAGGCGGTGCTTCCTGGAATATCGTTATGGCAGGGAATTTGCTGTTGGTACTGCCGATCCTGGTCATTTTCTTCTTCACCCAGCGGCATATTATCCGTGCGTTTGTCTATACAGGCGTCAAATAAAGAGGAGGAATTTTTCGTGGGAATACTTATCGCTCACCGGGGCTGGTCTGGAAAAGCTCCTGAAAATACAATGAGCGCCATCAAACTGGCACTCGATGAACCGAAAATTGACAGTATTGAAATTGATGTGCATTTGACGAAGGATGGTGTCCCGGTTGTGATTCACGATGCTAAAGTGGACCGGACCACAAACGGTTCAGGCTATGTGAAAGAAAAAACAGCCGCCGAAATCAAAGAACTGGATGCGGGAAGCTGGTTTTCCCCACTATTTGCAGAGGAGCAGATTCCGACGCTGGATGAAGTATTGGCGCTTACTGTCGGCAAAAAACAGCTGTTGATTGAACTGAAGCAGGCAGCGGGCTCCTATGCGGGGCTTGAAGAAAAGGTGATGGAGCTGATTCAAAAGCATACGGCCAAAGCACATTGCCAGTTGATTTCATTCGATCATAAAAGTCTGCAAACCTGTATGGAATTCGACCCGCAAGTGGAATGCACACTGGTGTTGTCGGGTTCTCCGCTGCTGTTGGTTGACCAAATCAATGAAATTGGTGCTTCAGCCGTCTCTCTTAATCATGAATATGTCGATCAGGAAATAGTGGACAGCCTAAACCTAAACGGAACGGACATTGTCGTCTGGACTGTGGATGAAAAGTTTGAAGCCGACAGGATTCTCGCACTGGATGGAGAAATCGCTTTAACTACCAACCACCCGGAACGCTTATGGGCAGAGTGTTTTTAACAAGTCATTGATTGGAAAAAGAGGTGCTTTTGTTGAACAAGAGTCAACCAACTGCCGGCATCAAAAAAAGAGATCCTTATTTTGATAATGCACGGTTTATTCTTGTGGCGCTGGTCGTCCTTGGCCATTTAATCAGTCCAGTCCGCGAAGAAAATGACGTTCTTTTCTTTACCAATAATTTTCTCACTTCTTTTCGAATGCCGGCTCTTATCCTTCTGACGGGTTACTTCACAAAGTATTTTCACCGCGACGCACCTCTTTTTATCAAGCAGCTCGCAGTTGGTATTTTCATTCCTTATTTAATTTTTCAAGTCTTTTATCTGAGAATGGAAGGCCTTGCCGGCAACTGGATGCAACTGGGTACCAATTTGTTTGCGCCAAGTTTCGGCATGTGGTTTCTATTGAGCTTACTTGCCTGGAACTTACTTCTTTTCCCCTTCACCAAACTCAAGCATCCGATTTTCTTCGCATTTCTTCTGGCGATTGGCATCGGATGGGTTGATGTGGCAGGTGAATATTTAAGCATCTCCAGAACTTTGGTATTTTTTCCTTTGTTCCTCATAGGGCATTATTTGAAAAAAGAGCAGATGGAATGGTTCAAGAAAAGCAAAGCGAAAGTCTTGGCAGTTTTTAGTATCCTAACGAGTTCAGTGATTCTCTCCCTCTTTTCCTTGGAGCAGGCTCGTAATTTTCTTCTGGCTCGGCATTCCTATGCCAACATTGCAGAATCGGCCATGGAAGGCTCCGCAACCCGTTTGATCTTCTATGTGGTGATGTTGCTCGGCATCCTGGCTTTTTTACCATGGGTACCCAAAAAAGACATGTTCTTTACCCATCTTGGAAGGCGTACGGCGTATATTTACCTTCTCCATCTATTTTTCGTCAGAGTGCTTATAGAAATCCCTCTTTTTCCCAGGGAACCTGGCATGTTATTTTTCGTAGTCTTAATGATTGTCTGGCCGATGATCGTCTTTTTTGTCAGTTCGGGAATCGTCGTTCTTTTGGCCAAGCCGGTGGTGGAAGGGAAAGGAGTGGTTCATTTCTTTGAGGATATTTACTCCTTTTTCAAGACAGCCAATCAGCTGATTTGGCTGCCGCACAGACATAGGGACGGATAGAGAGTTTTCTTGAAATGACTAAAAAGAAGTGCCTCCAAAACGGAAGCACTTCTTTTTAATTAGACTTATTCCCAAACCGCCGTCTTCTGTTCCTTCTCATTGACCGACAGCTGAAAAACATCCGGGCGCGAATAATGGCCGGATACGTCAAAGTCGAACTGGCTTTCAGCGATCTGGTCCAGGTCGAGTTCGGCGTACAGGATCGTTTCTTCGCCGTACACCGGCTCGACGATCAATTCTCCCAACGGACCGGCGATGCAGCTGCCGCCTCGGGACATTTCCTCCGGCAAATCTTTGAACTCATCCCGGGATGAGATCTCTTCGGGGTACATGGATTTTGTTGAATACTGGTTGCAGGACAGCACGAAGCAGCGGCCTTCCGCAGCGACGTGGCGAACGGTCGCTGTCCACGTATCCCGCGCGTCAGCAGTTGGCATTACGTAGATCTGGATGCCTTTTTCATACATGGCCGCACGCGCCAACGGCATATAATTCTCCCAGCAGATCAAAGCGCCGAGGCGTCCGTAGGGTGTATCGAATACCGGCAAGGTGCTGCCGTCCCCCTGGCCCCAGATCAGCCGTTCAGAGCCAGTCGGTTTCAGCTTGCGGTGTTTGCCGAGCAGTTCGCCGTCCGGACCGAAAAACAGGGCCGTACAATACAACGTGCCTTGGCTGCCGGCAGCGTCTTTTTCGATGACGCCGATGACGATATAAGCTCCCGCCCGCTTCGCGGCTTTGCCGATCGCTTCCGTTTCAGGGCCGGGTGCCGTGATGGAGTTGTCCCAATACTTCCTAAAATCTTTCCGGCCTTCGGGGGAGCGGCTGCCTACAACTGCACCAAACGACATGCCGCGCGGATAGGCGGGAATGAACGCTTCCGGGAAGACGATGATTTTGGCGCCTTGAGCTCCTGCTTCTTCAATCAAGCGAACGGTTTTCAGCACGCCTTTTTCCTTGTCCATGATTTCCGAGCCCGCTTGGACGACGGCTACTTTGAATTTAGTGGATTTTTCCATCGATCTCATCCTCTCGTGTCTAATTCAATTCTATCATTGTTATAATATTTATATAAATCAATCAGTTCAATATAACAGATAAAGAAAATTTGTAACCAATAGGAGGAGCTACATGAAACCGAAAGTTTATATTGCGCGAAAGATTTCAAAAGAAGTGGAAGCATATATCGGAAAGCATTGCGACTACAGGAAATGGCAGGGAGAAGGGGCGATCCCACTGGATGTTTTAATAGAAGAAATAAAGGACGTCGAAGGGGTGCTGGTACAACATGCGCCGATCACGCATGAATTGCTGGAGCAGGCACCCAATCTAAAAGTCATCAGCAATTCAGCGGTCGGCTACGATTCCTTTGATCTCGAAGCCATGAAACAGCATGGGGTGCTTGGCACGCATACGCCTTTTGTGCTGGATGAAACGGTGGCGGATCTGGCATTCAGCCTGGTGCTTGCCACGGCTAGGCGTGTGCCCGAACTGAACAACTTCGTCAAACAAGGGAAATGGGGAACACAAAAGGATTCCCGGCAATTCTTCGGCACCGATGTGCACCACGCGACGATGGGCATTATCGGCATGGGCCGCATCGGTGAGAAGATTGTCAGGCGGGCGCGGTTCGGTTTTGAAATGGAGGTCCTCTACAGCAGCAGAACCCCGAAACCCGCACTCGAAGAAAAGTACGGCATCGTCTACAGCGATCTGGACACCTTGTTGGAGAAATCCGATTTCGTCGTCCTGATCGTGCCATTGACGGCTGAGACGCATCACTTGATGGGTGAAAAAGAATTTGAAAAGATGAAGGGCAGTGCGATTTTGATCAATTGTGCCAGAGGGGCAGTAGTGGATGAACAAGCCTTGATTAGAGCGTTGGAAAATGGGGAGATTCGGGGAGCGGGACTGGACGTCTTTGAACAGGAACCGGTCTCGCCGGACAATCCGCTCCTGCAGATGGAGCAGGTCGTCGCTCTTCCGCATATCGGATCGGCCACAGAAAGGACCCGTGCAGCGATGCTTATGAAAGCGGCGGAGAATTTAGTTGCGGGCGTGACCACTGGAGTTCCTGAGAATGTCGTGAAGGAATTGCAGGGGTTGCTGGAGGAATAATGACGGTAATATCTTTAGGCGAATAAAACAACCCAACTCCATACAAAAGGCCAAAGAACTGATTTCAGCTTCTTTGGCCTTTTTGTGTGGATTGTAAAAAACTTATGTGTCTTCTGGTTCTTTTTTGGAAGCCCGGACATACTCAATCCAGAAAATCCACAGCGTCACAGCAGCGCCGATCCACAGAATAGGGCTCGTGAGCGAAATGCTGTTGTGCGCTTCTCCGCCAAGCGCGGTCAATATGGCGAGTACAATCATCGGCACCACAATCATGAGTGCCGGAAAAATGAACATATACCGCTTCTTTTCCCGCTGCGGCTTGAGTGTGAACGCACTGAGTACGATCATCAGTGCAATAACCGCAAAAAGAATCCAGGAAGGAATACCGAGCGCAGCAAGTGTCCCGGGGAAATAATCATCGACCAGAAGCACACAAAAATTAACCAATAATACGGCAACGATAAGCCAAAATGTTTTCAAACAAAAAATCCTCTCGGTGATGGCAGATAAGTTTTGCCTTTTGGCAAGTGTAACAAAAAAAGATTGGGTATTACAGGGAATAAGATTGTCGACGTGGAGATTATTCCCCTATTTAATATGACTTGTACTAATGTAAAAGCAGCTCAAAGCAAAATTGGTTATTTACAATTATTTCAATTTAAATAATTAAGAAGAATATTTAATGAAGGGAAAATGTTAGAATAAAGGGAATTGAGTATTTAATAATTAGGAATAACGTTAAATTTCGAGAAGCAGGTGAAAAAAATATGAAGAAAAATATACATGTCGTTGGAGCAGTAATTACAAACGGCAATATGATTTTATGTGCACAGCGAGGCTTGGAAAAAAGTTTACCCGGCCTGTGGGAATTTCCAGGTGGAAAAATAGAAGAAACGGAAACGCCTCAAGCAGCGCTACAAAGAGAAATTCAAGAAGAAATGCACTGCCAAATAGAGATTGGTGAACAAGTAGAGCATACGATACACGAATACGATTTCGGCATTGTTCATTTGACTACGTTTTATTGTCAATTAGTTGAAGGAACGCCTGTGTTAACGGAGCATATTGCGATTCGATGGTTAGAAGCGCATGAGCTAGAGAAACTTGACTGGGCTCCGGCAGATATACCGGCTATCCAAAAATTAAAGCGGACGTACCAAGCTCAGAAATAAGAGAAGCAGTTGAGAGAAAAGCGGGGGACGGAAATGAATTTTCTTCAGAATTTAGAAGACTCTATCTACAAAGGTTTCATCGATCAAACAAAACCAAGTGGAGAACGCTTTAAGCCAACTTTGCTGATCAATAACACAAAGACAAATGAGACCGTATTAAATTCCATCACTGAGGAGCTGGATGGCTGTCAATCGTTTCTCTTTTCTGTAGCTTTTGTGACTGAAAGTGGCTTGGCGACTTTAAAAACCCATTTGTCAGATCTTGACCGAAAAGGAATCAAAGGTAGAATATTAACCTCAACTTTTCTGAATTTCAATCAACCAAAAGTATTCAAAGAGCTTATGAAAATTAATAATGTGGAAGTCCGGTTGTCGAGTATGAAAGGCTTTCATTCTAAGGGCTATATTTTTTCACATGAAACGCACCAAACCTTAATCGTCGGGAGCTCCAATTTAACAGCGCAAGCTTTAAAAGTTAACTACGAATGGAACGTCAAGTTGAGTTCGCATGAAAATGGCGAATTGGTTTCTCACTTCTACCAGCAATTCGAAGAGGTTTGGGAAAATGCGCAATCACTGACAGAACAATGGATTACAAATTATGAGAAATCCTATGTCCCAATGGAATACCGTAAAGAACTAACCAATGTGGCCGAGTTCCCGGAAGTGTATACAGAAAACCCGCTAGAAGAAGCCCTCCACATCAAGCCAAATAAAATGCAAAAAGCTGCTCTTCAAGAAATACAAGCAGTACGAGAAGCTGGAAATGACAAAGGTTTGGTCATTTCAGCGACGGGTACTGGGAAAACCTATTTATCGGCTTTTGACGTGCGGAATTTCGCGCCAAAAAGAATGTTATTTATCGTTCATAGAGAGCAGATTCTTCAAAAAGCTAAATCTGATTTTATTCGAATATTAGGTGGGATAGAGAAAGATTTCGGGATTCTTTCTGGCAATCTGAGAGAGACAGATGCGCGTTATTTGTTTGCGACCATTCAAACCATTTCTAAGGAAGCAACGCTCAGTCAATTAGATCCGCAAGCTTTTGATTATATTTTGATTGATGAAGTACATAAAGCGGGTGCGAAATCGTACCAGAAAGTCATTGAGCATTTCCAGCCAAAGTTTCTGATGGGAATGACTGCGACGCCTGAACGCACCGATGACTTCAATATTTATGAGCTGTTCGATTACAATGTGGCCTACGAAATTCGTTTACAGGAAGCGTTGGAAGAAGACATGCTTTGTCCGTTTCATTATTTTGGCGTGACAGACGTCGAGTATGAAGAAGGCGTTATTGATGAAGCTACGGCTTTTTCGAAGTTGATAACCGAAGAACGTGTGGATCATATTATACAGAAGATCAATTATTACGGACATTCGGGTGACAAAGTACGAGGGCTCATGTTTTGCAGCCGAAAAGAAGAAGCGACAAAACTTTCAGAAGAACTGAATCGACGTGGATTAAAAACGGTCGCATTGACCGGTCAGGATTCTCAGGAAGAGCGCATTCTACAAGTTGAACGGCTAGAAAATGGCGTCATTGACTATATTTTGACTGTTGATATCTTCAATGAAGGAATCGATATCCCAAGCGTCAACCAAGTGGTCATGCTGAGACAAACGCAGTCGAGCATTATCTTTATCCAACAGCTTGGGCGAGGACTTCGAAAACATGGATCCAAAGAGTTTGTGACAATCATCGATTTTATCGGAAACTACAAAAATAATTACCTGATTCCTGTAGCTTTGTCCGGTGAACGTTCGCAAAACAAAGACAATATTCGTCGCCGAATGAAAGACACGAGCTATATCAAAGGGATTTCTACTGTGAATTTTGAAGAGATTGCGAAAAACCGAATATTCACTTCGATTAGTCAGGGTAAGCTGGTTAACATTAAAGTTTTAAGAGAAGCTTATTTTGAATTGAAAAATAGACTGGGGAAAATTCCTAGATTCGAGGACTTTCTTCTACATAACTCTATTGATCCTATGATTATCGTAAAAACTCATAAAAATAATAAAAAAAGCTACAATCTCTTTTTAAATTATTATCGATTTTTACTAAAATTAAAAGAAATAGAACCAGTGTTAAATAGTTATGAAGATCAAGTACTAACTATGTTGTCTCAGGAAATCCTAAACGGGAAGCGCCTACATGAAATCCTGCTGCTCGAATTATTGCTGAAAAATGAAAAAGTCACTATGGAAGCTTATAAACACTACATAATCTCCCATAACTGCTCTACTGATCCAGAAACCTTAGCTTCGGTGCAGCGGGTCATGGACTTGAGTTTCTTCAATCAAGGCCCTCGAAAAAAATACGGCAATAAGCCACTTGTGGTCTTTGATACCAATACCATTCAATTCAATGAAGAAATTCAAGAGAGCTTGAATCGGAATACAAGCTTCAAGGCAATGCTAATGGATATCGTCATGAGTGCGAAAGAACTAAGCAAAAGCTACAGATGTGATCAATCCTTGACGCTCTTTAAAAAATATACCCGAAAAGACGCGTGTCGCTTATTGAATTGGGCCAGTGATGAAAGCTCAACAATGTATGGATACAAAACGAAACATGGCACATGTCCGATTTTCGTAACCTACCATAAAAACGGCGAAGTAGAATCGAGTGTTGCCTATACAGAAGGTTTTATCAGTCCAGAAATCTTCAAGTGGTCGACACGGAGTAACCGTACATTAGCGTCTGCAGAAGTACAAACCATTATTAACGCTGCAGAAAACAATGTTGAGCTTCATTTATTCATCAAAAAAGATGATGACGAAGGCGGAGATTTTTACTATCTTGGACAAGGTCTTCCAGAGAAGACAAGTGTAGAGCAAGCGTTAATGAAAGATAAAAACCTGAAAGACATCCCGGTAGTTCATATGCATTTAGCTTTGGAAAACACGGTGGAAGGGAAGTTGTATCACTATATTGCAAGTGAAGAAAATTGAGTTAGTCTTTGGATGGTGGATCGATTTATTTTGCTGCAAATGTATCCTTTTTCAATCTCTTACTCTATCTCTATAGTAACCAGACACCCGCTATCCCAGCGAGAGTCCAGGATTACTATAGAGGAGGACGAAAAATGAAGGAGTACTACATTAAGAAGATCCAGCACCCCCAAGAAGGCGAGCTTTATCAATTCCTGGAGTTGGATGTCCAAACCGGTGAAGAACAGACCATCGATCCGTTTGAAGCGGGGATGCTGCAGCTCTATGCGGAGAAGGAGCCAGCCCCTGAAATCTTTTCCATCACCTCCAAACGCGGAGCGGATGCGACGGGGTTTTACCGAGGAGAGAAATTCGTGGTGCAGCGGGGCTCCAAGTTTGCGGTTTCGACTTCACCGAAATGCCCCCCAAAATACATGAAGCTGCGGGAGAATTTGGTGCTGGATAGGCTGCTTGTGCCATTCGAGCATCAATTCCTGCTGATGGAAGACACCGAGTTCGATTCGCCGATGATGGCGATGGGCGCGGTGATCGGCGGCTGGGTCCGCGGGTCGCATGACTGGAAAGAATATAAGAGGGAACATGATTTTTTCAGTGAGGATATCACTGTATGAAGAGGATCATCATGTAATAATTTAATGGTGAGTAACCCCCAGCAGATGCTACTGAAATCTGTTGGGGTTTTTTATGTTTTATGCTAATATAACTATTTTTTAGATACTTTATAGATACTAATTAACTAAATTTTTATTTTCTTCTGTATCAAAAAATGTATAAAAAAGGTAAAATCTCATAAAGGAGATGTATTATTTTGAATAAATCGACAGAGGACTATAAAGAATCAAGGTTAGAGATGTTAGCGGAAAAAGAGTTTATTGAATGGATGATAGAAAATCTGTCGTCCGATCAAATGTTATTTATTCTAGACGGAATTGGGATGGAAATAAGGAGGATAAAGGGGAAGAAGCTCCCGAAATTATTTTTAAAAAATAAGTTATTAATCAAACCTACAAGAATCAAACTAAGAGACAGCGAAATTTTTCCTCCATTCGAATGGATTATGAAGATTGAAGGAGATCTTACAGAAGAAAACTTAATTAGTTTTTCTGATGATGAACAGATACCCAAAAAAGAAAAAGCTCTTTCTCTTTTCTTGCAGAATCATTATGAAAGAGCTTTTGAATTATATGAAAAAAGGAATGGGGGAGGGCCTGAAATCTCGTTTTCAACTAAAGAAATATTGAGCGATGAAAAGGCTGAAACTCCAAAAGAACTGAATCCGGAAAATAAAGAAGTGAAAAAATTAGAGAAAAAGCTGACACAGAAACTTGCCAATTTGGAAGTTGAAAAAGAAAAGTTATCGAATAATCTCAGGTTGCTGCAAAAGGAAATGAAAGAGAAGCTCGCTTTAAAACAAAGCGAAATAAACAGGTTGAATGGCCTTCTTCTAAATGAAAAAAAGATGAAAGAAGAGGTTGTCGATAAGGAAATGAAAGAAAAACTCACTTTAAAACAAAATGAAATAAATAGGTTGAATGGTCTTCTCATAACGGAAAAAAAGGCGAAGGAAGAGGCTATCACCGATGAAGTAAAGGAGAGGGAGAGAATAATTGATGAAGTAAACTTATTGAAAGAAGAGAACGACAAATTTAATCTATCCAGTAATGGTGGATTAACAACCCAAAAACAAGAAAAAGAGATTAAAAAAGAAAAAATTGCGCTCTTAGGAGACCCGAAAAACAAAAAAATTATGGCTAACACATTATATGATGTAGTGGTTTTCAATCATGAAAGTTTTCAGGAATTATTTGATAGCGTTGAAGAATTTACATCGATTTATTTATTGAAATGGAGGTTTTCATATGAGGAATTTGAGAAAAAAGCACCTATAGAAATATTGAGAATTATAAAACCGATAGAAACATTTATGGAATTGAGAAAAACATTGGAGGGACCAGCAAATGTCAACTAAACTTTGGAGTCCATATATTTTAGGAGTTCTATCAAATGGTACAGATCGTTATTCTGGCAGAGACATTTTTGTGAATAACAATAATGATCTGCAGTTTTACCTGAAGATCTTATCGAATCCTCCCCATAGTTTTCCTAATAGTCAAAAGGAAATCACTAGTTATGGAAGTGATTTGATAAATCATGGTTTTGAAGATGAATTTTTAGAGGATTTACGGCGGACCACCAATTTGGAAGATTTTTTGGAAGAAAGTTTAGTCGTATTTCAAGTTGAAAAAAAATCTACTCCAACGGATGAGTTTTTCACGACAAAAAATATTGAACTGTTATTAAAGAAAACTTCTTTTGCAAAAGAGATGAGTTTTTTCCCTATTCCGCTATACACTGAAAAGAACGAAAAGAAATCTGCGCAGGATTATTCAAAAGATGAATTTATTCGATTATTGCAAGAGGACAAATTTATAGGACGCAATGAGTTTGTTTCCCAAGAAGCTGATGATACGCCAAGAATGGTATTGTACAAAACCAAAGACAACGAATATATCGCTTTTGGTGAATTTGAAACGCACAGGTATGCACACGGTGGCTTTAGTTTCTACAAAAGAGACACAATATTAAATAATGCTGTACTCCCAGCGGAAATAGTAAAAGAAATATACTTTCATAAAGAAGTGGCATTTCTTTCTGTAGATTTAGAGTATGAAATTATGCAGCTCTTAAGAGGGACGACAGAAACCGGTTTTCAGAATGAGGCTCAGAAAGAATCCTATCCAAAACCGGAAACGGAAATCGTCTCCTTGGTTCCTGAGCTGGCCATTGATTCTGGTATAGTAGAAGACCAGATGGAAAATGAATTCCTAAACCAGTTTATAGCTGAAGCGAAAAAAATGACCTTAGATTACAATTTAGAAGATATATATAATTTCCATACATCAGTAAAAGCTGGCGGACTTGTGATATTAGCAGGTATGAGTGGAACGGGGAAATCACAATTAGTAAATGCCTATCAAAAAGCCTTGAATTTAGATGTGGGAAATTTCCTGATGGTTCCAGTATCTCCTACATGGGCAGACGATTCAGACTTGATTGGTTATCCGGACATTATAAACAATGTTTATAGAGCAGCCGACACAGGATTAGTGAAATTACTTGTTGAAGCGCAGAATAATCCAACTAACACATTTTTGGTATGTTTTGATGAAATGAATCTAGCTAAAGTTGAACACTATTTTTCTCAGTTTCTATCTGTACTGGAGATGGAGAAAGGAAAGAGGCGCTTGAGATTATACAACTCTGATTTACAGAACAGGTTTTATAATGGAATCGATTATACGCCGGAAGTTCTTATAGGAGACAATGTTATTTTTGTTGGCACTGTGAATTTTGATGAAAGTACGCATCATTTTAGTGATAAAGTATTGGATCGTTCAAATTTAATTCAATTAAAAGTAGAGCCGTTTATGAATCTGCTTAATGAGTCAGAAAAGCCTGGAGAAAAAGCAGAAATTAATAAACCTGCCTATGATATTCAACAGTTTGTCCAAGTGGATAAAAGAGTTTTACTGAATATGGATGAACTTGAATTACTGTGGAAAATTCACTTGCTGCTCAACAAAGTGTCAGAAGATATGGGAATAGGGCCTCGTGTGGTAAAGCATATTGACCGTTACATAAAGAATCTTTCACCTTTGTCGAATTCTCCTATATCTCGCGGCGATGCAATCGATATCCAACTTATTCAGCGGATTTTGCCAAAACTCCGTGGATCTGAAGATGTTATAAAAACACTGGTTGGAACGTATGAATTAGAAACAGATTCTATCGTTCAATCTCAGATTATCAATCTTTTAGATCAATACAGCTCTGTTTCTAAATTTGAACGAACCAGAAAGAAACTATTGAATAAATCTAAGGAGCTAATGAGACATGGATACACAGTTTAATGTGGCATTCATTGAAAATAAAAAAAAGAAAATATTTTGCGAATATTTTCTTTCAGCCTCTGATCCAGATTATTTAAAAGAAGCAACCGATCTAATGGAGAATACTAACTTATCTTTGATATTTGAAGCGCCTCCCGGTTACAGGCTATATATGGATGGAATTGATAATCTTCCGAGTAATCAGGTTAACGATGATTTAAAAGGTACTTACATAGTGCCATCAAGCAATCCATATGAACTTTATGATTATGATTTGAAAAATTCAAGTTATCCTTTTATCCCAGGAACTTATTTCTTAACAGTTATAACCTCTGAAGGTAAAGAATATGACGCCCGGGTAAAAGTGGCATCTAAGCAAGTAAGTGAAAATCAGCATCAGTTAATGATTGGTGAAATTGAATCTTTTCTAAAAGGGCTATCAATGGATTTTTCTGAAAAGAGAAGTATTTATTATTATCAAGCAGCCGAGTTATTTGGCAGAGAAAGTGTTGAGAAATACTCATTTCTATTGAGTAATAAAAGTAAAATAATAAATGGGTTGCGTAATATTTCAAAGAATCGCAGATATTCAATAGAAAAATCCTATCCCATCGTACCGAAAGCAAAAGCAAAGAGAACTGACCATAAATCAATGAGATATCTTGCTGCACATCCTGAACAGCAGTCCACAATTCAGGTCCCGCAATCTATAATTTCATATCAAACGAATGAAAATAGTTGGCTTAAAAATATAGTTTTAACTATTTTGAAATACGTAGCCGATATGAAAGTTGTTTGTGATATTAATTTTAAAACAGACTATGGAGATTTAAAAAAGGAAGTCAATGATTTACATTTTCATCTACTTCAATTCTTGAATGAGAAATGGATGTTGAATGTTAAAATGGAAACATCAAAGGCTGTGCCGATGGCATTTTTCACTTTAGGTAATTATAATTTCTTTTATAAGGTATATCGTTTTTTGAATGGAAAAGAAGTAGAGCTAACTGCAGGAGCTTCTAAACAATTTCATTATAAGAGGTCGGATGTTTTATATGAAACATGGGGTTATTTGAAAGTAGTGGAATCTCTCATAAGCAAAGATGGCTACCAAATGAAGAAAAATTGGTTTAAGTTAAATCGTTCCTTATTGGATGATATTATTGCACCGAAATCTGAGGATTTTGATGTCATTGAGCTGCAAAAAGACAAAATAATTTTACGGATATACTACGATGAAATTCTGCCGAAGGTCAAGAAAGATATAAATCTTCATCAGACTTTATACAATCTACACCATAACCGTCCGGATTGTAGAATTGATGTATGGCAAGAGGGGAAATTTAAAGGGGCACTAGTAATAGATTTTAAATATCGCAAAAGATACACTTTATGGGATGATTTTTTACTCAGCGATGGTAAAGAAGCTTCAAAGGTTATGAAGCAGTTAGCATCGTATGCTGAAGGTATGAAAACTAATACGAAGGTGCTTAATGATGACTTGGTAAAACAAATTGATAAACAGCCGGTTTTTGAAGCATGGGCAATTTATCCTCAAGATTCAGAGCAAAAAAATCATAATTATGACTTGAATGACTATGATATAAGATTGATCGATTTAACTCCGGGGAAGAATCATGTTTATTTTCAGGAATTGCTCACTGAACGAGTGGACGAATTACTGAATAGATGATTCTGGAAGTGAAAATCATAGTTAATCAGTTTGAAAATTGAAGGATTGCATGACTGGAAAGAAGCAAAAGGAAAATAGCATGGACACACGAAAAAAGCGGAAGGGCTAAAATCAGCCCCTCCGCTTTTTTTGTGTATTCAGCCTGAACCTACAACTTAACGATGGTCCGTCCCAGATGCTGGCCATTCTTGATGGCGTCGATCGCATCGGTCAATTCTTCCAGTGAAATCTCGTTCACCAGCGTCGTTTCGGCGATGTTCCAGTCGTTGGCCATCTTCTCCCAAATGGCTGGGCGCTTCTCGATCGGTACGTTGACCGAATCGATGCCGAGCAGGCTGACGCCTCTGAGGATGAACGGCAACACAGTGGTGTTCACTGGGAGTCCGCCTGCATTTCCGCACATGCTCATGCTGCCGCCGTAAGAAATCTGAGGGATCAATGCAGAAGTCACATCTCCGCCGACCGTATCCACTACATAATCGAATCGAGTCTTGGCGAGTGGCTTCTTGGCGTCGCCGAGCTCGTCTGCAAAAATGACATTTGCCGCGCCGAGTGATTTGGCGACTTCGGCCTGATGCTCTTTCCGCACCAAGGCAGATACATTCGTATAGCCGATTTTAGCAAGAATCTGCAGCGCGATGCTGCCGACGCCGCCGGTTGAACCCGTCACCAGTATTTGCGGATCTTCCGCAACGTCCATCCCGCTCTTCTCAAGTGCAAGGATAGAGAGGGCGGCAGTGAATCCGGCCGTGCCGAATACCATGGCATCCTTCAAGCTCATATTTTCTGGCAATGGCACAATCCATTCTGCAGGGACGCGCGCATATTCTGAAAAGCCGCCTGTATGGCTCATGCCCATCGTAAAGCCGGTCACGATAACCTCCTGGCCTTCTGTAAAGCGCTCGTCTCTCGATTCGGCGACAGTGCCGCTCAAGTCGATTCCTGGAATCATCGGGTAATTCCGGATGACCCCTGAATTTTTCTGTACAGCCAGCATATCCTTGTAGTTGATTGAAGAATAAGCAACTTTGATCAGGACATCCCCTTCGGAAAGTTGATCTGTGGTTACATCTTCCAAGCCATAGACGACCTGGTCTTCCTGTTTCTTGATTCTGATGGCTTTGAATGAGTTCATGTTAATTTCCCCTTCCAGTACCTTAGTTTTGCAGCAAAACTGCTTGAATACAAAATCTACCATTCTAAGGTGGATACCGTCAATCCGGAGAGGTTGGGATGGCTTTGTACTTTCTGAGATTCGGCATTTAAAATAAGCTTCCCACAGGAAAATGGTATATTTACTTTAATTGATTTTACGCAAAGAGGAGGATCACTATGGAAACAGTCTATTTGGCAGGCGGATGTTTATGGGGAGTGCAGGCTTTCATCAAAACCTTGCCCGGCGTCAAGTCCACAGAAGCAGGGAGAGCCAATGGAACAAGTTCTCTGCTCGAGAGTGATTACGATGGCTATGCCGAATGTGTAAAAACCACATTTGATCCGACCGTTGTAACAATCAGCGATTTGATGGAGTATTTATTTGAAATCATCGATCCAACCAGTTTGAACAGACAAGGCGCGGATATCGGCGAGAAATACAGGACAGGCGTTTACAGTGAAAAGTCCGCCCATTTAAAAGAGGCGAAGGCATTTATTGATGAAAGAAATGATTCGGATCTTATCGTGGTCGAAGTTTTGCCGCTTACAAACTATGTGAGAAGTGCAGAAGAACATCAGGACCGGTTAGCCAGATGCCCCACTGATTATTGCCATATTCCAGAAAAACTACTGAATAAGTATAAATAAAGCTGGGTTGTCAGTTATCCTCTTACTGAATAAAGAACATTTAATTGAGAACAATTATCACTTGTAGTATAGTAGAAGGTAATAGAGAAAGATCATTGAGGGGGAAATAGGTCATGCAAATCTACTGGACGAAAATCAATAAAATCATTGAAGAAACACCTGAGGTCAGAACATACCTTCTCGACCTCCCAGAAGGCTTTACCTGGCAGGAAGGTTCCCATACCCATTTCGCTTTGGAAGGGTTCAACGCTGGAGAGAAACCAAACCGCGGATTGATCCGCCATATGTCCATCTCCACATTGCCGCATGAAAATTCAATCGGCATCACGACACGCATCAGAGAGCAATGTTCTGAGTTTAAAGCGGCTTTAAGAAACCTTGGAGTCGGCGACGAAGTGGCAATCTTTAAAACGCATTCGAATGTCCCGCTCAAAAGAGAAGACAAAAATGTCTACCTATTGTCATCGGGTGTCGGCCTGGCAACGTTCAGACCGCTTGTGCTGGATTATTTCGAGCGTGCCGACAACGTCAATCAAATCCATTCTTTGAATATCGACTCATCAAAAGATTTCCTGTTCACGAATGTCTTTGAATCCGCACCTGACAAGAAGTTCACCTCACAATTCGTCGATAACCGCAGCGACTATTATGAAAAAGTGAAGAAGCTTGCAGCAGACAAAGAAGGACTTTACTATGTTGTCGGAAGCGACGACTTCCTCATGGAGAACATCAAATTGCTGCGTGAGCAGGGCGTCAAGACCGAACAGATCATGCTCGACAAGCGTGAACAGTCATTGCCTGACTTTTTATCAATTGATTTGGCAGTTTAAGCTGAGTCGTCAATTTTACTTTAAAAATCGCTAAGCTTCACAGCGATCAGTTGTATAAAAAATAGAAAGCCTACTTCCTCGTCCAAGAAACAGAGGGATTAGGCTTTTTTGTCTTTCAACATTCATATACTCATATGACGGGAATCATAAATATTTCAGCAGCCCGATTTGATTTACCTCAACTTCTTTTTCAGGCTCAGCTGCTTTTTCTTTTTCTTTTCGGAAACCAGCGGCTTGGGCGCCGGATTATAATCATCATCGTACAGTCCGGTATAGGTCTGGTACCAGGTGAACAGGTGGACGAGAATCACCTTACTGACGGCATAAGCCGGGATTCCGAGAATGACGCCGGGAATGCCGAAGAGATTTCCAGCCGTCAACAGGACGGCGATTATGGTGACGGGATGGATACTTAAGTTGCTTCCAAGAACAAGCGGCTGAATGACGCGTCCTTCCAGCGTCTGTTCAATAAAAAAGACAATCAGCACTTTGGCTAGCATGATAGGCGAGTGGACTACGAGAGCAATGATGACGATCGGCACCAGGGCGATAAAGGTACCCAGAAATGGAATCAAGTTTAAGGCACCCGCGAGAATTCCAAGCGTCAGTGCATACTCGAGGCCTATGATGCTTAAGCCGATCCAAAACATTAGGCCGACGAAAAAGGCAACAATCAGCTGGCCTCGGATGTACTGGCTGATCTGCAGATTCATTTCGCGCAGCAGGACATAGGTATGTTCCCGCATTTTTGATGGGACAAGCTTCATGATGTGGTAAGGCAGTTGATGGCCGTCCTTCAAGAGGTAGAAAAGGATGAAGGGGGTCGTGATGACGGCCAGCACGGTCGTCGACAGAACACCGAAGACACTGCCGATGCCGGTGACGGTCGTGCCAACAACTTCATCTGCTTGTTCCGTGATGGAAGTGGACAGGCTGTCTCCGTTGCCGGTCAATTGTTTTTGCAGCTGCGATAAGATATCGCTTTGGAAAATGCTATCAATCTGAGAGATGAAAGTGGCTAAATAATCCTGCCAATTTTCCAGCAAGCTGAGTGTCTGCTCCCGAATGATCGGAATCAAGGTCGCGATACCCCAGGCAAGCAAGCCAATGATCACCACAAAAACAATGGAAATACCGCCAATGCGCTTGATGTGTTTCGTTTCCATCCAGTCAATAAACGGGTTCAGCAAGTAATACAGGACACCCCCCATAATCAGCGGCAATCCCATGACATCAAAAAAAGCGATAAAAGGAAGGAAGACAAAGCTCACTTTCGGCAACAGTAACAAATTCAGCATAAGCAATAATAGAATGATCAATACAGATACCGCTTTGTTGTTCAGCACCCATTTCACAAACCAGGAAGCTGCATGGCTCAACGCATTTTTGTTCTTGTCCTGTTCCATCACGTGCACCTCTTTCCCAAATGAAAAAATACCAGATGCCTGCCCGAAGAGTTGTTTCTCTTATTCTACGCTAAAAAAATCCGGACAGCGCAGTTTTTACACCCGCCTGGATGCTTATTTCAGTTTTTGGGAAGCAGTATCCACTAACGTCATAGCTGCAGTCAAGCAATTCGGAATCTATAGGCAAGCCCGAGGGGAAATCCCGGCTTTTCCCTCTTGTGTTCCATAGACGGCAAGCCTTCGCTTCATCTTATCCACATGTGGATAAACCCGAAAGAATGACGAAAGGGCAAAGTTATCCCCGTTTTGGCGCGAAACCATCCACATATCCAAGGCCATACGGGATAAGTCGGTATTTTCATCAGTTAGTGCCGCTTTTGGCTGGTGGTTTGGGGATAACCGTGACGTCTTTTTTGACTGAATACAGCGGTGGAAATGAACATCAATTCCACCACTTGCTCGTCCATATAATAGCCGCATGGGCAGCAGCGCTTGTCTAGATAAAGCGGGAGAATGCCAGTGGGAAAATTCGACATGATTTTAGACTAAGAAAACACCTTGCTGCTGGCGTGGCATCTCAAGAGATCAAACGGCTTGCCCACCTGATGGAGCAATTTTTGAAAGATATCCACAAGTGATCTTGTCGAAGAAGACCCCGAAATCATTGGTGTATAACTCACTGAAGCTTCATTCCGGAAGCATTTTAGCTCACGGACAGTATTGTGCCGAGTTTGGACTGTATTTCATCCAACTTGGACGGTAAGCTCTACTAATGGAATAAAACCATTCTTCTTTTCAAATAAAATCCATAAGAAGGCCTTATCCCACGACAGCAACTGGCATCCGCAAGCTATTTTCAGGGAAAACCTTCATAGAAAGTAAAAATCGCTGGAGAAAAATCAATCCTTTTTCTCCAGCGATTTTATGTTGAGGACTTATGGGCCAGCCCTTTTTCATCGTTTTTCATCTTCCACTACAACCGCGCCTCTGTACATCTTGCCATGCAGCGTGGCTAGCTTCCCGGCCATGATTTTAGGGGAATCCTTGAAATCCTGTTTGATCCAGTACAGGAAGAATCCGAGGCTGCCGTAAGTCATGAAATAATTGAGCGCGGGCATATCCAAATCACTTTCTTCCTCCAGGCGCAGCTCGGTGGCGGCGACCTGGACCAGGCTTTCGCAAAATTGGTTCTGCGAGCCGGGCAGCACTTCGCCTTTGATGATCAGCCGGAAAATAAACTGATGCGCGTAAATGTATTCGAAGATGGGCAGGTGGCGCTGGACATCTGTCGAGGAAAAGCGTTGCAAGTCCTGAAAACTTTTTTTGAAATTGCTGACGAGGCCAGCCAGATGCTCTTCGACGACGGCGGAAAGCAGCTCATTCAAATCCTTGTAATGGGAATAGAAGGTGACACGGTTGCAGTCGGCATGTTTGGCGACTTCGGTGATGGTGAGCTGCTGGAGCTCTTTGGCTTCCATCAGCTCGAGCAATGCTGTTTTCAGCTTTTTTTTGGTCCGCACAATGCGGCGGTCTTCTGTGCCCTTCATCTTGAACTCCTCCTGTTGTGTCCGAAAAATGGACAGGCTTGTAGATTAAGTATGACATGAATCTTTATGTATGGACAAACCGATTGATTGTCTGTTAACTTACATATGTAGTTTATTTTAGAGTGAGTTTAAGATAATTTTAGGAGGAACAGAAAATGGCACGTTTAGAAGGCAAAGTGGCAATCATTACGGGGGCGGCACAGGGAATGGGCGCATCCCACGCGAAAAAATTCATCGAAGAAGGCGCGAAGGTCGTGCTGACGGATTTGAACGAAGAAAAAGGCCAGGCTTTGGCAAAAGAACTTGGAGACAATGCATTATTCATCAAGCAGAACGTCACAAGCGCTGAAGACTGGAAAGCAGTGGTAGCAGAAGCGGAAAAAGCATTCGGTCCGGTGAACGTGCTGGTCAACAATGCCGGCATCACGATGGCGAAATCGATCTTGCAGACGACCGAGGAAGAATACCGCCGCATTGTGGACATCAATCAGGTATCCGTATTCCTTGGCATGAAAACAGTCATCCCGTCCATGCAAAAAGCGGGCGGCGGTTCGATCGTCAATATTTCATCCATGAACGGACTGGTGGCTGGTGCGATCGGCTATACCGACACGAAATTCGCAGTCCGCGGCATGACCAAAGCGGCAGCGATGGAATGTGCCAACTACGGCATCCGCGTGAATTCGGTACATCCAGGCGTCATCGCGACACCGATGGTTGTGCAGGAAGACACCAAAGCGGCTGTTGAGGAATTTTCGAAACATATTCCGTTAAAACGCGTGGCACAGTCGGAAGAAGTTTCCAATATGGTCTTGTTCCTGGCGTCTGACGAAGCAAGCTATTCCACAGGCTCGGAGTTTGTGGTGGACGGCGGCATGACGGCTCAATAAGCAGAAATAAATAAGGCCGGTACGCAGATTGCAGCGTACCGGCCTTATTTTTATAGTGCCTGATTTTTTTTATTGAGGAACAGCACCAGCACCGGTCCGAGAATCGGAATCCAGGCGAGCGCCTTGCGCTTTGCCTCTGGATAGAAGCGGTGGAGGGCGTAAACGGACAAGCCCCACAGCACGAACCAATCGACGGTCATGACAGAGACCAGGCCCGATGCGAAAAACGCTTCGCGGTAGGCGGCCAGTGAAAAACCCTGCAGCAGCGTCAGGGTATTCGCGGCCCAAGACAGCATCAGAAGGATCAGCCAAAAGCGGGAACCGAGAAAGCGCACGAGCCGGCCGGGTGTCCGCAGCCTTCTTTCCGGTTTCCGGTCGCCAAATGCGAAATACAGCAGGAGCGAGAATGCGCCGACGCCGAAAGACAGCAGCGCGAACGGCCAAGCCGGCCATTTTTGCCGGTCATTCAGCAGCAGCAAAGTCAAAAATACCATGGGAAACAAGCCAAGCGAATTGAAGACGGCAAACACCAGCGGATCGATTTCCCCGAAATTGCCACTGAATATATCTGCCATGATGGGGTCGGTATCGCCGCCGGGTGCCAGAAATACGGCGTAGCCAACCAGCAGCAGCCAAACAAGTAAAAAGATCACAGTCATCACTCCTTTTCCTCCTGGTCCATTAACTTATGAGTTCCCTGAAGGATGCTTGGGCAAACTGTCAGCTGAGATTTAAGAAAACCAGATAAGATACAAGCGCTACCATCAACAGGCTCTTCATTTTACTGGTCTTCCACAAATCGATTGTCACATAAAGTCCGCCGAGAGCCAATAAGCCAATTCCTATTATCTTCAACAGATCAAACGTGAATAAGTTTCCCAGATGGATCAGGAAAATTCCTCCTGCGCCAAATCCGAAAGCAAAAATAAAAGGCATGGACTTGAAATCTTCTTTTGCCGACTTCCGGTCAGCTTTGTCCATCTTCAGATAGGCCCAGCTTATCATAACCGCTGGAATTCCCCATATGAGGATAAACGTGACGAGAGAATCAGTATTGATGGTCAATGATGTTCCCTCCAATCTACTGTCATCACTTTATCATAGAGCCAGATGAATCTTAAGTTGTTAATGTAAAAAAGGAAGTAAATTCCAATCTTGACGGGAGAAGGGGAATAAGTCCAAAATGAAGGAGTACACTTTTCAGGAGGTTTTCCCATGCATTCAGTCACGATCATCGGGCTAGCCGTCCTATTTGCGGCGTATTTTCTTTTTATCGGAATCTATCTTAGAAAAAAACGCGGCATTAAAATGCCGCCGGGAAGTATTTTTCTGAAAGACAGGAACGTCTATGGAATCCTGCTGGAATTGGCTATTTTTGCCGGATTTGCAGCAGCTGTGGCGGCCATCTACATGAAAGGCGATGGCACCGGGATTTTGTTGATTGCCCGGATCACCCCGTTTGCCGCTTTGTTTTTCCTGCAGACCCTGTTTCGGGGAATGGGGGAATGGTATTTGCACCGGAAAGAAGAACGTTATTGGTACGAATGGTCAGCGTCATCAACCATTTTCTTAGCCTTTACTCTACTACTCATACTGGAGGGATAAACATAATGAATGGATTGACGAAAAAACGCGCGAAAGCTTTATTGATCGATACAGCAATTTCCACTGCGGTATCATTCGCGGTGGAGCCTTTATTGAAAAGAAAAACGAAGAGCAGCTTCCTCTATACAGTAGTATCCCCATCAGCGATTTTCTGGGGATTGGAATACGTCCAGATGAGGCTGAAAGGCCAGACGGTCGGCCAAAAAATCATGGGCATCGAAGTCCAAAATGAAGCGGGCGGCGAACCGGCACCTGAACAGATTTTGGAGCGCATGGTGCACCGCGATACGGTCAGCCCCTTCGTCTATTTAAAAGACCGCGCCCATTACGACGCCTACGAAGGTGAGAAATTCCCACACGATCTGTATTCTTATACTGTGGTTAAAGAAGTTTGATGAAAAACGATTCCGGGTTTTATTACTGGAATCGTTTTTTTCTGCAGTTTTTCCTCCATCGCTATATAATAAAAGAAAAATCGGAAGGGTGAGTCCGCATGAAGCTGTACAAGGAACTGGCAGAATGGTGGCCGCTGTTGTCCCCGCATACGGAATACGAAGAAGAAGCCCATCTTTTCCTGAAGATCATCTGGCAGTATCATCCTGCAGTCAAAGAAGCGCTGGAGTTTGGTTCAGGAGGCGGAAGCAATGCTTTTTACCTGAAAAAGAATTTTTCGATGACTTTGACGGACCTGTCGCCGGACATGCTGGAAGTCAGCCGCCAGCTGAATCCGGATTGTCCGCATGAGCAGGGGGATATGCGGACGATTGAACTTGGCCGCCAATTTGATCTGGTGTTCATCCACGATGCCATCACCTATTTCACGGATAAAGCAGATCTTCTGGCGGTCATGAAAAATGCCAAAAAGCATCTGAAGCCGGATGGCCTGCTGTTCATCATGCCGGATGAGTATACGGAAACCTTCGAGCCGCGGACGAACCATGGCGGAGTCGATAAGGACGGACGGGGCATGCGGTATTTGGAATGGACCTACGACAGCGACCCGGATGACCATATGTTGGAGACGGAATACGCTTACCTTATGCGGGACGAGGATGGGCAGGTTACGCATGAACATGACAGCATGAAAGCCGGCTTGTTTTCCATGCCGGAATGGGAAGCGCTGCTTGCGGAAGCGGGATTCCAGGCTCATTTTGAACGGGTGGTGTTTTCTGACGATCCGGGATCTTTTTTCGGTATTGCGGCGACACAGGTAAGTTGAATAGGAGAAGAGCAGTTCTGTCTCTGCATGGAAAATCTTGACAACTACAAACAAGGAGCCGATTAAAGAGCCTATCTTTAATCGGCTCTTTACTATAAAAAACGGTTAGCTTATCATTTCCTGTTTATAGCATATTGCTTTAGCTTACGGACGACGGATGGCTGGCTGATGCCAAGGTACTCGGCCATTTCATAGGTGGTTTTGCAGTATTCCACTGCTCTCCTCAATAAGTGGATTTCAGTTTTCTCGATTGCAGTCTTCCAATCATGATATTCCCCGGTCTCAACATTTTCGGCTTCTGAAAGGGCCCAGTCTTTTAGAGGGAGACTGGAACCTCTCAAATTTGCAGGCAGGTGTTCAGGGAAAATCGTTTCCTCATCCGCAGTTAAAATAACCCGTTCCAAGATATTTTCCAATTCCCTTACATTTCCAGGCCAATTGTACTGGGTGAGTACATCATAGGTGCTGGCATGGAATTTTTTAGCCAGCTGATATTTTTCGTTGATGTTTTGGACGTAATGATTGATCAAAATAGGGAGATCTTCTTTTCTCTCTTTTAAAGGTGGAATTTGAAGCGGGATGATATTGATGCGGTAAAACAAATCTAAGCGGAATTCACCTTTTTCAACCATTTCCTCGATATTTTTATTGGTCGCTGTAATCAGCCGGAAATTCACCTGCCTTTCTTTCTTGCCGCCTATCCGCATCACCTTTTTTTCCTGGAGTACGCGCAACAGTTTGGATTGCATCGTTAAAGGCAATTCCCCGATTTCATCCAAGAAGAGGGTTCCTTGCTCTGCCTGTTCAATCAAGCCTTGTTTGCCGTGTTTACTGGCGCCGGTGAACGAACCGGGGTCATAACCGAACATTTCCGATTCAAATAAAGTTTCGGGGATGGTACTGCAATTCACTTCTATGAACGGTTCGTTTTTTCGGTTGCTCTGGGCATGGAGCATACGCGCGAAGGTGCTTTTCCCTACACCCGAAGGTCCAAGCAACAGGACGGAAGCGTCTGTTTTGGAAACCCTGTAAATCGTTTTTACAATCTGCTCGATGGAAGGGCTTCGATACAGGATGCCGTGATAATCCGACTCTTTTCCTCTCAATTCCTCTACTTCAGTTTGATAACTGACTAATTTTTTTTCCAAGCCTTTGTATTGCTCCTGTAAATTGAAGATTTCGGTTTGATCCTGGCTATAGCTGATGGCTCTGATGATTTTGCCGTTATGATCGAACACGGGAAAGCCGGTTGCCATGACAGTCCGCCCTGTTTTGGTCTTCTGCAGGATTTGGACAGGTTTTTTATCTTCGAGAACCCTGGCATGGATGGAGGGAGTTAAAATCCCTTCTTTTTGCAGTTGATAAACCGATTTCCCGATGTATTGGTTGGGTTCAATTCCATAGATGGACCAGTGGTTGGGGTTCGAACGCAGGATGATGCCGTCCTGGTCCGTGACCGTGATGTTGTTATTTGATGTTTCAATGATTTTATTGAGCTCGGTTTGCAGTAATTCGCGGTCCACAAAATCCCTCCTTATTTCAACACTTCAAGAATTGATTCAGAAATAAATTAAATCTGTTAAATAATTCAGATTCGAATCAAATATATCATATTAATTCGAATCTGAATCAAAACTCAGGAAATATTCTTTCAATTCGTTCGAAAAGAGTTGGCATGAAACTTGCTGTATAAGTAATGAACCTACAAAACACTTATACCAAAGGGAGCTGTTATGAATGAATAGAGAAAACGAAATTCAGGAATTGATGGAATTAGATAAAAAGCACTTTTTACACCCTACGTCACCAATTGGCCAGCAACAGGAAAAAGGGGCGTCATTTATTTTTACAGAAGGAAACGGCATCTATCTAACGGATATGAGTGGGCGGACATTGATTGATGGCATGTCTTCACTTTGGAATGTCAATATCGGCCACGGCCGTGAAGAAATCGGGGAAGTGGCTGCTGACCAGATGAAGAAGCTGGCTTTCAGCTCTTGCTTTGCGACTTTCAGCAATGAACCCGCAATCCGCCTGGCAGCAAAACTTGCAGAAATTGCACCAGGAAATTTGTCGGCGACCTTTTTCACTTCAGGCGGTTCTGAAGCGAATGATACCGCCTATAAACTGGCGCGCCATTACTGGGTGCTGAAAGGCCAGCCGAATCGCCAGAAAATCATTTCGCGCACAAAATCTTATCATGGTGTTTCGATGGGAGCCACAAGTGCAACCGGATTAAAACCGTTCCGTGATTTTACAACGTCCATCGCACCTGATTTCCATTATGCTGAAAACTTTTCAACTGAATCTTTACGGGAAGTGATTGAGCGGGAAGGTGCCGATACGGTGGCGGCTTTTGTAGCTGAACCTGTCCAAGGGGCCGGGGGTGTCCATATCGCTCCTGAGGGATACTTTAAAGAAGTCCGCAGCATCTGTGACGAGCACGGGATTTTGTTCATCACCGATGAAGTGATCACCGGATTCGGACGGACAGGAACATACTTCGGCATTGAACATTATGATGTCGTTCCGGACATGATGTGCTTTGCGAAAGGCGTGACTAGCGGTTACGCGCAATTAGGGGGCGTCATGATTTCCGAACCTCTCCATAAAGAATTCACTGAGCTTTCGACGGGTACGCTTTTACACGGATACACATACAGCGGGCATGCGATGGCTTGTGCGGTGGCATTGAAGAATATTGAAATTATTGAACGTGAAAACTTGATCGCCAATTCCAAAGAAATGGGCAGCGTGATGCTCGAAGAATTCACCAAGCTTCAGCAGCAGCATGACATTATTGGAGAAGTCCGGACGTTGGGGTTGATCGGGGCGATTGAAGTGGTCAAAGACAAAGAGACGAATGAGAGATTCGCGTCGCCTCTAGTGCCGCAGCTGGTAGCCGAAGCAGCCAAAAGAGGGCTGATTTTCCGGTCGGTTGTATTTGATGGCCAGGATACACTCGTATTCGCGCCGCCGTTGACCATTACGCAAAAAGAAGTAGAAGCGATGGCTAACATTATCCATGAGACGTTTACGGCTGTTGAAAATAATCTTGTAAAAATATAAGGGGGGCAACATGCATGTCACAGGTTGAAGCAATCACCGTCAAGAAACAACTATTTATCAATGGGGAATGGGTTGAGACTGCAACCTACAAGCCTCTCTACTCTCCTTACAGCAATGAAGAAATTGCTCAAGTCGCTTTCGCAACCGCGGAAGACGTGGATCAGGCGATTGGCGCTGCATCCAGGGCAGCGGAAACGATGGCGGAAATGCCCGCGCATGAACGTGCTGGAATTTTAGAAAACGCAGCAAAAATTCTCGAAAAACGTGCGGATGAAGCGGCAGGCATTATTGCACAAGAAGCAGCCAAACCGATAAATACAGCCCGCGCAGAAGTCGATCGGACAATTGCCACCTACAAATTTGCGGCCGAAGAAGCAAAACGGATCCATGGGGAGACGATTCCGATGGATGCCGCTCCAGGTGGGGAGAACCGGATTGCTTATACGGTCCGTGAACCTCTAGGGGTGATTGGGGCGATTACGCCTTTCAATTTCCCGATGAACCTGGTTGCCCATAAAGTGGGGCCCGCGATTGCTTCCGGAAATACCGTCGTCTTAAAACCGGCCGGACAAACGCCTTTATCGTCTCTATTTTTAGCGGAGGTATTCAAGGAAGCCGGTTTGCCGGCGGGGGCATTGAATGTCGTGACCGGGAGCGGTGCGGTGATCGGTGAAGCATTGGTCCAGGATGACAGAGTGAAGAAAATTTCGTTTACCGGAAGCCCGGCTGTCGGCATAGGCATCCGCAACAAAGCCGGTTTAAAACGGGTGACCTTGGAACTTGGTTCGAATGCAGCTGTCATCATCGACAGTGGAATCGATCTTGATAAAATTATCGCCCGTTGTGTATCTGGAGCCTTTGCGTTTCAAGGGCAGGTTTGTATTTCGCTGCAGCGTGCCTACGTCCACAAGGATTTGTATGAAGAGTTCGTAGAGAAGATGGTCGCAGCTACCAACCGTTTGAAACTCGGCGATCCCCAAGATCCATCAACAGATGTCTCGGCATTGATCAGTTCGAAAGATGTGGAACGTGCTCTTGCCTGGATCGAAGAAGCGAAACAAGGCGGAGCGACGGTTGCGGCGGGAGGCAGAGCGGAAGGGAATATTCTACATCCGACTATCTTGACTGGAGTCGATGCAAAGTTGAAGGTTTCCTGCCAAGAAGTATTTGCGCCGATTATTGTCATCAATAAAGTGGAATCAGTGCAAGCAGCCATTAGCCAAGTAAATGATTCGCATTACGGTTTACAGGCCGGAATTTATACCGAAAACATCCATACAGCATTGATGGCGACCAAAAAGCTGCACGTTGGCGGCGTTATGGTAAACGACATTCCGACATTCCGTGTCGATCATATGCCGTATGGCGGCGTAAAAGAAAGCGGCGTCGGACGTGAAGGCGTCAAATACGCAATTGAAGAAATGACTGAACTTAAGCTCGTGGTCTTTAACCAAAATTATTAAGGTGGGGTGAAACGGATGATTATTGGCGTACCGAAAGAAATTAAAAACAATGAAAATCGTGTCGGGATGACACCCGCAGGAGTAACCGCATTTAAAAATAACGGGCATGAGGTCTGGATTCAAACCGCTGCAGGATCCGGCAGTGGCTTTACGGATGAGGAATATCAAAATGCTGGAGCAGCTATTGTTAAAACAGCCGAAGAGGCATGGTCAGCAGAAATGGTGATCAAAGTGAAAGAGCCGGTGGCTGAGGAATACAAGAATTTCCGTGAAGGGCAGATTCTTTATACGTATTTGCATTTAGCGCCAGAACCGGAATTGACAAAAGCGCTTGTCGACAACAAAGTCACCGCCATTGCTTACGAGACGATTCAGCTCGATAATGGAGCACTTCCGCTTCTGACGCCAATGAGTGAAGTTGCGGGCCGGATGTCCATTCAAATCGGGGCGCAGTTCCTGGAGAATCCAAAAGGAGGAAGAGGCGTCCTGTTGGGCGGCGTCCCTGGGGTGGCACCCGGCAATGTAGTCATCATCGGCGGCGGCATCGTTGGAACCAATGCTGCGAAAATGGCTGTTGGATTAGGGGCGAGTGTGACGATTCTTGATGTCAACATGGACCGCCTTCGCCAGCTGGACGATCAATTCGATGGGCGATTGAAGACCTTGGCTTCGAATAGCTTAAATATCGCCAATGCGGTAAAAGAGGCCGACTTATTGGTTGGAGCCGTTTTGATTCCCGGGGCCCGTGCGCCAATGCTTGTAACGGAGGAAATGGTCAAAACGATGCAGCCGGGAGCCGTCATTGTGGATGTCGCAATCGATCAGGGTGGTTCTATTGAAACGGTTGACCATATCACGACGCACAGCAATCCGACATACGTCAAACATGGCGTATTGCATTACTCTGTAGCTAATATGCCAGGCGCAGTAGCCCGCACTTCCACTTTGGCTTTGACGAATGCAACCATTCCGTACGGCGTGCAGATAGCCAATAAAGGCTACAAACAGGCAGCCCTGGACAATGTGGCGATTTCAAAAGGAATAAACGTTGTCGATGGGAAAGTCACTTATAAAGCAGTGGCTGAAGCACACGACTATCAATACGTGGAAGTTGGGCAAAACCTGAACGAAGCTGTAGCCCTACATTGATCCCGCTAAAGTAAACTTTTGATGGGATGATTACCATGACGGTATTTAAATAAATAGAAAACAGACAATTCCTTTGTGGATTGTCTGTTTTCTGCATAGAACGCATCACCAGACCAAAACATATCGTTAATAAATTTCAGCAAAAGTTGTCGATGTATACTATTATAAAATTAGCAATATTTTATAAGGAGTTGATGACATTGCAGCTGGAAGTGAACATCAAACAAAACTTGGCGTTAAAAATGACACAGGAAATGCAGCAATCGCTGCAGGTTTTACAGATGTCGGCAGTTGAACTGCAAGCCTGCTTAGCGGAGAAAGTGTCAGAAAATCCTTTATTGAATATTGAGTACCAGGAATATCAAGTTGGGGCTAAAACTATTGAGAAATTGGTTCTTTTGAAGAATCAGTCTACTTCAAACAATTCAAATAAACATAAAAATGAAGACTATATAGATGCACAGAGACCTGCCGATCCAGGAAGTATGGATATAGAAAAATATTTGACGGAACAAATTCCGTTCAGTAGTTATTTAAGCGAAACTGAACACAACTTGCTTCTCTATTACATCCATAACTTAAATGAGTCAGGGTATATCGATATTCCTTTGGAAGCTGCAGCCGAAAGGTTTGACATGGCGATTGAGTCTGCAGAAAAAGTTCTTCAGCTGCTTCAGACATTTGAGCCAGTCGGAATCGGAGCAAGAAATTTGAAAGAATGTCTGCTGATCCAAATTGCGCAGGATTATTCCGAATGCAGCTTGCCTTATCAAATTGTTGATCAGCATCTAGAGGATCTTGCAGAAGGTGCTTTGAAGAAAATAGCAGGATTGTGCGGAAAGCCTAAAGCAGAAGTTCAGGCGGCCGTTGATTATATTAGAACGCTTAACCCAAAACCGCTGCAGGAAATAGCACATGAGGCCATCGAGTACGTCATCCCGGACATCATTGCAGATAAAGTTGGAGAAGAGTGGGGTGTGAGCGTGAACCGGCGGCATATTCCTAAAATATCAATCAACGATTATTACGCACAGATGATAAAAGAATGCGACCCACAAATAAAGGAATATTTAAAGGCGAATCTAAAAGATGCCAGTATATTAATCCAAGGGCTGGAGCAGCGGGATAAAACACTTTACCGGTTAGCGAAATTGCTTGTTGAACTGCAGGCAGACTTTTTCGAAGAAGGAATAGCGGCTCTGAAACCCATGCGGTTAAAAGATGCAGCGGAGCTGCTGGAAGTCCATGAATCGACCATAAGCAGGGCCATTAAAAGCAAGTACATCCAAACGCCTTGTGGAGTATTCGGGATGCAAACACTTTTTATCAAAGGTTTAGCAAATACGGAAGGGACAGTGGATTCCACTTTCCGGATCAAGGCGAGGATAAAAGGGATCATTCAATCGGAAGACAGTAGAAAACCCTACTCCGATCAAAACCTTGTGGCCCTATTGAACAAGGAAAACATTCAGATATCCAGAAGAACCGTTGCGAAATACAGAGAAGAATTATTGATCAGCAACTCTGCCAAGAGAGTTCGTTATAGTTAAGTTCAACAGATGGAAGGCAAACTAAAAAGAAGGAGAAAGATTGAGGGATGGTCATCCCTTCAATCTTCCCCCTTCTTTTTTGCGGAATTATCCTCTCAGTGTTTACAGGGTGATATTCAATTGCTTGCTGAGGCGCTGCAATTCACTGTTTACATATTCTTCGCTGTAATCGAATCCGATGATGGCCATGATCTTCCCGGCTTCATCGTATAGCGGGGCAATACTGCTTTTCCATACCCCATACTCGTCTTCGTAGAGGGGGGTGACGCCGCTTCTTCCTTTAAACGCTTCGTAAATGACTTTCATCACTTCAGGCGGACCGATATATTCTTCTCCCGGTTCAAGGACAAACCCGTCAGAGGCAGCTACATGAATCACTTTTCCGTCTTTTTGCATCTGGAAAACGAAGACCCATTTGATTCCGCCTTCTTGTTCAAGGATTGTGGTGAACTTTTGGGAAAGCGGGGCTCGGAGTGCTGCATTCTTTGTGTCTTCCATGGCCGTCCACACTTCTTCAGGAGAGATGGCAACAGCTGTGACAATGGTGATGGAACGCAAATGTTTGTTCAGCTGTTCTTCCAGAATTCTCCGCTTGCTGAGCGAACCGCCGCCGTTCTTTTGCATTTCCCTGATTTTCTTATATTTCCGGCTCATCGTTGGCTGGCTGATCCCCAGAATATTCGAAGCCAATTTAACGGATTTATACTGCTCCATCGCCATGGTGATCAACTCTTCTTCCAATATATCCACGGCTTCCTGGAGTGGCATCAATTGGCTGATCATCGGGCTGGAGACTCGAGCCGGAAACGCAGGAGGGATAATTTCCTCAATCAATGAGCTTGTAATAACTGATGAATTGGATAGGACAATAAGGCGGTCGACCGTGTTTTCCAACTCCCGAATATTGCCTGGCCATGGCTGCAGACATAAATAATCCAATGCATCGGGAGAAAAACTGATTTGTGTTTGATAACGCGCATTGAACTTCTGGATAAAGTGCTGGACGAGAGAAGGGATTTCTTCGACCCGGTCACGCAAAGAGGGAATCATGATCGGCACAACATTCAACCGGTAAAACAAATCTTCCCGGAATTCTCCCTGTGCTACGGCTTCCTCAAGCGGCCGATTGGTTGCTGCAATAACTTGGATATCGACTGGATAGGATTTACTGCTGCCCAGAGGGGTGATGACCCGTTCTTCAAGCGCCCTTAAAATTTTCACCTGCAGCGACAGCGACAGCTCGCCGATTTCATCCAAAAATAGAATACCGGTATGTGCTTGGCGGAATTTGCCTTCGACCCCACCTTTTTTTGCACCCGTGAAGGCTCCGTCGACAAATCCGAACAATTCACTTTCCAATAAGTTATCCGGTATAGCTCCGCAGTTGATGGAAATAAACGGTTTATCAGCACGATTGCCTATTTTGTGTATCGTTTTTGCTGCCATTTCTTTTCCGACACCGGATTCTCCAAGCAAAAGAACCGTTACTCCTACTGCTGCCACTTTCTTTAATTTAGACGCGACTACTTCCATCGGCTGGCTGTTCACAATGAATGAGGAAGACTGGAAGTCGATTGGCTGACGATTTTGCATTCCAGTAAAAGCCGGAACCAGATGTGTATAGGCAAAGTAAAAATGGTTTTTTTCTTTAAAAACGGTTGTCAGTACGTCTATTCCCATCCACGTAGTTTGCCGGAAAACCTGCTTTTTCACCTCTTCATCAACTTGCGGATAAACACCTTCCGTAAACAATTTGACCTCCAGTTCTTCTATTGTTTTATAGGCAGAAACAGTGGCGGGAAAAGCAGGGCCATTGCCGTCTGCAGAACAGATGCTGCCATCAGTCGTGGTGACAATCAGATAATCATAGAGTTGAAGTAAAACCGATTTCCATTCCATTTTTCATTTCTCCTATTCGAAATTTCAGAATTGAATATAAATTTCATAAATGAATCAGAATATAATAATTATTTTAAGTAATGAGAATTTAAAGCGCTTTCACACTTGGCACGGTTCTTGCTATGTAGTAAGTATACATTTTAGAAATTCAATTAATGGGGGGACATGTATGAAAGAGCTAAGCAAATACGAACAAAATCTTCGATCTGATGACCCGTTTATCCGAGGCATGTACGAAGATTTAGAAAAAAGAATTCAAGTATACGAAGATAATGGAAACGATAAGACGGAACATGCTCAATGGAAAGATGCCGCAGGAGTGATACTCGTTATGAGCATGATTACACTATTTTTAGCTGCCACAGTCATCTAACGCTAGAATACCATGCAAAAAGTATTTTACCAATACTAGAAAATGCCAACAAAGGGGGAGTTTCAATGCCAAAACAAACATCTGCTGTAACAAATGATGTTGCATTCGGGTTTTTGCCCACAGACAAAAAAGGGCGCATCTTCGGTTTTACGGATTTAATACTCGTTCAAGTGGTCGTCGGGCTATCGGCTTTTGGGCTCCTGACCGGGGCCTACACAGGAAGTATGCTGGGATCATCCCAATCCTTCGCCGCAACGCTTTTTGGAAATGCCTTCCCGATGTTTTTGATCGCCCCAATTATTCTGTTTTTCGCCAGGTATGGAATCGATACATTCGTCGGTTTTCGGAGTTCTCTGGGCTATAAAGGTGCGAATGTCTTTTTCTTCGTATTTTTGGTTTTGACACTGGGTTACATTGCGATTGCATTATTCATGGCCGGTGAAGCCTTGGTGGAAGTTGCAGCCTGGCTGAGTATGCCATCTTTTTTCACCAGTCCAGGGACGGGGACTCCATTCTTTTCGATCTTGCTGTTTGCAGTCACGTTTTTAATAACAGTACGCGGACCAGCAGCCATCCGGAAGTTTAATCTTTTTGCAGTTCCAGCCTTCATTCTTTTCTTGGTTGGGCTTATCGCAATCATTGTGTTTGGCCAGCACATTCCGGCTCTGAATTCTTTGCTTCCGGTCGAACCTTTTGAAACAAATTCACGTTCACTCGCGATCGCTTTGGAAATCAATATCGGGTTAGGATTTTCATGGCTGCCTTATTTAGGCCAATACAGCAGGCTTGCCAAAAATGAAAAGCACGCATTCAAGGCTGGTTTCTACAGCTATGGGGTCATCGTTTCTTTGGCGGCGATTGTTGCGGCCCTGTCGACGCTGATAGCAGGTTCGCTGTCTCCAGCAAGCTGGATGATGCCGATTGCAGGTCCATATGCTGGGCTGATCGGTTTGTTGTTGCTGACAGTAGCTAATGTAGGTGCAGCGATTTTCCTTATGTATTCACAGGCCGTCAGCTTTAAAACACTGTATCCGAGAAAAACATGGCTCTTTTCAATGGGAACAACGATTCCGACGGTATTCCTATTATTGAGCGCTACATTCTATAACGCTTTCGGATCGTTTATCGCGGTCATTTCCTTCATCATGGCGAGCCTGGGCGGAATTATCATTTCTGACTACTTCTTTGTTAAAAAGCAGAAAATTTCCTTACGGCACCTATACGATACTGAAGGGAATTACACGTACTGGAAAGGGGTAAACCCATCCGCACTGGTCGCGATTGGAGTCAGTATCCTCGTTTACTGGGGCTTGTACAATCCGCTTACATTCAATTCAAGCAATTTGTTTTTATACATGTCAGCAGGAATCCCGACGTACTTTGCTGCATTGGTTTCCTATTATGTATCCGCAAAATACATTTTCAAATATGAAGTCGATCAAGTCAGCAATGCGATTGATCTATCTGCTCAAGATATAGATAATCCCTTAACCTCGAAAGGAGAAATTTAATATGTTCACACAAAGCCTGGATTTTAAAACAACTGATTTGTCGACATTCCCATTTCCCTTCACTTCTGGAAATTACCGCTATTCCAATGACTTGAAAAAACTGCAAAATGTAAATTGCGTGGAGATCACTCCGGAGTATGAACTGCAGATCCGTGCTAAAAGACGCCTGCTGGATGAGCAGCCGGACGTTCGGTTCCAGTCATTTCCACACACGCATGAAATGCAGTGGGAAGTGCTGGAAATGCTGGTTGACATGGCTGTCAGCCGTTATCCACAGTATTTTGAAGTAAAGAAAGATGGTCAAAGCTGGACATTCAAAAACAATATATTAGGAGAGGAAGAGTCGTTTGTGTTTGGTGATTCCAGCACATTGGAACTTGAACCTTTCGATTACATCGGACGCCATTTCCATAACGATTTTGTCTTGATGGTACAGCGTGACGATAATTACTATTTGGAAGTCGGACAGGTGTCTTATGCGGCCTTGTTTTCGGCTCATTGGAATAAAGGCATGTCCTTTAACGAGATTCATGGTCCTGTTCCTTTCGTTTCTCGAAAAGGAGACCAGCTGGCCGACCGGGTTCGGCAATTCCTGCACTCGATTGAAGCGGGAGAACCTTGGACACGGATCAATTGGAACTTGATGGCCAACCGATGGGACGTCAACTACGAAACAATGGATGTGTGGTCCCCGGAAAGAGACTTGATCACGGCTGAAAATGCCGGTGAACTTGTCCGGCTTCGTGTAGAAGAGCAGAAGTTTTACCGGATGCCGAGAAGCAATGCCATTTTATTTGTGTTGAATACACAGTTCCTGCCGATGGAGGATCTGAAATTACGGCAAGAATGGTTTGATATGACTTACAGCGTCTTGCAGGACATTCCAGAACCGATGGCAGAGTACAAAGGGATTGCGCCTTATTTGCCGCAAACCGTTGAATATCTGCGAAGAGAAGATGAAAAAATAAAAGCAAGTAAAGAAAGCGAAGCGTAAAGGAGAGGGTTCTATGTACAGCCGTCCGGTATTATTCGATCAATCCCCTACATTAGTTGATGCATTTTCTCTTCTGCCTGGACGAACGAAAATTGCAGTGCTGTTTGATGAAAGCGGCCGGCAAGAAGCCGAGGCGCTACTGCAAAAAACAGATCAGGTTCCTGCAGTCTCACTGGAGGTTTCAGAAGAAACCTCCAGCCGGCAGATCAGTGAGTTTGTGGCTTCCCAAAAAATGGGGACGCAAATTTGTATTGTCGCCCGATGGGATGCTGCTTACCGAATTTTTTCGCTGGTTGTTGATGAAGGGGCATGGGAAGAGGAAATCCAAACACTCGTAACCGATCAAAAAAAGCGGTTCATCTACTGTATGAAGTGTTTTACTACTTCTGAAATCCCACTCAACGAATCGACTGTGGAATGTCAGTGCAGCGCGCATTTAGAAGTAGGGCCATTCTTTTCAAAGTTAAGAAAAGGATATATAGGCTATCCGTTTATACCTGTTGAACAACGACAAACAGTGGGGAGTTGAAAAAGATGAGAGTCGCAGGGAACATTCTGGTGAAAGTTGTTCAAATCACTCAAGAGACGGAGTTCGTCAAACGGTTTCGGTTTGCGCCAATAGATAAGTTGCTGTTGCCGGCGTTTGCGGGAGGGGCTCATATAAAAACGTTTCTGCAAAAAGATGGAGAAATTCTGGAAAGAGCCTATTCTCTTGTAAGTCCGCCGCCGGAACGGAATTTCTACGAGATTGCCATCAGGAAAGACGATCATTCAACGGGAGGTTCCATCTATTGGCATAAGGAAGTCGGCGTTGGTACAGTGCTCGAAATCAGTTTCCCGAGAAACCATTTCGCATTGAGTTACCAGGCGAAGCATCATGTCTTTTATGCTGCCGGTATCGGCATTACCCCATTTTTGACAATGGCCAAAGACTTGGAGGAGTGGCAGACTTTCGAACTCCACTACACTGCGCGCACAGCAGAGCAATGTGCATTTTACGAGCAATTAAAAGAAGAATATGGCGACCGGTGCCATTTCTACTTTTCACGGGCCGATCAACCGCAAAAGATGTCACCGACTGCCATGTTGAATCATCGCATTGGGACACATGTCTATTTCTGCGGTCCGGTAAGCATGGTGAAGGATTATCGGGATGCAGCCGCATCGTATGGATATCCCGCAAAAGCCATTCATTTTGAGCTGTTCTCCAGCGCCCAAGATAACGGCCCGAAAAATGCCTTCATGGTTGAACTTATCGATAGCGACAGAACCTTGCATGTCGGAGAAGATGAAACATTGTTGGACGCCTTGCTGAAAGCAGGAATCGAAGCGCCCTACGCCTGCAAAATAGGGGGCTGCGGCAGCTGTGAATTAGAAGTTTCAGAAGGTGAAGTTCTTCACCGCGATATATTCTTGACAGAAGCTGACCGCCAAAGCCGAAATTCTATTTTGGCTTGTTGTTCACGCGCCAAAAATGAAAAAATTGCGATTAAAATTTAATCCTAAGCAAACAAGGGGGAAACTGAAATGACAGTATTGACAAGTGTATTGGAACTGAAAAATTATATTAATGGGGAATGGCGATTGGCGGAATCCGGGGAGACATGTGCGATCATCAATCCGGCAAACCAGGAAGTGATCGCCCATGCGCCGCGCTCAAGTAAAGAAGAGACAGAAGAAGCGATCCTGGCAGCCCGTGTGTCATTTGAAAGTGGCATCTGGTCCGGCAAAACAACGCATGAGCGGGCAGCGATCCTGAATGCGATTGCAGCTAAAATCGATGAGCGTGCAGAAGAACTGACGATTTTAGAGACAATGGACAACGGCAAGCGTAAAGATGAAGCGGAAGCTGACATCGCTGATGCGGCCACTTGTTTCCGTTATTACGCGGGCATGATTTTACATCCTGAAGGTGAAACGTACCAAGTGCCTGATAATGTACAGGCAATCGTTGTAAAAGAGCCGGTAGGTGTAGCGGGTTTAATCGTTCCCTGGAATTTTCCACTCTTGATGAGTGTCTGGAAAATCGCACCTGCCCTCGCAGCTGGGAACTCAATAGTGTACAAGCCGGCAGAAGTAACGCCTATTACAGCAATGAAGCTGTTTGAAATCATGGAAGAAGTTGGTATCCCTAAAGGGGTGGCAAATATGGTCTTGGGCCGCGGTTCCGTCATCGGCCAGACAATTGCAGAAAGTATGGATGTGGATGTTGTTTCATTCACTGGAAGTACAGAAGTAGGCCGTGAAATTATGCGTGCGTCTGCTGGGAACCTCAAGAAAATTTCACTCGAATTGGGCGGTAAATCTCCAAACATCGTCTTTGCTGATGCTGACTTTGAAACAGCTGTGGATTATGGGCTTTTTGGAATCTTCTTCGGAGCTGGCCAAGTATGTTCGTCGGGCAGCCGTATTTTAGTGGAAGAAAGCATTTACGATGAGTACGTTAAACGCTATGTGGAGCGGGCGAATAAAATCAAAGTTGGTCCTGGCTTGGAAGAGGGCATTGATGTAGGCGCGATTGTAAGCGAAGCGCAAATGAATAGCATTTTAAACTACATCGAAATAGGGAAAGCGGAAGGCGCAACATTGGCGGCTGGCGGCTATCGTTTAACTGAAAATGGGCTTGATAAAGGATTCTTCATTAAACCAACTGTATTTACAGACGTTTCAAATGATATGCGGATAGTTCGTGAGGAAATCTTTGGACCTGTTGTGACCATTCAGAAGTTCCGGACAGAAGAAGAAGCGATTCAATTGGCCAATGATACGGATTATGGTCTTGCGGGCGGCGTATTCTCCAATGACGGAGCAAAAGCTTTACGGGTTATTAAAAAAATCCGAGCGGGCATTACCTGGATCAACGATTATCATCCGACTTATGTAGAAGCTCCTTGGGGTGGATACAAACAAAGCGGCATTGGAAGAAGTTTAGGGAAATACGGAATGGAAGATTTCCAGGAAACGAAGCAAATCAATACGCGATTAAATGTTGAGCCAATTGGTTGGTTTCCGAGCTGAACAGTAACTTCAATTTGATCGGCACAAAAATTCTACCGAAATTAAGAAGTGTCCGAGGAAATGATTATAAGCAAAAAAGATGGCTTCTGGTATTCAACCAGAAGCCATCTTTTCAGTTTTAACGCTCTATTTTCAATGCAGCCACGTATTCAAGAAGCTCCGTCAAAGGCATATCCGCCATCGAATCCAGCCGGTGCTCAACCTTGCAGAAATCCATCGTGCTGGTGATTGTATTCGGGACGATGACACAGCCCATGCCAGCCCGCTTGGCAGCTGTTGCACCGTGGGCGGAATCCTCAAAAACCAGGCAGTTTTCGGGATGCAGATCCAAGCCCTGCGCCGTTTGGATATACAGAGCGGGATCGGGCTTCACTTTTTCCACATGATCGGAGGTTTGGATGCACTGGAAATAATCGAACAGCTCAAGATTCTTCAGATGGCCGGAAACCCAGCGGTAGCTGGAACTGGACGCCAAACCGATTTTCAACTCCAGCTCCTGCGCCACCTTCAGGTAATCCTCTACACCGTCACGGGCTTTTTCCAGGGATAAAGTTGAAAGAAACTTTGCTTCATACTGTTCTTCGAGAAGCGCATGCTCCACAGGCTTCCCGATCTGCTGCTCCATATAGTGGAATGGCGAAAATCCGCTGTCTGTGCCGACCTCATTTTGCCACAGCGCAAGCGGCAGCTCACTGCCATATTCGCTGAACATTTCCTGGAGAATCCGGTATTGATGTGTTTCCGTATCAAAAATCAACCCGTCAAAATCGAATATGATTCCTTTTATCATAAGGCACTTCCTTTGCTGGTTAAATATAGATCTTACCTATCGCTTCGGGTGGAGCAAAGAGGATTGCTTCCTCTGAAATAAGCGTTTTACGTAAGAAGTTTCGTCACTTCGCGTGAAATGGCGTGCGTGTTGATGGCTGACTCCAACTGTCCGTTTTTCACACAATCCATAAACTCCGCCAGCTCATAATACATCGTATCGAATTCATGCGCTACAGACAAATCTTCAGTTTCGCCATCTCTGTATTTGATGATGATGCGCTTCGGGTCACTGATGCGGTCGATTTCGATGAGGCCATTCTCGCCCTGGATTTCACTTGGCATGAACGAATCCGAAATCTTCGAATACATGATAATGGCTTCCATGCCCGCATAGTTCAGGATCATGCTGCCTTGGCCATCGGCACCGGTAGACAATAAATAATTATTCTTCATCGCCGACTGGGGTGCACCCGCTAAATGGATGGCTGGCGCAATACCGTAAACGCCCAAATCCATTTTCGCTCCGTTGCCAAGTTCCGGCTTGAAGGCATTTTCGATGATGCCATTCTTGTAATTGTCGTAGCGTGAAGAATATTGATTGTAATGAAAAACGAAGCGGCGGATCGGCCCGATCTTCTCCATATTCTTTTTCAAATTAAGGAAAGACGGGGTCACCGTAGATTTCATGGCTTCCATAAAGGTGATGTTGTGGGCATGCGAAGCCTCGATGACGCGGTCCATTTCCTCGACTGATGTGACTGCAGGCTTTTCGCACAGGACGTGGATGCCGTGCTCCATGGCCAGGATGCTTTGGTCGGCATGGAAAGCGTTGGGAGATGCGATATAGACCGCTTCTATGTCCCCGCTGCTGAACATGGCTTCCATATCCGTATAGACATTTTCAACGTCATGCTTTGCCGCAAACACATTCCCGGTTTCTAATGTCCGGGAATAGATGGCTCCGATGATGAATTCAGGGTGTTGCTTTGCTGCTTTAATAAAACGGTCAGTGATCCAATTTGTTCCGATGATGCCAAACTTCATTGCGATTCCTCCTGCTAAGTAATGTACTTATCTTCTATTCTAACGTAGATTTCCAAAAAGAGAGGGGTTACTGTTTCCTCCATGAAGCGGAAAATCAATCATGCACATAGAAGGATGGCCAAGTGACGTATTTCTTAAAAAAAGGGCAAGCCAACAAGGGATGCAAAAAACGGACAGAGAAAAAGAATCTGTATGCAGCCAAATTTACAATATTTATCCCGTAAAGCGATTGTTTCCCTTCACTCACGGGAAAAGCGTTCGTAAATGTGTATGTAATTTAGCGAACGTCCGTAAAGTGTGTTGCCACCTTTACGGACGTTCTTTTTGTCGATTTTCAGCTATTTTAACTTGGAGATATTAATTCAGCGTGTTATGAGAGATATCGCTTTTATAAAGAAATGAATTAAGCTTTTCTTTCGACATACACACTCATTAGCCCTAACCCAAGCAACAACAGAACGCTTAGTAAAGTCAGACCAGACCATTGAAGTCTCGGGTCAAAAAACTGAAAGAAAAAGACAATCACTGGGATAAAGCATAACGACATCATGACTAAAAACGTTTCGCAGTATTGAATTCCTTTTTGCAGTAAATACATGGGTACTAAAACACCCAAAAAGGTGACAGCCAAAATCCATAGTATATTTTCCAATAAGTAGGCATAGATCAAATCATATGTAGAAAAGAACGATAACAAAATAATGCCATAGAATCGTTTGGATAGAATCATGGAACTGGTCCAACCGGAATTACTTAACTGCTTGGAGTAAATCGAGCATAAAACTGCGCCTAATCCACAAGCAATACTCGCAATAACACTTAAAACCACGTTCATATTCCATTGCATAGCTGTAGCCGACTGGCCAGTCAACACTGCATAGACCAACAGCAAAGTCGTAGACAAGGTCCCAATGGCAATGGCCCAATTCGCCGGTTTAACACGTTGTCTTTGAATAAGGGCAATAAAGATGACAAATAAAGGACCGATTCCCATTTCCAATGAACTGACGATAGCGGGCTCAATGTACTTCAATGTAAAATAAAACCCCATAAATGTCAAAGCAGAAGCAAGATTCAGTTTCAATAAAGGTAGCTTGGTTTTAGGACAGTGATGAGGCAATTTTTGCTTGCGGGCGAACCACTGAAAATAAAACGTGGTGATAAAAAAGCTGACACCGGTAAAAAAAAAGGATGAACAGCTTGTACCCGGTTTGCATAATAAATTTGGCTCAATGCGGTGAAAATCGCGGATGATAGAAGAGTAATCACCCCGATCATGTATTTGCTTCGGCTTCTGCTTTCAACATATTCCATGAGATTCCTCCTCAAATTAAAAAACTTCACCTCTAACTAAGAGGTGAAGTTTTCTCCACGGTACCACTCTGATTGATCTGTCCATTCTGAACAAGATCCGCTTATCAGCAGCTGACGGTGCTTACCCGTTAGAATTTACTCGTTTCAATTCTATCAATCCAGGACGAGTTCAGGAGTTATCGGAAGTCCATAAAAGAAAAGCGTAGGAGGTGCTGGCCCGCAGCGTCTTCTTTTTTATTTTTCTAGTAACCTTTTCCTGAAAAAGAGGATGCAGGATTGATCGGACTCTTATAACATGAAACAAAAGAGCTGGTGAGCGACTGATGATGGCCCCCAGCGAAGTATGTAAGCAATTAAATATTTCTCCTTCAACGTTCCGAAAATACAGCCTTCGCTTTGAATCGGAAGGTATTCTCTTCAAAAGAAACAAAAGCAACAGCCGAATTTACACCGTCACAGAGGTCGCGGCGCTACGGGAGTCTGACGGTCACAAAAGCGGTGACATAACTTTTGAGAATGCTGTCAGAGAAGCTGCTGAAGGCTTAAAAGGTGCATCTACAATAACGCCCAAAAACGGCGTCACAAGCACACCGCCGCGACAGCCGTTATATTAAAGAAATTGGAAGACCTTGAAGAAGAGAACCGAAGTCTGAAAGAAGAGATGCGAAAACGTGATTCTTTGTTTGTGGAAGTCTTGGAAGAAATGAAGCATAAACTGGATCGGATAAAAGAGAATCCGAAACAACTAGCTGCACCAATGCCCGAAGAACCAGAGCTAGATTCGCTAGAATCGTCCTCACAGCAAGAAGAAATTGAACCAGAACCACTAACGCCTAAAAAAGACACCCGAAGTTTATGGGCGAGGATCTGGAACAAATAAAAGGCGCTAATTTAGGGGAAATGAATGTAACTTATGTGCAGTTAAGTTACATTCACAGATAAAAAATATCCAATCTTTTACTTTGCTATCAATATAAAATATTGGATATTTTTGGTATGGTAATAATATGGAAATGAGTATCTGTATTTCTTTTTTATTATGGATTTACGTCATGACCAAGTTTTATAAAAAAGAAAGGGGAACGATATGAAAAACCGATATTTGTACATAAGCTTAGGATTATTAATAATACTTATTTTTGGTGGAGGTTTCCTGATCCGTTTTATACGTGATGGAGATTTTTATATCGCTGAATTTATTGGAAGTGTAATAGGCATAATAATTTTGCTTATAGGGATATTCTTAAAAAAAGAAAAATCTGTACTAAAAGGCTAGATACAGAGAAGTGAATGTAACTTATTGTGAATTAAGTTACATTCAAATCCTTAATTCTTAAGAAACTTGAAAAGTAGAATCGTAGGGATAGGATTTCAAAAATACTTTCAAGATTAAGTGAGAAAAGGGGTTAGAAAAATTGGATGTGCAATCAACTACTTGGAAACAGATGATGCTCAACGGCAGTATAGTTTTGTATGCTAAAACAGATATTTTAGATAAGAACAGTAGGAAAATCGAAGCTGAAGGGTTTGAGATAATCCGGTTTGATTGTAGAGAATGGGATGAAGAGATTTTCCATAAAGAAGTTGCGAGGAAGTTGAATTTTCCAGCTTACTACGGTGAAAATCTAGATGCGTTTAGTGATTGTCTATCTGATTTACCAATAAACAATACGGGCATTCTGTTGATTTTCACTCATTATCAGTCCTTCCTTGCGAAACATCCTGATTTGGCCATTGATGTATTAGAAATCATTCAGATAAATTCCTGGAAATTCTTACTTGAAGGAAAAGTATTATTGAGTTTTATTCAATCAACTGATCCAGAAATATCGCTCCCTGCGATAGGTGGAATGGTTCCCGAGTGGAATGGAGAAGAATGGTTTGATAAAGATCGAGGGAACTAAATTAAATAAAATGAATGTAACTTAATAGCAATTAAGTTACATTCAAAACCTCCATTCCACTGACTTACTGAGAAAAATCAAACAAACTGGAATTACTTAAAAAAAGATACATTCAAAAACTTGATTCTACTGTGCTCTGAGAATCGAAAAAGACAGTTGAAGAAATGCACGGGATTTTAGAGAGAAGCGATTCGATGAACAGCCTACTAGTCAATCCTTTCTACTTTCCTTTCTGTTTTGGATCGTCTTGGTGATTGGGGTACTTTTCTTTGTGGTCCAACGCGTAAGCCGTTCCAGAAAGTAACAGAAAAGTAGCGAATTCAAATTCTCGAAGAAGAAAACAGAAGACCTCGTTAAGATTTTTAAGCGTTCGTCTTTCCTTGGCAGTGCTCTTCTTTCTTTTGACTATAGTGCTTTGAAGAGTTAGGTCGTCTAAGAAATTTTCATCATATTTTCTTTGTTTTTATAAGTATGTTATAAACCAGAACGCGAACTGGCGGAACTCAGTTCGCGTTTTTCTTTTGACGGCCTTTTAACATACAAATTATCATCCCAATTCGCAAGACTTAGTTGACTTACAATAATTATTGTAAGTCGACTAAGTCGGTTGTTAATTCAAAGTTTAAAACAATAAAAAGCGCTAAGAACCCTTATATATCAATAAAAAATAGACAACTAATTGTAGTGTTAATTAGAGAACTATTTGGTGTTTCAATTGCGATTTTACGTTCCTGAAGTGAACGGGTTAACTTACGAGCCGATGGTCTTTTTGTTATACGATTTTAATATTTGCGATCCAAAACAGAACCCGTTAAAAGTTTGTTAGATTTTTTATATATAGTTTTGATAGATGTTGAAAGCCTTTTTTTAGACCCGTCGCGACAAAAACATTTTATAAAATGAAACCATCGTTTATTCACTGTTAGTTATCGATATTTTCTAATAGTCTTTTCTTTTTTAAGATATTCCGCGTTTCAATGAAAAATCCCTTTATTTCCAACTTTTATTTTTAATAGGTTATTTAGTAGAATTTTCCCAAATAGTCCCTTATACATATTTACTTGATTGGAATATGATGGTATTTTTTAATCTAACAACAAATAAAATTCGCAAAATTCGAAAAAGGGAAATAGAATAAAGTGAAGAAGATCTTTTTAATTTTTTTAGCAATGGTTTTGGTGTTTTCGGTGTTCGGCTTTAATAATCAAGTATTGGCATCAACATCAGGTGAAGTTGACGACGGACCACTAAAAAGAGCCGATAAGGTGGACAAAGGTGATACTTTCGAATTGACAGTTGAAACCGATGAAGGGGTTATGGTTACTGTTCAAGATAAAGCGACAGAAGATTTTATTTCGCTAAAAGCTGATTTCCTCAGTAAAAAAGAAGAAACAGAGCAATTGAAATTATTAAACAAAATGGAAATTGAAGAGGTACCTGCCGTTTCTGAAACTTCGACTGATTCAGTCGCTCGGTCGACGACCGACTTAGCTGCTTCTCCTGATTCAATGGTTCAGGCAGCGGCAGTTGAATACAATGTTTGGCGTAATGGACCGTGGAAAAACTATAAAATTACTTTTGAAGCGAAAACTACCGCAACGGTAATTACGACATTGATTTTAAGTTATATTCCTTATGTGGGGAGAGTAGCTGGTGCTGTCGCCGCCTTACTTATTACGTGGAATGTTAAGGTTGGTTATTTCTCCGCCAGAACAGATACAAAGTTACTGGGTGGGTTCAAAGTCGAGCACCGCGAACATTTGAAAGTTTGGAGATACAGCAGCTACACAGGTTTACGTACTTACAAAATCAAATCTTATATAACGCAAGGTCGTGGTTAATGAAAGGAGTATGATTAGTATGAGAAGCAAATCATTTTTAATATCTTATGCGATATTTGGACTATGTTTGATCGCTATTTATTTTTGGGTTCCCGATACAAACTCAAAATTTTACTTGATTGCGTTTCTTCCAATTGTTTTTTGGTTACCGAAAGACATCAAACGATACATTGAATGGAAACAGAAAAAATCAGATTCAAACTCCCAGCATTAAGCCGCTTGGGAGTTTTTTTATGGGAAAAGCGCTCACCTTGTAGAAGAACAGAGAACCCTCTATAAAATTTATAGGCAATTTACGAAATGTAAAACATACTTGGAATTGATATGAGAAAAAACTTTAGTGGTGTGGGAGGAATTTGATGGGTGCATACCAAGAGTACGAAAGTCTACTTACGAAGTCTTATGACGAAGCCGTTGAATTTTTGCTCAAGAAATATGGACCATCTCAATATGATTATTTCAGTGAAAGATCTTATCAAAGGTTTTTGAATGGCAAGATTAAAAACATCACCAAAGGAAAATTTTCAAGGACCAGTGGATGAAAGTCTGTCGCCATAAATCCTTACATATCAATAAAAAATAGACCGCTAATTCTAGTACTAATTAGGGGTCTATTTGGTGCTTTAATTATATTTTTGTGTCCCTCAATTAAAAAGGTTATTAAAACCTGCCAGTCTTTTTCCACTAAATTAAATCGATTAATGACGGTTGGGTTAGACAGAGACGATTTTCTGTTCTTCTGCTACGTGCGGTTGATTGCTCAAAATTTCTAAGAGTCGACGAACTGCACCGCTAGGTTGGTTGGTGCCATGTTCCCACGATTCGATTGTTTTGACTGACACCCCTATAAGAGCTGCGAATGACTTTTGCGTTAAATTCATCTGCAAACGAAGACTTTTGATGTCTTGTGCAGAAAAAGTTGCCAATTCCTTAATCGCTACGGTTTTTGTTCTTGCCTTTGATTGGTTGCCTTCCGCATAGTCAATGGCTTGGCCTAAACTGGATTTCAGGTCATCAAAAAATTGATTTTCATTCATTTCCATCCATCCTTTCGAAAGTATACGAGCTTTTCAGCTGATCTACCAATTGCTTTAGTATCTTTTTTTGATCTGGTTTTAACGTTGCTTGTTGGTTCTTTGCCTAAATTAGAAGCAGAATCGTATGGGAAGACGTTTGGATATCCAGGTAGATGATCCGATAAGAACCACTTTTTCCTTGGTTCTCACTTCCGGGAGAAAAACGCATTTTCCGTAGACCACCTGTACCGGTGATGACAGCTCCTTGACCTGAGTCCATCAGCAATTGAAGTTCCAGTTCACGCTGTTCAGCAGCAGCCAGTCCGTATTGTTTCCATTATTGATCAAAATTCTTTATGTATACAAATGTTCTTTTCATAACGACCTCATTGTCTAGTGACATATTCTAGAATTAATAAACCCTATTGAATAGGGTTTTTAAAATTAATGACCAATGGTTAGTTAGGTATGATTTAAAAAGAAGAATATTAAAATCACTACTATGGTTCACATTATTAAGAGGCGTGAGAGGTTCTAGTCGCTCTAGGATTCAATTCTCTATTGGAAGTATCTATTTTTGATTTTGCTTTCCGATTCTTTGGGGGAGGTGGCTTCTGCATTTACGTTTGTATTTTTTTCAATAACGGGACATATCCGCTCCTCTATACAATTCAGTTTTTAAAGACAATAGAGGCTTGTGATAGATAAAGCTGCATTCCCTCAATTCAAGGAAATACTGCTTTATCTACTAATAGGTTTAATGACTCATTTTCCACAAATGAATCACTGCCTGCTCAATCGCTTGCCAGGTGATGTCCGCAGCATATGGGTATTGCTTCTGATACCGGTTCCATAATTGCGCCATATGCTCGCTTTCGAAAATTTCCCTTAAAATCGCATCGCCTTCTTCCAGTAAACCAACAGATCCACGGTGGTTTGCGGTAGGGTAGTGACCCCTTAAAGTTAGAGTTTTAGTTATGCATCCATTTTTTGTTTAATGTGTTCGTAATTGTAGTAATGGACGTACCACCGTTCAAAGACAAAAGCTGATGGAAGAATACGGGGATGATAAAGTCAGGGCGGAAGGCGAAGTGGAAGTTGAAGTAATCGTCAAACCCGCTATAACTGAAGCCAACGAATAAAATTCAGAAGAACTTTGGAAGTTGGACAGTAAAGTCAGTTACACTGAAGAGAAAGGATCAGAGGGGGATTTGTTTTGGACTATCTATTAGATCATGTCGGAATTGCTGTAAGAAGTATCGATGAGGCGTTGCCCTTCTATCAGAATGTATTGAACGGTTCTTTGATAGACCGTTATACAAGTGATACGGTTGGTATTGAAGTACATGTCGCTGTTGTCGAAACTGCTGATAAAATTGTTGAATTACTGGAACCAACAAATAAGAATTCTCCGATTGCCCGCTTTATGAAGCAAAAAGGAAAAGGAGTTCATCATCTTGCGTACAGGGTTGATGATTTAGATGAAGCAATACTCGAGGCCCGTAAGAATGGAGTTCGTTTTCTAGAGGATACTCTACGTACAAACTCTCGAGGAAGAAGACTCATTTATATTAATCCTATATCAACCGATGGAACGTTAATTGAGCTTTGTGAATATCCAAGATAAGTAAGGGAAAACTTCCTCAAGTGTTCGCAAAATCGTAATAAACAGCAGGGGAATACAGATGAAGTCAGAGGAAGGGGCCACTGTAACAAAGGTGGCTCCTTTCTTTTACTCTCCGTCCGCTTTGTTTTGTCGAGTACGATTTGCTGCCATACGAGTAAGCACTTGCTCATTGCCTTTATTGGACAGGTTCGTATATAAGGATGTGGTTTCGATATTGCTGTGACCTAGCTGATCCCGAAGCAGGACAATACTGCCACCGTTGCGAATGAAATCGGCCGCAAAGCTATGGCGAAGTTTGTGTGGACTCATACCCTCTCCTTGAGCAAATGCAGCGGTGTATTTGGTCACCAGGTTTTCAATGGCACGACGGGAGAGAGGGCGTGTGGCCTCCATAAAATGTAACAAACAGATCGCTCTTACGGCCAGCTTCTATGCCTCTCAGCTTCCTCATTCCATTGATTTAGATGAAGTGAAAGTGAACTTGCTATGAGAAATGATACATTCAAAAGACTATTCCAGACGTTTTTAGCGTCGAAATTGTGAAGTGCATATTTTACATATCAAGACCTATTAATAGAAGGAGCTTCTTTTATTTTTGTTCGTAGACGTATATTTTATGAACGGTTTTGAAAGAGGGATAGATTTAATTTTCTCTATTGTGTAGAAGAATGTACAAGGTATAATTGAATTAACAAATATTTCAATATTTAGAATAAAGTATAGGCTTTTGAGTTGTAAACGCATTAAGAAGATGTTGGATTAATAAGTAATTACTGCAGTGTATAAATTGGTAAGCAGAAAAGAAGTATACGTACTCGATTGGATTTAGAAAAAATTTTACATATCTTTACGTTATGGAGGGGAAGACAAGATGGAAAACAGGGATGGAATGGTAAAAAATAAATTAGCGCTCTTTAGTTCGTTTGTTCTTTTGTGTATATGTATGTATTTATTTTTTCCTTTTCCAAATAATTTAATGATAGAGGCACGCACTACCTTTATGTCGTTTCCAATTCGGAATCAAGACGGATATATTTCACTTGGGATATTGGGATCCGTTCTGTTTATAATCGCTTTAATTTTACTTTTCATCGGCATGAAGAAATACCAATTTAGAGCACTACTCATAGTTGTCCTGGTATATACATTTTTACCGGATTTTTTAATCACGACATATCAAGAAACCTTAGCAAGTGGCATTACAGCCATATCATATGATAGTAATGGTCAATGCAATTTCGAGTCTATAGACCAAGAAATGAATGGGGAATGCAATCTGGTATTACATAATCGAAGTAATGAGGCTGTGTCATTTGAATTAGAATTTATAGATTCATTTTTCAAGGAAGACGATGTACGAATGGAATCACTTATGAATTTAGCGGGTCCGTACCGTATTACAATAGAAGCTAATCAAAAAAAATCTATCCATATAAACGAATTACTCGATTTATCAGATGTTCCTAATCATATCGATAGTGGGGAATCGTCTGGTATTCATTTTAAACTAATTGAGAATGATCAAACACGCACTTTGTAGTAGATGGTTGTAAAAGTGTAAACTCCATTCTAAAAAATTTTAGTTTACATAGCATTGAGTTATCGAAGGCTGCACAAATAGAAAAATGGAGAGAAGAGGCTGATCAAAGCACCTCTTCTCTCCATTTTGTCTTTAAAAGTGGTTCTTTGAAATATTACGCAAAATAAAGTTTGGACCGGTTATCCTTCTCTTTGAAAGAGCCGGTTTGATTGGAATGGGCAATCCACCGAGAAAAGACGATTTCAACTGAAAAAATCCTTGCTGAATGGCACCAGTCTACTCTTCCTCAAATATCACGTCCCAGAGACCATTTTAATAAAAATATATACTCATGATGATAAAGAAGATTGCCGCATTAACTATTTCTAATATGCCCATTTTCATAGGCCGCATTTTTATTCTTGGTCCTCCAACAGCTCGGATTAAACTGGGGATAAATGCAAGAGCAATCACCCATTTTCCTATAAGCAGAAAAGCTATAGGGACTAGGCTGTGATAGAGCCATGATAACCAGCGGAAATTTTGATTCTTTTTTTCCCGTATCATGGTTTTTACGAAAAATGTACTGCCAACGAAGAATAGTATGGATACACCTACTATTACCCAAGCTTGAGTGTCAATTTGGTTCGCTCCAAGCATATAAGTAGCAATCGAGCTTAGAGAAAAAGCGACTATTGCACTGATGTTGTTCAGGAAATCCCTCTCTTGATTTCGTTTTCCAAAGTACATGTTCAATAAAAAGAAGGGGAGCATCAACAACCCGACGATTACTATTGAAGGCTTCATCACAACGACCGGAATAATAAATACAATTGCTGTAAAAAAGTACCGATAAAACCAGGTCAGATGAAATTTAACTTTTTTCTTTTTTATTGCTTGCACTAGAGGGTATGTCGATAGATAGAGAGATACCCATCCTATTGCAAGAACTAGTTGCAGCCAATGGAACCCGCCAGCTACCATCCCTAAAACAAAGGGAACAACTAACATTGCCCAGGCACCATGTTGCTTTGCCATATATAATTTCACTCTATTTCACCTCAATTTCAGCCTTCTTTTTTTCTGTTGCTTTTGGATGCGCGATCACAATGAGCTATGCTCTCCATGATTCCCAAATAACGACAAAAGAATCCTGGTTGTAATCTCGATGTTTCGGTTCTATGTCCCCTAAAACAGTTCATTTCATAATTGATGATTTTTATCCTTTTGATGTGAAATCCCTCAACAGTTGCATATGATGTTACTAACATCGCTAAATTAAATGCAAACCGGGCACAAGTAGGGGGTATCGTGATAACATTGGATGTGTATTTAGAAAGGACGAGCAAAATGAGTTCACAGACAATACAGGATTTGTTGCAGAAATTCACTATATTCAAAGATTTAACGAGCGCAGAGATGTCACCCATTATTGAATTGGCGCAATCGAGAACATATAAGAAAGGCACCCATATATTTTTTCAGGATGATCCGCTTACCAACGTTTATTTCATTGATCAGGGAGCCGTAAAAATATATAAAACTGACCTGCATGGAAAAGAGCAGATTGTCAATATACTCAATCCTGGGCAAATGTTCCCTCATCAAGGATTTTTCCGACAAGATAACTGCCCAGCAAATGCTGAAGTTGCTGCAGACGCCAAGTTGATTTATATACCGATTCACTTATTCGAAAAGTTTTTATACAACAATCCGGGTACGAGCGTTAAGTTATTTAAAGTATTAGGTGATCTAATAGTAGATTTGCAAAAACGTTTAGAAGAACAAATTCTTCACAATACCTTTGATCAAATTGTCATGTTGTTATTGCGGTTATTGAATACCCATGGCAGCAAGCTAGATCAAGAGTGCATTACACTCCATACACACTTCACCAATCAGCAATTAGCCAATATGATAGGCTCCAGCAGAGAAACGGTCGGCAGAACTTTAAGCCAACTTAAAAAGTTGAAAATAATTACAACTAATGCCAAAGGTGACTTAGTCGTCAATAAGAAAAGATTGGAAGAATTGGTGTAAGCGTTAGTTTAAAAACAACAATCCCAGAAAGTACACCCCATGGATTTACTTTCTAGGATTCTAAATATTGAAGGACACTGGCAACCGCAGCTTCACCCTGATCGATGCAATCTGGAATACCAATCCCACGATAAGACGCTCCGGCCAAATATACCCCTGGAATTTCCTCTTTCATTTGCCCAATCAACTTATTAAGCCTGTCAGTATGCCCAACCGTATATTGCGGCATGGCATTTGCCCATCTTGTGACGACTGAAAATTCTGGTTTCTGAGTTATATTCATGAGTTTGCTCAAATCATTCATTACAATGTCGATCAATTCTTGATCTGATAAATCAACTACACCTTGATCTTCTGGTTTCCCTAAGAAACACCGTAAAAGCACTTTGCCTTTTGGTGTTGTCATTATTGGCCATTTTTTATGAGTCCATGTACATGCAGTGATTCGATAGTCACTATTTCTAGCAACCACAAACCCAGTCCCATCCAAATCTTTTTGTATGACTGAACCGTCAAATGCCAAAGCTACATTTGCCACAGAAGATGGTGGTGCCAATTCATTTCCTGGAACCATGAACTTATGTTGGTGAAACATCTTTTGCATAGCAAATGCTGGAGTGGCTAATATGACCGCATCCGCTATATAACTATCACCATTTTCTAATTGCAGATAGTATTTACTGTCTTTTCGTTCGATCTTCTCTACAGAAACGCCCTTCATCACAGTACCATCTTCCAGTTTCTCTTCGACGGCTTCCACTAATGACTGCAGTCCGTTTTTTAAACTATAAAACATGCTTGGTTTTGACTTTTTGGTTTTTTCCTTTTTCGGCATTGAAATTTGTAAACCTCGAATAAGACTGCGATGTTTTTGTTCCAGTTGATAAAAATTGGGGAAGGTTGCCATTAAGCTTAATTTGTTGATATCTCCAGCATAGATACCAGAAAGAAGAGGCTCTACAAGATTATCGACTAATTCATCACCAAATCGTCTCCGGAAAAATTCACCTAGCGATTGGTCGCTTGCTTGCTCACCTCTTGGTAAAACTACATCACAGGAAGCCCGTAATTTTCCTTTAGTGGAAAAAAGACCGGAAAATAAAAATGGTTTCACTTCAGTTGGAATCCCCATAAATGAACCACTTGGCATCTTATGAAGTTTGTTTTTCACCAAAATAAAGGATTGCCCCGTTCCATTTTTAACTAAGTCATGCTCCAAACCTACCTCTTTCACTAAGCGTGCCGCAGACTGTTTTCTGATTAAAAAGGAATCTGGACCCCGTTCAATCATATAGCCATCTTTCTTAATTGTTTTAATTTTGCCCCCAAGATGACCGCTCGCTTCAATGAGCTTGATTTGATAGGGAAGTTGCTTCTCATTTATTTCTTTTTGCAAATAATAAGATGCTGTAAGTCCAGCAATTCCTCCTCCCACAATAACGATATTCTTTTGTTTGCCCATAAAATATCAGTCCTTTTGATTTTTTCCATTTACGATCAATTTATTTGACTGCAATAGTTTCCGGACGCAGGAAGAAGCACGAAAGGTGTGGCGTCTTCAATAACTTAAGAAGACCCTCCGTACTCCCTTACCTGTCACCGGAAGACTAAAAAAAGAAGCCTCCATTCCCATCAGTTCCCTGAGATTTTGATGGAATATCAGCTAATTTTTTGCAGCCTTTTAAAGAGGATTATTAAATATATCTTGGGAAAAGAATATTCTGCTCTAAGTGGACGTGCATGAAAGTTTCTCCTTCAAGCAATTCAAGGCGTTTGTATACGAGACGATAAGTTCCACATGCGTCAACTGGCGGCGTGAAATCAGATGTGATTTCTCTAAGTTCTTTTAGAATAGCGCCAACATGGTCGTGTTCTTTTTCAAGTTCTCTAATATAGTTGACGGTCTCTTCTAGATTTTCGACTGAGTTGTCTGCCAGCTTTCTTATTAAGGGGAAGACGATTGTATCTTCTTTAGCAGAGTGCTCAATCATTTCTCTCTTAAATTCATAAAATAAATCTTTAACTCTAACTAGTTCTGGACGGGATTCACCATGTACCTTAAAAACTTTAGTTACATATGGGCTAAGCTCAGCTAACTCTGTCATCAATGGCCGATGAATATTTTCCGTTATATGGTTGATGATGGTTTCAGTGTCGGATTCCAACCAAACATCCATATTCTTATCCGCAGGCGTACTATTTTCAAAAACAATAGTTAATTCATCTAATAAGGTGGATACATCTACATTCTGTTCATCTGCTGCAGCCATTAATGAAATGTTGCCGCCACAACAAAAATCTATACGAAAACGCTTGAACACATCACTCGATTTGGGTAATTCATTTACGATCTCTTTTACCAAAGTATTAGTAGAAATGGGTAGAGTCATCATTTATTTTTCCTCCTCTGAATTGTCGGTCGCTTTCTTCTGTACATTCCAATCATAACGGAACAAAAAAAATTGTTAGTGACGCATATCACACTTTCTGTTTTTCTTTTTCAAAAAAGGATTTTTGGATAGGCACTACTTTTCGCGCTTTTCCATTCCGCACGCCTGAATCATCAATCAGCAAATGAAATGAAATTTAAATAGGTGAAGAATATGATGATTCATTTGTACAAACGCACTTAGAACTGAAGGATTAGGTTTTCAGGGTAATAATAGAAGTTTGTTGCGCCCCTGGAAGGATTGGAGCCGGTAATTTGCGTTTATCCGATGGCGTATTCTAGATGGAGATTCAAAAAGTGTGAAATATATCACATACAGTACCGCAAATGAATTCTATACTTACTCTGATAATTAAATTAGGAGGTCCTAGAATGTTTTCTCAAGATTACAATGAAAATCCTTTCATCGTTATTTGGGAGTTGACGCGCGCCTGTGAGTTGAAATGTATACACTGTAGAGCTGAGGCTCAATACTTTCGTGATCCCCGTGAGTTAACGCTGGATGAGGGTAAAAAATTAATTGATGATATCTATGATATGAATAATCCAATGCTTGTTTTTACTGGCGGTGATCCATTGATGCGGCCAGATGTCTTTGAAATTGCCGAATATGCTGTGAAAAAAGGGGTACGTGTTTCCATGACGCCTTCGGCAACGCCGAATGTCACGAAAGAAGCTATGAAAAAAGCGAAAGACGTTGGACTATCCAGGTGGGCCTTTTCCATCGATGGACATTGTGCAGAAGCTCATGACTTTTTCCGGGGGACAGCCGGCTCATTTGATTTAACCATGAATGCAATCAGCTACTTGCATGAATTAGAAATGCCTCTCCAGATCAATACGGTGATTTCAAGATACAATGTGGACTATCTAGAGGAAATGGCTGAGATGGTAGAAAATCTTAATTGTGTATTATGGAGTGTGTTTTTCCTTGTGCCTACTGGACGAGGAAAAGAGAGTGACATGATTTCACCTGTAGAACATGAAAAAGTATTACAGTGGTTATATAAATTGTCAAAACGAGTGCCGTTTGATATAAAAACGACTGCTGCACAACATTATCGTCGTGTAGTTATTCAAAACAAAATGCGTGAAAAATCCACTAATAATGACACCATTGAATATGAAGATGCTTTAATGAGTGGAAAGACCGGACAAATAGACGGTCTCGGCCGTGCACCTAAAGGCGTTAATGACGGAAATGGATTTGTGTTCATTTCTCATACCGGCGATGTTTTTCCAAGTGGACTGTTGCCAATAAATGCAGGAAATGTACGGCAAACGCCCCTGGCGACGATTTATCGTGAATCAGAAGTGTTCCAAAATCTACGAAATCCCGATAAGTATAAAGGGAAATGCGGTGTATGTGAATTTCGTTATGTATGTGGGGGATCCAGATCGAGAGCATTCAATATAACGGGAGATTATATGGAAAGTGAACCGTACTGTATTTATATTCCGAAGTCACTTCGCAAAAAGAAACAATTGACTGCTACAGAATCTTAAAATCAGAGAGCCGAACGGTGTAAATGCCACCGATGGGCTCTTTTTTTATAGAATTCCCTTCATGATAGATTGAGGAAATCATGATTTAGATACGTCCATACATGAAAACTTAATGGTTTCAGAAGACATTGAACCGCTGGGACACCTCATTGGATTACCAGGGGAAACGGCAGAAATACAAGAGAGACAAGTTTATGTAGACGGCAAAAAACTTTCCACTTTTTATGAGTGGGCAACCAGTCTTGGCCTAACAGAAGATAAGTATTTTGAAAGAGTGGATGCCGAAAATGTTGAGATAGAAGAGGTAGTAGCATATTTCCATACATCGATGGAGCCTATTTCTGTGGGGGAAAATACCGTCTTTGTCTTAGTAGGCATGTGGAATTATCAGAAACTGCCACAAATTTTATCTATAATCTAAAGAACCCATCACCCTTCGCAAAAAAGGGTGATGGGTTCTTTAAAAGAATACGCAAAAAAAATTCGGAATTGATGCAAGTTATCTCTCTAAGCAACAGCGCTGTTGTCCTGGAATCATACAGCTGGATGGAGTCAGTCGAAATCCTTTTTCTCCCACTCGTCCTCTGGAATCTCCAGGTCTTCGCCGGAAAATCGCTCTTCCTGGAACGGGTCGCCGTTCATGTGAAAGCCATTCTGTTCCCAGAAGCCGGGCTGGTTTTCGTCGATGAACTCGATGCCGCGGACCCATTTGACACTTTTCCAGAAATACAGATGGGGCACCACGAAGCGCAACGGATAGCCGTGTTTGGCAGTCAGCGGCTCGCCGTCAAGTGAATGGGCAAGCAGCACATCTTCCCGGTCGAGGTCGGACAGCGCAAGATTGGTCGTGTAGCCATAGTCACCATGAAGCATCACGTAGCCGCTTTTCGGTGTGACACCCAATTCTTTCATCAGGTCGATAAAGCTGACGCCTGTAAATGTATTATCGAAGCGGGACCAGCGCGTAACACAGTGGATGTCGCGGGTCACCGTCGTTTGGGGCAATTTCAATAAGTCGTCGTAATGCAGCGTAACTTCTTTATCGACCTGCCCAAAGATCTTCAAGGTCCAGGTGGCCATGTCATATACCGGTACTTCGCCTTCAGTCAGGACCGGAAAGCGCTCGGTCAGGACTTGCCCAGGCGGCAGGCGTTCAGCCAGTGCGGGATCTGCTACAGGTACCCGTGTTCGTTTAATCTGTTCAGCTTTGCTCAATTTCATTTGATCACTCCTTAAAATAAAAAAACTCTTCCGCTGAAAAAGGGAAGAGTGGTGGCCTGCAGGTGAAATTCTCTTCCTCATCTTTAAGAACATCGCGGTTCTGTTGGATTTGGCACCATTCCAGTTAAGTTAACTGGCGGTTGCCGGGCGTCATCGGGCCATTCCCTCTGCCTCTCTTGATAAGGATGTAGCGTATTTGATTTTTGCACGATTTATCAGGTTTTAGCGGTCAGTGGAAATAGAGGAACTTTTCACTAATTGAAGTTCCTCTTTATTTTACCTAAATGTTCTGTTTATCACAAGATTATTAGTGAAATAATTCAGCTTCTCTTCGGCTGGCGTTATACTGGGAGTATGTAGAAAATTAAAATGATCGGTGAGCGGAATGTTAAACGAATTAAGGAGCCTTTTTAATGAAAAAAATGATTAGCATTATAAGCATAGCCATCCTGCTTAGCGCCTGCGGCAACGCATCGGGGAATAACGGCAGTGAACTTTTGGTGTCGACCGCCTCTAGCCTGACAGAAGTGATGGAAAAGATGGAAGCGGAATTTCAACAGGTGGAACCGGATATTGATCTGTCCTTTAATTACGGGTCATCCAGCAAGCTGAGAAGCCAGATCGAGCAGGGAGCACCTGCCGATTTATTTTTATCGGCCAGTGTGAAGGATATGGATCTTCTCGAATCGCAGCAACTCATAGAATCGGAAAGCATGATCCCTTTTGCTGAAAATCGCCTGGTCCTGGCTTCTTTGGAAGAATTTCCGGAAACAGCGGATTTTGCGGGAATAGTGATGGGTACTGAAGAAACCATAGCCATTGGAGAGCCGGACAGTGTGCCGGTCGGGGATTATACAAAGCAGGCATTGGAAAGCCAGGGCTTATGGCTGCCGCTTGAAGGGCGCCTTATCTATGCCAAAGATGCCAGGCAAGTCGTGACTTATGTGGAAAGCGGGAATGCAGGTCTTGGCATTATCTATTCATCGGATGCCGTTATTTCCCGGGAAATAAAAGCGACGCTTGAGCTGCCTGGACAGAAGAATCCTGTCGTTTATCCCGGAGCCATCGTAGCAGCTTCAGAAAAACAGGAGGCTGCGGGGGCTTTTCTGGATTTCGTAACCGGTCCAACAGGGCAGGCCATTCTTGAAGAATACGGCTTTTTGCCGATAGAGGCAGCCCCATGATGCCTTATGATTTGTCTCCGCTTTGGTTATCGCTGAGAGTCGCGGTCATTTCGACATTATTTGTATTTGTGGTCAGCCTGGCACTTGCACGGTTGATGAACAAACGCGAATTTTTCGGCAAGAGCCTTGTTGAAGCGCTGATCTTGTTGCCTTTGGTTCTTCCGCCGACGGTCATCGGTTTCGGTCTGATTGTCCTGTTCGGTGTCAACGGCCCACTTGGCATCCTATTGGAGCAGTGGTTCGGATTTCGTGTGGTCTTTACGTGGATTGGAGCGGCAATTGCTTCGTTTGTGGTATCTTTGCCGTTGATGTATCAAAGCGTTCTTGCCGCTTTTGAAAAAGTGGATCCGCGCTGGGAAAATGTTGCGCGGACGATGGGCGTATCCGAATGGCGGATTTTCCGGACCATCACGTTTCCGCTTGCCTGGTCGGGCATTCTTGCAGGCTTAATTCTGGCTTTTGCACGGGGAATCGGTGAATTCGGCGCCACCTTGATGATTGCCGGCTACATTCCCGGAGTTACGGAGACGGTGCCGCTGGCGATCTATTTCGCCTATGAAGCAGGGGATATGGAGAAAGCCCTGTTTTGGGTGCTGATCATCTCCTCGCTCGGGGTAGCCGCCATCACCTGGGTCAATTACTGGCGCAAAAAGAACGCAATACGAATCGGCAGGGAGTGAGCAGATGCTGGAAGTGGATGTTCAGAAACAATTGGACCATTTTAACTTAGAGATGAAGTTTGAGCTGGGGCAGGAAATCCTGGCACTTGTCGGATCTTCCGGTTCAGGCAAGACCACGTTGCTGAATTGCCTGGCGGGCATCGTTCATCCGGATGCCGGAAAAATTTTATTGAACGGCCGGGATTTTTATAGCGAAGGACAAAAACCGTTGAAGATCCAGAAGCGAAAAGTCGGCTATTTGTTTCAGGATTACGCGCTGTTTCCGCATTTGACTGTAGAACAAAACATTCTGTATGCACTGTCGCGGGGGACGGATCTATCGTCCATTACTGAACTGACAAAAATCCTGGGAATCACCGGCCTGCTGAGCAAATACCCGCACCAGATTTCAGGCGGCGAAAAGCAGCGTGTCGCGTTGACGCGTGCAATGGCCGTCCAGCCGGATATCCTGCTGCTCGATGAACCATTTTCGGCTTTGGATGATGCCAACCGTGACCGGTGCCAGGATGAATTGCTGCGGATTCACCAGCAATGGAAAATCCCGATCATCTTTGTGACACATCGGATTGCCGATGCCGAAAAACTGGCAGATCGGATCATACGGATTGAAAGAGGACAGATGACAGAGCAGACGGTAGGTTGATGCTGACTGCAGTTTTGGGCCGGGCATGATAGAGTGATACTAATGAAGAAACCGTTTGGACCATCAAGCGGCAGGAAAGTGGGAATCAACATGGATGAACGCTATTCAAGGCAAGTCTTATTCAAGCCGCTCGGCCAAACCGGCCAGCAAAAGCTTGTCTTATCAACTGTCACCATCATCGGCTGCGGAGCTCTAGGGTCGGCAATCGCAGAAACACTGACACGTGCCGGCATCGGGACCATCCACCTCGTCGACCGTGACTATGTAGAGTTATCGAATCTGCAGCGCCAGCAGCTTTTCACTGAAACGGATGCCCAGCAGATGCTGCCAAAAGTGGCGGCGGCGGAACAACGGCTGAAAGCTATCCGCAGCGATCTGCGTTTATTCACTTATCTGGAGCATTTGGATGCAGCGGGGATGGAGAAACTGGCGGCTGTCAGTGACTTGATCCTGGATGCCACCGATAATTTTGAAACCCGTCTATTGATCAATGATGCTTCTGTAAAATATGGCGTGCCTTGGATCTACGGTGCCTGTGTCGGCAGTTCGGGAGTGGTTTTTCCCTTTATACCAGGGGAAAGTTCCTGCTTCCGCTGCCTGCTGCCGGTACTTCCAGCAATCAATGAAACCTGTGATACGGTTGGCATCATTTCGCCAGCGGTCCAAGTGACGGCCGCGCTTCAATGCACAGAAGCATTGAAATGGCTGAGCGGCAACCGCGAAGCGATGCGGAAAAAGATTCATCATTTCAACTTATGGGACAACAGCCAGCTGGATATCGGCGTGGCGCGCATCAAGGATCCTGCCTGCAAAACCTGCGGAGAAGACGCAGTATTTCCGTCGCTCAACGAAACAGGAGTGAATTTCTATGCCGTTTTATGCGGCCGGGACGCGGTGCAGATTTTGCCTGACCCAAACCGCCCCATCACTTTGGACGATGCGGAAAAAGTTGGCCGGCGTTTAGAGGCTGGGGTGAAGCGGACGCCTTATTTCGTCGAATTAAAGGTTTTCCATCACCGCATGGTGCTGTTCGGCAATGGCCGGCTGCTGATTCACGGCGTCCATAATGTAGCGGAAGGCCGGAAATTATACCATCAAGTATTCGGGTAATCCAGAGGAGGAGTTTGTATGTCGGAATCGTTCCAAGGGGGCCAACAGGTGCGTATAGCGGTATTGACGATCAGCGATACGCGCACAAAAGAAACGGATACCGGAGGCCAGCTTGTTCAGCAGCTTGCCCGAAATGAAGGATTGGAACTTGTGGAATACGGCATAGTGGAAGATGATATAGCGGCCATCCGTGTCGTCGTTTCCGACTGGTTAGAGAGGGATGAGATTGATGTGATTGTCACAACCGGCGGAACAGGGATCGCCAAACGCGATGTTACCCTGGAGGCGGTTGAACCGTTTTTTGAAAAGGAAATTGATGGCTTCGGTGAGCTCTTCCGTTACGTCAGTTTTTCTGAAGACATCGGTACAAAAGCACTGTTAAGCCGTGCTGCAGCCGGTGTGGCCAATGACAAAGCCATCTTTGTCCTCCCCGGTTCCCGTGGGGCTGTAAAGCTGGCAATGGAACGGCTGATCCTGCCGGAAATCCAGCACATCCACTCTGAATTGACCAAGCATCATGAGCCGCACGCATAATTACGGCTGACAGGAAAAAGGTTCACCAATCAGTAAAAATTAAAAGCCTATGGATCCGTCACAACTGACGGATCCATAGGCTTTTTTTGCGGAATTGATGGAGCGGCGATGCTGAGCCCTGTAACTTTGCTTCTTCAGCCTCGTGCGTAATCGCCTGATTTCCCGCCGGTTTTCTGGAGCAGCATGGTCGGACCGATGACCATTTCCTTGCCAGCGGCTTTGCACATATCGTAGATCGTCAAAGCAGCAGCGGAAGCGGCTGTGAGAGCTTCCATCTCGACACCTGTTGGCCCCTTCGTTTTAACTTCTGCTGTCAGAAGGACTTCAAAATGATTGGCATCTTCATCGACATTCCATTGGAATTCGATATCGACGCCGCTAAGAGCTAACGGATGGCACATCGGGATGATTTGGGCAGTATTTTTGGCGGCCATGATGCCGGCTACCTGCGCGACGGCGAAAACATCACCTTTTTTATTGGTGCCTTCTTTGATCTGCTGGTAAATTGCTTTGTTCAGCAGAACGGAAGTGGTGGCGCGGGCTGTGCGGACGCTGTCTTTCTTATCAGAGACATCGACCATCTTGGCGCGGCCCTGGGCATTGAAATGTGTCAGTTCAAACAAAAGAATCATCCTTTCACTAGTGAGTCCTTTCAGTATAGCATGGCTGGAGACTGTCTTTGATTTTTGGACAATCAAGCAGTTTCTTTGAAAACCTTTGGCTGCTTTTGCCAAAATGCGTTATTGACAAGTGAGAGAATTGCCGACTATAGTTCAACTTAAAGTCTGAACATTACATAAATAAAGCGGGGGGCCATAACTATGAAAGAAGAGCAGGCATACAAGCAAATCAAGAAAATGATCATTGAGGGGAAATTCTCCGTCAAAGAAGCGATCAGCATCAATCGTCTGGCAGAAAAGTTGGTGATGAGCCGCACGCCGATTCACCGGGCGTTGTCGCGTTTGGAGCGGGAAGGCTATATCACCATTACGCCGCAGGTCGGTGTTTTTGTGCGTCGGCCAGATGCCCGGGAAGTGCAGGAAAGGCTGTTGCTGTGCGTCAATATCGATGTCTTTCTGGCAGAGCAGGCGGCTAAATCCATCAACGAGCTTCAGCTTGAGGAATTGAAGAAACTGCTCGAAGCGATGGAACAGCCTTCCATTGAACCGGGTGATTACGAAAACTTGAACCGGGATTTCCATACAATGATCTGCCGGGCAGCCAACAATAGTTATGCATTTCAGACAAATAAAATCAATTGGGATTACCTGAATTACCTTAATGCTTCCGAAACCTTGTTTCGGGGAGCCAACCGTGAACAGTCGCAGGCTGAGCACCGCATGATTTATTATGCGCTGCGCGATGGGGATTCAAAGCTGACAGAGCTGCTGATGAAAAAGCATTTGAAGCGGGTTGCGCAATTTATTATTGGTAAATACGGACATATGGATTGAATCTTGCAGATATCAAGACCGTTTTTAGTAGGTTATATACAGAAAACCGAATGGAATTAGATAACTATTTATTGAGTTTTCAAATATCATTGAAAGTTTAGTTTATTCCGCATAGAATCAGTTACAAGAACAATGTAAGCGTTTTACTGAAGCGGACATGGAATGGATCGGAAGATGGAAGGGAGGCTGCAAGCAGAAAACAGAAGCTTTGGGGTTTTATCGGAAAAGGATTACGTATAGACACACTGAAATATTAGTTGACCATAAAATAAGGAAATACAGACTGAATCTGTAGAAAAGAAGCTTGAATATAATTATCTAAAATTTTACTTAAGGGGTGGACAGAATGACAATCACGAAACGGAAAGTCCAGACAGGTGCATATGAAACATTTATACACGAGGGAGGAGCCGGCAATAGCGAGACGATCTTTTTCCTTCATGGCAGCGGCCCTGGAGCGAGTGCAAGTTCGAACTGGCAAGGTGTTCTGGCGGAATACGCTGAGAATTATCATGTTGTAGCTCCTGACATCCTTGGATTTGGCGAAACGGATCACCCGACAGAGTATCCGGCCAACGGAGCGCAGTGGATGAACTGGCGAATCGAGCAGGTATTGAATTTAATGGATGCATTGGACCTGGAGAAGGTTCATCTGGTCGGCAATTCACTGGGCGGCGTCATTTCCCTGTTCCTGGCGATGGACACACCAGACCGTTTCGACCGCATTGTCTTAATGGGCGCTGGCGGCGGTTTGACTGAACCGACACCGGAACTCAGCAAGCTGGCGAACTTCCACAAAGATCCGACTGCCAAAGCGCTGCGCAACTTATTGAGCTGGTTCTTGTATGATATGACCGGCATGGAAGACAAACTGGACAGCATTGTAGAAGAACGAATGGAGCTGTTCAACCGTCCGGAAGTACGCAAATCCTACGAAGAAAACTTCGGGAAGACGCAATTGTCCGATATGCTGGTTCCGCCTTCTGCGCTCAAACGCATGAAGCACGAATTCTTCCTGATCCATGGACACCAGGACCGTTTCGTTCCGTTGGCAAGCAGCCTATACGTAATGGAATACCTGGAAAATGCTGAACTGCATGTCTTCAAGCAATGTGGGCACTGGGCACAGATCGAACAGAGAGAGAATTTCATCAAACTGACCCAGGATTTCTTCAACCGCAATAAAGTATTGAACCGCGCATAAAAATTGGATAAGGGGTGTTTATATTGACTCAAATGGCGACAGATACCAAAAAGATGCTGGTGGAAAGCGGAACTGCGTTGATTCCGAAGTTAAGGGACCTGAGCTTGGAAATTGACCGCAATAGTGAATTATCTGATGAAGTGATTGAGGAGCTGCGCAGCAATGGGCTGTTGAAGGTCCTGCGTCCGGAAATCTTCGGAGGCTACCAGACGAATATGCGCACCTATACAGAAGTGGTGACGGAAATTTCCCGCGGCAACGGTTCGGCGGGCTGGTTCGTATCACTTAGCAATATCCGGGATTATATGATTTCCTATGCATTCGGCCAATTGGCACTCGATGAAATTTTTGGTGAAGGACAGGATGTCATCTTGGCTGGGAACTTTAAACCGATCAAATGTGAAATCGAGAAAACGGAAGGCGGCTACATGATTAAAGAAGCGCAGTGGCCATTCGTGTCCGGCAGCCCGCATGCCGATTGGTTCTATTTCGGATTCCCAGTGGATGACGGCAAAGGCGGCATGGAAATGGCCATCATGGTGCTGCCGAGACATGAAGTGACGGTTCTGAATGACTGGAATGTCATGGGTTTGAGGGGATCGGGAAGCAATAGCGTGAAAGTCGAGAATGTCTTCCTCCCGGAGCACCGCGTATCGCTGGATCGCCTGGCGAGACAAGGGGAATACATGATCGAGCAGCTGCGTGACATTCCTTTATATCAGACGCCTTTTGTCCCTTCATTGACCTTGTCGATTGTGGCTCCTGCACTTGGACTGGCGCAGGCGGCGATGGATCTTCATATGGAGCGCGTCGAAAAAGCGGGCATCGGCAATACTTTCTATGCAAAAATGAGCGAAGCGCCGATCACCCACATGCAAGTGGCGCAAGCGCAGCTGAAAATCGATTCGGCTGAGCTTCATCTGTACCGGGCGGTCGATATGCTGGATGATTATTCTGTTCGGGGACTGCAATTGACGATGGAGGAAGGCATCCGCATGAAAGCTGATTTCGGCTACGTCAACCAACTCTGCAAAGAAGCGATCGACTTGCTGACAGAAGGAGCCGGTTCGGTGTTCTCCTATAACAACAACCTGTTCCAACTGGTCTACCGAGATTTCCTGTCGATGCACCTGCACGGCTTCATCACACCATCCAGCTTGATCGAGACATACGGCAGAGTCATGTGCGGCCAGGAGCCGAATACGTATTTCGTTTAAATAAATAAGATTGAAATTTCAGTATATAAAGGGACTCAAGAGGAGGAATTTGGGATGAGCAAACCGGAAATCGCAAAATTGGGGCATTTTGGATTAGTATCAACGGACTTGGAGAAATCTTTATGGTTCTTTAAAGAAATATTGGGCTTAGAGGAAACGGAAGAGCGGGACGGCGTCCATTACCTGCGGGCGTGGGGCGATTTCGAACATCATACCCTAACCATTCGTCAGGGAGACGAAGCGAAACTGGACCATATTGCCTGGCGCACGAAAAAACCGGAGGACGTGGAAGGCTTTGCGAAAATTCTGGAAGAGTCAGGCACTCCCGTCACGTGGAACGAAGAAGGCATCGAAGCCGGCCAAGGCAAAGCGTTCCGCTTCAAGATGCCAAGCGGCCATACATTGGAGATCTATTACGATATGGAAAAAACCCTGGCAGATCCGAAAAGCCGTTCAGTACTGAAAAACCAATCGCATAAATCATGGGCGCGCGGTGTATCGCCGAGACGGATCGATCATGTCAATTTGCTGTCTTCCTTGCCAGCCAATGAACTGGCAGATTTCCTGATGGACAAACTGGGCTTCCAAATGCGTGAATGCGTACAGGCACCGGACGGCAGTTTGGTTGGCGCCTGGTTGAGTGTCACAGCACTAGTGCATGACATCGCCATCAGCCATGACCCGAATGCCGCTTCCACCAATGAAGTCCACCACATTTCCTATTGGCTGGACAATGCGCAGGATCTGCTGCGGGCAGCGGATATCCTGACAGAACACGGCATTCATTTTGTAGGGCCAGGAAAGCACGGCATTTCGCAGGCCATGTATATTTACGCCATCGATCCAGGCAGTGGAGTGCGTGTTGAAATCTTCACCAACGGCTACCTGATCTTTGAACCGGACTGGGAGCCGATTGTTTGGACACTTGACGAAATGGACGTTGGTTTCACCTACTGGGGCGACCAGACAGATACCAAGACAGAAAATAATCCGACCATTAAAGCCTGAAAAATAAACCGAAAATAGAGGAGGAATCATCATGGATGATCGTTTATTCCGAGATGCAATGGGCAAATTCACAACAGGAGTTACCGTGTTGACGACAGAGTTTGAAAACGAGCCGGCCGGCATGACAGCAAATGCCTTTATGTCGGTTTCATTGACACCGAAGCTGGTGGTCGTATCAATCGGGCACAAGGCACGCTTCCTGGCGAAAGTGCAGGAATCCCAAAAATTCGCGGTGAATATACTGGCTGCGGATCAGGAAAATTACTCCCGTATGTTTGCTGGGCAGGTAAAAGACGACAGCAAAGTCGCATTTGGTGAGTTGGCAGGCAATCCAGTCATTCCGAAAGCATTAGTACAGGTCAGCTGCAAACTGGTTGCGGAACATGTCGAAGGAGACCATACCTTATTGATCGGCGAAGTCCTGGACCTCAAAATAGAAGAAGGCAATCCGTTGATTTACTTCAGCGGCCAATACCATGCGTTAGCCGAAAAAGCACCAGTCGTATAAGGGAGAGTGGAATTCGATGGATATTCAAGCAGCGGCAGAAAAGCTGAAGCAAGCTGAAAAAAACAAAGCACCAATTGCTCCATTCACCTCTTCAACAGAAGCGATTTCTGTTGAAGAGGCCTACCAGATCCAATTGCTTCAGATTCAGGAAAAAGTAGAGCAGGGCGCAGAAATCAAAGGCTTGAAAGTCGGGCTGACCAGCAAAGTCATGCAGGACATGTTCAATGTGGATACGCCGGATTATGGCCATATCCTGGATTCGATGGTTTTCGGGCAGGGCAGCTCTGTCAATGTGGAGCAGTTTATCCAGCCGAAAGTCGAGTTTGAAATTGCCTTTGTCCTGAAGAATGAATTGAAGGGGCCGAATGTCACAGTGGAAGATGTCCTGGCAGCTACTGACTACGTCGTGCCAGCCATCGAAATCATCGACAGCCGCATCAAAGACTGGAAATTCAAGTTTGAAGATACCGTCGCAGACAATGGTTCTTCAGCGGGAGCGGTATTCGGCAGCAAACGGACCTATGTGAAAGATGTGGATTTGGCTGCTGTCGAAATGAACGCCTATAAAAATGGCGACTGGTTTGATTCAGCTACTGGTGAAGCGGTGATGGGACATCCGGCAAAAGCGGTAGCCTGGCTTGCCAATGCGGTAGCGGAATACGGCATCACTTTGCGTGCGGGGTATTTTATCCTGGCGGGTGCGTTGTCAAAAGCGGTTCCTTTTGAAGCGGATGAAAATTTTACAGCTGACTTCGGGGAACTTGGCGATGTGTCGGTATCGTTTGTAAGGGAAGGTGAGCGGGTGTGAAAAAGCTGAAAGTGGGCATTATTGGATCCGGCAATATCGGAACGGACCTGATGTACAAAATCGAGCGCAGCGATGCGTTGCAGATGAGCGTCATGGTGGGCATCGACCCGGAATCGGAAGGGTTGAAGCGTGCGGCTGACCGCGGCTATGAAGTGGTGGCGAACGGCATTGACGGCTTGATGGAAAAACTGGAGCTTGTCGATATCGTTTTCGATGCAACATCTGCAAAAGCGCATCAACATCACAGCGAACTGTTGGTGGCCGCCGGTAAAAAAGTCATTGACCTGACACCGGCAGCGATCGGTCCGTTCACTGTGCCGACTGTCAATTTGGATGAGCATTTTGAGAAACCGAACTTGAATATGGTGACTTGCGGCGGGCAGGCGACGATTCCGATCGTCAATGCCATCAGCCGTGTAGTGGAAGTCGAATACGCAGAAATTGTCGCAACCGTCGCCAGCAAAAGTGCAGGTCCGGGAACACGTGCCAATATCGACGAATTCACCCACACTACTTCTAAGGCGATCGAGCAGGTGGGCGGAGCGAAAAAAGGCAAAGCGATCATTATCCTGAATCCGGCAGAACCACCGATTCTGATGCGGGATACCGTTCACGCGCTCATGGCTGACGAAGGGCAGGAACAGGCAGTCATCGCATCGATCAATGACATGGTGAAGGACGTGCAAAGCTATGTGCCTGGCTATCGTCTGCGTGGGGAACCGCAATTTGACGGCCGTAAAGTTTCGGTCTTTTTGGAAGTGGAAGGGGCGGGCGACTTTTTCCCGCCTTATTCAGGCAACTTGGATATCATGACTGCAGCAGCGGCGAAAGTGGCAAACGAAATGGCGAAGCAGCTGATGGCTGCAGAGGTTTAGGAGGAGAATCCAATGACGCAACGGTCATTTGAAATACTGGACGTGACACTTCGGGATGGCAGTCACGCAATGAAGCACGCATTTACGGAACAGCATGTCCGCGATACGGCTAAAGGGCTGGATTTGGCAGGCGTCAATTATTTCGAAGTATCCCATGGCGATGGCCTGGGCGGCTCTTCCTTGCAATACGGATTGTCGAAAGTGGACGAGCTGAAGCTGATCGAGGCGGCAGCGGATGTCTGCAAAACGTCAAAAGTATCGGTCCTGCTGATTCCTGGAATCGGCATTACAGAAGACCTGCAGGAGGCAGTGAAAGCCGGGGCGAAAATGGTCCGTGTGGCGACGCATGTTACGGAAGCGGACGTTGCGGCCCAGCATATCGCACTTGGCCGGGAACTGGGGTTGAAGACGGTCGGTTTCCTCATGATGGCCCATATGGCGAGTGTCGAGAAAATCGTCGAGCAGGCCAAGCTTTTTGAAAGCTATGGTGCTGAAGTGATTTATGTGACCGATTCGGCGGGATATATGCTGCCGCATGAAGTGACGGAACGAATTACGGCATTAAAGCAATCGGTGGGCTGTGAAATCGGCTTTCATGGCCATAACAACCTGTCGATGGCGATGGCCAATACCGTAGCGGCGGTTGAAGCCGGTGCCACCTATATCGACGGCAGCCTGCGCGCGCTTGGCGCCGGCAGCGGCAACACACAGACTGAAGTGATGGTGGCGGTTCTGGAACGCCTCGGCTATAATACCGGAATCGATCTATACAAAATCATGGATGTGGCGAATGAAGTCGTAGCCCCGTTCATGCAGCGGCCACAGGAAATTACCGGCTCCAGCCTGATCATGGGCTATTCGGGCGTCTACTCGAGCTTTTTGCTCCATACACAGACAGCCGCACAAAAGTTCGGTGTCGATGAACGGGATATCCTCGTGGAACTCGGCCGCATGAAGGCAGTGGGTGGGCAGGAAGATTTGATTTATGATGTTGCCCAGAGTTTTGCGGCGAAGAAGGCTCAATAAAGAGCAGTTAATATAGAAAAAATTGGAAACGCTGGAGAGAGACCCTCTTTACAGCGTTTTTTTCTGCATTTTATTCGATATCAAAACGATTCTGTTTGAAAAACTAATAAAAATTACCGGAAAACAACCTTCAATACGGATAATTTCTACTCTAGTATGCTAGAAATGATTTGTGTAATATTTCAGTATATTCTACAAATTTTATTAGTCAGAGAGAAATAATTGTAAACGCATACAAAGGGGCGAAAAGAAAATGGCGAATCCGGAAATTGCAAAATTGGGCTATGTGTCGTTGGTGACACCAGATTTAGAGGCATCCCTGCACTTCTTCAAAGAAGTGATCGGGCTTGAAGAAACGACTGAAATTGATGGCGTCCATTATTTACGGGCATGGGGAGATTTTCAGCACCATACCTTATCCATTGAAAAAGGGGACAGCGGCCATGTGAAATACATCGGCTGGCGGACGAAAAACCGTAAGGACGTCGAGGAATTCCGGGAGCTGCTGGAAAAAGATGGCGTGAAAGTGGAGTATTACGCAGCTGGTGAAACGCCTGGCATCGGCGAAGCGATCCGATTCCAGCTGCCAAGCGGCCATACGTTTGAATTGTATTACGATATCGAGCGCCCGGCACCGGAAGAACACCGGAAATCGGTCTTGAAAAACCAGACTTACAAAGCCTGGGCAAAAGGGATTTCACCGAGACGCTTGGACCACGTCAATATCCACACGACGACGGATGCCGGCATCACCTACGAATTCCTGAAGGAGCTGGGATTCAATATGCGTGAGTATTTGCGGGACGACAATGGAGATATCATTGCAGGCTGGATGAGCGTTACGCAATTGGTGCACGATGTGGCCATTGCACAAAAGCCGTCCTTGCCGTCACCGGCCCGCATCCATCACATCTCCTATTGGTCCGATGATTCACAGGATATCCTGCGGGCGGCGGATATTCTCAGCGAAAACAATATCGAGTTCATCGGTCCAGGAAAACACGGCATTTCACAGGCGCTTTACTTGTACGTCATGGATCCGGGCAGCGGTTTCCGCGTAGAACTCTTCACCGGCGGCTATTTGATCTTCGAACCCGACTGGGAGCCGGTGGAATGGACGATGAAAGATCGGGCAGTCGGCAATACGTATTGGGGAGATTCAGTGCAGGACAAGGAATTGAACAATATCACCATCGAAGCAAAATAAGGGGAAAAGAGGCGAACTCTCATGAAAACAATTGAAATCGATTACGCAAATCTGCGTCAGCACCAGCTTGAGCTTCTGCCGCATGTCATCGCCCTTGGATTTTTTGACGGATTGCATAAAGGCCACCGGACCGTGATTGAAGAAGCGAAGAAGAAAGCGGACTTGCTGGGATTGCCGTTGTCGGTCATGAGCTTTTTCCCACACCCGAAAAGTGTGTTGTCGAAAGGCAAAGTGCAAGTCGATTATTTGATGCCATTGGAGAAAAAGCAGCAGCGGCTGGAAGAGCTTGGTGTGGATCTGTTCTTGATTGTTGAATTCAGTTTGGATTTCGCCGCTTTGTCTCCACAGCAATTTGTACAGGATTATTTAGTTGGCTTGCATGCACAGCATGTCGTCTGCGGATTTGATTATACGTACGGCTCTAAAGGAGCGGGAAATGTCACGACGCTTGCCGATCATGGCGGCGGCCAGTTCGGAGTAACGGAAGTGGCGAAAGTGGAAGTCTGCGGAGAGAAGATCAGCTCAACGCGGATCCGCGAAAAGCTGGCGACTGGGGATATCGAGTTTCTGCAGAACATGATGGGTGAAGCCTACACCATTGAATGGTGCCCAGAAAACGGTCTGCTTCCGCATTATACCTTGCCGGCAGCGGGTGAATACGTCGTCACGCTGAAATGCCACGACCGCGAAATGACTGGGATTCTGCAGGTGACAAACGACCGGCAGATCAATTTCAACCGCATCGGCTTTATTTCAGACAAACGCATGACAATCAAATGGCATAAGGAAGTTGAAGAAAACGTCTTCAGCTTCGCTTGATAAATCAATGGCAGAGGATGATTGGATGACGAAAAATAAACAGTTTAAACAATTGCTCGAGCAGCCGAATGCATTTTTGTTGCCGGGTGCTTATGACGGAATGACGGCACGGATGATTGAGGAGTTCGGATTTCCCGCTATCTACGCAACCGGCGCAGGAATTTCCAATGCACAGCTCGGCTGGGCGGATGTCGGACTGACGGCAGTCACTGAAATAGCGGATGTGGTGGCCCGCATGTCGGATGTCACCAATGTGCCGATCGTTGTAGACGGTGATACCGGCTTCGGCAATGCATTGAATTTGATGCGCACCGTTAAACAATTGGAGCGCGCTGGTGCTTCGGCGATCCAGTTTGAAGATCAGGTAGCTCCTAAGAAATGCGGCCATTTCGGCGGCAAGCAAGTGATTTCAAAAGAAGAGATGGTCAATAAAATCAAGGCGGCAGTCGATACACGCCAAGCCGAGGACCTATCGATCATCGCGAGAACCGATGCCCTGGCCATTTACGGCATGGAAGAGGCGATCGACCGGGCCAATGCCTATAAGGAAGCGGGAGCGGATGTCATTTTTGTTGAAGCGCCGACAACCGTTGAACAGCTGATGCAGATCACGGCACAGGTTCCGGATATCCCCCATATCATCAATATGGTTGAAGGGGGCAGCACGCCGCTGGTTTCGCTGGAAAGAGCGGAAAAGATGGGCTTCCAGATCATGCTTTGTGCCAATACCGTATTGCGTTCAGCTATCAAAGGCATTCAACAAAGCTTGGGAATCCTGCAGCAGGATAAGTCACAGGAGAACATCCATGAGTTTATCTGTACGTGGGAAGAACGGCAGGAGCTGTTCAAGCTCAAGCAGATCAAACAATGGGAAAAGCAATACCTTGAATTTGATGTACTAGAGGAGGCGCGCAAACGATGACGAGAGAAATCGACTATGATATTGCCATTATCGGCTGTGGTGCAGCAGGTACTGCAGCGGCTCTGGCAGCTGCAGAAAAAGCGAAGGAACAGGATCAGCAATTGAAGATCGCCATCATCGAGCGGGCGGATTTTGATAACCGGGGCGGCAACTCGCGTTGGACAGCGGCTTATATGCGCATGGAAACCATCGACCAACCGGCACCGAACTTTAAGGAAGACATGATGGCGTTTTCGGATAATTTCTCGGACCGCCAGTATATCGAAACACTCTATGACCATGCCGGACCGACTTTGCGCTGGGTCGAATCGAAAGGTGTCGGGTTCGACTATTTGCCGACGATGTTTTTGACGTCAGCCAAACCGCGCTTGTTGCCGGTCGGCGGTGGGCGCGCCTTGATCGACACACTGTCGCTGCGTGCACGGGCACTCGGTGTGGAAATCATCTATGAAGCGACGGCCTGGAATTTGAGCCTCGATGAAGAAGGAGCAGTCTCAGGGCTGAAAATCCGCATCAAAGGCGGCAGTTCCGTGGAGTTGAACGTCAGCGCGGTTATCCTGGCATCGGGCGGTTTCCAAGGAAGCCAGGAAATGATGGCGCAGTATATCGGACGGGATGCGCACAAGATACCGCCGGTTGCCGAAGGCGGTCTCTTCAATAAAGGTGAAGGCATCCGCATGGCCATGCAGCTCGGCGCCAAAGGTTCCGGACAATGGGATGCCTTCCATGCAGAGCCGGTCGATCCGCGCAGCAAACGTGAAGAAGCGGGCGTCATGACTTACCCGTACGCCATCCTTGTCGACCAGAACGGCAACCGGTTCGTCGACGAAGGCGCCTCGACGATTGATGAACAGTACGAAGCGGTAGCACGGAAAATTTTCTATGAACTGCCGAACCACATCGCTTATATGATCACTGATCAAAAATTATACGCTATTCCGAATTACGAGGAAGCCTTGCAAACCGAACAGCCGCCTGTAACCGGGGAAACCATCGAAGAGCTGGCGGAGAAACTGGACATTCCTGCAGAGGTCCTGGCGAAGACCGTCGGAGATTTCAATAAAGCGGTGCAGCCTGGCGAATTTTTATGGAACAAAAAAGATGGCAAAAAAGCCGTGGGCATTGTACCGCCCAAATCCAATTGGGCGGTACCGATTGATCAAGGGCCGTATATCGCTTATCCGATCATTTGCTGCAACGTCTTTACAAACGGTGGAATAGCGACCGATGTCCATGGCCGCGTCTTATCCAATGACAACGAAGCGATACCTGGCCTTTACGCTGCAGGAGAGATGACTGGACTTTATTACGGGAAATACCCTGGCGGTACGTCAGTGTTGCGTGGCCTGGTATTCGGCAAACGTTCCGGGGAGCATGCAGTGAAGTTTATTTCTTCAAACGTGAAATCTTATTCTTAATGAAAAGGGGTGGAGCTTTTGTTAACAGGGAAAGTGGCGCTGGTCACAGGCGGCGGCCGTGGAATCGGCCGTGAAACCTGCATTCTGCTTGCTTCATATGGAGCGGATGTGGCGGTTTGTGCCAGAAGTGCGGATGAATGCCAGGAAGTGGTAGATCTGATTACTGAGCAATATGGCGTCCGGGCAATCGCGGTAATTTGCGATGTGGGCGACGAAGCGGCAGTGAAACAAGCAGTTGAAACGGTGGAAAATGAACTTGGAAAAGTGGCGATCCTAATCAATAATGCCGGTGTCATGAGCCTCAAGCCATTTACAGAAACGACGCTGGAAGAATGGAAATGGGTGCACGATATCAATGTCCATGCCCCGTTCAACTTGAGCAAAGCAGTCGTACCGGGAATGATTGAACAGAGGGACGGCGTCATCATCAATATCGGCTCGATCTGGGGGACAAAAGGCGGGCCGAACCGAAGTGCATATATCTCATCCAAACACGCCATCATCGGATTTTCAAAAGCTTTGGGTGAAGAGTTGAAGCCGCATGGCATCCGCGTAAATGTAGTGAATCCGGGCCCTGTCGACACCCGAATGATTGATGACTTGGGCATGGATGTCGATAAAAGCGGCTGGCTCAAGCCGATCGACATCGCGCATGTAGTGGTTGACTTATGTCTGCCGAAAATGGTCGCAATTACAGCCGCATCGATTGAAGCGTTCGGTGCAGGACAGCCGATCGCCAGCTTACAAAAATAAAAATTGAAGGGAACGATAAAAATGACTGAATTCGTATCAGCAATCTCATCAAAAAACATCAGCCTTGAATTATCCACTAAACTATTGGAGGCTGCAGTAGAAAAAGGAAAAGAATTGGGCATGCCTTTCAGCATCTCGATTGTCGACAGAGTCGGAAACCTTAAAGCTTTCTCAGCAATGGACAATGCGCCGGTATTGAGCCTGGATATCGCACAGAACAAAGCCTTTTCAGCAGCAACTTATAACCGTGCGACACATGAATGGTATGACCGCTTGAAGGATGATCCACCGTTATTGCATGGCCTGGTACATACAGAGCGCTTGGTTATTTTCGGCGGCGGCTACCCGATCAAGATCGACGGGGAATTGATTGGCGGAATCGGCGTCAGCGGCGGGCATTACACGCATGACATGCAGGTCTGTGAAGCCGCCCTTGAAGTTTTGGAGCAGCTTACCACCAAGGCTGTGTAAAGCTCATGGAAAATACCTTTAACCTCATCATTGTCGGAGCGGGAATGGCCGGCTTATGTGCAGCGGCGGAAGCGGCTGGGCAAGGGGCAAGCGTCCTGGTGCTTGAAAAGGAAGAGCAGTTCGGGGGCAGTTCCCTGCTGAGCGGACGCTATATGGCTTTTGCCGGAACCGATATTCAGCAGCGTGAAGGAATTGACGATCAAACGGAATTTCTGGTCGCGGACATGCTGGCGGTCGGTGAAGGGAAAAATGAAATCGATTTGGTCGAGGCTTATGGCGAGCATCAGTTTGAGACCTATCAATGGCTGGTTGCCCAAGGTGTCGAGTTCCATAAAGTGCAGGCGGTCAGCGGGCATAGTGTGCCGCGTGGGCATACGATCACGCCGCTTCAAGCCATTACGGCCTTATACGAAAAAGCGGAAAAATCCGGAAATGTCATTTTCAAAACACAGTCCAAGGTTCAACGCCTTCGGAAAAACGAAGCAGGCCGGGTTGCGGAAGTGGTCTATGAACACGAGGGGCAGACCTTCACTGCAACAGCGGAAAATGGAGTGCTGTTGACTTCAGGCGGATTTTCAAAAAGTGAAGAACTGCTGTCCGCATTTGCTCCGCAATTGGATGGCGCTTTACGAATCGGCGGCGCAGGAAATGTCGGTGACGGCATCCGGCTTGCCAGTGAACAAGGTGCCTGGCTCCGCGATTTTCCGTACCTGAAAGGCACTTTCGGTTTTCATCCGACAGCAGACGGCCCGCGGAAATCACAGGCATTGGCATTCTACAAAGGCGCCATCATCGTCAATAAATCAGCAAAACGCTTTGTCAATGAATCGATCTCCTATAAATTGATCGGAACGGAAGCGTTGAGACAACCGGACAAACTCACTTACCAAATTTGGGACCAGGCGATTATGGAGCAAGGCGTCGCGGGCGATGCCCTCTACGATTTCGCCAAACTCCAGTCGCTTGGCTTGATTGAAGGGGCAGAAACGCTTGATGAACTTGCCCGAAAAATCGGTTTGCCGGCGGAAGATCTGAAAGAAACAGTAGCTGTTTATAATGAAGACGTCAGAAATGGCGCTGACCGTGGATTTGGGCGCGACAGCTTGACCCATCATTTCGGCAAGCCGCAGCCGATCGGCCAGGCGCCGTTTTATGCGATGCACACGACGGTTGCGATGCTTGCCACATATGCGGGTGTCAGTGTCGACCGATATGCGCAGGTGTTGAATCCCTATAACGAACCCATTGAAGGCTTGTACGCAGCCGGGGAAATTGCCGGCGGCTTCCACGGAGCGGGTTATATGACCGGCAGTTCCTTGGGCAAAGCTGCAATCTTCGGACGCATCGCCGTCCAAAGTGCATTAAAGAAGCAAGCGGTTTTATAAAGAAAAGCTTCAATCAGTGGGGGTCTTCATCCTCCACTGTCTGTTAAAGCGGGATAAAAGGAGAGGTGAGACCATTGAAAATTTGGCACCAAAGCCTGACTTCAATCGAACATGTTCCGGCTTATCGCGACGCCGTGATTGCCCAGATCCAAAAAGTGGCGAGGCCGGATGTGGAAGTCGTGCTGCACGGCATGTCGAATGAGACCTATCCATCCGAATACCCGGGCCATTTCATCACTTACGCCTATTTGCAGAACCTCCACCGGGAGCAATTTGTCAAAAATGCCTTGATTGCTGAAAGTGCGGGCTATGATTGCATGTTCATCGGCACCATTCCAGATGTCGGATTGATGGAGGCCCGGACGCTGGTGGATATTCCGGTGATTGGCTACGGCCAGGCATCGTTCCATATCGCTTCCATGCTTGGAGACACAATAGGCATCGTCAATTTTCTGGAGCCACTGGCCGACCAATTGCGCCAGAACGCCAATCGCTATGGCTTAGGAGGCAAGCTTGGACCGATCGTCCAAACCTCTGTCGGATTTTACGAGGTGCTGGCAGGATTTGAGAATCCACAGCCAGTCATCGACAGTTTTATCGAAAGTGCGGAAAAGGCGATTGCGCTGGGCGCAGACGTGATTATTCCTGGAGAAGGACCGATGAACGTCTTTCTCGCGACACAAGGCATTTCACGGATTGGAGATGTACCGATTGTCGACTCTTTTGCAGCTGGCATCAAAATGTGCGAGACCATGACGGATCTGAAAGTGAATTCGGGGGTTACCATGACGCGAAAAGGCTATTTCAATGCCAAGCCGCCGGAAGAAGCGGTGAAAAAATTGCGCGGCTTCTACAATAAAGAAAGCGATATCCATGCCGGCCTTGATTACGGATTATCGGTCAAAGCTGGCCTTCAAATCTAGCTATAAAAACCTCCTCGCAGACGGAGGTTTTTTGGCATATCGTTATATCACAATAAATTATCAGTTTTATCTAAAATTTTGTATAATGGAGCTGTCTTCTAAATCAGTTATAAGGCTATCCATTTATTTTATTAAATATGCTGTAGTGAAATAGAACTGTGATCAAAGGGGGAATTTGATGAGACAGTTGGAGGAGTTCAAGCATTTGGAAGATAAAAAGATATCGACGACTTCCGCGACATTCGGATTATTGCGGAAAGAACTGATTGAAAACCTGGGAATGAAGCGGGCAAAATCATTTTTATTGCGCTATGGCTGGAATTTAGGCCAAGCACATGCGAAAGATGTCTTGAAAGCCGGCGGAACGATAAAAGAGATGCTTGAGAAAGCTGGAGAATTGCATTTTCAAACCGGCCAAATATCAAACTTGATTTCCAATCGTTCAGTCGAAATGGATGAACAGGGAAACTTGCTGTCGATTTCGGCAAAGGGTGAATGGATAGACTCTTTTGAAGTGGAAGAGCATGTCAAGAATCACGGGCTTTCAGCTTGTCCGGTATGCCATACTTTAACAGGATTTGGCAGCGGTTTCACTTCGACCATCATCAATCGCCGTGTCTTCATCAAAGAAGTGGAATGCCGCGGCAAAGGGGATTCCACTTGCACATTTGAAATGCGGTTGGAGGAAGACTGGGATGAGCCGGAGATGCGGGAAGAAATAGGGCTGTATGAAAAAAGCCGTTTTATTGACGAGCTGAACGTTACTTATGAACAAGTGGTCGAGCAAAAAAACTATATCGAACGAGCGGCAGCCTTTCACGATACGCTGACCTCCAAGCTGTCGGATGGTGATTCAATCGAAGACATCATTGGCACCATCTACGACACGCTGAACATCCCGGTTTCCATTGAAGACCTGAATTTCGAGTCCCGAGTATACAGAGGGCTGGATGAAACCGAATACCGGAATTTAAGTGATGATTTCCGGAATACCATCAATAAAACCAAGAGCGGCAAACTCCTGCCCTCCACTTACACAGGAACTTTTGTCATTCGCGGCAAAATGCATAATCGTCTTGTGTCACCGATCATCGTCCAGAAAAAAGCCATTGGCTATATCACTTTCTTCTATCTCGACAAAGCAGTGGAACTGGAGAACGAAACCATGTTCATTCAGCGTGCGGCTACGTCTGCGGCTCTTTTATTCCTGAATGAAAAAACCAGTCTGGAAGCTGTTGAAAACATCAAGGCATATTTTTTCGAGCAGCTGCTGCTCAAGCAATATACGTCTGTGCCGAGCATGGTTTACCGCGGGTATTACATGGGAGTGGACTTGAAGGAACCTTTTTACATTGCGACCTTAAAATGTTCCTCGGAGCATCTCGATGTTTCAAAAGTGGAATTCTTGGAGCAGGCGATCCAATCGATCAGCCGCTATTTGGAGATGCAAAGCTATAAAATCCTCATTACAGAATATGAAGGCCATATTCTCATGCTGTTGCCTAAAGTCGACCGATTGCGCTACATGATTGAAAATATCCTGAAGCATCTGCGTCAAGAGCATCGCCATGCGGAGTTCCAGGTCGCACTGAGCAGTGAAAGCGAGTCGATTGAAACAATCGAAGAAAGCCTGGAAGAGTCGCGGGTGGCTTTGCGGCTCAACTCGGAAGACCAAATCGCTTCTTTTGAAGATGTCAGCATCATCGGCTCTTTGATCAATTCGAAAAATATGCTGTCCATTCGCCGCATTGCACGAAAAGAGCTGGACCCGATTTTTGAGCTGAAAGACCATAAACGCGACGAACTGCTGAAAACATTGTACGTCTTCCTGATAAATGGCGGAAATCTGCAGCAGTCCATCAGTGATTTGTCACTGTCCATGAGCGGGCTGATGTACCGCATCACCCGGATTGAAAAACTGCTCGGCAAAGAATTGCGCAATCCGACAGTGGCCTATGAGTTGTTATTGATGCTGGATGCTTTGAAAATCCTTGGCGACATCGACGTTTAATTTGTACAGAAAAAACAGGAGGCATTGCCTGAAGCTGAAAGACCCGGCTTTTGGCAATGCTTTTTTATGGTCTTTATCCAGTATCTAAAAAATAATCATTGGAAAAATTCGATTAATGCGCTTCCATTTTCAGAAAACTAATAAAATCTATTGGAAAAGGACCAGAAATCGAATGCTTTTTCATCTTTAATTTATTCAGAAATTTCTTTAAATTAGAGACAGAAAGAAAAAGCTGAAGAGGAGTGGGAAAAATGAATCCAGTTATCCAACAACAAAGTGAAGCCGATGTAGTGGCAGCGGCGAAATCGCTGATTCCTGCATTACGGGAGCGCGCTAAAGAAACTGAAGAAATCCGCCGTATCCCAGAAGCTACTATGAATGAATTAAAGGAATTGAGCATATTTAAAATGTTGCGCCCGAAACGTTATGGCGGGCTTGAAACGTCTATGCGCGACTACAGTGAAGCGGTTGTTGAAATTTCCAAAGGCTGCGGTTCGACAGGGTGGATTGTGGCATTATGCGCCATCCGCGAGTTGATGGTTGCTGAATCTTTCGGCGAAGAAACCCATGAAGAAATTTTTGGCAAGAACGAAGATGATGTCCTGTTTGCAGGAGTTTACGAACCGCGCAAGTGCATCGCCAAAAAGGTGGAAGGCGGCTATATGATCGAAGAAGGATTTTGGATGTTCTGTTCGGGATCTCTGCACGCGACATGGGGCTATTTTGGAATGCCGATCATTGATGATGAAGGCAAGATGATCGACCAGGTATTGATGACCTTGCCATTTTCTGAAATGGAGATCATGGATGACTGGCATGTGATGGGCTTGAAAGGAACAGGCAGCAACAGCGTCAAGATGAACAATGTTTTTATTCCGGAACGCCGCTGCACATCGTTCGTGAAAGCTCTTGATGGCGATTTCGAATCTGCGCATCTGCGTGATATCCCCCTTTACAACACGGCTTTGTTCCCTGCATTGATCCTGTCGCTTGGCTTGCCGGGCTTGGGCTTGCTGAAGGCGGCGTTGGAATTCTTCGAACAGACTTTGCCGAATCGCCGTGCAGCACATATGGGCGTGGAATTTGTAAAAGATGCGGCAAGCACACATACCGCAATGGCGGATGTGGCGCTGAAAATCGAGACTGCTGAAATATTCTTCTATAAAGTGGCGGATGCTTTGGATGCCAGTGCAGCTGCAAAAGAATACATGCCGCGCCACGAACGCGTGAAAACGCTGGCTGATATCGGCTATGCCAACCAATTATTAAAAGAAGCGATGGATATCCTGTTGTCGGCAAGCGGTTCTGGATTTGTCTACAACGGCCATCCGATGCAGCGGATCCTGCTCGATTTCCTGACTTTGCATACGCATCGCTCATTGTCACCGACGATCACCAAAGAAAACTTCGGGCGTGTATTGGCCGGACTCGAGTCAAACGCAATCCGTTATTGAATATATGCATTTACCAGTTAGGGGAGGGTTTATCGTGAAACCGGAAATTGCAAAATTGGGCTATATTTCGCTGGTATCGGCGGATTTGGAAAAGTCGCTGGTGTTTTTCAAAGACATCATCGGCCTGGAAGAAACAGAAGCAAAAGATGGCGTGCATTATTTGCGCGCCTGGGGCGACTTCCAGCACCATACTTTGTCGATCCAACAGGGAGACCGTGGACATGTGAAACACATCGGCTGGCGGACGAAGACTAAGGAAGATGTTGCTGCTTTTCAGGCCATGCTTGAAGAGCAGGGGATCAAAGCCGATCAGGTTGATGCCTGGAAAACGCCTGGCATCGGCGAATCCATCAGCTTTCAAGTGCCGAGCGGCCATACGTTCAATCTGTATTTCGATGTAGAGCGTCCTCCGGTGGATGAACATCGCCGGTCGGTCCTGAAGAACCAAACTTATAAGTCATGGGCAAAGGGCATCTCTCCTCGGCGCCTGGATCATGTTAATCTCCACACATCCGCTGAATCGAGCGCGACGTATTCATTCATGGAAGAGGTGCTGGGATTCAAGATGCGGGAGTATTTGATCAGCGACGAAGGAAATGTACTGGCCGGCTGGATGAGCGTCACGCAATTGGTCCATGACGTAGCGTTGGTGTCCCGTCCGGAAACCCCGACAAAAGCCAGGCTACACCACATCTCTTATTGGCTGGATGATTCGCAGGATATTCTGCGCGCGGCGGATATTTTAAGAGAGCATCATTTCGACTTTGTCGGCCCAGGAAAACATGCCATCTCCCAGGCACTGTATTTATACGTTACAGATCCGGGCAGCGGCTGCCGCGTGGAACTGTTCACGGGCAGCTACTTGATCTTTGAACCGGATTGGGAGCCTGTCGAATGGACGGAAAGTGAACGGGCTTTCGGCAATACTTACTGGGGAGACAGCATAGATAAGAAACAATTAGTCAAAGAAACGATAGAAGCATTATAGATTGGAAGGGGAATGGCCATGGCGATTGTAACCAATGAAATCACACAGGAAATCATCCAAACAGAAAATTTTGCAACTTTCTTGAATCAGTCAGGCGCGCAGAACACCGAGACGATCCTATTTCTTCACGGATCTGGTCCTGGCGTGACCGCCGTCGTCAACTGGCATAAAGCGCTCGAGGGCGTCAGCGAAAACTACCGCTGCCTGGCACCTGATTTATACGGATTCGGCAAAAGCAGCCATCCGGAACAGCCGTTGAAAAACCGCCAGCAGTGGATGGACCAGTGGGTAGAGCAAGTCCTTGAATTGATGGACCACCTGGAGCTGGAGAAAGTCCACTTGGTCGGCAATTCGCTGGGCTGTTCGATCGCCTTGGAATTATTGATTGAGTATCCGGAGCGTTTTGATGAAGTGGTGCTGATGGGACCAGGCGGGACGCCGAACACCAAATTGAGTTTTGAACTGGCGCGTGCGAAAAGCTTTTACGACAATCCTTCGAAAAAGAAATTAAAGCAGATCATGAGCTGGTTCGTTTACGATGCGGATAAAATGAGTCCGGTCATCGAGGGCCTTCTGGAGGAACGCTTTGAAACGGCGATGCGTCCGGAAGTGCATCGTTCAAATGATTCGATTTTCGCTACAGCAGCCGTTCCAATCCCAACCGTAGCGCTCAATCGGATCAAGAACCGGGTGCTCTTGGTGCATGGTTTGAATGACAAGGTCTGTTCGGTGGAATCCAGCTATTATCTGGCAGAGCATCTCCACAATGCCCAGCTTCATGTGTTCGGACAATGCGGACATTGGGCGCAACTTGAAATGAAGGACAGTTTCCACGAGCTGATCCAGTCATTCTTTAGCAAGAAAATTTAACAGCTGAGGGGTGTTACCGTGAAGACTCAACAATCGACCGATTATGAAACCGACGTGGTGATCATCGGTGCCGGGAACGCGGCGATGTGCGCGGCGCTTTCCGCTCAGGAACAGGGGGCGCGCGTCATCGTGCTGGAAAAATCGCCGGAACAGCAAAAAGGCGGCAACACCACCTATACGCACGGTTCCATCCGCTTTGCCTATAGGGGTGTGGAGGATATCCAGGTAATCATCCCGGAACTGGACGAAGAGGAATTGAAGACGGTTGATTTCGGCAGCTACAGTGAAGAGCAGTATTACGACGATATGTGCCGGATGACCAATTATAAAACGGATCCGGAGCTGGCTTCTCTGCTGACTGGCGAAAGCTTCGAAACCATGAAATGGCTGACGGGCCATGACATCAAATTCATTCCCATATATGGGCGGCAGGCGTTCAAGGTCGACGGCATCTTCAAGTTCTGGGGCGGCATGATCCTGGAATCGGTCGGCGGGGGCCATGGCTTGGTGGAAGCTCTGCATAAGCGGGCCAGCAATCTTGGTGTACAGATCCTCTACCGGACGATGGCGATCAGCCTTCTGCAGGATGACGACGGCGTGCAGGGAGTCATCGTCAAGGAGCAGGGGAAAACGAAGCTGATCCGGGCGAAGTCAGTAGTGATTGCTTCCGGCGGCTTCCATGCCAATATCGAAATGCGCACCAAATACCTCGGCCCAAAATGGGATACGGTACATACGAGAGGCAGCCGCTACAATACCGGCGAAGGGATTCAGATGGCCTTGGATATCGGGGCACTGTCCTCCGGCAACTGGTCGATGGCGCATGCCGTGACAGGCGACCGCTACTTGCCTGATTTTGAGGAAGGGTTCCAGCGGCTGAGTTATCCATTCGGTGTCATCGTCAATACCGATGGCCAGCGTTTTCTGGACGAGGGCGCGGATTTCCGGAATTACACCTATGCCAAATACGGGCGGCGCATCCTGGAACAAAAAGACGGCTGTGCGTGGCAGGTCTTTGATAGAAAAGTGGCGCATTTGCTGCGTGAAGAATATAAAGGCAGGCAAGTGACGAAAGTCAAAGCCAATACACTCGAAGAACTTGCAGAGAAAATGGAAGGCATCAACAAGGCCAAATTCCTTCAGGAAATTGATGCATACAACGAAGCGATTAACCAAGCAGTGCCGTTCAATCCGAATGAAAAAGACGGACGCGGCACCACTGGATTGGCTGTTGATAAAAGCAACTGGGCGAATACGCTCGATACCGCTCCATTTGAAGCCTATGCCGTCACCTGTGGCATCACGTTCACGTTCGGCGGCTTGAAAATCAACGAACAAGCTGAAGTGCAAAACACCATGTACGAAAAAATCAATGGCTTGTACGCAGCAGGTGAAGCGGCGGGCGGGCTGTTCTACGAAAATTATCCTGGAGGCGCTGGCTTGATGGCGGGTGCTGTATTCGGGAAAATTGCGGGACAGCAGGCAGGCAAATTTGCTAGCTGGACTGCTGTGGAACAGGTTTAGAGTATGGGATTGCAGAGTCATAGAGTGATTTGGATCAAATCTTATGGAAAAGCCCTTTGCCAGGAGTCGGCGAAGGGCTTTTGGCTGTCTTTATATACAGGCAGTTTGGATTTGTGGGCGTTTAAATAAATTTGTGGTCGCTCAGCCGAATTTACAGTCGTTCAAAAGAATTTACAACCGTTCATTCCAATTTGCAGTCGTTCAAAAAGATTTGCAACCGTTCAGCCAGAATTCGCTTCGCGCTTACTGCTATGCGCATAGATGCGAGGCGGAGTTTCAGAGGAAATCTGGATAATCTCAAAAGGACAATCCAACCTGGATTGCCCTTTTTCACGTTCTCAAGAACTTTCGGATCTCTTCATAGGTTTCCTCAGGCGCCTCTTCCGCAAGATAGTGCCCGCAGTCAATGCCGCGACCTGTTACCTCATCCGCCCAGTCTTTCCAGACAGCCAGCACATCATACCAGTTCGGCAAAGCCCCTTTTTCACCCCATAGGACAAGGACCGGGCAAGCGATTTTTTTGGTTCCCCGGTCGGCTTCGTCCAGTTCGGAATCGATTGTCGCTGCGGCCCGGTAATCCTCGCACATGGCATGGATCGTTCCAGGGTTATGGATGGCGCGCCAATATTCCGTGAGCGCTTCAGGATGGAACAGATGGCGCGTGCCCTGGAAGTAGAAGTTATCGGGATTCTGTCCAATTACCCGTTCTGGAAAGTCAAAAGGCTGGGCGAGAAAAAACCAATGCCAATACCCCATGGCAAAATCCTTGTCGGCTCTTCTGAAGGTTTCGCCGGTCGGGATGATGTCCATGACAGCGAGCTTTTCCACCGCTTCCGGATAGTCGAGCGCCAAGCGGTATGCGCACCGTGCACCACGGTCGTGCCCGACAACAGCAAAGCGGGAAAATCCGAGCTGTTTCATGACCGCTATTTGGTCTTCCGCCATACTTCGTTTGGAATAAGTTGAATGGTCAGGGCTGGATTCGGGCTTGGAACTGTCTCCATATCCACGCAGGTCAGGCAACACCACGGTATAGTCCTTTGCCAGCCGTGGAGCCAGTTCATGCCACATCATATGGGTTTGCGGATGGCCGTGGAGCAGAAGCAGCGGCGGCCCTTGTCCTCCGTAGCGCAGAAAAATTTCTGCTTCGCCTGTATCGATTGCCGTTGACTGAAAACCTTCAAGCAACATAAGCTCACTCCTCTCGTTTAGTCTTTCTGATTCCCTGAAAAAGACTTTCTGAACCACTCTAAAAAGCGTTTTTGTTGAGGAGAAAGGGGTACTTAGTAAGCAATAAAGAGAAACTTCGAATTTGGCGCCCTTTGGCGAAAAACTTCCAGCTGCATCCAATACACCTCTGCCTGAGGGAACAGCGATGTCCGAAATGTCCATAATTCATTGAAACAGCAGTTCCGAAGATGGAGCCGGCAGTAAGTGCCGGTTTAATGCTAGGAGGGATTCACATGTCTACTGAAAAAATATATGCAGGATTGACGATCGTCGTTACCGGAACTTCGAGCGGAATCGGCAAAGGCGTGGCCCAGCAGCTGGCGGCAGAAGGGGCCAACGTCGTCCTGGCAGCGCGCCGCACAAAGGAAATTGAAGCATTGGCAGAAGCGTGCGGACCCAATGCAATTGCGGTGACGACTGACGTCAGTCGGGAAGAGGACGTCGCAAAACTATTTGAAACGACGATGGGCGTTTTCAGCAGCATCGATGTCTGGATCAATAACGCGGGCATCGGAACATACGGTTCCTTCACCGATACGCCGTTGAGGGACTTGAACCGGACGGTGGAAATCAATTTCCTGGGCACCATCTACGGCAGCCATTATGCGTTGAATCAATTCAAGAAGCAGCGGTACGGAACGTTGATCAATGTTTCTTCGTTCGCCAGTAAAACACCGATGCCTTTTGGCGCCGCGTATACGGGCAGCAAATACGGAATTTCGGGTTTGAGCAATGGCCTGCATCAGGAAATGAGGATGGACGGTTTTGATGACATCCATGTCTGTTCGGTGGATCCGTGGGTGACAGATACGCCTTGGACACAGCATGCCGGCAATTACAGTGGCCATGAAATCATTGTGGGACCGGCGGATGACCCGCAGAAAGTGGTTGACGAGATCATCGGGTTGATTGATAATCCCAAAAAAGTGGTGGAAATCGGTGCCAAGTCCAAAGGCATCGCGGTTGCAGGTGCGCTGATTCCAAAGGCAACAAAAGGATTGACGGGACGTTCGCTGCTGAAAATGATCCAGGAAGCACCTCCTGCTCCGCCGACATCCGGAAGTCTTTATGATCCGCGGCCAGAAGGGACAGAGGTATCAGGAAATCTAAGGGAACGGCTGAAAGCCAAAGAATGACCGAATGCAGAAGCAAGGAGGAATAGGAAATGGCAAAAAAGAAATCCCATGAAGGAATGACCGTAGTGATCACTGGTGCTTCCAGCGGATTCGGAAAAGGTGTAGCAAGGGAGCTGGCAGCACAGGGGGCTCACCTGGTCTTGGCTGCGCGCCGGACTGGGCTGCTTGAAAAGCTGGCAGAGGAATTGGGGCCGAATGCAATTGCGGTGACGACGGATGTCAGCCAGGAAGAGCAGGTGGCGCGTCTTTTTGAAGCAGCGCTTGACCGGTTCGGCAAAATAGATGTCTGGATCAATAATGCCGGTGTTGGCGCAATTGGACCCTTCACCGAAATCCCAATCAAGGATTTGGCGCGGGTGGTCGATATCAATGTCAAAGGAACCATCAATGGCAGCCATTTTGCGTTGCGCCATTTCAAAGAAACGAAACGCGGTACGCTCATCAATATAGGCTCTATTACGAGTGAAATCGCTTTTCCCTATTACACCGGATACAGCGCCAGCAAACATGCGGTATTGGGACTCAGCTCGGCGCTGAACGAAGAAGTGAAGCTGGAAGGCTTTGAGGATATTCATGTCTGCACGGTGCTGCCATGGGCGACGGATACGCCTTGGTTTGAACATACGGGAAATTACACAGGGCATGCCGCGGAAATGAAACCGATGGACGATCCGGCAATTGTCGTTGAGGCCATCATCGGGTTGATCGATAAGCCACAGGAAACTGTCGCGGTCGGTGCCAAATCGAAAGCATCGGTCGTTTCCAGCCACATCCTTCCGGGTGCCACAGAAAAATTAAACGCCAAATTTGTCCAAAAGGTCATAGAAGATGCGCCGCCAGCTGGACCGACCAATGGCAGCCTCTACATTCCGATGGAAAAAGGGACAGAAGTGGAAGGCGGGATTCGGGAACGGATGAAAAAGGAATAGGCAGGATCGTTTGAAATAAATCAAGTGTCCATAGAAGAATAGTTGGTTGAAAAAGGCAGTCTCCGTCTGAGACTGCCTTTTTTCTAGTTTGAACAGAAGCTGCTACTGGATTTAATGGATGGGTATATTTTCTATCATTTACATTATTATTCCAGTGTGTTTGAATAGAAACAATAGATAAAAAGGTGGGAATTAAATTGAACAAGACAGAGAACTATGAAAGCATAAATCCATTTACCGCAATTTGGACACGCCCCCGAGCTGTCGTCCGCTACGTCATCGAAGAAAAGTCATCCGGCTTTATTTTTCTGCTAATCGTACTTGCAGGCTTTAGTGCCGGACTGCTAAGCAGCCTGGATTCTGAGCAGGCGTTTCCGGTCTTGGGGCTGTTGCTGTTAGCCCTTTTCTTCGGACCGATTGGCGTCGTAGTCAGCACGGCCCTTGGTGCAGGCATTTATCTTCTTTTGGGTAAGCTGTTTAAAGGGCAATCAACCTATACAGATATGTTCCGGGCAGTACTGGCAGGACAGATTCCGCAAATCTGGCTCATTCCAGTTTTCATTTTGTGGATATTGCTATTTCCGGAAACCTATTTTCTGCAGCAGGATGAAGTGCCATTCACAGCTTCTGATTCACTTTCACTGATTTTTCTTCTTATTTTAGGAATCGTCTCTATCTGGACTTTCATTATTCAGTGCAAGGCAATAGGGGAAGCGCACAGGTTTTCTGCATGGAAGGGATTTTTCATCATCCTCATTCCTACGGTATTGGTAGTCGCCGTCATTGTCGGACTGTTTATTTTGTTCTTTAGTATGTTGCTTCCTGCTATGGGTGGCGGCTTCTAAAAAATTAGACCTTTTTGCTTGAAATATGAATGGCGCTTTGGAGAAGGATTTTTATAGTTTTTCTTAAAGCGTTCAGCAAAAACAAGGCAGCCTTTCCGGCTGCCTTGTTTTTGTTTATGATCCATCTGCTTTACGGACAACTCCATTTTCTTCTACATCCGCCACTTCCCGGCGGACGGTTTCATTGATGACCTGGACGTCCTTGACTTTGCGTTTGCCGATGACGATTTCTTCACGAATTACTTTCTTTTTTCCGATATCCAGCCGTTCTTCGGAAAGCGGGATATAGATGGCATCGCCTTTTTCATAGGCTTGTTTCGGTGTCAGCACCTGTTCGTCTGTTACCGTATCCGTTCCTGGAGAAAGGGTACGCCGCTCGATGGTGATTTCTTCCCGTTCCACAGGTACCTGAATTTCTTTGTCCTCTTCCACCAGCTGCTTCTGGACATGGACTTCGCCTGTCTGCACCTGCTCTTTTTCGATGTTCAGCCGTTCTTCATGAAGAACGAGGCTTTGTTCTTCGGCATCAGAAAGAGGTGCCGGAACACTTTGGGCATCTGGCTGGGATGCTGTCTCGGATTGAGGGGCAGCTGCAGGTGCTTCACGGGTATAGAGAAGAAGCTTGCCGCTATCGACCTGCAGGAAGTAATAATCCGTTTCTTCCGCATCTAATCCCATTCGGTTAAAGGCATCTTTCGTGATGTCTTCTCCGGCTAAAAAAGCGATGACTTTGCCTTTGAAATTATCCCGATCCTGTGTGTCGACATGGACAGAAGTGTGGGCGATCAGCAAATTGATCTGTTCGTCGTGCTTCGCTACCATATACAGTTCCTCTTCTTCGTATCCTGCTGCTTTTAATTCGCCGATTTTGATCAATACCTGCGCTTGCGCATCAAAAAGGCCGACAAGTTTGTTTCCTTTTTTCTCCATGCTTAATCCCTCCATGTCAGTTGCACCAATTAACTTCGTTAAAGTTCATTTACCCTCAGCCGTGCAACGGGTAAACCTTAGGAAACAAGGCAGAAAAAAAGGCGCCTCCGGATACGACCTTCCGGAGGCGCCTTTTGCTGCCTGTTAAAATGATTTGCGCTCATCTTTTTTGTGTTTTACCTGCTCATCGATATCCGCTTCTTCGCGGCGCACCGTCTCATTCACAACTTCGGTATCCTGGACTTTGCGCTTGCCAACGACAATTTCTTCGCTGACGACGTTTTTCTTGCTGACTTCGACCCGTTCTTCGGAAAGCGGGATGTGAATGGTTTCCCCGTCTTCGTAAGCGTCTTTATCTGTAAAGCCGCGATCTGTGGAGCGGGCTTCCTCGTTTACCGGCCGGCGCTCTATATAAACCTCTTCGCGTTCCACCGGCACTTCGATGGTCTGCTGCTCTTCTACAACATGCTTGCCGACGTTCACTTCGCCTGTCTGCACGCGTTCTTTATCAACATTCAAGCGCTCTTCGTGAAGGCGCAGATGTTCTTCTTCATTGTGGCTGCCGGACGTGGTTGTATTTGCTGTTCCGGTGCTTTCCTGAGTGCCTGTATATGGTTTGTAGGACGTACCATAGTCACTATTGACATAGAGCACGAGCTTGCCGTTTTCCACTTGGCGGTAATAATCATCCGCTTCGCTGGCGCCTAATCCCATTTGTGTAAAGGCGTCCCGAGTGGAATCCTCTCCGGAAATAAAGGATTTGAATTTGCCCATCATATTATCGTCTTCCTGTGTAGTCAAATGAACATCTGTTTGGCCCTGGACCATGGATAATTGCTCGTCATGCTTCGCAATTACATACATATCCTCTTCCTTATAGCCTTGTGCTTTCAACTCACTGATTTTATGCAAAACCTCTGCTTGTACATCATATGCTTGAATAAATGTTGTGTTTTTGTTTGTCATGTCCAATTCCTCCTAATAGTGATGGATCACCTGTAAAGTAAGGTAATCATAATCTACCCCCTTGTTTTTCGGGGTAAACGCATTTTTTTTCGGAGAAGTGCAAAAAGAATTTTCCTTCTTAAATTTTACGCAACCTGCAAAGAGCAATAGAAATCCCGGTGCAATAGACAATGGAGCATAGATCCAATGGCAAAAAAAATAGAGAGGAGCCTATTATTTTTCCCTGCAGAGATTATTTCAGAAGCTTGAAAAATAAAGGCTTGCTTTCCTCCTTTTTCTTTTATACAATATAAAGCGTAATCATTACTATTTAAGAAAAAAAGAAAAGGAGGAGTGCCATCATGGATAAACGTATTCCGGTCACGGTGCTGAGCGGCTATCTCGGAGCGGGCAAGACGACTTTGCTCAATCATTTGCTTCAGAACCGGGAAAACCTGAAAGTCGCAGTTATCGTCAATGATATGAGTGAAGTGAATATAGATGCTGCTCTGATCCAGCAAGGAGGCTTTTCTCAAACCGAGGAGAAGCTTATCCAAATGCAGAATGGCTGCATCTGCTGTACGTTGAGAGAAGATTTGATGCTGGAAGTTGAGAAGCTGGTGAAGCTTGGAGATCTCGACTGCATTGTTATTGAATCGTCGGGAATCAGTGAACCGCTGCCGGTGGCACAGACCTTTACATATCAAGACGAAGAGCTAGGAATCGATTTAACGGAGATTTGCCGGTTGGATACGTTGGTTACCGTCGTGGATGGTTATGCTTTTTGGAAGGATTTTTCATCAGGAGAGTCGCTGCTGGAAAGAAGCCAAGAGGCGACTGCACAAGATGTCCGCGAAATTTCAGATTTGCTGATCGATCAGATTGAGTTTGCCAACGTCATCCTGGTCAATAAAATGGATCTGGTGGCGCCGCAAGAACAAAGCCGATTGAAGGAGCTGCTTGCAGCCCTGAATCCGGATGCGCAAATCATCGAAACGATGCATTCCAAAGTGGCGTTGGACAAAGTAGTGAATACGGGGTTATTCGACTTTGAAAAATCAAGCCAAAGCGCGGGCTGGGTCAAGGAGTTGAATGAAGAGCATGTTCCTGAATCCGAGGAATATGGCATTGCTTCATTTGTTTACCGCAGCCAGAAAGCGTTTCATCCGGAACGGCTGATGGATTGGATTAAGGAATGGCCGGTGGAAGCCGTCCGCGCCAAAGGGTTTTTATGGCTGGCGACAAGAAGCGAGTCAGCTATCCTGCTGTCGCAGGCCGGACCGTCACTAGGCATTGAGCATGCGGGCCAATGGGATCTGGAAAATGGCGTGAAAATGACCGAGCTGGTATTCATTGGCATTGATATGGATCAGGCTGACATTGTCAGCGGGCTCGATTTTTGTTTACTGACAGACGATGAGGCAGGACGGGATTGGACAACATTCCACGATCCGCTGCCAGGATTTCATTTACTTGAGGAGGGAAAACGATGAGAGTCAATATCACGTTGGCATGCACAGAAACAGGGGATCGGAATTACAGCACGACAAAAAACAAGCGGACAAACCCGGAACGCATTGAAATGAAAAAATACAGCCCGCGTCTGAAGAAAGTTACGCTTCACCGGGAGACAAAATAATTTTTTTGTGAAATATAAATCGTAATAATTACTTTTAAGGGGTGTTGAAATGGCTAAGAAATCAAAAGTTGCGCGTCATCATAAGCAACAGGCGCTGGTTGCACAATACGCGGAGCTGCGGCAAGAACTCAAAGAAAAGGGAGATTTTCAGGCATTGGCTGATTTGCCGAAAGATTCATCTCCGGTTCGCCTGAACAATCGATGCGGCGTGACTGGCAGACCGCGCGGCTTTATGCGCAAGTTCGGCATGTCGCGCATTGTCTTCCGCGACCTGGCCCATAAAGGCCAGGTTCCAGGTGTTAAAAAAGCCAGTTGGTAAAGCGGCTTTTCGAGTTTTTCTTTCTATAAGAAGTTGAAAAGCAGATTCGCAGTTCTGACTCAAATGGATCGTTTCATACTAGCAACGGGCAGCAGACTTTGGTCTGCTGTTCTTTTAGTTGGATAAAAAAGCTGATTCAAAAGAATAGGTTTTGATGACGGATGAAAATTTTCAAATAATCTTCGTTAAAGCCAATCTAATGATGCTATCATAAGGTTATATTTTACTTTTATATAATATTTTTTTATTTTAATAAACAATTTTTAGGAGGTAAGTGGGACAATGGGGAATGATATTCTAAAGCGCAATAATGTCCGCATCACAGGGCAAGGTGAAAAAAACATCTTATTTGGGCACGGCTTCGGATGTGATCAGCAGGTTTGGAACGGCACCATCAAAGACTTTAGAGCGGATTACCGGGTCATCACATTCGACTATGTCGGTTCGGGCAACAGTGATAAGGCGGCTTATTCAGAAGAACGCTACAGCACGCTGGATGGCTACAAGCAGGACCTGCTGGAAGTCTGTGATGCGTTGGGGATTGAGCAGATGATTTTTGTCGGCCATTCGGTCAGTGCTATGATCGGCATGCTCGCTTCAATTGAGCGTCCGGAATTGATGGAAAAAATGATCATGATCGGACCTTCACCTTACTATATGAATGAACCGGGCTATCATGGCGGATTTGAACGCGCCGATATCGATGAACTATTGGATATGATGGAAACCAATTATAAGGAATGGGCCAAGTACCTGGCGCCTGTCGTTATGCAAAATGAGGAGCGTCCTCAGCTTACGGAAGATTTTGAACAGCTGCTGTGTTCCAATGACCCACTGATTGCGCGGCAATTTGCTGAAGTGACGTTCACTTCAGATCTCCGTGGAAAATTGGATCAAGTAACCGTACCTGCGTTGATTCTTCAACCGAAGTTTGACGCGATTGCTCCGCCGGAAGTTGGGCACTATGTCCACGACCATATCCCAGGCAGCCAAATGATTATGATGGAAGCAGTTGGCCATAATCCACATCTAAGTGATTCAGGGGAAACGGTGAAACACATCAAAGCATACCTGGCAAAGTAGGGGAGTGGAAACAATGGAACAGCAACTCGATAGGGCGCCTTGCGGTTATTTGGTTCTGGACCAGGAATTGCGTATCGTCGAAATGAATAAAACGCTGCAGAACATGACAGGGATAAAACATCCGCAGCATATGCATGATTTACTGACAATCGCGTCACGGGTTTATTTCCAGACCTACTTTACTCCATCCATTAAGATGCACGGGACTGTCAACGAGATGTTTTTGAGCTTGAAAAGCGATGCGGGTCCAATGCCGGTGCTGATGAATACGACCGAACAGGATGGTTTCTACGAATGCGCTTTGATTCAGATGAGTGTCCGGGGAGAATATGAAAAGGAATTGCTGCTGGCCAAGCGCAATGCCGAGCAGATCAACCGTGAGACAGCGGAAGCTTATGAAAAATTGCAGACTTTGATGAGTGAAGTGGAATGCAAGCAGGAGGAGCTGATGGAGCTTAACCTGAAACTGCAGCAATTGGCTACTACCGATCAGCTGACGGGCTTGAAAAACCGCCGCTACCTGGAAGAATGGCTGCAAGAGCTTTTATCGCAGGCGGAAGACGGCAGAAAAGTGGCTGTTCTGATTTTGGATATCGATCATTTTAAACAAGTCAATGATACATATGGCCATCAGGCGGGGGATGCCGTACTGCAGGAGTTGGCCTGGCGTCTGGAAATGGAAGTTGGAACTGCGGGCATCGTGGTGCGGCTTGGTGGAGAAGAGTTTGTGGTGGTCATGCCGGATGCCGGGATTGAGGAAAGCCTGAAGCTCGGCAATCTATTGTGCAGCCACATGGAAGCTGCTGATTGGCAGCATGTGCCTGTCACCGTCAGCATTGGCGCCGCAGCCTACACCGCTGGAGATGGAGTGGAAAGTCTGCTGTCGCGGGCGGATGGATTCCTCTATAAGGCTAAGGCCAATGGCAGAAACTGTGTGTTTGGAAGTGATTAAAAGCTGGGCTGTGCATCCGTTTTTAGACGGATGTATTTTTATGCGAAAAAATCATTACAATCAACGGCTTAACGGCTATAATGATGGCATATGAAAATATCTTCACTTTTGGAGGTTCCGATGGAAAAAAACAATCGTTTGCTGGGTGAACGGGTTTTGCTGGATAAAGAATTAATCGCTCAATTGATCCATGAGGAAGCGGTCAAAGAGGCTCCACAAGATCAGCTTCAAATGAACAAGGCCTTTATCGATATCGTCACTAAAGTTCGAACCGGTTTTGTAGAGTTGATTGGAGAATCAATCAGCAATAGTTGTGATGTACAAAAAGTCTATAAGAACATTCAGGATTGGGGAGAAGCAACGGGCAACTTTTTTCTGGAAAACGGCAGAGCGCTTGAAGATGCGTTAGCGGAAACATCGCTTTACCGAAAACATATCGGAGCCGTCATAAAAACGGAAGCGATCCGAAAAGAAATGGCGCTTCAAAGTCTTTTTGATGTCATGGAATTTTTTCATTCTATCCTGGATTACGCGGCTTATTCCTATACACAAGCCTACACGGTTTCTTATCAGCGGAAATTGAAGTCAGCAAGAAAGGAGTTCCTGGAACTTTCTGCACCGGTCGTACCCGTCAGTGACGAGATTGCCATTTTACCTTTAGTCGGCAGCATTGAAATTGATCGGGCACGCTATATTCTGGAACAGACGCTGCTGTCGGCAAATGAGTTGAAAATCAAAGTGTTGATCGTAGACCTATCGGGAGTCGTGCGGGTGGATTCCATGGTGGCTGAGCAGATCATCAAAATCATCCGTTCGCTGAAGCTGGTCGGTGTCCGTTCGATTCTTACCGGCATCCGTCCAGAAATTGCCCGGACGCTGACTGAAATCGGAGTTGGGTTGAATGACTTGGAAATCGGCGGCAGCTTGAAGCGTGTTCTCGAACAGATGAAGATCAATTGACGTGAAAAAACGCTGAAGCCCATAGCTTCAGCGTTTTTTCACGTCATGTGTCTAGTTGGTCATGGCTTCTGAATGGAGATCAGGCAGAGACTTGCACAATGTCAGGGTTTCTTCTTCAGTCAATGGGATCATCGGTAAGCGAACGCCGCCAACCTCGACGCCTGCCATATTAAGTGCAGCTTTGATAGGAGATGGATTTGGTGCAGCGAACACGGCTTTCATTGTTGGCACTAACCGCCGGTGAATGGCTGCCGCTGTTTTCACATCACCCGTTTTGAAGCTGGTGATCATGTCCTGCATATCGTTGCCGATAATATGCGCAGATACTGAGACGATGCCCGTGCCGCCGATTGACAGCATCGGCAAGGTCAGGCTGTCGTCTCCGCTGTAGACAGAAAATGTGTCCGGTGTTTTTTCGATGATTTCTGCAGCTGCGTCCAAGTCTCCACTCGCTTCTTTGACAGAAACGATATTGTCGATCTTGGACAGGCGAATGATTGTCTCTGGAGACATGTTGACCACGCTGCGGCCTGGGATGTTATACAGCATGACCGGCAAGCTTGTGGACTGGGCGATTGCCTGAAAATGCTGGAACATGCCTTCTTGTGAAGGTTTGTTGTAATATGGCGTGACCAGCATAATGCCGTCAACGCCGGTTTCTTCCGCCTGTCTCGTCAAGGAAATGGAAGCACGTGTATTGTTGGAACCGGTTCCTGCAATCACCGGAATCCGTCCGGCGACTATGTGGACGGTAAACTGAAACAGTTCAACTTTTTCCTCTGCCGATAAGGTTGGAGATTCACCAGTGGTCCCTGCAACGACAAGGCCGTCTGAACCGTTTGCAATCAAATGCTCTATCAGTTTCTGTGTTGCCGGAAAATCGATTTCTCCATGTTGATCGAATGGCGTCACCATTGCTGTAATTACTTGGCCGAAATTCATACAGAACACACCCTTTTCTAATTTTTTTCGGAGCTTAGAGGTGAGGGGCCAATCAGGAAGGAACAAAAAAAGCAGCAACGAGGGGTCCCGTTGCTGCAGTAGAAACAATGTTTACCATTCGTTCCTGTGCATCAGATAGCCCTCCATATAGTTTCCTATATGACAGTCCTGCACTTATTGAATGCAGACCCAGTGTACGGAAATATGAGATTTCCGCCACTTCGGCAAAGACCCCTTTCAGCAAACGTCAATGGAGCTCATACTCCTCGTTTTGCATACTGATGGTTTTTGCGCCTCTATCCTACTCCATATAAGCTGGAGCAAGAAATATTTAATTAGCTGTACTATAACAAATTTCTCTGTCAATTGCAAGATGAAAAACGTAAAATCTTATGGAAAGGGAGGGATCCGGATGAACGAACAGGCCTATGAACACCGGTTCAATATTGCAACGGCAGGAAATCAGCGGGGCTTCACGGATTCCTTGCATCATAACCGTTACGAGCCGACTCCTTATGGACTGTTGGACAGGCTATTCGAGAATTACAGCCTGACTCCTGAAGACCGGCTGGTGGATGTGGGTTGCGGAAAAGGCCGCCTGAATTTTTATGTCCATCACCTATTCGGTGCAGAAAGTGCCGGGATTGAGATGAACCCGGTCTTTTATGCGGAAGCCATTAACAATAAAAAACAGTATATGAAAAAACATAAAGGTGCTGAACGCAGCATCGGCTTCTATAATTGCCTGGCACAGGACTACCCGATAGCAGGGCGGGACAATAAATTTTATTTCTTCAATCCTTTTTCTGTGCAAGTATTCATCACTTTTATAAATCGAGTTATGCGTTCGGCTGAAGAGGATCCGCGAATGGTAGAGGTGATCCTGTTTTTCGCTTCACAGGATTATACTGATTTCCTCGAAAACAGCACCATCTTTCAGTTAGTGCAGGAAATTCCGTTGCCGGATTTCCACAGAGATCCAAGGGAACGATTTTTAATTTACCGACTGCCCAGAATGGATTAGAAACAAGGTGTTAATGGGTATGCTTAAAAGAAAAAACATTATAAAGCGAGGGACCCTATATGGAATGGAAAGGCAGAAAAGCCAGCAGAAATGTTGAAGACCGAAGAGGAAAAGGAAAAGGCGGCGCGATGGTTGCAGGAGGCGGCATCGGAGGCATCCTGATTGTGCTGCTGGTGGCGTTTTTGGGCGGTGACCCGGGCGTCATCCTTGATCAACTGGGTGGAGGGTCCACGGATACAACATCCAATCAGCCTTATGAAGCGACGCAAGAAGAAGAAGAGTTGGCTGAATTCGTATCGGTCGTCTTGGCCGATACCGAGGAAGTCTGGACAGAAGTGTTTGCAGAGGAAGGCATGGAGTATGTTGAACCGACGCTCGTCCTGTACACCGGAAGCGTCGAATCGGCATGTGGAACGGCAGGAGCAGCAGTCGGTCCGTTCTATTGTCCCGGCGACTACAAGCTGTACATCGATTTGAGCTTCTACAATGAATTGCAGAACCAGTTTCAGGCACCGGGCGACTTTGCCATGGCCTATGTAGTGGCGCATGAAGTGGGGCATCATGTCCAAAACCTGCTCGGCGTTATGGAAGAAGTGCAGCCTCTCCGCAACCAATTAAGCGAAGAAGAATACAATAAAGTACAGGTTCGCCTGGAACTTCAGGCGGATTATTTATCCGGTGTCTGGGCACATCACGCCCAAGGAATGGGCTATTTGGAGGAAGGCGACCTGGAAGAAGCGTTGACAGCGGCAAGCGCGGTGGGAGACGACACCATCCAGCAGCGCTCACGCGGCTATGTCGTCCCGGAAAGTTTCACCCATGGCAGTTCCGAACAGCGCCAGCGCTGGTTCTATAAAGGCTTCCAGGCGGGCAATCTCAAAGAAGGCGACACCTTCAATGCGACCGATTTATGACCCCAAACCGTTTTTTGGCAGAAATCCAAGGGTGCGGAATTGATATTTTCGCTGTTGTGATTCATTATAAAGAATAGACAGTCTTTTCATCTTTGATTGAGAAGAAATTCAGTTCTATGAAGGAAGTACAACATGACGGAAGATAATATTACACGCATAGAATACGGTGAAAAAGAATTGATCCTGATCGGCACCGCACACGTTTCCAAAGTCAGTGCAGAGCAGGTGAAAGCAGTCATTGAAGCCGAGCAGCCGGATTCGGTATGCATCGAATTGGATGCGCAGCGCTATGAATCGGTTACACAGGGCAGCAAATGGAAAGAAACAGATATTTTTAAAGTGATTAAGGACAAGAAAGCCAGTCTGCTGTTGATGAACCTGGCGATTTCGTCGTTCCAGAACCGCCTGGCCGATCAGTTTGGCATCAAGCCTGGGCAGGAAATGATCCAGGGAATTGCCTCAGCCAAAGAAGCCGGTGCAGAACTGGTGCTGGCTGACCGCAATATTCAGGTGACTTTTTCACGCATCTGGGGAAATATCGGGTTTATGGGCAAAGCACAGCTTTTGACTTCGGTCTTTTTCAGCATCTTCAGCAAAGAGACGATTTCGGAAGAGGACTTGGAGAAGATGAAATCACAGGATACCCTGAATGCAGTCATGAATGATTTCACCCAGTCTTTCCCTAAATTGAAAGAACCGCTGATCGATGAACGGGATCAGTACCTGGCACAGAAAATAAAAGAAGCGCCAGGCAAAAAAATCGTTGCAGTCCTCGGTGCAGCCCATATTCCAGGAATCATCAAGGAAGTCCACAACGAACACAACCTGGAAGAGTTATCAAAAATTCCGCCGAAATCAAAATGGCCGAAAATCATCGGCTGGGCGATTCCGTTGGTGCTTGTGGCGATGATTGCCGTCACCTTCATGAATAACCCGGCAGCCGGCATTGATCAGACCATCAGCTGGGTTTTATGGACGGCTTGTCTTGGTGCTATTGGTGCTGCTGCAGCATTTGGCCATCCACTCGCCATCCTGACAGCTTTCGTGGGAGGACCGATCGGCGCCTTGCATCCGCTCTTGGCGGCAGGCTGGTTTTCCGGACTCGCGCAAGCGTATATCCGCCGGCCGAATGTTGGGGATTTCCAGACTCTATCGAAAGACGTCTTTACCCTTAAAGGATTCTGGGACAATAAAGTCACGCGTGTCTTATTGGTGGTTGTTTTGACCAATGTGGGGACCGCGGCCGGCAATGTCATTGGCGGCATAGATGTCATCCGTTTGTTCTTCCAAAATCTATAGGTGAATTTTTAAGCGGACAGCGAAATTTGGCTGTCCGTTTTTTCTATATTTGTGATGTTTACTATTTAAAAAGGGTATAGAAGACTAACAGGTTCATAAAAATAAGGAGGCGCTTTACGGTGGGCTTATTTCTGATGGGGATTTTACTTTGGTCTCTGGTCATTGCTGCAGTTGTGCTGGCGTTTATCGGTCTTTGGAAACGGTCTTGGAAAGCACTTGTTTGGAGCGGGGCCGCTTTGCTTCTGCCCGCGCTTCTCATCTCCATGGATGGCCAAGGAATTTGGTTCCGCTTGGCTATACTTGTGCCGTTGCTCCTGTTTGTTGCCGCTTTTCTGATGAAACAGCAAAAAATGCAGAGTTTGTAGAACCGGATGAAAATTTCATCCGGTTTTTCTGTGCATTATGCTAGCGTTTCCAAAAGACAGGTTATACAATTATTATACAAAAAGCAAAGGGGCAAAGCCGATGAATTATCTATTGGAGCGCAGCAAATTATTTATTTTCTTGATTTTGATCTTTTCGATTATAGGGGCATACACCTTCCTGACTTTGCCTCAACGTGAAATCCCGGAAACGCCTTCAAGCCTGGTGTTGGTTTCAACGATCCTGCCAGGAGCGGGACCGGAAGAAGTGGAGACTTCCATCACCAATCCACTGGAACGTGAAATCCAGAAAGTGGACGGGATCGTCTCCATGCAGTCCATCTCCTCCAATTCTGCTTCCATCATCACATTGGAGATTGAGGATGGAGAAAATCCGGATGAACTGATCAACAGCATCCAGCAGCAGACGAGCAGTGCGGCTTCCGGATTTCCTGATACCGCGCAGGAACCGACAGTAGAAAAACTGGACCTGACTTTCCCGTTGGTCTCCTATATGTTCTATGGGGATGAAGAGGAACTGGCGACTATGGATAATGCGTTATCCGATCTGTCAGATCGAGTAGAAGCCGTTTCGGGTGTTGCCGGAACGACTGTTAAAGGGCTGAACACGCAGCAAGTGCTGATTGAATTGGACAGTGAAGAACTGGCGGCGAATAACCTGCAGCCGTTCGAGGTGCTTGAATCGCTTCGGCAGGCAAACCAGCCCCTATCACTCGGAACCCATGACAATGGCAACGAACAAGTGGCCTTGACCATTCAGCAAGAAGAAGGCATCGAAAAGCTGGAACAGCTGCTGGTCGGCGGTTCGGCGGTTCCGCTTGCTGACGTGGCGACCATTGAAACCGTGGACCAGGAAACTGTAGATATCGTCACCTTTGAAGGCGAACCTGCGATTTCTTATACGGTCTTTTTGCAGACGGAGCAGGACGTTCCTTCTGTAGACGGCAATGTTTCAGAAGTGATTGAGGCGTTTAAGGAAACCTTGCCGGCAGGTGTGCAGGCAGAAAAGTACGAATCCCAAGCGGATAATGTCAACACGATCTTTGATAGCTTGTACGTTTCACTGGCCATCGCAGTGCTGGCAGTATTAATTGTCACCACAGCCGGCCTGACTTTATTTGGCGCTTTTGCAGTTGCGTTGACCGTGTTGGCATCCGTATTGATCGGCATGATTCCGATTCCGTTCATGGGTGTCGATTTAAACCAAATTTCGGTCATCGGCCTCATCATTGCCATCGGGATTCTGGTTGATGACAGCATCGTGGTCAACGACAATATCCAGCGGCGCTATAAATTAGGGGATTCTCCGCTAAACGGAGCCATCACCGGCGTCCGCGAAGTGTATCCGTCGATCATCTCTTCCAGTTTGGCGATTGTCGTGACGTTTTCGCCCCTGCTGCTGTTGTCAGGCGGCAACGGGGCATTCATCAAAGCCTTGCCAAGTATTCTAATCACCACCATTTTGGCGTCAACGGTGCTGTCGATTACGCTGGTGCCGATGATGCAATACTTGAAAACAAAAAGAAAATCGAAGAAAATTTCGGACACTCCCGGATTTTTAGGGAAACCACTTGAGAAAATAGCGTTGTTCTATTCCAATAAAGTCTTGCGCGGCGTCTTGAAGCGCCCGCTTCTTGTAGGCGTTGGCGGTTTGTTGGTAGCGACGGGGTTATTGTCCCTTGCGCTCTTTACACCATTTGAATTTTTCCCGGCAGCTGACCGCGAAGAAGTGACGATGGATGTCCGCCTTGCAGAAGGCACCACCATTGAAGAAACGAACGCATTCTTGACGGACTTGACTGAACAGGTCGCTTCAGAAGATGGCACCGTTGCGGAAACAGCCGTTTTCGCCGGCGAAGGTTTGCCGAACCTGTTCTCAGCCTCGATGGATAATACCGGCGGCAATACTGGCCAGGTGGCGTTCCGGATCGACCGCGCAAGCACGACAGCTGCAGATTTTATCAGCAGATGGCAGCCAGAGCTGCGCGAGCGTTTCCCGGAGGCTGAAATCTTCCTGGATACGATTGTCCAAGGGCCGCCCGTTGGCGCTCCGGTCACCGCCGACATCAAAGGTGAGGACATTGAAGAATTAGAGTCGCTTCGTGATGTGCTGAAAGAGCAGATGCTTGAAAACGGGGCAACAATCGTCACGGACAATCTGGGGGATCCGGTGCCGGCTATCGAATACGTGCCGAATCAAGATGCCCTGCAGACAAATAATATAGCACTGGGCACAGTAACCAATCAGCTGCAGCTTCTGACGCAGGGTGTTCCGCTTTACACCATCTATGAAAGTCAGATGCCTTACGAAGTGTATCTGAAACAATCAGGCATTGAAGACGGAGAACCGATTGACTTGTCTCAGTTTGATGTTCCTTCACTCACTGAACAAGGGCCGCCGCAATTGGTGCCGATGGATGAATTGCTGACAGCTGAAGAAACAGATCGATTGGCGCAGATTCCGCATAAGCAGGCTGATCGTTCCATTACGCTTCGTGCATTCGGCGAAGTGGATGACTTTGAAAACAAAATGCTGGATGTAGTGGATGCTGAACGTGATTCCTTGCCGGAAGGCTATGAATTATCGACTGGCGGCGAAAATTCGGATCAGGAAGCGTTCTTTGCAGAAATCGGCGTGCTGTTCCTGGTTGTGCTCCTGTTGGTCTACTTGGTTATCGCTTTCCAGTTTAAATCATTCAGCTTGCCATTCCTTGTGTTGATTGCTGTTTATCTGGGCATTTCCGGTGCGATTCTCGGCTTGTTCCTGACGCAGACGCCGCTCAGCTTCCTGGGTGTCATGGGAATCGTTTCCTTGACGGGGATTGTTGTTCGAAACGCGGTCGTACTCATCGACTTTGTGGAAGTGCGCCGCCTGTCGGGTGACTTTGATATTAAAGAAGCCATCATCGAATCAGGCTATGCCCGCATCAAACCGATTTTGTTGACTACGATTACGTCGATTATTGCACTCGTGCCGGTCGCTCTGTCGGGGGATCCGTTATTTGAACCATTGGCGGTGACCATCATTGCCGGATTGGCGTTCTCAAGCTTGTTCACCTTGGTGATGATCCCATCCTTGTACTTGGTGTTCTATCGTGTGAACCGCCGCAGAAATCAAGTTACAGAATAACACTGGACTGCGCTGCCTTCGGGCTGCGCAGTTTTATTTGGATGGGTGAATATTTGGAAAGCGAAAGGGTAAGCAATAAAGTAAAGACGGTCGTAGGGGGAAGAGGCGATGGCGGAGATCCGGCAGAAGGAAACAGAAAATGATATTGCGAAAGGGCCCTTCCTGGCGGTGCTGATGGCTGGAGTGTTTGTGGCCATCCTCAACCAAACCTTGCTGGCGACAGCACTGCCGCATATTATGGACGATTTGAACATTTCCGCCAACACGGCACAGTGGCTGACGACTGTCTTTATGCTGGTCAACGGGGTCATGATTCCCATCACCGCTTTTTTGATCGGGAAATTTTCAACGCGCAACCTGTTTTTTGTAGCGATGGGTTTATTTGCGGCCGGCACCATCATTTGTGCTTTTGCTCCGGGATTCTCGGTGCTCATGGTCGGGCGGATTGTCCAGGCGGCTGGAGCGGGCATCATGATGCCGTTGACGCAGACAGTGCTGTTCATCATTTTTCCAGTGGAAAAACGCGGGCAGGCGATGGGCTTGTTCGGGTTGGTCATTTCCTTCGCTCCGGCGATCGGTCCGACATTATCAGGCTGGATCGTCGGCCAATACCCGTGGCGCGCCTTATTTTACATCGTCATTCCGATTGCCTTGCTGGATTTGGCCTTGGCGTACTTTTTCCTGAAAAACGTCACCAAGCAAACTTTTCCGACTTTGGATTACTTATCGATAGTCTTGTCGACGTTGGGCTTTGGCGGAATTCTTTACGGTTTTTCGAGTGCCGGCTCGCTGGGCTGGGACAGTCTTGCAGTGTCTATCTCCATTGTCGTCGGCATCGTTTCGCTGGTATTCTTTATCCGCCGCCAATTCCGGCTGGATGAGCCGATTTTGGAATTCCGGGTATTTTCCTATGGGATTTTCACTTTATCCACCATCTTAAGTGTCATCGTTTTTATTTCCATGATCGGCAGTGCCACGATCCTGCCAATCTATATGCAGAATATGCACGGCTTTACGGCGCTCCAGTCAGGGCTGATGCTGTTGCCGGGCGCCATCATTATGGGCTTGATGAACCCGATTGCCGGCAGGGTTTTTGATAAGATAGGAGGCAAATGGCTGGCGGTTGTCGGCTTATCGATTGTGGCGGTGTCGACTTTCCAGTTTACGGTGTTGACCGCTGCCACTTCTTTCCTGTACTTAACGATCACGCACGCCATCCGCATGTTCGGGGTGGCGATGGTCATGATGCCGGTGACGACGGCCGGCCTCAATCAGTTGCCGGAGCGGTTGATTCCGCATGGCACGGCAATGAGCAATACCATGCGGCAGGTATCCGGATCAATCGGAACGGCGCTCCTGGTGACTGTCATGACAAGCACTGCGCTGGACCCTGAACAATACGGCGTGCAGGGCCTGATACGAGGGGTTAATATTTCATTTATGGTGGTCGGTATTTTGAGCATCATTGGGGTGGTTTTGGCATTTTTTCTCAGAAAAACCGGTCCTGAAATCGAAGTGGAAGACGGAGGCGAATAAAAGACTTGCCCATAGAATAAAAACGGACGAATGCGTTAAAAGTTTGTCACAAGATAGTCATTTACTTCTCTCTCTAGATTTGGTAAGATGTCTGACGACAGATGAGTTAAACAAAATATTTGCTTAATTTTCTGATAAATAGAAGTTTTATTTAGTGAAGATTTTCTTTTCCTCACTAAGTGGTAGTTGATGTAATTTGGCTTTTACGGTCAGTGGATCTTTCACTTGCAAAAGTGGGGGTGTTACTGACCGTTAAAGCGGGATAAAAAATAATACCGATGAGGTGAAGTTGTGAATTTATTGTGGGGCATCTTTGGCGTATTCGTTGTTCTTGGAATCGCCTTCTTATTATCAAACGGCAAGAAGTCTATCAAGCCACGGACAATTCTCGGCGGATTAGCCATCCAAATTACGTTTGCGTTTATGGTGCTGGAATGGGACTTTGGGAGAAAACTCCTGTTGGGCCTTTCGAATAAAGTCCAGAATGTCATCGATTATGCTGGTGAAGGGGTCGCCTTTGTATTCGGCCCAGCGGCTGATGTGGAAGGATTTGGATTTGTTTTCGCTTTCCAGGTACTGACGATCATCATTTTCTTCTCATCTTTGATTTCAGTTCTTTATTACCTCGGCGTCATGCAAATCATCATCAAACTTCTGGGAGGCGCATTAGCGAAGCTTCTTGGTACCAGTAAAGCGGAATCGATTTCTGCTGCGGCGAACATTTTCGTCGGACAGACGGAAGCGCCGCTGGTCATCCGTCCGTTTATCGCGGGGATGACCAAGTCCGAATTGTTTGCAGTGATGACAGGGGGACTGGCATCCGTTGCCGGTTCAACTTTGGCGGGTTACGCGCTTCTCGGCGTACCGCTTGAATACTTGCTTGCTGCAAGCTTCATGGCTGCACCAGCCGGTTTGATCATGGCTAAAATGATGATTCCGGAAACAGAGGAAGTCGAAGAAAAAGAATTTGTAATGGAAAAAGACCAAACGTCGGTCAACGTCGTGGATGCAGCGGCACGCGGTGCATCTGATGGTCTTCAACTGGCTTTGAATGTCGGTGCGATGCTGCTTGCGTTCATCGCATTGATCGCCTTATTGAACGGCATGCTCGGCGGCATCAGCGGCTGGTTCGGTTTTGAAGGACTGACAATCCAAAGTATTTTGGGTGTCATCTTCGCACCGCTTGCCTGGGCAATCGGTGTGCCTTGGGCAGAAGCTGTCCAAGCCGGCAGTTTTATCGGACAAAAATTGGTGCTCAACGAATTCGTTGCGTATACAGCATTTGCCCCTGAAATTGCCAATCTGTCTCCAAAAACCGTAATGGTTATCAGCTTTGCCCTTTGTGGGTTCGCCAACTTGAGCTCACTCGCAATTTTGCTGGGTGGACTTGGTTCAATGGCGCCAAGCCGCCGTCCGGACATCGCCCGCCTCGGCATTCGCGCCGTTGCGGCAGGTATGCTCGCTTCACTATTGAGTGCAGCCATTGCCGGAATGTTCGTCTAGACTTTATAATGTGAGGGACCTGCAGCTGCTGCAGGTCCCTTTTTTGGTTTTAGTGCTTTTCGCTTGCGGAAAGCGGGCATTCTGGGGGTTTTGGGCTTGTATTTAGAGGGTTCAGGTCGGTTTTTTGATGCGTCTTGGGTTTTGTGAGCGTTCAGTCGGATTTGCAATCGTTCAAGAAGATTTGCAATCGTTCAGATGGATTTGCAGTCGTTCAAAAAAATTTGCAGTCGTTCAAATCGATTTGCAGTCGTTCAGCCATTTTTCAGAAAAAAACCCCCGCAATTTGCGGAGGTAATTCTCACTCTTTTCGATAATGATAAGTTCGATTTTTCGCAGCGCCAGAGCTTTCCAAATCCAATTTGGCCAGTATGCGAGAAGCGACGGCTGGAGACGCAAACCCACAAAACTCACGCAATTTCCGATTGGTGATCTCCGGCCCCACAAAAGTGAAGTACTCCTGGATCGCCAAAAGGTGAGCGGAGGGATCGCGCACACTGCATCTGCTGCAGATCCAGCTGCGCTTGTCACGCCGCATAGACAGGGACTTGCATTGTCGGCAATAAACACCAGGCCGCAAATCGTTTGGGTCAATGAAATAGTAGGTGCATAAAGGGGACTGTTTATAAGGGGTTTGATTCGTCAAAATCATTTTTTGGAGTTTAGGCAGTTTAATCTGTTCGGCTTCATGGGGGAAAGCCTGCAGAATCTTCAAGAGGTATTCGACCATCTGATAAGTTTTGCAGATAGAGGCGCGATGCGGTTTGGATGCGAATTCGCAATCTTTGGCAGTAAAGACGATGAGGCCGGTTACCGGCAGATTGATTTTTTTCATCTGGAAGAACTGCTTCAGAAAACGGACATTCTTATTCAACTGCACTCTCGGGTCTTCCATAATGGTTTTTTCTCCAGCCGGAGTAATGCGGAAAAATTCACCCGTCTTGTCATCAAAATGGAGCTGGCCATTGATGTTTTTGGACTCGATGATGACCGCACAGCGTTCAGTGAGCAGCAGGCCGTCCATCTGTACAGGCCAGTTGTCGATCTTCAGGCTGACGTCCCAAAGGATTTGATAGTCTTCCTCCAGATAGAATTCATTGAACTTTTTCTCCAGCCGGCTCTCGCCCCTTTTTCCGGCAGCGGTCCAGTGGAGCTCCCGCTCAAGAAATGGGCGTTGCGGATGCAGATCTTTGAGTCTCGCGAGCAACAACTCCAAAGCTTCAACCCGTGGCAATAAATCGATTTGTTTCCCTATATAAATCCCTCCTCCTTCGAAATTAATAGAAGTATAGCATTACTCAGCACTCCGATACTATGTTATTTTCAGAGCCGGTGAAAAAATCTGAATACCGGCTTTTCGCAGGCGAAAAGCGACCAATTATAAAGCTGTTCAGCCAATTGCAGTCGTTCAGATGGATTTGCAGTCGCTCAGCCCGATTTTCTGATCGTTCAGCCCGATTTGCAGCCGTTCAAACGGTTTTCCAGTCGCTCGCGGCCAGCGCATCTCTTCATCAAGCATATCCTCTTGACACCCGCATCTTTTTGGATTACACTCCTATCTTGGCTTACCTATTTCGATAGGCAGAGCGGGTAGGGAGAGGGCTAATTTAATAGAAGGTAATTGACTATGTTTAATTGGATGGACCGCTATTTCGGTCTTCAAGAAAACGATACAACAGTCAAACGCGAAATGACAGCTGGCTTGGTCGGCTTTTTTACGGTGGTCTACATCATCGCGGTCAATTCGCTGATCTTGTCGGAAGCGGGCATGCCGCTTGAAGCGGCGATTGTCGCAACGATTGCGGCGTCGGTCTTTGGTTGTTTGCTCATGGGATTCTGGGGCAATGTGCCAATTTTGCTGGTTCCCGGTATGGGGATCAACGCGTTGTTTTCCTACACGATGGTCCAGTCAATGGGCTTGTCGTGGCAGGAAGCGCTGGCGGTCGTATTTGTTTCCGGCGTAATCTTTGTGGCGGTGGCATTCACGCGTTTCGCGAAAATGCTGAGCGCGGCAGTGCCGCATTCGCTGAAAGAAGCGATTACCGTCGGACTGGGTTTATTTCTTATGCTGATCGGTCTTGAAAAAGGCGGCATCGTAGAGCGTGGAACGAGTTCGATTCTGGCGCTCGGTTCGCTTGCCGAAGCACAAGTGCTGGCGACGGTGCTGACTTTTCTGATCGCGATTGTGCTGTTTATCCGCAACGTGCCGGGAAATTTCCTTATCACGATTGTGGTAGGAACGGTCATCGCTTCGTTTTTCGGGTTGATTGATTTCGGCAGTATGAACGAATCGTCAATAAATGCAGCAGAAGCATTCGCGGTATTCGGAGCGTTGTCTTTCGGCAACATCCTGTCCATGACGTTTTGGGTCGCGGTCTTTTCGCTGACGATGGTGCTGGTGTTTGAAAACATCGGGCTGGTCCACGGACAAGTCGGGTTCATCGAACGGCCGGAGAAATTCGGCCGCGCGTTCCAGGCGACTTCCGTTTCTGCGATGACATCCGGTATTTTCGGCACGAGTCCTACAGTGGCGACGGTCGAAAGTGCAGCTGGAATGACCGCAGGCGGGCGGACAGGATTGACGACCATTACGGCAGGTTTGTTGTTTCTGGTCGCTTCGTTCTTTATTCCGGTCATCAAACTGATTCCGGACAGCGCGATTGCGCCGATTCTGATCATTATCGGTGGCTTGATGCTGCAGAACATCAAGAATCTGGATATGAAAGATATGACCGAAAGCTTTCCAGCTCTGTTGATTGTGGTGTTGATTCCGTTTACGTACAGCATTGCGGACGGCATCGCCTTCGGATTCATCTTGTATCCGATCTTGAAACTTGCAACGGGCAGAGGGCGCGAAGTTTCACCGGTCCTGTTTATAATCGCGGGATTGTTCCTGGCGAATTTCGTGTTTCATTATTTAGGTTAAGGGCAAAACAGTAACGCATTTGCTGAGGCAAGTGCGTTTTTTTCTATAGCAGTGTACAATGAAAGAAGAAGATTCAAAAGGAGCGGATAAAGATGAAATACACAAAATCTAAAATGGAGCAGTTGGTCAGCGATCATCCAGAATTGAAGAAACGCTATAAAGTGTTGATGAAAGAAATGGAGCTTGAAAAAAACTTTGCCTTAAAAGCGCTATACCATTCAGAAGTGACGGACAACGGACCTTACCAGAAAGATTATCAGGACCTCGACTGGGAATAAGCTTATAAAAAAACTATACAAAAATGCCCTCAATCATCGGATTGAGGGCATTTTTTCATGTGATTAAAATTTTTGTTTATCCAGCCATTGCTTCCAGACTTTTACGTCACTGCCCAAATACCAGCGATTGCCTTCCGTCTGCTCGCAATCGACGCCCTGCCCCCCAAGAATAAAATGCATTTCGGGATTGGCTTCCGCTAACGCATCGATATACTTGTTAGCAACCGGCAGGAGTTTAGGTGAAGCGATTGATATGCACATCAACTTGAAATTTTGTTTGGTGACCATTTCCTCTAAGCCTTCAAGGGGTGTATCCGGTCCGATATAAACCACGGAAAAACCGTTCTCCCGCATGAACAAAGTGAATAGCAGCAAGCCTAATTGATGCTGCTCGCCGCTCGGGCTGAGTGCCAGAACTTTTGGCAGGTTCGGAGAAACCGGGAAAACGCGGAAAAATTGATTAAAGCGCTGTTGGACGATATGGGTAATCATATGCTCATGAGCCACACTGATGACGCCATCCTCCCAAGCCTCTCCAATACGCACCATCAACGGCGCGATGATATAAAAAAAGACTGTTTGGTGATGGAATAAAGAAAAATGCAGATCCAGCAAATAGTTGAAGCGCTCGGTATCCATCTCGGCAGCAGCCTGAAAAAGTTGATTTATTTGTTCCTCGTATTCTATTGCCTCTTTTTGAGGAAGTTCGTTATTCGTTACGATAAACTGTTTGCGCGAAGCATGAAGTTTTTTTACGGCTTCGCTGATTTTCATGCCGTTGTCCTGCACTTGTATTTTTAGCCATTTCAAATCTTCCAGATTTTGATCCGAATACAAGCGGTGTCCAGATTCCGTACGGGCAGGCGTAATCGCGCTGTAACGCGTTTCCCATGAGCGGATTGTCACTTTCGGCATATCTAAGATTTTGGCAGCTGCTTTAATATTATACATAGCATTACCTTCATTCTATAGATTTATGGTTGGTGTTGTACAAATATTATACAACGTGTAGGCAAACCCGTAAAGCTGGAGACATTATTCACCAAAAAGGAAAAAAACGGACTCTCCGGAGAGAATCCGTTTTCCATTAAACCGCTGCAGAAGCTTTGGCAGCGCGTGAACGTTGCCAAGCGACTGTGATAAACATCGTGACCATCAACATGATTAAGCCCAAAATGAAGGGATAAATGATATTGATATCGTAAAGGACGCCAGCAAGCAATGGCCCAATCACATTCCCGATGCTCATATAGGCATTGTTCATGCCCATAGCGAACCCGACTTCTCCGTCAGCCATTTTTGAAATCAGTGTATTCAAGACTGGACGCAAAATGGACGTAGCCATGAAAATCACCAGTGAGACGACGAAGAACATGACAAAGCTTCCCGCAAACAAGGACATCAGGAAACCGAATGCCGCAACACCCAGGAACGTAACCAGAATGGCAACTTCCCCGTAACGGCGAACAATCCGGTCGACGATAAACAATTGTACAATAACGCTGACAACGCCCGTTGCGGTAATCATAAAGGCGATGTCTTTGGCGGTCGAATCGAATTGATTGTCCAGATAGAGGCCAACCACTGATTCATAGGCCAACAAGCCGAAGCTCATGACGAGTGTAATGACCAATGGAATGAAATACGGCATCTTGGTGGAACGGCCGATTTTTGTGAACATCGACTCTTCATCGGTCAATGTAGCAGCCAGTGCTGGATTGGCATCTTCCGCATCGTGTTCTTTCAGCCAGACGACCGAAAACAGGACGGCGGCTAAGGACACCAGTGCCGATACGAGGAATGGCAATTTCAAACCGTAATCAGCTAAAAATCCACCGATTCCGGGTCCCACGACAATTCCAAGCGACATGGCAGCAGACACCAAACTGGTTCCTTTTGCGCGCTGGTCGAAGGTCGTGATGTCTGCGATATAAGCGAAAATAGCAGGAATCAGCATCGCTGCTCCCACGCCGCCGATGACACGCGACAAATACAATACCCAAATAGAGTCAGAAGCATAGAATACGAACATGGAGATGGTTAGGCCGAGTAAGCCGTAAATGATCATCTTCCGGCGTCCATATTGATCGGCCCATTTTCCGGCAATCGGAGAAAAGACGAATTGGGCAGCGGCAAATATAGCGATCATCAAGCCTGCAGCCATGCCGCCTTGATTGATTGATTCGAGATAGGAAGGGAGAATCGGGATGACGATCCCGAAGCTTGCGATGGCGATGAACATATTGATCATCAGGATGGAAATCTTCTTTTTTTGGTCTGGAGACATGAAATGGATCCTCTTTTCTACTATATGGTTATACGAATTTTTTTCTTCAGCTTTTCTATGTTATTGGAGCTTCCACTTCTTGTCAATCGAACAGACTTGAGCGATTCACCTTCGGAAAAGCCAACTAAAGCCGGAACTTGCAATAAATTATTGAGGTCTGCACTTTACCGGCTGGCTGTGAAAAGCCTGGAAAGGGATTCTGCTGCAATTCAGGGCAAGAAGTGCAGCTTTCAGCTTTTTATAAGCGAAACTGGAACACCGGAACAGCTGCCTTTGCCGAACCTATGAAACAGATTGCAGGCAGACATCTGAATGAGTTCAGACCCACAACGCCACTCAAAAAAATATTTCAGAACTGTGTTTATTGTGGGCAGGCAGGGAATAAGATGTAGTAAATGGAAAGGCAAAAAAACTACAGCTTCTGAAGGGTGATGAAGGTGGACAATAAACTTCAGCGTATCAAAGCGATTGAATTACAGAACCGCGTGGTCTCTGCCGATGAGGCAGCTTCTTGGGTCAAAGACGGAATGACGCTCGGATTGAGTGGATTTACGCGTGCAGGCGACGCCAAAGCCGTGCCATATGCATTGGTTCGCCGCGCAAAAACAGAGCAGTTTAAAGTGAATGTTTTTACCGGAGCTTCTTTAGGTTCAGATGTCGACAAACTGATGGCAGAAGCGGGAATCATCCACAAGCGCCTGCCGTTTCAGGCAGACCCGGCCATGCGAAGAAAAATCAATAGCGGCGATATGCTTTATGTCGACCAGCACCTGTCCCAAACGGCTGAATGGATTCGGGCAGGGGTCATTGAACCGATTGATTTCGCGGTGATTGAGGCTTTGGAAATCACCGCAGACAACATGATCATCCCAACGACATCAGTCGGAAATTCATCAGTTTTTGTCAAGCACGCAAAGCACGTCATTGTCGAAATCAATCTTTCCCAGCCGGAACTGTTTAAAGGGGTGCATGATATCTACGAACCCGGAATGCAGGGACAGCGCTCTCCCATTCCGCTGACCCGTGTTGATGACCGCATCGGCACAATCGGGATACCCGTTGACCCTGAGAAGGTTCGGGGCATCGTCTTTACTGCACAAGGAGACTCTCCTTCCACTATTTTGCCGGCGGATGCAGAAACTGAAATGATGGCGCAGCATCTGCTCAGTTTCCTGAGGGCGGAAGTGGGGTCAGGGCGTTTGACCAATCGCCTTGCGCCTCTGCAATCGGGAATTGGCTCTGTGGCGAATGCCGTTCTTCACGGCTTGATCGATTCGGAGTTCAATGAGTTGGAAATGTATTCAGAAGTTCTCCAGGATGCTGCCTTTGATTTGATTGACGCAGGCAAGGTGAAGTTCGCTTCCGCTTCGTCCATCACCTTGTCTCAAGAGAAGATGAAACAGGTTTTTGGAAACTTTGGAACCTATCGCGATAAAATCATTTTGCGGCCGCAGGAAATTACGAATCATCCGGGCTTGATTCGCCGCCTCGGGTTGATTTCCATTAACACAGCGCTGGAATTCGATATTTACGGCAATGTCAACTCGACTCATGTTTCCGGAACTAAAATGATGAACGGCATCGGCGGTTCCGGCGATTTTGCGCGCAATGCCCGTTTGTCCATTTTCGTCACCAAATCGATCGCCAAAGGCGGCATCATTTCAAGTGTTGTGCCGTTTGCCACGCATGTAGACCATACCGAGCACGATGTCGATGTGTTGGTAACCGAACAGGGCTACGCAGATTTGCGCGGACTCGCTCCGCGTGAGCGGGTGCCCTTGATCATCAAGCACTGTGTCCATCCGATGTACAGGGATCAGATGGAAGCTTACTATGAAGAAGCGCTGCTGCGCGGTGGACAGACCCCGCATGTTTTGGAAAAAGCATTTTCCTGGCATGCTAATTTAATGGAAAATGGAACGATGCTTTTATCCGAATAACAGTACAAGGCCAGTCCTGAGCAAGGGCTGGTTTTTTAATGGAAAGAAAGCTTTTCGTGTATAATCAAAACAATGAGTTGAAACAGGAGGGGTACAATGGAAAGTTTTACATTGGGTTCGTTGTTGGACGTCATGGGGGAACTGTTCTCTGATGAAATTTCAATAGCTGTAACAAACACAAAAGAATATATCTATTACAGGCCAAGCAAGCGAGTGGATTTAAAAATAAAGGCAGGAGACCTGGTAAAGCCGGGAACCATCGCGTATAAAGCGTTGCTGGCAAATCAGAAAACTTCTGAATTCATCAATCGCGAAATTTTTGGCGTCCCTTACCATGGAATGGCTGTGCCATTTCAACACGAAGGTGAACTGCAGGGTTGTGTCATGGCTATCTATCCAGCGTTTACTGAAGGGAAGTCAGTGGTTACTGTGAAAAGCCCCGATGGCTGGAAACCGATTCCGTTCACCGAAGTTAAGTATTTGGAAGTCAAGGACCGCAAAACCCATGTCCATGCGGAAGGCTATTCGGGAACCAATAAAAACTCCCTTCAGGAATTCGAATTTCTATTGCCGCGTGAATCGTTCATCCGCTGCCATCGCTCATTCATCGTCAACGTCCATCATATAGAAGAAATTTACCCGGACACACACTCCACATTTGTCCTGGCGATGAATAACGGAGAACGGATCCCCGTCAGCCAGTCCTATTCCAGCTACTTCAGAAAACTTTTGGGGTTCTAAGAAAAGTGAAAGTGCCTGTTCAGCTCTGACAGGGGTAAGACGATCTGGCGAAGCGGCGTGTTTTCAGCCGCACAGCCAGATTCTGAATAATGAAAAAGAAAAAACGCCAGTCCAACTCGTGCCAGAGGCGTACGGGTGCTTTTTTTAGTTATTGAAAATATGCTGCTTTAACCATCTTTTTCTCTTCTTGGCATGAAAAAACTCTTTTCCGCTCTGCAAAAATCAATTCTGAAACAGAATAAGTTACAATTATCTAATAATTAAAAGATGATAGATGATGAAAATCTATACCCTTTTTGCGTAAAATGCGATTTAGAACTGAGCGACCGCTCATGAAAACGCTTTATTGAAGAACGTAGCTAGTAAAACTAAACTTGGAAGAGAGTGATATTAATGGAAAAAAAACTTGAACGCATCAAAGCAAAACAATTACAGGATCGTGTGGTTACGCCAGAAGAGGCGGCTTCATGGATAGAAGACGGAATGACTCTGGGCCTTAGTGGGTTTACGCGCGCTGGAGACGTGAAAGCGGTTCCTTTAGCATTAGTCAAGCGTTCGGAAAATGAAAGCTTTAAAGTCAACGTTTTCACAGGAGCTTCATTAGGTTCAGACATCGATCGGTTGTTTGCGGAAGCAGGGATCATCAACAAACGTTTGCCGTTCCAGGCAGAACCGGCAATGCGCAAGAAAATCAATGATGGTGAAATGCTGTTCGTGGATCATCACTTATCGCATACAGCAGAATGGATTCGTACAGGAGTCACAGAAACCATTGATTTTGCAATTTTAGAAGCCTTGTCTATTACAGAGGACGGCATGATCATTCCGACAACTTCTGTCGGGAATAATGCTGTGTTTGCGAAGCACGCGAAGAACATCATTATAGAAATCAATTTGGCGCAGCCTGAATTATTTGAAGGCCTGCATGACATCTATGATACTGGAAAACAAGGCGAGCGTTCACCGATTCCATTGACAGCCGTCGATCAGCGTATCGGCACTGTTGGAATTCCAATCGATATGGAGAAAGTCCGAGGCATTGTCTTCACTGAACAATTGGATTCTCCTTCAACTATCCTGCCACCGGATGCAGATACACAAATCATGGCCGACCACCTGTTGGAATTTTTGCGTTCTGAAATCCGTGACGGCCGATTGACAGAGAAATTAGCTCCTTTGCAATCAGGAATCGGATCTGTAGCGAATGCTGTTTTGCACGGCATGATCGATTCTGAATTCAAAGATTTACAAGTATACTCGGAAGTTCTGCAGGACGCAGTCTTTGATTTGATGGATGCTGGAAAAGTAAGCTTCGCATCTTGCTGCTCAATTACATTATCTGAACCGAAAATGAAACAAGTCTTTGGAGAATTCGAAAACTACCGCAACAAAATCATTATGCGCCCACAGGAAATCTCCAATCATCCTGAAATTATCCGTCGACTCGGATTGATTTCAATCAATACGGCTTTGGAATTCGATATGTATGGAAACGTCAACTCAACGCATGTTTCCGGTACGAAAATGATGAACGGCATCGGCGGTTCAGGCGATTTCGCACGAAATGCACGTCTGGCGATTTTTGTAACAAAATCAATTGCCAAAAACGGAAACATTTCAAGCGTCGTACCGTTTGCATCCCACGTGGATCACACGGAACACGATGTGGATGTGGTCGTAACAGAGCAGGGCTATGCAGATCTTCGCGGACTGGCTCCACGTGAACGCGTAGAAGTTATCCTGAAAAACTGTGTGCACCCAACATACCGCGCTCAACTTCGTGAATATTACGATGAGGCCTTAACACGCGGCGGCCATACACCGCACGTATTGGAAAAAGCCTTGTCATGGCACGTAGACTTAGCTAAAAACGGTACTATGCTTCAGAAAAAAGAGCAATTGATCTAAAGAAAAGCGCAAGCGCCCGTGTAGCTCTGCCGGGCTTAAGACGATCTGGCGAAGCGGCATGTTTTCAGCCGCATAGCCAGAGTGGCTTAAGACCCAAGGAGCTGGGCGCTGGAGTCTGGACAATAGAAAAGCGCAAGCGCACGTGTAGCACGAAAAGTAGAAGTGCCTGTTCAGCTCTGACAGGTGTAAGATGAGCTGGCGAAGCGGCATGTTTTCAGCCGTACAGCCAGATCGGCTTACATCCCGAAGAGCTAGGCACTGAACTAGACAGCTGGGTTGGCTTATGACCCAAGGAGCTGGCTGCTGGAGTCTGGACAATAGAAAAGCGCAAGCAGCCGACTAGAGGAACGTAAGCTAAAAGCGCGACTTCCTGTCGCAACGCTTACATGATCCGCATCCTGCGGACCTTCGACAAGCGCTGGAAGCCTTGCCGGTAATGGCGTTCTGTGCCATTGCTGGTAAGGCTGAAGCGACTCGAGAGGCTGGCTGCTGGAGTCTGGACAATAAGAAAAGCGCAAGCGCCCTATATTTTATAAAAACCCAGGTAGCCTAAGACAGGCTGCCTGGGTTTTCAATTACCAGTTGCCGTAGATTTCAGCGGTGCTGCGTGTGTACAATTCAACGATGTGACCGAAAGGATCTTCGGTATAAACCAGGTAATGGGGTTTGCCTTTATTGACATTCCAAATTTTGCTGCGCTGTTTGCCGCCATGCTGAACGACTTTTTCGATGGTTCCGACAAGATCATCGACAACCAGACAAATGTGAAAGAAACCGGCATGGGGAAAATGGTGTTCAGTGTAATATGTAGGATCCTGAAATTCGAAAAGCTCGATACCGACGCCGCCTGAGGACATCAGGTGGACATTGCGCATCTTTTTCAGTTTGCTTCCCTGCAAATCCAGTGTCATGGCATCTGAATCTTCTTCTTCAACATTAAAGTGGAATGGACCTGCCAATATATAGAAATTAAATACATTTCTGTACCAATCGATGGCTCGATCCAAGTCAGGAACAGCAAGTCCCACATGTGTAATCGTACTCATAAAACCCACTCCTTTTTATCTTTCTGTACCCATTGGAAGAGCAAAATAAGCAAGATATTTAATCAGATTTTTCTGTCTAAACAAAAATAGTTGTTGTCAAGCGTTATTTTTAGTATTATAATAAGCAATTGTGAAATTTGAAATGAGGGTACTAAAATGAAAAATTCCATCTATGGATTAACGATAGATCAGTTAAAAGAATGGTTTTTAGAAAACGGCCAGAAAAAATACCGTGCTGAACAGGTATGGGACTGGTTGTACATTAAACGCGTCACCGAATTCGAGGAGATGAACAATCTTTCGAAGGATTGCATCCAGTTGCTCGAAGATAACTTCGCAATCCGTACTTTGAAAGAGACAGTTAAGCAGGAATCGGCAGACGGCACGATCAAATTCCTATTCGAAATGCAGGATGGCAACTTGATCGAAACGGTATTGATGCGCTTTAAATACGGAAATTCCGTCTGTGTAACGACACAGGTCGGCTGCAACATCGGCTGTAGTTTCTGTGCCAGCGGACTTTTGAAAAAGAGCCGTGATTTAAACGCGGGCGAAATCGTTGAACAGATCATGCAAGTACAGGCGCATTTTGACACACAGGAAAAAGAAGAGCGTGTCAGCCATATTGTTGTAATGGGTATCGGTGAACCATTCGATAACTATGCAAACTTGATGGGCTTCCTGAACATCGTCAACTCGCAAAAAGGCTTGGCTATTGGAGCTCGCCACATTACAGTATCAACTAGCGGCATCGTACCGAAAATCTATGATTACGCAGATGAAGGCCTGCAAGTGAACCTGGCCATTTCAATCCATGCGCCAACCAATGAATTGCGTACACGCATCATGAAAATCAATAAAGTTTATCCGATCGAAAAACTGATGGCGTCGATTGATTACTATTTGGAGAAATCCAACCGCCGCATCACATTTGAATATATTTTATTGCGCGACGTCAACGACCACGTGGAAGAAGCGAATCAATTGGCGAAATTGCTGGAAGACAAGCGCCATCTGTCCTACGTCAACTTGATTCCTTACAACTCAGTTGATGAGCACGATCAGTATCAGCAAAGCACGCCGGAAGCCATCACGGCTTTCTACGATGCGTTGAAGAAAAAAGGCATCAACTGTGGCGTACGCCACGAGCAGGGCGCCGACATCGATGCCGCCTGTGGACAATTGCGAAGCAAGCAAATCAAAAAAGAGAAAAAAGAGAAAAAAGTAATAACTGTCTAATGCCATAGAGAAAAGCGTTTCTGATTAATTTCAGGAACGCTTTTTTTCTTTATTCAGTTCTTGGGACTGGATTTGTAATTCGCAGATAATTCACTATAATTAAGATTAAAAATGATAAAAAGGAGAATGCAGAATGGCAGAGATTAAAATTGAAGAACTTGTGAGCGCACTCTCGTGACTTTAGTCGTGAGTTAGCGAATGCTCTTTTTTGATTTTTTGCTCTGCATACGTTCCACTACATGTAGAGGTGAACGAGATGACAAAAGCTACTAAAGGTAGGGGTTATGTCTACTCTTTACATTATCACATCGTATGGTGTGTTAAATACCGGAATGCCGTCTTAATCGGCGACGTCGAACGCGACACCAAAGAGGTTCTTCGGGAGATTGCGGATGAACAAAAAATTGAAATTCTCTCACTCGAAACAGATAAAGACCCTGTTCATATGCTTATCAGTTGTACGCCACAACAGACGAACAAATCAACTGGAAATGAGGGGAAACCGCATGCTGAAAGCCTATAGCTATCGGCTGTATCCAACGGCGTCGCAACAAACGTATTTTGCGAAAACGTTCGGCAGCGTGCGGTTTCTCTACAACCAGATGCTGGCTGACCGGAAAGACCATTACGAAAAATACAAGCACGACCCGCAACTGTTGCGGTCAATTAAGCCACGTATGTACACATCGTTCAAACAGGACTTCCCGTGGCTGAAAGAAATCGACAATCTGGCGCTGGCCAATGCGAAACTCAATTTAGACGCGGCGTACCAGAAGTTCTTCAAACAAGGCGCGAACTTCCCGGTGTATAAATCCAAACATCGGTCAAAAGCCAGTTACAAAACAAACAATCAAAAAGGGTCGATTCGAATCGAAGGCAAACGCATCAAATTGCCCAAAATCGGATTCGTCAAATTCACGCAGCACCGGAAGTTTACGGGCACCATCAAGTCCTGTACGGTGCGCATGAAACCCAGCGGTCATTATTATATTTCCGTGCTTGTCGAGCAAGACGACCTGTTGTGGATTCCGGCTCCGCATAAAATCGGCATCGATTTAGGGCTAACCGACTTCGCGATCACCACAAACGATGCGGGGATTTCAGAAAAAATAGCCAATCCCAGATATCTGCAAAAAGCGGAAAAGAAATTAAAACGCGCCCAGCAACGGTTGTCGCGCAAACAACACGGCAGCAAAAACCGGGACAAGGCGCGAGTGGTCGTTGCAAAAAAACACGAAAAGATTGCCAATCAGCGCAAAGACTTTTTGCATAAGTTGTCTCACCGGATCGTTCACGAAAACCAAGTGATCGCCATCGAGACGCTTTCCAGCAAAAACCTGATGCGGAATCGCCGGTTGGCCAAAGCCATTGCGGGTGTCAGTTGGTCTGAATTCACGCGCCAGCTCGCATACAAGGCGTTGTGGCTGGGGCGTACGCTGATTAAAGCCGACAGATGGTACCCATCCAGCCAAATCTGTTCGGCCTGTGGGGATAGAGGTTCCAGGAAACCCCTGGCGATTCGTTCGTGGACATGTACACTTTGTGGAACACACCATGACCGGGACATCAATGCCAGTCAGAATTTATTGGCACTGGCGTTATAAGATTCAAGTAGGAGGCGGGAACCGTCTTTTGAGCCTACCGTAATCATTCCCGCTGCATGCGCTGGACGTTACAACAGACGCACGCAAGGAAGATGTTTGTAGGAAGCTCGCGGCTTTAGTCGTGAGTAGTTCACAAGCTGGGAAAAAGGTATGACAATGGCGCTCTTGCCGTATCGGATTTTAATCTGCACATTCTAAATGAAGAATTCATCGTCTTTGTCGGTCCATCAGGGTGTGGAAAGTCAACCACTCTCCGGATGATTGCGGGCTTGGAGGAAATAACGGAAGGTGAATTTTATATAGATGGCAAGCTGATGAATGGGGTCGAGCCGAAAGATCGCGATATTGCGATGGTTTTTCAGAATTATGCCTTGTATCCAGATTTGACGGTATTTGAAAAGTAGAGGCTATGAAGGCAAAGCGGTGACCTTGGGGATCCGTCCGGAGCATATCCATGTCAACAACGAAGATTTGTCAGGCATGCCGGCGAGTGAATTCGAAGCGGTCATATCGGTTGCTGAATTGACAGGAGCCGAAACGATCCTTCATGCGGTTTATGCAGAGCAGGAATTTATTGCGCGTGTCGATGCTGCCACGACGATTGAACCCGGCCATACAGCAACGCTGGCATTCGATATGGCCCATGCCCATTTCTTTGATGAGGAAACGGGAAATCGCATAAAGACTATTGAATTATCAGAAAGTATGATATAGTGATTTCGAAAACACAAATAAAAAACACCACTAGGGGGGCCGGATATCGGCTGAGACGAGCATAAGCTCAGACCCTTTGAACCTGATCTGGATCATACCAGCGGAGGGAAGTGGCGACCGTCTGCTATTTCTTCTATCGACTGCATACGCCGCTTCCCTTTGCCGGGAAGCGGCGTTTTTTGTTTGCCAAAAAAGCGTCCGAAAAGCCGGGCGCCCACAAAGGAGATAGTGAAATGACATTTTGTAAAGAAGTAAGAAAAGAATGCGACAGCCTGTGGCAGGCGAGTTTTGATCATCCGTTTGTGAAAGGAATTGAAGAGGGAACTTTGCCGATTGATAGATTTCGCTTTTACGTAATGCAGGACGCCTATTATTTATCGCATTTTGCAAAAATGCAGGCTATTGGCGCATCGAAAGCCACAGATCTGGAAACCACCCAGCGTTTTGCCTTCCATTCTGCACATACCTGCAGTGCTGAGCTGGCGTTGCATGAATCGTTCATGGAAATTCTTGAAGTCACAGAAGAAGAATGGGCAGAGTTTGAACCTTCGCCGACTGCTTATGCGTATGTATCGCATATGTACCGTTCGTCAGAAGGTGATTTGGCGGATGTGCTGGCGTCCATCCTGCCCTGCTATTGGCTTTATTATGAAATCGGAGAACGCTTGAAAAATGCCAAGCCGGATCATCCCATCTACAACCGGTGGATCGCAACTTATGGTTCCGAGGAGTTCGGCGCACTCGTCAACGAACAGATTTCCCGCATGGACCAATTGGCGGAAGGGCTGTCCGAAATACGCCGGCAGGAATTGAAAAACCGTTTCCGCAAGAGCAGCTATTATGAATGGAATTTCTGGGACCAGGCATGGAAAAAAGAGTCGTGGTCCGTAGATTCCATCGGCAAGGTGGGTGTTTAATATGTTTGAGCAGATAAGAAATGAAAATCCGATTGTCCACTGCATCACCAACCATGTGGTCTCCAATTTTCAAGCCAACGGCCTGCTGGCAATCGGAGCATCCCCAATAATGGGAGAGGCGCCTGAAGAAGCGGCAGAGCTTGCTGCATTGTCGCAGGCATTGTCATTGAACATCGGGACTTTGCAGGCAGAATCCTTGAAAAGCATGCTGATTGCCGGAAAGGCGGCCAATCATTTGGGGATACCCGTTGTACTGGATCCTGTTGGAGCAGGGGCCAGCAGTTTCCGGAAAGAGGCAGTTCGCGAAATTTTGGACACAGTTGACGTCAGCGTCCTTCGGTGCAATGCAGGAGAGCTTGCAGCTGTAGCTGGGGAACAGTGGGAGTCAAAGGGCGTTGATGCGGGAGAAGGACTCCTGGACATCAAAACGCTTGCCGTTTCCACTGCCAAAGAATTGGGGTTGATAGTGGCAGTCACCGGAAAGTCGGATATTGCCACTGACGGGAAAACGGTGACGGCAATCCCTTTTGGTGATCCAATCATGGCTTCAATTACAGGAATGGGCTGTTTATTGAGCAGTGTTGTGGCTGCCTGTCTTGCGGTCCGGCCGGAAGATCCTTTAGAGGCTGTCAGCAACGCACTGCGCTTTTATGCAATCGCCGGTGAAAAAGCTGGAAAAACGGCTGTTCTTCCAGGTGATTTTCAACTAGCTTTCATTAATCAACTCGCCAGTCTGACGGACAACGAAGTAAAAGAACATATCTATTTACAGGAGGGAATGCTATGAGCAAGATTCCACAAACCTTGACGATTGCCGGATCAGATTCAGGGGGAGGCGCCGGTATCCAGGCAGATTTGAAAACATTTCAGGAACTGGGTGTCTATGGCACATCCGTCATTACAGCGGTAACTGCACAAAATACGACAGGAGTCTCTGCCATCTATCCAATGACACCCGATGCCGTTCAAGCGCAATTGGCGGCAGTAGGCAGTGATTTTGAAATTAATGCTTTGAAAACGGGAATGCTGTTCAATCCGGAGATTATTAAAGAAACTGCTGGAGCGATTCAACAATTCAACTGGAAGAATGTGGTCGTGGATCCAGTGATGATTGCCAAGGGCGGTGCAAACTTATTGCAGCAGGAGGCAGTGGAAGCATTAAAAACTCATCTGCTGCCTTTAGCTTTGCTGATTACGCCGAACATTCCAGAAGCGGAAGCACTGACAAGCATCACAATCACTGATGCTGCCAGCCGCCGCCGGGCCGCTGAAAAGATTTTATTGCTGGGGGCACAGGCTGTCGTCATTAAAGGCGGACATGGAAGCGATCCGGAATATGCAGAAGATTATCTGCTGCAGATGAACGGAGAATCGGTGCTGTACCGCTCAGCCCGGATTGCGACAGGCCAGACACATGGCACAGGCTGTACATTTGCAGCGGCAGTGACCGCACAGCTGGCGAAAGGGCAGGAGCTGCAGGACGCCATCCATACGGCAAAGCAATTCATCCAGGCCGCACTTAGTGAACCATTGAATATCGGATCGGGGCATGGGCCGACCAATCATGCAGCGTATAAAGCGGGACGGTCAGGCAGCAGGGAGGTGGCGAACATTGAAGTTTTTCGATAAGCCGGCAATCTATTTCATAATGGGTTCACAAAATTCGGGAGCCAAGCACCCTGTTGCTGTATTGAAGGCGGCATTGGATGGAGGCATCACCCATTTCCAATTGCGTGAAAAGGGCGATGAAGCTTTGACGGGATCACCATTACTCGAATTCGCTTTACAGTGCCAGCAATTGTGCCGTGACTATAACGTTCCTTTCATCATCAACGATCGGGTCGAACTGGCATGCCAAATCGGAGCGGACGGGGTACACGTCGGCCAGGACGATTTGGCTGCTGGGCAGGCACGCAAAATGATAGGGAATGAAAAAATTCTGGGTGTTTCCGTCCATTCCTTGGCGGAAGCGGAAACAGCTGTAAGGGACGGGGCAGATTATATAGGCATGGGACCGGTCTTTGGGACGAATTCAAAAGCCGATGCCAAGGAGCCTGCTGGCGTTAAAGAGATCCTGATAGTCAAAAATGAAATGCCTGACCTGCCGATTGTGGCCATTGGCGGCATTAACCCGGGAAATGCGGGGGTGGTATGGAAATCCGGGGTTTCAGGAATTGCCGTTATATCCACGATAACCGAAGCGGAAGATATTGCAGCCCGGATTACAGCTCTAAAAGCCTTCGATAAAGAAGGTGCCAGGAAATGAAAACAAAAAAACTGATCGTTATGGCAATGTTCGTCGCAATTGGAGTGGCGGGGTCCGCCTTTGTTTATTTTCCTGCGGGAATTGCCCGCGCATATCCGATCCAGCATGCCATCAATGTTATTGCCGCTGTTCTTTTTGGGCCCGGTCCCGCCGTCTTGATCGCCTTTCTGACCGGGATCGTCAGAGTATTGACGGGGACCGGGTCTCTGCTGGCTTTTCCTGGAGGAATGATTGGGGCATTACTGGCAGGGCTGATGTATGCAAGGTTCGGAAAAATCTGGCTGGCTGCATTAGGGGAAGTGGTGGGCACTGGGATCATTGCATCTTTGGTCGCCGTACCCTATGCCCGGATTTTGCTGGGTACTGAATTTGCCGCTTTATTTTTTGTTCCTCCATTTTTCATTTCCAGTCTGGTCGGGGCTATACTGGGCCTCATTTTAGCACCACGTCTTATAAAGGCGGATCCCCTGAAAGTCTGGCAATAAGACGCAGATTTTTTGAGGGAGACGTTTATAATTTCGTAATTGAGGGGAAACAGAGAAATATAGACTTTTGAAAAGGGAGTGGACAGATTATGGTGAAAATTGCAGTCGAACATCCATTTACATCAGTACGCGAAGCATTGGAGAAAAAAGGATATCAGGCAGAAATGCTGGAAGACAAATCAGATTCTCCTGATTACGATGTTATTGTTGTGAGAGATCAAGAAGATTTAAGTGATTATCATATGAGTGTGTCACTTGTTGAAGCTAAGGGCCGTACCTTATATGAAATCGTAGAAGAAGTGGAAGAACGTCTTGTGCGCGGCGGTAAAATCCAAGCGCCACAGCCAACTGAAGCTGAAATGAATGAAACTAGCGGAGGTGGCGGTGGCTTCTTGGCTGGCGCAGCTACTGGCGCATTAATTGGTGCGGCAGCCGGATTATTATTTGCACCAAAGAGCGGCAAAGAGCTTCAGGAAATCGTCAAAGAAAAAGTTGCCAGCGCTAAAGAAGATGATGGAGAAAAATCTGGCGGAGCGATGGATCAGGTAAAAGAAAAAGCCAACCAGTTGAAGGATAAAACCAGCGGCATCACAGAAAAAGCTAAAGACAAAGCCGATGAACTAAAGGCAAAGCGTGTTGAAAAACAAGAAGAAAAAGAGTTGAAGAAACAAGAAAAAGTAATTGAAAAAGAAGTGAAAGAGCAAGAAAAAGCTGAAAAAGAACACGAAAAAGCTGAAAAAGCTGTAGAAAAAGAAATTAAAAAAGCCGACAAAGAAGCCGATAAAGAAAAAGGCGGCATCGAAGTTGTTGAACTGGGCAACGCATCTGTCCAAAAAGACAGCACCGGCAGTGTGACAGTCAAAGCCGAAGATAAAAATAAAAATTAATAAAATGAAAAAGGTGTCCGCCAGATGGATTGGCGGACACCTTTTTCATTTTGGTCGATTACTTGCTCGGCTTGCCAAACGGCTGCTACTTCGCTGATTTGTCTTATGCCCGTCATAGGTCCGCAGGATGCGGATCATGTAAGCGTTGTGACAGGAAGTCGCACTTTTAGCTTACGTTCCTTTAGTTGGCCGCTTCCGCTTTTCTTTGTCCAGCTCCAGCAGCCAGCCGCTCGAGTCGCTTCAGCCTTACCAGCAATGGCAACGAACGCCATTACCGGTAAGGCTTCCAGCGCTTGTCGCGGCTAAACGGCTGCTTCCGCTTTTCTTTGTCCAGCTGCAACGCCCAGCTCTTTGGGTCATAAGTCAACCCAGCTGCGTGGCAAAGAACGCCACACTGCCGGTCTGCCTTATGCCCGTCAGAGCTACATGGGCGCTTCCGCTTTTCTAGTTGTCCAGCTCCAGCAGCCAGCCGCTCGAGTCGCTTCAGCCTTACCAGCAATGGCAACGAACGCCATTACCGGTAAGGCTTCCAGCGCTTGTCGCGGCTAAACGGCTGCTTCCGCTTTTCTTTATTCCACCGCCACTTGATCTACTGGTTCATGAGGTTTTGGTTCGGGTACGCGGGACAGGACGATGAGACCGATAACGAACAGGATCACCAAGCTGAAGACGCCCATGTTGGAATTGCCTGTCACTTGTGATGTGACTGCGACCAGCAGCGGACCAGTAATGGCAGCAAACTTGCCGAAAATATTGTAGAAGCCGAAAAATTCATTGGAATTTTCTTTCGGCACCAGCTTGCCGAAATAAGAACGGCTGAGTGCTTGAATCCCACCTTGGCTGGTTGCGACGAGCATTGCCAAGATCCAGAAATCAGTAATGGTTTCCAAGAAGAATGCATAAATACAGACCACAATATAAACGCAGATTCCTACATAGAGCATTTTTTTTCCGGTGAATCGGTTTGCCAACCGGCCGTAAAGGATGGCAAAGGGAGCGGCGACGACCTGTGTGACAAAGAGGACAATCAGGAGATTGGTTGCGCTGAGCCCCAAATCAGTCCCATAGGCCGTTGAAAGCGAGATGATGGTGCCGACTCCATCGATATAAAAGAAGTAAGCAATCAGAAATAGGAATAAGGCACGGTACTGGCGAATTTCCCGTATGGTTTTTCCAAGACGTTTAAAACTCTGATGGACAGGATTGGGTTCCCGTTCAATATAATGAAGCTGCTTGACATGCCGGAACATCGGAAGCGAGAAGGAAACCCACCAAATGGCGGTGATTAAAAATGCAATCCGGCTGGCGACAGTGGCAGTGATCGGCAGTACGCCATTTTGGGCAAGCAGGATGATTGCGATCGACAGGATAAATGGAATGGTTGATCCAATGTAGCCAAGTCCATAGCCGAATGCAGAGACGCTGTTCATCCGCTTTTCTGTGGTGACATCCACAATAAATGCATCGTAGAATAAGTTGGCACCGGTGGCTCCAAGAGCTGCAAAGACATAGCAGATCAGCATCAATAACCAGTTGTCGCTCGGCACAAAAGCAAGCAGGGCTGTAGAGATGGTGCCCAGCAGGAAGAAGGCCGTAAAAAACTTTTTCTTCATGCCCCGGTAATCGGCGATAGTTCCCAATATTGGACCGATCATCGCCAAAATAAACGTGAAAATCGCAATCGTGTAGCCAAGATAAGCGGTCGAGTCGGATAAACTGACCCCGGCTTCGGTGGCAGAGGCTTTATAGTAAATGGGAAAGACCGCTGTGGTGATGATGATGGAGTAAGCTGAACTTCCCCAATCATATAAGGCCCAGCTTTTTTCTTCTTTTGAAAACTTTTTCATCATTCCATCCCCTTTGTCCCGCTTTGGCAATCAGTGGAAAGGCAGTCATCCACGGGTCTGCCTGTCTGCTATAGATAACTTTATTGTACAAGAAGATAATTAAAAATGATGCAGAATGTTTAAAAAAATACAGAAATTTTACATATTTAAACAGATAGATTCCTCCAGTGAAATAAAGTTTTTGCTGGATTAAACTTCTCGAAAGAGACCCGGAATCTTCAATCTGTTGTGTCTGGCTTCCCCAAGCTTTAAAATGATGAAGGAAAAGAAAGAAGGGTTGTTCTTGAAATTAATTTCATGGAATGTCAATGGCCTGCGGGCTGTAATGAAAAAAGGCTTCATGGATTTCTTTGTTGAAGTGGATGCAGACGTCTTTTGTCTGCAGGAAATCAAATTGCAGGAAGGGCAGATAGAGATGGATTTGCCTGGCTACTATACATATTGGAATTATGCGCAAAAAAAAGGCTATTCCGGTACAGCAATTTTTACGAAACAAAAACCATTATCGGTCCAATATGGCTTGGGTTTAGAAGAGCATGACACGGAGGGGCGGCTGATTACCTTAGAGTTTGAAGACCATTACGTGATGACGGTCTACACGCCGAATTCTCAGCATGGGTTGCTTCGATTGGACTATCGGCTCTTATGGGAAGATGCCGTTTTATCGTTTGTGAAAAATTTGGATGCCCGTAAACCTGTTGTTTTATGCGGAGATTTGAATGTAGCACATGAGGAAATCGATCTGAAGAATCCGAAGGCCAATAAGAAAAATTCAGGTTTCACACCTGAAGAGCGCGGAAAGCTAGGAACGTTTTTAGCTAGCGGATTTGTGGATACGTTCCGCCATTTCCATCCGGAAAAATCCGGCTTCTATTCCTGGTGGTCATACCGTTCCAATTGCCGCGAAAAGAATGTAGGGTGGAGAATCGATTATTTCCTCGCCTCCCAAAAGCTGCTGCCTTATCTGAGCAATGCAAAAATCCATGCAGACGTATGGGGTTCGGATCATTGTCCAGTCGAGCTGCAAATAGAATTATAAAAAAACACACTCAATTTTGAGTGTGTTTTTTCAACTTTATGATTCACCTGAATAGTTTCACGTGAAACTATTCGAGATTCATAACCCGCTTTGTCAAACGCTTGCAGTTGTCCTGATCGAAATAATCGATATAGTCGGTTGCCTTCGGATACCATTCATTAAAGGTGATTTTTTCTTCAATTATTCGTTTGAGATACTCATATACATGATCGATGGAATCTGCTTTGTAGCCATACAGATCCGTGTCCATATTCAAGTAAGTTCCTCTTTTTTCCAAATACTCCTGTTGGTCGAACATAAAGAAGATAATCGGTTTATTCAGGTACAGAAAATCCCAGGAAACACTGGTGATATCCGTCAGCAGCATATCATTGTGGTCGATTGAATATTCAATGGTTTCCTGATTGAAGTCCAGGAATCTGATGCCGTGTTCATTGTCCGTTAAGCCTGTGAAATACTTTTCGAATTTCTTCATGAAAGGATGCAAAGCAATATTCATGCTGAGCTTGTGGTCGGCAAGCAGTTTCTGGATGCCTTCATGCTTCAGTATGCCGACTGTGCTCTTGAAGTAGATACTGTCGATGAATTCTTCTTTTGTCAAATCAAAAAGCCACTCGCGCCAAGTCATCATCATTAAGATGTTCTTAACTTCCGGAGAAGGGTGATTTGGTGGATAGCGATCGAATCGGGGAAAGCCGGTTATAATCAATTTCTGTTCGGGAATTTTCCACTCATTGAGCTTTAGTTCATACTCATATTGCGATGCGCAATTAAAGTAATCAGTGCGTTTCAACAATGGGACATCTTCTTTTTGGATCAGGATTTTCTTGAATCCCTCAATTCCATGGCTGACGTGAGTAATGACGGTTTTTCGGTTGAGGAACAGAAATTTGTCTGCGGCCGGAACAATGTCATAAAGAAGAGAGTGCCCGTGAAACGTATAGTCTGCCTGGAAAAAAAGCATGTAATTTTTAAAGCTTCCGAGCGGAACTGCATTTTCGATTTTTTGTTCTTTGGCATACGAGGTTTTTGGGTCGTACATCCAATAGGCAGTTACTTGGCCTTTATGATTGTTCACTAGGTATCTATGATAAACTGCGGCGTTATCTTCATACTTTTCGCCAAGATTCCCTCCAATCAAAGCAATTTTCTTTTTGTTTTTTTTATTAGTCACAAAGGATAGGAGATATGCGGCTGAAACTTTGGCGAATATCTTCAAAAAATCCCAATTCCCTTTTTCTTTTAATTCTACACTCATCTAAAAGCCCTGCTTTCTACTTGTTGTCATTACTTTAGTTTTTCATATAACGCTGTTTTTGTCTATCTTCATTCCTAAACTAATTCTTGAGTTGCTTTTTGCTTAGGCGTTTATTTTTTCAGAAGATGGGAAGAATATAAAATGATAGCATATTGTAGAGGAGGATATTCATGAAAGAGAATAAGGACGAGCAAAAGAAGAAACTGGGTACAGGCGAAAACGAAGAAACATTGACGGACCGCCAAGGCCATCCGATCAGAGACAATCAGAATATGCGGACTGTCGGCAACCGGGGCCCTGCTACACTTGAAAATTATCATTTCATTGAAAAAATCTCACATTTCGACCGTGAAGAGATTCCGGAGCGAATTGTCCATGCGCGTGGCGCAGGTGCATTTGGTTATTTTGAAACGTATGGCAAAGTCGGTGATGAGCCAGTAGAAAAATATACACGCGCAAAAGTATTTTCAGGCGCAGGAAAACAAACACCGCTGATGGTGCGATTTTCAACCGTGGCAGGATCAAGGCATTCTCCGGAAACTGATCGCGACCCTCGCGGCTTTGCAGTGAAAATGTACACAGAAGACGGCAACTGGGACTTAGTCGGCAACAACCTTAAAATATTCTTTATCCGTGATGCGATGAAATTCCCGGATATGATTCATGCCTTTAAAACCGATCCAGCATCAAATATTGCAGATCCACAGCGCATGTTCGACTTTGTTGCCCGTTCACCAGAAGCGACCCATATGATTACATTCCTATTTTCGCCATGGGGCATCCCGGCAACGTATCGCCATATGCAGGGATCTGGCGTCAACACCTACAAATGGGTCAACGATAAAGGCGAAGCGGTTTTGGTTAAGTATCACTGGGAGCCGAAGCAGGGCATCCGTAACCTGACGCAAAAAGAAGCTTCTGAAATCCAAGCGGAAAACGTCGGGCACGCAACACAGGATCTGTATGAAGCCATTGAAAACGGGGATTATCCAGAATGGGAATTGTTCGTCCAAATCATGAGCGACGATGAGCATCCAGAATTGGATTTTGATCCGTTGGACGATACAAAATTATGGCCGCAGGATAAGTTCCCATTCCTTCCAGTCGGGAAGATGGTATTGGACCGCAATCCGGTCGATTATCATGCTGAAATCGAGCAAGCGGCATTCGGAACAGGTGTCCTTGTTGACGGTCTGGATTTCTCGGACGACAAAATGCTGCAGGGACGGACGTTCTCTTATTCCGATACGCAGCGTTACCGTGTTGGAGCCAATTACCTGAAGTTGCCGGTCAACGCGCCGAAGAAACGTGTGGCAACCAATCAGCAGCGCGGGGGAATGGACGTGAAAAATCCTGACGAAAACCCTTCAAATCCGTCCATCAACTATGAACCATCTGTTCTTGGCGGCTATACAGAAGCGGATTCAAGCGAAACACCGGCTCACGAACCGGCATATAACGCGAAAGTGGTATCAGCACCTATCGATCGCACCAATAACTATGGGCAAGCGGGTGAGACTTACCGCAGCTTTGAAGACTGGGAACGCGAAGAGTTGATCAACAATCTGGGAGATGCATTATCGGTATGTGATCCTCGCATCCAGGAAGAAATGATCCATCACTTCACACAGGCGGATGAAGATTATGGCCGCCTCGTCCGTGAAAACATGGAGCAGAAGATGGAAGCTAATAAAGAAATGAAAAAGGCTGGACCGAAAGTATATGGCCAGCCTGCTGCCAATAAAGTAGCGCAAGGCGCAGCTGCCAAAGGCCATGAAGCTAAGCCATATTAAGATTCATCTGTAAAACCGGTAAGCCTTAATGGCTTATCGGTTTTTTATGCTGTACTGCGTTCTGAATTCCATTGTTATGGTTTGGGGTCAGCCAGTGAAGAATGGTTAACCCCGAACACTTTTTCGACTTCTATGAGAAAGGCGATGCCTTTGCCAGGAGCATTCAAATCGACAGCTTGCTCAATGCTGTCGACCACTCTCTCTGCATAACTGCTTGGAACCAGCGTCAGCACCACGTCTTTTTCTGGATCAATCGTGAAATTCATGAACTTCTGTTGTTCGTTGACCCCTGTTCCACGCCCGTTTAGAATCGTTCCGCCTTCTGCACCAGCTTTGGATGCAGCTTTAACAACTGCTGCCGAGTCTCCGGCGTTTACAATGGTTACGATCAATTGAAAATCCTTCAATTCCGTTTCCAATTCTTCAGCACCCCTCTTTCTTTTCCGGTCATCCATGCGTTCTGATAAATGCGGCACTCCAAGCAATTTACTTAAATGTACAGTAAAGCCCAGGCCGTAGCCTGGCTTTCCTAATTTTCCGGCTTCCGAGACAGCCTCTGCCACTGCTTTTTCATGCTCCCCATCCAAGGCGAAGAAGATGACGTCCTTTTCATGGGTGGCTGGCAAACCTAAAAATGTAGGTTTTTCGTTTCTTCCGATGCCTTCGCCGTATATAATGGTCGCGCCGTCAACACCCGCTTTTTTTGCTGCGGCAATTACTTCGCGCGAGTGTCCTCTTTTGACGATGGCGATCATCAATCTGTGATTAAGAATCATTGGTTTTTCCCCCACCTTTTTTAGTGAAAATTAGACCCAGTATCAAGACGGCAATAATTGGTGTCAGAGCAACAAGTGCAATCATTCCAAATCCATCAGTCAGCGGGTCGCTGCCTTCAATGGCTGTTGAAATTCCGACTGCGACAGCAACCACAAAAGTGACGGTCATAGGACCGGTTGCAACGCCTCCGGAATCAAAAGCGATGCCGATGAAAGTCTGGGTCGAAAAAAATACAAGGATGAATGCAAGAAGGTAACCAGGAATGATGAAATACCATAACGACCAGCCGGTCAAGATTCTCAACATGGATAAAGCGATGGAGACGCCAACTCCCATGGATAATGTATAAAGCATCATTTTCCGGGAAATGTATCCACCGGTTTCCTGATCGACCTCATCGGTCATGATGCTGACAGCGGGTTCCGCAAAAGTAGCAGAGAATCCAAGGATAAAGCCGATCGGGATCAACAGCCATTTGTTTTCCCAACCTCCCAGCGTTTCTCCCATCATGGTGCCTACAGGCATGAAGCCGATATGAACCCCTTGAAGGAAAAAAGAAAGGCCGAGAAAGGCTAAAATAAAGCCGAGTCCGACTTGCAGCACACGCTGCAGTGGCAATTTAAGCATGAAAATTTGGAATGCGGCAAAGAAAGCCAGAAGAGGGAGCAAGGCTAAGCTGACTTCAACCATTACCGATTGAAATCCTTCAAAAACATGAATGTTCACCTGAATAACACCCCCAATACCATGACAGCCAAAATCGGTCCAATGGATGCCAGGCCAATCAAACCGAATTTTTCACCGGAACTGTCATCTTCTGACCGCAGGACAGAAGCTACCCCGATGCCAAGTGCCAGAATGAAAGGGACTGCCATCGGCCCTGTGGTGACACCTCCAGAATCGAAGGAAATGGAAATAAAAGCTTCGGGGACAAAAAAAGACAACAGGAAGACTAAAGCGTAACCGCCGATGAGTAAATGATGCAGGGGGATTCTAAAGATGGTGCGGATCATCGCCAATGCCACGAAGATGGCTAAACCCAGGGACACAGACAGGATAAGGATTGTTGCACTGACAGCCCCTTCAGAAACCTCTTCAATTTGTTTGGCCAAAACACGCACGTCAGGTTCGGCTACAGTGACCGCAATGCCCAGTAAAAATCCAGTCGCGATGATAAAACCGGCTTTTTTTGTGCTGGGCAGCCTCCTGCCAATCATTTCGCCGATGGGCAACAGCCCTGCATTGACGCCGATAAGAAAAAGAAAAAAACCAGTGCTGACAAAAAGAACTCCGATAAGAAATTGGATTATTGCTTCAAAAGGCATCCTGATGAAGACTACTTGCAGAAGAATGACGACTATGGTGACCGGAAGGATGGCAGCGGCGACTTCTTTAAAAGTGTCTCTAACGTTTTCCATCGAGCGTCCGTCCTCATTTCTGTTTTTTATTCCTATTCCCTACGAATCCCTTGATAAACTTTTGATTTATTCGTAAAAAAGAGCATTGCTGCACTCGTTGGAGTGGCAATGCTCTTTTTGTCGTGCTTGGTGGTAATGGCTGCAAAAATCTGAACGAAATTCTTCTTTATTTCTTAAACAACTCTTCCAACGCATCTTCCGTAGAAGAATCGGCTAATTTAACATTTGAACGATAAGCGGCTCGCGTAATCAGGTGGCCCGAGACAGGTGCTGTCAAAAAGACAAACATTATGCCCAATAAAAGCCGGATGCTGATGTAATTTTCAGATGCCCAGAAGTAAATGAAGGTACCCAATAAGGACAGCAAAACCGCTAATGTCGAGCTTTTTGTCGCTGCATGTGAGCGTGTATAGACATCCGGAAGCCGAAGAATCCCGATTGCGCTGATTACAGCCATGATGCTTCCGATCAGAATGAGAAAAGCCCCGGCATATTCAACGATTGTGTTTATGCTCAACAATATCGCCCCTTTCAACAAAACGCGCTAATGCAAGAGTGCTGATAAATGCCAGAATGCCGACAATCAGGATGACTTCCATAAAAGCATGCGTGTTGAGTACGACTGAAAATACAGCAACTCCTGAAATCAGGTTGACCCCAATCATATCCAATGCCACCACCCGGTCCGGCATGGAAGGGCCGCGGATAATCCGGTAAAGAGCCAGGATGATGGCCAGGATGAACAAGGAAAGGGAAATCATCAGTATCGTATTCATCAATTTCTTGTCACCTCCATAATCGCTTTTTCAAAAACCTTGATCGACTTCAGGACAGAGTCACGTGAAGTTTCTACATCCATTGCATGGATATAGAAAATTTTTCCATCCGGAGATACTTCCATTACAACAGAGCCCGGAGTCAAAGTCAGCAGGAGAGCGAGTGTGGTCAACTCATAATCCCCTTCCATACTGTGTTCATAGGTAAAAATTCCAGGTTTTATATTAAGTTTCGGGCTCAAGATCTGTTTCATGATCAGCAGGCTGGATTGGAAAAGCTCTGAGACGAAAATCAGCAGCAGTTTGATGGTGGAGTACACACGCAATAAGTAGAACTTGGTTCCGAAAAACCGGTGCATAAGAAAAAGGATTCCGATACCAATCAAATAACCGGTCAGAAAAGTAGTGAAATAAAAAGCATCTTCATCCACCAGCAATGTCCATAGCAAAGCAATGGTGATGTTTAATAGGAACTGAGCCGGCACGCTAATTCACTCCTTTCAATAAAAAGTGGATTTACTGTATTTTTCCTAATACGGCATCAATATAAAAATCGGGATTCAATAATGTTTCAGCGGCATCTTTGACGTAAGGCGCCATGCTTTCTGTGCCTAAACCGATGGCGATGGTCAAGAATACCAGTGCGAGACAAGGCATCAATACGCCTTTTTGCAAAGGCAATTGCTCTTCTTTACTGACGATGGTTTCGCCCCAGAAGCAGTTTTTAAACACGCGGAGCAATGAATAAAGCACGAACATACTTGACAGGAGTACCAGGGCCAGTAATACGTATGAACCGCTGTCGATTGCTGCTTCCGAAATCAGGACTTTTCCGATAAAGCCGCTGAGTGGCGGAATGCCTGCAAGCGACAGCATAGAGATGAAGAAAGACCAGCCAAGCAACGGATAGTTCTTCATGAGGCCGCTCATGCCTGCCATTTTCGAAGTGCCGCTTAATGTAATCATTGTGCCGACCAGCAGGAACAGCAAAGCTTTGGCAACCATGTCATGGATGAGGTAGTAAATGGCTCCCTCAATTGCTGAAGGAGTGGATATCGCCAATCCAACCAGCATGAAACCGACAGCAATAACAACGTTATAAGCTGCAATTGTACGGATATCATTAAAGGCGATGGCCCCCAGGCTTCCGCCGATCAAGGTCAGCGCGGCCATGATGCCGATAAGGGTGTGTGTAATTTCCGGCTGATGGTGAAAAATCAGTGAAAAGACACGGAAAAGGGCGTAAATGCCGACCTTTGTCAATAAAGCGCCAAAAAGAGCGGAGGTGACAATAGGCGGCGAACTATAGGAACCAGGAAGCCAGAAATAAAGAAGCAAACCTGCCTTTAAGCTGAAAACAACTAAAAAGACGATACTGATGGTGGTCAGAAGAGGGGTTTGTCCCACCTCTGCAACCCGTTCAGCCACATGCGCCATATTTAAGGTGCCGACAGATCCGTACAGGAAAGCCAAGGCTACCAGGAAGAACCAGGAAGAAACGATGTTGATGGACACATACTTAATGGCTTCGCGCAGCTGGCGCTTGGAATTCCCTAAGGTCAGCAATACGTAAGATGACAACAGCATCACTTCAAAACAAACGAATAAATTAAACAGATCACCAGTTAAAAATGAACCATTGACGCCGGCTACAAGAAATAACACCGTAGGATAGAAATACATGGTCTGCAATTCTTTACTGGTGGAAATCAGTGCGTAGCTCAGGCAAATCACTGTTACGATACTGGTCGTCAGGACGAGCAACAGTGAAAAGGAATCGGCGACGAACAAAATGCCGAAAGGCGGTTCCCATCCGCCAAAATCCAGACGGAAAATCCCATCGGCCCGAACCAGCTGCAAAAGATAAAATGCAATGCCTGAAGTTATTGCCATGGCGGCAATGCTGATCCAGGCTTGGATACGGCCATAAGTGCGGAGGAAAATCAATAATACACCGATTATAATCGGAAACAGCATAGGCAAGACTAAGATATTATTCATCATCAGAACCTCTCATAGCTTCCAAATTATCCGTTCCCAGCTCCTGATAGGCGCGATAGGCCAGTACCAGGATAAAGGCTGTTACAGCAAAACTGATGACAATCGCTGTTAGGATCAATGCCTGAGGCAAGGCATCGGCATAGGTTTCAGCTTCTTCACCAAGCAAAGGAACTGTTCCCAGCTTCAAGCCGCCCATCGATAGGATCAAAAGATGGACAGCGTGGGACAGAATTGCTGTCCCCAATATGACGCGAACTATATTTTTGGATAATACGAGATAGATGGCGACCGTGGTAAGGACGCCGACCAAAACGATGATCAATGATTCCACAGGCTACTCATCCTCACTTATGCTAAGAATAATATTTACGACTACGCCAACAACTGTCAGCGCGATGCCGGCTTCAAATATGGTGACGGTGGCAAGTTCGGTTTTGCCGAAAATCGGCAAATCGAAATAACCGAAGCTCTGGCTCAGAAATGCTCCTCCGAAAAACATGGGGGCTATTCCGCTCGCCATTGCCAATAATACGCCAAGTGCCGACAGTTTCTTGAAATCGATGGGCAATGCTTCGCTGACGGTTTCCGAATCATAGGATAGAAACATCAGTACAAAAGCGGAAGCAATAACCAATCCGCCAATGAAGCCGCCACCTGGCTGATTATGTCCGGAAAGAAACAGGTAGATGCCGAAAGTTAAAATGATTAAAACGACGGCTTTTGATACGGTTTTTAAAATCACGTCATTGATTTTCATCTTTTTCCTGCTCCTTTCCGACTTTTAAGCGAATTAATGTATAGACGCCAAGTCCTGCAATGAAAAGAACAAGTCCTTCGAGCATCGTATCAAAGGCGCGGAAATCGCCCAAAATCGCATTGACGATATTGTCTCCTCCTGCCAATTCATAAGAATCTTCGAAGTAACCGGAAATGCTGTCAAATAGTTTTCCGCTGTTGACCGTCAGGCCGATCAGCGTAACCGTTATGCCAGCTCCGATGGCAATAAATGCATTACGGATTTTAATCCGTTTTGGAGAATTTTCTCTTGTCCATTCAGGCAAAAAGTTGAAGCACAGCAAGAATAAAACAGTAGTCACGGTTTCAATGACCAATTGTGTCAATGCCAAATCAGGTGCCCGGAACAAAACAAAGAAAATGGCAATCGAAAAGCCCAGCACCCCATTCAGCAAAATAGCTGTCAGGCGGGATTTGGCAAATAGGATAAAGATGGCCGCAGTTGCCATTGCGGCAACCAGCATGCCTTCATAAATGCTGATAGGTGAATCAGCAGAGAGGTCTATGGATAACGCGCCAGTATAAATAAGGGCGCCGCCAGCTGTCGCGATAAAGAAGGCAAAGATATAAGCAAAGTATGCAGGCAGATGGCCGGTCATATAATGGGTGGTAACCCAATTGGCTACTCTTTTCAAATCTTTCAGGAACGAGTTATAAAGCGCAGTGAACGTCCAGCCAACCGGCTGCAACTGATAGATTTTCCGCCAGCTGCGTAAAGTGAGGAACAGAAGCGTTCCAACCAAAATAATTCCCAAGGTCATAAATAATTCAGTGTTAAAGCCATGCCATGCAGAAATCTGCGGGGCTGCTCCCGATATTCCTGGGATGATGCCATTCAATGCCGGTCTCAGAAGGTGGTCGCCTAACAGATTAGGGACAAAAAACAAACCGATAATCAATATACAGAGAATGGCTGGAGAAATGAGCATGCCTATTGAAGGCTCCACCGGTTTTCTATCCATTTTCTTCAGCTGCGGCGTTCCAAAAAAAGTCCGGAACACGAAAATCATGCAGTAGACGAACGTGAAGACAGAGGCGACCCATGCAATGACAGGAATCGCCAAGCCCCAGGTTGAAGCACCAAAAATGGGAAGGCCGGCCGCATTGACCGAAGCCGTGAAAAACATCTCCTTGCTCAGGAAACCATTGAAGAAGGGCAGTCCGGCCATGGAGAAACTGCCGATGACAGCAAATGTGAACGTAATCGGCAGGAATGCCAACAGCCCGCCTAGACGGCGGATATCACGCGTACCGACCTGGTGATCGACGATGCCGACCACCATAAAAAGTGCACCTTTAAACGTCGAATGGTTGACCATGTGGAACAAAGCGGCAAATACAGCTAAGCCATATAAGGCACCTTGTTCACCGTCACCGAAATGAAGGGCTGCTGAGCCAAGTCCGAACAGGCTCATGATCAAGCCAAGTTGGCTGATTGTGGAATAAGCCAGTAAAGCCTTCAGATCGGTCTGGCGGACGGCGCAGAATGCACCCCAGAATAAAGTGACGAGCCCGACAATTGTGACGGTCCAGAACCATTCGGCAGTTCCGCCAAAAATCGCCGTGAAACGGGCGACCAAATAGATGCCTGCTTTAACCATTGTGGCAGAATGCAGGTAGGCACTGACGGGTGTCGGTGCTTCCATCGCATCCGGCAGCCAGATATGGAAAGGAAACTGTGCTGATTTTGTGAATGCGCCAAGCAGCACCAGGAACATCGCTGGATAAAACAGGGTGTGATCGGTATACTGGCCGATTACAGATGCAATTTCCCGGATGCTGAAAGTGCCTGTCATAGAATGCAGCATCAAGAATCCGGCCAGCATTCCAAATCCACCGAATACAGTGATCAATAAGGATTTTTGTGCACCATAGCGGGAGTTTTTACGGTGATACCAGAAAGCGATCAGTAAGAAAGAAGAAATACTGGTCAATTCCCAGAAGACGTATAAAACCATGAGGTTATCAGATAGGATGGCACCTAGCATAGCACCCATGAACAGCAGCAGATAGGCGTAAAAATGCGGAAAGGAATCGGATGGTGATAAATAGTAGATGGAATAGAGAACTACCAGGCTCCCCATGCCTGTAATCAGTAAAGCCATAATCAAACTGAGGCCATCAAGATAAGCTGAAAAGTTAATCCCGATTGAAGGGATCCAATCCACTGTCTGGATAAGGGTATCCCCATTCGAGATAGCGGGTATCTGCAAGACGAAAATGGCAAACAGTACGAGTGGGATGAGCAGCACTGGCCAACCGATGTGCAGGGCACCTATCCGTTTATGTATGAGCGGAATTAAGGCAGCGGCGATAAAAGGGAGTAAAATGGCTAAGATCAATAAATACACAGCAAAACCTCCTGTATTGGTATAGGAAAAGCAATTGTGAATGGAAATGTCACGGAGCGGGTATATAATAAGGGTAAAAGGTTTCGCTTTTCCTGCAATATGATATGATAAGGGCTCGCAAAGCAGCCAATCTAAATTATACAGGAAAACCGTGGCATTTTCATTGGCCAGCTTACGCTGACATGGAAATGTTCAGGGGATTTTTCTGAAGAGGAAATCTGGAAGTGTTTAAAAACCCTTGATTTTCTATAAAAGAAGAAGTATAATTTCATAGTTTTGAACGTCAGGATATGAATTATATTCCCAGGGGGGTGAACATAAATGAAAAAAATCAGAGGACGAATGGATGAAAGCATCCTGGTATGTGTTTTTTACGGACCGAATGGTGAACGTTTGATCAGTCGGGGTAATAGACTTGCTACCATGCTGGATTGCCCATTGTACATCTTAACGGTAGATCAGAAATCCGTTGATGAATTTGACGCTGAAAAAGCATCTTATATAGAACGCTGGAGAGAGCTTGCTGAAGAATATGAAGCTGAAGAGTTTATTGTTCGTGATAATGAAAAACGCCCCTCTGCAAAAGTGATTGCGGAAGTGGCTCATGAGTTTAATATCACACAAATTATTATTGGCCAGTCCGCTAGAAGCAGATGGGAAGAAATCACCAAAGGTTCGTTCCTGAACATGCTGCTGCGTGAAATTCCATTAGTCGATCTTCATGTCGTTTCATTGGCGCGTACGGTGAAAGGCGCTGAAGGGGACGAGTTTGAAAAAGGTGTACGCTGTTACCTGGTGAAAGATGGGGATAGCTACAAAATCAACTTTACCCAATCGAAAAACTGCCAGCTTGAAGGGATTTTCTTCAAGGAAATCGGTACCGATTTTGATAACGGGATCTTTAAATTCATGCATGACAATAAAGTGTATCAAGTTGAAGTGACCGAAGACCGGATCGACTTGCCTGAAATCATCGATGAATGCCTAGGCAAAGAATTGGTGGAAAAGTAAATACACACAACAAAAGGCTGCTTCGTTATCGAGGCGGCCTTTAGTTTGCTCAAGAGGAGAGTCAACAAGTCATGAAGAAAATCAAAAGATTGGAACCGTCTATTCCAAAGAGTCTGGAAACCCGTTCGTTTATGTCATCTATAGATGACAATTACATAAGCAATTGCAGAGTTTCGCATGAAACCATTGATTTCGGCACGGAAGAAGCACTTCATATTGACAATGTGGTCTTTGAAAACGTCAATTTTTTGGAAACGGTTTGGCCGCGCTCGGAGTTTGTCGATGTCGTTTTTTTGAATTGTGATTTATCGAATGCAGATTTAAGCCGTGCCGTTTTTCACCGGACTGAATTCCGCAACTCCAAATTACTGGGAACTAATTTTGCCGAGGCAGGAATACGCCACACTCTTTTTGAGGAATGCATTTTGAATTACGCTACATTTGGTTTTTCTTTATGCAATACGGTAAGCTTTGTTTCATCTTCCATGCGTTTTGCAGACTTTTATCAAATGGAGCTGAAGGCCAGCGAATTCCGTTTGTGTGACATGAATGACATTAATTTCACAGAAACCAGTTTGAAGGGCATTGACTTAAGTACGAATACTTTCGACAGCATTCAGGTATCGATTGAAAAACTGCAGGGCTGCAAGGTGTCTCCGGATCAGGCAATCGCCTTTGCCCGGCAGATGGGAATGATTGTAGAAAATAACTAATATTATAGAAGGAACACGAAAAAATGCCCGACAGTTTTGAGCTGTCGGGCATTTTTTTGAAGTTTATTTTTCAGCTTCTATATTACATGGGCGCTTGTGCTTTTCTTTGTCTAGCTACGGCAACCAGCTCCTCGAGTCGCTTCAGAATTATCAGCAATGGCAAAGAGCGCCATTACTAATAATTCTTCCAGCGCTTGTCGGAGCTGAACGGGCTGCCTTCGCTTTTTCATTGTCCAGTTGCAAGTGCCTAGCTCTTCGGATCATAAGTCAACCCAGCGACGTGGCAAAGAACGCCACTCTGCTGGTCTGCCTTATGCCTTTCAGAGCTGAACAGGCACTTTCACTTTTCTAGTTGTCCAGCTCCAGCAGCCAGCCCCTCGAGTCGCTTCAGCCTTACCAGCAATGGCAAAGAACGCCATTACCGGTAAGGCTTCCAGCGCTTGTCGAGGCTAAACGGCTGCCTCCGCTTTTCTTGTTACCGGACACCCTTCATGAAGCCTTGGATGCGTGGGGCGAAGATGAACAACAGGATGCTGAGGACGATGGAAGCTCCCCCGATGATTCCGAAGTACATCATTTCGTTTTCCACTGTGTAGAACTTGACCAATTGTGCGTTGATTGCCTGAGCGGCAGCGTTGGACAGGAACCACAGACTCATCGTTTGAGCAGAGAAAGCGGCAGGTGCCAATTTGGTTGTTGCTGACAAGCCTACTGGAGATAGGCAAAGCTCTCCAAGTACGACAATGAAATAACTAAGGACAAGCCAAAGTGGGTTGACCAATGCTGCTGGTCCTCCGAAGTAAGCAGGCAACAGGATGACCAGGAAAGATAACCCGGCAAACAATAGACCAAGTGAGAATTTTTGTGGAATCGACGGTTGTCTGCTTCCCAGTTTAACCCAGAGCCAAGCGAAGACCGGAGCTAGCATGATGATGAACAACGGGTTCAACGATTGGAACCAGGCAGGAGAAATCGTGATTCCTGCAAATTCAAGGTCCGTACGGGTATCCGCATACGCGGCAAGGATGGTTGATCCTTGTTCCTGAATTGCCCAAAACATGACGGATGCGATAAATAACGGAATATATGCCAACAGGTGTGAGCGTTCCACTTCTGTTGTTTTTTTGCTGCGGTACATAACTGTAAAATAGGCGATTGGAATCAAAATACCAAAAATACCGACAGTCGCTACGAAGCTGTCAAAAGTCAGCAATCCGGTCGGAATGCCGATAGCAACTGCTGCTGCAATGATTAAAGCACCAATTGTGAAGATTTTGATCGTCGCTTTACGTTCTGAAGGCAATAATGGGTTCGGCACGATAGTTCCTGCCAGCCCAAGATTTTTTTTCTTCGTTGCTAAAAAGATTATCAAACCAAAGAACATGCCGACAGCTGCAATACTGAAGCCTAAATGGAAATTGATGTTCATGCCGACAGTACCGACGATCAAAGGTGCCAGGAAGCCACCCATATTGATTCCCATATAGAAGATACTGAATCCAGCGTCGCGGCGATCGTCATTATCCGCATAAATTTCACCGACTACACTGGATACGTTCGGTTTCAATAAACCGGTACCCAGGACAATTAAGACCATAGATACGAAGAATAACGCAAGGTTTCCAGGAATTGCTAAGGCGATATGCCCAAGCATGATAAGAATCCCACCGTAAAAAACAGCCTTTGACGTACCGAATATCCGGTCTGCCAGCCAACCGCCGATAATACCGGACATGTAAACGAGTGATCCATAAATTGACATGATGGATAAAGCAGTCGTTTGATCAAGGCCCAGACCACCATCGGAAATTTCATAGTACATATAAAAAACCAGAATGGCTCTCATCCCATAATAGGAGAAACGTTCCCAGAACTCTGTAAAGAATAAAGTGAAAAGTCCTTTAGGGTGGCTAAAAAAGCCTTTCTGAGGAACACTATTGACAATCTCTTGCCGAGAATACTTTTCAGACATCATACTAACCTCCATTTTGTTTATTCTAACATAATACTTTTTTTAGTTAAAAAAATCAAAATAAATTTCAAAACTAGTTAAAAAGCCTATAATCAAAGGGAATCAAGAAAATATAATACTCTGAAAAAGTGAATATATTTTTTTAGAATAGTTATTTAATTCTAATTAGAGTTATTAATTAGTTTTATTCTACTGAAGCCACATTGAAACAGACTGCCTGGGGCCAGCCGATGCTTAAGGTACTGAGTTCTTGGCCTATATTCTTCTTCTCAACATATAGTCGTTGTGGCATCGGAGAAGAGGATAATCTTTAAAGTGTCTATTTACCTGTTATTTAAAATAGTTAATTAATTGGTAAATTAAGCAATTAATATAACCTATAAAATTACCATATTTAGTAATCATTAGTTAGTGTTCACTAATTATTCACATTTTTTTAAAGAAATATCCAATAAAAGTTGTGAAAAAACTCAAGGTGCAGTATATTTAAAATAGTTAGAAAATTAAATAGGGAGCAGGAGTATAAATGAAGCAATTAAGCAAACGAATCAAGGACTTAAGAGAAGCTAAAGGACTATCTACTGAAGCATTGGCGGAAGAAATCGGCTTTGCAAAAAGTACGATCTGGGCTTATGAAAGTGGGAAGAAGCAAGTGTCCGTAATGCATCTTGAAAGACTTGCCGATTATTTTGAGATATCAGTCGACAGTTTGTTGGATCGCAGCGAACGGACAATCAATGTAGATCTTCAAAATACCAGTTTCTTAAACGACTACAATCTAATGTTGGATGACCAGCCCTTGAACCAGAACGAACTTGCTGAAGCCGCGTCTTTTATTCAAGTTAAACGTCGTATGGGCAATTACGGAGTCGCAACAAACTGATTTCTTATAAGCCTAATAGAAATGCCCATTCCTTTTCGAAGGAGTGGGCATTTTTTCGGGTTGTGCTCAGTACGTAAGAGGCCAGGTGAGAATCTAAGGTTCGATTAAGTCCTGTTTATTCTTTGTTTCTCCGGGAACACATAAAGTATAAAAAAGGAATATGGGAGGCTGGATTACTTGAGTAAAACGATTTTTATTACAGGAGCAGGAAGCGGACTGGCAAAAGGAACGGCACTCGGGCTTGCGGAGCAGGGGCATAAGGTCATAGCACCAGTGGAAACCGCTCCGCAGGTGACCGCATTACGTGAGGAAGCAGCTGCAAAAGGTTTGGAATTGGATGTTTTCAAAATGGATATCAAAAATCCACAGGATCTGGCGCAGATGCTCGAATACGATTTTGATATCTTCGTCGCCAATGCGGCTGTAAATGAAGGCGGACCGCTTTCAGAAGTGCCGATGTCGAATTTCAGGGAGTTATTTGAGGTCAATGTCTTCAGCACTTTGGAGACTGCGCAGGTTGCCGCACGTAAGTTTGTGGATAAAGGGGAAGGGAAAATCATTTTCATGTCTTCGATGGCAGGGATAATGGCGACGCCCTACGTTGGGCCGTATACGGCGACCAAGCATGCAATCGAAGCAATTGCTACGACGATGCAGAAAGAACTGGAAAGCCATGGGGTACAAGTGGCGACCGTCAATCCAGGCGCATTTGCGACAGGCTTCAATGACCGAAGTGCAGAAGCGAAATGGAAATGGTATGACGAAGCCATACACTTTACGCGGAAAGAAGACATGGAAGAGGCGGATAAAGCTTTGGGAAATCAATACGATCCTGAAGAAATGATTGCGAAGATGGTGGAAATCATTCCGCTCGATACGCATAAATTCCGTACAGCCTTCCCGGAAGAAACAGAAAAGCAGATGAAGGAAGAAGAAGCGAAGCGATGGGAAATGGAAATTTGAAGGGGAGATGAGCGTGGAGTCTCAAGCGGAGATTGTCGCCATGCTGGAAGAAGGGAAAGCCGATCTGGATGTTGCCTGCAAATTATTCGATTCACTGGAGGCAGTAGATTTAGAATCCCTTCTTGGAACCTGGAAAGGAAAAGAATTTCATACAGGCCATCCACTGGATGGTGTATTGAAAAAAATGAAATGGTACGGTAAGAAGTTCCATGATGCAGATAATGTAGATCCGCTGCTTTTTGAAATTAAAAAAGGAAAAGTAGTGGCAATCGATCCTGTGCCGTTCATGGCAAAGCAGAAACTATCGGAAGCAGCCGGTGGTGAAGCCCGCATGCGGATGGTCGAGTTCCGTGGTAAATTGAGTGCAGCCATCATTTATGACCATTTGCCGATCCATGATCATTTGCGGAAGATTGCCGATGGAAAGTTAATCGGCATGATGGATCTTAAAGGGGATCCCCAACCTTTTTTCTTTTTGCTTGAGAAATTGGGAAAATAAAGAATCGTCCTGAGAGCTTAGGCTTACAGGACGATTCTTTGTGTCTGTGCTGCACAGTTTCTTAAGATTTCATCAAAGAAAAAGGCTTGGAAATGTGGTAAGCTAACTCATACGATACGAGTATTAGGAGTGTTCTATTTTGTTGGAAAGCGCAAAGAAATTACTGCAGTCCCATTTTGGCTACGAGTCATTCCGAGTCGGCCAGGAGCAAGCCATTACACAGGTATTTGAAGGGCATAATTCGATTTGCGTCATGCCGACAGGCGGAGGCAAGTCCATGTGCTATCAAATTCCTGCCCTTGTCATGGAAGGGACCACCATTGTCGTGTCGCCTTTGATTTCATTGATGAAAGACCAAGTGGATGCCCTTTTGGCAGCTGGAATACCAGCTGCTTTTATAAACAGTTCCCTGGATTTTGACGAAGTCCGTGAGACGCTTATGGACGTTCAGCGCGGCGCCATCAAACTGCTTTACATTGCACCGGAACGATTGGATTCGGAAATGTTCCTCAACGAGCTGCAGGGAGTGCACGTACCATTGATTGCGGTCGATGAAGCTCACTGTATCTCTCAATGGGGACATGACTTCCGCCCGAGCTACCGCCTGATCAGCCGCATGACGGAATTGTTTCCGAACAATCCGACAGTGCTGGCCCTGACAGCTACAGCTACGCCTCAAGTGCGTGAAGATATTTGCCGGATTTTGAATATTGAAGAACAGCACACCATCATGACCGGATTCGAACGCGCCAATTTGACGTTTTCCGTCGTACGCGGGCAGGACCGGGAACGGTTTGTGAAGGAATATGTAGAGAAAAACGAAAAAGAAGCAGGCATTATCTATGCGGCTACCCGGAAAACGGTGGATTCGGTATATGAAATGCTGTTGAAAAAAGGCATTAAGGCAGCCAAATACCATGCCGGTATGCCAGACAATGAGAGAAAGCTTGGCCAGGAGCAATTCTTAAATGATGAAGTGACTGTTATGGTCGCCACCAATGCATTCGGTATGGGGATCGATAAATCCAATATCCGATTTGTCATCCATTATCAGCTGCCGAAGAATATGGAAAGCTATTATCAGGAAGCGGGGCGTGCAGGCCGTGATGGGCTGCCGAGTGAGTGCATTGTGCTATATGCTTCGCAGGATGTCCAAACGCAGCGTTTCTTAATTGACCAAGCTCAGGATCCAAGCAGGATTCCGGGGGAACTTGTGAAATTGCAGGGAATGGTCGATTATTGCCATACTGAAAATTGCCTGCAGCAGTTTATCATCCATTATTTCGGCGATACAGCAGCTGAACCATGCGGCCATTGCGGAAGTTGTTTGGACGACCGTGAAAGTCTGGACGTCACCAAAGATGTCCAAATGGTCTTGTCATGTGTTATCCGAATGGGACAGAAGTTCGGAAAAGCGATGACAGCACAAGTATTGACTGGCTCACGCAATAAAAAGGTATTGGATTTCGGTTTTGATAAGCTGTCGACCTATGGCATTTTAAAACATCAAAATGCCAAGGAAGTTTCGAATTTGATCGAATTCATGATTTCCCAGGAGTTGTTGGCAGTGGAGCAAGGGTCATTCCCAACCATTTATGTGCCGGACGGCGGAAGAGATGTGTTGCTTGGCAAACGGCAGGTTTTGCGAAAAGGAGCCGTTGTGACGAAACGCATCGCTTCAAATGATCCTTTATTTGAAGAATTGCGCGTAGTCCGGAAAAGTTTGGCTGATGAAGCCGGAGTTCCGCCTTTCGTCATTTTCTCTGATAAATCATTACAGGATATGGTAGCAAGAAGGCCGAAGGATGACGCTGAATTTTTAGAAGTCAATGGAGTAGGCGCGAATAAGCTTGAAAAATATGGTGAAGCATTTTTACAGGCGATCCATTCGTTTGATGCGATCAATAATTGAATAAATATAAGTAGGAAAACGCCGTATAAAACGGGGTTTTTCCTTTTTTTTTATTGTCAGACTTGTATAATTATGCAGTCCTATATAATAAAAATCCTTGAATATTAGCGCAAATAATGGAAGCGTTTACACTGTAATCATAGGATTTTGGCCTCAGGATTAATATTTTTTTACTCCAGGTAATTGTATATATATTCAGACTTATGATATACTATCAAAATATTATGACACATGAGTGTAATGAAGGAGGCGGTTTGATGAGCAAGAAGGAATATCCAATCCCACAAGGACTTTATCATCCAGATCAAGAGCATGAGGCGTGCGGAATAGGTATGATCGCCAATATTAATGGACAAAAATCACATGCTATCGTTCAAAATGCTATAAATATATTGTGTAACCTGGAACATCGCGGTGGACAGTCGTCTGATACGAGCACAGGAGATGGTGCTGGAATTTTAACTCAGATTCCCCATCGTTTCTTCTTGAAGCAATGTGAAAAAGAAGGCATTACATTGCCTGAAGAAGGAAAGTACGGTATTGGCATGCTCTTCATGCCGCAGGATTACGATCTTCGAATGAAAACAAAAGAAATAGTTCAACAAATTATTCAGGAAGAAGGACAAATCTGTCTTGGATGGCGTCCAGTTCCGGTAAACGATTCATTTGTTGGAAAAGTCGCATCAAAAACAAAGCCTGTTATCCGCCAAGTATTTGTCGGAGCTGCTTACGGTTTAGAAAACCGGATAGATCTTGAGCGCCGGTTATATATCATCCGTAAGCGGATCGAACAGGCAATGATCGGAAAAGAAGAATTTAAAGACGTATACTTCAGCAGTCTTTCAGCAGGTACGATCGTCTACAAAGGCATGCTTATCCCGGAACAGCTGGACTCGTTTTATATCGACCTCAACCATCCAGAATTCAAATCAGCAGTAGCTCTTGTCCACTCTCGCTTTAGTACAAACACCTTCCCAAGCTGGCAGCGTTCACACCCTAACCGCTATTCAATCCACAATGGTGAATTCAATACCTTAAGAGGAAATGTCAATTGGATGCGTGCCCGTCAGATGCTTTGCGCATCTCCTGCATTCAATAAAGAAGATCTGCAAAAAGTTCTCCCAGTCATCGATGAAACCGGCAGTGATTCGTCCATGTTCGATAACTGCTTTGAATTTTTGCATTTATCTGGAAGATCTCTTGCGCATACAGCGATGATGATGGTTCCGGAACCTTGGGTCAATGACCCGACCATTAAACAGGAGAAAAGAGATTTTTATGAATACCACAGTACTTTAATGGAACCTTGGGATGGACCGGCTGCATTGGTCTTTACTGACGGTAAACAAATTGCAGCTTGCCTTGACCGTAATGGCCTTCGCCCGGCGCGGTATTATGTGACAAAAAGCGGCATGATCGTAATGGGTTCAGAAGTTGGTGCACTGGATATCTTTGCAGATGACATTATCTATAAAGATCGTCTGCGTCCGGGTAAAATGCTGTTGATCGATTTGGAAGAAGGCAAAATCATTCCTGATGAAGAAATCAAACTTCAAATTGCAGGAGAATTGCCTTATAAGGATTTCATCGATAAAAACATGTTCGATTTGGAAGATCTGCCTGAACCAGTGAAACCTTCGAACTCTGACGATACGATACCTTTGATCAAACGCCAGTTGGCTTTTGGTTATACTATGGAAGAAGTCCAAAAAATCATCAAGCCGCTGGCAACTGACGGCAAAGATCCTGTCGGTTCAATGGGCTATGATTCACCATTGGCTGTTTTATCGAAAAAACCACAGCTTCTCTATAATTACTTTAAGCAATTGTTCGCACAAGTCACAAATCCGCCGATCGATGCGATTCGGGAACATATCATCACTGCAGCACGTACGACAATCGGGGCAGAAGGCAACCTTGTTCAGCCAACTCCTGAAAGTGCCCGGCACATCCGGTTGGAAACGCCGGTATTGACGGATGCGGAACTTGAGAGATTGCGTCAGCAGGATATTCCTGATTTCAAATCTGCTACAATTTCGATCCTGTTCGCTAAAAATGCTGGAGCGGAAGCCATGGAGCAAAGATTGGATGCGGTCTTTGCAGAAGCGGATGAAGCACTTAAAGAAGGCGCTACATTACTTATCCTGTCCGACCGCGGCGTAAACGAAGAATATGCAGCTATTCCTGCGCTTCTAGCCGTCTCAGGGCTGCACCATCACCTGATCCGTGAAGGCACCCGTACACAAATGAGTATTTTGCTGGAATCTGCAGAACCTCGTGAAGTCCATCATTTTGCGGCTCTTCTTGGTTATGGCGCGGAAGGCATCAATCCTTACCTGGCTTTCGCTACCATCGAGAACCTGATTGAAATCGAAGATATTCCGAATATGACTTTCGAAGAAGCAGAGGAGACATACGTAAAAGCTGTTACAGACGGCATCATTAAAGTTCTTTCCAAAATGGGTATTTCCACTATCCAGAGCTACCGTGGAGCACAAATTTTTGAGGCTGTCGGCATCCATATGGATGTAATCGATAAATACTTCACGCGCACTTCTTCACGCCTGGGTGGAATCGGGCTTGATATTATTGCGAAAGAAGTTCTCATGAGACATGCAGCAGCTTATCCCGTTGCTCAAGGAGATGACCAGGCACTGGACTCCGGCGACGAATTCCAATACCGTGAAAATGGTGAAAATCACCAATACAATCCGAAGACGATCCATACACTGCAGCATGCGTGCCGGACCAATAATTATGAGGTCTTCAAAAAATATACCAATCTCTTGACTGATGAAAAAGCCAATCTTCAATCCCTGCGCGGGTTGATGTCCTTTAAGAAACAGACGCCAGTCCCGATTGAAGAAGTGGAAACGATCGAGGAAATCTGTGCACGCTTTAAAACAGGTGCCATGTCTTACGGCTCCATCAGTAAAGAAGCACATGAAGCACTTGCTGTCGCAATGAACCGCATTGGTGGAAGAAGCAACTCAGGAGAAGGCGGAGAAGAAGTTTCCCGTTTTATCCCTGATGAAAATGGCGACAACCGACGCAGTGCTATTAAACAGGTGGCATCTGGACGTTTTGGCGTAACCAGCCATTACCTCGTGAATGCCGATGAAATCCAAATCAAAGTGGCACAGGGAGCGAAGCCGGGAGAAGGCGGACACTTGCCGGGCAAAAAAGTTTATCCATGGATTGCGGAAGTGCGCGGCTCTACTCCAGGTGTTGAATTGATTTCACCACCTCCGCATCACGATATCTACTCAATCGAGGATTTAGCTGAATTGATTTTCAACCTGAAAAACGCAAATCCAGATGCACGTATAAGCGTCAAACTGGTATCGGCTGTCGGTGTTGGAACGATAGCGGCTGGTGTAGCAAAAGGCCGTGCAGATGTTGTATTGATCAGCGGTTACGATGGCGGAACCGGAGCAGCGCCGAAAACAAGTTTGAAACACACAGGCCTGCCGTGGGAAATCGGCTTGGCTGAAACGCATCAGACTCTTCTGTTGAATGGTCTGCGTGACCGGATTGTTGTGGAAACAGACGGCAAAATGATGACAGGCCGCGATGTAGTAACAGCGGCTCTATTAGGCGCCGAAGAATTTGGATTTTCAACTGCACCACTGGTCGTACTTGGCTGTATCATGATGCGCGTCTGCCATTTGGACACTTGTCCTGTCGGCATTGCAACTCAAAATCCGGAGCTGCGCGCAAAATACGGCGGAGACCCGGAACACGTGGCAAACTTCATGCGCTTTATCGCGCGGGAAACACGCGAGTTGATGGCTGAACTCGGATTCCGTACAGTCAATGAAATGATTGGCCGGACAGATGTCATTGAAGCCAATCAGGCAGTGGACCATTGGAAAGCGGGGGGCATTGATTTGAGCGCCTTGTTGTACCGTCCGGACCTGCCGGAAAAAGTGGGGCGTTATGCAACAATCAAGCAAAACCATGAATTGGAACAGACACTGGACTATCAGGAACTATTGCCGCGTTGCCGCAATGCAATTGAGACAGGCGAACGTGTCGAAGTGGCTACGGCGATCCGCAATATCCACAGAGCTACAGGTACGATCATCGGCAGCGCCATTTCGAAACGCTACGGTGCAGAAGGGCTTCCTGAAGACACTGTCAACTTGAATTTCCAGGGATCGGCTGGACAAAGCTTCGGGGCATTTATTCCGAAAGGGATGTCGATGAATTTAATCGGGGATGCCAATGACTTTGTCGGAAAAGGGCTATCGGGCGGTAAAATTACAGTTTATCCAGCTTTGGACTCAACATTCCTGCCTGAGAAAAACATCATTATCGGGAATGTTTCATTCTACGGGGCATCAGCAGGCGAAGCTTATATTTATGGTGTAGCAGGCGAACGCTTTGCGGTCAGAAACAGTGGGGCGAAAATTGTTGTCGAAGGCGTAGGCGATCATGGTTGTGAATACATGACCGGCGGCCGGGTAGCGATTCTTGGACAAACCGGTAAAAACTTTGCGGCCGGAATGTCTGGCGGCGTAGCATATGTTCTTGATGAAGATGGCACTTTCAGTGAACGCTGCAACGCGGAAATGGTTCATTTACAGCCACTTGCCGATCCAGCAGAAATTGAAGAGCTGCGGGAAATGATTCAGAAGCATGTACATTATACAAGCAGTACCAACGGAACGCGCTTATTGGCACACTGGGATATTTATACAGCTAAGTTTGTGCGTGTCATTCCGAAAGCTTATCTGCAGATCAATGAACGAATCAGTAAATTGCAAAGCAGCGGCATGGAGAAATCCGAAGCGGAAATGGCTGCTTTTGAAGAAAGTAAAATGGCCAACGCGGGGAAATAAGAAAAGTGAAAGTGCCTGTTCAGCTCTGACAGGGGTAAGACGATCTGGCGAAGCGGCATGTTTTCAGCCGCACAGCCAGAGTGGCTTACATCCCGAAGAGCTAGGCACTTGCAACTGGACAACAAGAAAAGTGAAAGCAGAACTAGAGTCTCGACAAAATAAAAATCCCGGGTTTTTGCCAATAAGCGAAAACCCCGCGGATTCAACATGAGAAATCGTGAGTAGGAGGGAAATGATGGGCAAACCAACTGGCTTTATGGAATACGACAGACAAACAGTCAAAGAGCGCCAACCGGCTGAACGGACAAAAGATTGGGACGACTATACAATCCCTTTGTCAAATGAAGAAGTGGCAAAACAAGGCGCACGCTGTATGGACTGTGGAGTGCCGACTTGCCATACCGGAATGGAACTGGACAATGTAACAACCGGCTGCCCTGTAAACCATCTCATCCCAGAATGGAATGATCTTGTTTATCGCGGACAATGGAAAGAAGCATTGCACCGTGAACATTTGAAGAACAACTTTCCTGAATTTACGGGAACGGCTTGTCCGGCACCTTGTGAAGGAGCCTGTGTCTTGGGCATCAACGAACCACCGGTAGCCATCCGTACAGTGGAACGTTCTATTATTGAACGTGGATTTGCGGAAGGTTGGGTTGTGCCTGAACCGCCTAAAACGCGGACCGGCAAAAAAGTGGCGGTGATTGGATCAGGGCCAGCCGGACTTGCGGCTGCAGCTCAATTGAATAAAGCAGGCCATATGGTAACTGTCTTTGAAAAAAGCGACCGCGTAGGCGGGTTGCTGACATACGGGATTCCTGAGATGAAATTGTCATACGATATGGTGACGAGACGTGTAAACCTTCTTGAACAGGAAGGCATCACTTTTATCACGAGTGTAGAGGTAGGGAAAAACTACCCTTCTTCGAAATTGAAGGATGATTTCGACGCAGTTGTCATGTGTACAGGCTCGACCGTCCACCGCAATATTGATGTAGAAGGCCGTGATCTGAAAGGTGTTCATTTTGCTATGGACTTCCTGCATACCAGCACGAAAAGTCTGTTGGATTCCAATTTCGAAGACGGCAATTTTATTTCGGCTAAAGGCAAGAATGTCATTGTCATTGGCGGCGGAGATACCGGAACGGATTGTTTAGCGACATCTGTTCGCCATGAATGCGCGAGCCTTGTTCAGTTTGATGTCTATGACAAAAAAGGCGCGATTCGTGATGAAAAAGGCAACCCTTGGCCACAGTATCCGAAAGTTCATCGCGTTGAATACGGCCATAAAGAAGCAGCTGCAACTTTTGGTGAAGATCCAAGAGCTTATGCAGTCATGACGAAGAAATTTGTGGGCAATGAAGACGGGCAAATCAAAGAAGTTCATACAGTAAATGTGAAATTGAAGATAGATGAAAAAGGCAATCGGATCCGCGAAGAAATTCCAGGTACAGAAAAAGTATGGAAAGCGGACTTGGTCTTGATTGCCATCGGTTTCAGCGGACCTGAACAGGATTTGATTCAGCAGCTGGAAGTAGAGACTGAAGCGAATTCCAGGGTGAAAGCGGAATATGGAAAATACACGACCAATGTAGAAGGTGTCTTTGCAGCAGGAGATGTGCGCCGTGGCCAAAGCCTGATCGTTTGGGCAATTAACGAAGGCCGTGAAGCCGCACGTGAATGCGATCGTTTCCTGATGGGAACTACTGTGTTGCCGTAACGAGTGAATAGTTAAATTTAAAGCTGCAGCTGGACTCATCATTGAGTCCAGCTGCAGCTTTTTTATGGAGAGAAATCATAGAGTATAACTGTACGCTGACATAATAGAGTTCTGGGTGACTAGGCAGCAGACGCGATGGGCTTTAATAATATCGATGGGATAGGCAAGGACTTTCCGCATATTTCGATGGCGTGAGAACTATCTATTTTTTCTAAATAATGCAATACTATATTGTGCGAAATATCCATTCAGTATATACTATAGAAGGTTAGAGCTGGTATTTTAAGTCATTTTATAGTGATATGGTATTCACCGTCGCTTGTAAAAAGAATGTATTTTCATGTCCAGCTAATACACACAAAATAGGAGGAAAAATATGTTGAAAAAGAGTTTGATTGCAGTGTTATTTTCATTCATTATGGCAATGGGATTGGGTACGAGTGTTTTTGCAGCAGAAAATGTTGAGAAGGAAACAACGCCAGAGATTGAGTCAGCTTTAGCGGCTATTGAAAAAACAAATTCAGATATTAATGCTGAAATTGTACGGGTTCAAAATGAGGTAAAAGACTTATTTGCTGCTTACGAAATAGCGGCAGCAAAAGTTGAGCGTGTTTCAGAAAAAAACAAATTGCATTCTGCTTATAATAAAGAAGTGAATGCATTGATAAATGAACTAAAAGCAACTACCAGAGAAATGACGAAAACCGGAATGAAGAATGCCAGAGAAGCAGGGGTCAATACAAGACCTGATCTAATCAGAGTTGAATTTGCAGATCGCTTTGCTATGATAGATCCGATTGTTGTTGTTGGATGGTAATGTAGTTGTCTAATGAGCAATAAATAGAGTAACATGGGAGTATAGAGATTTTTCTATACTCTCATGTTTTTTTAAAAAAGGAAGTGTATCTGTGAAAGGCTTGGATATATTAAAAAAAGGTCATCTCGAAAAAGTGAATAATGGCACAACAACTTTAAGTTTACTCGGCCGTGGTAATGGTATTGAGTTAATGAAGCAGACAGTGTTGAAAGATTGTATTTTTGTTCTTTTTCCTGGAGAGACTGAAGATGCCCAAGAATTCTTTTACATATTAAATGGTGAAATTGAAGCAGAAGTTGATAGTGAAATATTGAAATTAGGAGCACATGATTTTTTCTCATGTGTAAATTTAGAAAGATCAATTCATTTTAAAACTTTAACCGAAGTGACATTTTTATCAGTTTCAACTGTACCTGTTTTCCATTATCTTAGTAATATGGTAAATGAGCTAAAGAAAATTGGTGAAGCTGTAGAGAAAAAAGATCGCTATACATTTAATCATAGTTCTAGAGTAGCTAATTACGCTGTGAAGACAGCATCTAAAATGAACTTGAGAAAAGAACAGATTGAGAATTTATTGCTTGCTTCTATCCTCCACGATATCGGCAAAATAAATATCCCGGAAGAAGTTCTGAAAAAACCAAGCAAATTAACAGACGAAGAATTTGAAGTGGTGAAAAAGCATCCGGGTGACGGGGCTGCCATGATTCGTGATACACCTTATGCAGACATAGCAGATATTGTCGAACAGCATCATGAGCGTGTTAACGGGAGAGGGTATCCGTTCGGACTAAAAGGCGATGAGATATTGGTAGAAGCGAAAATTATCGGCGTCTGCGATACCTTTGATGCGATGACCGAGGACAGAGCTTACCGATCCGCATTTTCTGCAGAATATGCGATAGCTGAGATTATTAGTATGATTGGGATTCAATACGATGGGGAAGTTGTAAAAGCTTTTGAACAGGTTCTGAAAGAAGAAGGAAAACTAAGTTCATAGATGCTGAACCCAGACACCCAGAAAAATTTCAGGTGTCTTTATTTTGTTTGAAATGTTTAAAAACACGCAATTTAGTCAATACTTTATACACAGTGACTATAAAAACGAAGAGGAGAGATTCAAATGGCCAGAAAATCTTCAGGTGGCATATTCGGCAAGCTTATATTGATCGGCTTCGGTGCTTTGATCGGTGCAGCTATGACGCAGCAGAAAACCGAAACAGGCGGGACTTCTCAAAAGAGCAAAGCAGATATGAAAGCAAATATTAAAAAAGGGCTCGATCGTTTTAACGAGCAATCCGGTGGTATGGTCGATAAAGTGAAGCCAACGGTCAACAAAGCGGTGGAAAAAGTCAAAACGGCAATTGATGCACAGCAGGATATGATGAACAAAGAAAAAGATGCACTGGATAAAGCCAATAAGACACTCCAGGATGATGTTGGCGGAAATGCGGATAAGAGCAGCAGTTCCACGGCAGACAAATCCCAAACAAGCTCCACTGGCAGTGTTTCTTCAGACACCAATAAGCCGACAGGCGGCATCTATGGAGGAAGCACGGAGTACACCGAGTCTTTGAAAAAAGATGTATCGGATAACTCATCAAATAAAGACAGTTCAACATTCGGCAAGACAGACTCTACAGGCAGCCCTTCTTCCGATTCAAGCAAAACATATGGAGGAAGCACAGCGTATACCGAGTCTTTGAAAAAAGGTGTATCGGATGATTCGTCGAAAAAAGACAGTTCATCTTCAGATGATTCAACATTCAAAAAATAATTTTGGTATAATGGAATCAGGAAAAGCTATGCTCGTTTAGAGAAACGGCATAGCTTTTTTCTCAATTCTTTTTTGTCTGAATATTCTACATATGGGGAGGCTGCTCGCTTGTTTAAAACATATTCAACAGGAGCATTTTTTGATGAAATGTTTACGCCGCAAGGAAAACCGAAATCGCATTACCGAAAATTCTTCGATGTACTCCAGCGATTTTCGGAAGAAGAGCTGAGGGAAAAACATGAAACAGCTCAATTGGCGTTTTTGAGGCAAGGCATCACGTTCACTGTGTATAACAACAATGTAGGTACAGAAAGAACGATGCCTTTCGACTTTGTCCCCATCATCATTCCCACGGAAGAATGGGAAGTGGTTGAAAAAGGGATGATCCAACGAGCAGAAGCGCTCAATCGATTTCTGGAAGATGTGTATCATGAAAAGCGCATTCTTCAGGATGGAATTGTTCCAAGGCGTTTGGTCGAGGAAAATCCATATTATTATGATGAGCAGCTGAAGGGCATTGATATCCCGCTGAAAAATCACATCTTTTTAGCTGGAATAGACTTGATTCGTGATGAGAACGGCAAATATCATGTGCTTGAAGATAATTTGCGCAACCCATCAGGTTTGTCTTACGTTTATCAGAATCGGTATGTTATGCGCCAGGTTTACCCCGAATTTTTCGCCAGTCAATCGATTCATACCCTCGAGCACCAGCTTTCCCATTTGCATCAAGCCATATTGGATCATGCACCGGAATCGAGAAAAGAAAAGGCTTTTGCTGTGTTATTGACACCGGGGATGTATAACTCTGCTTATTACGACCATGTATTTTTAGCACAGCAGGTGGGAATCGATTTGGTGGAAGGCCGCGACCTGATCGTCAAAAAGAATATCGTCTACATGAAATCAATCAGGGGATTGAAACGGGTGGATATTATCTACCGCCGGATTGATGACGATTACTTGGATCCGGAAGCATTTTTGGCCGAATCAGCATTGGGTGTTCCCGGATTGCTCTTGGCCTACAGAAAAGGCAATGTGGCCATTCTGAATGGCATCGGCAATGGCGTGGCGGATGACAAGGCGATTTACGCCTATGTTCCGGATATGATTCGCTATTACTTGAATGAAGAGCCCCTAATCGATAATGTCAAAACCTATCTATTGGACAACCCGGAAGAGCGGGAATGGGTATTGGATCATTTGAACGAATTGGTGGTCAAAAATGTGGGTGCTTCAGGCGGTTACGATATGCTGGTCGGACCGCATGCATCAGAAGAGTTGATTGAAAAGTTCCGCGAAAAAATCATTGAATCCCCTCACCAGTATATTGCCCAGCCAACCATTAAATTATCCAGGGCTCCTGCGTATCAAGGAGAAGAATTTTACCCGTGCCATGTCGATTTAAGGGTTTTTGTGATCCGGGGAGTCCATACGCATGTGATGCCGGGCGGGCTTTCACGGGTAGCTTTAAAAGAAGGCTCGCTCGTTGTGAATTCTTCACAGGGCGGCGGCGGGAAGGATACGTGGGTGTTCAAGAAAAGAGAAGAAGAGGGGGACGCCTAATGCTTAGCCGTGTAGCAAATTCTTTGTATTGGATGTCAAGAAACGTCGAAAGAGCGGAGAATAACGCCCGCATTTTAGACGTGCAATTATTGCAGATGATCGAAGCCGCTGATGAAGAACTGATTCGGAACAGTGATTGGAAGCTGATCTATGAAATTTGTGCGTCGACAGAAACAATGGAGCAGATCAAATCCATGCCCAGCTATCAGGAAGACCAGCTTGTCCATTATTTGGCGATGGAGGAAACCAATTTTAATTCCGTTGCAAGCTGTGTAAAAATCATTCGCGAAAATGCAAGAATCAGCAGAGACCATATTCCTGATGATTATTGGGAAGCTTGGAATGGCTGTTATTTAACTTTGAAGGAAATAGATCAGCAAAGCTGTACAGTCAAAGAAATGCGTCAGTTTCTCGAACAAGTGAAACTAACATCTTTGATCACCCAAGGAATTGTCGAATCGGCCATGTCCCGAGGGGTACCTTACCAGATCATTAAAATCGCAAAATGGCTGGAACGTGCAGAAAAAACAGCGCGTATTTTAAATGTGGTTTGTGAACGTACAAGAGAGCGCGTACTCGAAGTACAATCCGAGGATTATTATTATTGGTTGGCGGCGTTGCGTATGACCAATGGCTATAATGCATACCTGAAAATGAACCCTCCGCAGATGGATCCGAAAAAAGTATTGACGTTCCTGATTGCCAATACGAATTTCCCGCGTTCAATCCGCTATTGCCTGATGAATGTACGCAATGCAGTCGATAAGCTGGAAGGCGGAAAAATCTCTCATTATTCATGGGAGCTTTATGCAAAACTCGATCAGCTGCAGGAAGAGTTTGAAGGGATCAGTATAGACGAGCTCAACTCAGATGAAATTATGGATTTCCTGAATGATTTCCAGAATGGCTGCAATGAAGTCGGGCAAATATTTTCAAAAACCTATTATTTAAGCGATTCGGAGACAAAACCGATGGAGTCCAGCCAATCACAAAGCATGGGCGTGAAAGGAATAACTTCTATGAAATATAAAGTTGAACATACGAATGTTTTCGAGTACGAAACCATTGTCGATCAAAGCATGAACTCCATTCGCTTAAAGCCGCGAACTGATGAATGTCAGCGCCTCCTGTCGTACCGGGCAGAAATTACGCCGGCTTCTTTGACCAAGGAACACATCGATATTTGGGGAAACCATGTGGAGACCTTTTTTATCGCAGAACATCATCAGCATCTGGAAGTGAAAACAACGTCGATTGTCAGTATCCAAAAAAGTCCGTTTATTCACCGAATCGACTATTCACCTGAAATGAGCACCATTTTTCATTCGCAATTATTCGGGGAACATTATCTGGCATTTTTAAGCAATACAGCCTATACGTATTTAACGATGGAGCAAATGAGCCAAATTGATCGTGAACTGGGAATAATGAAAAATCCGGTACAGTATGCAATTGATGTCATGGAATACATCCATCAGCATTTTACTTATGACGGGGAATCGACGACCGTCAACACAAAAGCCGAAGAATCTTTTGAGCTGAGAAAAGGCGTTTGCCAGGATATTACGCATGTCATGCTGGGGATTCTGCGCAGCAAGTACATCCCGGCCCGTTACGTCAGCGGCTATTTATATGTTGGCGAGAACTCCGCGCTTGTCGGAGACGCTGCAAGCCATGCATGGGTAGAAGTGATGGTGCCAGGAATTGGCTGGGTCGGCCTGGATCCGACAAATAACGTGGAAGCGTTGGAAAACCATATCCGTGTGGGGGTTGGACGGGATTATAACGACGTCAGCCCAGTACAAGGCGTTTACCGCGGCGGCAGCCAGTCTCTGGATGTTAAAGTCTCTGTCAGCCTGATGGATCAATGAGGGGATAAAACTTAATAATCGTTTAACAGCAGAATTTTCAAATCCGTGCGATAATAGGAGAACCTGAATTTTTGAACGGAGATGGAGAGCGAATATGAATACGAAACAATTTAAAGAATATGGCATAAGTGAACCGATCGTAAAGGCCCTAGAAGGACTTGGATATACCGAGCCGACAGAAGTGCAGAGAAAAGTTTTTCCTGTCGCATTTTCAAAGACTGACATAACAGTAAAGTCCCAGACGGGCAGCGGAAAGACAGCAGCCTTCGGTATTCCAATCTGCGAACTGGTCGACTGGGAAGAAAATAAACCTCAGGCATTGATTTTGACGCCAACGCGTGAATTGGCCGATCAGGTCAAAGAGGATTTGACAAATATCGGCCGTTTCAAGCGCATCAAAGCAGCGGCAGTCTACGGCAAACAGCCATTTGCCTACCAGCAGGCTGAACTCAAGCAAAAATGCCACGTTGTGGTCGGAACGCCTGGCCGGGTGCTTGACCATATTGAACGCGGAACGTTGAACCTGGAGCGCATTGAATACCTGGTTCTGGATGAAGCGGATGAAATGCTGAACATGGGCTTTGTAGAACAAGTGGAAGCAATCATCAACAAATTGCCGAAACAGCGCACCACGATGCTATTTTCAGCAACTTTGCCTGAAAATGTTGAAAACCTGCAGAAAAAATACATGATCGATCCTCAGCATATTGAAATTGCTTCTACAGAAAATCTGACGGCTAAAATTGATCATTCGCTATTTGTTGTAGCGGAACAGAAAAAGTTTTCCTTGCTGCGTGATGTGACCATCGTTGAAAATCCGGACAGCTGCATCATTTTCTGCCGGACAAAAGACAATGTCGACTTTGTCATGGAGCAATTGGAGAAGCATTTTTACACATGCGATAAATTGCATGGCGGCATGCTGCAGGAAGATCGTACTGCGGTCATGAATGATTTTAAACGTGGTGAATTCCGCTATTTGGTGGCGACCGATGTCGCAGCCCGTGGAATTGATATCGACAACATCACGCATGTCATCAACTATGACCTGCCGATGGAAAAAGAAAGCTACGTGCACCGTGCAGGCCGTACAGGACGTGCTGGAAAAACTGGGAAAGCCATTTCGTTCGTCACACCAAACGAAGATAAATTCCTAACTGAAATAGAGGATTACGTCGGATTTGAGATTCCGCGCAGAACGGCTCCTTCATCTTATGAAGTGGATGAAGCGATGCAGGCGTTTACAGAAAAACTTGAAAGCCGTCCGAAGCTGAAGAAAAATAAGAATGAGCAAGTCAATAAAGATATCCTCAAGCTGTACTTTAATGGCGGCAAGAAAAAGAAGTTGCGTGCTTTTGATTTTGTTGGCACGTTGACAAGCATTCCTGGAGTAACTGCTGAAGACATCGGGATCATTAAGATCCAGGATACAGTAACGTATATCGATATTTTGAATGGCAAAGGCCCGATGGTACTGAAAGCCATGAAAGATAAGACGATAAAAGGAAAAACGCTGAAAGTGCACAAAGCAAATAAATAAGCAGGAAGCACGGGCATATTGATGCCCGTGCTTTTTTATTTCTTGGAGAATAAAATCTCAGTGAATCATATAGAATGGGATAAAAGGCTTTTAAAAACCCATAATTTAGGTTTATTAAAGAGGCTAGGCAATACTATTGTCACGAAATGAAGCGGTATTGTAATGAAACATGTCCTTTATTGTTACATGCCTGTAATATTCCCATGCTATTTTAGTTGTACTTAGAAAAAGCAAAGGGGATAGCAGATTGAAAAAACTATTGGCAGTCTTAAGTTTTGCACTGATTTTATTCCTAGCCACTTCGATTGACAGTTCAGCCGCATCAACTACATATTCAGTAAAAAGCGGGGATACATTATATAAGATTTCAAAATCCCAAAAAGTTTCAGTCAGCAACTTGAAAATTTGGAACGGCCTAAAATCCAATACCATCCATCCAAAACAAAAACTTAAATTGAAAAAGCCGGCAGCAAAGCCAGTTTCCAAAAAAACAACCCCTTCCCGTTCTACGAGCGGATCGGTAGCTAAAGAATTCACAGTAAGTTCAACTGCCTATACAGCATACTGCAAAGGATGTTCAGGCATCACGAGAACAGGGCTTAACCTGAAAAAAAATCCGGGACTTAAAGTCATCGCGGTGGATCCGAAAGTGATTCCACTGGGAACGAAAGTTCATGTTGAAGGTTATGGCTATGCTGTCGCTGGCGATACAGGCGGTGCCATTAAAGGGAAAAAAATTGACGTCTTCCTTCCAACTCAAAGCAAAGCGCTTAAGTGGGGACGCAAAAACGTAAAAATAAAAATATTGAAATAAGCAAAAATCCGGCTCATTTTTATGAGCCGGATTTTTTTATGGACTACGGCATTATAATACCGGAAATTAGATTCATATTTCGCCAAAAAAATTCTTTCTCCACCATTAACTCTCCTCTCCGCATCAATTTGGTTGCTTGCTAAGACGTTAAAAATAGGGAAAGAGGGTAAATTCAAATAAATAGTCTTTTTTAAAGTTAGACGGTATAATATTTGTATAAGAAATGTAGAATTTTTTAGGGTAATTTGAAATGGGGGCATCTGTTATGTCGGAGAAAATGATTGTGATAGGGGCCGGACCTGGCGGCTTAGCTGCAGCTATGTTATTGGCCAGTAAAGGATACCAAGTGGATGTTTATGAGAAACAGCCATGGGTAGGAGGCAGAAACGCAGAACTGCGTCTTGGCGATTTTACTTTTGATACGGGTCCAACATTTTTGAGCATGCTGCATCTAGTGGAAGAGCTGTTTGAAGCAACAGGCCGCAATTTAAAAGACTATATGAATGCGATTGAACTGGATCCTATGTATGAATTGATTTTTGAAGATCAGAACTTGATAATGACACGCAATAACCAGGAAATGAAGAAACAAATCAATGAAAAATTCAAAGGTGATGGCGACGGATACGAACGCTTCATGAAGGAAACCGGAAAGAAACTGGAAGCATTATCTCCGATTCTTCAAACAAAGATGGACAGCTATTTCAGAATGGTTCAGCCGAAGGTCTTAAAAGCCTTGCCGGAACTCGAAGTGAACAAAACTTTGTATGATGTATTGTCACGTTATTTTAAAGATGAACGATTGAAAATGGCTTTTGCTTTCCAATCTAAATACTTGGGCATGTCACCATGGGAATGTCCTGGCGCTTTTTCAATCCTAGCGTATATGGAACACGCTTATGGCATTTATCATCCAATCGGTGGAGTAAACCAACTGTCCCAAGCGATGGCAAAAGTAGTGGAAGAACTGGGCGGCAAAATCCATACCAGCACAGGCGTTAAGAAATTATGGATTGAGAACCGCAAAGTTAAAGGCGTAGACCTGGAAAACGGGCAGCGCGAAGCAGCCGATGAAGTGATCATCAACGGCGATTTTGCCCATGCCATGAATAACTTGGTCGAACCAGGAATCCTGAAAAAATACACACCTGAAAAACTGGCGAAGAAAAAATATTCCTGTTCAACGTTTATGTTGTATTTAGGCCTTGATAAAAAGTATGACCTTTCGCATCATACCATTGTGTTTTCAAAAGATTATAAGAAGAATGTTGAAGAGATGACAAAATCACGCATCCTTTCTGCAGATCCTTCTATTTATGTGCAAAACGCCAGCGTGACCGATCCGACATTGGCACCTGAAGGGAAATCAGCGCTGTATATTTTAGCTCCTGTCCCGAATAACTTCAGCGACATTGGCTGGGAAAAAGAACAACATGTGTTCCGGGAGCTGGTTCTGGACATTATTGAAGAAAAAACAGAATTCAAGAACCTGCGGGATCATATCGAAGTTGAAAAAATGCTGACACCGATGGGCTGGCAGGAAGATTACTCGGTTTATCAAGGTGCGACATTCAATCTGGGCCACCAATTGACCCAAATGATGGTATTTCGTCCACATAATAAATTTGAAGAACTGGGGAATTGCTGGTTGGTCGGCGGGGGCACTCATCCCGGAAGCGGATTGCCGACTATCCTGGAATCTGCACGCATCACGGCCAACGGAATTCTTGAGCAGCATGGCAAAAACGGAATTCCGATTCTTCCTCTTCCCGCATTGGAGGGATTTGCATGAAAATTGCTATGATCGGCGGGGGCGTCGGCGGCATGATGGGCGCCCTGTATTTAACGGATATGGGCTTTGATGTCACGATTTTTGAAAAAGAGGAAAAGCTGGGCGGCCGTTTAACTTTTGTCGAAAGGGACGGCTTTAAGGTGGATCAGGGTCCTACCATTGTCTTGTTGCCGGAAATGTTTAAAGAGCTGCTTCAGCAAGCAGGAATTCCAGCGGAAGACATCGAATTGCTATTATGTGATCCTCTTTATTCCATTCGTTTTCCAGATGGCACCGTCTATACCAAATATCCCGATATCAATCGTCAACTGGAAGAAATCGAAAATGTCTTTCCGGCTGAAAAAGAAGGATTTCTTCGGTACATTTCAGAAGGGCGCAAGCGTTTTGAAATCGGCAAATCCTCATTTTTAGAGCATTCATTTGTCAATAAAGCCGATTTTTTTACAGCTTCCAATATAAAGAAATTACTGAAGCTGAAGCCTCAGCAGTCTGTCAAAAAACTTACATCAAACTATTTTCGGGATGAGCGGTTGCAATTGGCTTACTCGCTGCAATCCTTGTACATTGGTGGAGACCCATTCCGTGCACCGGCCATGTATTCGCTTGTTCCTTTTAGCGAACATGAACATGGGGTATATTATTTAAAAGGTGGATATGGCAGCCTGATCCCAGTTTTGGAAAAAAAGCTGCGCTCACGCAATAATCTAACCATCAAAACAAACTGTCCGGTTAAACGGATAGTGACAGAAAACCAGCAAGCCAAGGGAATCGAAACAGCAGAAGGCTTTGAAGCATTTGATGCTGTTGTTTACAATGGTGATTTTCCAGGCATTGAAAAAGTATTGCCTGAGCAGAAGAAAAAAAGCTACACAGCTTCTTCAGGATGTGTCTTACTGTATTTTGGGTTAAATAAGGTATATGAAGAAGGCAATGTCCACCAGTTTTTCATTGGTGACAGTTATGAAGACCACATGGATGATGTCTTTGTAAAAAAACGGAAGACTGAAAACCCTGCAATCTATACGTTCCATCCTTCGAAAATCGATGATTCGCTGGCTCCGGAAGGAAAGGGTGTCTTGTATGTATTAGTACCAGTGCCTTCAGGGACAGATATCGATTGGGCGAAAGATACAGCCTGGATCGACAGGATCATTGATCGAATGGAAGAATTGGCTTTTCCGGATTTCCGGGAAGCGGTCGAATGGATGGAAGTCCGGACTCCTTCAGAAGCAGAAGCTTTCGGTTTGTTTAAAGGAGGCAGTTTTGGAATTGGCCCTACTTTGTTTCAGTCAGGTGTTTTCCGTCCCCAAGTCAAACCATATAAAACAGATCGCTTGTATGCGGTTGGTGCTTCTGTTCATCCTGGAGGGGGAATACCAATTGTCATGCAAGGTGCAAAACTGCTGGCAGAGCAAATCCAAGGCGATTTTGCAAAGGAAAGGGGCAGTGCATGATGAAGCTGAAAGATGCTTATACCTCTTGTGAAAAAGTCATCGCTACGCATTCGAAGAGCTTTTACAAAGCATTTTCTTTGTTGCCGAAAGAAAAACGCAAAGCTGTCTGGGCTGTTTACACGTTTTGCCGGACAGTCGACGATATTGTGGATGAAGGGCTCAATCCAAAAGAAGAACTTGAACGGCTTAAAATGGATTTTGAAGAATTTCTGACCGGAATCTATGATACTGAAAATCCGATGTGGGTGGCATTGGCACATGTATTTGAAAACCACGAAATGGATGTCGAGGCATTCTGGGGATTGATCACTGGACAGGAAATGGATTTGACCATCAACCGCTATCGGACAATGGAAGAACTGTTGAATTACAGCTATTATGTGGCGAGTACGGTTGGCTTGATGCTGCTGCCAATTTTGGCGCCAGGAAAAACAGGCATCCTGAAAGAAGGCGCTATTTCTCTAGGATATGCAATGCAGATCACCAACATTCTACGTGATATTGGCGAAGACCTGGAAATGGGAAGAATTTATTTGCCCGAAGAAATCATGGGGAAATATGAGTTGTGCGAAGATGAGCTGCGTTCCGGAATAGTCACTCCGCAATTTGTCGCTGTGTGGGAAGAAATGGCGGAAACAGCTGAATTCCATTACAAAAAAGCATTTGAAACGATTCAGGACTACCCATTGTCTTCAAGAGTCCCTGTTAAAGGGGCAGCGCTGGTATACCGCGAAATTTTAGTAACCATTCGTTCAAAGCAATACAACGTCTTCTGCGAAAAGCATTACGTACCAGAAGAATCAAAACAAGCAATTTTGGCTTGTTTGTAGTACGAAAAGCGGAAACGGCCGAACAGCTCCGAAAGGCATAAGACGATCTGGCGAAGCGGCGTTTTTCAGCCGCACAGCCAGAGTGGCTTATGACCCGAGGAGTTGGCCGTTGGAGCTGGACAACAAGAAAAGCGGAAACACATCCTATTCCAATCGAAAAAGACACCTCCATCACGATGATGGAGGTGTTTTTTTGAATTTCGCAATGATTTTATTCGCTACGTTCAAGCCGCTCAACACGACCATTGGCGAACCGCCGCCGGGATGGGTGCTGCCACCGACAAAATACAAATTGCGGATATCGCGGCTGGCATTGGCAGGCCGCAGAAAAGCGTCTTTTGGACGGTTGGACGAAGGGCCATATAGAGCGCCGCGGAATGAACCAAATTTGTCACGGATAAAAGCGGGTGTAAAGATTTTCTCTTCAGCTAAGTGGCTGCGGATATCGACCCCGTAGCTCATGAGAAAGTCGTAGATTCGTTCTTTGTATGCCTCTGGCTCTATTTGCAGATGCCCTTCTTTCGTCAATGCGGGTGCGTTAACCAGGATGAACAGGTTGTCGCCATCCGGTGAAACCGAAGGATCCGTGTAGGAAGAATTACTGATGTAGACGGTCGGCTCGTCACTGTAAATTGAAGCATCAAACAAATCAGTGAACTCCTGACGATAATCCGATGAGAAAAAGACGTTGTGGTGCTTTAGAATCTCAAGCCGTACAGTTAAACCGACAGTAATGACAAAGGCAGAAATCGATGGTTCAAAAGCAGCAATCTTCGCATCGTTTAAAGATGGGCGTTCCGCTTCTTGGACCAAAGCCGGAAATGCTGATAGCAGATCACCGTTCAAAATGACCAGGTCAGCAGCAATCTGCGTTCCGTCTTCAAGCTCGATGCCCTGTGCTTGGCCCTCGTCTGTAATTATTCTTGTGACTGCTGTCCGGGTATGCAATTTCGCGCCGGAGTTCTCCGCGACAGCAGCAAAGGCCTTAGCGATTCCGGTATTGCCACCTTTTGTATAATAGACGCCTTCAACCAATTCCAAATAAGCAATCATGGAAAATGTGGCCGGTGCCCGATAAGGGGAAGAGCCGATATACGTGGCGTACCGGTCGAATGCCTGAACCACTAAAGGGTTCTTGAAGTATCGTTGGAAAAAATGATGCATGGATTCAGCCGGCCGCACCTGCAAAAGTGCAAAACCGAGAGAAGGCGATAGATAATCGCGCCAGGATTGGAAGGTCACCGGAAAAAAGTAGCGTTCCGATAATTCGTAAAGGCGGCTGATTTCTTTTAGGAACGCAGGGTACTTATCAGCAGCTGCAGGATCAAGCGTTTTGAGTTGATGAATCATCTCTTCCTGAGTGCTGGAAAAATCGAATGCATTGCCATCAGGAAAATGATTGCGTGTATGGGCCTGCAATGGAATAAAGTTTAAATAGTCCTGAGGATTTGCGCCAGTCTGTGAAATGACTTGATTAAACACTGCAGGCATCGTGATGGTGTTCGGCCCAAAATCAAAACGGTAACTCCCCAGTTCAACGGGCATCAGCTTGCCGCCGAGATGGCCGTTCTTCTCGAAGAGGTCGACTTGGAATCCTGCATGGGCAAGCGTCACCGCGGAGGCAAGTCCGCCTAATCCGCCGCCGACTATAACAATTTTTTTCATGAATAATGTCTTCCTTTCCATGAATAGGGCTGTTTTTTAAGTGATTTGCGCATGGATCCAATCAGTACCCCGAGCATCGCTGCTGCCTGAAGAGGGATCAGGAATGACAAGTACCAGCGTTGATTGGTTACCATATCCACATACCAGCGCTGAGCTACTGTCAGCGCGTAAGGGATCATCCATGAATAAAGTCCGCTGAACAGACCGTAAACGGCCAGAACCGGCGGGAGGATGTAAAAAACTGAATAGAAAAGGATGAGGACAGCTGCAAGCAGAGGAGAACGGCCGATTCCAGCGTAGCTGTTTTTCAGAAACCCTTCCCATACTTCAGCGTTGGTGTCATACATCCGGCATTTTACCGACATCGTAATATTCGCCAAAACCACTTTAAAGTCTTTAGCCTTCATTTCCCGGGCAATATGGACATCCTCGACCAGTGAATTTTGGACCGCTCTATGTCCGCCGATCTTTTGGTAACTATCCCTTTCGAACATCATCCACATCCCATTGGCCGCTGTCGCTGCTTTAAATTTTGTGTAGTTGGCTAAGGCCAAAGGCAAGTGAAATAAAATCACAAAATGCAGCATCGGCACGAGAAGCTTGCTGAGAAATGGAGAAACATCAAAAGCCGGGAAACCGGTCAAGAGCTGTGCATCCTTCCGCTGCATCAACGCCAACGACTGTTCAATCGCTTTTGGCCTGAAGCGGACATCCGCATCGACAAACAATAAAAAATCTCCCGAAGCGGCTTGCTGCAGCTGGTGGCAGGCATGGACTTTCCCAACCCAGCCATCCGGCAATTCTTTGCCCTGCAGGATGGTGAAACGGGAATCTCCGGCAATCTTCCGTTCCAGCTCTTCTTGTGTGCCATCTGTTGATTGGTCGTTTAGGATGATGAATTCCGTATGGCCGTAAGAGGAATTCTTTAAGGATTTTATCAGGACATCCACGTTGCGTTCTTCATTTCTCATTGGAACCAGAACGGACACCAAAGGATCCCCCGAAGGCATAGCGTGCTTAGGAAGAGCAGGAAGAAACAGGCGATTAATGATGATCCAGGCTAAAAAAAACAAATGGATTCCGATATAAAGAGCCATAATCATCTCCTCCTTTTTCCAAGTGGTTCAAACGCGCTGCTGTTTTCGCTGATGACTGTATGCTTTAAGGAATCGAGTTGCTCAGTGCAAAACTGCTGAAGGTAAAGCGTTTTTTCTTTGCGTGTCATGTGCGCGATTTCTTCGGTCCGGACAGGCGGATGCTGTTGGATCCAAAGTTCGGGTTTTTGCTGATGCCCGAATGAATAATAAAAATTGAGCGGCACCACCGGAACTTCCGGACAATGCTCCATCAGGTAGGCGACCCCGGTTTGAAAAGCGAGAGGGCGTGCTTCGAGATGAAATTCATCTCCCTGTGGAAAGAGAACTACTGATTTTCCCTGCTTCAATAAGGTTTCAGCATATTGAAGCGAAGTCAGGATTTCTTTCGGTTTCTTGCGGTTGATGGAAAATGCGCCGAGGTAACGAAAATAGGAATGCTTTTTAAGTCCCTCTTCATGCATCATCATATGGATATCGTGATGCCAGACGGTGCGATTCAAATAGAAAAAGACCAGGCCATCCCACCAGGAACTATGATTGGCAATAAACAGGACCGGCTCTTCTGGAATGGCTTCTACACCTTGTCCAAGAATACGGGAAAAGGACGAACGGATGAGGGGCGTCAAGTACATATTAAAGCCTGTTTCAAACAAAGCCGATTTCTTCGCATGGATCATAAGGGCCGCCTCTTCCATGCCAGCAAGACGATTAAGGCAGTTAAGAAGGCAGTCAGTAAAGAGGCCAGCCATAACCCGCCGATTGCTCCCAGCATGATGAACATTGCGATCATCAATACGTATAGAAGAACCATCCGTTTTTCAGGCAACTCTGACGCCATAACCATGGTTTTCTTCTTCATTGCCAAGTCGATAACCAGGTGAAGGACAAATGCCACAACAAACCAACCGAAAAAATTGGTCCAGGGAATCTCGTAATAAAGCCCGGTGTCTTCCCAAATCCAATACTGCTTTACTTGATAGGCTACAGGATCGATGATCAGATCAATGATTACTGCGCCAATCCCACCGACGATTGCATACAGTAAGCCGCCGGCGGGAACAATCCAGCGTGCGACTACATGTGTAGTGGCCATGACCATCAACCAGGCGAAACCGATGGCAATCGGAACACCGAAAATATTTGGAGCGAAACGGTCTGTGTAATCATAAGAACCAAACAGGAAGCCGCTGTCTGCACCGGCCCATTCCACAATGAATGTTGAAAAGAATATGAGGATGCCCAGCACTGCACCGCTGGCAACACCGAAACGTTTAAGGAAATACAAAAATCCGAGTGTGCCTGCCAACATCAAAAAGAATGCGTTTGCCCATTCCAGCCAGGAAGGCAGGAGGTCAAAGCCCAGTAAAATAATGCCGCAGATGTACCAAAAAATAAAAAGCTTAAAGATTCGATTTTCCCACACCGTGAACAGCTCCTCAAAAAATGACTTATACAAATATTATACAGGAGTCTGGCTGAAATATGAAAACATGTGAAAGCCCATAGTACGAAGAAGAATATTTGTAGGAGAAAATTGCCCAGCGGGTTTTGATTTTACAAAACAAGGGGATTATATCTTGTATCTAATTATCTATTCTTGAAATCTTCGAATGATATTGAACATTTATCCAGTGGAAATAGAGTATTTATTTGAATTAAAGTGAAAATTTATCTAGAAAATTTTCCTGCACGTTCCAGCGGAAAACCCTTGATACACCAGCCTTCAGCTATATAAGCGGATATATCTGAGAATGCAGTTATTCTTGAATTTTCTGTAAACTATTGCAGGGTTTCCTGCATACTAGTATACTTTAGAAGAGTAAATGAGTGTGTTCTTCGAGTGGAGGCGTTAAATATGCAGGATTTACTGCGGAGTGTGTCTGATTCTTATCCGGAATTTAGTTCAGGCCAAAAAAAGGTCGGTGATTTATTTTTTAAAGAACCCATTTTTTTAGCGTTCTCTTCTGCTCTCGAAGTCGGCCGGCGGGTGAATGTCAGTGAATCGACAGTAATACGGTGGACACAAAAACTTGGATACAAGGGTTATGCGGAGTTCCAGCAGATCATACAGCGAAAGCTGGCTGAAGAACGCTTCGAGAAGGCAGAGCAAAAAGTTCCGGAACCTGTTGCTGATCAGTCTTTTTTGGAGAATTTATTGGATGCCGAAATTTTAAGCATTGTTAAGCTGAAAAAAACGATAAATGAAGAAGATCTTCTTCAAGTAGTCGATAAAATCAGTCAAGCAGATCGTGTGTATGTTACCGGCAATTTTTTCGATTATGGCCTAGCTCATTGGTTCGCCAACTGGCTGAATCTAGCGCTTGATCATACGGAAATGATGTATCCTTCAACTGGAGAATACTATACTCAGCTCTCCAAATTAGGAAAAAGGGATCTGGTGATTGCTTTTGTGTTTCCTCGCTATACCAGGGTGGTCATCGATACATTGAAAAACGCTAAATCACAAGGAGCAGAAGTGATTGTTTTGACTGATTCAGCAGAATCGCCTGCTCTTGCCTACGCAGACTATGTTCTTACCGTGTCCATGAATTCGACTTTAAGTATTGATTCATACACATCTGTCCATGCGCTTTTAACGTCGATCATGCGATTTGTTTATGTCAAAGAACAGGAAAAAGTAAATGGCAATTGGGCAAAGGCAGAAGCTCTCTACAGAGAGCGGAATCTTTTTATGTAGCAACACTCAATTTACCGGGAAATTCCGAAACGCCTCGGCGATTTGGTCAACTATAAACGAAAAGGGGAGAGCAAAATGAAAAAGAAATTATCATTTTTAAGTGTAGTATTTTCTGCAGGAATGCTATTGGCAGCTTGTGGGGGAGACGACTCAACCAGTTCGGAAGAAGGATCAAGTACAGAAGGCGGAAACAGCGATTTGAACTTGGTGGAAGAAGGGAAATTCACTTCTGCTTCAAGTGGGCTTTATAAGCCATTCAATTATGAAGAAGGCGGTAATCTAACGGGGTTTGATATCGAAATCGGCAACGCGCTTGCTGAAGAGATGGGCTTGGAACCAAATCCGGTGACAACTCCATTTGAAACGATCATTCAGGGGTTGACGACTAACCGCTACGATGCGATTTTAGGGTCGATGGCAATTACAGAAGAGCGTGCTGAGCAAGTTGCATTTTCTGATCCTTACTATTATTCAGGCGGAGTAATTTTCGTCCGTGCAGGAAATACGGAAATCACTTCAGAAGCAGATCTTGAAGGCGCAACAATCGGCGTAGTTGGACAAAGCACCTACGATACGGCTGCCCAAAAATACACAGATGATATCCAGTATTACAATAGTGATGTAGTTGCATTACAGGATTTAGCAGTTGAAGGCCGTTTAGATGCTGTTATCACGGCTGATGTAGTAGGATTTGAAGCACAAAATGCAGGTTTGGAAATTGAAATGGTCGGCGATCCATTATGGATTGAACAAGCAGCTGTTGCTGTGCGTCCTGAAGACGAAGCCTTGCTTGAAGCAATCAACGAAGCACTGGCAGCTATTATTGAAGATGGAACATACGATGAAATTTCTCAGAAGTGGTTTGGGCGTAACCTCCTCGATGTAGATCTTGAAGGAATTGAAATTCTCAACTAAACAAGCTGAGATCGGGAGGAGTGGCGTTTATGCCAGAGATATTTGTAACAGTTTATGATGTATTCATGCGAACATACCCTGGATTTTTAGAGGCCACTGTCGTTACACTTCAATTGACAGCAATCGGTGTCATTTTAGGGACAGTCATCGGACTTATCTTTGCGCTGATGAAGATTTCAGGATCGAAAATTTTACGGGCTATTGCCAATACGTACATTACGATCATCCGCGGTACTCCGCTGATCGTACAGATTATGTTTTTATATTTCGGCATCGTCGAAATTTATACCATGTCGAATTTCTGGGCGGGTGCCATTGCACTCGGTGTCCATAATGGTGCTTATATTGCGGAAATCTTCCGTGGTTCGATTCAGGGAATCGATCCTGGACAACGTGAAGCCAGTATGTCATTGGGGATGGACCGCCGCCAGACAATGAGCCGAATCGTTTTTCCACAGGCTTTGCGCCGCTCGATTCCGCCGCTTGGCAATCAGTTTATCATCACATTGAAAGATTCATCACTTGTTTATATTATCGGGGTAGCGGAAATCTTCTCTCTTGGAAACCGGGAAGCTGCACAGTCCTACCAGCCATTTGAGTCATTCTTGGTTGTTGCGCTTTACTACCTCGTACTTGTTATGATCTTCACATTCTTATTGCGTTTGTATGAAAACAAACTCGATGTCGACAGAGCCTAAGGAGGGACTAACATGATTACTGGAGAAAACATTCATAAATCCTTTGGTGACCTCGAGGTGTTGAAAGGTGTAGACCTTCATGTCAAACCTCAGGAAGTCGTTGTACTTGTTGGGGTCAGTGGTTCCGGGAAAAGTACACTTCTCAGGTGCTTCAACTTTCTTGAAATGATCAATGAAGGAAAAATTATCATCGATGGCCATACGGTCAACCCGAAAAAGGATAACCTAACGAAAATACGTGCCGAAGTCGGCATGGTGTTCCAGCATTTTAACTTGTTTCCTCATAAGACGGTATTGGAAAATGTCATAGAAGCGCCGGTTACTGTCAAAAAGATGAAGAAGGAAGAAGCCAAAAAACTAGGCATGGAATTGCTGGAAAAAGTAGGCTTGAAAGATAAAGCAGAGGTCTATCCAAGCAAGCTTTCCGGCGGGCAAAAGCAACGTGTCGCTATTGCGCGGTCCCTTGCGATGCAGCCGAAGGTCATGCTGTTTGATGAACCGACTTCAGCACTCGATCCAGAACTGGTTGGAGAAGTGTTGCAGGTTATGAAACAGTTGGCTGAAGAAGGGATGACCATGGTCGTCGTCACCCATGAGATGAAATTCGCCAAAGAAGTAGCAGACCGCATCATCATGATTGATGAGGGAAGAATCATTGAATCGGCAGACCCGAAAACTTTCTTTGAAAATCCACAAAATGAACGGACCAAGCAATTTATTCAGCTTGTCGAATAACCAATCGGCAAGTGGGTTGAAAATACCATATTTGAAAGGAGGAGTCGGTTCAAATGAACCGATTCCTCCTTTCTTTTATTGATTGACGTTTGGTGTTCGACAAAACGGATAAGGTATAGTAATCGGATGACGTGAGGAGGCAGAAGGGATGAGAATCGAAGAAATCATGACGACTGATGTCGAAACGTGTATGCCTGAATCAACGCTTCAAGAGGTTGCTTCAAAAATGCGGGAAATCAATGTGGGATCTATCCCAATCTGCGAAGAAGACCGTTTGGTCGGAATTGTTACAGACAGGGATATTGTCATTCGGGGCATAGCTGACCATCTTCCTGGCGATACCGCTATTGCTGAAATCTTATCTGAAGAAGTTATTACCGGAACGGTAGACTTAACAATTGAAGAAGCAGCTGATTTGATGGCGGCGCATAAGATTCGGCGGCTGCCAATTGTCGGAAATGACCGCATAATCGGCATTGTTTCTTTAGGGGATTTAGCAATCAGAGATGATTCAGAAAACCACCATGCCGAAAATACCATCATCGAAATTTCTGAAGTGGATTAATACCAGAACGGAGAAAAAGTAGCTGTCCTCTAAATCCCTAAACTAAAACCGCTGGAGAAAATGATTGATTTTTCTCCAGCGGTTTTAGCTTTGTATGCAGTTTTCCCCGAAAGCAGTTTGCGGATGCCAGCAGTTTTCAGGAGATTGTGGGCCAAGGTCTTTTTTTGGATTTTATTTGAAAAGAAGAATTGTTTTATTCCATTAATAGAGCTTACAGTCCAAGTTAGGTGAAATACAGTCCAAATGCTAAAAATAATGTCCACTTTCTTGACTAAAGTCCAATACTGTCCAAACTCGGCACAATACTGTCCACAAGCTAAAATACGTCCGCAATAAGTAGTGGCGGTGCCTTGATGAAGCGCCCGTTAACAGGTTTAAAGCGATTGACGGAGAACAGAGTCCAGCGACCTCCCTGAATTCCCGGCTGCTGATGGTTGTTTGATCAAAGTATCTTTCCGAACTTCTACTTTACTTGGCCGTTGCCGCGTACGATACATCTAGTCGGCGTCAAAGCAAGCAAGCCCTTTTTTAAGGCGTCTATTCTGCTTTTTCAATGATGGAAGCGGAAATCATCGGCATATCTTCTTCAGCATTGCCTTCGTAAATTCCATCCGCCGTGATATTATCACCTATTTCTACCGGCGTTTCTGCCATATTCCGAATATAGATACGGTTTTCTTCATATGCAATAATAAATGAAGGAAAGGCAATGTCATCTGCCAATTCTTCGACTGTTCCTTGGACAGAAACCCCAGTGCCTTCTTCGATATTTCCAGAAGCTAATTCTTCAAAACTCACAAATTCCGCATTTTCGGCTTCTTCAGGAGCGGTGGGATCCAGCTCTCCTTCAGGGGCCCCTACTTCGGTCTGGCTTTCTTCTGTAACTTCAGGCGCAGGTTCTCCGCACGCAGACAACACTATAACCAGACTCAATGGGATGAAAAATCTATACATAAAATCACGCTCCTCAGCTAATTAAACATTCCTAGTTGAATAATACCCTTTACAAATCACTTCCTAACCCCCGGGTGAAGTTTTCAAAAGCGGACATCCATTTATTTGGAAGAAGAATGCATGTTATTTTACTGATTTTTCCAAGGCGACCATCTATCCCTTTTCTTTTAACTTTCCTGAGTGTATGGTTTGGAAAAGGAATGAGGTGACGAGATGGAAATAATAAAAACACCAAATGCATTAGGAGAAAAAAACAAGTATGTCCATAAAGCTTTAAGTTTCGGCAAAACCAAAGTCGTCAATATCCAATTACAGGCAGGGGAAAAGATTGCTGAGCACGACTCGGTGGCAGATGTCGTCATTATTGTACGGAGCGGAAAGGTTTCATTTAATGTAGAAGGGCAAACGGTGGAAGTATCACCTGATAATATTCTGCATATGGATCCGAAAGAAAAGCACAGTCTGACGGCAATTGAATCCAGTGATCTCATGGTCATTCAAATTACTCCATAAAAAAACTCACGCTAACAAAGCGTGAGTTTTTTTATGGGTTGAGAGTTGGAAGGTAAGATGGGCGCTTCTGCTTTTGGCAGCTTCCGCTTTTCGGTGTTGTCTAGCTGCAGCGCCTAGCTCTTCGGGATGTAAGCCACTCTGGCTGTGCGGCTGAAGAGATGCCGCTTCGCCAGATCGTCTTACACCTGTCAGAGCTGAACAGGCGCTTCCGCTTTTCTAGTTGTCCAGCTCCAACGACCAGCTCCTCGGGTCATAAGCCACTCTGGCTGTGCGGCTGAAAACATGCCACTTCGCCAGATCGTCTTATGCCTGTCGGAGCTGTGCGGCCGTTTCCGCTTTTCGGTGTTGTCCAGCTGCAGCGCCTAGCTCTTCGGGATGTAAGCCACTCTGGCTGTGCGGCTGAAGAGATGCCGCTTCGCCAGATCGTCTTATGCCTGTCGGAGCTGTGCGGCCGTTTCCGCTTTTCGGTGTTGTCCAGCTGCAGCGCCTAGCTCTTCGGGATGTAAGCCACTCTGGCTGTGCGGCTGAAGAGATGCCGCTTCGCCAGATCGTCTTACACCTGTCAGAGCTGAACAGGCACTTCCGCTTTTCGGGCTACCACTCAAATTCCTCTGGGTACTCTGCTTTTATATTGATTTCGTGAATCGGCTTTTTGTGTGGAGTGGCGACGGAGAGGACCTGGTTGCGGAAGACAGTGTAATCCTGGTCCTGCACCGCGATCTTCATGGCGATGGCTGATAAGTTTTGTTCACGTTGTTCTTTGGTCATGCCGATGTATTTTAAATTTAAAAAGTCTATATACTGGGTTGCGTAATCATTTACGGTAACCGGCTGATTGAAGGCTTTCGCAATCAGTTCGAATTCTTCTTTTGGAACATGTCCCTGAAGACAGTCGAGAACCAAAGACTGGAAGCGGTAAATGACAGGCAAGTGGACATCCCAAAGAGGGGATTTTTTATCTTCTTGATAGAATCTAACGAAATCTTTCAAAGCGATGGCAGCATAGAGCAATTCCGGCCACAGCACTTCAACGGAAAAGTAGATATTTTTGTCGGGGGCAATGAATTCATGCTGCTTCATCGTGTGTTCGTGCAGGCCGTTGAACACGAAATCCACATTGCGATCCCCTTGGGCAGCATGGCGGATTTCATAGGAAATGCCAAGAATTCGCATTCGGGATCCCTCATAGCCATAGTACTGATCTTCCTGCCCGATGACTTTGTAAATCGCCTGATTGAGTTCATCCATGTCAAAGTAATCACCGCTGATTTTAACACCTGTATGGTTCGGCGTGCTTTTCATAGTCAGCATATCCTATATCCTCCTCAGCGTTTTGGTGTGTAGTCGAGCTTTGCAAATAGCTCATTGCGTTCAGCTTCGGTCAAATCGCGCCATTCACCAACAGCGAGATCTCCAAGTGAAATGTTCATGATCCGGACTCTCTGCAGAGCTCGGACTTCATAGCCAAGTGCCGTACACATACGGCGGATTTGGCGGTTCAGACCCTGACGTATAGTCAGTTTGAACGTGTAGGTGGACAGCTTATCAGCTTTGGCTGGAAGTGTCTTCGTATCGAGTATTTCAACGCCTTCCTCCATTTTTGCTAAAAAGGATTCGGTGATGGGCATGTCGACTTTGACGATGTATTCCTTTTCATGCTCATTTTCAGCACGCAGGATTTCGTTGACAATATCGCCATCATTCGTCAATAGGATAAGCCCTTCCGAATCTTTGTCAAGGCGTCCTATATGAAAAATTCGTTCGGGATGGTTGACGAAGTCGACGATATTCCCTTCAATATGGCGTTCGGTTGTGCTGGTGATGCCAATCGGTTTGTTCAATGCCAAGTAGACATATTGCTGCTTTGGCTGTTCAATGATTTTGCCATCGACCCGAACTTCGTCCCGAGCTTCGACTTTGCTGCCGAGTTCGGCAGGCTCGCCATTGATGGTTACACGTCCTGCCTCGATGAATTTATCGGCTCCGCGCCGGGACGTGATTCCTGTTTCGCTTAAAAATTTATTGATTCGCATAATTAATTCCTCTCAGTTCTGTATTTCCTAGTCTCGCTCTCATTATACATGAACTGTGGGGGCGAATAAAAAATTTCGGTGTTTCACAGTTGCTATTTTTAGATTAGTTTGACAATATAGAAGGGAAGCTGTTATTGATGCGCCAAGTGATATCAGAACGAATGTAAGCGCGTACATATCAGTAAAACGAGTAAAGGGGAGAAATGGGAATGGTCTATGCAATGCCAAACACAGAAGGTTCAAAGATTACGTTTAAAGATAAGTATGAGAACTTTATAAACGGAGAGTGGAAAGCGCCGGTCAAAGGACAATACTTTGAGAATGTCTCGCCGGTAACCGGCAAGAAGTTTACGGAAATTGCACGCTCAACTGCTGAAGACGTGGAATTGGCGCTTGATGCAGCACATGCGGCAAAAGAAGCCTGGGGAAAAACCTCGGTCACTGAACGTTCGAATGCGCTGCTGAAAATCGCCGACCGTATGGAACAGAACCTGGAAATGCTGGCTGTTGCTGAAACTTGGGATAATGGTAAAGCGGTGCGCGAGACATTGAATGCCGATCTGCCATTGGCAATCGACCATTTCCGTTACTTTGCCGGGGCTATACGTGCACAGGAAGGGTCACTGAGCCAAATTGACAACGATACCGTAGCCTATCATTTCCACGAACCGCTGGGGGTTGTCGGCCAGATCATTCCATGGAATTTTCCAATCTTAATGGCTGTCTGGAAATTGGCTCCGGCTCTTGCTGCCGGAAACTGTGTTGTCTTGAAGCCAGCAGAACAGACTCCAGCAAGTATTCTGGTGTTGGCTGAACTGATCGGCGATATTCTGCCTCCTGGCGTATTGAATATCGTCAACGGTTTTGGGCTTGAAGCAGGTAAGCCGCTTGCTTCCAATCCGCGGATCAATAAAGTGGCGTTTACAGGTGAAACGACTACAGGGCGCATGATTATGCAATACGCTGCTCAAAATCTGATTCCGGTAACACTGGAATTGGGCGGGAAATCACCAAATATCTTCTTCAAAGATGTAATGGATCAGGACGATGCTTTCCTTGATAAAGCGATTGAAGGATTTGTCATGTTCGCCTTGAATCAAGGGGAAGTTTGTACATGCCCATCGCGTGTACTGATTCAGGAAGACATCTATGATGAGTTTATGGAACGTGCAATAAAGCGTGTGGAAGCAATCAAAACCGGCAATCCGCTTGATCCGGAAACGATGATGGGGGCACAGGCTTCCATGGAACAGATGGAGAAAATCCAATCTTATTTGGATATCGGCAAACAGGAAGGCGCTAAGGTTCTTGCTGGCGGTGACCGTAACCACCTGGAAGGAGAGTATTCTGAAGGCTTCTACATCCAGCCGACAGTCTTCGAGGGACATAACAAGATGCGTATTTTCCAGGAAGAGATTTTCGGTCCTGTCGTATCGGTCACAACTTTCAAAACGAAAGAAGAAGCGCTTGAACTTGCAAATGACACCTTATACGGATTGGGCGCAGGGATTTGGACGCGAGACACCAACACGGCTTACCGTTTTGGCCGCGGCATCCAGGCAGGGCGCGTTTGGACGAACTGTTACCACCAGTATCCGGCACATGCTGCATTCGGTGGATACAAGATGTCCGGCTTTGGCCGTGAAAACCATCTGATGATGCTCAACCATTACCAGCAGACGAAAAACATGCTGGTCAGCTACAGCGAAGACAAGCAAGGTTTCTTTTGATCCTGGGCCTAGGCAGTTAAAACTTTAAGGACTACCAGAAAGTAGGGATAGCAATGGTCGAACGCGTAATTGCGACAGATGCTGCTATTGAATTGATTGAAATGCTGAAGGAAAAGCACGGGCCGGTCATGTTCCATCAATCAGGAGGCTGCTGTGACGGCAGTTCGCCGATGTGTTATCCGGAAGGTGATCTGTTCATCGGAGATCAGGATATTTTGATGGGGGTCATCGGAGACAGCAAGTTCTATATGCACAAAAACCAATATGAATATTGGAGCCATACACAGTTGATCATTGACGTCGTGCCGGGACGCGGCGGAATGTTTTCTCTGGAGGGAGTGGAAGGCAAGCGATTCTTGACGCGTTCCAGAACGTTCACTCCAGAAGAGTCACGGGAATTGCAGCAACAGATTTAAGTTGGACCGGATGCACAGGCATCCGGTTTTTTTGATTGTCAAAAAATGATTGAAATTCTTTAAAAGCCTTTCTGTATCAAGGGGTGACGATAGAAACGGCACTGGAAAAATGGTATAATTTCAACATGAAAGGTGGTCATCCAGTTGACGAAATTAGTGAACCGAGTTTCCCATGAACAAGCCAATCACGCGATTTGCTGCGCCTCCCATTCTCTTGTTACGGAAGGGTTTGATGTGACAAATGAGGATGAGAACTTCGTTCGGTCCGTATTGACTGGTGAACGGACGGAAGCACAATTCCATCAGGCCATCAAAAAGAAGTTCGATGTCTAAATATCAGCATGCCTCGATGTATTGCTACCCCGGAACCGACGTATTGATCAATCTGTTTGATGTACAGGATGACGAAAAGTTGAAGGAGCTGGAGAAAGTCTATTCTCTGCTCCGGCTTTCTGAACTGCAGATTAAGAAACCGGCAGATCCCTTGGATGTGAAAGCTTTTTTAGCCATTCATCGATATCTGCTCCAGGACGTCTATCCGTTTGCCGGAGAACTGCGCAAAGAGATGATTTCCAAAGGTTCATCTGCTTTTGCCCATCCGAAACATATTGAGGGGCATCTGCTGAAAATTTTTAATGAATTGAAAGCAGAAAATTACTTGAAGAAATTGCCGCGAGATCAGCTGATTTCACGGCTTGCTTATTTTCTGTCTGAATTGAATGCCCTTCATCCTTTCCGGGAAGGCAATGGGCGCAGTATCCGTGAATTTGCGCGTCAGCTGATGCTGAATGCCGGCTGCCGGCTGGATTGGGAAAAGGTTCTGGAACCTGCAGAAATCATTAATGCGTTTGTCGATTCGTTCAATAAAGACAACAATCGTCTGGAAGGGCTGTTGGATCAAATTATCATTCCATGAAAAATGCCAGCTGCTCGGAGAGCGCTGGCATTTTCTGTGCTTTATGATGCGGGATGCTTGCGCAGCCAGCCGATTCCGAATTCGACCAAGGGTTTCATTTCCGCGAGGCGGGTTTGGGCTTGGCCTAGCCGCCCTTCAGAAATAGTTCCGGGAAAAGCTTTGGCGATTTCCGGAAAACGGTCTGAATCCATCTCCACACATTCATAGGTCTGCCAAATGCGTTTTCCATCCCTTAAGATTGCGGCTCCTTGGGGGGAAGTGGTCCGATTTTCCTGTACGAATTCGGCATAGTGAAGAGCCGTACACGAATCAAAGCCGACACCGATCAGCAGGATCTTCACATTGCCCCGCAGCATTTTTGCGAGCGGTGATTGTTTGCCGAAGGAATCATCAATCGGCTGTTCGCTCATCCAGTGGGCTGCCTGGCTTCCCCATGCCATAAAGGAGTGGGAGGGATGGGGGCTCCGGATAGTCGCGGGATGGCGATGGAAGCATTCTGCAATTTTGCCCATGCCGCGCAATCCGCTTAAGTGGGGATCGAAGGCAGGGAGCTGCTCACGGATGGGCTGATGCCAGTTTTCGGGAACCGGCGGCTCCATCCAGTAAATAGGGTCTGAGTTGTCCGCAGACTGGGCGGGCATGATTAATGTGCCCTTTTCCGTAATGGTTTCCATTAAAGCTTCTACGACTGCTTGGGCGCCTCCAGCGACCCATCCCATGGATTTTAGCGAAGAGTGGACCATCACTGCGTCTCCTGCAGAAATTCCAAGTTGGCGAAGCTGATGCTTTAATGTCTCTTTCGACTGGAATTGGGGTGTGTTTAAAATATTCAATAACTCTGACATAAAGTATCCCTCCGATTTCACTATATTATAAAGGAAAGCCTGCTGTTTTGGGAAACCAATGTCGGCGAGGCAATAGAGAAAGGAATGATGGCAATGGAAGCAAGACCGATGAAAGAATCAAGAACAATTCAGACAAAGTTGGTGCTCCCGCCGGACACCAATCATATGGATTCCATTTTTGGAGGCAAGGTCCTGGCTTATATCGATGAGATTGCGGGAATTACAGCAATGAAGCATGCACGCCGCCAAGTAGTGGTGACCGCCTCCATCGATTCGGTGGATTTCCTGTCTTCAGCGAGAGTCGGAGATGTATTGGAGCTTGAAGCGAATGTCACTTCAACCGGACGGACTTCTATGGAAGTCTATGTTCGGGTAAAATCACAGAACCTGCAGACAGGTGAAGAAAAGCTGACGACAGAATCGTTCTTAACGATGGTGGCTATGGGAGACGACGGCAAACCGACCCCGGTACCCGCTGTTCTGCCGGAATCAGCAGGTGAAAAGCTCTTTTTCGAATCAGCACCCGCAAGACGTGAACACCGAAAAATGCGTGTGAAAACACCGAGATAACAGCAAAAGGTGCATGGATCCTATTCCATGCACCTTTTATAGCGTCAATTATTAAATGGGCTTTTCAGTGTTTGATTTCACGTTCGCTAACGCATTGCCGGTTTCACTGCTTATAACTGATAGGCTGCCATCAGTTTCCAGGACCACCGCTTTCACTTTTTCAGTGGACCCAAAGCCGGTGTTGCGGATAGCCTGGAGGATTTCAATTTCTTTGATCCGCTCTTTTTTCATGGAGCTTCTCAAAAATTGTCCATCCAGAAACAGCAGGCGGGGTTCCGATTTAATGATATTGTTGAACCAAGCGGAATGAACTGACAGCAGAGTGAATATGTACTGCAGGAATATCAATAAGGCAAATGCAGTCATTCCTTCAAGCAGACTGATGCTGTTGTTCAATAAGACAGTAGCCAATGTCGAACCTAACGCTACAGTCACTACCAGGTCAAACGCGTTTAATTTGGTTAACGTACGCTTACCGGAGGTGCGCAGGAAAACAATCAGTCCCACATAGGCTAAAAACCCAACTGTCACGATTCGAATGAAACTATCCAATGTAATTTCAAACATCTTACTCCTCCTTTCGTTCGAAAATAATAAAATTATCCACATGTTGATAAGTTTTATTTATGCACGAATATCAACAAAATTCAAACATCTTATCCACATAACACACACAAATGGAGCATTAAATGTGTATAAGAATGAATATGTGGAAATTTTTAAGTGTAAACCCAAATTTTCAGGAAGTTTTCTTGTACTATTCATGCTTTCCTCTATAGTTATCAACAAACGCCTCATACGGAGATTAACTATTGAGTTGGGTTTATTTTTTTCGCAAAGGGAATAATAGGGATAATCTGATTTGGATTAGGGGCGATTGAAAATGGGAACTTTCTTGAACTTGCTCCGTTATATGGGTTTGTTGATTTTTGCTGTAGGCATCCTTTTAGCTTTCCTTACATTGGCCAATTGGCTGTTCGGTGTTACCGACGTTTTATGGCTTCACGTTTACTTTATCCGTCTGTATTTGTTTCTGGCGGTGTCAGGAATTCTCTTGTACATTCTCATCACTTTCCGCAGAAAAGACAACGCAAAAAAGGAGTAGCCGCGGCTACTCCTTTTTACTGTTTCAACAGCCACAAGGAGAGAAAATCTCCTCGGGCCGAGGTAAGTTTATTTTTTTGCCAATAATTCTTCGAAATAAGCGCTGAATTCTTTTGAACGCTTCAAAATCGTGCTTGAAGACACACCGAATTTTTCGCTTAAGTCTTTTGCGGATAACATCGGGCCTTTAACCAGTTCATGATCCTGCAGGAATCTCCAATATCCGGCTACAAGAGCTTCCGGTTTTTGGACAGTTGGCTGCTGGCTGACAAGATAGCTGTTTAAGATGCTTGTGATGTTGCTGACTGTTTCTTCATCAAAATCAGCCTGTTCGATATGCTTATCGAGTTCCGCCATAACAGAATCGTGTTCTGGAGAAAGCTGGATGCTTTCTTCTACGCTGCCAGTCGAATACTTGACGATTTGTTCAACGACCGTCAAGTAATTGTCACGCAGATAGCTTTCATCCTGTGAAGCATTTTCGGCAGTGATTTGTGCTTTCAACTGCTCGAAGAATGGGTTGAACTCACCAACAACGGTCAAATAACCGTTGAGGAACAGGACGCCTTTATCTCCGATGCGGGAGTCTGGAAGAAGGATTGCAAGCAAGCCTTGTCCATTTTCCATGTCAGTTGGCGGTTGATCTGCCATGTCAAGCGTTTCACCAGTAAAGATATCTGTAAACTGAGCCGTTTCTGTATCGCCTTTGACATATTGGCCAAGGAATACTTTCACGTCTTTCCAGTTTTCCAGCACTTCTTTAGTTGAAGGGCGCTGCGAAAGCTCAATTTGTTTTGCTAGGAATTCTTCCCATAGCTCTGGTTTTTTCATGAACAGGAAATTTTCAATTACAAATGCCTGTGCATCGTTTTCAGCCATTGATTGCATTAAGCGTGGCTGCCATGCTTGTTGAAGTTCACGGAATTCGGCAAGTTGCTCCTGATTCGGGTTTTCCGAGAAGAACTGCTGGCGTACTTTGAACAGTTCCTCATTCACCAAATCATTAATGGATACAGATTGCTGTTTTCCGTGACATTTTTTGTATTTTTTGCCGCTGCCACATGGGCATGGATCATTTCTTCCTACCATTCCTAATCACCTACATTTTTTATTGAGTGTAACATATAATTGCGATGGGCTCAAAAGTCTGACGATTCAGACGCTGAAAGTTCATGGAGATATCGCTCATCCAGTCCAAAAAAAGGCTCGAAAAAAGAGGGGAACTTTGCAGGTCTTCCGGTTATGCCCTGTCAATTACGATCTTGTTACCCATTCTGTGAATGACTAGCAGAAAGCGGGTTATCGAAAGTAGGCACAAAGCGGATAGCGTATTATAATATAAAAAGAATAAGAGCGGGCAGGAGGGGACAATGTGTATGAAGATCCGGTAAAAGCTTCTATTTCCTGGATGCAGGTCATTTTTTTGACAGTGCTTATTGTGCTGGTGTCCCGGCATTTCCTGTTTGAACCGGTAGAGGTTCATGGCGAATCCATGATGCCGACATTTGAAGACGATGACAAAGTTATGCTGGTTAAGGTTTATACAATAGAAAATTTTGATATGATCGTCTTTGCCGCACCGACTGGAGCCAATTTCATCAAGCGTGTGATTGGCGTGCCAGGTGATCGCATTTCCATGGAAGATGACCAATTATATGTGAATGGTAAAGCCAAGGCCGAGCCTTATCTGGCTGATAACCGAAAAATAGCCGAAAAGCAGGGATTTCCTCGGTTAACGGAGGATTTTGAGGAATTTACTGTGCCTGCCGAATCCTATTATGTATTAGGGGATAACCGCTTAAACAGTATGGATTCCAGAGTGCTAGGGTTTATCTCCAAGGACTCTATCATCGGGGAAGTGAAAATCAGGCTTTCGCCACTTGACCACATCGGGATTGTGGAATGACGGTGAATGCTCTATCGGTCCAAAACCGAAAAAAGACAGCTGCCCATTTCCGGGCAGCTGTCTTTTTTCAGTTTAAAATAAATTCAATTTATCGATGCGGTCCATCGCTTCGGTGATACGGGTTTCATCTACCAATAATCCGACACGGACAAATCCTTCTCCGCCAGCGCCGAATCCGCTGCCGGCAGCAACTGAAATGTCCGCTTTTTCAAGCAGGAAATCTGCAAATTCAACACTGGTAAAGCCTTTTGGAACCGGCAGCCAGGCAAAAAAGGAGCCTTGTGGAGCTTCAATTTCCCATCCGATGCGCGCACACTCTTTGACCAGGACGTTGCGGCGTTTTTCGTAGAGATCCACTAAATTATCCACGCAATGCTGATCCGCACTTAAAGCTTCGGCGGCAGCCATTTGGACAGCTGGGAACAATCCGGCAAATAGATGATCCTGGATCAGGTTCAGGGCTTCGATCATTTTTGAGTGTCCGACCGCAAATCCAATGCGCCAGCCGGCCATATTATAGGTTTTCGATAAAGTATACATCTCGATGCCGACTTCTTTGGCGCCTTCGGATTGCAGGAAGCTCACCGGTTTTTTCCCTTCGAAGCCGACAGCTCCATAAGCGAAATCATGGACGACGGCAATGCCGTTGTCTTTTGCAAAAGCGACGGTCTCATCAAAGAAGTCTCCATTCGCCACTGCGCCTGTCGGGTTGTTCGGGTAGTTTAAATACATCAGCTTGGCACCTGAGCGGACGGATTCGGGCAACTTGCTATAATCCGGCAAATAGCCGTTTTCAGGATCTAGCCGCATCAGCTCATAGTCGATGTCGGCGAGTGGGGCCCCGGACAGGTAATCGGGATAGCCAGGGTCCGGCAAAAGCAGCAGGTCCCCGGGATTCAGCAGCGCCAATGGCAATTCAACAAGCCCGATTTTTGTTCCAGCCAGGATGGCGACTTCAAGATCGGGGTCGATGTCCACGCCGTATTCGCGTTTGTAGAAATCCACTGCAGCGTGGCGCAGCTCAGCAATGCCGCGGAACGGCGAATACTTATGTGTTTTTGGATCAGCCGCTGCGGTTTGCAGTGCCTTGATGATATGGTCGGGCGTCGGCTGGTCAGGATTGCCCTGGCCAAGGTTGATGACGTCGCGTCCTTCGGCGATGGCTTTACTTGTTTTAGCGACCAATGAAGCAAAAAATTGGGTAGGCAGGTTTTGCAGGCGATTTGAAAATTCCATATAATTCTCCTTGTTTTCGAAATAATTGCACATCTACCCCAAATCTTATAGAGTTGAAGGTAACTTGTCTAGTGGAGGAGAAACATATGAAAATTGCATGCGTTCAGATGGATATCGCTTTTGGAGAGCCGGAACTGAATTATCAGCGAGTCATGGACTATTTAAGAGAAGCAGCCGATGGTGGAGCGGAAACGATCGTCCTGCCCGAAATGTGGAATACGGGATACGCATTGACGGAGCTGGGCACACTTGCAGACAGCTCGAACCGGACCGTGGAGTTGCTGAAGAGTTTTGCAAAAGAACACAAGGTCAATATTGTCGGCGGATCTGTTTCAACGAAAAAAAAGGGTGGTTTCTATAACACGATGTATGTCGTCGATAAAAGCGGCAAGCTTGTTTCAGAATATGATAAAGCGCACCGCTTCGGTTTGATGGACGAGCATATCCACCTTGAAGAAGGCGAATCACTGGGCACATTCGAGTTGGAAAATACCGTTTACGGCGGAGTCATCTGCTATGATATCCGTTTCCCTGAATGGATCCGCGCGCAGGCGCTAAACGGGGCAAAACTTATTTTTGTATCAGCCGAATGGCCGGAAGCACGAATTGACCATTGGCGCATCCTGTTGCAGGCGCGCGCGATCGAGAACCAATGCTTTATTGTGGCAGTGAACCGCATCGGCAGCGATCCGAACAATGAATTCGGCGGCAGCACGATGGCAATTGCACCGTGGGGAGAAGTTCGCCTCGACATGAAGAAAGACGAAGGCGTCGCTTACGTCGATATCGATTTGGCTGAAGTGGAGGAAGTCCGGAAGCGGATTCCGGTTTTTGAAGACCGCCGTGAGAAATTGTATGAAAAGTTCAAAAAGTAGATTGACACTCTGCACGAATGTCTGTAACATAAAATTCAATCAAATAACGTAAACTTATCAAGAGAGACCGAGGGGTAGGCCCTATGACGTCCGGCAACCCCCGACTGGGAAGGTGCCAAGTCCTGCGGAATGTGAAAACGTTCCGGAAGATAAGTCGAGAACTTAAAATTTTCGATGCCTCTTTCTTGATGAAAGAGGCATCTTTTTATTGCCGGGAGGACGCTATGATCCAGATTGAGAAATTGACGAAGACTTACACAACTAAGCATGGCACAGTCACCGGAGTGGACAATGTTTCACTGGAAATTGGCAAAGGCGAAATTTTTGGCATTGTCGGCTATTCCGGTGCCGGAAAAAGTTCCTTGATCCGATGCATTAACCTGCTGGAACGGCCGACCTCTGGCAGCGTTACAGTAGATGGCAAAGATCTGACCCAACTGAATGGAGACCAGCTGCGAAAAGCCCGTTTGAAGATCGGCATGATTTTCCAGCATTTTTATCTGATCAGCCAAAAGACAGTTTACGACAATATCGCTTTTGCACTTCGCGCAGCAGGAACACCACCCAAAAGCATCAAAAGCCGTGTAGAAGAGCTGCTGGAAATGGTCGGCTTATCTGACAAGCGGGATGTTTATCCGGCACAGTTGAGCGGTGGCCAAAAGCAGCGCGTCGGCATTGCGCGGGCACTGGCGAACAATCCGGCCGTGCTGCTGTGCGATGAAGCCACATCTGCACTTGATCCCAATACGACGTTGTCCATTTTGCGTCTATTGAAAGACATCAACCGTAAATTGAATATCACCATTGTCCTCATCACGCATGAAATGAATGTCGTCAAGGAAATCTGTGACCGCATGGCCGTCATGCAAGGGGGACGCGTCATCGAAGAAGGGCAGGTCTATGATATTTTTGCCGATCCCCAAAAAGAATTGACCAAGGAATTCATTTCCAGTGTTGTATCGTTCAATGTTCCAGAGCATATCCTGAGCGAATTTACGGGTACGCTGGTGAAGGTGCTGTTCAAAGGCGGTGTGGCTGGAGAAGGTGTGATTTCCGATATGCTGCAGAATTATCCGGTCAAAGGAAACTTTTTGCATGGAGCGATTGAGTATATTCAGGAACAGCCTCTTGGCATTTTCATCATGGAGTTGAAAGGTGCTTCTACCGCGGTTATGGACGCATTAAAGTATATGGAAAGCAGATCAGCAATTGTGGAGGTGATTCCGAATGGGCATTGAATGGGGACGGATTATTGAATTGTGGCCGGAAATACAGACTGCTTTTTTTCAGACATTGACGATGATCGGCATTTCATTGGGTGTGGCGCTGATTGTTGGCCTGCCATTGGGGATCCTGTTATTCATTACAGACCGCGGCTTGTTCCTCGAAAATCGGCCGGTCAATGCGGTGGTCGGTTTTGTTGTCAACATCGTGCGTTCCATTCCATTTATCATTCTATTGGTGGCACTCATCCCATTGACGAAATTCATTACAGGAACGACAATCGGTCCGATTGCGGCAAGTGTTTCTTTATCGGTTGCAGCGATTCCTTTTTTCGCACGGATTGTGGAAAACTCACTCCGTGAAATCGACAAAGGAGTCATCGAAGCAGCGATTGCAGTGGGCGCTACACCGTGGATGATCATTAAAGATGTTCTGCTTCCTGAAGCGAAAGCGAGCATTATCCAGGGTGTTACATTGACCATCATCAGCCTGGTTGCCTATTCGGCCATGGCTGGCGTTGTGGGAGGCGGAGGCATTGGAGATTTAGCCATCCGCTTCGGTTATTACCGGTACGACAATACCATTATGGTTGTCACAGTCGTCATTTTGATTGTGCTGGTCCAATTGATTCAACAGGCAGGAGATTACACAGCGAAAGCCATCGATAAACGATAAGGGGAGAATGACATGAAAAAATTAGGATTAGTATTGGCAGCGAGTGCATTGGTTTTGGCAGCATGCGGCGGCGGAGAAGAAAGCGACTCTGCAGGAACGACAGAAGAAGCTTCGAAAGAGATTAAATTAGGGGCAACCGCAGGACCATACAGCGACATGCTGAGCAAGGCAATCGTACCTGGCCTGGAGGAAAAAGGCTATACAGTGGAACTGGTGGAATTCAGCGATTACATTCAGCCGAACGTAGCGCTTGATGGCGGAGATATCGATGCCAACCTGTTTCAGCACACGATTTACCTGGAAAACTTCGAAAAAGAGAACAGCATGGACCTTTCTGCATTGATCACTGTGCCGACAGCGCCTATGGGCATCTATTCAAACCAATACGATTCATTGGAAGCAGTGGAAGATGGAGCGACCATCGCGATTCCGAACGATCCGGTAAATGGTGCACGTGCCCTTTTGATGCTTCAGGATGAAGGCTTGGTTGAAATGGATCCGGAAGCGGAAGTTCTGCAGGCTTCGGAAAGAGATGTCGTAACGAATACGAAAAACCTGGAGTTCCAGCCAATTGAAGCGGGCCAGTTGCCGCGTGCAGTGGACGGCTCTGATTTAGCGGCAGTACCTGGAAACTTTGCAATCGCTGCGGAGATGGATCTGCTTGACGCGTTGGCACTTGAGAACATGCCCGAGCAATACCGCAATGTTGTGGCGGTCAATGCTGAAAATGAAGACAGTGAATTGGCTGCTGACTTAGTGGAAATTGTGGAATCTGCTGAATTTGAAGCTGTAATTGATGCGGAATTTGAAGGATTCGGCAAGCCGGAATGGATGGCCGAATAACAGTTCCTAGACAGAAAGCCGCTCCCGAGAAAATCTGGAGCGGCTTTTGTCTATATTAAAAAGGCTTCACCATCAAATAGTGCTTTCAGGAAACTAGCTTGACCATGTGGTGGAAAGGTTCACCGATGATGGTCCAGGGTTCGGAAATGGAATAGCCGAGGCGTTTGTATAAGCGAATCGCTCCCTCTTTATCGATATCAACGTTCAGCGAGAGCTTGCCGCCTCCTTGAGAAAGAACCCGTTCTTCTGCAAATTCGAATAACTTGGAGCCGATTCCTTGCCCCTGGCAGGCGGGATCGACTGAGACGGTATCGATATACCATTCATCCAGATGGGCTTCGGGTTCGATTGTCCGCTCGTGGCCTTGCTTTTGGAGCTGTTCGATCAAGAAGCGATCCAGGGCTTCGGCTTGATTGCCGTGATACAGCACCAACGCGCCGGCAATCTCTCCATTTACTAGAGCTGTGTAAGTATATCGGTGGCTATGGCGCGTATGCTCACCGCGGATCATATCTGCCACTTTTTCCAGTACCGCTGCCGGCTCTTTTTGCGCCGTCATATGGTTGGCGATGTTGCCGATGGCATTGATGATGAGCGGTGCTATTTTTTCTGCGTCTTCCGGACGCGCTTGTCGTATAATGACATTCATTGGATGTTCCTCCTATTGCTTGCGTTAATTCTACTGTGACTGAAATAATGAAAGAAGTAAATATTATTGAACAGAAGAGTATTGTCTACATACCATGCTTCCTCTGTTATATAGGCATCTTCCTTATCCATCATTAACCAAAATGGATGGAACTACAAAAAATGAGTATACAAAGGAGAGAATGGATATGGCATTGCATAGTTTTCATTTAAAGGCGGATTGGCCCGGCCTCCGCAATGATGTGGGGGACATGGAAGTCGGCGGTTTAACAACTAAAATTTCAATTCCGCCAGAAATGGATGGACCGGGGATCGGCACGAATCCCGATGAAATGCTGCTTGGCGCTGCGGCTACCTGTTATATCATTACGCTCGCGGCTATGATGGAACGCAGCAAATTGGAAAAGCAATCCCTGACTATGGAATCGGAAGGCATTGTGGAAGTGGAAAAAGGCGTGATCACTTATAAACGCATCATCCATAAGCCACAAGTGGTCCTGAAAGCCGATGCTTCCGAAAAGGATTTGGCATTGGCACAGAAGCTGGCGGAAAAAGCCGAAAGCTCCTGCATGATCACGCGTGCACTCAAAGGCAATGTGGAAATTGAATTGCAGGCGGATATTAGAATAGGAAAATAGATTTCATGAAGGCCTTCATCCAGTAAAGATGAAGGCTTTTTTTGATGGAGCCGTAGTTGCATGGATTTTTCTTTGCAGGAAATGTGATAAACTCTAAATATTAAAAAATCAGTGTTTTATAGGGGTATCAACTATGCGGAATCTATCACTTCAAGCAAAAATTATTTTATTGAGCATGTCACTCCTCCTATTTGTCACCATTGTTTTTGGCGGAATTGTCATCTATAACGAAATCGGTGAAACCAAAGAAAATGTCGGCACGCGCGCATTGGAAACAGCGATCGGCATTTCAGTGATGCCGAGCATTGTGGAAGCGATGGACGATGAAAATCCGGAAGATATCATCCAGCCTTTAGCTGAGTATATGAGGAAGCAAGTCGGTGCAGAATTTATCGTGGTCGGCAATCGTGCTGGAATTCGGTATTCCCACCCCAATCCTTCACGAATCGGTAAACCGATGATAGGAGGCGACAACGATCGCGCATTGGCAAAGGCCGAATTCTATACGTCTGAAGCACAGGGTTCATTGGGGCCGAGCTTAAGGGGGAAAGCTCCGATTTTCGATGGCAACGGCAATGTGGTGGGACTAGTTTCGGTTGGTTATTTGATGGAAGATATCCAACAGATTATTATTGGGAAAATTTTAGAACTGCTGCAGTTTGTCTTGCTGGCTTTGGCAATCGGAATTATCGGCAGCATCCTGCTTGCCCGGAATATCCGGAAGGAAACGATGGGGCTGGAGCCGCGTGAAATAGCGGCGATGTACCGGGACCGTGAAGCTTTGCTTTCTTCAATTGTTGAAGGGGTGGTCGCCATTGACAGCCAAGGGAAAATCACAGAAATCAATCAATCTGCAGAAAGGATGCTCGGGTTGACGCAAACCTCGATTAATTTTGATATTGCTGAGGTCATCCCGCAGTCAAAAATGAAAGAAGCACTGAAATCCGAAAGAACCATCCGCAACGAGGAAATGCTGGTTGGTGATAAAGTCCTGATCATCAACCGGACACAAATCCTGCATGAAGGCCAAATTGTGGGTGTGGTGTCTACGTTCCGTGAGAAAACGGACATTCAGGAAGTGTTGGAGACTTTGTCGGAAATCCAGCAGTATTCAGAGGGGCTGCGGGCTCAGACCCATGAATATTCCAATAAATTGTATGCTATCTCAGGATTGCTGCAGCTCGGGCAAAAAGAAGCGGCCATCGACTTGATCCAACAGGAAACCCGAATTCATGAAAACCAAACAAAGGCTATGCTAACCCATATTCAGGATAAAAAAGTTCAGGCGATTCTGCTTGGCAAAATGGGCAAGGCGTCTGAAAATAAAGTCAAGCTGATCATTGATGAAAACAGTTCATTGGAGGCCCTCCCGGAACACTTCGATATTGCCAAGCTTATTCATATTTTGGGGAACCTGATAGATAATGCAATTGAAGAAGTAGCTCTGCAGCCTACGAAAGAGGTTTCCTTTTTTGTCACCGATCTGGGCCATGACCTGGTCATCGAAGTGGAAGATACGGGCCGTGGCATACACTCAAATCATATGGAAGAGTTATTCAAACTGGGATTTTCCACAAAGCTCGGGAAAAAAGACAGAGGCTATGGGCTGGCAATCGTGAAGCAAGCCGTCGAAGAATTGAAGGGGACGATAGAAGTCGATTCAGAATTGGGGAGGGGCACCGTCTTTACGGTCTTTTTGCCGAAATAGGAAAGTGGGGAGAAATGAATGATCGATGTATATATTGCTGAAGATGATTTTCGCGTGGCGAATATCCATGAGCAATTTCTGCAGCAAATTCCCGATGTGAATATACTTGGGAAAGCAGCAGACTGCCAAGCAACCTTAGAAGCGGTAAAGAAACATAAAGTCGATTTGGTTATTTTGGACAATTATATGCCGGATGGCCTGGGCATCGATTTGATTGATGATATCCGTGCAGTGAGCCCCCACACCGACATCATCCTGGTATCCGCTGAAAATGATAAGGCATATGTTGAATCGGCTATCCGCAAAGGTGTAAAAGGCATCATCATCAAGCCGGCAACATTGGAAAGATTTGTTTCCACAATCATTAAATACATGGAAAATAAAAAGATGCTGCAAAACACCAGCGACATTGATCAGCATTTTCTGGATGATTTCTTTGGTCTTGAGCTGGTCCAAAAGCCAGCCATCGGAGCAAAGGGAATCGATCCGCTGACCTTGCAGAAGGTAAGGGATGTACTAGCTGGACGAACGGCTGGAATCACTGCTGAAAAGATGGGCGACCAGATGGGGGCATCGCGAACGACGGCGCGCCGGTATTTAGAACATCTTGTAGCCATTGATGAATGTTATGCCGAATTGGCCTATGGAATTGTTGGAAGGCCAGAGCGCCATTACTATATGAAAAAAGACTGATGCTTATAAATCAGTTTTTTTTTGTGTGAACTTTATGAACAAAAAAGATTTTAAACTCTTTATAAACCTTATTTTGCAAACGGTTACATTCTGAAAATTCGAAGTTATACTCAGTTTAATTGAAAAACACAAGGAGGAAGTCAAATGAAAAAGACAATGTTTACAACGATTTTAGCTGCCAGCGCATTGGTGTTCGCTGGATGCGGCTCAGAAGAATCCGCAAACGAAGGAACAGGTGAAGGTGGGGCATTTGAACCTTCACAAAATATTGAAATGGTGGCACCTGCTGGAGCTGGCGGCGGCTGGGATACAACGGCACGAGAAGTGGCCAGGGTCTTTGGTGAAACTGGAATCATTGAAGAGAACATGACAGTGGTCAATAAAGAAGGCGGCGGCGGCGCAATCGCCTGGGCTTACATTCATGGACAAGACGACAGCCCTTATAATCTATTCGTGGCATCACCGCCATTGATGTTCGTTCCTTTAAATGGACAGTCCGAGTTTGGGCATGAAGATTTCACGCCATTAGCCAACATGATTGCGGATTACGGTGCCTTTGCAGTAAGCGCAGACAGCGAGTGGGATGACCTCAATGACATGTTCGATCAGCTGAAAGAAGATCCTGAGAGTGTGACGGTTGTAGGGACATCCGCACCGGGAAGCATGGACCACATGCAATTCGTCCGCATCGCAAAAGCGGCAGGGGTCGACCCGAAAACGATTAAATATGTATCCGATCAAGATGGCGGTGCATTGACTTCAGTTCTGAACGGATCAGTGGATGTATTTTCTACAGGTGTGGGTGAAGTGGTAGAACAAGTGCGTGCCGAAAACATCAAAATCCTCGGCATAACAGCTGAAGAACGTTTGGAAGGTGAGATTCTTTCGGATTTCCCTACCGCTATTGAACAAGGAATTGATGAAAGCTTCATCAATTGGCGCGGATTCTTCGGGCCGCCAAACATGGACCCAGCGGCAGTAGAATTTTATGAAGCGAAATTCAAGGAATTGAGTGAGTCTGAAGAGTTTGCTGAAGTGCGCAAGAAATATGGATGGAACGAAATGTTCTTAAGTTCACAAGAATATGAAGAGTTCCTGAATGCTGAGTATAAAGAAATTGAAACATTATTAGAAGAAATTGGTTTAGGAAACTAAAAGATGCAGAAACCGAATAGCGACTATTCGGTTTCTCTCTTTTCAGTCTGAAGGAGGCGTTCCATATGCTGTCGACAATCAATCAACGAATCGGTCTTTTGCTATTTATCATCGCGGCCATTTACTTGTTCTTAAGCTTTCAACTGCCGAATTACCCGTATGCACCGATAGATGCAGACGTTATACCTAAAGGCCTCGGCGTGTTGATGCTCATTCTGTCTGCCGCGCTGTTTTTTTCTAAAGCCATTGAAACGGAAGCGGAAAAAGAGAAACGCAATATCCCTAAAAAAGAGTTATTGGTGTTGTTGGCTGTTTTCGCTATGATTTTTCTTTATATTTTATTATTTGAAGCAATCGGTTTCATCATCATGACGACAGTATTCATTTTTTTCAGTTCCTGGTTTTTGGGTTATACCAAATGGAAGACAAATATCATCATTTCAATTTTATTTCCTCTAGGCATGTACGCGATTTTTGTTTTTGCATTAGGAATCTCGCTGCCTAGAGGCATTTTACCAATATAGGGGGTGTGGATTTTATGAATGCTTTTGATGGAATGATAACAGGTTTCCAGGTCGCTTTAAGCTGGGAAGGCATCTTGTTTGTTTTAATCGGTGTCATCGTAGGAACACTGATCGGGATGATGCCTGGGCTGGGGCCGATCAGCGCCATCGCAATAATGATCCCCATCACGTACGGAATGGATCCGGCACCGGCATTGGTAATGATGGCTGGTGTGTATTATGGTGCGGTATTCGGTGGATCGACTTCTTCGATCCTGTTGAATGCTCCAGGGATCTCGGGAACTGTTGCGACTGCTTTTGATGGCTATCCAATGGCCCAGCAAGGCAAAGCCGGAAAAGCGCTGGCTATCGCAGCGATCGCTTCCTTCTTTGGCGGAACGGTATCGGTCATCATGCTGATGCTGTTGGCGCCTGCTTTATCCAGTGTGGCGATTTCTTTTGGGCCACCTGCTTATTTTGCTTTGATGTTGATGGGCCTGACCGCAATCTCAAGTTTATCCGAAGGCTCTACTATAAAAGCCATGATATCTGCCGTAGCCGGAGTGATGGTCGTCACGATCGGAATCGATCCACAAACCGGCACACAGCGGTTCACTTTCGGGAATGTAAACTTATACGATGGGTTTGACTTTTTGATTATCGCCCTTGGCCTATTCGCCATCGCAGAAGTATGTATGTTGGTCCTCAACCGGAAAAACCGCAGTTTGAGTGATGACCAGAAGCTTGGAAGCCTGAAAGTTACACGTGCAGATTTGAAAGAGATGAGCGGTCCGATGACGCGCCAATCATTTGTCGGCTTTATCCTGGGTGTATTGCCTGGGGCAGGTGCAACCATCGCATCGTTCATCAGCTACATTTTTGAAAAACGGATTTCGAAAAATCCCGAGGAATTTGGGAAGGGGTCCATCAAAGGATTAGCTGCTCCCGAAAGTTCCAATAACGCAGCAACAAGCGGCGCGTTTGTGCCGTTGCTGAGCCTTGGTATTCCAGGTTCAGGGACAACCGCCGTCATGCTGGGAGCATTTCTGGTGCTGGGCGTTCAGCCGGGGCCGCTTCTGATGACGGATCGCCCTGAAATCTTCTGGGGAATCATCGCAAGTATGTACTTAGGGAATATTTTTCTGTTGATCCTGAACTTGCCGCTTATTCCATATCTGGCTAAAATCCTCAGTATTCCGAGACCGTTATTGATTTCATTGGTCATCATGTTCAGCTTAATCGGCGTCTACTCAATCAGCTTTAATGTGTTTGATCTTTATATGCTGCTTGTTTTTGGGGCATTGGGTTTTGCTATGCGGGTCTTTTCGTTTCCAGCTCCGCCATTTATCCTGGCGTTCATCCTGGGCGGCATGATGGAACAGGCATTCAGACAGTCCATGACGATTTCAAATGGCAGTTTAGCGATTTTTGTCAATAGTCCCTTGCCTTTGTCATTGATTTTCATCGCCTTCTTGTCGCTTGTCATACCGGGTCTTCTGAAATGGAGAAGCCGCCGCAAACTGGCCAAAATGTAAGGAGGAGATCAGATGGGTTTTTCTGGACTTCGGCCATGGCTGACCCTGTTGCTGCTGGGTTTAGCCGCGTTCGGCCTCTTTTATACAGATATCGGAGCTGCCTATTCACTTCAGCAGCAAGCCACACTCCTGCTGCTCGGGATCGCGATTTATTTCTGGACACTCAGCCCATTGCCTTTGGCGGCATCAAGTCTGGTATTGATTGGATTGATGCTGCTGTTCGGTATAGCAGAAGAGCCGGAAGAAGCGTTCAAGGGCTTCCTATCGAATGCTCTCTACTTTATCTTGGTACTGTCCCTCATTTCCGCCGCTTTAGTGAAGGCGGGAGTGGACCGGGTATTTGCCCATATCATCATAAAATTCAGCAGAGGCGGAATCCGGGCAATTTTACTCGGTCTGCCTCTGCTGATTGTATTTATGCCTATCCTTCTGCCGTCAGCAGTAGCACGGTTTCGTATACTCGAACCGATTATTGAACAAGTAAATGGCCGTTTTGGTTTTGGCCCGGAAAGCCTGTTCCGCAAATATTGTATGTATGTGATTGGTATGCTCAATCAGAATGCGACGATGATTGTATTTACAGGCGGCGGATTTCCGATACTGGCGGCTCAATTGTTGAAGGATTTTGGCGGCATCGAAATTTCGTGGCTTGGGTGGTTTTTGCGCATTGCCCCTCCTTTATGGCTGGCGATGCTGCTTGTAAGCTTTGGGGTCTGGTTTTACTTTAAGCGGAACAGCGCTCCGTTAGCTGCAGCTGATCCGCAACTGCCTGCAATGGAAGATGGTGCACTCCCGCCAAGGTTTTGGTGGGTTATGCTGCCTTTTGTCGCCATGATCGCCAGTTGGATTGTCTTAGATCATCAGCAGGTGCCATTGGTTCTGGCGCCGCTTCTACTGGTCGGCTACTATGCGATGCCGGTGAATGGGCTGATAACGAATAAAACAGTAAGGGACTATGATTGGGAAACTTTTCTGCTTCTCGGCTCATCGTTTTCGTTAGGGTACATAATTGAAGAGAGCGGGACTGCCTTGGTATTGGCTGAACAGTTGATGGGTTTGCTGCCGGATGGACTGGGTGACTTTGGGAATATCGTCTATATTGCCTGCTTTATCTTTGTCCTGCGCTTCCTGTTTGTTGTTCCTTCCACTTCAATGATCATTATTTTTCCTATCATAATAAACTACGCAGATATTCTGGATCTGTCTGTTGTGTCTTCTGCTTTTTTAGTCATTATGATTATCGGCGGAGTGACAATTTTGCCAATACACTCGCCCACCACATTTCTTGCTTTTCAAAAAAATGCCTTCACTTTAAAGGAACAGCTGATTATCGGTGGATATTCGAGTTTTGTTGTTACTGCCATAGCGATTACTTGGGCCGTCTTCGTTTGGCAATAGATCAATTCGCTGAAATCGAATTGCAGACGGAATAGTAGACCGGAAAACCAAGTTTCTTCAATCACCTTCATCTCTATAGGATGGAGGTTTTTGGTTAAGGCGCATTCCTCTCGAATGTTTACGCCGGTATATACCGGGTAGGGTACTTATAGAGCTAAAAAATAAGAGGAGGAATAATAGTATGTTTAATTACACAGTCAATACATCCAAAACAGTGAGTGAAGCCGTAGAGGCATTAGAAGAAAATTTAAAGGCGGAGAAATTCGGTGTCTTATGGAATTTCGACTTAACTGCAAAACTGCAGGAAAAAGGTGAAGATTTCGATACCCCCTACACCATTTTAGAAGTCTGCAACCCGAAAGAAGCAAACCGCGTATTATCGGAAAACTTGATGATCGGCTATTTCCTGCCATGCAAAATTGTTGTCTACAAGGAAAGCGATAGTGTGAAGATCGGAATGCCGAAGCCTACTGCATTGATCAGCATGGTGGAAGACCAAAACATCAAATCCATTGCTGAAGACATTGAAGAGCGCTTGATCAAGTGCATCGACCAGTCTGCATAAGCTGCTATCGAAAGTTTCTGGACTATGAAATCAGCCTGTTTCCTGAATGGGGGCCAACGCAAGCTAATGTGTTGACTTAATACCCTTGGGGGTATAATATAAGGGTAACAAAAAATTCTTATATTATTTATAGGAGGCATAATGAAGATGAAGTATGACAAACTTGTTGAAAATCGATTGAAAAGAATAGAAGGCCAGCTTCGCGGTGTCATCAAAATGGTTGAAAATGATGGAGAGTGTAGAGATGTAGTCATGCAGCTGTCTGCGGTAAGAAGTGCAGTTGATCGTGCCATTGGCGTTATCGTCAGTGATAACCTGGAAACGTGTGTACGCGAAAGCATCGAAAAAGGTGAAAGCACCGAAGGCATGGTAAAAGAAGCTGTAGACTTGCTTGTGAAAAGCAGATAGAAATTTTTTGTTTGACATTTAAAAACAGATGCTTTAATATACCCTATAGGGTATGAAAGAAGTGCGGCGCCACTATAAAACGTTATTTTTTTTGAATAAAAATATACCCCTATGGGTAATTTAAAATGGAGGCAATAAAATGGCACAAGAGCAAAAGAAAACAACGATCGTATTATTCAGCGGTGATTATGACAAGGTGATGGCAGCTTACATTATTGCCAACGGTGCTGCGGCATACGATCATGAAGTGACAATCTTCCATACATTTTGGGGATTGAACGCATTGCGGAAGGAAAATCCGCCAGCGTTGAAAAAAGGGCGTCTGGAAACGATGTTTGCGAAAATGATGCCAAGAGGTGCAGACAAACTCGGTTTATCGAATATGCAGTTTGGCGGAATGGGACCAAAAATGATTAAGCAAGTCATGAAAAAGCACAACGCACTAACTTTGCCTCAGTTAATTGAAATGGCAGAAGAGCAGGACGTAAAAATGATCGCCTGCACGATGACGATGGATCTTCTTGGATTGCAGAAAGAAGAATTGCTTGATGGAGTCGAATATGCAGGAGTTGCAGCTTATCTTGGAGACGCGGAAGACGGCAACGTCAACCTATTCATTTAATCGCAGTTAAAGCGGAAGGGAAAGGTGCAGCATGGAATGGATCATCTGGGTTCTGATTGGAGCGGCAGCTCTTTGGATAGCTTACCGGTTCACTTCACCGGCTAAAGGAATCGAATCGATTTCTACAGAAGAAATGAAAACACAGCTCGGCAAGAAGGATAAACAGTATATCGATGTCCGGACCCCGGGGGAATTTAAAGGCAACCATATTAAAGGCTTTAAGAATATCCCATTAAATGAATTGCCGAAGCGCATGAATGAATTGTCAAAAGAAAAGGAAATCCTGGTCATTTGCCAAAGCGGCATGCGCAGCAGCAGAGCCAGCCAATTATTGAAGAAAAATGGATTTGCCAAGATAACAAATATCAGAGGCGGTATGAGCAGTTACCGCGCTTAAAGGAGAATCTGTAATGAAAACAATGACAACCCAGCAAGTTCAGGAATTAGTCGAAAGCAAACAGCCGATCAACTTGATCGATGTTCGGGAAACCAATGAAGTTGCAGCAGGAAAAATTCCAGGCGCCATCAATATTCCTTTAGGCCTATTGGAATTCCGAATGAATGAACTCGATAAATCAAAAGAATATATCATGGTTTGCCGTTCCGGCGCACGCAGTGGACAAGCTACCCGGTTCCTTGAAAATCAAGGATACACCGTCAGCAATATGGATGGCGGAATGCTGGATTGGAATGGCACAACAAACTAATCGCCTGCTTTAGAGCAGGAAAATTCCAAGGAGGAACTTAAATGGTACAGATTGACTTAACATTAGATGCAAAAGGGCTGGCATGCCCGATGCCGATCGTGAAAACAAAAAAAATGATGAAAACGATGGATTCAGGAAAAGTATTGGAAATCCTGGCAACAGATAAAGGTTCAACAGCTGATCTACAAGCCTGGGCAAAGAGTTCTGGCCACCAATATATCGGAACTGAAACAGAAGGGGACGTTTTACACCATTTCCTTCGTAAAGATGGAGCTGGAGCTCCTGAAGAAACCATCACCATACCGGAAATTTCCCTGGCTGATTTCTCTCAGAAAGTTGAAACTGCTGAGAACGTGACAGTATTGGATGTCCGTGAAAAAGATGAATTCGAAGAAGCCCATATCCCTGGAGCAATCCATATCCCTTTAGGCGAAGTTGAAACAAGAATGGATGAGTTGTCCAAAGAAGAGGCAATCTACATCATTTGCCATTCGGGCAGAAGAAGCGGCATTGCAGGAGATATGATGGCTAAAAACGGATTTAGCACCTTGTACAATGTAGTACCTGGCATGAGTGATTGGACAGGGAAGACAGAATAAAAAATTTTATAAAAATATATACCCCTGGAGGTAATTTGAATATGACTGTAAAAGCGATGAAAGCAAGTGAAGTAGCAAAAAAAGTAGTGAATAATCAGCCGTTATTCATTCTGGATGTCCGAAACGGAGATGCCTTTGCTGATTGGAAAATTGAAGGCGGCAATATCCAGTATATAAATATACCTTATTTCGATTTATTGGACGGCGTCGAAGAAGTGGTTTCAGACCTGCCGACAGACAGAGATATTTTGGTTGTCTGTGCAAAAGAAGGCTCTTCCGTCATGGTGGCAGAAATGCTGTCGGAGGAAGGCGTTGATGCGGCGTATCTTGAAGGCGGCATGAAAGCCTGGAGTGAACACCTGGAACCAGTAAAAGTCGGTGAATTGCAAGGCGGCGGCGAATTGTATCAATTTGTTCGCCTCGGCAAGGGATGCCTGTCTTACATGGCCATCTCTGAAGGGGAAGCCGCTGTTATTGATGCAACACGCATGGCGGATATCTTCTTGGACTTCGCGCAGGAAAAAGGCGCAACCATCAAGCATGTATTTGATACGCATCTGCACGCTGACCATATTTCGGGCGGCCGTGCGATTGCTGAAGCAACAGGCGCGAGCTATTATTTGCCGCCGGCTGACGCAGAAGAAGTGGTATTTGACTATACAGCTTTGGAAAACGGCTTGGAAGTGGCGATCGGCAGCTCAAAAATCGACATTGAAGCACTTTATTCACCCGGGCACACAATCGGCTCTACATCATTCATCGTAGACCATAAATATTTGATGACAGGCGATATCTTGTTCATCGACTCTATCGGCCGGCCGGATCTTGCAGGCTTGGCTGATGACTGGGTAGGCGATTTAAGAGAATCCCTGTACACTCGTTACAAGGAATTAGCCGATGAACTTATTGTTCTGCCAGCTCATTTCATGATCATCGAAGAATTGAACGAAGATGGCAGTGTCGCTAAAAAATTAGGCGACTTGTTCAAGGAAAATCACGGCTTGAATATTGCAGACGAGCAGGAATTCCGTGACATGGTCACGAAGAACCTGCCGCCGCAGCCGAACGCTTATCAGGATATCCGCAAGACAAATATGGGTAAGATTGCACCAGATGAAGAAGTGCAGCGTGAAATGGAAATTGGACCAAACCGCTGTGCGGTTCGGTAAGCAACGATTTAGGGCAGTCGATATTCCGCAAAACAGCTTGCCAGAGGCTCGTGAGCGTCTGCGCTGTTTTGCTTCATATCCAGGTAACATCTAAACGCAAAACCTTATTGAGAAAGAAATTTAATAGTAACTAAAACCCAAAAGGAGAGATTTTGATGAATGCAGATAAAGTATTGGACGCAAAAGGCTTGGCATGCCCAATGCCGATCGTAAAAACTAGAAAAGAAATGAAGGAAATGGAAAGTGGACAGGTGCTCGAAATCCTGGCTACTGACAAAGGCGCGAAAGCGGATTTGGCAGCATGGGCAAAATCAGGCGGACATGAGCTGCTGGATTCACAAGAAAATGGCGATGTCTTTTCATTCTGGATCAAGAAAGGCTAAGAGCTGGATGGAAGGGCATCGCCATGATGCCCTTTTCCCTTTTAGAAAGGTGAAAAAAAATGAGTATTGACTTTATCATTGTCATTTTTATCATCGGCTTTGTAGGTTCCTTTGTTTCAGGAATGGTGGGAATCGGTGGTTCGATCATCAAATATCCGATGCTGCTCTACATACCGGTGATGCTGGGTTACACGGCATTCAGCGCCCATGAAGTATCGGGCATCAGCGCCATCCAGGTCTTTTTTGCGACCATCGCCGGTGTTTGGGCATACCGTGGCAGCGGCTATTTGAATAAAACCTTGATCGCTTATATGGGCGGCGCTATTTTAGTGGGCAGTTTCATTGGCGGCTACGGTTCGACTTTGTTGTCTGAGCAAGCCATCAATATTGTCTACGCGGTATTGGCGACCATTGCGGTTGTCATGATGTTCATGCCGAAAAAAGGCGTCGATGATATCCCGCTCGACCAGGTCACCTTCAATAAATGGCTGGCAGCAGGATTGGCATTCATTGTCGGTATTGCCGCTGGAATCGTTGGAGCAGCCGGTGCCTTTATCCTGGTGCCGATCATGCTGGTCGTCTTGAAAATTCCGACTCGGATGACGATCGCGACTTCGCTTGCGATTACGTTTCTGTCATCCATCGGTGCGACAGTCGGTAAAATCGTCACCGATCAGATCCTATATGGACCGGCAGTCGTCATGATTGTTGCAAGTATACTGGCAGCCCCTCTTGGAGCAAAGCTTGGACAAAAAATGAATACGAAATACCTGCAATGGATTTTGGCTTTGTTGATTTTAGCCACAGCTATTAAAATTTGGACAGATATTTTGTAAGGCATAAAATGAGGACTGTCCCTTAAGTCCCCAAAATAAAACCGCTGGAGAAAAAGGATTGATTTTTCTCCAGCGGTTTTTTCTTCGTAGTATGAAGTTTTTCCTTGAAAATAGCTTGCGGATGCCAGCTGTTTTCGTGGGGTACGGCCTTCTTATGGATTTTATTTGAAAAGAAGAATGGTTTTATTCCATTAATAGAGCTTACCGTCCAAGTAGGGTGAAATACAGTCCGCAAGCGAAAATGCTTCCGGAATGGAGGAATGGCGGTCTTTAAAACTGCTTTAAAGGGACATCTTCGCGCCCGCTACTTAGTTTTGGACCGATTCCAGCAACTTCCCTGAATTCCTGGTTGCTGATGGTTGTTTTGGCCAAGATCTCTTGTTATCTGTCAGCGCTTTGGGCGCTTATTTTTTCGATTCGGTCTGATGGGTAGGTGTAGTTGCCGGTCCGCTCGATTTGAGCCACTTCGTACATAGCCAGTGCTACGTTTCTTGCTTCGACAGGCTTATATTTCATCATTTTCCCCTTCAGCAATTTGCTGATGGCAGGACTTAGGATAGCGGCAGCTTTTTCACCCAATCGGAATTCCTGGCGTTCTCCGAGCAATAAAGAAGGCTGGAAAATATGCAGTGCCGTCAAGCCTATCTTCTTCAGGCGCACCTGCAGCTGCCCTTTGGTGCGGCTGTAGAAGACTTTTGACTCAGCATCAGCACCCAATGCCGTAATGATCAAAAAGTTCTTTGCCTGCTGCGACTTTGCCAATTCAGCCATTTTTAAGGGATACTCATAATCGACTTTTTTGAATGCGTCCTGTGATCCGGCTTTTTTGATGGTGGTTCCGAGACAGCAAAAGACATCATCTACATCGAAGTGCTGGGCATAATCGTCCAGTTTATCGAAATCCGCAACTACTTGTTCCAATTTTTCATGTGCCATGTCCAGTGGGCGGCGTACCAGGATTTTCACCCCTTTGTAATGCGGGCTTTCTAAAAGGATATGGAGCAATTCGTTGCCGACCAGTCCACTTGCGCCTGCCAGTAAAGCAGTTTTGTTATTCATTTTGAACGACTCCTTTTTCTGCGTCATCTTTCTGTTAGAACCTACTATACCCCACTATGCAGGGAATTGTCTTTTTTGCTTTGATTCTTTGGCTGAAAGGGTACAATAAGAGAAAGACCAAAGGAAAGGAAGAAGTGCATGAAACCAGTGATAGTCGCTGAAAAACCAAGCCAGGCCAAGGCCTATGCTGAAGCGTTCAAGACCACGAAACGCGACGGCTACATTGAAATCGCTCCCGATGCAATTTTTCCGGAAGGTGCCTATATCACATGGGGAATCGGACATCTTGTGGAATTGAAAGAACCAAAGGCCTATGATCCGAAATGGGGGAAATGGTCACTTTCTGCACTGCCGATTCTGCCCGATGCCTACCAATTCCAGGTGGCAAGAGGCAAAGCGCAGCAATTTGGCATCATCAAAAAATTAATTTTTCAAACCGATACGGTCATCAATGCCTGTGACGTTGACCGGGAAGGGTCCAATATATTTTATAGCATCTATTATCATACAGGTGCCAAAAACAAAAAGATCCAACGGTTATGGATCAACTCGCTGGAAGCAGACGAAGTCAGGAAAGGTTTTCAGGAGCTTAGGGACAACCGGCAGGACCTGTTATTGTACCAGGAAGCCAAAGCGCGGCAGATCAGCGATTGGCTCGTCGGGATGAACGGATCCCGCCTGTATTCCCTCCTGCTTCAGGAAAAAGGGATACGCGAAGTTTTTGCGATTGGACGTGTCCAGACCCCGACTGTCTTTTTGATTTATCAGCGCGAAAAAGAAATTGAAGCGTTTGTCCCAGAGCCTTTCTATGAAATCGAAGGCATTTTTGACGCAGAAAAAGGGCGTTACAAAGGCAAGGCGAAGCTGCGGGCAAAAGAACGGAAAGAAGCGGAGGAGCTTCTGGCTAAACATGCCATTACCGCCAAAGAAGAAGGCATTGTAACTCAGGTGAAAACCACAGAAAAACGGACGCCGCCGCCACAGCTTCATTCTTTATCGACCTTGCAGGCTGCAGCGAACCGGAAATGGAAATACAGTCCGGCGAAGGTATTATCCGTCATGCAGGGCTTGTACGAGAAGAAACTTGTCAGCTATCCAAGGACCGATACCCAGCATATTACACCGGGTGAGTTCAGCTATTTAGCAGGGCAAGTCGAAAAATACCAGCAGCTGATTGATGCACCGTTCCCGATTGCTTCCAAAGCACCGAAAAAGCGCTTCGTGGACAGCTCCAAAGTCCAGGAGCATTATGCCATCATCCCTACAAAAACCATACCGACAGCAAGAAAACTGGAAGGATTGGCAAAAGACGAACGAAATCTGTATGAAGAAGTTTTGCGCACAACTCTAGCGATGTTCCATAAAGATTACCGCTACGCCGAAACCAAAGTGACGACGGACGTTAAAGGACTGGCATTTTTCACAACTGGAAAAACCGAGCTTGAAAAAGGCTGGAGGGAGCTGTTTCCCCCAGCCAAGGAAGCAAAAGTGGAACCGTCTTTGCCGGAACTGCGGGAGCAGGAACGGGCGAAAAGCAAGATCGATATTAAAGAAAGCATGACAACACCGCCAAAACCGTATACGGAAGGCCAATTGATCGCCATGATGAAGACCTGCGGGAAGTTTGTCGAAGACGTGGAAGATACCGAAATCCTCAAGGAAATTGAAGGTCTTGGCACGGAAGCGACAAGAAGCGGAATCATTGAGACGATCAAGCGGCATGAATATATCTCAGTTACCAAAAACATTGTTTCAATCACTGGAAAAGGCCGCATCCTGTGCCAATCTATCGAAGGGAATTTATTGTCCAGTCCATCGATGACTGCAAAATGGGAGACGTATTTGAAAAAAATCGGCAAAGGGGAAGGGTCAGCGGAAGTATTCCTGGCGACCATCGGCAAGTTCATCCAGAAGCTGTTGGATGAAGTGCCTGGGCAAATGCAGAAAAACGGATTGCCGGCACAGATGGCAACGCCCGATGCCAAAGACGAAATCGCTCTCTGCCCAAGATGCAAGACCGGTATGATCGTGTCGCGAAGAGGCTCTTACAACTGCACCGAATACGATAACGGCTGCAAGCAATCATTCCCGGCAACCTTCCTAAAAAAACGGTTGACGGCCAAGCAGATCGAATACTTGTGCACAAAAGGAAAGACGCCGGTCATTAAAGGCTTTGTTTCGAAGAACGGCAAAAAATTCAACGCCAAACTGGTGCTGGAAGACGGCAAATTGAAGATGGAGTTTTAAAGTTTGTAAGTAGAGAAGAGACTCAAAAGCTTGATTGGTTGCAATGGCTCCAGTCTTTCTTTGATAATGAAGAAAGAAGATATAACAATGCACCGGAAAGGGAGTTTCACATGAAATATAATTTTGATGAAATCGTCAACAGAAGAGGCACCTACTCCATGAAATGGGACGGCGGAGAGCTGATCAAGCAATTCGGACTTACAGAAAGATATGATGAAGACACCATTCCGTTGTTTACCGCCGATATGGATTTGCCGGTTCCTCAACCTTTAGTTGAAGCTTTGCATAAAACAGTGGATCACCGGATTTACGGCTATTCCGTTTTTCCGGATGAATACTTTGAGGCCATCCAGTCCTGGATGCAGAAACGGCATGGCTGGAAAGTTGAAAAAGAGCAGATTGTCTATAGCCCAGGCACGGTTCATGCATTGAATATTGCTGTTAAAGCGTTTACGAATGTAGAAGACGGCATCATCATCCAACGTCCTGTCTATCCTCCGTTCACTTCAGTGATTGAAGGGAATGGCCGGAAAGTGGTGAATAATGCACTGAAACAAGAGGCGGATGGTTATTATTCCATCGATTTTGAGGATTTCGAAGCTAAGGCAAAGGATGACCATACGACAATGTTCATTCTATGCAACCCGCATAACCCGACGGGCAGGACCTTCAATGAAGAAGAGCTGAAAAAGATGGCTGCAATCTGTCATGAAAACAATGTCTTGATCGTAGCTGATGAAATCCACGGAGATTTGTTGCGCAACGGAAAGCAATTTACTCCGATGGCTAAAGTAGCCGACCAAATTGATCATATCATCACCTGTACAGCCATCAACAAAACCTTCAATGTTGCGGGGCTGCATTGTACCAATGTCATCATCTCAGATGAAGAGCTGCGTACTAAATTCGCCACTGAAATGGGCATGCAATTGGCGTCTCCATTTGCCATTGCTGCATTGATCTCCGTTTACAATGAAGGGGAAGAATGGCTTGAGCAATTGAAGGATTATGTCGATGCCACCATGGCGTATATAAAAGAGTTCCTCGCTGAAAAAATGCCTGAAGTGAAGGTGGCCATTCCAGAAGGCACGTATATTATGTGGCTGGATTTCAGCGGCTACGGCATTTCGGCAAAAGAAATCCACGACCGCATCTACAACAAAGCCAATGTCCTGCTGGAAGATGGCAGCATGTTCGGTGAAGAAGGAGAATTCTATCAACGAATCTGTACGCCTTCCCCACGGCCGCTCATTAAAGAAGCTTTGGAAAGAATAGCCAAGGAATTCGAAGACATTTCCCATAAGAAAGGGTTGGGGAAAGTGGAGAAACAATAAGGTATCTGATTTTACAGGCAATTGAGTTTACTGTTCTCTTTACCTTTACAGTGAAATTGAGTATAATAAAAATACTTGGAAAACTATAGCGTTTCCGACTTGTTATAAAATTTCATTCATCCATTAGGATCGATATCTCTAACACATCTAATTTTACTCCGCTTTAACGGTCGGTAAGGTTCCCGCTTTTACAAATAGGAGCCACTGTCCATAAAAGTCGGATTGGATCAACCAGCAATCAATGGAGAACGAAGAATTCCTCATTGATTGAATTTTTTCTTTATACCTTGGTTAAATATTTCAGACGATAGAGCTGATATAAAAGCCGAAAAGATTGCTTTGAAACAGAGGCGACTCTTTTCGGCTTTTCCTATTTCTGAAAAAGAAAGGAAGCGATTTTATGTATTACTTTGTAGACCATAAGAAGAAAAAAATTCATCAACGCCAATTTGCAGGAGATCGCTGTGGGTTTATAGAAACACCTGTCGATAAAAGAGAATTTACTGACCGTATTGAGTATATCGAGCAGCTGGAGGAAAAGGATTCCTATGAATTTTGTCCCTATTGCCAGACAGCTCAAATCATCAGCAGCTGAAAAGAGTGCCGTATAGAAGCTGTGGAACAATAGATACTTCCCCCAAAAAAAAAGACCACAAACTGCTCAAATTAACCGAGTCAGTCCATAGTCCAGGAAGCCAGCTGAGAGCTGGCTTCTTTTTGCTATTTGGTGTTTTCCAGCAGCAATACAATATACCCTTTATCCGTAATGAAGTTCCAGTCAAGGAACACTTCCAGAATTGGCTGTTTGAGGATAGCTTCGATGCGTGTCTGCAATAATAATCTTCGCTCCAAAGGGCGCTTCACCAATTTCAATTCTTCGATAAAGCCGCCATGGATCAGCTCTTTTTCGATTTCAACAAAAATTCCGGACCGTTCGATCAATAGTGTCCGGTTGTTTAACCAGTACAATTCTGTCGATTCAGGTGTTTTTTGCGCTTTTCGGCTGGCTTCATTCACTTCTTCGCGAATGCTTTCAATTTGAATAGCTGAATCCCATGCAATTTCTTCTGCTCCCGACTTATCAGCCATGACAGCCAATATCATCCCGGTCTGATCATCTAAATTCCAGTCGGCATATACCTCTTCGACTTCCAGCTTTCCAATCTTCCATAAATCCAATTTTATATCCGCTGCTAACTGGTTCATCAATAGATCCCGCGTTTCCAACACTCTTCGATGCTCCTGCTGCTTCAGCAAAATTCGTTCAGTTGGAGCCAAAAATCCACGAAGGTGTATAGAAATAAAAGGAGGTTTGACTGTCACGAATACTGATGTAGGGCCTTTTCCGAAATGGTCACGCAATAAGGTGGAAATATAGCTGCCGACTTCAGTGTGCATTGTTTTTTCTTTGGACATGTTTAGCTCTCCTTTTATTGTACGGGTATGGGATTCTGGGTGTTTACTAATGCTCAATTGGCTTTATTATACGGGATTAGGATGGGCATTTAAAGAAATCAATAAAAGATATCGGGATTTTGCCTCCTTATAAATTTATTTAGGAAGAAAAAATCATTGTTGTGAAGGAAATTAGGATTATTGAATCAGCAATAAGGTTTTTGTTCCGTCTTTTTGTTTTGTGTCGGTAAAAAAAGGGTATTAATTGGAAAAAGCTGCAATGGCTTTTTCTTTTACTTGCCTGCTTGGCCAAGAAAGGAGGATTCCATGCCTTCATCTACAGTCAAAACCGTTGACTACACAAAAGAGAAAAACCGAAGAGTCCATGCCAAAAGAAACGTCTGGTCAGGACTTTTATTTGGTATCGGCTTAGTGGCGTTTATTGATGAAACAGTCTTTCATCAATTGCTGCATTGGCATCATTTCTATGATCGATCTACAACTGATGTGGGATTAGTTTCAGATGGTGTTTTTCATGCCTTCAGCTGGTTTGCGACCGTGGCTTCGCTATTTCTTTTGGCTGATCTTCAACGGCGAAAAGCCTGGTGGCCAAAGAGATGGACAGGCGGAATCCTGGTTGGTGCCGGAGCTTTTCAACTTTACGATGGCATCTTTCAACATAAATTATTAGAGCTTCACCAAATCCGCTACGGCGTGGATTTGTTGCCATATGATCTTGTTTGGAATATCACAGCAGTGATTTTGCTTTTGGCTGGGATAGTTCTGCTTTGGCAAACCCCGAACACTCCAGTAAAATCCAACGGCAACCGGGAATGAACCTCAAATTCAACAGTCTTTTATCAAGGCATGTACCCATAATCATCGCCAAGGGGAACGGCAGCTTTATCTTTCGTACTTGCCTTTTAATGGAACGAATAGGACTTCATTTAAAAGAGTGGTGTGGGTTTTACCATCCGGATCCTTTTCAATCAACCGGAGTTCCTGGCTGAAGGAGTTTCCAACCGGAATAACCATCTTTCCATCCCCATTTAATTGTTCGAGCAGTTCTCTCGGCACTTCGGAAGCCGCAGCTGTGACTATGATCCGGTCGAAGGGAGCATGTTCTTCCCAACCTTCACTGCCATCCCCCAATCTATAATGAATGTTTTGGAAGTTTAGTTGGTCCAGCCGTTCTTCAGCACGCTTCTGCAATTCTTCAATCCTTTCGATGGTGTAGACAGTTCCGGAAAAAGCAGCCAGTAAAGCAGTTTGAAAACCGGATCCGGTCCCGATTTCAAGTACCTTCTGTTCTGGCTGAAGATCAAGTGCCAGCGTCATTTCAAGAACCAAGGATGGTTGAGAGATGGTTTGTTCAAATCCAATAGGCAGGGCTTGGTCAAAAGAGGCCAGGTCTTTGTTGGCGTCCATAAAAAAGCTGCGGTCCATCTGCTTGAAATAGGAAATGATTTCTTTTCGTTGGCTGTTCATTACATGCACCTACTTTCTTTTATTGGAACTGCACCAAAGGGAGTATCTAAGCCATGCATTTTCTGTTCAGTCTTGTTACATTAATTTTAAGGAAATCGTCGCGAACTGTATAGTAATTGCTCTGGAGATCCAGGTTTTTAAAGAAGGGATGATCAGGATGGAATTTCAGCAAATGACCATTGAGGAAATCGAAAAAGGGCTCCATCAAAATGATCAACCCTTGGAAATCGCAACATTCGGGATGGGCTGCTTCTGGGGACCGGACGCCCGGTTTGGAAGTATCCCTGGAGTCGTCCGAACGCGTGTCGGCTTTGCGGGCGGAACGCTCCCGTCTCCTACTTACCGCAGAATGGGCGATCATACGGAAACAGTCCAAATTGAATTCGATCCATTGATGATCAGTTATGCAGAGGTGCTTAGGGAATTTTGGCAGAATCATTACCCGAATCGTGATAATTATAAAGGGAGACAGTATATCTCTTTGCTGCATTACCACACAGAGCAGCAGCGGCAAACGATTGACGGAATCAGAGAGGAAATGGAGCTGCAGTTAGGGGAGCCGATCGAAACGGAAATTTCACCTTTCAGCCAATTCACTTCGGCCGAGGAACGTCATCAAAAATATTACTTGAAGTGTTATCCTAAGGCGTTGGAACAGACTGCCGAAATTTACCCGGATCAGTCACTGCTGACGGACTCAACTTTCGCTGCCCGGTTAAACGGATTTGTGAAAGGCTACGGTACAAAAATGGGTGTACTGGAGGAAATAGCACACTGGACCATTGGGGAAAATGAAAAGGCTTATTTGAGTGATCTCTTTTCAAAGATGAAATGGTAAGCAAGGCAAAGGGAGAAAAAACCGAACGAACGCCGTCTTCGGTTTTTTTGTGTTTTGTAAAAAAAGGGAAAGGCAGCGAAGGCAGAGAACATAGAACTATACGGTCTTTCAAAAATAGATAGAAGAGGTGACATCCAGTGGATCAAACAACTTTGATTTTGGCATTGCTGCCAATCCTTATCATTCAACTGGCTTTGATGATTTTTGCGTTGGTGGACTTGATAAAAAACCCACATCCAAACGGTCCGAAATGGATGTGGGGCGTACTTATTGTCGTCATTAACATTATCGGACCCATACTTTACTTTGTTATCGGGAGGAGAAATTATTGAACATCGTAGAGATAGAAAGGCTTACCAAACGTTATGGACAGGAAAGCGCGGCTGAAGAGCTCTCTTTTGCATTGGAAGAAGGCACTGCTACGGCTTTAATCGGTCCGAATGGAGCAGGGAAAACGACCACTTTATCGATGTTGGCTGATCTCCTGTCTCCATCAAGTGGAAAAATCACCATGGCTGAAGGGCTGACTATCGGCTTTCTTCCCCAGTATCCGCAATTTTTCCCTTGGTTGACAGCTCTTGAATTTACGGAAATGGCTGCAAAATTAAGCGGTATCGAAGCAAAAAAAGCAAGATTTCAGGCAACACGCACCCTGGAATTTGTGGGTCTTGGAACTGCCTTAACTAAAAAAACAGGAGCTTTTTCAGGAGGCATGAAACAGCGTCTGGGTCTTGCGCAAGCCATTGTCCATCAACCCAAGCTGCTTCTTCTGGATGAACCGATTTCAGCTTTGGATCCCACTGGCCGCCGGGAAATCATGGACTTATTGAAATCCCTGCAACAGGATACGACCATTCTGTACTCGACCCATATTTTAAACGATGCGGAAGAAATGACGGACCAGTTGTTGTTTATGAGAGACGGACGGCTGATTGAACAAGGCTCGTTGAATGAAGTCAGAAGTCGGCATGCCAATCCTTGTATCCGAATCCGCTTTCAAAACCATGCCCAAGCGGTGGAGTTTGCTGAGGGACAAGCGTGGAAATCCGAAGTTAAAGAGGATTCCATTTTTCTTCCGGTTCAGGAAGATGGTCCAAGCATGCCACAGGTGCTTCAGGTTCTGGCTTCTGAAAGACAGGACATTCTGGGGGTCGAGTTCCAAACGGCTTCATTGGAAGAAATCTTTTTAAAGGTGGTCGCTGCCAAATGAAGCAATTCGGCATTTTGATGCAAAAAGAATGGCGGGAAAATTTACGGAATTATAAAGTATATTGGATACCTGCTATTTTCATCCTTTTGGGCATTACAGAGCCTGCGGTGAATTATTTTCTTCCGCAAATACTGGAGGCATCCGGCGGTTTGCCGGAGGGGGCAGTATTTGAAATGCCGACTCCTGCACCGGAGCAGATTTTGATGGCAGTTATGGAACAATTTCAAACCATCGGAATCGTCGTGCTGATTCTGGCATATATGGGAACCATAGCTGGAGAACGGAAAAGCGGCACGGCCACTTTACTGTATGTGCGTCCGCTTTCCTTCCCAGCCTATTTTCTAAGCAAATGGGCAACGGCTGCGGTTATTTCCCTGGCCAGCGTTTGGCTCGGTTTCTTTTCGGGCTATTACTATACATTGTTATTTTTCGGAGAGGTGGAATTCATCAAGCTTCTTCAAATGATGGGCTCATACAGCTTTTGGGTGCTGCTGATCCTTACCGTTGTCTTGGCTGCTAGTGCCGCTTTGCCGAATGGCGGACTTGCCGCGGCTGTCGCATTCGCGGTATATGTACTTCTTCAATTGGCCGATGGTTTATTCGGAGCGAATTGGTCTGTCTCGCCAGTGAAAATCCCTCAATATGCAGCAGCCTGGCTGACAGGGAACCCGGATAACGCCAGCCTATGGGGATCCATCGGACTTGCGGTTCTTATGATTTTCATTTTATTCCTTTTAGGCAGCTGGTCAGCTCAGAAAAACAAAGCCAAAACCAAAGTTTAGTTTGGAAATGAACGGGACAAATATCCGTAAGAGCTTCGCTGAAATCTGTACTTTTGTTGGGGTTAGTAGGCAACGTGGCCAAAAGGAGCTGGAGCAATTGCTGCATCATGTTGAACTCAATGTTTCAAATTTAGCGGAAGCCAAATCATTTTACAGCGAGCTGTTGCCGCCGCTAGGGTATGCCTTGTTTCAGGAATGGGAGAAAGGCTTCAGCTACAAGTCGGGCCTTACGTATATCGTGTTTGTACAAACTGAGGAAAAATTCCGGGAGATTCCATATCACCGGAAACAAACCGGATTGAACCATTTGGCATTTCAGGCGGTTTCGCGCGTGCAAGTGGACGAGATGGCTGAAAAAATGAGACAATGGGGAGCGCAAGTCTGTATGAAGACCTCCATCCTTATGCAGGTGGTCCAAATTATTATGCGGTTTTCCTTGAGGGGCCTGATCGCTTGAAAATTGAAATCACAGCACCAGGTGAAGTGGGCGTCCATGCATAAGGAAAGGATGGAGCGTTTTTCGCTGTGCCACAAAGTAAAAGATGAGGGGCTTTACAACCCGTTAGACTGAATCAAAATCGAATAGAGGTTAATTTTTATGAAGAAACTCGCAGTATTTATACTGCTCGTGCTAGTGGTATGGGGTGGAGTTTGGAGCAGCAATAAGTGGATACAAACCACTGAATATACGGTAGCATCCGAGGAGTTGCCGGAAGCTTTTGATGGATCGAGAATAGTTCAGGTATCTGATCTGCATAATGCGACTTTCGGTAGAAATCAATCGTCGTTGATCGAAAAGGTGGAGGCGGCTGAACCCGACGCCATCTTTTTGACTGGAGATCTTGTGGACAGCAACCGTTATGATTTGGATGCTAGTTTGGTGCTGGTGGATGCGCTTGTAGAGATGAGTCATGTGTATTACGTGACAGGGAATCATGAGGTGGCTTCCAATAAGGTGGAAGAGATTACAGATGCTTTGAATGCACGTGGAGTCACGGTTCTGGCGGATGATTCGGTCCAATGGGAAAAAGACGGGGAGTCCATCCAGATTGCGGGAATCGATGATCCATTGATGGAGCCCGATATCCATGAGGATGAAGCCACTCGGCATAGCCTCGACCGTGCACAACTGACGGACGATTTCACATTGTTGCTGGCGCATCGTCCGGAATACCTGTCCACCTATGCAGAAGACGGTGTAGATGTTGTTTTTTCAGGCCATGCACATGGCGGACAGATCCGTATTCCGGGTATTGGCGGCTTGATTGCCCCGGGGCAAGGGTGGTTTCCGAAAGTGACAGAGGGGATCTTCGAAAAAGATAAATCGAAGATGGTCGTCAGCCGCGGACTTGGCAACAGTACTTTTCCTGTACGTATCTTTAACCTGCCGGAAATTGTTGTCGTGACACTGGAAAAGGGATAAGGCAACTGAGGAAAAGCGATTTATTGCAGGCAATTTCCGGTCTATACAATTGCCGCCTATCCAGTTTTTGGATTCAACGGTAGTTGATTACTTCAGCCAGTGAACGCAAACAAGGAGGCTGCTTAAGTTGATTAAGAAAAAGGAAGTTTCATTGCATCGTTATTCCTCTAAAGTGTCGATTGATTATGATTTGCCGCCAGTTCAACTCGAGTTTACCCGGTTGCCCAAAGAAATTGTGGAAAAAGATGCTAAAGATCCATTAAAGCATTTCATCATCATCAAAGCGCGCGGAGAAGATGCCGGTTTTTTCGAATTGGATGAATCGGAGGACCGGAAGAAATACTCGGACAATCCGAAAGCTTTGCTGTTGAGGGGATTTTCCGTCAATCCGAAATACCAGGGCAGAGGAATTGCAACAGGTTCAATCTATGCATTGCCGGAATTTATGGAAACAGAATTTCCAGATTTTGATGAAGTCGTGCTCGGCGTCAATGCCCGCAACATACCGGCTCAGCGCCTGTATCAAAAAGCAGGGTTTAAAGACACGGGCAGACGGATTATGCGCTCTAAAGGCGAGCAATACGTCATGTCCCTGTATACCAATAAAGCCAAGTGACAGCAGAAATGCAGCCGCTTGGCTTTTTTTGCATTTATTCGAAGTAAAGGTGCTTATGCAGGCTGCAGCCTGGATTGAACGGTGAAGAACAGCTTGGGCACTTTGATGCACAGGCTAAATAGTCGTCAATAGACAGTTCATGTCCGCAAGTCCCGCATAAAACCGCTTTTTCATGGAAACGGCCTTTTGGCCAAACCTGATGTGTTCCGCAGCCGGCAGCTCTATGGCATTCGAAGCATGGGAAATATTCCTGGCAGCAAAAAAACTTGATGGCGATGCGGTCAATGGGTGAATGATAATGGGCACAACGTGTTTCGGCGTCTACGCCGATGCCTTTCACTGGGTGGTGATGGGCCATACGGATCTTCCTTTCTGAAACGGGAATAGAACGCATAAATGGAATCATGGCGATTTTCTTGCCATCTGCCTACAGGCGTTTGATCTGATGTGTTGGCGAAGAAGCGGGCTGGACTGCAGCAGGACGCAAGCTCGATAAAAATAATCAGTTGGAATTTATGGGGTTCAGTTTCTTTCTATGCTACTATGAAAGGGACGAAACTACGAATCTAATTCTTCGGGGCAAGGTGAAATTCCTTACCGGCGGTGAGCAGGAAACTGCAAGTCCGTGACCCGTTTGGGCGAATGCAGGCATAGGCCACTATGCGGTGCACGCCCAAACGGTGGAGCTGGTGAAATTCCGGCACCGACAGTTACAGTCTGGATGGGAGAAGAATCTAGAGATCGGTTTCGTTATGTGCCTCTTCTTTTCAATGAGTTGAAATTGAAAGGAGGAATTTGTATGACCAAACACTTTTTTCAGGGACCAGTCTCTGAAATTGCAAGGCGACCGTCTTTAATCCTGCTCCTTTCCTTCGTGGAAAAAGAGCTTTTTCAAGGTATGAAAAATTGCTGGACAACCAGCCATCTTGACAAAGAAGCAGGGCACATGCACAGAGTAACCTTCAGAATATTCCTTTCCCCACCACCCATACGCCCCATGGTGGAAAACACCCAATTACCCGTAAGACCCCAATTGAATAGGCTTTTTCGGCCCGAACGGAGGAGTGTGCCGATATGTTTACAGGCATAGTTGAAGAAGTCGGACACGTTGCGTCAGTCCGTACTAAACCTCAGGCCATGGAATTGACGATTTCCTGTGCACTGATCCTAGAGGACATCAAGCGCGGAGACAGCATTTCCATTAACGGAGTTTGTTTGACTGTCTCTACATTCAATTCACACACGTTTACAGTCGATGTCATTCCGGAAACGGTCAAGTCTTCGACGATGAGCGGATTGAAAGCAGGCGGACGCGTAAATTTAGAGCGTGCAATGCCAGCCAACGGCCGTTTCGGCGGCCATTTTGTCAGTGGCCATACAGATGGCGTCGGCGTTATCCGTTCAGTGAAAAAAGAGGCGAATGCTGTGACCAAGACAATTGAGCTGGATTCCCAGCTGATGAAGTATATGATGCTGAAAGGTTCAATCGCAGTCGATGGCACTTCATTGACGATTTTTGCGCTTGGCCATAATACGGTGACCATTTCCTTGATTCCAACTACACAGGAAGATTCGCTGTTAGGCGAAAAAGGCATTGGCGAAAAGGTCAATATCGAATGTGATCTGTTGGCGAAATACACCGAACGTGTTCAAACAGCAGAACCAAAAATCAGCAGAAGCTGGCTGGCGGAAAACGGATTTTAAAAGGAGGCGCTGAAGAGATGTTCTACACCGTAGAAGAAGCCGTTGCAGATTTGAAAAATGGCAAAGCCATCATCGTCATCGATGATGAAGATAGAGAAAACGAAGGCGATTTTATCGCGTTGGCAGAGTTTGCTTCACCTGAGATCGTCAACTTGATGGCGACTGAAGGAAGAGGGCTGATCTGTGTGCCGATTGCCCAGTCAATCGCTCAAAGCTTGCAGATTGGTTTAATGACCGACCACAATACGGATGAATTCGGCACGGCTTTCACCATCAGTATTGACCATAAGGATACGACGACAGGAATCAGTGCTTTTGAACGTTCGCACACGATCACCAGTTTGGTGAAGGCGGATGCAAAGGCAACAGACTTTAAACGTCCAGGGCATATTTTCCCGTTGATTGCGAAAGATGGAGGAGTACTTGATCGTACGGGACATACCGAAGCGGCTGTCGATTTGGCGAAGCTTGCGGGATCATCTCCTGCAGGGGTCATATGCGAAATCATGAACCCTGATGGCACAATGGCACGGGTGGACGATTTGCTGAAAGTGGCGGAGCGTCTCGGCCTCGGTATTCTTACAATCAAAGACCTGGTATCCTACCAGCTAAAAAATCAAAACACGACAGCCTATTAATCTACCAGAGGAGATGGAACTGAATGACTGTACATTTTGAAGGATATTTAAACGGTGAAGGACTGCGGATCGGCATAGTTGTCGGACGTTTCAACGAATTTATCACGAGTAAATTGCTTGGGGGCGCAGAAGATGCTTTGAAGCGCCATGGCGTTGGAGCAGACGATGTCTCTATTGCCTGGGTGCCAGGTGCTTTTGAAATTCCCCTTGTTGCCAAAAAAATGGCGATGAGCGGAAACTATGATGCGATCATCACGTTAGGAACAGTCATCAGAGGCGCAACTCCACATTTCGACTTTGTCTGCAGCGAAGTCGCGAAAGGCGTATCAAGAGCCAGTGACCAAGCCAATATTCCGGTCATTTTCGGCGTCTTGACGACAGACTCGATTGAACAGGCTATCGAACGCGCAGGAACAAAATCCGGCAACAAAGGCTGGGAATCAGCAGCTGGAGCCATCGAAATGGCGAACCTTATGAAAAAATTATAATACATGGCTCCTGAGCTTTTGCTCAGGGGTTTTTTTGAGGTTAAAAAATGGGTTTTGGGGAATGGAATGTATAAGAGCATTGGGTCTGTCGAATCATGGATAGCCTGCCAATAGAGAAAAAAGCGAACTTATTTTTACGGATCTGTCGTATGCACCTGTATGGAATGATGTTTGGATTAGGGGGAGAATTATGGACAAGACAATCTATTTAATCAGGCACTGCCAAGCAACCGGGCAGGAACCGGATGCAGAATTGACTCTGACGGGACACAAGCAGGCACAGGAATTAGCGGAGTTTTTGCAGGGGCAGCAAGTGATTCATTTTATCTCCAGTCCTTTTACACGCGCTATCCAATCGATCGAACCGGCAGCCGACCAGCTGGATTTGCCGATTGAAATTGATGACCGCTTGGCAGAACGCGTTTTGAGTTCTGAAGATTTACCAGACTGGATGGAAAAGTTGGAGGAATCTTTTGGAGATGCAGATTTAAAACTTGCTGGAGGCGAATCGGGAAAAGAAGCAACTGCCCGCGCACTGGAAGTTTTAAATGAAATGAAGGACAGAACCGCAGCGGTGACTCATGGAAACTTACTCGGATTATTGCTGAAGCACATGGACTCAAGCTATGGATTTTCGGAGTGGAGAAAGCTGACGAATCCGGACGTCTATGAAGTAACTATAAAACAAGGGACTCCTTCTGTGACGCGTATTTGGAGCTGATTCCATAAAGGGGAATACAGATCTGCCGGTTTTGGAAGTGGGCGCGTGACTGTCCGTAAAGCTAGGGGAAAGAGCCGGCAGCTTTTAACGTGCTGCCGGCCTGCAGCGTCCGCCTTTGCTGCACCTAGTTTGATAGGCCAATTATTCAAGTGTATTTCCTTCATTTGGAATCGGCTTGTTTTTTAGCATGCCCGCTAGATGATAAGTATTGTAGGCAAGCCGCTGAATAGCTGATTTTGTGAATTCGTTGTCTCGGCCGGCATCCATATAGGAGTCACCAGGCCCTGCTTCTCCGACCCAGTAGGCATCCACATTCGGCGGGATGACAAAACCGATATGGGACAGGCCGTACAGAATGGAAGCGGCTGAGTGTTTGGCCCCATCTTCATTTCCAGTTACCACGGCACCGCCGACTTTATTATAGAAAATGGATTGTCCTTTGTCATTGGTGACGCTGCTGCTGCCGTACAGGCGTTCGATGGCTTGCGTGGCCAATGAACTTTTTTCTCCCAGCCAGATGGGTGTACCGATAATGACAATGTCTGCAGCCAGTACTTTATCAAGAATCTGCGGCCATTCATCTCTCTCGCCCATGTCTTCCTGGACGCCATAAGCTATGGCGTAATCAGCCAAACGAACAATTTCAGATTCGACACCCAATTGATTATAGTGGAATTGAACATCATTGATGAAGCCTTCTGTATGAGAAGGTTCTTTCGATTTTTTTAGTGAAGTGTTTAAAAATACTGCTTTTAATGTTTGCATAGTATCGCTCCTTTTGAGTAGTCAGTCTAACTCTCCTATTCCCTTTTGCAACTGATTTATGCAACCCCCAATTCGGGTGTTCGTCTGTAGAAAAGAGGTGTTTTAAATGAAAAAAAAAGAGGCGATCCCCTATGTACTGGTGTTTCTGCTGTTATTAATCAAAGTAGCTGCTTTCCGCATGCTTACCTTTGATGCAACATCAATTTTGCATATCGCATTGGTTGAATTTCCGATGTGGGCTTTCTTCCTGTCGGTTGTTTTGATTATGGCTAAAAAACAGGTATGGCGAGCGGTCTGGTTATTCAATTTGCTGATTTCTGTCGTCTTTTTTATAGTTACACTTTACATTCGCTATTATTCTACAATTCCTTCTTATTATGATTTGCAGCAACTGACGCAGACTGGTTCTGTCAGCAATACCATCACGATGCTGGCGACTCCTTGGGACTTCCTGTTTTTCCTGGACGCTGTTTTAGTGGTGTTCATTGCGCGCCGTTGGAGAAAGCCTGAAAAGTCAGCGGCCATGAAATATGTGGCTGTCGGCATGTCTGCAATTTGTGCGGTCACCATTGTTCATGCGCTTCAGAAACCAATTATTGACGTTTCCTATTTCGCAAAAGAAAATGGCTTCCTGCAATCTCAACTAGCCCAATTGTATAGCCGCTCGACTGAGACTGCTCACGCCTCTTCAAGCAAACTATCGGCAAAAGAACTGGAAGAACTTAAAGGCAATAAGTACGTGGAAGTCAACGAACACGAAGGTTTTGGAGTTGCCGAAGGCCGCCACTTGTTCGTTATTCAAGTGGAATCTCTGCAGAATTTTGTCATTGGGAAAAATTTGAATGGACAGGAAATCACTCCGAATCTTAATAATCTTTTGGATGAAAGTGCTTATTTTTCAAACGTCTTTCAGCAGGTAGGAGCGGGGACCACTTCTGATGCCGAATGGATGGTCAATACAGGTTTATATCCACAGGGAATGATTCCCACAGCCAATAGCCTGACCGGTAAAGAAGCACCTTCGTTGGCACGGACGTTGAAGAAGCAAGGCTATGGCTCTGCCACTTACCACGCTGATGACGTGACGTATTGGAACCGGGACGTCCTTTATCCGGTTCTTGGCTATGAAGAGATTTTCTCGATTGAGGAGATTCCGAATATCAAACAAGTTGGTTTTGGACCAGCCGATGAAGTGCTGTTTGATTTTGCAGCGAACGAACTGCCCCGTCAGCTCGAGGAATATGAACGCATCTACGCCAATATCGTCACAGTCACCAGCCATACACCATTTGAAATGCCGGAATCCATGCAGTATTTAGAGTTGCCTGCTGAATACGACGGCATGTACATTGGTAATTATCTGCAATCCATCCGCTATGCAGACGAACAGATCGGCTTGTTCATCCAGGAATTGAAAAAACAAGGGATTTATGATGAATCTTTGATTGCTATTTTCGGAGACCATTCGGGTATGCATGGCACCCTGGTTACCGAAGAAGACCAGCAATTACTGACTGGCTTTTTGGGGCATGACTATTCATTGAAAGATCAGTACACCATTCCACTGATTTTCACAGGCGGAAATCTTTTTGAAGAAACCGAACTGACGCGTCTGGGAGGCCAGACGGATATTATGCCAACTTTGCTGGCTTTGCTTGGAGTTGAGCATGATGAGCCGATGATGGGCCATAACCTGTTCCAGTACAAAAAGAATCTTTTGGGCATGCGCTATTATTTGCCGGGAGGCTCTTATGTCCAGTCGGAACAATTTTATAAAGCGCCGGGAGCGAAACTGCCGGAAGTCCTGTACGATTTGAAAACCATGGAAGAACGCGGGAAAAACAGTGAGGCCAAAAAGCATATTGATGATACAGAAACTTTGATGAATTACGCAGATAGTTTATTGAAAGGCTATATCAAGGAATAATTTCCTCAGTCAAGAGGAAGCCGTTATAATAGACAGTAAGCTAGGAATAAGGGGGAAAAGCTCTATGGTAAAAGAATTTGAAAAAGAAGTCATGCAGGCAATGGACAAGATGTTTGAAAACGAAATGAAAAAAGTCAATGATGCACTCGATCAGGAACTGTTGATTTCGTTGATCGGTGAAGTGAATGCCGGCAAGTCTTCTACCGTCAACAAAATCATCGGAGAAGATATTGCCAGCACCAATCCAATGCCGGGGGAAACGGTCAGTGTGGATCCCTATAATATCCGCGGCCTGGAAAACATCAAATTCATGGACACACCTGGATTAAATGATCCAAATGATGAAAACCCTAAAAAAACGCTGGAATTTGTCCAGAAATCTGATGTTGTGCTGTTTTTCCTGAATGCTGCAGGCACAGTATTTTCGGAAAGTGAAAAAGAGAAGTTTCAAGAAATTGAAAAACACAATAAAGATATCCTGATTGTCTTGAATAAAATCGATGCGGCAGAAAATATTCCGTCCATCGTCCAATTTGTCCAAGAGCACACAGGGCACAAATACAAAGTCATTCCAATTTCTTCAAAAACCGAAGAAAATTTGGAAACCCTAAAGAAGGAAATTCTTTTTTTGCTCGAAAAGAAGGGTAAGGACCTGCTCTTCGCCAAAAGTATGAAAGAAAAATCTTCTGCTGCCACACGCTGGATTATCGGTGCCGGCGTTTCAGCAGGTATCATCGGTGCTTCACCCATCCCAGGTTCGGATGTATTGCCGCTGACCACCCTGCAGGTTGCGTTGATCATTAAATTATCGAACCTCTATGACAAGCCCTTAACCAAAAAAGCAGCGAAAGACATGATTGTCATCACTGCGACACAAACAATCGGCCACACCATTTACCGCCAGGCGCTGAAGTTTATTCCCGGAGCAGGATCCATCATCGGTGGAACTGTAGCTTCGTCCATGACATTGGCACTTGGCTATGGCGTAAAGTATGCTTATGAAAATAATATCGCCATCGACTACGATATGATCGGCGACTTGTTCGAAAAGCTGAAAAAACGTGAGAAAAAAGCTTAAAAGCTGCTGAGCCGCCCTTCCCTGATGGAAGGGCGGTTTCAATTTGCTTGCGTCTTTCGGATTTGTCATTTACCTTTAGAAGAAAGATAGGCGGAGGTGCGGGATGAAGATATTGGTTGTGGAAGATAACCCTAGCGTCAGTTCCATGCTTGAATTGTTCTTCTCGAAAGAAGGCATCCAAGGTGATTTTGCAGCAGATGGGCTGGAAGGCTATCAGAAGTACAAAGATGGCAACTACGATTTGTTGATCTTGGACTGGATGCTTCCGGGAATGGACGGCATCGCACTATGCCGCAAAATCCGAGAAGAAGGAAATGCGGTCCCAATCATCATGCTGACAGCAAAAGACAGCGAGTCAGACCAGGTCATCGGATTTGAAATGGGGGCGGATGATTATGTGACAAAACCGTTCAGCCCATTAACCCTAATGGCACGCATCAAAGCGGTTACGAGGCGTACCCAAAAGGCGGAACCTGTATCGGACCTCATCCAAACCGCCCATTTCACCGTCAATAAGGAAACGCGGGATATTCTGAAGGATGGACAGGAAGTCGACAGCCTGACGCCCAAGGAATTCGATCTGCTGGTGTTCTTCCTGCAACACCCGAAGCAGGTGTTCAACCGGGAACAATTATTGGAGCAGGTATGGGGCTATCAGTTTTATGGTGATGAACGGACAGTAGACGTACACATCAAACGCCTGCGCAAGAAAATCAATGGCGGGGACAAGCTGTTCCATACGGTATGGGGAGTTGGCTATAAATTTGAAGAACACGCGAATTAAGTATTTCTATCAGCTGATTGCCAGCCATATGAGCATCCTGCTGATCGCTTTTTTGATTTTAAGTATTTTATTCGTCCGTTACGTGGATGATTTTGCCTATGGTGAGAAAGCCGAAGAACTCGAAAATTATGGGGAGCGGATTATTGCTGAATTGGAGCGGGCGCGTCCAGGGACCAATCTGCAGGCCTATGTTTCGATTCTTGAGGCGCAGAACATCAGCTTCATCGTCTTTGACCAGCAAAGCCGAATTTTGTATCCGGTGTCCGGTTCGTTTCCTCCAGTGGAACTGACGCGGGAAGAGTGGAATGTCATTGAGCAGGGAGAAACCCTTGTCGTCAACCGTGACGTGGAGCGATTCAATATTACGGTGACATTTGTGGCCATGCCATATTTTGAAAATGACCAATTGGCTGGCGGCGTATTGCTTGCCTCGCCAGTCAGCGGCGTCAGCGAAATGATTGCCGAGTTGAATAAAACTTTGATCACGACGGTTTTGATTGCTTTGGCGATTGCCCTCCTTCTCAGCCTATGGCTATCGAAATTGCATGTCAGCCGAATTCAACGGATGCGAAAAGCGACCTCCATGATCAGTGAAGGCCATTATGACGTCAATCTGCCCGAGTCGAATTTTGATGAGTTTGGGGACTTGGCACATGACTTTAACAAGATGGCCGCCAAACTCCAGCAATCAAACGTGGAAATCGACCGCCTTGAAAACCGCCGTCGCCAGTTTATGGCGGATGTCTCACATGAAATGCGGACCCCTTTGACGACGATTGCCGGTATCATTGAAGGGTTGCGAAACAACATGATCGAAGAAGACCAGAGAGAAAAAGGCATCCGCCTGGCGAGCGAGGAAACAAAACGGCTCATGCGCCTGGTCAATGAAAATTTGGATTATGAAAAAATCAGATCCAATCAAGTGGAGCTGACAAAAGAGGAAATCGAAGCAGATGAGCTTTTGGAAATCATTCAGGAACAGCTGTATCTGCAGGCAAAAGAGAAAGGCGATTCAATCGCCATCCATACCAATCCGGGCGATGTCATCTACGGGGATATGGACCGCTTGATTCAAATTCTGATGAATATCGTCAAGAATGCGATTCAGTTTACTGAAAACGGCCTTATTTCACTGACCACCCATTCGGAAGCCGATTACATGGTGATTACAGTGGAAGATGATGGAGCGGGGATTGATGTCGGAGAAATCGATTTGATCTGGCGCCGTTTTTATAAAGCGGATTTATCGCGTGGAAGCGGCCAATTTGGATTGGGCCTGTCGATCGTCAAGCAATTGGTGACGCTGCACGACGGAGAAATTCGTGTGGAAAGCGAAAAAGGGCAAGGGACGAAATTCATCATTCGCCTGCCGCATAAAAAATGACCTGGAAGAAACAATTCCAGGTTTTTTTATTTGTTAAAACTCTGGTCATAGTTTATTCATAACTGCTTGATAAGCTATGTATATCGACTTAGGGAAAGAGGGAATATACGTGAAAAAACTTTTATATATCGGAATCGGCGTACTAGCGGCAACAGCTATTTTTATGATGGTGGCATTTTCAGGAGACGAGACAGTAGCTTCAGTAGGGGATACAGAAATAACGAAAGAAGCATTGTATGACAAAATGGCGGCTTCCGCTGGAGCAGCGACACTTGATGCCATGATCTCCAACGAAGTCGTTAACCAGGAAGCGGACAAGGCCGACGTTAAGGTGACACAGGAAGAGCTTGATGCGGAAATGGCGGTTTATGAAGAAAGTTATGGCGGTGCGGAGGCACTTGAACAGGCACTGGCCACAAGCGGAATGTCGATAGACGATCTGAAAGAGGAAATGCAAACTTACTTGAAGGTTGAAAAAATCGTCGGTCCGGACATCAAGATAACAGATGAGCAAATCAGCACATACTTCGAAGAAAATAAAGAATCGTTTGAGCAGCCTTCGCAAGTGGAAGCGAGCCATATCCTAGTAGCCACGCAGGAAGAGGCGGATGAAGTTAAGGCTAAGCTGGATGATGGAGGCGACTTTGCCGAACTGGCAGCAGAATACTCGATAGATACTGCCAATGCTGAGAGCGGCGGAGCGCTCGGCGCATTTGGTGCAGGGGAAATGGCGCCGGAATTTGAAGAAGCCGCATTCAGTATGAAAGTTGACGAAACCAGTGATCCAGTAGAAACGGAATATGGGTTCCACATCATACAGGTAACTCAAAAAACCGCTGCAGTTGAAGCCAACTTGGAAGACAGCAAACAACAGATTAAGGAAACCTTATTTGATGAAGCATTAAATACAAAATATGCCGAATGGCTCGCTGAGAAAACCGAATCGTACGATATCGTCAATAAGTTGACAGAATAAAGGAGGAAATAAACATGGGTTATTATAATTCATCTGAACCGAAAAGAAATAAGAAAGGGTCCTTTGTTTCCAGTTTTACAGGGTTGATTGCAGGAGCCTTATTGGTTGGCGTCATTCTGCCTGGGATGACCGACGCAGAGCCCGGTAGCGCTGAAACGTCGACAACTGCCGAATCAGTCAGCGGTTTGCAGACAAACTCTACAGTTGTCACTTCAGATGTGACGGAAATCGTTGAAGAAACCACGGACACAGTCGTCGGGGTTTCCAATCTGCAGGTAGCCCAGCAAAACCCTTTTGCTTCGCAGACCAGTAAAGATGCGGAATCTCAGGAAGCGGGTGTAGGGTCAGGGGTCATCTATAAAAAAGATGGAGACACAGCCTATATTGTCACCAATAACCATGTAGTGGAAGGTGCAGAAGAAGTGATGGTCACCTTATCGGATGGAACAGAACTGGACGCCGAAGTACTGGGAACTGATATCTGGACGGATTTGGCTGTCTTGAAAGTTCCAGGGGGCAGCATTAAAACGGTAGCTGAATTCGGGGATTCTTCCGTGCTGCAAGCGGGCGAACCGGTTATTGCCATCGGTAATCCACTGGGACTTCAGTTTTCCGGATCGGTGACGACAGGTGTCATTTCAGGGACGGAGCGCTTGGTGCCGATTGACGTAAACCAGGACGGCACGGAAGACTGGCAGTCAGAAGTTCTTCAAACCGATGCAGCTATCAGCCCAGGGAATAGTGGAGGTGCATTGATCAATGCCGAAGGACAATTGATCGGCATCAATTCCATGAAAATCGCCCAGGATGCGGTAGAGGGAATCGGCCTTGCCATCCCGATCAATACAGCTATCCCGATTATTGCTGATTTGGAAACTGAAGGAGCAGTAGAGCGTCCCTCGATGGGTGTTGCAATCTTGGATTTAGCTGAAGTGCCAGCACAATACCGCAGTTCTCAATTGAACTTGCCGGCAGAAGTAGAAGGCGGCATCGTGGTTGAATCTGTGGTTGAAGGTTCAGGAGCGGCAGCTGCCGGAATGGAAGCCTACGACGTCATCGTTGAAATGGACGGAAAGGCAGTAACTTCCGTACTCGAGCTTCGCCAATACCTCTATAACGAAACCGAAGTCGGCGATACGCTGGAAGTGAAAGCCTACAGAAATGGAGAACTTCAAAGTTTCGAGTTGAAACTGACGGAGAGCATTTGATGGAGAAAAGCGGAAGTGCCTGTTCAGCTCTGACAGGCATAAGGCAGACCAGCAGTGTGGCGCTCTTTGCCACGCGGCTGGGTTGACTTATGACCCGAAGAGCTAGGCACTGCAGCTGGACAGAGAAAAGCGGAAGTGCCCGTGTAGATTCGACGGGCATAAGACAGACCAACGAAGCGGCGTACTTTGCCATTGCTGGAAAGGGTGAAGCGACTCGAGGGACTGGCTGTCGGAGTCTGGACAAAGAAAAGCGGAAGTGCCCAATAACTGAAGCTAGCCTAAGAGCGCGCCATCATGTCGCAACGGTTAGCTGACTCGCATCCTGCGGGTCTCCGCCTAGAGTAGAATGAAGCATGAATACTTTTTCAGCAAGCTGAAAAGGAGCCGTCCCATAAGTCCCTAAAATAAAGCCGCTGGAGAAAAATCATTGATTTTTCTCCAGCAGTTTTGCGTTGTATGCGGTTTTCCCTAGATGCCAGCGACTTTTCAGGAGATTACGGCAAGTTTTTTGAGTTTTTTTTGAAAAGAAGAATTGTTTTATTCCATTAATAGAGCTTGCAGTCCAAACGAATGAAATACAGTCCAAACTCGGCACAATACTGTCCGCAAGCTAAGATGCTTTTGGAATGAGGAGTGGCACTCATCGGCTGCACCATCCGATGCCGTCACATGATGTGGAAACACAATCGAACCGCATAAGAAAAAAGCTTCCCGATAAACGGGAAGCTTTTTTCTTTATGGAAATTCTGGAGCGGTTCAAAAACTGGAAACCTTAATCGAAAATGCCGAACCAATCAGTTCCAATTCCGAAGCCGACAATGATGAGAACGAGAATGACAAAGATGATGATGCCCAACTGCAGGGGTTTGTAACCTTTGGTTTTGGGTTCCTGTATTCCTGCCTTATCTTCAGGTGGACGGCGCTTCGCTTCTTCTTTGGTTTCTTTCATGTAATCGTCTTTATCGCTGTTGCTCATGTGAATACCTCCTTAGGCTTGCTGTTAATTGTCTTTACCCGGTAAGACAACGGTTCAATCCACGTACTTTTCTTCTGCCTTTAATTCACGCTGAGTTAACTTCTGTGCCAACTCACGGCCGAAAAGTTGTGAAGATTGCGGATCGCGGCCAGTAAGAACTTGTTTGCTGCCCCAGACAACGTAGGCATCCTGGTCTTTCTCTTCGTGATAATCGGCAATTTTTTTCAATTCATCCTCAAGGCTGAATGGCAGAAGAGCCACTACTTCTTCGGGCTCGTTCGCATTCGGATAGCCCGTGACTTTCAGGCCTTCCAAAATTCCGCGGCCTTCTTTGGTTTTTGTATAAATCAGCGGCGCCGGTCCGTGGCAGACAGCGGAGACGATGCCGCCCAGTTCATAGACAATGTTGATCACTGCATGCAAATCTTCATTTTTCGCCAAATCAAACATGGCCCCGTGTCCGCCGACAATCATGATGGCATCGTATTCACTGGCCTTAACGTCGACAATCGGCGTCGTTTTGTCCGCCATGCCCGATTCGTATTGTTTTTTATAGATGCCGTCCGGATCATAGTCCTTGCTTAAACTTAAGGGGTCGACCACTGGTTTTCCGCCATCAATAGAGGCCAGCCCCACAATATGCCCTTCTTTCTCGAGCTCTAATGCCGGTGCAAACAATTCTTCTGCCCACCAACCTGTCACGTAATTATTTTCTTCATCTGTGTAGCCGTTGGATAATACCGCTAATACTTTTGCCATCGTATCTTCCTCCTACTTTTAGAAAGTCCTTGTTTCTTCATTTACCCTGTAGAGCAATCCTGAAACGTCGCAACGGGTGAGTTCTTGGATTCGGTTTCAAAGTTATGCTAGGATTATTCTATGAAATGAAAGATGAGGTGGACCGCTTGAAAGAGTTAACCAAAGAAACCCAAGTGACCTTGCTTGAAGCCATGCTCGATGGCAGTAAAGTGGGTACTATTGTGACCGATCCGTCGCAGCACGACAATCCAATTATTTATACCAATCAAACCTTTATCGAAATGACAGGCTATACACAAGAAGAAGTGATTGGACGCAATTGCCGATTTTTGCAGGGATCGGAAACAGCAAAAGAAGATGTTCGGAAAATGAAGGAAGCCATTTCCAGTGAAAAAAAGGTCGTCTTGACTTTACAGAATTACCGCAAAGATGGTTCTCCATTTTGGAATCGTCTTGCCATCGAACCTGTTCGTATAGAGGGCAAGCTGTATTTTATCGGTACCCAGACAGACATCACACTTGAGCGTTCTCAGCAACAGGCAATCATGGCCAACGAAGACGAAATTGAAAAGCTGATGCTGCCTATTTTATCCGTACAGGAAAATGTGGCGACCGTAGCACTAGTTGGGACGATGAATCTGCAGCGCTTTGAAACCTTGAAAGTGAAAATTTGTGAGTATGTACAGGAGCATCGCATTGAACATGCCATCATCGATATCACCGGCTTGTCATGGAATGAAAAATCGCCTCTTTATTGGTTCACACAAATCTACGAAGCGTTGCGGATCATGGGAAGCAAGCTTTATGTAACAGGTATTTCCCCAGCCGCGGCCCAGCAATTCGCAAATGATTTGGATCGGGACAGCCGCTTGATCACTTTTTCCACCATTGAGAGAGCGCTGGATTTTATTGCACAAAACCGCAAGTGAAAACCATATCAGTTGACTATGTATTGGAATTAGAGGTAAGTTTTAACTGTTCTCAAATACAAATCAGGAAAGAGGTTGGAAAAATGTCAGCATTATTCACAACATCTGTCACAGCCACTGGTGGCCGTGAAGGAAGAGTCGTTTCCGAAGACAATGTATTGGATCTTCAATTGGTCTCGCCGAAAGAATTGGGCGGTCCTGGAGGAGAAGGCACGAATCCTGAACAATTATTTGCAGCAGGGTATTCAGCTTGTTTTGACGGAGCCTTGAACTTAATCATCAAAAGAGAAAAAGCGGATGTTTCCAGCACTTCCATCAAAGCGGATGTGCATTTCCTGAAAGATGAAGGCAATGATGGCTTTAAAATCGGCGTCACACTGAATGCCCATTTGGAAGGTGTCGACGAAGCGACAGCGAAAGACCTTGTAGAAAAAGCACATGCGTTCTGCCCGTATTCCAAAGCAACGAGAGGCAATGTCGAGGTAGAATTAAATATAGTATAGGAACTTTGTAAAGAAGCCGGAAAGCTAAAATCTTCCGGCTTTTTCTTATGCCCAAAAATCAAAATAGAAATTTGCAGCACTGCTAAAAAATACAGAATATGGTTTTAAAAAATCGGAGCGGGGTAGAAATATAATGCAGAGTCACACTGATATTAAAGGAGGATGGAGGGTATGGACAAAGAGCAGAAGAAGCAGCAGCGGACCTCAGAAAATACAGAACTTACAGATCCGAATTCAGTTGAAGAAAAGAAAAGTTTCAATGCAGGCGGAAATGACTCTGACTATGATGGCGGGCATCCGGAAGATGCTTTGAGTAAAAAGAAAAAAGAAAAGCAGCAGGAACAACAAGCCGGCGATTCTTATAACGCAGGCGGAAATGACTCTGATTACGATGGTGGACATCCGGAAGATGTTAAGCCTGGCAGTAAAGGGCGCATAGGTTCCGAAGACGAAAACTAAAATCAAACAGGAGGTTTTGTTTATGTTTTTCCATACAGGAGAACTTCAATATCATGCCAAACCGGACGCTCCAGATCCGGTGTTTGCTAAACAAGTACAGGAATTGATCGGCGGGCAATTCGGCGAAATGTCCGTTGCCATGCAATACTTATTCCAAGGGTGGAGCACAAGAGGAAACGAAAAATATAGAGATTTGCTGATGGATACAGGAACGCAGGAGTTGGGGCATATTGAAATGCTGGCAACTATGGTGGCAAGGCTCCTCGAAGGGGCCCCTGTTTACGAACAGGAAAAAGCTGCCAGCGATCCGATTGTCGGAGCCATCATGGGCGGCATGAATCCGCAGCATGCAATCGTCCACGGATTGGGCGCTTCCCCAAAAGACAGCAACGGCGTCCCTTGGAATGCGGGATATATCGTAGCGAGCGGAAACTTACTGGCTGATTTCCGTGCCAACGTCAATGCAGAATCGCAGGGCCGTTTGCAAGTAGCCCGCCTGTACAGCATGACAGACGACAAAGGTGTGAAAGATCTGTTTTCATTCCTATTGGCACGCGATACGATGCACCAAAACCAGTGGCTTGCTTCCATAAAAGAACTGGAAGCGAAAGAAGGTCCGATTGTGCCTGGAACACTTCCGCCCGAATGGGAAGCAACCGAATACTCCCATATTCTTTACACGAATTCTGAAAGCAGCAAAGACCTGAAATGGATGAATGAGCCTGCGCCGGATGGCCATGAATTCACATTTGGCAAACCGGAGCCGCTCAGCACGAAACCTGTATTGAAACCAGCTCCGCCAGAAGCTCATAACTCATTGCCGGAGGATAAATTAAAATAATCCTCTTGAGGTTGTCCCAAAGTCATTTGCAATGGCTTCCAGGGGCGGCCTCTTTGTTTTTCTTGTCTAAAGATTAGGAGGGCAAAAGATGTCGAAAAAAGCCTGGGTCATGAAGCAGAAATGGAAAGATGTCGTTTTTTTGCACTGGCCAGTGGAGGCGGATTGGCTGCGCCGTTTTGTGCCAAAAGAATTGGAAATCGATTTATATGATAACCGGGCATGGATTGGTGTTGTACTGTTCCGTGCAGAAGCTACACGCCTTCGGTTGCTTCCGCCGGTTCCAAGCACACGGTCCTACCTGGAGCTGAACGTCAGAACATATGTGAAATACGGAAATAGGCAGGGTGTGTATTTCTTCAGTTTGGATGCAGATAGCCGGCTTGCAGTAATAGCTGCTTCCTTCGGTGGATTTTTGCCCTATAAACATGCCGATATGAGCATGTCAAAAAAAGCGGGGCAGTGGATATTCGCCAGCCGGAGAATCGAAGAAGACGAATTTCCGGAATCCTTTAGAATGACTTTTAAAGAAGAACCAAAGCCCATTGCGGCGAGCCCTATAGAGCAATGGCTGACGGAACGTTATTGTTTGTGGACAAAGCCTAAAGGTCAACTATACCGTGTGGATATTACACATTCACCTTGGAAACTCCATTATTTAAAAGGCCAGGTCCATCAAAACACACTGGCTTCGTATCTTCCTGGTTCCCTTCATCATCATCTGCCGATGGCTCATTATTCAAAAAAACTAAAAACCAGGTTTTATTGGCCAGTGAAAGAGTTATAGAAAAAATACTTAACTAAAATTAAAATGGGTTTTGGAGAGTTTTCAGACTGCTTAAAACTCCAGGTCTATTGCTGTTTTGGATCCCAAAAAAATGAAAACAGACCCGGAAAACTCCAGGTCTGTTGCTATTTCAGGAGCTGATATAATCTCCACCGTTTACATGGATCGCCTGGCCTGTCACATAGGTAGAATCTTTGGAAGCCAGATAGACATAGGCAGGAGCCAGTTCTGATGGCTGTCCGCGCCGCTCCATTGGTGTGTCTCCACCATGTTCTCCTACTTTTTCTGCACCGAAAGTCGCTGGAATCAGCGGTGTCCAGATCGGACCTGGCGCCACTGAGTTCACTCGGATGCCTTGCTCTGCGATATTGGCGGACAAGGAGCGGGTAAAGCTCGTGATCGCTCCTTTGGTTGATGAATAATCAATCAGTTCTGGAGAGCCGCGATAAGCTGTGACGGATGATGTATTGATGATGCTGTCGCCTTTTTGAAGATGCGGCAGGGCAGCTTGTGTTAAGTAGAACATACTGAAAATATTGGTTGAAAAAGTCTCCATCAACTGATCCGGGCTGATGGCCAGGAAATCATCCTGCGGAAATTGTTTCCCGGCATTATTGACCAAAATATTCAATTGGCCGAATTCAGAAATGACATCCACTACCAGCTGATTGCAATTTTCCACATTACTGATATCTGTAGCAAACTTAGCCCCTTTGGCTCCGTAGGCTCTAATCGCTTTGATCGTTTCATCAGCGTCTTCATGCTCATCGAGATAAGCGATAGCGACACTGGCACCTTCTTTTGCATAGGCAACTGCTACTGCACGGCCAATGCCGCTGTCTCCACCTGTAATGAGGGCGACTTTGCCTTCCAGTTTTCCGGAGCCTTTATAATCCTCATCATCGTAAATCGGTTCAGGGTCCATCTGCTCTTCTGAACCGGGTTGTTTTGATTGTTCCTGTGGGTCTACCTGTTCATCAATTTCTTCGAATTTGTCTTTAGCCATAACGAATCCTCCTTAAATTAACTAGCATCATGTTCCCTATTCCCGCTGTTGTTTCACTTAAACACAAAAGCAATTATTTGGAAGACTGCTGTTCAGAAAGGAAAGAAAAACGGAAACACCTATTTGAAATAGGTGTTTCCGTTTTGGGATTTAAAATTATTCAGTGAAGATTTTACGATTCTCCAGTAACTACTCCACAGGCAATTCTATCGCCAGAGTCGCCAGATGGATCCGTCATTTGATCATCTTCTGCTGCATGGATGACAAGCGCCGTTCCACCTTCTTTAAGCAGAGAGTGTTCCTCGCCGATTGCGAGCGTTACATTTTCAGCTGTGAATTCCTGCGAAGCCGTGCCATCATCGCTTACTTCAATATTCGGCAAATCTCCAGCATGCGGTCCGTCCGGATTATCCATCCCATGCATGGCGCCGGTCGGATTAAAATGGCCGCCGGCTGATTCGAAATCAGGGGCTTCACACATACCGGTTTCATGGAAATGAATGCCGTGCACACCTTCATCCAAGCCTTCGACTTCAAGTGCTACCATTACACCAGCATCTTCTTCAGATAATTCCGCAGTGCCAATTGCATTTCCATCACTGTCCATCATTTCAACAGTCAGCATCAGGATTTCTTCACTGCTTTCCTCGTCTGTCTCGTCTCCAAGCTGCGGCAGGTCATCTCCATCGTCTTCCGGTTCCGGTTCTGTTGCGCCGTCAGATTCTGTTGGTGGGTCTTCTGCGCTTTCATTGCCGCAGGCTGTTAAAAATAATAAGAAAGCCAGTGCCAAAATAAGCATAAGCCAACGCTTCATCTGAATTCCTCCCTCATAATCGTGTTATTCTACATTACACATATTTACAGGGCGGTAAACGCAATTTTCTGAAATGGCTTCTTTTGTAGGATAAGAAAGGTTGCGGTTGGAACGAGTTCTTCAGACGTAATTCTACGGTTCACTTATCTAGCTTTTCTTCTGCCGAAAACAAACAATAATCCCAAAAGTACAGAAACAACACTTGCGAAGAGGGCTGGTTTGAAAAATGGCGGCCGGTAGGTCAAGGAAACTTGGTTGTCCCCAGTCTCTAACGGAACTGCAAGAAAAGCATAGTCAGCTCTCAGCACTTCCGCATCTTGTCCGTTCACAGTTGCCCGCCAACCGCGTTCGTAAGGAACGGACAATTTCAAGTAATCGTCATTTTCCACATTCGAATAATCAAGGGTGACATGGCTGCCGTCAATTATTAGATTGCTGGATAAATCGGGTTGATCGGCCTGTTCCCGCAAGATCTCGTAGGACTCTGAGTAAAGTTGAATCTCGTCTAATTCATACGTGCCTTCCGGTAGGCGTATTTCAACTTGTTCATCAGCTGGAATTCGAATGGTGAGATCATCTACAAATGTTTTATAGACCGACTGATTGGATTTTCTGGTGGTGTGATAACCATTTACCTGAAGAGGAAAGCCTTGATCGGCTGCCTTATTTTCCAAATGGAAAGAAACAAATAAATCGCCACCGGATTCGGACGGAGTATCCACGCTCAAATTTAAGCCGCCAGTTTCTTCAGTCACCTGCAATAAACCATTTTCATAAGTTCCGCCGACTTCTGTCACATCAAAAGCGGTCGAGTTATCGCCGGATCCTGTAAGGTTTTCAGCGCCTTGGCCCTGATCGAATACAACACCCGTCAGCATGGCCTGTTCGCGCATCAAAGGAGATGTTTCCGCTAACTGCTGTTCCTGGTATACGGTGGAAGTGGACCGCGCAAACGGCAGTACATAGCTATTTTCATAGACTGCATAGTTTTCGCTTGAATAAATTTCAGTGAAGCCATATGGAATATTCTCGTCCGCATGTGGACGGATGATATATTTGCCCTGCAGCAGACTGTGCAGATTTGCCCGATTGCCCAGCGTCGCATAGCGGCTGACGCTTTCACGTCCCATATCAATTTCAAGGTCGAATAGGTAAAAATACAAGAGGTTTTTATTCAGAATACTGGAATATGCACTCAATCCCTGGAAATCCTGAACGATGGGCGTATTGTTCCGGACGCCTTCCATCCATTCAATCCGATAAGGGCCACCAGTTTCTTTTGTATGGATGTAATCCAGCAGTTCATTTATTTCAGGATCATCATATTCGTCCCCGGTCATCAGCTCTTCATTCACCTGCGAAATATCCCCATCTTCCAGAATTTTCTCAGTCTGATACAGGTTGGAGAACAATAAAGTCCATACAAACAGGAATACCATCAGCAGGCCTTTAAACAAAGGTTTTTTAGAGTAGGTATAAAAGAACAGCAACATCAGTGAAATCAGCAGGTTGCAGAAAGTGAGAATCGAAACCCGCGAATCGATCAGGAGATTTTCATCGCCCCATGCGTAAAGTGCAAAACAGAAAATCGCAAAAACAGCAGCAATGGCAAAACGCCGCAGCGTGAATCGATGCAATTGATCGAATGCAACTGCAACAGTGCCTCCCATAACCAAGGATAAAAAGTATTCCCAGCGGTATTGTGGAGCGGAGAACCCGTTGAAGGCACTGCCGATCAACGGGCTATGGTGCATGAGGACTCCCGCTATGCCAAGAAGCGCAAACAAGCGGAACGTTTTATGGCGGTACAAAAAACCGCAAAACAACAGCAGGACGAAAACCGCCGGCAAGACGATAAAGCGGCTATTGAATAGAATATTGTCCGTTACATCAACCCATGGAATATCCTGCTGAAAAGGCGGCCTGTGGTTGTTCAGGTACGCGTAAACAGCAGGGACGAAGGAAACGGCGCTGATGCCTGCACCAATCAGGCCTGCCACGGCAAAATTCATGACTGCTTTTTTCTTGTCCTCGCCCTCTTCACTTAATGGGATGAACAAGCGGAAAAGAATATAGATGCCGGTCAATAAAAGGTTGATGTAGGCAAAATAGAAATTGTCGATCATTGAAACGGCAACCGCTGCTAAAAACCAGCCGGGCTTTTGTTCACGGAAGATTTTTTCGGCACCAAAGAGGAGGAGCGGCAGCCATAAGAAAGCATCTGCAAAAAATTCCCAGTATGTCACGTGACGGAAATACATGCCTGAAATGCCGTAAAGTGAAGCACCCAGCAATGCTGAATACTTTGAGATTTTCATGTACATGAACAGGCGCGCCGTGATGAACAATACAACAGCCAGACGGACGATGCTGATAAAGACGGCAGCATTTGCCCAGAACAGCACATCCGTTTCCTGGACGATGTTGATCGTCTTCAAAATGAAAACAATCACCACCGAAATCAGGAAGACGATGGATGTAGAGAAATAATAAGACAGCTCACTGAATGTACCGGCCCCCAAGCCGAAATCAAACGAGTAAAAAAATTCTCCTCGGGTATATTGTTCATATAAAAGATGCTTGAAAGGCATCATTTGCGAAAGCCCGTCATTGATTCCTACCATGAAATGGCCGCGTGTCCATTGATGGAGAAAAACGCTGTGTCCAATTGTCGATAGGAGGAAACTGAAGGCTAACAGAAGAAGAGCAGGGCGTAGCTTTTGCATAGAGTCACCGTCTTTTTGCTTATTTTGGCTGAACCGTATCTTTAAGAATTCTGCCGGATACGATAAAGGTGATGGGAATTGTGAATAAAACCGCCGCGAAAGGCGCAATATTGCTGTTTAGGTGAAGAAACTCAACGAAAATATAAATCAACACTGTGGAAACAGACATATTGACCACTTGTGTTAAAGGAAAGTACAGGTATTTCTTAAGGGTTGGCTTGATGCGATACGTCACATAACAGTTCAAGAAAAAAGAAATATTCAAGCTGATCAGAAAGCCGACAATATGCGCAAGCAGATAAGGCCAAGCAAAAACATTATGAAGCACAAGGTAGATGGTGTAATAGCTCAACGTATTGAGGACGCCGACAAAAATAAAACGGGTAAACTCTGTATTCAGCGCTTTAAGGCTCATCGTATTCATCCACATTGCTGATATCCACAAGGAAATGCGGCCGCTGTTTGGTTTCATTGTAAATGCGTCCGATGTATTCGCCGATGACACCGAGGCTGATCAATTGAATGCCGCCCAGTAAAAGGATTGCCGTAATCGTTGTAAAGTAGCCGGGAGCACCGACGCCTTCCTGCAAAATCGTGTATAAAGTATAGAAAATGTAGATGAGTGACAGGAACAAGACCAGGAAGCCTGTGTAGAAACAAATGCGTAAAGGCTTCATATTAAACGAAATGATGCCGTCGATGCCGTAATTGACCAAGCTGTTAAACGACCATTTTGAATCGCCGTCAGTCCGCAGTACATTTTCATAGTTGATGGTTTTTTTGCTGAGGCCAATCCAGGAGAACAGCCCTTTGGAGAAGCGGTTGCTTTCACTCAATGCCAGAATCGCATCGATCGCTTTTCGGCTCAATAACCGGAAATCGCCTTCGCCGTCCTGCAAGTCAACATCGGTGATGGAGTTGATCAGCTTGTAGTAAAGGGAAGAAAGTATGGATCTGACTTTGGTATCCCCGGTGCGCGAGCGTCTGGCTACTACCTGGTTGAATCCTTCCTCATAGCCCTGGACCATTTCCCCGATCAGTGTGGGCGGGTGCTGCAGGTCACTGTCCATAACGATGGCCGCGTCCCCTCTGATGCGTTTCAAGCCGGCGAGCATCGCCGATTCTTTTCCGAAATTCCGTGTCAACGAAATATATTTTACGTTGTCATGTGCTTCTGCCAGTTTTAAAATTTCCTGGAGGGTGCCATCACTGCTGCCGTCATTGATGAACATAATCTCATAACGATATGGAAGCGACTCAAGTTCCTTCGCCAATTTAACGTACATGGCAACGATATTGGCTTCTTCGTTATAAGCCGGCACTACGATAGAAATCAGCTTCATATTTATTTCCCCTTTCAAACTGCTCTTTATAATATCTCTTTAACCTATGACTACCCACGCCATTTAAGAAGTATGCCTCAGGAAAGTGAAACTTCCTGGACTTAGATACGTATTAGTATACGTTAGGCATTTTAAGAAAACATCTGATTGAAAATTCAGCGTGGATTTATCTCCAGTAAAAATTCAAACTACAAGAGTTTGAATGCAAGAGGCCTGAATATTCGGATTTGCTGTCAGGCTCTATTCGTTGAATTTTACATGTTGGACAGATACCATTAAAATAGAATACATACTGATGAATGGAGAGTGTTTACGAATGGCGATCAATCTAGTAAAAGGTCAGAAAATTGATTTAACAAAAGGACGTTCATCGCTTTCAAGCATTATGGTTGGTTTGGGCTGGGACCCAGTCGCTAAAAAGAAAAGTGGAGGATTCCTGAGCGGCCTGTTAGGCGGCGGAGGCGGAGCTGATGTTGACTGTGACGCATCTGTCCTATTGCTGGATGAAAACGGCAAACTGACGGCCAAGGAAAACCTGATCTACTTCGGCAACAAGAAAAGCAAGGATGGCAGCGTGGTTCATTCTGGTGATAACTTGACTGGCGAAGGTGAAGGCGACGATGAAACGATCAATATCGACTTGAAAAAGATTTCCCCTTCCGTACATCGCTTGGTATTTGTTGTGAACATTTATAATGCAAAACAAAAGAAACAGGATTTCGGCATGATTGAAAACGCCTTTATCCGGTTAGTCGACAATCAGTCGAAAGAAGAATTGATCCATTATAACCTTACCGATAATTATGCAGGGCAGATGTCATTGATTACAGGCGAACTTTACCGCCAAGGTGCAGAGTGGAAGTTTTCTGCAATCGGCGAGGGCGCGTCAGAACCTGATATCGGATCAATCGCAAACAAATATTCTTAAGGAGTGATGGAGCAATGGCAATCAACTTATCAAAAGGCCAAAAAGTAGACTTAACGAAAAGCAACCCAGGTTTATCCAAAGTAATCGTAGGTTTGGGCTGGGATACCAATAAATATGATGGCGGACAGGATTTCGACTTGGATTCTTCGGTCTTTCTGTTGAACAGCGAAGGCAAAACAGCTTCTGAAGCTGATTTCATCTTCTATAATAATACAAAAGGCGCTGCTGGTGCAGTCGAGCATACAGGAGATAACAAAACAGGCGAAGGTGAAGGCGATGACGAACAGGTGAATGTTGACCTTTCGGCTATTCCGGCCTCAATCGAGAAAGCGACTTTTGCCATCACCATCCATGACGCAGAAGCACGCGGCCAGAACTTTGGCCAGGTAAGCAATTCATACGTCCGCATTGTCAACGGAGACACAAACGAAGAATTGATCCGCTACGACCTGGGTGAAGATTTTTCAATAGAAACTGCGGTTGTTGTCGGTGAACTTTACCGTCACGGAGGAGAATGGAAATTTAACGCCATTGGCAGCGGTTATCAAGGCGGCCTAGAGTCTCTTGTGAAGGACTTTGGCTTAAACAGCTGAGCAAACGATGGAAAAGCAAGGAGACTGTCTCCTTGCTTTTTTCTCCATTCATATATGAAATGATAATTTGAACGGGCTGTAGCTAGCAGCATGCCGGGAGGGATCACGCATGAAACATTTTAACGGATTGACCGATTCTGATTTAAAGACTTTTTTTAAATATTCCCCGGCAGAATTTAACCGTGATACGGAACGGGAAACCTTAAGCCTGGCCTTGGGTGCAGCACTTTATACACCAGGATCCAGAGTGGATTTCGCTCAGAAAATTTTGAATGGGGACTACAATAGCGGTGCGTTTTCCGGCTTGACGACATTGATTGTCTGCTTGGAAGATGCAGTAGCCGATACTGAGCTCGAGCAGGCGGAGGACAATGTTGTAGGCGAGTTAAGAATATTGGAGAAAGCGAATGCAGATCAATTGGCAGCAGGTCCGGCTCTATTTTTGCGGGTTCGGACGCCGGATCACTTGGATAAATTGATCAAAAAGGCGGGATCTGCATTAAGCGTATTGACGGGAGTTGTTTTTCCGAAATGTCTGCCGGCAACATTGCCATCGTTTTTTGATGCATTGGATCGCGCGAACAGAGCAGCGGGCAGAAGACTTTATGCACTGCCTCTTCTTGAGACGAAAGAACTGCTGTACAGCGAATCCCGTGAACAGACGCTGACTGATCTGCACAGGATTATGCAATCGGAAGCTGAACGGATTTTGACCGTTCGTGTGGGTGCAACCGATTTTTCAAGTCTATACGGCCTGCGGCGACCTGCGGACCGGACAATTTACGATGTCCATGTTATCCGGGATTGCCTGATTTCCATCTTAAACCGTTTTGGCCGTGCAGAAGACGGCTTTACGGTCTCTGGTCCTGTATATGAACATTTTTCGAGCGGCGAACGTTTGTGGCTTTCCTCCACGCCGGAACAAACACTGTGGGAAGAAGTCCAACTGGATGTTTTGAACGGTTTCAAAGGAAAAACCTGTATTCACCCTTCACAGATCTCAATCGTCAATGCCGGCCATATCGTAACGCTTGAAGCCTATGAAGATGCCAACTTGATTTTAAATGAGGGCGGCAAACGCAATGGTGTTCTGCAAAGTCCTAAACGCAATAAAATGAACGAAGTAAAACCGCATTTGAGCTGGGCAAAGAAAATTGCCGCTCAAGCGGAAGTCTACGGGGTGCTGAATGAAAACTATCAACCAATCGACGTCCTCAACCATATCCGGGCAAGCCAATTATCAAATCAATACTAAGCTTTGGAATAATTTGGATATTGATATTTTTGTTGAGGCTGCTTATCCGGGCCTCTCGCCGGAGTCGCTATTTTCGGTTGCACTGCGCGTCAATAAAAAGCGTCAATTTCTCTTTGTCAGTAAACTGATTGCCAAACATTTGGCGGTTTCTCCTTCTTTGGCTCTCGGTACAGGAACATTGCTTGCCTCCTTGCTGATGGAAGAATTTGGGCTTGAAGGATATCCAGATGCGCTCTCTCTTGTGGAAATGATCGAATCCGGATCCTTAGATCGTCATGTAAGTTTTCAGGCGCTGCAATTCAAGAAAGCGATGCCTGAAAAAACGGTGTTCATCGGTATGGCGGAAACGGCAACCGGTCTTGGGCATTCGGTTTTTCAGCATTTCGACGAAGCTGCCTATATCCATACAACGCGTGAAGAAATTATCGGCATCACCCCATCTTTTGTCTTTGAAGAAGAACATTCCCACGCAACGTCCCATAAAGTATACGCGCCTTCGGGTATGCTTGAAGAAGCGGAGACCATCGTTTTGATCGATGATGAAATCTCTACAGGCAATACGCTTTTGAATCTGGTTTGTGCATTGGATGATCAATTTCCCGGAAAAAATTATGCCTCACTGTCCATTCTGGATTGGCGGAACAGAAGCCAAAAAGAAAAGTTGGAAGAAATGGCAAATGGCCGGAATATCAGCCTGAAGGTGCTGTCCTTAATGGCTGGCCGCTTCGATCTGTTGCACAGCACAGCACCTGAAGAACCTGAATTGATTCCATTGAGCAGTGATGGCTGCAGACTTCCGGATGTCGAATTGGCAGGGGAGAAGTTATCTGTGGGGTCAAAAACCGGTCAGCAGTATATCTCTTATACCGGGCGCTTTGGCATCACCAGCAAGGAACATGATGAAATAGCGGTCTGGGCAGAATCGGCAGCCCAACAGGTCGTAGGCACAAGCGATAAGGCGCTGGTTATTGGCATAGGGGAAAATATGTACCTGCCATTGCGTTTTGCTTTGGCATTAGGCGGCAACCCGCTGGTGCAGACTACGACGCGCAGTCCGATTTTCGCTTCGCAGACAGCTGGCTATCCGATTAAGGAAAAAGCCAGTTTTATGTTGCCGGATGCAGAAGGAGTCAGCCAATTCATCTATAATTTGAATGAACTGGATATTGACCGGATTTACCTGTTGGCTGAATCTGTCATCGACAAATCCGAATGGCAGCCACTGCTCGCTTACCTGGAGAAAAAAGCGCCAGTGGAATGGATATCCCTGACAACTACCAAAAGGAGTGAGGAAATCGAATGATAGCAACCGGTCTAGTGAAAACGAGTTATCCGAAAGAAGATATCACTTTCCTATTGAAAGACGTAAGCGAAGAATTCGTTGAAAGCACGTTGGAGGAACGGGAAAAAGCGGTTCAGACGGGTGCCCATTATGCAGAGCGGCTGCCGATGGAATATCGGCCTTCTGAGGAGTACACCAATCTTTATCATGAAACGGTCCTGAAAACCAAGGAACAATTAAGCTATCTTGTAGGCTTGGTGACACGCCGGATTTTCATGAATGCCGGGACGGATGATATTGTCCTCGTGTCATTGGCACGTGCGGGCAGCCCGATCGGGGTTTTGATCCGCCGCTACGCTGAGCAAGTGATGAATATGAAATGGCCCCATTACAGCGTATCCATTTTACGCGATAAAGGGATTGATGAAAAAGCAATCGATTCTATCCGGGCTGCGCATCCGGCCAGCCGCATCCAATTTGTGGATGGCTGGACCGGAAAAGGGGCTATACAAAAAGAATTGACCAAAGCGGTCAAGGGCCTCAATGCAGAAAAAGGCATGGAACTGTTTGACGACATGGCAGTGTTGGCGGATCCCGGTGCTTGTGCGGTTTTGTTCGGTACGCGTGAAGACTTTCTGATTCCAAGTGCCTGTTTGAATGCTACCGTATCAGGTTTGGTGAGCCGCACGATTCTCAACAAATTGTATATTGGTGAAAATGATTTCCACGGAGCGAAGTTTTACGGAGAGCTGCTCGAAGAGGATCTGTCCAATGATTTTGTCGATCAGATTACGGAATGCTTTGCCGTAACGCGTGAAAGAGTTGAAACGGATGCGGTCTCTACGCCGGTGACAGCGGAAAGAACCTGGCAGGGCATGAAGGAAGTCGAGGCTATCGGCCAACAGATGTACAGTGAAACCGACTATCATCTGATCAAGCCGGGAGTTGGAGAAACGACACGTGTTCTTCTTCGCAGAAGTCCGTGGAAAGTTCTGGTCAATAGCCTGGATAATCCGGATGTCCATCATATTTTGATGCTGGCAAAAGAAAAAGAGGTGCCGGTAGAAGTCGTTCCCGACTTATTTTATCGCGCAATCGGCTTGATCCGGTCGGGTAAAGAAATATGACGGTCCTATTCGCCAGCGATTTGGATCAGACCCTGATTTATTCACGTAATTCGATGGGAATAGACGTGACAGAAGATGAGTTGGTTGAAGTGGAGCGCTACGAAGGCAAGCCTTTATCCTTCATGACCCAAAAGAGCCAATTGGAGCTGTGGGAAATCAGCGACGCTGCATTCTTTTTGCCGGTGACTACGCGTACGCAGGCTCAATACGAGCGAGTGACCGGCATTTTCAGAGGGCAACAGGCGCCGCGTTTTGCGGTCATCTCGAACGGGGCAGTCATTTTAGAGAATGGTGAACCGATCAAGGAGTGGTCGGAAGAAATCCGCAGGAAGTGCATCAGCCGCAAAACCATCATTACAGAGTTGCTGCCGGAGATCGAGCGGCATTTCTCCGAAGACTGGGTATTGAAAGTACGTGAAGCGGACGATTGGTTCGTCTACCTGATTGTAGACCGTGCACGTTTTCCTGAAGACAAGCTTGAGTTCTATACGGCGGCATTTAAGAAACTGGGGTGGGGAATGTCGCTCCAGGGCAGAAAACTTTATTTTATGCCGGAAAGCATTACGAAAGCAGCAGCCATGGAGTACGTCAAGAAACGCCTTGGTGCAAGTTACGTCTTTGCTGCCGGAGATTCGCTGCTGGATCTCGACTTATTGGAAAGTGCAGATTGCAGCATGCTGGCCTCCCATGGCGAAGCGGTGAGGAGTGCGGTTCAGGTATCTGAACATATTCACAAGACGGATAAACACGGCATTAAAGCAGGAGAAGAAATCTTAGCCCGTGTTGCTGAGGTTTCGTTGCAGTATAAGTAAGCAATAAAGCAAGGAGAGATTCCGATGGTTCAATTGCATCCGATCCCCGTCAAAACCTGGGATCCGGAAAAGATCGGGGAGTGGCTGAAAAAACCGATTGTGGATCACAGTGAAACCAAAATTGAAGAAAATCAGATTACGTATCCCCAGCTGCTTGGGCAAGTGACGGGCATGACATTGGATGCTGACGAATATTTTGCTTCCATCTATGATGTCATCGAAGCGTCGGAAGGCCGGCTAATCCGGCTTTCCGATAAGATGAACAAGCACATTGAACAGGATCGGCTGCGGACATTACAAGATCTGTTCGAAATGAATAAAAAAGAAAAAGGCCTGTCGCCGAACCGCATGGTGGCATTTCTTGATGGCAAAGGCCTGCTGCCCAGATTAAAGGATTCTGACCTCAACAGGCGCCTTCGGGTTGTGCTGATTGATATCCTAAAAGCATTTCAGGAGCAGTCTGGAGGAAATACCACTCATTCCTCGTTCCGGCGTGTCACAACAGACCTGGTCAAATGGATGTTCAACCATATTGAGCCTGAAATTGAGAAGTTGGAACTGGAAAAAGGGCTGCCGGGCTTTTTATGGTATGGCAGCTCTTCGGAAAGTGAAACCTGGTTTTTGAAGCTGGCAGCGGATTTTGGCTTCCATGTTGTCGTCTATGATCCAAAAGGAGACCGTTGGTTCGAGAATGCGGTTGGAAATGAGAGGATTCATAGCCATAGTTTCCAGGTGAATGCGGAGTCGCTTTTGCCTTTTCCTGAAGAAAAGCCACAACGTGTGGGCACGGTCGCCTACCGGGCAACGCAGGAAGTGGATCGGCTTTTGCATCATGATGATTCGGGGCTCTACAAACCTTTCCAATTCAAATCCTATTTGACCCATTCAGTTCGGCTGAAGACAACAATGGATGAGGCATTCATGCTTGCGAAAGAACGTGCGATGGTTCGCCCATCGTTTTCAGTAGCAAGTGGAATCGTCAACATTCCCGTCGTCTTTTCGAAGGTGATGGGCATCGAAAAAGACCGCAGACGGTTCTGGGAAAATGTCCATAATCTGACGGAGCGTGAAGATACGAAATTGATCCGAAGCTTTCCCTTTGTCGAGGAACGAAAAGGCAATCAGCAATTCCACTACCGCGCTGCTCTTGGAAGGGATGGGCGACTTGATCCCGAAAAAATGAAAGCTGCGCATTGGTGGAAATACAGCAAATTGCCGGATGGTGTCCAAACAGCAATAGCAGCAGCGGTGGCGAGGCATGTGGAAAAACCGATTCTGCTGGCTCAAAACGGCGAGTCATTTGAAGAATTGCAGCTCTATGCTTTTTCCCAATCCATGTCGCTTCCGGATTCGGTGATCCAGTTGATCCAATTATTCGATTATCCGCAATTCGTTCCGACGATGCTGTTCTACAATGAAGAAAAAGACGGCGAATTAAGCCGGGCGGATGCCAATGCCATTGCTTTGATCCATATATTCGGGCTTGATGTCATCATCATCAATCCGCAGGGGCATCAGGACATTGAACGTTGGGTGAATCCGGAATCCTTTGATACGCACTGGCTGGATGAACGGAGCTTTAAGGAGCCTTACCAGGAGCCTTCAGTCATGAAAAAGATATTCAGAAAATGGCTGTAGCCAAAAAGGAGTGAAAACCGATGACCAATCTGCCAGAACAAATCGAACAACAGGAATTGGTGATGAAAGATGAAAACCAATTAAAGGTTCAGTTGAAGAAAGATCCTGAAGTTCTTCAATTGGCTGCCAAAATCGATCCGAAAAACCAAATCGCTTTATTGGAATTTGGCCGTGAGCCTGCCAATGAAATTTCTGCTTTTACAGGAAAAGTACTGAATTCTGTCCAAGCAAACAGTATGGAGGAATCCAGTGAATTGCTGAAACAGCTTGGCAAAATCATGGACAAATTCGATAAAAAGGATTTTGTTGAAAAGAAAGGCTTCCTCAACAAAATTTTTAACAAAGGCAATAAAGTGATTGAGCAATTATTCAACAAGTACCAGACCATGGGAAGTGAAATCGATAAAGTATATGTTGAAATCACAAAGTATGAAGGCGAAATGAAAAAATCAACAACGACGCTGGAAGAATTGTATAACCAAAATTTCAATTACTTCATGGAGCTGGAAAAATACATTGCCGCAGGTGACCTCAAAGTCGAGGAGCTGAAGGCTAAAGAACCGGCTGTCCGTGCAAAAGCCGAGTCAGGCGACCAAATGGCGCTGATGGAACTAAATTCCCTGCAAAATGCCATCGAGCTTCTGGAGCAGCGCGTCTACGACCTTGAAATGGCCAAACAGGTTTCCTATCAGTCAGCGCCCCAAATCCGTATGCTGCAGCGAGGAAATACCAAGCTGATCGGAAAAATCAACTCAGCTTTCGTTACGACCATTCCGATTTTTAAAACCGGTTTGATCAATGCCATTGCAGCGAAACGCCAAAACCTGGTTGCTGAATCGATGAGCGAATTGGATCGGCGCACCAATGAGATGCTATTGAACAATGCCAACGATATTTCTCGCCAAAGTGTTGATATCGCAAGAATGTCTGGCCAACCGAGCATCAAGATTGAAACCATTGAGCAAACATGGGAGACTATAATGCAGGGGATGAATGACACGCGCGAGATTGAGCAGGAAAATCGCAAAATGCGTGAAGAAGGCCGTCTCCGCATCGAAGAATTGCAGAAGAAATACGAAGACACGCAACGTAAAGCTAATTAATCGGAGGAGGAAATCAATAATGTCAACAATCAACCTTTCAAAAGGACAGAAGATCGACTTAACGAAAACAAATCCGGGCCTAACAAAAGTGGTCGTCGGTTTAGGCTGGGATACCAATAAATACAGCGGAGGCGGAGATTTCGATTTGGACGCTTCAGTCTTCCTTGTCGGAGAAAACGGCAAATCACGCGGGCCGGAAGATTTTATCTTCTACAACAACCTGGTGGGTGCCAACGGTTCGGTTACACATACGGGCGATAACTTGACAGGCGAAGGGGAAGGCGATGATGAGCAAGTGATTGTCGACTTACCGAATGTTCCTGCTGATGTCCATAAAATCAGTTTTACTGTAACCATTCACGAAGCAGAGAGCCGCGGACAAAACTTCGGCCAAGTGTCGAATGCCTTTATCCGCATCGTCAACGAAAACTCAAATGAAGAATTGATCCGTTACGATCTTGGAGAAGATTTCTCGATTGAAACGGCTCTAGTGGTCGGCGAATTGTATCGCCACGGCAATGAGTGGAAATTCAATGCCATCGGCAGCGGCTACCAGGGCGGCCTTGCTGCATTAGTAAATGATTATGGCCTAGGTTGATAGAAGCAGAAAACCGTTTATCAGTTTACAAACTGATAAACGGTTTTTTTTGTTCTGAAGCTTTCGCTAGGTTTACTTTCTACAGCGTCTGATCTGCTTTCAGTAAAGCATTCAACAGAACGTTGGCGCTTTTTTCGATATCTTCCGGCAAACTCAATTCTTCCGGGCTATGGCTGATGCCACGTACACTTTTGACGAAAACCATCGCGGATTTAGCCATTGACGCCATATTCATGGCGTCGTGCCCCGCCATGCTTGGCAGAACTGTATAGCGAATACCGGATTCGGCAGCTGCTTCTTCCAACAAACCGATCAGCTGCCTGTCAAAATTACATTCCTGCGTATTGTAGCTATTTGTAATCACCATTTTAACGCCATGTTTTTCTTTGATCATATGGAACGAATCGTGGATCTGTTGAACCAGGGTTCTGCGTTCCTGACCATCAGCAGAACGTACCTCGAGCGTAAACTCGACACGCCCTGGGATGATATTGGCTGCATTTGGAAACACTTCAAATTTGCCGACTGTTGCGACCGTATCGCTGTCGAGGGCAATCGCCAGCCTCTGTACGTCTGCAACCATTTCGCCGGCAGCGGCAAGCGCATCTTTCCGGTCCTTCATGACGGTTGTGCCGGAATGGTTCTGCTGTCCGTCTATTGTCACCAAATCCCTGTAAATCCCGACAATGCTCTCGACAATTCCGACGGATAAATGCTTATTCTCCAGCTTGCTGCCTTGCTCGATATGCAGTTCGAAGTAAGCGGCCATCGGTCCAATCTGTTCAGCACCCACTTGTGAAAGGTCGCCCCCTGCTTTTTGGACCGCTGCCGCTAAGGGTCTTCCAGACTGATCCGATGCAGCAAGCAATTCTTCCGCTTTGAGCTTCCCGCTCAAAGCGCGGCTGCCCATGGTCGAAAAGTTAAACTCATTGGCTTCTTCTGCGGTAAAGGAAACGATTTGCAGCGGATGGGCTAAGGTGACTTTATGGTCCGCCAAGGTTTGTGCAATCTCCTTGGCGACCAATACACCTAAAGCTCCGTCAAATTTTCCGCCGTTTGGAACAGTATCGAGGTGGGATCCAATCACCAGCGGATGCTTCTTCCGGTCAGTGCCAGGGAGCGTACCCCAAATATTAGCGATGGCATCCACTGAAACCCTCATGCCCAGAGCTTTCAGCCCCTCAATGAAGATTTCCCGTATCTGGTAATCCGCAGCAGAAAAACTGGGGCGAGTGATGCCATCGCCTTCTTTTCCATATTCAGCATAGGAATTGATTTCTGCCATTAACCGGTTGATGTTAATCTCCATCCGCGTCATCCCCTCACGTGAATTTATCCTTCAATAGTAGCATAAATATCATTAAATTCGGAATATTGTACACAGCTTTTTTTAACTGTGCTATTCTCGAAAAGAGTCAATAAAACAGAGAGGATGAAAAGCGATGGCAGGTATCGACCAAGTTAAAGAAATTAGAAGAGCTCTGCATCAAAACCCAGAACTCGGTGGAGAAGAATGGGAAACTTCAAAGCGGATACAGGAAGAACTGCAAAAAGCCGGAATTCCGTTTAAAACCGGTTTTGCGAAAACAGGCGTTTTGGGCATTATCGAAGGCAGCAAAGAGGGTGGAACAGTGGCTTTGCGCGCGGATATAGATGCCCTTCCGATTCTGGAGAAGGCGGCTGTCGATTTTAAATCGAAAGTGGATGGCAAGATGCATGCATGTGGCCATGACGCACATACTGCGATGCTTCTGGGAACAGCCTTTAAGCTGCAGGAAATGAAAGAGCAGCTGCCTGGTCGTGTGCTGCTCGTTTTTCAGCCAAATGAAGAAGCCTCGCCCATCGGTGGAGCGAGGCCGATGATGGAAGATGGGGTCTTCGATGAATTCCAGCCTGATGTCATCTTCGGTCAGCACGTATGGCCAGATTTGCCAGTAGGCCAGATCGGTATACGCGACAAGGAGATGATGGGTGCTTCCGATAAACTGTCCTTCACCATCAAAGGGGCAGGTGGGCATGCCAGTATGCCGCATCAGGGAAAAGATGCCATCGTCGTGGCAGCTGAGTTCATCGCCTCCCTGCAGTCAATTGTCAGCCGCAATGTCAATCCATTGGAATCTGCGGTGATAACCATCGGTACGATTGAAGGGGGCTATCGCTACAATGTCATAGCCGATCAAGTGACATTGAAAGGAACTGTCCGCACCTACAGCAAAAAAGCCAAGGATACCGTGAAACGGCGACTGGAAAATTTAGTGAAAGGCTTCGGGATTGCTTATGAAGTGGAAATTGAGTTCGACTATGCAGATGGTTACGGGGCCACCATCAACACTCCGGAATGGTCAGAGTTAGTGCGCGGAAGTGCCGGCGGGCTGCTGGGGGAAGAGGCTTTGCCAGAAGTCGATCCCTCCATGGCAGGTGAGGATTTCTCACGTTTCCTGGAGAAAATTCCTGGCGCATTCTATTGGCTTGGGTGTTCAGCAAAGGGGATAGAATCACCCAAACCGTTGCACGATCCGGAATTCTTTTTTGATGAATCCGCTTTGGAAATTGGCATCGAAACGATGGCCGCAGTGACAGTGGACGCCTTGCATAAATTAAAAAAATGATTTTTTATTGCACCTGGAGCAAAAAACTCGGACTGAATCTCTTGTCAGTGTAAATTGAATATTTTCTTTCTATTCACCTGTAATAGTTAAAAAGGCAGGATTCTCAGAAAAAGAGGAGGTACACTATGAAAAAGCCGGAACAGCCTGGGGAAAAGAAAGGGGTCTTTATCCGTTTTCTGAACACCATTGAAAAATTGGGGAACAAGTTGCCTGATCCATTCATGATATTTGTTTATTTGGCAATCGGCGTAATTATTGCATCATTCATCTTTAGTTTATTTGGAGCTTCTGTTGTACATCCAGGAACAGGAGAGACTTTAGCGATTGAAAACCTGTTATCCTGGGGCGGCCTGCAGTATATCGTCACTTCAATGCTGACCAACTTTACCGGCTTTGCTCCGTTGGGTACTGTATTGGCCATTATGCTCGGAATTGGATTGGCCGAGAAAGTTGGGCTGCTGGAGATCGCCATTCGAAAGACAATCATGAAAGCTCCGGCTTCTATCGTAACGTATGCTATCGCTTTTGTAGGGATCATGGGAAATATCGCTTCCGATGCGGCCCAAATCCTCATTCCACCTTTAGCGGCCATGGTATTTTATAAACTGGGCCGCCATCCGCTTGCAGGACTGGCAGTAGGATTCGCCAGCGCCGGCGCTGGATTTACTGCCAACCTGTTGATTGTGGGAACAGACGCATTGCTTTCCGGGATTTCAACGGAAGCGGCCGCTATATTGGATGATACGCTGATTGTAACTCCTGCGGATAACTGGTACTTCAATATCGTTTCGGTTTTTGTCATGACCATAGTTGCCGGACTGGTGACTGAAAAAATTATCGAACCGAAACTTGGGAAATACGAAGGAAAGGCTGTCATCGATGTCAGTGCTGAAGAACACCCGAAAGCCAACAAAGGCTTGCGCAATGCAGGGCTTGCGGCTCTTGCCTATATCGCGGTCATAGTCCTGCTGATTGTTTGGCCGGGTTCTTCTCTCCGCAATGAAGAGGGCGGGATGATCCCTTCGCCTTTCCTGACCGGAATTGTACCGATCATTCTAGGGTTTTTCCTGGTTCTCGGCATTGCCTACGGAAAAACAGTCGGAGCTATCAAGGATTCAGGAGATGCTGTAGGCTTTATGGCTGAATCCATCAAAGATATGTCGGGATTCATTGTGCTGATTTTTGCCGCCTCGCAGTTTATTGCCTACTTTACATGGACCAATATCGGAACTTGGATTGCCGTCAACGGAGCAGAATTTTTAACGCAAATCAACTTTACTGGCATCTACTTGATTGTCGGATACATTTTGTTCACTGCCTCCTTGAACTTCCTGATCACTTCAGGGTCAGCAAAGTGGGCGCTGGAAGCTCCAGTATTTATTCCGTTGTTCATGCAATTGGGCTATCATCCCGCATTTACACAGATGGCCTATCGTTTGGGGGATTCTTCAACGAATATCGTGACACCGCTGAATCCATATTTTATCGTCGTGCTTTCCTTCTTGAAAGAGTATGACAAAAAAGCAGGTATGGGCACCTTGATTTCGTTGATGATTCCATATACTTTATCCTTCCTGGTCGTCTGGATCATCCTGTTCCTGATATTCTTCTTTACAGGGTTGCAATATGGACCGGGAATCACACCGTATCTATAAAAGAAGCATCACATTGAGGAGGACGACAAGTGACAGAAAAATTAATCGATGGACTGCTGCAGGAGGAAATGATCAGTTGGCGCCGTGATTTGCATAAGCATGCGGAATCGGGTTTTTTGGAAATGCGAACGGCTTCGCTTGTTGCCAGCCGCCTAGCGGAACTTGGCTACCCGTTGCAGATGGCTGCGGAAGTGATGAAAGCCGATCAGCGGATGGGTGTCCCCGGCCAAGAAGTTCTGGAGGCGCATTACAAATGGGCAGAACAGAACGGCGCTGACCCCAAGTGGCTGCCGAACTTCAAGGACGGGCTGACGGGGATCGTCGCTGTGCTTGAAACCGGAAGGCCGGGGCCGGTGCTGGCCTACCGCTTTGATATGGATGCCCTTGATATCCAGGAGGAATTGGCGGAAGGGCATATCCCATTCGACCAAGGCTTCCAGTCGGTCAACGCAGACAAAATGCACGCCTGCGCGCATGACGGCCATACTTCGATTGGGCTTGGTTTTGCCAAAACACTGATCAACAATAAAGAAAAGCTGGCAGGAACGATCAAGCTGATTTTTCAGCCGGCAGAAGAAGGTACGCGGGGAGCGAAGTCAATGGTAGCGGCAGGCGTGGTTGATGACGTTGATATTTTCATCGCGATGCACCTGGGAACCGGCGTGCCGACAGGTGAATTTGTATCAGGCAATGCCGGTTTTCTGGCAACCACCAAGATGGATGCAGTATTCAAAGGCGTGGCTTCTCATGCGGGAGGCAAACCGGAAGAAGGGCGAAATGCATTAATGGCCGCTTCGTCCGCTGTTCTTGGACTGCACGGGATCTCCCGGCACTCAGCTGGTGCTTCGCGGATTAATGTTGGCGTGTTGACTGCCGGGTCTGGTCGCAACATTATCCCTTCATCGGCTCATATGAAAATCGAAACCCGTGGAGAAACTTCTGAAATCAATGATTACATTCGAACACAGGCGTTTGCCGTTCTTGAAGGAGCTGCAGCCATGTATGGTGTCGAAGTTTCAACAGAAGTGGTTGGTGAAGCAAAAAGCAGCATTCCGAGCAAAGAGCTGGTTGAAACCTTGCACGAGGTTGCCCAAAACTCACCTTACTTCACTAAAACAATCGACTGGTCCACCGATTCGGCAGGATCCGAAGATGCGACCTATTATATGGAACAAGTAAAAGCACATGGCGGATTGGCTACGTATTGCATCGTCGGCAGTGATTTAACAGCTGGCCACCACAATGAACGATTCGATTTTGATGAAACATCGATGCTGGCAGCCGTCGACGTGCTGTATCGTTCCGCATTAAAATTAAGCAAGCCATAAGAAAAGACGGCAGGATTTCCTGCCGTCTTTTCTTATGCCATTAATGATTCGAAAACTGTTTAAAATGAAAATCAGGTTAAGTATAACGAAATCTGAGGGAAGATGATGATTATGACCAGGACGATTATAAAAATCATGAAAAACGGGACAACCCCTTTTATGACCTGTTCGACTTTTTCGCCGGTTATCCCGCTTACGACAAAGAGGTTGAGCCCGACTGGTGGCGTAATCATTCCCAACTCCATATTGACCACCATGATGATGGCGAAATGGATGACGTCGATTTCCAATGCGCCGATGATCGGCAGCAAAATCGGCAGTGTAATCAAAATGATGGCTGTCGGCTCCAGGAACATTCCAAGAACGAAGAACAGAATACTGACGATGAGCAAGAATGTCCATTTATTGAAGCCACTGTCACTGACCCAGGCAGCAAAGTCCTGTGGAACCTGTTCAGTCGTCAGGAACATTCCGAAAACCAGTGCCGCAGCAATGATCAGGAAAATCATCGAAGTGGTATTGATGGACTCTTTGGTGATTTCAATGAATTGAGACCAAGTCATTTCTTTATAAATAACGATGGATACGATAATGGCATATAATGCAGCTACAAATGAGGCTTCTGTCGGGGTGACAATCCCCGTATAGATGCTGCCTAGGATAAGAACCGGCATGATAAGCCCCCAAGTAGCTTTCAGTGTAGGGCGCCACCGGTCTTTTAAAGGAACCTTCGGCAAGCCGCCGTAATTTTTCCGGTAAGCCACAAGGACTGCATAGATGATCAAAGCTAAACCGAGTAGCAGTCCAGGAAGGATCCCGGCAGAGAATAATCTGCCTGTGGATTGTTCAGAAACTGAACCGTACAGAATCAACGGAATCGAAGGAGGAATCAGAATCCCCAATGTTCCAGCAGCAGCCACCAATCCCATTGAATAGCTCTTGTCGTAGCCTGCTTTGACCATCATCGGAATCATAATGGCACCGATCGCAGCCGCTGTCGCCGGACTTGAACCTGAAATCGCAGCAAAAATCATACAGGTGATGATGGTGACTACTGATAAGCCGCCTTTGGTATGGCCTACCCAGGAACGGATGCATTCGATCAAGTATTTGGAGATTCCACCTTTGGCCATGATCAATCCAGCGAAAACAAATCCGGGAATCGCCATCAAAGTGGTGCTGTTTACTCCCGTGAACATTCTCTGGATCACCGTATTCAACGAAAAGTCCACCATGTAGAGCCCGACAATACTCGATACTGCCAAACTGATGGCGATCGGCACCCGTAAGAAAGCAAAGACGAAAAGTAAGACGATTACGATTACTGCTGCTTCCATTCTGCATCTCCTCCGCCCGTCACATTTTCTTTCCTGACAAAGTATCGGTAAGCTTTTTCACAAAAACGGATAAACAGCAAAGTACCCGCAATCGGCATGATCAGGTAATTGATCCAGATCGGGAAGCCGACATCAATGGTTTTGATATCCTGACTGTAAGCTGTGGTCACCATATCCATACCGGTCCAAATAATGAAAATACTGAATGCTGCGCCAACCAATAAAGTGAGCACTTGAGAGAAATGCTGCATCTTAGGACCGAATCGATCATAAAGTACATCTATCGCAATGTGCTTATCTTCTTTTAAAGCAGAGGAGAAACCGATGAAAATGGCCCAAACTAAAAGCATAGTATAGATTTCCGTTGCCCAACTTTGCGAGCTTCCCACAATATAGCGCATGAAGACCGAGTAGAGGCTGATGCCGATTCCAAACAAGAACAAGACAATGGAGAAAGCGCTTTCAATATAATTCAAGTATTTCATTTAGATCCTCTCCTTACTACTTTGTATTTTGGATACGAAAAGAATTAGTCAAATCATAATACAAGTTTTATTGAATAACAAGTTAAAATTTTGAATAGACTAAAAATTTAAATAGGTATTTGGGTTCAATTAAACCCTTGGAACTTTGTTAATAAACGTTATATTTTACCAATAGAAGTGAAATATTAGTATAAAATAAAATTGAATATTCGATTTTTTCTTTACAATATTTTTTTTCTATGCTAATTTTGTTGTGAGTTGTATCCAAAATTCATTTGAAGGAGAGCAACTTAAAATTTTTTGTAAATACGGGGAGCAGGGCTGGAAGAAAGGAAGGTGAAGCTCTAAAATGAAAGCCCTTACAAAAAAATTTAAGTAAGCACAGGTCCAAAAACCAATAAGGGGGTTCTTTAGATGAAAAAGTATTTTCTATCCACGTCACTTTTAATGTCAGCACTTGTATTGTCCGCTTGTGGCAGTGATGAAGCAGCGACCGGTGGGGAAGGTGCTGCAGAAGGTGTCCAGGAAATGACAATCAAATTCTCCCATGTAGTAGCTGAGAATACACCGAAACACCAAGGTGCATTAGCGATGAAAGAGTATATTGAAACAGAATCCGATGGCGCTATCGAAGTGGAGATTTATCCGAATAGTTCGTTGTTCGGAGATCAGGATGAGTACCAGAACCTGGCCTCGAATAATGTTCAGTTCATTGCACCGGATTTGACGAAGTTTGTCGGCAACAACCCGCAATTCAATGTGCCGGCTCTTCCGTTCATGTTTGAAACAGATGAACAGGCGATTGCATTCTGGGATGGCGAAAAAGGCCAGGAAATTCTGGGGAGCCTGGAAGGTGACGGCGTACTTGGATTATCCATGTGGCCGAACGGCGGTAAGCACATCACTAACAACGAACGGCCAATCGATTCACCGGATGATTTTCAAGGCCTGAAATTCCGTACACAGGGCGGCCAAGTGCTGGAAGCCATCTATTCTGCTCTTGGAGCCGGATCTGAGTCCATTCCGTTTGGCGAACTTTACACAGCACTGGACCAAGGTGTAGTAGAGGGACAGGAAAATACATTCAGCAACATCGAATCCAAGAAATTTGATGAAGTCCAAGATTATATGACAATCATGAACCATACGCGTGTGGATTATGCTGTTTTCACCAATACAGAGTTTTGGGACAGCATGAATGAAGAAACAAAAGAAATTGTGCAGGGTGGTTTGGATGAAGGGACATCAGTGGCCCGTGAAGAAGCAACAAGTCTGAACGAGGAAGCTCTTGAACTGATTCGTGAAAGAGGGCTGGTTGAAATCATCGAGTTGACACCAGAACAAATCGAGGAGTTCCGTACAGCATTGGAGCCCATCTATGACGAGTTCGAAGATGAAATCGGCGCAGATGTATACGAAGCGGCACGTGAAGCAGCAGGCCAATAATACTTGAAGAGAACTAAAAAAGTTGGCTGTCACCATAGCCAGCTTTTTTCAGTTTAAGATCTTGCTAAAAACAAGAATTATTTGAAATAGGAATTTTCACCACGCAGCATCCAGTCAAAAAAATACCTTACAGACAGGAGAATGGAAGATGAACAAAGAGAAATTTGAACAGGGATTGGAAATACGCAGAAGTGTGCTAGGAGCAGAATACGTGGACAAATCGATTCAAAATGCGACGGACTTTAATATGCCGATGCAGGAATTGGTGACGGAGTATTGCTGGGGGGAGATTTGGGCGCGGCCGGGCTTGCCGAAAAAGACGCGGAGCATGTTGAATCTCGCCATGATTACGGCATTGAACCGGCCGCATGAACTAAAGCTGCATGTCAGAGGCGCCATCAATAACGGCTTGACAAAAGACGAAATTCAGGAGGTTTTCCTGCAGGCCGCCATATATTGCGGTGTACCAGCGGCGATTGACAGCTTCCGGACAGCAAAAGAAGTATTTGATGAAATGGACAAAGAACAATAACCCGAATTTCCTTAAACAAAAAGGATCCGCGACAGAAAAATCACGATCGTTACGGATAAGGCGCTGAAAATAGTTGATGCAAGAACAGCTTGAGCAGCAAATGCAGTTTCATTTTCGTATTCCTGTGCAATGATGGCACTGTTTACGGAACTTGGAACGGCAGAAGCAATGAACATCGCTTGAGCTGTGATGGTATCGACGTTAAGGAATTGAATGATGATAAAGGCAAGAAGCGGGCTGATGATGAGCCTGACGCCTACGCTCAAGTAGACCGTGAGCATATTTTTAGTGAAATTCAGCTGGACGACTTGCGCACCCAGTGTCAAAAGAGCCAACGCAATCAAGGCATCTGCAATATAAGAGCCCGGCGTGTACAGGAATTGTGGAAGTGTCAGATCAAAAGCATTCAGTATGAGACCGAAAAACATCGCATAAAGCACCGGCATTTTAAAATAAGGGACGGTAGCCTTGATCTTGGTTTTGTCCAGCCGTTGCAAGCTGATAATGCCGTAGGAATAGACCAGCAAGTTTTGAAACGTAAGGACCAATACCTGGACCGCCATGGCGATCGGATCCTGGCGAAATGCCAAATCGTTTACGGAAATGCCATAGTTGCCTGAGTTGTAGAACAAAGAACTATGGGAAAAGGCAATATCCAGCCCTTTGCTGAAACCGAGAAGCTTACTGATTAGCTTGGATACAAAATACAAGAATATTGACAAAAAAATAAAAAACGCCAATACTTTAAAAAACATTTCCCAAGCCAAATCAGTTTCGTAGAGACGGATAAAAATTAATCCTGGCACCAAATAATAAATGTTGATTTTTGCCAGTGTATTCAAATCAAAATGGAATTTCAAATGCAAAAATGCCCCGAGTCCTATCAAAATGAGGATGGGGACGATGATATTCAAGAAAATATTAAAAATCTCCATGACATTCTCTCCTTCCAATCATTAAACGAATCTTCCTGATTCTTGTTTCTGTACAATATACACTATTGGTAAAATTATACCAATCAATTTCGGAACTGAGGGGAATCAAAATGCATCTGCCTAAAAAAGTGAAGATCAACGAAGTGGTATTGAGAGACGGGCTGCAGTTGGAAGGCAAAGTGCTGACGGTGGAAGAGAAAAAAACTTTATTTGATCAATTGGTGAAAGCCAATCTTCGAACAGTGGAATTTGGTTCTTTCGTTCATCCGAAGCTAGTCCCGCAAATGGCAAACAGTGGTGAATTGTTTGAGTTGATTTCAACAGAATCGAATCAGCTCGAACTGATTGCCCTAATCCCGAATTTAAAAGGAGCAAAGAACGCCCAGGAAAAAGGTGTAGAAAGGTTGAATTTCGTCTTTTCGGCAAGTGATACGCACAATCAGCAAAATGTGCAGAAAAGTACACAAGAATCTTTAGAGGAATTTAAAGAAATTCTTGTTTATTGTGAAGGTTACGGAATGTTAGTGAATGTATCGATTGCTACAACTTTCGGCTGCCCTTTTGAAGGTGAAGTGAAGAAAGGCAGAATCCAGTGGATCCTGGAGCAATTGGTGCTGTTGAATGTAGAAACCATCACACTTGCAGATACCACGGGCATGGCGAATCCGCAGCAGGTCTACGATTTGGTATCGGAAATGGCAGCCAAGTTTCCGGAACAATCGTTTAATCTCCATTTTCATAACACAAGAGGCATGGGGCTTGCCAATATGGTGGGGGCCATGCAAGCGGGCATCACAAGTTTCGACGCTTCTTTAGGCGGTCTTGGCGGCTGTCCATTCGCCCCGGGTGCAACAGGGAATATTTGTACAGAAGATGTGGTCCATATGCTGCACAGCATGGGAATAGAGACAGGCCTGTCTCTGGAGGGATTAATGTCCGCTTCGCAAATGCTTCAACAATTTGTTGGCCACGAAACACCCAGCTACATTCTGAAAGCAGGGCCCTACGACCGGAAATATCCAGTTCCGGCAAAGAAATAGAACTTATCTAAAACTTGGAGGATGCCACCATGACCAATTGGGAAACCTTAATTTTAAATGAAGAACATTGTGATGAAAATGTCTTTGTAATTGAATTGAACAGGCCGGAAGCGATGAACTCGCTGAATACGAAAATGGGCATTGAGCTGATTGAATGCCTGAAATCGCTGGAGCAGCAAAAGGAATTGCGGGTTCTGGTATTGACCGCCAAAGGGGAAAAGAGCTTTTGTGCGGGAGCGGATTTAAAAGAACGGAAAGGGATGACCAATGAACAATGGAAACAGCAGCATGACATTTTTGAAGATGCTTATGAACTGCTGCGGAACTTCAAGTTTCCCGTAATTGCAGCGGTCAACGGCTTTGCACTAGGCGGCGGCATGGAGATGCTGCTAAGCTGCGACCTCCGCTATGCAGCGGAACACGCCAAGATGGGATTGCCTGAAGTGAAGCTTGGCATCATCCCGGGTGTCGGCGGAACGCAATTATTGCCGCGTGCGATTCCGGTCGGGTTGGCGAAAGAGATGCTGTTTAGAGGAAATCAGGTGGATGCAGCCAAAGCATTGGATGTCGGCATTCTAAACGGCGTCTTTTCGAAAGAAGAGCTGATGCCGAAGACGCTGGAAGTGGCGAAGGAAATTGCGCAAAATGCGCCGTTATCCCTGCAATCCATCAAAAAATCCATCGCTGTGGGCATTCATACGGATATGAATACAGCGCTTTCCATTGAACTCGATCAATATTATAAATGCGCAAATTCAGAAGATCGCCTGGAAGGTGTATTGGCCTTCAATGAAAAACGACAGCCGAACTGGCAAGGGAAATGACAAGCTGCTAAAGCATTCAGCACGTTAATGGAGGGGAAGCCTAAAATGGAGTTAAGCAGACAATTGGCGAGGTACAGCTTAGATCTTTCATATGATGAGTTGCCAAAAGAAGTGGTAGAGTTTACGAAACTCTGCATTCTCGATTATTTCGGTTCAGCAATTGCGGGGTCAGATAAGAAACCTGTTCAAATGGTCAGTGATCTTGTAAAAGAAATGGGAGGCCATGAACAGGCCAAGCTGTTTACAGGCGGAAAATCCAGCACGATACATGCGGCTTTGGTGAACGGAGCAGCAAGCCATGTGATGGAACTCGATGATATCCATAAAGGGTCCATTGTCCATGCGGCGACTGTTGTCATTCCAGCGGCACTTGCGATTGCGGAATGGAAAGAGCTAAGCGGAAAAGAACTGATCACTGCCGTAGTGGCTGGATACGAAGTTTGTTTCAGAATCGGGGAAGCGGTATCGCCTTCCCATTATTATTACTGGCACAATACGGCCACCTGCGGCACTTTTGGCGCTGCAACAGCGGCCGGAAAACTGCTCGGTTTAACGGAAGATGAAATGGTCAGTGCGTTAGGGAACGCAGGTTCACAGGCGGCGGGATTATGGGAATTCATTGTAGATGGAGCGATGACCAAGCAGCTGCATACCGGAAAAGCGGCAATGAACGGAACAATGGCCGCTTTGCTCGCCAAAAAGGGCTTTACGGGACCGAAAAAAATACTCGAAGGCGACCGCGGCTTTTTTAATGCCATGAGCGAGCAGCATGATGCTTCAAGAATAACGGAAAATCTGGGTCGGGAGTTCAAGATTTTGGAGAATTCTTTTAAGATCCATGCCTCATGCCGCCATACACATCATGCTGTCGATTTACTGATTGATGTCTTTAAAGAACAAAACCCTGCATTAGAGGATATCGAATCGGTGGAAGTAGATTCCTATCAAGTTGCGCTTACTATTACGGATGATCCTGATCCACAGACAGAATACGCCGCTAAATTCAGTCTCCAATTTTGTTCGGCATTGGCATTGTTGAATGGCCGCGCGGGTCTGGATGATTTCAATGGGGATAAGCTATGGGATGAAGATATTCGGTCGCTGGTGAAAAAAGTGAATGTCCACACAGATCCTGCTATTGACGGCAGTTATCCGAAGCAGTGGGGAGCCGCCGTCAGTGTTCTGTTGAAAAATGGGGAGAAAATCAGCAGACAAACTGATTTTCCAAAAGGCGACCCTGAAAATGCAGTGACTTCAGAAGAACTGCTTGAGAAATTTATGGGGATGGCCACGAAGTTGACTGTTGAACAGCGGCAAATATTAGCGGAGAGCTTGATGGACTTGGAATCAGCAGAGAATATCGGTGATTTGATGGATACATTGTAAAGCGGTTTTTGCTGCGATTGAAACGGAAGCAGGATAAAAAAGAATTCATGCAAAGAGGGCGTCTCCATGAAACAGAACAGTGGGCAAAAGATGGAAGTCGCAAAACTTCAAAAGCAACTGCAAAGTTTAAATGAAAATGAACTGAAGCAAGCGGCTTACCTATTATCACTTTTGCAGGAGCCGCAGGCTGATCTAACCGGAAATGCTGTACCCATGCATTTTCTTGGGCGATTTTTAGGCATGGTGCAGAATCAGGACGGAACGACAGAGATGGCATTAGGTTTTCAGAACGAAAATACCTATGGCGTGGCACAAGGCGGTGCCATTTATACATTGGCCGATGTCGCCATCGGTTTCAGCATCCTGCAGAATTTAACAGAAGGTGAAAAAGTCTTCACTTTGGAACTGAAAGTGAATTTCATTGAAAAAGGCCAAGGTATGCGGTTGATTGCGACTCCCCTTATTTTAAGGCAAGGCAGAACCACGGTTGTGTCTGAATGCGCTATCCATGATGATACGGGGAAATTGGTGGCGAAGGCGCTGGGTACTTTTTACATCAGTGGAGCGCCAAAAAGAACGGAGGGAGACAAATGAATGAAATCGCCTACGAAAAAATTGTGGAAGAAGTAAAAGCCATGTGCATGGAGTCCAATTACAATCTTGGAGAAGATGTCTACTCGGCATTTAAACAGGCATTGCAGACGGAACGTTCGGAAACCGGCAAGGAAGTGTTGACACAGCTGATTGATAACGCAGATATTGCCAAGGCTGAAAGAGTACCCATGTGCCAGGATACCGGAACGGCAGTCTTTATGGTCGAGGTTGGCCAGGATTGCCACATTGTCGGCGGAAGATTAGTGGATGCCATTAACGAAGGTGTCGAAAAAGGCTATGGTGAAGGCTATTTAAGAAATTCGATGGTCTATAATCCGATGAACCGGAAGAATACAGGAAACAATACGCCAGCCATTGTCCATATCGATTTGGTGGAAGGGGAAGAATTGACGCTCCATATGACAGCCAAAGGCGGCGGGGCTGAAAACATGAGTGCATTGAAAATGCTCAAGCCGTCTGACGGCATGGAAGGCGCCAAGGAATATATTTTATCCATCGTCAAAGAAGCCGGGCCGAATGCCTGTCCGCCGCTGGTGGTCGGCATTGGAATCGGCGGAAATTTTGAGCGCTGTGCTTTTCTGGCGAAAAAATCATTGTTCCGTCCTTTAGGGGTACGCCATGAAGATCCGGCAGTTGCAGAACTTGAGCTGGAATTGATGGAACAAATCAACCGCCTGGGCATCGGACCTCAGGGAATGGGCGGCAGCACGACGGCCTTGGATGTCAAAGTGGAACTCGAGTCCTGCCACATCGCAGCGTTGCCGGTGGCTGTCAATTTGAACTGCCACGCGAGCCGCCACCAAACGATCAGTTTGAAATGAGGTGAAATAAAGATGCAGAAGAAAATCAGTCTGCCTTTGAGCGGCGGAGACATTGAATCACTGAAAGCGGGAGACCGCGTATTGCTTTCGGGAGTCGTTTACACTGCACGGGATGCGGCCCATAAGCGGATGGTGGAACAGGAAAAAGAAGGTATACCGCTTCCCATTGAGCTGGATGGCCAGGTTTTGTATTATACGGGGCCGACTCCTGCAAAACCTGGAGAAGTGATCGGTTCGGCGGGCCCGACGACAAGCGGCAGAATGGATCTCTATACGCCGGCTCTTCTTGAAAAAGGGTTGAAAGGAATGATCGGCAAGGGTTATCGAAGTGAAGAGGTCATCACTTCCTTGCTGGAACACCAAGCGGTTTATTTCGGTGCTGTCGGTGGTGCAGCTGCTTTGATTGCCCGTTCGATCAAACAGGCGGAAGTCGTAGCTTATGAAGATTTAGGGACAGAAGCTATCCGGAAATTGACCATTGAAGATTTTCCGGTATTCGTCATCAATGATATCCATGGCGGCGACATCTACAAGGATGGAGTCGCGAAATACAAGCAATGAAAGATGATCGGCGAGATACCCAAAAGGGGGCGGCAAAGATGAAGGCAGGAATTATTGGATTGGGGAATATGGGCGGCCGCATGGTGAAAAGACTGTTGGAACAAGGAGTGGAAGTCGGTGTTTTTGACGTCAATAAAGAATTCGTCCGAAAATTCGTCGAGCTTGGAGCAAAAGAGGCAACAAGTCCCGCTGATTTAGCCAGAAACTATCCATACATCCTCACGGTCTTGCCGAATGTGTTCATTGTCAAAGAAACGCTGACAGGTCCGGAAGGGTTGATGGAAGGCATGGATTCCGATAGCCTGCTGATTGAAATGACGACATCCATCCCTTCTGTAACAAAAGAACTGAGTGCTTTGCTGAAAGAAAAAGGACTGAAGATGATTGATGCCCCCGTGAGTGGAGGCGTCAAAAAGGCGGAAGAAGGAACTCTATCGATCATGGTCGGAGGTGAGGAAGCAGACTTCGAAAGAGCAAAACCGCTGCTGGAATGCATGGGAGCAAATATTTTTCATGTCGGAGAAGCGGGAGCGGGGCACACGATCAAAGCATTGAATAATATGATCTCTGCAACCACTTTAGCGGCGACGGGAGAAGCGATGGCACTTGGCGTGAAACTGGGCCTTGATCCTGAAAAGATGCTGAATGTCATCAACGCCAGTACGGGCAAAAGCTTTTCCAGTGACTTCAAATTTCCCAATCAAGTGTTGACGCGGAAATTCGAAGTTGGCTTTACGTTGGATTTGATGGTCAAAGACCTGAAAATCGCAATGGCGATGGCAGAGGAAGAAAAGGTGCCGATGTTTATTTCCAGTGCGTCATTCCAGCTGTGGAAACACGCTTGGTCCCAAGGGGGCGGCGATCAGGACCATACTGCGATTGTGAAATATATCGAAGAAATGTTTTCCGTGGAAATCAAGGGGTCCTAGTGACGCTGATACGCGAAGGTGGTTTTTAATGATAAAATACAATTATTCTTTCCTGAATTTAAAGGGAAACGTATTTAAGGGGTGCTGCCATATGGAGAAATTTAAACTGACAGAGCAGGATAGAGCCACTCTACAGTATAAAGTGACAAATAAACTGAGGGAATTAATTCTCAAAGGCGAGTTCAAAATGGGCGAACGTTTGATGCAGGAGGAATGGGCACAAAAATTAGGCGTTAGCCGAATGCCGCTGAGGGAAGCGCTGCGCCAGCTGGAAGTGGAAGGTTTGGTCAGAATTGAGCCAAGAAGAGGCGCAGTGGTCACACCGATTTCCACTGAGGATATTGAAGAAATCTACCAATTGAGAGCGCTCCTCGAAGGCCAGGCGGTTGTGAAATCGCTCCCTTATTTAGGGGAAGAAGAAATACAGGAACTTGAGCATCTTTACAATGAGATGATTAAGTTGAAAGCCGATGAAAGCGATGTCGAAGTCTTTATGAAGCTGAACGCCGAATTCCATCGGATTTTAAGGGAGAGTTGCCCATGGAGAAGAATTCAAGGGTTTATCGAAACCTTATGGAAAGGGATTCCTCCGTACACACCGAGCCTCTTGTCGAACCATTTGGCAGATTCGCATGAAGAGCATCGCTTAATGCTGGAATACGTAAAACAGAAGGACGAAGTCCGGTTAAGGAGAATTACTGAAAAGCATATTTTGAGAACCAAAGAAAACTTGATCGAAATGATGATGAAAGAATAAAGGTCGTTATTTGTAGAGTGTTTGATAAAGGGAGAGGGGCAGACAGTATGAAGCAGATGGAGTTAGCGGTTATTCCAGGGGATGGCATCGGAAAAGAAGTGGTTCCTGAGGCATTGCGTGTCCTGGATGCGATAGCAGAAATCCACGGGGGATTAAAATTCAACTCGACACATCATCCGTGGAGCTCGGAATATTATGTCCAACACGGGGAAATGATGCCGAAGGACGGCTTGAGCCAAATCGCACAAAGTGACGCGGTTTTCCTGGGGGCTGTCGGAGATCCCGCATTAGTGGCTGACCATATTTCGCTGGGCGGCTTGCTGCTGAAAATCCGCCGGGAATTTGAGCAGGTCATCAATATCCGGCCTGCCAAACAGTTGAAAGGCATTGTCTCCCCTTTAGCAAATCCGCGGGACTTCGATATCATGATTGTCCGAGAGAACAGCGAAGGCGAATACAGCAGTATTGGCGGCAGAGTCCACAGTGGAGAAGATGAGATTGTCATCCAAAATGCGGTGTTCACGAAAAAAGGGGTTTCACGTGTCATCGAGTATGCATTTGAATTGGCAAAACAACGAAATGGCCGGGTGACGAGCGCAACCAAATCCAATGGAATCGTCCACTCCATGCCGTTTTGGGATGAAGTCTTCAAAGAAGTTGCAACCAATTACGGAGACATCCAAACCAATAGCGAGCACATTGATGCGCTCTCTGCTTTTTTCATCACCAAGCCGCAGACGCTGGATGTTGTAGTAGCCAGCAACTTGTTCGGCGATATTTTAAGCGATATCGGCGCGGCCATAATGGGCAGCATCGGAATAGCACCGGCAGGAAATATCAATTTAAATGGAAAATACCCATCCATGTTCGAACCGGTTCATGGCTCAGCACCGGATATTTTTGGCAAAGGGATCGCTAATCCCATCGGCCAGATCTGGACAGCCAAAATGATGCTCGATCATTTCGGGGAACTGGAAATGGGTACGTTATTGCTCGAAGCTATCGAAGCCTCTATGCAGTCCGGCATCAAGACGGCGGATATTGGCGGCAGCTCTTCCACTTCTGAAGTGACTGATGAAATCATCGCCAATCTCAGAAAACAATAAGAAGTTAGCGTGTTCTGAATAGGGATACAGCTGTGGTTTCAAAAGAACTAAATGTTCTGAAAAATATTTTACAATAGCTGAATCATTTAGTAAGATGAGAATTAAATTAATATTGTATCCAATATCCAATGATTGGAGAGAACACAATGAATACATCAAGCTCCTATTTATTTGTTCCAGCTAGAGATCTTTCCATTATAAAGAAAGCGTTCTCATCAATAGCTGACATTGTTATCGTGGATTTAGAGGATGCGGTGGCGGTCTCGGAAAAGCAAACAGCGCGGAAAATAATGAAAGAAGCATTGGAGGCGCATCAGTCTGAACGCAGGGTTATTGTCCGCATCAACGGTCTGGACACCGATCTATGGGAAGCCGATTTAGAAGAGGCGATCACTGGTGGCGCAGATGGAATTATGATTCCAAAAGCGGAAAGTGAACAGGACATGCAAAAGGTCTGCCAAAGAATACGGGGCATCGCCGGGGACAAAACAGTTGATGTAATTCCCTTGATAGAAAGTGCGCGGGGGATTCAGTTTGCATATGCGATTGCATCCGCGGATCCACTGGTTTCGGCTCTGGCTTTCGGGTCAATCGACTTTTCACTGGATATCGAATGTGAACTTACAGCTGGCGGGCTGGAATTATTGTATGCCCGTTCCCAATTGGTGATCGCTTCAAAAGCTGCAGGAATCGGCTCGCCGATCGATGCGGTTTTCCCTGATTTGACGGATGAAGACGGCCTAAAGGCGCAGACGGTTTTTGCCAAACAGCTGGGCTTCAAAGCGAAGCTGGTCATCCACCCGAAACAATTGGGAGTTGTCCATCAAGTATTTTCGCCTTCAGAGGAAGAACTTGCCTTGGCTGGAGAAATCGTCGAAGCATTTGAACAAGCTGAAAAAACAGGCAAAGCTTCGATTAAAGTCAGCGGACAGTTTGTCGATTATCCTGTCTATAAAAAAGCTAAACGAATCCTGCAGAATAGAGACTATTGAACAATCTTCCCATTAAAAATGATGAGGTGAGCAAAGTGAAAATAGTGAAAATCGATGTCAAGACAGTGCCAATCAGAAGTCCCATCCGCAATGCTTATATAGATTTCAGCAAAATGACGACTTCAGCTTTGGCGATCACTACTGATGTCGTCAAAAACGGAAAACCTGTAGTGGGCTACGGGTTTAATTCGAATGGAAGGTACGCACCCACTTGTTTATTGGAAGAACGCTTTATCCCCCGGCTTCTGGAAGCGGATCCGAAAGACATTGTGACAGACGATGGAGGCAACCTGGATCCCCACAAAATACATAAAATCATCATGGCCAATGAAAAGCCAGGCGGTCATGGTGAGCGTGCAGTTGCGGTGGGCGTCATTGACATGGCTGTTTGGGATGCCGTTGCGAAAATAGAGGAAAAGCCTTTGTACCAGCTGCTGGCGGACCGCTATGGAACTGGGGAAACGGATGACAAAGTCTATATTTATGCAGCAGGCGGTTATTATTTCCCCGATAAAGGAGTGGTTGAGCTTCAAGATGAGATGAAAGGCTATTTGGACCTGGGCTACCGTGACGTGAAAATGAAAGTAGGCGGCGCGCCATTGAATGAAGACCTGCAGCGAATTGAAGCGGTTCTGGACATTTTGCCGAAAGGCAGCGGCTTGATGGTAGATGCCAATGGCCGCTTCGATTTGGACTATGCCATTGAGTTTGGTGAAAAAGTGAAAGACTATGGACTGATTTGGTATGAAGAAGCAGGAGACCCATTGGATTATCATTTGCAGGCAGAGCTCTCCAAACGTTATCCGCATGCCTTAGCTACCGGCGAAAACCTATTTTCACTTCAGGATGCCACCAATTTAATCCGCTATGGAGGGATGGACCCGGAAAAAGATTTTCTGCAATTCGACTGTGCCCTCAGCTATGGGTTGGTGGAGTATCTGCGGATCCTCGACATGCTGAAAGACCATGGCTGGTCTTCGCGCCGCTGCATCCCGCATGGCGGCCACCAATTGTCTCTCAACATTGCGGCAGGTCTGGAGCTTCACGGCAATGAATCTTATCCAGGCGTCTTCGAACCTTTTGGCGGATTTGCGGATCGCTACGCAGTAGAGGACGGCTATGTCCGGCTCCCGGAAGTGCCGGGAATCGGCTTTGAAGAAAAGGCCAATTTATATGAGCTGTTGCTGACGATCGGCAAGTAAGGACAAAAAATGGGAGGTGAAGAAGTGACAGGCAAAATGGAATTCAATCAGGATATTGCGACTGAATATGACAAAGGGGTAAGACGGACATTGCCGACTTACGATCCGATGCTGCGCTTGTCACAAACCTTCCTTCGCAATGCGCTGAATGAGCAGGCAGAAGTGCTGGTGGTCGGCTGCGGCGGCGGCAACGAATTGAAAGCTTTTGGCGTTCCGAACCAAGGCTGGCGGTTTACAGCAGTCGATCCGGCAAAAGCCATGTTGGAAGCTGCGAAAGCCAAAGCGGCGCAGGCAGGAATCCAAGACCGCATCGAATGGGTGAAGGGCACGGTAATGGATGTACCGGCAGAAAAGCGTTTTGATGGCGCGACCTGCATCCTGGTTCTGCACTTCGTTCCCCAGATAGAAGAGAAAAAGGCATTGCTGACAAAAATAAGAAGCCATTTGGATTCAGGCGCCCCTTTCGTATTGGTCAGTAAATTCGGAGACCCAGACGATCCCGAATTTAAAGAACTGGTGGCTTTATGGAAAAACTACTGGCTGGACATGACCAGCCTGCCAGAGCAAAAAGTGGAGGAATTGATGAAAGGCACTTTAACGGAATCCTCGATTTCTGAAGCTCAAATTCGTCAATTGCTGAGGGACTCGGGATTTCACCGGATCGCCAACTTCTTTAAGACCAACCATTTTGGCGGATGGATCTGTTACGCGTCCTAAAAAAAATATGGAAACATCTTTCTGTTATAAACGGAACCTGCTCGGCTGCGAAAAGGGAGGTAAGGAAGCATGAAAAGCAATCCGGCGGAAAGCAGGAGAACGCTCCTGTTTATAGGAATAGCGGTTTTGGGTTTCCTTGCTGTCTATTTTTTATTGCCAGATGAGTTTTCCTACGCCGCTAAAGTGATGACCAGCATCATTACGCTCGGAATTATCTTATGGTCATTGGAACCGATTCCGATCGGGTTGACGGCCTTGATCATTCTATTGTTGATGCTGTTGTTCGGTATCGCCGATACATCGGTCATCTTCAGTGGATTCGCGTCACCGGCAACTTATTTGATTGTCGGGGGCATGATGCTTGCCACGGCGGTCAATGAAACGGCCTTGATCAAACGGATGAGCTACACAATCCTGAAAAAATGGGGCGGCCGCTCAGCTGGTCTGCTCGGCAGCATCATCATCATTCAGCAGATCCAGGCATTTTTTATCCCTTCCACTGCTGTCCGGTCTGCACTGATTCTGCCCGTTTCAACCATGATCATTGAAACGACCCATGCAGAGCCGGGTGGGAATTTGCGGAAAATGATCATGCTCGGAGTCGCTTTTGGCGGCATCATCAGCGGAACATCTGTCATGACTGCGGCAATCGGCAATATTTTGACAGTGGAACTGCTCAATCGTTTTGCGGGAATCAATATCACGTATTTCGAGTGGTTCTATTACACATTCCCGATCTGGCTGATATTGATTCCGGCAATATGGCTCATGCTGTTGAAAGTTTTTCCATTGCCGGAAGAGCAGCGATACTTTCCGGCAATCAAAGATGAAATGACAGAGAAGCTGAAAGAATTAGGACCCGTTAATGCCCGGGAGATCCGTTGTTTGGCTATTCTGCTGACGATAGTGGTTTTTTGGCTGACAGAGCCTCTTCATGGTCTGCATCCAAGCGTTCCCGCCCTGGCCGGTGTGGTGTTGATGACATTGCCCATTATCGGAGTCGCCGCTTGGGAGCCTGTCGTCCGCATCAATTACAATACCGTTTTGCTGATCAGCGTCACCTTATCGATGGGTTACACATTTGTGGATTCTGGCGCCGCAACCACCATCAGCCAATACTTGAGTGTCGGCTGGTTTATGCAGCTTATTCAAAATCCGTTTTCTGCAGTAGTGATCGTCATCGTCCTGGCGCAAATCTTCCATAAAATGATTTCCAATGTCGCCACTGCCGTTGTTGTCCTGGTGCCGATTGTTATCAGGGTGGCCCAAAATGCCGGCATCGATCCTTTGGCCATTGCTTTTACAACAGGCTTGACCTGCCTTTTCGGATTTGTTCTGATTGTTGAATCGATGCCGAATTTGATTGCCCACAGCACCGGAATGATTTCACAGAAAGATTTTTTGAAGCCTGGTTTATACGCCACTGTCATTTCCATGGCAGCCACTGTTCTGGTCGCCGCCACCTGGTGGAATTGGATTGGGTTGATTTGATTTGATGAAGTGTTTAGATTGAGCTGACTTTTTAAAATCGATATTACTCTGTTAAGGAGGGATTTATATGTTGCCATTGGAAGGCATAACCGTTGTTTCTTTGGAACAGGCTGTTGCAGCGCCTTTTGCCACAAGACAATTGGCCGATTTGGGTGCCCGGGTCATTAAAGTGGAACGGCCGGGAGTGGGTGATTTCGCCCGAAACTATGATAAGACGGTGAAAGGGATGGCCAGCCATTTTGTCTGGATCAATCGCTCCAAAGAATCGTTGGCGCTGGATCTGAAGCAGGAAGAAGCCAAAGAGGTTTTGTATAAATTATTGGAAGAGGCCGACGTGTTTCTTCATAATTTGGCTCCTGGCGCGGTGGACCGCCTTGGATTCAGCGCAGAAGAATTGAAGGCGAAATATCCGAAGCTAATCATCTGTTCCATTTCGGGTTATGGCACCTTTGGCCCGTATACCAATAAAAAAGCCTATGACCTGCTGATCCAATGCGAAGCAGGGTTGGTGTCCGTAACTGGGACGGAAGATACCCCGTCCAAAGCCGGCATCTCCATTGCGGATATTGCGGCGGGAATGTATGCCTATACCGGGGTGTTGACCGCCATCATTGCACGCTATAAAACAGGGAAAGGCGCAATCATTGAAGTGTCCATGCTGGAAGCGCTGGCGGAATGGATGGGCTATCCGCTCTATTATTCCGCTTACGGGGACAACGAACCGCCGCGGACCGGGGCAAGCCATGCCACGATTTATCCATATGGCCCGTTTGAAGCCGGGGATGGCAAAATGGTCTTTATGGGGATTCAAAATGAACGGGAATGGGTTGAATTCTGTGAAACTGTATTAAAAAACCCTGAGCTGGCGTCTGATCCTTTGTTCAACAGCAATTCCCAGCGCGTAGCCAATAAAACAGCCCTGAAAAGCATCATCGAAGATGTTTTTCAAGAAATGGATTCCGGGCAGGTAATCGAACGGCTGGAACAGTCACGGATCGCCAACGCGCGCCTCAATACCATGAACGAACTGGTGGAACATCCGCAGTTGGCAGCACGCAATCGCTGGCGGGAAGTGGATTCGCCGGTTGGGAAATTGAAGGCGCTTATCCCGCCTGTCACTTCAGATGAAGTCGATACCGTCATGAACCCGATTCCGGAAGTCGGGGAACATACGCACTCCATTTTGTCGGAGTTTGGATTTTCTGAACAACAAATAAATAAGTTGACCACACAATGACAAGGCAGCATTCGAAAGGGGAAAATGGCAATGGCGAAATTAACGCAGCAGGAAAGAGAACAATTACGGCAGGAAGTGCGGAATCTGTGTTCGGAGTTCCCAAATTCCTATTGGAGAAAGCTGGATCTTGAGCGGGAGTACCCTTATGAGTTTGTGGATGCGTTGACGAAAAGCGGCAACCTCGCTGCCTTGATTCCGGAACAATACGGAGGCAAGGGCTATGGCATGACGGAAGCGACCATCGTTTTGGAAGAGATTAACCGCTCCGGGGGCCACGCCGCCGGATGCCATGCCCAGATGTATACGATGGGCGCCTTATTGAAGCATGGCAGTGAAGAACAGAAACAGCAGTATCTGCCCGGCATCGCTGATGGCTCGATCCGCTTCCAGGCTTTCTCGGTAACGGAAGAAAATGCCGGTTCCAATACGACGGCAATCGAAACCTTCGCTGAGAAAACAGCAGATGGCTATCGGGTCAACGGCCATAAAAACTGGACCAGCCGTCTGTTGCAATCAGATTTGGTGATGCTGCTGGCGCGCACCACACCAATTGAAGAAGTGGGGGAAAAGCGGACTGAAGGACTTAGCCTGTTCCTCGTCGATCTGCGGATCATCCGCGAACAGCAGCCCGAATCCTTGGAAGTGGAACCGGTTCGTGCCATGTTCAATTACGCAACCAACCAAGTTTGGTATAAGGACATGGAGATTCCGGCCGAATGCCTGATCGGGCAAGAAGGACAAGGATTCCGTTATGTATTGGACGGCATGAACGCAGAGCGGACCTTATTGGCAGCAGAAGCGATTGGCGACGGTTATTTTTTCATCGACAAAGCCACCAGCTATGCCAATGAACGTGTTGTCTTCAACCGGAAAATCGGTGAAAATCAGGGCATCCAGTTCCCGATTGCCCGAGCTTATGCAGCGATCAAAGCAGCGGACTTGATGCGCTACGAAGCGGCAAGGAGATTTGATGAAAATGAGAAGTTCGGTGAACAAGCTAACTTGGCGAAATTCCTGTCGAGTGAAGCCAGCTGGCAGGCGGCCAATGTCTGTCTGGATACCTTCGGCGGCTATGGATTTGTCGATGAGTATGACGTCGAGCGGAAATTCAGGGAGACCCGGATGTACCAAGTGGCACCCGTCAGCAACAATATGATCTTGGCTTATCTCGGCCAGAATGTGCTGAAGATGCCACGCTCTTATTAATAGCCATAAGAAAAAGGCGGCAGATAATCCTTCTGGCGCCTTTTTTGCGTCTTAAGAATATTTATTTCTTCCGCTATTTCAAAGCAGAAGGCTGCACCCCTTCCGGAATCGGGCAAGTATAAGGTTCTTTGGCGCGCTTCGCTTCGTGTTCCGCTTTGATCGCCTGAAGGTCTTCTGGGTTATTGAACAACTGGATGGCGGTATTCGCCATGGCTTCAGAAGACAAGAGCATTCCGCTATGGGCAAAAGAACTGATGCCTTGCGTCACCATCTGCCACGTGTGGAGAGGCGTGCCGATGGCTGATGTGGCCGTTGTTACTTGAGCCGTGGGAACGATCCAGCTGACATCCGAAACGTCGGTGGACCCCGCCATCACTTCATCTGAAGGAACATAGTCGGAAATGACGTCCGCCAGGTATTTGCCTTCGAACTCACTGCCGTCACCGCTGTAACCAAAGGTTTTCATGCCGGCGAGAAAATTATTTTTCTCCCCTTCAGAAAGAGTCTGCCAGATTCCTGCAGCGAATTCCTTTTCTTCCTCAGATGGCTGGACCGCTCCGGCCTCCTGCAATTTTTCATTTAGAATCGCTTCCAATGTCCGGTTCGGTTCATAATTGGAGCAGGCTTTATCGAAGACGATTGTCATATCGGTTTCAGTCATCAATGCAGCACCTTCCGCAACTTTGCAGACGCGTTTGTAGATTTCATCGACCTGCGCCACTTTCGGCGCACGGATCAAGTATAGGACTTCCGCTTCCGACTGGACAACATTCGGTGAAAAGCCGCCGCTGTTGGTGATGGCGTAATGCATCCGCGCTTCCTGGACGACATGTTCGCGCAGGTAATTGACGCCGACGTTCATCAACTCTACCGCGTCCAGAGCACTGCGTCCGAGATGCGGTGAATTGGCGGCGTGCGAAGCCACGCCTTTAAAACGGAAATAGACCTGGTAATTGGCGAGGCTCGATAAGCTCATGATGGAGTTGGCATAGGAAGGGTGCCAGGTCAAAGCGATATCCAGGCCATCGAAGACGCCTTCACGTACCATGAAGGTTTTGCCGGAACCGCCTTCTTCAGCGGGACAGCCGTAAAATTTTATGGTTCCGCTGATTTTATTTTCCGTGAGATAAGCTTTGACGGCATAGGCTGCCGCAAGTGAGCCGGTGCCGAGCAAATTGTGTCCACAGCCGTGCCCGATGCCGCCTGGTTCTAACGGTTCCTGTTGGGTAACATTAGCTTTTTGGCTGAGGCCGGATAAGGCATCAAATTCACCCAGAAATCCGATGACCGGTTTTCCTTCACCGTAAACAGCGACAAATGCGGTTTCGATGCCGCCGACCCCGCGTTCGACTGAAAATCCCTCTTTTTCCAATTCATCAGCCAAAAATGCAGCTGACTTGAATTCTTCGTAGCGCGTTTCGGGATGGTCCCAAATATATTTACTGATGGATTCAAAACGATCCCTGTTGCCTGATAAGTAATTATTGATAGAAGAGTCAATTGCCATGTCAATTCCTCCTTGGAAATAAATTCACAATCATTATAACAAAAATCTGTTCTTTTCTGAATTTAAGCCTGAATTGGTCCACTTCATCGAATTATTAAAATATTTTTAAAATTTTAGTAGAGCCATATGGCTTCTACGTTTGCAGGAAATGGAAACGTTTACAAAGAAGTCGAACTATTTTTTCTATATTGACAATGAATTTCAGGCTGTATATGATGGAATCAATTCAAGAATACAGATTAACTATGTTGATGGAGATACACTTCATGCAGAGAAATCTCAAGAGAGCTGATGGTTGGTGAGAATCAGTGGTTTCGGCATTGGGCAGCACTCCTGAATAGGTGGATTGAATACCCCAGTAGGTCCATTCGCTTCATGTCCGTTACGCATGTGAACCAATGAGGCTGCCAGTATATCGGCAGTGAATTAGGGTGGTACCGCGAAATGGAAGACTCTTCGCCCCTTGCATCTTTATGTAAGGGCGGAGAGTCTTTTTTTGCGTCTTTATACAATCACTGCCCGCAAAAGCGGGGAAATCGAGAGGGGAATGAAATCATTATGCTGACAGACCAACAAATTCTACGAATCCCAGGACCAACTCCAATTCCGCCAAGTGTGCAACGCGCGATGGCACAACCGATGATCGGACACCGTGGCCAAAGTACATCTGAGATGATCAGTGACATCAGACCAAGATTAAAACGCGTTTTTGGAACCAAGCAGGAAGTGATGATTTTAACAGGCAGCGGAACAGCAGGTCTGGAAACAGCCGTGGTTAATACGGTTGCTCCGGGCGAAGAAGTTCTGGTTCTTGTAACAGGTGCATTTGGAGATCGTTTTGCGAAAATCTGTAAAGCATATGGTATTCAAACCCATGTATTCGAAGTGGAGTGGGGCCTCGCGGTTGATCCGGAAGCAGTGAAAAATTTCCTTCTGGAACATCCTGAAATCAAAGTGGTCTTTTCTACATTTTGTGAAACTTCAACTGGTGTCCTGAATCCGATTAAGGAATTGGCTGCTGCTGTGAAAGAAGTATCTGAAGCCCTGGTCATCGTCGATGGCGTATCTTGTGTAGCAGGAACAGAAACTGAAATGGATAAATGGGGAATCGACGTAGTCGTCACCGGTTCACAAAAAGCCTTTATGCTTCCGGCGGGCCTTGCATTCATTGCGGCAAGCGACCGGGCTTGGAAGAAAATCGAAGCCAACCCACAGCCGCGCTTTTACCTGGACCTTAAAAAACACAGAGACAATATTCTAAAAGATACGACGCCTTTCACTCCGGCCTTATCGATTTTATTCGGCTTGCAGCAAGTGCTTGTATTATTGGAAGAAGAAGGGCTGGAGGCAGTCTATGCAAGGCATCGCCTGATGAAGGATATGACCCGTGCCGCTTTCAAAGCATTGGGCATCCCATTATTGACTTCCGACAAAGATGCATCACCAACAGTTACCGCTGTAAAACCGGATGATTTTGATGCCGAGGAATTCCGTAAAGTGATGAAGAAGGAATTTGCATTGGAATTGGCGGGCGGCCAGCAGCATCTAGCGAAAACAATTTTCCGCATCGGCCACATGGGCTATTGCTCGCCGGCAGATATGCTGCAGACAATTGCCGCAATGGAAATCGGTTTGGTCAAAGTAGGAAAAGAAATCGAACTCGGTAAAGGAACTGCCGCTGCACAGCAAGTCTTTTTGACAGAAGGGAAGAAAACCAAATGACTTTTCACGTATTGATCAGTGATCCACTCAGCGAAGAGGGAATTTATCCTCTGCGCCAGGCAAACGGCATAAACATTGTCATGGAAACCGACTTGACTCCGGAACAATTGGAAGACCGTATAGATGGCTTTGATGCATTACTTGTCCGGAGCCAAACACAGGTAACACGCGAATTGATTGAAAAAGCGTCAAACCTGAAAATTATTGGACGTGCAGGTGTGGGCGTCGACAACATCGACTTGGAAGCCGCTACCGAGCATGGCATCATCGTTGTCAATGCGCCGGACGGCAACACCAACTCGGCCGCTGAGCATACCATGGCGATGCTGATGTCTATGGCACGCAAAATTCCACAGGCGTTCCATGCACTGCGCAATCAAAAATGGGACCGGAAATCGTATGTTGGCGTCGAGTTGAAGAATAAGACGCTTGGAGTTGTCGGATTTGGCCGGATCGGCCAGGAAGTGGCAGCACGTGCAAAAGGGCAACGGATGAACGTCATTGCTTACGACCCTTTCTTGACTGCTGAAAAGGCGGAAAAGCTGGGTGTGGATTTCGGATCAGTTGAAGACGTGCTGAAAGTGGCGGATTTTGTTACGGTCCATACACCGTTGCTGAAAGAAACCAAGCACCTGATCAATAAAGAAGCATTTGAAATCATGAAGGACGGCGTGCAGATCATCAACTGTGCACGTGGTGGCATCATTGATGAAAATGCATTGTTCGACGCAGTGAAATCAGGGAAAGTAGCCGGAGCTGCGCTTGATGTTTTTGAGCAGGAGCCGATGGTTGATTTTCGTCTATTGGATTTGCCGGAAATCATCGCAACACCTCATTTGGGTGCCAGTACGTTTGAAGCTCAGGAAAGTGTGGCAGTGGATGTCAGCATGGACGTGGTCAGCTACTTCACAACTGGAACAGTTCGAAATTCAGTAAACCTGCCGTCTGTACCAAAAGAAATCATGAAGAAAATCGAGCCTTATTTTGACTTGTCAGAGCGTCTGGGCGCCTTTTTAACTGATTTAACCGGTGCAGCTGCAGAAGAAGTGACTGTCCGTTATGCTGGAGATTTGGCCAATATGGAAGTGGGGCCATTGACGCGCAATATGCTGAAAGGTATGTTGAAGCGCCATTTAGGCAAGCAAGTCAATGATGTCAATGCCATGTATATTGCCAACCAAAAAGGCATCGTGGTCAGCGAACAAAAGACTACAGAATCGAAAGGGTTTACGAGCCTGATCACTGTAGAAGTGAAAACAGCAAAAGGTACTAGAAAAGCAGCCGGTACCCTATTGAATGGGCAAGGCGCACGTATCGTCAAAGTGGATGATTATTTGGTGGATGTCGTGCCGGAAGGCCATCTGCTGTATGTTCGCCATAATGACCGCCCCGGCGTCATCGGACGTGTGGGAACTTTGCTTGGCCAGGAGAACGTCAACATTGCAACGATGCAGGTTGGGCGTTCGAATGTCGGTGGAGATGCGATTATGATGCTATCAATTGATAAGCCTGCAGAATCAAGCAGTCTGGAACAATTGGCGAAATTGGATGAAATTGAAGGCGTCACGGCCATCAATCTATAAGAAACACAAAAGAGGTCCTCATAGCGAGGACCTCTTTTGTGTTTAAATTTGTTCCAGCAGTTGAAGTAATTCTTCCAAATGCTGGATTTCGTATGTCGGAATGATTGAATCGTGTGGAGCCTTTTCTTCGCGATTGACCCAGACAGAGCGGATTCCCGCTTTTTCAGCACCGATAATATCCGTCATCAGGTTATCTCCTACCATCAATACCTCGTCTGCGGAAAAATCGAATTTCGATAAGGCGTGACGGAAGATGTCCGGATCTGGTTTGCCTTTTCCAAACGCGCCAGAGATGATGATGTGATCAAAGAAAGGAGCGATTTCCGGTGTGATTTCGAGTTTAATCTGCTGAAGGCTTGGCGAACCGTTGGTCAATAACAGCATTTGATAATGGCCTTTTAAATCTTCCAGCACCTTTAGGCTTTCTTCGTACAGGATAGGGTTTCTTTTGCGCGCTTCAGGGAAGTATTCAGCAAGCTGAGCTCCAATTTCAGGGCTGTCGATGCCGATTTTTTTCAATCCGGCTGTCCAGGATTCACGGCGATACGCCGGAACAATGGTTTTCATCTGCTGGAAATCAGTTCCTTCATCGTCAAAGTTTCCCCATAAGCCCTCGAAAGGATTGATGCCGATCATCTTGGTGAAATCATATGTACTGTATCCTGCATAAAGCTCAGTCGCTGCAGCCCTTACCGCCTCTTCCAAACCTGTACAGTCCTGGCCTGTCAATTCTTCAGCCAACTGGCAGGTTTCCTCGAACGCTTTTTCAACACTTTTTTTATCCCATAACAAGGTATCATCCAAATCGAAAAAAATCGCTTTGACCATCGGTGTGAGCTCCTCCTGACAATATCTTTACTTTGCTCTAGTGTACTGGAAAAATGAATAAAAACATAGACAGTTCAGAGTTCTGTCACTGAAAAGAATAAGGTGCAGGTGATATGATAGGGGCAAGGAGTGAATGCAATGAAGATGAGCAATTCGACTATGCTTTTATTGGAAGAAGCCACTGACTATATAGAGATCTGCTACGGAGAATTGGAAAAGGGCGAACGCCAAAAAGCGGATAGATTGCTTGAAATCACAAAAGAAATCGAAGCCACCGGGACGTATACCCATAACTTTGAAGAACTGGAGCATGGCGCACGGATGGCATGGCGCAACAATAACCGCTGTATCGGCCGGTTATTCTGGAATTCACTGACAGTGTTTGACGAACGGCATCAAACGACGGCAGAAGGGGTTTTTGATGCCTTGGTCCAGCATATTGATTTTGCTGCGAATAACGGAAAAATCCGTCCAACCATAACGGTGTTCCGTGCTGAACAGGAAAATGAAGACGCTATGCGTTTATGGAACCATCAGCTGATCCGTTATGCCGGCTACGAAACTGCGGAAGGCATCATCGGTGATTCCAGTTCAATGGAATTCACAAAAACCTGTCAGAAACTTGGTTGGCACGGAGCAGGAACCGCTTTCGACGTTTTGCCTTTAGTCATTCAATTGCCCGGAGAAGAGCCTGTTTTGAAAGAGATTCCAGAACAGTCGATTATGGAAGTCGACATCAGCCATCCGGAAATTCCAGGGTTTGCGGAGCTCGGCATCAAATGGTATGGGGTTCCCATCATTTCAGATATGATGCTGGAAATTGGAGGCATTGAATACAAGATGGCCCCTTTTAATGGCTGGTACATGGGAACTGAAATCGGCGCCAGAAATTTAGCAGATGAAGACCGTTATAATTTTCTGCCCGCTGTAGCGGAACTCATGGAATTGAATACGCAATCGAACCGTTCCTTATGGAAAGACAAAGCTTTGGTCGAATTGAATATTGCGGTCCTGGAATCGTTCCAGGAAGCAGGTGTGACCATCGTGGATCATCATACAGCGGCCAAGCAATTCAAGAATTTCGAGAGGAAAGAAGAAGTGGAAGGACGGGGTGTCACCGGCAACTGGGCATGGTTAATCCCGCCGATGTCTCCCGCCACGACCCATATTTTCCATAAGCCTTATAAAAATGACCTGATCAAGCCAAATTATTTCCCTCAAAAAGCTCCCTATCAATCTTAAGGAGAGGATAATGATGAAAGAATTCAAAGTAACCTATTTTTTTGATGACGAGCATTACATCCGTCGCTTTATACACATGGAGTCACAGGAGAAAGCGGAAAAGCTGATACAAAGTGAACGTGACCAGTATATTTCATTTCGTGACAACCGTGGAATCTATCACGAACTGAACACCAGGGATGTACGGGTTATCCAGATTTCTGAATATCATCGGACGGATAAAGTATGAGAAATAGCAGCGCTGCCTCTCGAGGCAGCGCTGCTATTTTTAAATTTTCAGATTGAACGCCCACAAATCCGCCCGAACGCTCATAAATCTAGAGCACCTCTATCTGGAGACAGAAAAGAGCCCTCTGCCAAGGGGCAAAGGGCTCTTTTCTAAGATTTTATCCGAGCTTTTTCGGTCGCTTCGGAAAAATAGCACGGCTATTTTTATTTAAAGCTTAAGAAACCATCGTCCACTGCAACAGTAGTGCCGTTGATGGCCGCTGCCTCTGGAGAGAACAGAAACTTGACGACATTGGCTACTTTTTCAGGCTGGATCAGCTGGTTGTGCATATGGAGGGCTGACAGAGCTTTTTTCATTTCTGGATCATCTCCGAGGATAGGGGTATCGATAAATCCAGGAGCGACGCCGACTACACGAATGCCATGTTCAGCAAGCTCAAGTGCACCTGATTTTGACATCATAACGACCGCTGCTTTGGCCGCGTTGTAATTAAAGCTGCCTTTTGCCGCGACTGATCCATAAATCGACGCCGTGTTGACGATTGTTCCGGTTGTTCCGAGTTCGACCATTTTCTTCGCGCCGTAATAGATTCCGTAATAGACGCTGTGCTGATCAACGTCGATCACTTTATGGTAGGAAGCGGGATCCATTTCAAGCAAAGGTTTGACCAGGCCAATGCCGGCGTTATTGAAGAGGCCGTTCAAGGTACCAAACTTCTCGACCGCGAAATCAACCATCGCTTCGACTTGCTCCGCTTTTGACACATCCACTTTGAATGCGGCAGCTTTTCCGCCTTCAGATTCGATATGGGAAACGGTTTCGTTTGCGCCGTCTTCATTAAAATCAGCTACAACAATGGCATAGCCTTCTTTTGCTAATTGGTAGGAAGCGTGCCGCCCGATTCCACTGGCGCCACCTGTGATGATTAGAACTTTATTTTCTGTCATACTGAATTCCTCCTAATTGATTATAATTATTTCTACAACTTAACCCTACACCTATTTTATCTTTAATTCAAAGTATTGGATTAGATGAAAACTGCGGTTTTTGACTATGAAATACGTTACATCCGAAAGATTTGTACTATAATAGTACATAGTGAACTCCATAGAGAATAAGAATTTATAGAGAGAAGGAAATTTAATGGGACGCAAATGGAATAATATCAAAGAAAAGAAAGCATCAAAAGATGCCGACACAAGCCGGATTTATGCGAAATTCGGACGAGAAATATATGTGGCGGCCAAACAAGGAGAGCCGGATCCAGAATCGAATCGGGCTTTGAAAGTAGTTTTAGAGCGTGCGAAGACATACAGCATTCCAAGAGCGATTATTGACCGTGCAGTGGAAAAAGCTAAAGGCGGATCTGAAGAAAGCTATGATGAATTGCGCTATGAAGGATTCGGCCCGAACGGCTCCATGGTAATCGTGGATACACTGACAAATAACGTCAACCGTACAGCTTCAGATGTCCGGGCGGCTTTCGGCAAAAACGGCGGCAACATGGGAGTCAGCGGATCTGTTGCTTATATGTTTGACCATACGGCAGTGTTCGGCATCGAAGGCAAAACAGCTGACGAAGTGCTGGAACTGATGATGGAAGCGGATATCGATGTTCGTGACATAATGGAAGAAGAGGGCGGCGTCATCGTCTATGCTGAACCGGATCAATATCACCTCGTGCAGGAAGCATTCAAAAATGCTGGCATCACGGAGTTCACAGTAGCAGAGTTAACGATGCTTGCACAAAATGAATTGCCGTTGCCGGAAGACGCGCAGGAGCAATTCGAAAAAATGATCGATGCCATTGAAGACCTGGAAGATGTGCAGCAGGTTTATCATAATGTTGATTTAGGGGAATAAAGAGAGAATATATCAGGAGGCGCCTTGTGTAAATCACAGCGCTTCTCTTTTTTTTGATTAAAATATTCTGATAATTAGGAATTTGACTTGTAATTCAAAAAAAGAATGACTATACTAAATTCGAGACAATAGTACAAAGATTTTGACTATTTATTTTTTAATATGTAAGTGCTTTCATTTTCGTTTCAAAAGAAGGAGGCGTTTTATGGAACAACAGGAAATATGCTTGTTCGGCAGAGAGGGAGTCAAGGTGTTCAAAGAGCGTCCACAAACTGTTGGAGAAATTGTCAGTGCTAGCAGTAAAACCTATGGTGACAAGCTTGCAATTGTAACCGAAGATCAATCTTTGAGCTATCAACAAATGGAAAAGCTGGCGACAGCAATTGCGGCCAATCTCCAAATACGGGGAATTGCAAAAGGAGATCGTGTAGCAGCCATTGTTGGAAATCGTGCTGAATTTCCTTTGCTGGTCATTGCCTGTGCAAAAATTGGAGCCATCATGGTTCCAATAAACGTTAAACTGGCGGTGGAAGAGCTTCGCTATATCCTCGGACATTCCAAACCGAGCATCATCATCAGCGAACAAGAGTTTCTGGGAAAAGTGGGAAAAGCCAATAGGGAAGAAGCTATGGTACCTGAAGAAAATATCTTTGTCATCGATGGCGAAAATTCATATGAACGGTTATTGAAGACAGATACGCCTTTTCGCCAAGTCTCAGTAACAGAAGAAGATGGTATTTTTATCTTGTATACATCAGGGACGACAGGGCGTCCTAAAGGCGCAGTACTGACTCATATCAATGTCATTCACAGCCTCACGAATTATAAATTGGTTTTCAAAACCGATGAAACGTTCAATACGCTGATTGCTGTGCCGATGTTCCACGTCACCGGGCTGGTTGGCCAGCTGCTGCATATGTTCTATGTCGGAGGCACAGTCTACAGCATGCGCCGCTACCAAAATGAAGAATACATCAACCGGATACTGAAACATAAAATCAATTTTCTTTTTAACGTACCCACCATTTTCATTATGATGTCCACTAGTGAAGAATTTCAAAAACACTCGTTCGACTTTGTGAAGAAAGTGGCTTTTGGAGGTTCGCCAATTTATCAGCAGACCTTTACTATGCTGAAAAATGCATTTCCGAATGCGCAACTGCACAATGCCTACGGCGCAACAGAAACAACTTCACCTGCAACATTAATGCCCTTAAACTATCCGGATTCTAAAGTGACTTCAGTCGGACTCCCTGTAGAAGTGGCGGATATCAAAATTATTGATGCAGAAGGAAAAGAATGCCGATCCGGTGAATCAGGAGAGCTTTATATTAAGGGTCCGATGATCATCAAGGAATATTGGGATAACCCGACGGCCAATCAAACCAGTTTTACGGATGGCTATTGGCATTCAGGAGACCTGGGCATTCAGGATGAAGACGGCTTTATTTATATTCGGGACCGGAAAAAGGACATGATCAACCGTGCGGGTGAAAAAATATTTTCAATCGAAGTCGAAGATGTATTGAAAGCCCACCCCGATGTAGTGGAAGCTGCTGTCATCGGGGAACCCGACCCGGTTTTTGGAGAAAAAGTGAAGGCATTTGTAGTGGGTCCGAAATTGAATGGCGATGATTTCACCGAGTTAAAGGAACATTGCAGAAAGTCCTTGGCTAAATTCAAGGTTCCTGAAGAATTTGAATTGATCGATAGCCTGCCAAGAAATGCATCCGGCAAAATTTTAAAAAATACTTTAAAAAACATTGGAGGAAAAACAAATGCTTAAAGAATTATCACCGAAAGCCGAAGAGTTGCGAGGAAAACTACTAAAGTTCATGGATGATTACGTCTATCCGAATGAAGTGACTGTTGAAAAGTACTTGCAGGAAGCGGAAGACCGCTGGACGATTCCACCAATTATCGAAGAGCTGAAAGAAAAGGCGAAAGAGCAGGGACTTTGGAATTTATTTTTAGACCACCCGGAATATGGAGCTGGCTTGTCGAATTACGATTACTCGCATCTCTGCGAAATCATGGGCCGTTCCTTGATTGCACCGGAGCTGTTCAATTGCAACGCACCGGATACCGGCAATATGGAGGTCTTCGTAAAATACGGAACAGAAGAGCAGAAAAAGCAATGGCTGGAGCCTTTGCTGCGTGGGGAAATCCGTTCATGCTTCTCGATGACGGAACCGGCTGTCGCCTCTTCCGACGCTACCAATATCCAAAGCAACATCGTCCGTGATGGCGATGAATATGTCATCAATGCGAAAAAATGGTGGACAACCGGAGCAATGGATCCGCGTTGCAAAATTGCGATTGTTATGGGGAAAACAGATCCGAATGCAGCAAAACATCAGCAACAATCAATGATTTTAGTGCCTTTTGATGCACCGGGAGTGGAAATCATCCGCCCCCTGACTGTCTTCGGATACGACGATGCACCGCAGGGTCATGCGGAAGTCCATTACACCAATGTACGGGTGCCGGCTACTAATATGCTGCTGGGTGAAGGGCGTGGCTTTGAAATTGCACAGGGCCGCCTGGGACCAGGACGCATCCATCATTGCATGCGTGCCATTGGAGCAGCCGAGCGGGCACTGGAGCTCCTGTGTAAACGCGCTGACAGCAGAGAAGCGTTCGGTTCTACTTTGGCTGAAAAAGATGTTATCAAAGAAATCATTGCCGAAAGCCGAATCGAAATTGAACAGGCACGTCTATTAACCTTGCATGCTGCCCATAAAATTGATGAGGAAGGTGCTAAAGCGGCACGTAAAGAAATTGCAATGATTAAGATTGCAGTGCCTCGCGTCTCATTGAATGTCATTGACCGCGCAATTCAGGTATTCGGTGGAGCTGGCTTAACGGAAGATTTCCCGCTGGCCGCACATTATGCCAATGCTCGGACACTGCGTTTGGTTGACGGTCCAGACCAAGTCCATCTACGTGATGTTGGACGCCTGGAATTGCGCGAACAATTGAAGGAAAGTTCAAACGTAAAATAAGGGGGTATTGTGATGAAGGCTTGGACAGTGGTCCGAATAGGAAATCCACAGGAAGCTCTTGAGCTTGCAGAGCTTACGAATCCCGAACCGAAAGCTGGCGAAGTGCTCGTGAAAGTGGAGGCGGCTGCCTTGAACTTCTTTGATATTCTTCAATGTCAGGGGAAATATCAGGAAAAACCCGATCTGCCATTTACACCAGGTGCTGAAATTGCCGGTATTGTTGAAAGTACAGGAGATGGGGTAGCCATACAGATCGGTCAGCGTGTTCTCGCTACACCTCAGTTGCCCGCTGGCGGCCTTGCCGAATGGGTGGTAGTCAAGGAAGAAGGGGTATTCCCGATTCCAGACTCACTTTCATACAGTGAAGCAGCTTCTCTATTCATCACATATCAGACCGCGTATTTTGCGCTACACCGTACAGCACGCCTTCAAAAAGGCGAAACCTTGTTGGTGCATGCAGGTTCAGGCGGTGTCGGCTCAGCTGCCATCCAGCTTGGAAAAGCAGCGGGAGCAACTGTCATCGCTACAGCGGGCAGCGATGAGAAAACAGCAATCTGCAAACAGCTAGGCGCTGATCAGGTCATCAACTACCGAACAGAGGATTTCGTCTCCATAGTTAAAGAAGCGACAGGCGGAAAAGGGGTGAATGTCATCTTCGATCCTGTCGGTGGCGATACTTTCGACCGCTCCAGAAAATGCATCGCTTTTGAAGGACGGATACTGGTCATCGGCTTTGCTGGAGGGCGGATTGCAGATGCGCCGACTAATCATGCCTTGATAAAGAATTATTCGGTTATGGGCGTCCATTTTGGGCTGTTACGCAATTTGTATCCAAAAGAAGTGATGAAAGCCCACCATGAATTGATGGCATTGTATGAAAAAGGAGCTATCCGCCCGTTGATTTATGAAGAATATCCATTTGAAAAGGTTCCAGATGCATTGGATTTGCTGGGTGACCGCAAAACTTACGGAAAGCTCGTTGTAAAACCTTAGCTGAAAGGGAGGGAAATAGATGGCCAAATTGGTGGAAATCAAGACACAAGCAGGTATCGGTTACCTGAAATTAAACAGGCCGGAGAAGTTGAATGCCCTGTCACGGGAATTAGTACAAGAAGTCATGAGTGCATTGGACGAATTATCCGCCAATCAGGAAGCCAAAGTTCTGGTGTTATCAGGAGAAGGCAAAGCATTTTCTGCAGGCGGCGATATTTCATCCATGAAGGAGTTGACGGATGCCAATGAAGTGGCGGAATGGATGGAGTATGTTTCGGGTCTGTCGCAAAAAATAATCAGCCTGGATAAATACGTAATAGCTGCAGTACATGGCTACGCTGCGGGAGCGGGATTCAGCATCGCCTTGGCTGCGGATTTCATTGTCGCAGATGAAAATGCCAAATTCGCTTTGAGCTTTTCGAATATCGGTTTGATTCCGGATTTAGGTTTGATCAAAGCATTGACAGAGCGTGTATCGCCACCGATTGCCAAGGAATGGATTTCTTCAGCTAAGACACTGTCAGCTGAAGAAGCCTATAGCCATGGCCTGATCAACAAAATCTCTACAGGCTCGGCAGTGGAAGCGGCTGCTGAATTTGCAGAATTTATTGTAAACGGTCCGCCCATCAGCAATAAATACGTCAAATACCTGGTTAATCATGCAGGAGAACTCCATAAAGAAACTGCCTTTATGCAGGAAAATATGATTCAGGCGATGCTGCTGCAGACAAAGGATCATCAAGAAGGCATTTCAGCTTTTTTCGAGAAGCGTGTTCCTCAATTTAATGGCAAATAGTATTTTGGTTTTGTAAGCGGATACAAAAACACGATCACTATATTAAATGGATGGAGGGAGAAATTATGAAATCAGTTAAGTCTCGTTTTTCAGTAGCAGGTCTAGGATTGGTGCTTTTGTTGTCAGCATGTGGGGGCGATGAAGAAACAGGTGGTGGTTCTTCAGAAGGGGAAACAATCACATTGCGTGCTGCCACTGGCCTCAGTGCTCAGCACGCCTGGTGGGAAGCTTCGATGGTGCCATGGATGGAACGGGTGGAAGAATTGACGGAAGGCCAGGTTCAATTTGAATCCTTCACTGGAGGAGAATTGGTGGCGGTTCCGGATGAAGCGGAAGCGCTCGAAACCGGTACGGTGGACGTTGCCATCGTCCTGCCGATTTACCAGCCTGACCAATTTCCGATGGCGGAAGTGACGATGCTGCCGCTGAACCACTCAGATACGCTGATTGCTTCCAATGCTTGGAAAAAGCTTCTTGAAAGTGAAGAGGAATTGGCAGATGGACAGACCTACACCGAGATGCAATTTGGTGATTTCAAAGTATTCCCGATTTCCACTACACAAGAATATTCAATTTCAACAACTGGCCATGAATTCAATGCGGTCAGCGATGTAGAAGGCACTTCGCTTCGGACGCCTTCACGGATCCATGAAATGTATGCGGCTAAAACGGGCATCAACAGTGTGACAATGCCTGCTGTGGAAATTTACGACTCGTTGAGCAGAGGGACATTTGAAGGAGCATTTTACAGTATTGCCGACTGGACAGGATATGGATTCCAGGATTTGTTCCGTTACACTCTGACTGGCATCAATTTTGGGCATTTCAACGCCTTTATTGGAATGAGCCAGGATAAATGGGAAGAAATGCCCGACAATGTACAGGAAGCGATGACTCAGGCAAACGAAGAGATTTTTGAACCTGGTGCTCAGGAGTGGATCAACCGCTCAGAAGAAATCATCCCGGAAAATGAAGCGAACGGCGGGAAATTTGTCGACTTTGCTGATTTAGATCCGGCCGTCCAGGACCATTTCAACCAAGGGATCGAAGAGACATGGACGGATTACGCAACATTGCTTGAGGAAAATGGAATGCCAGGAAATGAATTGGTTAAAATGTGGAGAGATCTTCTAATTGAGGAAGGCGGCGAGGTACCGGAAGCCATCATGGATCTGGAATAGCCGTTTGGGAAAAGGGAATAGCTTATCATCCTAAAGCTGTTCTCTTTTCTTTTTAGAATTTGATGCAAGGAGGTCTTGAAATGGATAACTTATTGGTCATAGGAATTATTCTGGTAATGATGATTGTATTGTTGATAGCAGGATTATATATACATTCGGTACTCCTTGCCAGCGGAATAATCGGTTTGATTTTATTGGAAGGTTTCGGGATTCTTCCAGGATTGCTTGGAAATGAACCCTTTAACCGGGTGGCCAGTTATACATTGACGACCATCCCGCTTTTCGTACTGATGGCGCAGTTTATTCTTCATTCCGGCATGGTACAGGATATTTTTTACATGGTCCATAAAGTCTCCAAAGGGAAAAACAGTTTACTTGGAATTTTGACTTTGATCATCGGCGGAATGCTGGGGGCGGTTTCCGGTTCCGGAACCGCAACATCGGCTTCGCTCGGCCAAGTGGCGATTCCGGAACTCCGCAAACATGGCTATAGTGCACCGCTTGCTGGAGCGATTGCGGCATCAGGAGGCTCTTTATCGGGGATTATCCCGCCAAGCATTATTCTGATCCTTTATGGAGTGGCAACTGAGACACCCGTAGGCAGTTTGTTTGTGGGAGCGTTTATTCCTGGGATATTGACTATGGTTGTTTTTATCCTGGTGATGCTGGTCTACTTCAGATTGGACAGGAAAAAGCGGACGCAAATCGAGGAGCCGGCAATGAAAGAGGCGCCGCTGCCAGAAAAATTATCTGTTATCCGTTTGATCATTGTGAGCCTGATTGCTGTCGTCATCGTCCTAGTTATTTTTGGTGGTATTTATTCAGGGATCTTTACACCAACTGAGGCAGGTGCCGTCGGTGCGTTTGTCGGTTTGCTTGCAGCATTGGTTCTTGGAAAGGTCAATTTCCAGTTTTTTAAAACCTCGGTTGTTGAAACTGTAAAACTGACGGGAATGGTCATGATTATCATGATCGGTGCACAGATTTTTGGGCGCTTTGTTTCCCTATCGCTGTTGCCAAGGCGTTTGATCGAGTTGATTGAACCGATTATGGACACGCCGGTATTGGTGCTGATCGCCATTTCGGTGGTGCTGTTCATCATGTTCATGTTTATAGAAGGTGCAGCTGTAATTTTGATGTCAATTCCAGTCATCCTTCCCATCATTCAGGAGTTGCAGGTTGATATCCTTTGGTTCGGTGTATTTGTTGCCGTTATTTGCACGATTGGATTGGTAACGCCGCCTGTCGGGTTGAGTGTTTATGCGGTCGCCGGTGTCAGCGGAATCAGTTCAGGATCAATATTCCGCATTTCCATGGTCTTCGCCGTCGTTGCTATGGTCGTCGTCTGTGGTTTGATGATTGCGTTTCCAGGGCTTGCCACATGGCTGCCGAATTCCATGTGAGCGATTGAAGGGAGTGGACTTGGATGAAAGGTGTATGGAAAGCCTATAAAATTTTTCATTTTATAAAACTTGCAGGAATATGGATCAGTGGAGTCAGTGTACTAGTGATGATGCTGCTGATTGTGTATGACGTTGCAATGCGAACCCTCTTTTCCAGCTCAATACGCGGCGGCTTTGAAATTATTCAGAATTACATGATGCCTCTTGTCGTGTTTCCGGGCCTTGCTTATGTATACGCATCTGGTGTATTGCCAAAAATGGATTTAATCCTTGAAAAATTGAATAACTCTGCAAAAAGGATTTTGATTTTCTTGATGGTGTTGCTTGAACTATTTGTGCTTGTGCTGATTGTCCAATTCAGTTGGGAATATGCCATGAGCGGCTTCGAACGCAAGACCGCCTTTCCCGCTGCCGGCACCTTGTATCCGTTGTATCCATTATTCTTCCTAATTCCTATTGCCTTTGCCTTGATTGTGATTGAAAATATTTTTATTTTAATCCGAAATATTTTGGACAGCAGGCCGTCCTTGGTGATGAAGGAAACAGAGGCAAAGCCTGAAGAGCTGCTTTGAAACTGAATAAATGAATGAGGTGGTGGCATGAGTCTTCGGGAACAAAAAGCAGCCAAGAAAAAAGAAGATATTCTCCGTTCTGCGAGTTTAGTGATTTCACGGAATGGCTATCAAAATGCAACGATGGAAGATATTGCTGCAGAATTATTGATGACCAAAGGAGCTCTTTATTATTATTTTAAAAGTAAAGAAGAGTTATTGTACAGTTGCCATGATCTGATTTTATCGGCGGCTATGGAAAAGATGGAAGCCATTTATGCACAGGAGTTGCCTTCAATGAAGAAGATGGAAAAGGCGATTAAAATGCATTTGGACATCGCGATAAAGGAGAAGGAAGTTTTTAATCTGATTGTTAAGCCGGAACAACTTTTTTCAGAAGAAAATATAGAAACAATCATTCAAAAACGTGATCAATACGCAGGGATTTTCGACAAAATCATAGCGGAAGGCGTGAAACGGGGAGAATTCACAGTGCCGGATAAAAAAATGGCGCGTATGATCATTCTCGGCGCCACCAATTGGGTACAGGTTTGGTATTCGCCTGAAGGCAAGTTCAGCAAAGAAAAGATAGAGAATATATACGCCCAGTATTTCTTGAAGATGCTGGCATAAATTAGAATCCACGAGCATTACTCGGACTAAGTTTCTTATACACGCCGAGTGATATCAGCTTACTGAAGTGGAATTAATTCAAAGGAATTGATTGCGATGAGGAAAATTCATGTCATTACACAAAAAGAAGCGGTGGCAGCAGAAAAATTGAAAGGTTGTACAGCGGTGGTCATCGATGTTTTCCTTGCAACTTCAACGATTGCTTTTCTGCTTGAAAATAATTTCGAGCCTATTTATGCAGTGAGGGACAGTGAACAGGCAATTGAGTTATCCAAAAAGCACAGCGAACCACATATTCTATTAGGGGAGACAAAAGGGGAGTCCATCCATGGATTTCAATATCCTGACCCTTGCCTAATCAAATTGAATGATGGCAAGCAGGCAGCCATCATCTGTTCCACAAACGGCACAATTGCCATTGAAAAAGCGAGCAAAGCCAATGTGCTCTTCATTTCCTCGCTGGTTAATGGCCACTTGATTGCGGAACGGATCCATCTCCAGGAAGATGATTCCTCCATTGTTCTGGTCTGTTCAGGAAATGATGACCGCTTTTCAATGGAAGATTTTATTGGAGCGGGACAAATAGTTGAACATCTATCGAGAAAAGCGAACTATGGTTTATCCGATTCCTCTAAGCTGGCAAGAGAAGCGTACCTTCATGCACATGCAGCATCATTCAAGGATTTGCATGAATGCGAAACCGCAGATTTATTGAAACGCTTCGATTTTACGGATTCAGTGGAATTTGTCCTTCAGCACCATGAAATGGTGGATGTTGTTCCGATTTTTAGAAATGGGAAAATCGTCAACGATCATCAGAAAATAACCCTTAAAAGAAGTTAGAGGAGGAAGGCCATTGCAGAAAGAACCGTGGACGGTGATTAAACTTGAGCGCCAGGAAAAAATGATTGCAGTATTGACCTTGAACAATCCCCCTTTGAATGTACTGACGGATGAGTTGCTGAACCAACTGAGCGAAGCTATAGACGAAGTTGAACAAGATCAAGGGATTCGGGCAATTGTGCTGCGGGCAGCCGGGGAAAAAGCATTTGCTGCAGGTGCAGATATCCGCCAATTTCCGAGCCTGACAAAAGAAAGCGGTATAGCTCTGGTGGAAAAAGGGAAAAAAATCTTTGATAAGTTGGCTGAGGGAAAACCGGTTATTTGTGCAGTTCAGGGGCTGGCTCTGGGAGCGGGATTGGAATTGGTGCTTGCCTGTGATATTCGGATTGCTGAAGAAACTGCAAAAGTTGGGCTTCCTGAAACGGGCTTGGGTATTTTGCCGGGCTATGGCGGGACACAGCGCTTAGCGCGTTTAGTCGGTCCAGGAAAGGCCAAAGAGCTGGTTTTATCGGGTGAATTTTTATCCGGTAAGGAAGCATATGAAGCGGGCTTGGTAGAACGGCTGGTGCCCTCGGGACAGTCGTTCGGAAATGCTGTAAAGCTTGCTCAGGCAATAGCTTCGAAAGCACCGCTGGCAGTAGCGAATGCCAAGAAATCGATTGATGAAGGACTGGAGCTGAGTTTAGCAGAGGGCCAGAAGTTGGAGACGCAACTGTTTGCGGAATTAGCCGAAACACAGGACATGCAGGAAGGCGTCAAAGCATTTACTGAAAAGCGAGCCGCTGATTTTCGAGGGAAATAAAGCCTAGGGGAGATGGAATGATGAAAAGTATTGCGATTGTTGGTGCGGGAATTATGGGGAACGGCATTGCCCAGGTGGCAGCAGAAGGGAATTTTGATGTCTTCTTATATGATGTCAACGCTGAAGGACTGGCAAAAGGGGTAGCCAGAATCGAGAAGACCTTGGCCAGAAATGTCGAAAAGAAAAAAATCAATCAAAGCGAAAGTGATGGCATCCGCAAGCGAATTACACCGACGGGAAATATCGGAGACTTGAAAGATGTTGATCTAGTGATTGAAGCGATCATTGAACAAATCGAACCCAAAAAAAGTCTGCTGGTTGAACTCGACACCATATGCAAGCCTTCTACCATCTTTGCTTCCAATACATCCGGATTGAGCATTACAGAAATGGCCAGCTCTGTAAAGCGTAGCGACAAAGTGATTGGCATGCATTTCTTTAATCCGGTGCCGGTCATGCAATTGGTTGAAATCATTAGAGGCGAACAAACGAGTGATGAAACATTTGAGATTGCGCATCAAGTAGCTGAACGTTTCAATAAAACTGCTATCTCGGTAAAAGAAGCTCCGTTATTTGCAGTCAATCGGATTTTAACGCCGATGATCAATGAAGCGATTTTTGTCTTATCAGAAGGCATCGCATCGGCGGAAGATATTGATAAAGGAATGATGCTCGGGGCCAGCCATCCGATTGGACCGCTGGCATTGACTGATTTGATCGGCTTGGACACGATGTTGTTTGTAGCGGAAACCCTCTATAACGAAACCAACGATTCCAAATACCGCCCGGCTCCTCTATTGAAAAAATATGTGCGGGCTGGCCGTCTGGGACGCAAATCTGGCCAGGGATTTTTTACTTATGACTGATGATCAGGGAGTGGATGGAATGAGTGCAGCAGAAAAAACGGTGGATCCGATTGACTGGAAAAAAGTTGAAAATCATCTGCGCAAGTCGATACCGGACTTGCCGGAAGGAGATATGGAAGTTCAGCAGTTTTCTGAAGGCTATTCGAACTTGACCTATTTGGTGCGAATCGGCAGCTGGGAAGGGGTGTTGCGCCGTCCTCCTTTTGGCGAAGTGCCGCCTCGTGCCCATGATATGGAAAGAGAGTATCGGATGCTCGAGAAAGTGAATCCGGTTTTCCCATTGGCACCGAAGCCGTATATATACTGTGAAGATCCTGCAATTATGGACAAGCATTTTTACGTCATGGAGAAAAAACAAGGCGTCGTAATCGATGATCAGCTTCCCGAATCCTATGGCAGCTCTGAGCAGGTGGGGGCTGCGATTTCACAAAATGTCATCAATACCTTGGTTCAGCTCCAGTCCATCGATTACAAAGAAGCGGGAATGGAAGAGATGGGCAAGCCGGAAGGGTTCATGGAGCGCCAAGTGAAGGGCTGGATCAAACGCTACAGCCAATCAAAAACTGAGGAGATTGAAGATTTAGATGAACTGGAAAATTGGCTGTCAGCAAATATTCCAGTCAACGCGGAAACGACTATTGTCCACAACGATTTTAAGCTTAATAATATGGTGCTCGACCAAGAGAATCCAGGCAAAGCCGTCGGTATATTGGATTGGGAACTATCCACTATCGGTGATCCTTTAAGTGATTTGGGCTCTACTGTCGCTTACTGGGGCGAACCGGATGATCCGGATATGGGCATCAATATCGTGACAAGCCAACCGGGATTCTTCAGCAGAAAAGAATTTATCGAGGAGTACGCAAAACAAAGTGGGCGTGACGTTTCGAATATCGACTACTATGTGACATTCGGCTTTTATAAACTCGCCGTTATTTTGCAGCAAATCCATTATCGCTGGAAAATCGGGGAAATCGACGATGACCGCTTCAGCGACTTGAATCAGGCAGTCTCGAATTTAGTGGACATGGCTAATCGAACCAGAAGCGGCCAATTGATTTAACAATAACTTTCGTAAAGCGGGTGGATTCATGAGTGGACAAGCGATGGTTTTCGACTATGCGCCATTTCTGATTGAAGCAGGAAAAATAAAGGAATTTGCGAAGGCGCTTCAGCTGGAAAATCCGATATACAGGGATGAAGAAGCAGCTAAATCAGCGGGGTACCGAGGAATACCGGTACCCCCGACATTCATGACAGTTATCGATTTCTGGAACGATCGCAACTTTTATCAGCTTTTCTCAGATTTTTTGAAGTTGAATCCGAATAACGTGCTCCATGGTGAGCAGGCGTACGAATACCATAAAGTTATGGTGGCTGGTGATACCATTGCAGCACATGTAAGGGTCAAAGAGCAGTTCCGTAAAAAAGGAAAGAATTTCTTTCTCCTGGAGACAATCTATAGAAACCAAGACAATGAAATTACGGCTGTGGGACGGGCGACCATCATAGAAATTGCGGAGGTGGACTGATGACCAAACTGTGGACCATCATCAAAAAGCCTATTTCTCCAATCGACCTCGTGAAATATTCAGGCGCATCCGGCGATTTCAATGAAATCCATACCGTTCCTTCCACCGCTGAGGAAAAAGGGTTTGCTGATATCATTGCTCATGGCATGTTCGTCATGGGCTGGGCAGCGGCAGCCATAGAAGAATGGTTTCCAGAGCAGCAGTTGGCGTCTTTTAGTGTCCGCTTTCAAGCTGTCACCCATCCGGGAACCGTACTCATCATCACTGGAACGATGGTGACTGAAAATAACGGGGAAATCTTGATAAAAGATCAGCAGGATTCAACGAAACTGATGGGTTCATTTATTGTGAAAAACGGCTCTGCCTGAAATCAAAAGACGGAATATTCTTTCTATATAAAAGGAGAATAGATGCAATGCAAAACTATATGTATCCGACATTTGATCTGACTGGGAAAAAAGCGGTGGTAACTGGGGGAAGCAAAGGGATTGGGCTAGCGATTGCCGCAGGTTTGGCACATGCAGGAGCGGAAGTGCTGATCACCGGTAGAAATGAATCCGCTCTTATAGATGCTGTGGATGAAATGAAGAAGCAAGGGTATCGGGTATCCTGGAAAACTTCTGATGTGACAGTGAAGAAAGAAGTGGAGAAACTCTTCGATTACATCGATCAGGAGTTTCAGCAAATCGATATCCTAATCAACAATGCAGGCATGAATATCCGAAAATCCCTTGTTGAAGTGGAAGAAGAGGATTGGGATCGAGTGATTGGAACCAATTTAAAAGGGATTTTCCTGGTGGGGCAGCAGGCGGCAAAGCGGATGATTGTCCAAAAAGGCGGACGTATCATCAATATCTCATCGATTCTCGGTAAAATCGGCAATCCACTTCAGACGAGCTATGCTGCGAGTAAAGGGGGAATCGATCAACTGACAAAAGTATGGGCATCTGAACTTGCAGAGCATGGGATAACCGTCAATGCCTTAGCGCCTGCTTACATAATCACTCCCATGACAGAACCTTTTCTGCAGGACGAAGAAAGGCTTGAGAAAATCATCAGCCGGACCATGATGAAAAGGATGGGGCGGGCGGATGAAATGATCGGGCCGGCTTTGTTTTTTGCATCAGACGCCTCTACTTATGTGACCGGGCAAATTCTTTACATCGACGGAGGCTGGACAGCGAATTGAAAAGCTATGACAGAAGTAAGGAGGAGACCAATGGAATACGCAACTGTTTCAAAGCTGTTGGCAACACGGTGCGACGAATATCCCGACAAGGAATTTTTGGTGGTTGAAGACCGAAATGGTGCTGTGGAAAGGCTAAGTTACCTTGAATTCCAGGAACAAGTTATGAAACTGGCACAGGTATTAAGCGAAAACGGAATCAGGAAAGGGGATAAGGTTCTGCTGCATCTGCCGAACGGCAATGCTTTCATGAAATCCTGGTTTTCCATTCTATCCATTGGAGCTGTAATGGTGCCGACAAATATCCTGTCGCCTGAAGAAGAAATGAAATACCTGGTGAGTCATTCGGAAAGCAAGCTGATCATCACGGAAAAAGAGTATGAGCAGAAATTCTCGAGCTTTGGGCTGCCTTTGCTGTTTTCTCGTCTTGGAGAAGAACGGAAAGGTGCATGGCTGGAGGCTGAGATTGAAAAGGCGGAATTAATGGTGGAGTTGCCAGAACTTTCACCACAGGATGACGCCGCGATTTTGTATACATCAGGGACAACTTCAAAACCGAAAGGTGTAGTGCTGACTCAGCAGAACTACCTGCATACCGGAAAGCAGATGGCAGAAACGCTCGGCTACAGCTCAGAGGATCGAGTCCTGATTGTATTGCCGATGTTCCATGGCAATGGCCAATACTATATGGCCATGCCTGCGCTTTATGCGGGAGCCAGCATTGCCATTACCGAAAGCTTCAGTGCAACCAATTACGTCAAACAGGCGAAACGCTTGCAAGCGACTGTCGGTTCGCTTTTTTCAGCTCCCATTAAAATGATCCTGAAAAAAGAGTACGATCCTGAAGATGTGGAAAATCCATTAAGGCTTGTCATTTATGCGCAGGCACTTACGGAGCAGCAGTATGAAGAGTTCCGCAAAAGGTACAAGGTCGAGCTCCGGCAACTATATGGAATGACGGAAACCGTTGCGATTCCCTTGATGAATCCGGTGGAAGACTTGGAGGACCATATCAGCATCGGCAGAGAAGCTTGCGGATATTCGGTTGTTTTAAGAGATGAAGAAGGGCATGAGGTGGCTTCAGGTGAAGAAGGCGAAATTACAGTTTACGGCAAACCAGGTGTGACAATCATGAAAGAGTATTTCAAAAATCCGTCAGCAACTGCGGAAACGATTCAGGGCAACTGGCTGTATACCGGAGATATGGCGAAAGTGGATCCAAAAACTGGGCTTTTCTATTTTGTGGACCGGAAGAAAGACATGATGAAACGATCAGGGGAAAATATAGCAGCTGGAGAAGTTGAAGCAGTCATCAATGAACATGATGCAGTTTTTGAAAGTGCAGTTATCTCTGTACCGGATCCGGTATATGAAGAATCCATCCATGCTTTTGTCATTTTAAAAGAGAATCGGAAGCTGGCATCTGATGAGCTGTTGGACTGGTGCCGCGGACGGCTGGCCAAGTTCAAGGTGCCGCAGGAAATTCATTTTACAGAAGAGTTTCCTCGTACTTCAGTCGGAAAGATACAGAAACAGCAGATGAAAAAGTGGATTTAAGGGGGAGCGACGATGACTAAAGTGAAAAGCGCAGAAGAACTGGAAAGAGAAAGAATATTGAATGCAAACAAGAACAACCCGCTCGCCAAAGTAGCGGGCTTGTTTGCGCGCATTGCAGAGCGGTGGCTGCCCGATGCGTTTGTGTTTGCCATTATCCTTACCGCCATCGCTTTTATTGCAGGGGTCATTTTTACGGATTCAAGCCCCTTTGACATGATGACCTATTGGGGCGACGGAATGTGGGGCCTGCTGACATTCACGGCACAAATCATCACTACCTTCGTTCTAAGCTATGCGCTGGCACTGACGAAAACCGTTTCACGCACGCTTGAAAAAATTGCAGCTATTCCCAAGTCACCGAACTCAGCCATTTTGCTGGTGACTTTCACAGCGCTTGGAGCTTCACTGATCAGCTGGGCATTCGGGTTGGTGGTGGCCGGGATCATCGCGAAGATGGTGGCCAAAAAAGTCCATGACGTCGATTATCGTGTTCTGGTGGCTGCCGGTTATTCCGGATTCCTGATTTGGGAAGGCGGCTTGTCTTCTTCCCCAGCTTTGTTTGTTGCAACAGCTGGCCATGTTTTCGAAGGGGAGATCGGATTAATCCCCATTACGGAAACCTTGTTGTCGGCTGTCAATATCGCCATTGTCGTTATCTTATTCTTCACTTTGCCATTCGTTATGCGTTTGGTGCATCCGAAAAATCCCAAAGACCGCTATATTGTGGAGCAGTCACGTTTGGAGGATCCGGTAATTGAAGAAGATTCACGTGAAGAAACCAATTATCCAAACGACAAAATTGAAAAGACACGCCTGATCCCGCTCATCGGTGGGTTCCTTGGGTTGAGTTATTTGGTCAATCATTTTATTGCCAATGGATTCTCGCTGGATTTGAACACGGTCAATTTAATTTTCCTGACTGCTGCTTTGCTGTTGTTTTCGAATGTCCGGGAACTTGCTCAAGGCTTGTTGAAATCCGTCAGCAGCGTCGGCCAGTTTGTTCTGCAATATCCATTCTATGCAGGAATTATGGGGATGTTGAGTGCTTCGGGTCTAGCGGTATTGATCTCTAATTTCTTCATCAATATCTCAACTGACACGACCTTGCCGCTTTGGACTTTCTTATCGGCTGGAATTTTAAATGTCTTTATTCCATCGGGAGGCGGCCAATGGGCGGTTCAGGCCCCGCTGGTCATTCCAGCTGCACTTGAAATGGGGGTTGATCCGGCAAAAGTCGTTATGGCTGTTGCCTGGGGAGATAGCTGGACCAATATGATCCAGCCATTCTGGGCGATTCCACTGCTTGCAATTGCCGGCCTGAAAATCCGTGACATTATGGGGTACACCATGATTGCCTTGATTTATGGTGGATTGGTCATCGGGGCATGCATGCTGATTTTCTAAAAAGTAAAGGAGGCACAACATGAAAGCCATTGTCGTCAATCAAACAGGCCCACCCGAAGTGATGAAACTGCAAGAGGTGGATAAGCCAAAACCTGCTGCAGACCAAGTGCTGATCCATGTAGAAGCCATCAGTGTCAACTTTGCCGATATCAAAGCCCGCCAAGGCCAGTATCACGGCGTCTCCTCACATGCCGCTTTTACGCCGGGACTGGATTGTGCGGGAGTGGTCGTGGAAACGGGGGCACAAGTAACGCGTTTCAAGCCGGGGCAGCGTGTTATGGCATTCCCGGCAGGCGGTTCTTATGCTGAATTTGTCGTGGCACCGGAGAATTTAACCTATCCGGTACCTGATGAAATCAGCAGTGAAATTGCCGCTGCATCCTTGACTGTCGGCATCACGGCCTACAATGTCATTCAGCGGATGGCGAGGCTGGAAAAAGGTGAAACGATCCTGATCCATGCAGCAGCAGGCGGAATCGGTTCAACCGCCATTCAATTGGCTAAGCTTTTCGGGGCTTCCAGAATCTTCGGCACAGTCGGCAGCGATGAAAAAATAGACCAGGCCAAATCATTCGGAGCCGATGAAGTCATCAATTACCGATCAGCGGATTTTGTGGAGAAAATCAATACTCTGACAGAAGGGAAAGGAGTAGACGTCATTCTCGATACGGTCGCGGGAGAAAACTTTGAAAAGAGCTTGAACTGCCTGGCCACATTCGGCCGAATCGTCTCTTTCGGCCATGCCAATGATGGGTCAGTTCCAGGAATCGCAAAAACCGATCAGCTCCATTCAAGCTGCCGCTCTGTCATTGGTTACAGTACGGGCACTTACCGTAAAAACCGACCTGAATTTCTTAGGGAAGGAGCAGAAAAGATCACCGATTATCTGCTGCAGAACCAGCTTAAAACTGTGATTTCCAAAAGCTTTGCATTGGAAAATGCTGCGGAAGCGCATGCCCATATTGAGAGCAGGGCGAGCATCGGCAAGGTGTTGCTGATTCCTTGATTGTGGAAATTGAAGTTTGTGAATTCTATGAACAGGCGATGCGATTGAAGCGGAAATAGGATTTTTTTATAAGGGATTCCTGGGAACGAGAAAAATGCAGCTGACAAGCCCGGCCATTCCTCATCTTAACCCAAGTTTTCAGTTCGCATGAAATTTGCTTATATAGATAATGGCGGCGCCATTGCCTTAATCGATGAAAAAGAAAGGAGGTGACACTTTCTTTAAAGCGGATGGCAATACATGCAAGCGGAGAGAATTATGAAAGAAGCAATCAAGGGATTATTGAGAGCGCTTTCTTTTAAGGGATTCAAGCTTGCAGGAAAAGGAAGGCTGGGTATGAAGCCGCTTAGCATCGTCCCATTTGTATCGGGAAAACTCAAAAGCAATAGTTATGTTGTGACAGATAACGAATTATTTTGTGGAGTAATCGATCCAGGAGAAGAATCCACGGAACTAACAATGTAGAAGTTTATCCAGGGCGTGGGGAACCAACAACTATCGGAGTAGAAAAGAAGGCTAATCTCTTTCCGAATATCAAAGCATTTTTTTGAACCATCAAAAAAAGAGGAGTGAAAAAGAATGGCTGAGACATATGTGAAGGAAGTCGAAACGAAAAGCTATACGAAAGAAGTACTAGTGGATTTTTATACGACAATGGCGAAAATCAGAAAGTTTGACGAGAACCTGATCAAATTGATGGCTGAAGGAAAGGTTTCCGGATTTTATCATTCCGGCATCGGTTCTGAAGGGCTGTCAGCGGGCTCTATCCGGCAAAACCTGCGGGATGAAGATTATATCTACTACAACCATAGAGGCTGTAATCAGATGATTGCCAAGGGCATACCGCTATCGAAGATTTATGGCGATTTCCTCGGGACGATTGAAGGTACGACAAGAGGCCTGGGTGCGGGGATTGTCCATAGTGCGGATCCAGCTCGCGGTGTGCTCGGACAGGCAGGAACAATCGGTTCCCAATTAGGGTTGAGCGTCGGAACCGCCTATACTTCGAAATTGACTGGCAGCGATCAGGTGACAGTGGTGTATTTTGGAGATGGGGCAGCGTCGCGTGAAATGCTCCACGGTTCTTTGAACTGGGCAGGACTATATAAATTGCCGATCATCTATATCTGTGAAAATAACGAATACGCCATTTCCTGCCACGTATCGGAAACGCATTCCGTTAAAGAAAATATTGCGGATTGGGCCGACGGTTATGGAATCCCCAACTGCGTCGTAGATGGCAACGACGTGCTGCTGATGCATGAAGTTGTGAAAGAGGCAGTGGAACGTGCAAAACGCGGAGAAGGACCGACTTTCATCGAAGCTCAGACATTCCGCCATCGCGGACATTTTGAAGGGGATCCATACGATTATGTGGATGTGGAAATTCTCCAGAACTGGAAGGACACGAAAGATCCAATCACCAATTTTGCAGCTAAGCTGATGCTTGATAACGTTGTGACCGAAGAAGAACTTGAAAACATCAACAAAGAACTTGATGTGGAGATAGCGGAAGCTATTCAAAAAGCGGAAGCGGCACCAATGCCGAATCCTGAAAGAATCTACGAAGGACTATTCGCGTAAAGGGGGAGAAACGGATGAGAAAGATTACAATGCGTGCAGCGTTACTGGAAGCTTTGAATGAAGAGATGGAGCGGGATGAAACAACGGTTCTGTTTGGGGAAGACGTCGGTAAATTTGGCGGCATCAATGCCGTAACGAAAGGCTTGTATGAAAAGTTCGGCGGTACCCGTGTATTTGATACGCCGATTGCAGAACCGACAATCGTAGCGGCAGCAGTGGGAATGGCAATCACCGGAAATGCCCGTCCGATTCCTGAATTGCAGTTTGGTGACTTTGTAGGAATTGCTTTTGACGAAGTTTTCAACAAAATGGGGAAATGGCGTTTCATGCATGGCGGCCAAATGGAAATGCCGGTGACTTTGCGCTTGCCTATCGGTATTGCAGGTGGCGCAGGGCCAGAGCATTCACAAAGCCCTCAGGCATTATTCATGCACGGTCCCGGGCTTAAAATCGTTATTCCTTCCACTCCTTACGATGCGAAAGGGTTATTGAAAACCGCAATCCGCGACAATAATGCTGTATTATTCTTTGAACATAAAGTTCTTTATGATATGAAAGGCGAAGTTCCGGAAGAGGAATATTTGATTCCATTCGGCAAAGCAGACATTAAGCGCGCGGGTACGGATGTCACCATTATCGCAACGGCTCTGCAGGTCCATACGGCTTTGGAAGCTGCCGAGGAGCTGGCGGCGCAGGGGGTTGAAGTGGAAGTCATCGATCCGCGTACTTTGGCTCCTTTGGATATGGAGACAATCCTGGAATCAGTCAGAAAAACAGGGCGTGCCTTGATTGTCCATGAAGAACCGAAAACCGGAGGGTCTGGCGCTGAAATTGCGGCCCAAATCCAAGAAGGTGCCTTGTTCGACCTGAGTGCACCCATCAGAAGAATCGGCAGCCCGGATGTTCCGATTGCGCAGAGCATCTACCTTGAACAATTTTACACACCCAGTAAAGAGCAGATTATCAAAGTGGTCAACGAATTGATGGAATATTAAAAGCTTGGGCTGGACAAGGAAGTATTCCAAGCCAGCCCTTTTTGGATATTCCACGATTAATTTTTGAAGGGAGTGCATAAAATGTATGAAGTGAAAATGCCCCGTTTAGGCGTGACGATGCAAAACGGTACAGTTACCGAATGGCTGGTTGAAGAAGGTGCAGAAGTCAAAAAAGGTGAATATTTATTTGAGTTGGAAACTGAAAAATCGACATTGGAAATAGAAGCCCAGGAATCAGGTGTATTGAAAAAAATCATCGTTCCTGCGGACGTTGAAGTTCCGGTCAATACGGTCATCGCCATTTTAGGTGCACCAGATGAAGAGGCGGATTTGTCGATGTATACGTATAATGCCAAAGCCGCGCCTGCTGAAAAAACAGAGAGAGTTGTGAAAGAAGCGGCCGATCAGGATGAATCGAAGCCAACTGCGAGACAAGGCGGAGTTTCGCCGAGAGCGCGGAAACTCGCAAAAGAACTGGGCGTTTCGTTGGATGCAGTGAGCGGAACCGGAAAAGACGCAATTGTCACAGAAGAAGACATCCGAAATGCATCAGCTTCAAGCTCAACTATTAAAGTGAAAGAGACCATTGCACTCAACAGTGTGAAAAAAGCAATGGCACAAAATGTCCTGAACAGCTGGCAAAGCATTCCGCAATTCACTCAAATGGTATCTGTGAACATGGCAAATGCATTAGCGGTGAAAAAAGAACTTTCGGATATTTCATTAAATGACATCATCGTAAAAACTGTCAGCAATGCAGTAAAAAATTACCCGATCGTCAACAGCAAGCTGGAAGCCGACAATAAAATCACAGTTTACGAGGACGTGAATATTTCTGTAGCTGTCAACAGCTCACATGGGTTGGTGGTACCGGTAGTAAAAAATGCAGAGAGCAGATCGGTTCAGGAGATTTCTGCAGAGATCAAACGGCTGGCTGAAAAAGCGGAGAATAAAGAACTGGCGATGAGTGACTACGAAAATGGCACCATCACGATTTCCAATCTTGGCAGCCTTGGCATAGAATCGGGCACGCCGATCGTTAATAGTCCGCAATCAACCATCATCTTTGCCGGCGTAATCCGGAAGATGCCGATTGTCGGGGATAATGACGAAATTTCTGTTGCGCCGATTATGGTTTTGTCGATCTGCTACGACCACCGTTTTATCGATGGTGTGACAGGTGCCCATTTTACGAATGAAGTGAAGAAAGCATTTGAAAATTTAATAGTGGAAGAATTGAGCTGAAGAATAGGAGGATGACGATGAGGTTAGCAGGGAAAACAGCCATCATTACTGGGGCAGGAAGCGGTCAGGGAAAGGCGTCTGCTTTGCTATTCGCTGAACAGGGAGCAAAAGTTGTCATTGCCGAATGGAATGAAGAAGCGGGAAAGCAAGTGGAAAAAGAAATCACCGATGCCGGAAATGAGGCGATGTTTTTCAAAACGGATATATCAAACGAAGACAATGTCCAGCAATTGGTCAGTGCCGTTCAAGACAAATACGGCAGCATCGATATTTTATTCAACAATGCGGGCATCGGTTTTTCTTCCCGTTCCAAATACACCATGGCCTCTATTTTAGAGACACCATTGGATGACTGGAACAGTATTATGGGCATCAATCTGAATGGCACTTTTTTGATGTCGAAGTATGTCATACCTGTGATGATCGAACAGGGAAAAGGGAGTGTCATCAACAATTCTTCTTTAAATGGCATCATCGGCGTCACTGGAGCAGATGCTTATACCGCTTCCAAAGGCGGCGTTGTGGCATTGACGCGCGTGATGGCAGCTGACTACGGGAAGCACAATATCCGTGTTAATTGTATTTGCCCAGGTGCCATCAATACACCGATGATCAGCGAAGTGCTGGATATTCCGGAAATCGCAAAAAACTATGAGACAGGTCCGCTTGGCAGAGTGGGAGAACCAGAAGAAATTGCCGGGGCTGCTTTGTTTTTAGCTTCTGAAGATGCCAGTTATGTTACCGGGGTTATTTTGCCGGTCGATGGTGGATGGAGTACAGTATAAAGTAATAACTCAAGAACAGAAGAGGGCAGATGAACAGAATATATCAGTAAAAAAAGTTTAAGAAAATGGCTGCCACCCAAAACTTCGAGCAACTCCTGCTTGAGGTTTTTTTCTGCCTGATAGAATAATGTGGGGGAAATAAAAGAAACGGGTATTACAACCCGTTATTTAAACTATGCGTTAAAAATTAAAGTATTAGTGAAAAAGTTATTGCTTATTCAAAAATAAATAGGTAATATGAAATTAATATAAATTTTCAGATAATTATAAATTGTTGAAGGAGGAATTAGATGAACGCATCTTTTTTGACAGAAGATCATGAACTGTTCAGAAAGTCCTTAAAAAAAATGCTGGATAAGGAAGCCTATCCATTTTATGGAAAATGGGAAGAAGACAAGGCGATTCCAAGAGAATTTTGGCGCAAGCTTGGCGATAATGGATTCCTGCTGCCTTGGGTGGAAGAAAAATATGGGGGCTTAGCGTTGGATTTTTCTTATTCATTCATTTTGACAGAAGAATTAGAGCGAGTGGGAGTTGGATTGGCTAGTGGAGTTTGTCTTCACTCTGATATTGTAAGCCCTTACATATCTTCTTATGGAACAGATGAACAAAAGGAAAAATGGCTTCCGAAGAGTGTAACTGGTGAATTTATTTCAGCTATTGCGATGACTGAACCAGGTGCAGGTTCTGATTTAGCCGGAGTCAAAACGACTGCAAAACGAAATGGAGACCATTATATCCTGAATGGCGAAAAAACATTCATTACCAATGGGCAGAATGCGGATTATATTGTGGTGGTATGCAAAACGGATTTGAAGGCGGAACCTGCTCACAGAGGCATCAGCTTATTGATTGTTGAAAAAGGAACAGAAGGATTCCGGACGGGAAAGAAACTCCATAAGATGGGCATGCATTCGGGCGATACTGCTGAACTAATTTTTGAAGATGCCAAAGTACCGGCGAAAAATTTACTAGGCGAAGAGGGCAAAGGATTTTACTATTTGATGGAAAAGCTGCAGCAGGAACGGCTGGTTGTTGCATTGCAGGTTCAAATAGAAGCGGAAGAAATGCTGCGTTTGACGATTGATTATGTAAAAGAACGGAAAGCATTCGGAAGCCGCATTGCAGACTTCCAAAATACCCAATTCAAAGTCGCCGAAATGGCAACGGAAATTGATATAGGACGGACTTATGTTAATACATTAACTGAAAAACACATCGCTGGTGAAGAAATTGTTAAAGAGGTATCAATGGCTAAATGGTGGATCAGTGAGATGGCTAAAAGGGTTGCTGCTGAATGTCTGCAGCTTCATGGCGGATATGGCTATATGGAGGAATACGAAATTGCCCGGCGTTATCGCGACATCCCTGTAACGAGCATCTATGCAGGCACAACAGAAATCATGAAAAATATTATTGCCAAGAAAATTTTGGCTTAGAGGTGGAGGAAAGCATGAAGCTTGCGGAAAAAAGGGCTTTAAAGAAAAAAGAGGAAATATTGATGGCAGCTGTGGCTATCGTAAACCGCAGAGGATATTCGGGCGCCACAATGGAGGAAATTGCCGCAGATCTGCTGATGACCAAAGGAGCGCTTTATTACTACTTCAAAAATAAAGGCGATCTGATGTTCCAATGCCATAATCTTGTCCTTGGGGCGGCCATTGAAGAGCAGGAAGAACATATTCAAAAAAATGGTACAACAGAAGATATTTTAAGAGCTATGATTTTTACCCATATCGATTACGCAATCGAAGAAAAAGAGACCTTCAATATGATTTTGAAGCCTGAACAGATATTTACGGAAGAACAGTTGTCTGGCGTACTGGAACTACGGAAATTCTATTCCCATCTATTTGATCAAATCATTGAGAAAGGACTCACATCCGGCGAGTTCGAAGTAAATGATCCACTGATTTCCAGAATGATTATCCTTGGGTCGATGAACTGGATACAGCAATGGTATCGTCCAGGGGGAAGGCTTTCAAAAGAAGAACTGCAAAAGACATTTGGAGACTCGATCATTAAATTATTGAAATAAAGGAGCTGGACGAATGTTCATTACTGAAAATTTAGAAGCGAATGTCCAAAAGTACCCGGATAAAATTTATACCTCCTACAAAGAACGAGAATGGACCTATAAAGAGTTTTTCGAAAAAGCTCAGCGTGTAGCTGCTTATTTTCAGAACAAGGGATATCAGAAAGAAGATATCATCGCTTTATATTCGTTGAATTCAGATGTTTTTCTAGTCTGCTATTACGGCATCCAGCTCGGTGGATTTACTGTTATGCCGGTCAATACGAAACTGGCTGGACCAGAAGTGGAATATATTTTCTCGAATTCTGAAGCCAAAGGGTTGATTTATGATGTTCGGATTGAAGAGACAATCAATCAGACCAGCTATTCATTCGAGGATGTACTTACAATTGGAGGCGAAAAGGATTCATTAGGAGAGATCCTTGAAGATGAATCTCTTCTATTAACTGCTGTTGAATTAGCGGGTGAAGATACGGCAGTTGTCATGTATACATCGGGAACAACCGGAAAACCAAAGGGTGTAATGCTGACCAACAACAATGTGAAAGCCGCAGGTGAAATCTGGTCTGAAGCCATGTCGATTACAGAAGATGACCGGATGCTTGTCTCGACACCGCTTTTCCATTGTGCAGCGAGCCACGTATTTGTTGTTCCGGTGACTTGCAAAGGCGGGACAATCATCATTGAAGAAGCTTTCTCTCCCGATAAAACGCTCGATATGCTGCAGCGGAAAAAACCGACAATGTTCTTTGGCGTACCGGCGATGTTCAGTATTATTCTGAATCTCCCTGACATCAAACAAGTTGAACTGCCAAGCCTTCGCCTGTTCGGTTACGGGGCGGCTCCCATGCCCTATGAATTGGTGAAGACGCTGAAAGAAACGTTTCCGAATGTAGCCGTGCAAAATTTATATGGCCAGACTGAAAATTCTCCGGCGGCATCCACCTTGAAAGACCATCTGGCTTTGGAGAAAATCGGCTCAGTTGGAGAACGGCTGCCTCAAACAGATGTCCAGGTAGTGGATGAGTTTGGCGAGCCTCTTCCTATTGGACAGGTTGGAGAAATAGTAGTGAAAGGGCCTCAGGTTATGAAAGGTTATCTGAGAAATCCTGAAGCCACTCATCAGGCAATTAAAAACGGCTGGCTCTACAGTGGGGATTTAGGGAAATTTGATGAAGATGGGCTGTTGTATATCGTAGACCGGAAAAAGGATATGATCATCCGAGGCGGTGAGAACGTTTACCCGGTTGAAGTGGAAGAAGTCCTTTATCAGATTCCCCAGCTCATGGAATCCGCAGTAGTAGGGGTGCCGCATGAAGTGTATGGGGAAGTTCCGAAAGCCTATGTGGTAGTGAAGAATGGCCAGTCTATAACGGAAGAAGAGGTCAAAAGCTATTGTGCAACACAGCTTGCAAAATATAAAGTGCCTTTTGAAGTTGAATTTATGGAAGAGTTGCCAAGGAATGCTTCCGGTAAAGTATTAAAACATACATTACGGGCTAAAGAAAAAATTGGTTAAGGGGGAGACTGGAGGATAAGCGTTCTTTGCAAGTGACTATTATTGGAAATGGAAAAATCATGTTGCTGCCACTGGAGCCAAGGGACTAATGCTAAACGGAAACAAATAATAACACACAAAGGGGATTTCATTATGAAAAAAATGAAGTGGATGTCTGTTGTATTGGCAAGTGCTCTCGTATTAAGCGCCTGTGGTGAAGAAACTGGTTCATCTTCGTCGGGTGAAGCTACAGCAAGTGGAGAGGCGAAAAACTTTCGTGCATCTTCGGGGGTACCCGACAAGCATTTCTGGCACAGAGGTTTCTTTGAGCCGTTGACAGCGGCTGTTGAAGAAGAATCTGGCGGGCAAACAACATTTGATATTTTCACTTCTGGAGAATTGGTGACGCTCGGTGGGGAATTGGATGCGCTGAACTCCGGGCAGATTGATATTGCACTGACCTTGATGCCTCCCTATGATCCGCAGCGATTTCCTTATACCGAAGTGGTCATGCTTCCAACTTTGACTTCTGATGCTGGCATCGCGACTGAAGCGATGGCAAAAATGATGAAGAGTGACCGCGAAATTGCTGATGGAAAAACATATTACCAATTGGAGTTCGAGGATAAAAACCTTGTAGCTTTTGCGAATCCAGCAACAGAACCTTATGTACTTTCGACAACAAACCAAAAGTTTGAATCTGCGGCTGATTTTACAGCAGCACTTCGTGTTCGGACTGCTTCCCGCGTCCATGAAATTTTGGCAAAAGAATTGGGCATTACAGGCCAATCGATGCCGATTTCTGACGCTTATGATGCGTTAAGCCGAAATGCTTTGGATGGCATCATTTATAACGCTCCTGACTGGATTGCATTTGGACTGGATGAACTGATCAAGCATACAATCACGGGAGTTAATTTAGGCCATTTTGTCGGACATACGGCAATGACCCAGGAAACATGGGATTCATTATCTCCTGAAATACAGGAATCATTCCAGGAAAATGCTGAGTCGATTGTCCATGAAGGTGCGGCTTTAACGATGAGCGAAACAGAAGAGAATATTGCATCGAATAAAGAAAAGGGTGGAGAAATAACACATTTTGACGATGTCACTCCGGAAGTGCATGATTTGCTGGAATCAGCTGTGGTCAATTCTTGGAACGATTGGATTGAAGATTTAGATTCACAGGGGTTGGGCGGTAAAGAAATGGCTCTTCTATGGAGAGATATGCTTGTTGAATCTGGTGCAGTTCTTCCTCAGGATATTTTAGACATAGAATAGTTGAATCAGGAGCCTGAGTGCTCCTTTTTTAAAGTTAGAGGGGGGGACTTGTCTATGGAAAATATCATCATCATCATCTCGCTTGTTCTTTTTCTTTATTTTTTAATTGCTGGTCAATATATCAGCTCTTTAATGTTTTCAATCGGTATATTAGGGATTTTTTTGATTGGCGGAATGGACCTTTTGAGTGGTTTTTTGCAGAATGAACCTTTCACAAGGACAGCCAGCTATGCATTGACCACAATCCCGCTATATATTTTAATGGCGCAATTCGTCATGCAGGCAGGCATTGTCAAGGATTTATACAGTTTGATGTATACCATAGCACGGGGAAGACCGGGGCCATTGGGCGTGATGACCATTTTGCTCGGAGGATTATTGGGTGGGGTATCCGGATCAGGAACCGCAACTTCTGCTGCTCTTGGCCAGATTGCTGTGCCGGAGCTTCAAAAAAGAGGGTATCCGGATCATCTGGCTGGAACGATTGCGGCGGCAGCCGGTTCGCTTTCTGCCATCATTCCCCCAAGCGTCATTTTGATTTTATATGGGGTAGTAGCGCAAATATCAATTGGATCTTTGTTTACTGCGGCACTCATCCCAGGGCTTTTGCTCATGCTGGTCTTTTCTGTGGTCGCCATCTTCTACTTGCGGATGAACAGGGAAGCGCTGAATGCTGCTTCCAAAACATTTGTCAGTGACAATGTACCGGTTTCCCGCTACATTGTGGTAACGATTCTTGGATCATTAATGGGTATCTCCATTTTCGGTGGAATTTACCTTGGTATCTTTTCCCCAACGGAAGCAGGGGCTGTAGGTGCATTTATCGCCTTGATCATGGCTGCATTACTGGGGAAATTGAATTTGGATTTTCTGAGAACATCGCTGGTTGAAACAACAAAAATTACAGTCATGGCCATGTTCATTGTGATTGGGGCTTCACTTTTCGGCCGATTTATATCACTGTCTCTGGTACCCAGAAAAATCATTGATTTACTGGGGCCTCTTCTTGATTCTCCAACTTTAGTCATCATCATCATCATGGTCTTCTATTTCTTCCTGTTTATGTTTATCGAGGGAGTAGCGGTTATTCTGATGACTGTGCCAATTATCACGCCTATACTGGAGACGATTGCTGTAGATCCCTTATGGTTCGGAATTATGCTGACTGTTGTCTGTACGGTTGGAATGATTACCCCACCAGTGGGAATTAGTGTATATGCGGTTGGAGGGGTGTCCGGCATCCCTATTGAACGTTTATTTAAAACTTCAACTGTTTTTGCAGTGATTGCCACAGTGGTCGTAATTGGGCTATTGATTTTATTCCCAGGATTAGTGACTTGGTTGCCAAGCCAAATGAGATGATAGAGGTGAAATGATGACTTTTCTAGAAAAAATAAATAATATTTTTCGGAATGCAGGAAAATATTTTAGTGGAATCTCCATTTTCCTGATGATGTTGATTATTGTAGCAGATGTTTTTATGCGAAATGTATTTGGAAGCCCAATTTCAGGAACTTATGAAATTGTTCAGTTCTTTCTCATGCCGATGGCCATCTTTCCGGCATTGGGCTATGTCTACTGGGTAGGGGTTTTGCCAAGGCTTTCAGAAATAATTGCGAAATCACCAAAAGCTTTTCAGAAGTTTAATGATGTATTGATTCTTGTTATTGACTTGGTCGTATTTGCTTTATTGACCTATTATGGATTCCTGTTCGCCATGTCAGGATTTGAAAGCCAGATGGCTGTTCCATTAGGCGGAAGCTTGATCTCGGTTTGGCCGATTTATTTCTTAGTGCCTATTGGCTTTTTATTTGTTCTGCTAGAAGTGATTTTACGATTTTTCAAAAAACCTAGAATCGAGGAAGGGGAAGTTGGAATATGAAGAATGTCTACTTAATTGATGGAGCACGTACAGCTTTTGGCGGATTTGGCGGGTCATTCGCCCATACGGATGCCACTGAACTCGGAGCGGCGACGGCAGTGGAGGCCCTGAAGCGGTCGAACGTCAAAGCGGAGGACATCAACCATGTTTTTTACGGGAATGTCATTCATTCCAGTTTGAATGCCGCCTATATCGCCCGCCATATCGGTTTGAAAGCGGGTGTGCCGAAGGAAGTTCCGGCGCTGACTTTAAATCGACTCTGCGGCTCCGGAGCGCAGGCGGTCGTGGCAGCAGCGCAGCATATTCTGTTGGGTGAAGCTGATTTGGTGCTGGCAGGAGGCGCCGAGAATATGTCGATGTCACCATACTCGAACTTTGACCAGCGCTTCAGCAAGTCGAAAATGGGCAATCTGCAATTTGCTGATATGCTGACTGCGACATTGACGGATCAGTATACAGGCAGCGGCATGGGCATGACCGCAGAAAAACTGGCGGAACAATACAATATCTCGCGCGAAGAACAAGATGCTTTTGCTGTGGAATCCAATCAAAAAGCGGCACAGGCAAGCGAATCCGGTGCATTTGCGGAACAGATTGTCGGCGTTGAAGTGAAGACGCGAAAAGGTGTCGTTGTGGTCGATAAAGACGAACACATCAAACCCGATGCTACTCAGGAATCCTTGTCGAAACTTCGTCCATCATTCAAAAAAGACGGAACCGTCACCGCTGGAAACGCTTCGGGCATCAATGATGGCGCAGCGTCCCTCATCGTGGCAAGCGAAGAAGCAGTGAAGGAGCATGGCCTGAAGCCGATGGCGCGCATCGTTTCCTGGGGAGTGGTTGGAGTAGATCCGACCATCATGGGCATCGGACCTGTACCGGCCATCAAGCAAGCCTTGGAACGGGCTGAACTGACGCTTGATGATATTGACTTGTTTGAACTCAATGAAGCATTTGCCGCACAATACTTGGCGGTGGAGAAAGAGCTCGGCCTGGACCGTGACAAGGTCAACGTCAATGGCGGTGCGATTGCTCTTGGACATCCGGTAGGTGCGAGCGGTGCACGGATATTATTGTCGCTTGCATATGAACTGAAGCGCCGCGGCGGCAAATACGGAGTCGCCAGCCTGTGCATCGGCGGCGGCCAAGGAATTGCGGTGGTGATTGAACATGCTTAAGCTGCCGGTTATTGTGGCGCCGATGTTTTTGGTGTCAACACCCAAAATGGTCATTGAAGCATCAAACGCAGGAGTGATCGGGTCGTTTCCGCTGCTCAATGCGCGGCCTATCGAAACCTGTGCCGAATGGCTGAAAGAAGTGAAAGAATCGCTTGGAGAAAAGCCGTGGGCAGTCAATTTCATCTGCCACCGCGGATCGAATAAGCGGTACGGAGAGGATTTTGAGTTGATCCGCCAATTTGAACCGCCGATCGTCATTACGTCTCTCGGTTCGCCGGCCGATGTCATCGAAATCGTCCATGCGTATGGCGGGCTGGTCTATTCGGATGTCGCCAATATTCGCCATGCGAAAAAAGCGGCTTCGAGCGGAGTGGACGGATTGATCCTGGTCTGTGCAGGAGCGGGCGGGCATGGCGGCACGATCAACCCCTTCGCTTTTATAGCAGCAGTCAAAAAGTTCTATAACGGAACGATTATTTTGTCCGGCTCGTTATCTACCGGAGCGGATGTAGCTGCAGCTAGATTGATGGGAGCCGATTATGCCTATATGGGCACACGTTTCCTGGCAGCGGAAGAAAGCAGCGCACCGGAAGAGTACAAACAGATGGTCATCGATTCGTCAGTGGAAGACGTGCTCTATACCGATTCCTTCAGCGGAGTGCCGGTCAATGTGCTGATTCCGAGCTTAATCAAACAGGGAATCGACCCGAAAACCTTAAAGCCGAAAGATGAAATCGATTTGTCGCATTTGGTCAATGCCAAAGCATGGCGGGATATCTGGTCGGCAGGACACGGGGTCACCACCATCACCAAACGGGAGACAACAAAGGAAATCGTGGACCAATTGATTGTTGAATATGGGGAAGGGGTGGCTGAGCTTGTACGAAACGATTAAAACCGAGCTTCAGGATGGAATTCTGACATTGACCTTGAATCGTCCCGATCACATGAACGCCTATACCGAAAAAATGAATGAGGAACTGCTGCATTTCTATAAGGAAGTCAATCACGATGATAGCGTACGCGTCATTGTGGTGACTGGCAGTGGCCGTGCATTCTGCGCAGGTATGGACTTGTCGGAAGGCGGATCGACTTTCTCCTCCGAACAATCTTCCGACGAATACCGGGACCTCGGCGGCCAGGTCAGCCTTCAGGTATACGAAGTCAACAAGCCGATTATTGTAGCCATCAATGGGCCGGCTGTTGGAATCGGTATGACGATGACCTTGCCGATGGATATCCGGATCGTCAAAAAAGATACAAAAATCGGCTTTGTCTTCGGCCGCCGCGGAATTGGTCCAGAAGCCGGTTCAGGCTGGTTCCTGCCAAGAGTTGTAGGAATCGGCAAAGCGCTCGAATGGACGTTGACCGGCCGTTATATACCGACTGCTGAAGCAGTGGAAAGCGGTTTGATGCAATACGAATCAGAAGATCCACTTGCTAAGGCTTATGAAATCGCCCGGGAAATTACCGAAAACACAGCTGCCACTTCCAACAGCTTTACCCGGCAGCTGCTGTGGAAGATGCTGGGGCAGGATCATCCGCTTGAGTCCCATTTGGTCGAATCCAAGTTTCTGCACTGGGCCGGTCAGAATGCGGATGCAGATGAAGGCATCGGGTCATTTGTCGACAAGCGCAAAGCAGAATTTCCGATGAAGGCCAGTGAGTTGCCGGATTTTTTTGAATAACTTTATTTCTGAAATAAAGAACTGGACTCTATACAACCGATATTCAGTGTCGGAGGTATAAAATCCAGTTCTTTTTTTTATTTTGCTTCTCTTTTTCCCACTTCTAAACAAATTTCACTGATCAAGGCGCAGCGTTCACTAAAATGGTCAAAGTGGATATGTTCATGAATAGCGTGCGGGCCATCGCCTGGAATGCCTAAGCCATCGAGTGTTGGAATTCCAAGAGCTGAAGTGAAGTTGCCATCGCTGCCGCCTCCTGCTTTGGCCTCTTCTATTCCAATGCCCACCCGTGCTCCAGCAGCTGCTGCATGTTGGTAGAGCAATGCATTTGCTTCGGTTTTTTCCAATGGCGGCCTATTCAACTCTCCGCTAATGCTCAGGACAGCGGCACTATTAAAAGGCTTTAAATTTTCAAGGGTATGAATAATTTTTTCGGCTTCTTCGTAGGAAGTGACACGAAAATCAATTTCCGCTTCAGCCACTGCAGAAATAACATTGCTGCTGGTGCCCCCTTTTATAACCCCGACATTCAAAGTGGTTTCCTTTTCATAATTTGTCAGTTTTTCGAGTTCTATGATTTGCCGTGACAACTCGAGGATCGCGCTGACTCCATCTTCATGATGATTTCCGGCATGTGCGCTGATTCCCTGCACTTTGAGTGTATAGCGGCCAACCCCTTTTCTTTCAGTCTTTAAAGCATTGGAACCGAATACAGGCGGTTCCATTACTAAAACAGCATCACAGGTCTGAGCTACTTGCTCAATGATGGTGCGGGAAGTTTTGCTGCCAATTTCTTCATCAGCGGTAAAAAGAAAAACGGGTGTAAAGGGTAATTCATCAAGTTCGGATTGAAGGGAACGGACTGCCCAAATAGAAGACAGCAGACCTGCTTTCATATCGAAAACGCCAGGTCCATATATGTCATTCTCTTTTTCTACTAATGGAATTGCATCAACATCCCATACTGTATCAAAGTGGGACAAAAACAAAATTCTAGGTTTTTCATTGCCGCCTTCCAATTCCAACAAAAAGTGGTCACCAGTTCCTTGTTGTTCAAAAGTTTTATAATTCCATTTTCCGTTTAATCTATTGTGGAATATTTCCTTTAATAAATCTCCGCATTGATCAACTAACATTTTATTATGGCTTGGTGATTGAGCACGGACTAATCTTAATAAATCTTCTTTTATCTCTGAATTTTGAGATGACAAGTAACTTTTATAAACATTCATTCATTCTCCTCCTATAATTAATAATATTTATACATAAACACAAATAAATAAATAAATCAATTTATTTTGAAAAAACTGATAATTATATTGACATCTGTTGCTGAAAGAAGGTAAAGTTAATAAAAAATAAAGGAAATTGTCCATAAATAAAAGGAGGAGAGTTTTTGGAATCAAAAATTGATGAGTTTATCGAAAAAAATCGGGAGACGTATATTAAATGGCTGACTGAATTTTGCAAGATTCCAAGTGTCGCCGCCCAAAATAGAGGAATGGAAGATGCGGTATCCTATCTGGATGATTTATTCCAAGAAGCATTTTCACTAACACCGGAGAAGCTGCCTACTGCAGGATTCCCGGTAGTATACGCGGAGCTCGAAGGAAGGTCCGACAAAATTTTAAGTTTTTATAACCATTATGATGTTCAACCGGAAGATCCGATTGAATTGTGGGATAGCCCGCCTTTTGAACCCGCTATTCGGGAAGGTAAAATCTTCGCTAGAGGCGTAGCAGACAACAAAGGGAATTTGGTGGCCAGAATAGCGGCTATTCATGCTATCAAACAATTAGGCATTGAATTACCGATCGATATCAAGTTTATCTTTGAAGGTGAAGAAGAAATTGGAAGCCTGAATTTACCGGCATTTGCAAAAAACTATGCAGAAAAAATTCATGCAGATGGATGCGTCTGGGAGTTTGGCTACCGGGATGCTGATGGTGCACTTCAAGTTTCTCTTGGGGTCAAAGGCATGTTGTATGTTGAGCTGTCGGTGGAAGGAGCAAATACAGACTTGCACTCGGCACAAGGCGCAATTATAGAAAGCCCCGTCTGGAAACTGGTTTGGGCACTTAACACATTAAAAGATCGGGAGGAAAAAATAAAAATTCCTGGATTTTATGATGATATCGAATCGATTACGCAGTTGGATGAAGAAATGCTGAAGCATTATCGATTGGACGAAAAAGAGACTTTGAGGAAGTTGGGTCTTGAAAATTTTTTACTGAATCTAGAAGGGGAGCCATTAAAAAGAAAGCATGTTTTTGAACCGACCTGCAACATTTGTGGAATCGTTTCTGGCTACATAGGAGAAGGGACAAAGACTGTGCTGCCTTCTTCAGCTACGGCAAAATTGGATTTTCGCCTGGTACCCGGGCAAGACCCGAAAAAAATATTAATGCAGCTGCGGGGGCATCTTAATAATCAGGGCTTTGAGGACATAAAAATAAAAGTCACGAGTTCGGAGCGTGCTGCACGGACAAACCCGGATCAGGAAATTGTCAAAGCCATGATAGAGGTGGCTGAGCAATATTCTTATGAAAAACCGAATATTGTTCCCAATGCTCCAGGAACCGGACCGATGTACGAATTATGTCAAGCTCTTGGGATTCCTTCAGCTTCGTTTGGTGTCGGTAACTTCAAATCGAATAACCACGCTCCAAATGAAAATATCTTTGTGGAAGACTATATCGAGGGAATAAAAATGGTTGCAGCATTAGTATTCGAGTTCAGCAGGCAATTTGAAAAACAGGGGAGTGTGAATCGATGACGGCACAGGTGGACAGCATAAAAGAATTCAAGCAACTGAAATCATCACATCCCGATTGGCACGATTCGATAGAAGCTGTTTTTGATGAAGTAGTCGCAGTTCGGCGCGATCTTCATAAGCATCCTGAACTGGCTTTCGAAGAAACTAGAACAGCAGGCATTGTAGCTGATTTGTTAACAAAATGGGGATACGAGGTCAGGGAAGGGGTCGGGGAAACAGGGGTAGTCGGCTTGCTTCATGGCGCAGCTCCAGGCCCAGTGATCGGCTTGAGAGCCGATATGGACGCCCTTCCCATGAACGACAAAATAGATCAGCCATACCGCAGTATAAATGATGGCGCAGCTCATACATGCGGACATGATGCACATACTTCCATCCTATTGGGGGTAGCGAAGCTATTCGCTGCAAAGGGGCTGGAGTCGGGGACTTTGAAACTGATTTTTCAACCGGCTGAAGAAATTGGACAAGGCGCAGATGCGATGATTAAGGATGGTGCATTGGATAATCCTGCAGTCGATGCAATGGCTGGGCTTCATGTCCATCCTACTTTGAAAACTGGTGAGTTTTCAGTGACTGAGACAGAATACAGCTGTGCCGCTGTTGATATTTTCGAGCTCGTCATCACAGGAGCCGGGGGCCATGCAGCACATCCACATCAAACTGTAGATCCTATTATAATTGCAGCTCAAGTACTCATTGCCTTACAGCAAGTCGTTAGCCGGCAAACCGATCCCCTCGATTCTGTAGTTCTAAGCTTTGGGCAAATCGAAGGCGGAACTAAAGCGACAATTATTCCGGATTCGGTATTGCTGAAGGGTACTGTACGTACATTAAAACCAGAGACAAGGGCCCAGATGCCCGGAAAAATAGAATCAATTGCCACGGGAATAGCGAGAAGTTTTAAAGGGGATGCTGTCCTTACTTACCATCATGTCACACCATCTATCAAAATTGATGAAGAAATGCGAGGACTGTTGACTGAAACAGTGAGTGAGTTGTTCGGCGCCAATGCGCTTCAAATCGCCACCCCTTCCATGGGAGGCGAGGATTTTTCTTACTTTTCCCAAAAGGTGCCTTCCGTCTTTTTTCGGTTAGGGACGAACAGTGGGGAACAGACTGCTTTTCCGAATCATAATAGTCGTTTTGATGTAGATGAACATTCGTTCTTTTACGGTATTTCGGTTTTAAGTTTATTGACACATAAATTCTTACAAACCAAAAAGGGGGAAAAAGAATGAAGAAACAGCTCTGGTTATTGCTTTTAGTATTGACGCTGATTATTGCAGGATGTTCAGGTGGAGAAACAAGCAGCACAGAAGGTGAAGAACCGGTAGAAACAAGCGACAGCAAAACTTTGGTGATCGCGAATGGTACTGACATTGTGACATTTGATATTCATGATCACAATACCACTTCTACGGAGGCTGTCCATGTTAACATGTTCAATTACTTGGTGACTAACCAAGGAGAAGAAGGCTTCCAGGCTGATTTAGCCGAAAGCTGGGAAAATATCGACGATACGACGTGGAGCTTCAAACTGAAAGAAGGCGTGACTTTCCATAATGGTGAAGAGCTGACCGCTGATGATGTGAAGTATACGTTAGAAAGAGTAGCGAAAGACGACACGCTGCTTGAGCACGGCAACTACAATCAGATTGAAGCTGTAAATGTAATAAGTGATTATGAATTTGAAATTGTCACAGTAAATCCAGAACCGGCACTATTAAATCGCTTGTCCCGATTAGGATCAGCTATTTTGCCGCAGGAGTATATTGAAACAGAAGGCTGGGAAGTATTCTTAGAAAACCCGGTTGGAACAGGTCCTTATAAATTCAAGGAATGGCAAAGAGATGACCGTTTGACACTGGAAGCGAATACGGAATACTTTGGTGATGCACCGAAATGGGAAGAACTCGTTTTCCGAAGCATACCGGAAGATTCGACCCGTGTTTCTGAACTGTTGACGGGTGGAGTTGATGTGGCTGTAAACATTCCGCCAACGGACGTGGCACGCATCGATGAAACCGAAGGAGTCACCACCGTCCAGTCGCCGACACAGCGTGTCATGATGCTGGTATTGCGAACAGATGATGATAGCGTGACCGGGGATCCTTTAGTACGCGAAGCGATTGACCTGGCAATTGATAAGCAGGCGATGGTCGATTCATTGCTGGAAGGAGCAGGGACCGTTACACGCACCCGTGTCACTCCAGGAAATGTCGGAGCGAATGAAGATCTTTATGGCCAATCACTCTATGACCCAGAAAGAGCTAGAGAATTACTTGCTGAAGCTGGATATCCAGATGGTTTTGAACTGACATTGACGGGACCGAATGGAAGATATTTAAAGGATAGAGAAACAGTCGAATTAATCGCTGCTATGTTATCTGAAGTGGGAATCACAGTCAATCAGGAGTTGATTGAATGGAGTGCCTTCAACCAACGCTACCAAGAACGCGATTTTGCTGAAATGTTTTACATCGGTTACGGCAACTCCATGTTCGATGCTTCGCTGGCATTGGATAGGCTGACAATTGAGAACGCTGAAGGTGAAACCGATTATGACAACCAACAAGTAAATGATTTATTGCTTGCTGCAGAACAGAACATGGATGCGGAAGAGCGCGAACAGCAATATCAAGAAGCTCAGGAAATAATTGCTGAAGATCGTCCTCAAATTTATATGTTCCAATTGGACGCTATTACAGGCATCAACGAACGACTTGAGTTTGAGCCGCTCCTGAATGAAATGTTCTATGCTGACTCAATTACACTGAAGTAAAAAAAGGGGGATTCCCCCTTTTTTTTCGATAGGAGGAGGAAATCGATGAAGTATTTAGTTCAAAGTATGATAAAGACCATTCCTGTACTACTCCTCATAACTTTAATTGTTTTTTTACTTATACGTGTGACTGGGGATCCCGTTTCCTTAATGCTTCCAGAAACCGCTACAGAAGAAGAGCGTGATTCTTTAAGAGAGTCGATGGGATTAAACGAGCCTTTGCCGATTCAATATTTCAGTTATCTGGGAGACTTGGTGACCGGTGACTTTGGAGATTCATTCCGCTACAATACAGACGCACTTAGCCTAGTATTGGAAAGGCTGCCTGCAACCTTTGAGTTGGCCATTGCCTCGATGATTGTAGCCATTATAATTTCCGTACCATTGGGCATTTTATCGGCGGTTAAGCGAAACAGTTTTTTCGATTTATTCATTACAGGAGGTGCAGTTTTAGGGAAGGCAATGCCTAATTTTTGGCTGGGCATTATGTTGATTCTCTTTTTATCTGTCACATTCCAAATTTTCCCTGTTTCTGGCAGAGGGACACTAGGACATTTAGTATTGCCGGCAATTACGTTGGGGACAGGAATAGCTGCAGAGATGACAAGGCTTATAAGGTCCAGTATGTTGGAAATTTTAGAGCAGGACTTTATTCGTACAGCCCGCAGTAAAGGGCTAGGCGAATCGATTATTGTCAACAAGCATGCATTTCGCAATGCTTTGATTCCTGTAGTGACCATAATGGCACTTCAAACCGCTACATTGGTAGGTGGAACCTTGATTACAGAAACTGTTTTTGCATGGCCGGGACTCGGTCAATTGCTTGTACAGTCAGTAAACTTGCGGGATATGGCAGTTGTACAAGCTGCTACCTTCATCATTGCCATCTTTGTTATTCTCAGCAATCTATCGGCAGATTTAATCTACCGGTTCTTGGATCCGCGCATTAAATATGAATAAAGGAGGGGCTCAAGTTGACGCAAGCATCAGACACAACGATCAACCAACAAAAAGGTGCAGCTCAATCCTCCTTTAGGAAGCTGGCTAACCGCTTATTCAGAAGCAAAACTGGAATTACCGGATTGATCATTGTAGTGACGGTCGTATTGATGGCTGTATTTGCGCCTTTACTGGCACAGCATGACCCTGCTCAAACCAATGTGGTGGACCGTTTGCTGCCGCCTTCATGGAGCGAAGGTGGATCGCCCGAATTTATTCTCGGAACAGATAATTTGGGCCGGGACATCCTGAGCCGGATTATTTATGGTTCGCGCATTTCATTGTTTATTGGTATTACGGCAGTGTTACTTGCGGGTGCCATTGGCATGGCGCTAGGTTTGATTGCAGGCTATTACGGAAAAGTATGGGATTTCGTGATCATGAGAACTGTAGACGCCCTGCTGGCGATTCCAAATATCCTTTTCATGTTGATTATTCTAGCAGTTCTTGGACCGAGCCTTACAACATTAATTTTGGTGCTTGGCGGAACGACCTGGGTGGTTTATGCAAGGATGGTGCGAAGTGAAACGCTGAGCATTAAAGAGCGTGACTATGTTAAATCGGCGAAGGCGATAGGAGCAAAAGATTTCCGTATTATCATGAAGTACATTTTGCCGAATGTTATTTCCTCCTTTATTGTTATTGCAACGTTGAATGTTGCCACCACTATTATTCTTGAAGCTAGCTTGAGTTTTCTGGGACTTGGAATCCAGCCTCCCGATGTTTCCTGGGGACTTATGCTAAGTGATGGGAGGGAATACATCGCAACTAGCTGGTGGGTCGCTACATTTCCTGGAATTGCCATAACCATAACAGTGCTCGGTGTTATATTCCTGGGGGACTGGCTGCGTGATGTATTGGATCCGAAAATTAAAGAATAAATGGAGGTGAGTGGCATCATGAGCAATGAACTGTTAAAAGTCGAAGACTTAAAAGTTCGTTTTAAAACAGATGAAGGCTATGTTTCGACAGTCAATGGCGTAAGTTTTTCAGTGGAACAAGGGGAGACCTTAGCGATTGTCGGGGAATCAGGAAGTGGGAAAAGTGTCACTTCTCTTGCTTTAATGGGAATCTTGCCGGCTAATGGGGAGATTTATGAAGGTGCGATTACATTTGAAGACAAAGATTTACGAAGCCTAAGCAAAAAAGAATATCGAAAAATGCGCGGCGATGACATTGCAATGATCTTTCAAGAACCGATGACCGCGTTAAATCCGGTTTTTACTATCGGCTATCAGTTGAGGGAAACACTGATTGTGCACAATAACATGACGAAGGAACAAGCGCATACTAAAGGCATTAAGATGCTGGAAACAGTCGGAATACCAGATGCAGATCGGATAATGGGAAGATTCCCACATCAGCTGTCAGGAGGGATGCGCCAGCGGGTCATGATTGCAATGGCTTTATCCTGCAATCCCAAACTGCTTATTGCAGACGAGCCGACAACGGCTTTGGATGTGACTATCCAAGCTCAAATTTTAACCTTATTGAGAAACTTAAAGAAAAATTCGAATACAAGCATCATCATCATCACCCACGATTTGGGGGTTGTAGCTGAACTGGCAGACCGTGTGGTTGTCATGTATGCAGGTGAAGTAGTAGAAGTGGCGCCTATCCAGGAATTATTTGATAATCCCCGGCATCCTTATACAAGAGGGCTGATTTCTTCAATTCCGAAAATTCACGATGTGGTGGATGAATTATATTCCATTGAAGGGACAGTTCCTAATCCTTCCACTATGCCGGCAGGTTGCAAATTTCATCCGCGCTGTCCATTAGCGGATATTGAATGTACAAAAGTTCATCCGGAATTAGAATACGTTTCAGAAAAGCATGCAAAACGCTGTATAAAAGTTAAAGGTTAGGGGTGGCTGTATGCAATCAACAGAGGAAAGAGTGATTATGGAAGTTATAGACTTGAAAAAGCATTTTGATCTGACAAAGGGCTTTATTAAAAAAACGCATTCAAAAATAAAAGCTGTAGATGGTTTGAATTTTCAAGTCTATAAAGGTGAAACACTTGGCATAGTAGGAGAGTCGGGATGCGGCAAGTCAACTACTGGTCAATTGATGCTGGGACTGCTAGATGCGACTGAAGGTCATATTTATTTTCAAAATGAAGATATTTCAGCCATGTCACAAGAAGAGCTGCGCAAAGCCAGAAGAGATCTGCAGGTGATTTTCCAAGATCCATATTCATCTTTAAATCCGCGGATGACCGTGGAGCAAATTATCGGAGAACCACTTGTAGTCCACGGCTTAGCATCGGGCAAAGAGTTAAAAAAACAGGTTCGCGAACTTATGAAGCTTGTTGGGCTAAGAGAACACCAAATGAAATTATATCCTCATGAATTCAGTGGTGGCCAGCGCCAGCGCATAGGAATTGCGCGTGCGCTGGCATTAAAGCCGAAAGTAATTGTCTGTGACGAAGCTGTATCAGCTTTAGATGTATCCATACAAGCTCAGATTTTAAATTTATTGAAAAAACTGCAAAAAGAAATGAATTTGACATATATATTCATTGCGCATGGGCTGCCTGCCGTTCGCCATATAAGTGACCGCATCGGTGTAATGTATTTAGGGAAAATGGTTGAGCTTGCTGATCGAAATGAATTATTTGAGCACCCGCTGCATCCCTATACGTATGCATTGCTGGATTCAGTACCGATACCAGATCCCAAACTAAGAAAAGAGCACCAATTGATAAAAGGGGAAATTCCAAGTCCGATCAATCCTCCTTCAGGCTGCCCTTTTCACCCCAGATGTCCATTTGCGACTGAAAAGTGTAAAATAGAAGTTCCGGAATATCGGGAAATCTTGCCAAATCATTTTGTCGCCTGTCACTATCCTCTTTTGCAGGAAGATACGAATGTGTTGCCCGATTCAGGTCTTTCCAAAGTAAAATGAAAAGGGTGTAATAAAGCATGAAAGTACGGATAGGAGCAATAGGGCCCGCAGATTCATTAAAGGTCATACGTGAAGTTGCCGACAATGATCCACGCATTGAGCTTATAGCTTTTGAATACTTCAATCATGAAGAATTACCCGATATTTTAAACAAACACCGATACGACGTAGCAAAATGGATATTTTCAGGACCAACCCCATACCATTATTGTATAGAGCTGGGACTGATCACCCCAGATGAAGCTTCCTTTCCGCCGCTTCATGGCATGGCCCTGCTCGGAACATGTTTAAAAGTGATTCAGGATCATGGCCGTTTTGTTGAGAAAATGAGTTTGGATACGGTTGACGAACATGTTGTCTCTTCATTATTCAGTGAATACCAGCTGAATAATATCTCTTTTGAGCTATCATCGTTTAAAGGATATACCGATCATAACGAATTGATTGACTTTCATGTAAGTAATTACCGTGACGGAAAATCTGAGCTGGCACTCACTTGTTTGCTGAAGGTATACCTGGAATTGAAGCGTCTCGGAATACCAGTCTACAGAGTAGTCCCTTCCCGCATGGCTATAAAAACAATTTTTGATATTCTTTTTTCGAGGGCACAGAGCCATGTTTATGAAAAGCAGAAAGTGGCTATTATTGGCGTAGACTTGCTATTTGAAGGAAGAATTTCCAAGAAGGCTGTTTTCAGTTTTGAAGAAAGTAAAAAAATGCTGGAACTTCAACAGGAGCTGCTCCGGGTAACAAAAATGTTAAATGGTTCTCTAATGGATAAAGGAGGCGGAACTTATTTTATCTATACGACCCAAGGTGACTACGAATTATTAACTTCGAAGAATACGATCTCTTTTATTGCCGAAGAAATTAATATGAGAACTTCTTTGAACTTCCACATAGGAATTGGAGCAGGCTATACCATTTACGATGCTGAGCAGCATGTTCAGCAGGCTTTTGAATATGCTGCTTCAAAAGAAGACTGCAAAGTCGCGTTTGTAAATGAGGATAATGTATTTACAAATTTGACTTTGTTAAATCATACCTATGAAAGCAGCTATCAACTGCCGGAGTACTGGCAAGCTGTCTTGAAAAAACATAATTACAAAGAAACTATTCCTGCCAAAATTTATCATTATATAAAATTGAAGAATTTTACCCAATTTACGGGTGAAGTAATAACTGCTTTACTTAAAAATACTGATCGTAATACAAGACGTATTTTAAATGAAATGGAGCAAATCGGTTTGATACGAACCCTTGCCGAGGAACACGGTTCTGGCAGACCAGGACGTCCTAAAAAAGTATATGAATTGATAATTGAAGAGAAAGTGAAATAACTTCGTAAAAATAAATATTCAGATACTGAAAAACACCAGCAATGCTTCTCAAAAGAAGAAGTGCTGGTGTTTTGTGTTCAAGCAGGTTATAGAAAGAGGAGAACGCGTCGACTTCTCTGAATGATTTCTCATAAGCAGAATATTTTACATCACATACCCCTGGTGGTATATTGGGGTTAATAAAAAAATGCTGAAGGGAATTGATGAGATGTTATTACGATATTTCTATGATGAAAATTTAGCGCACGCTTCATATGTAGTAGGATGCCAGGCGACCGGGGAAGCAGTGGTAATAGATCCGATGCGCAATATTGCGGCCTACGAAGAGCTCGCGGCAAAAGAAAACTTGAATATTGTCGGAGCGCTGGAAACGCATATCCACGCTGACTTTGTTTCGGGTTCGCGTGAATTGGCGAACCGTTTCGGAGCCACCCTGTATTTGTCTGATGAAGGCGACGCAGATTGGAAATATCAGAATATCGAACACCTGGATCATCAATTACTGAAGGATGGCGACCAGTTCAAAATCGGAAATCTGGTGTTTGAAGTGATGCATACACCGGGCCACACGCCTGAAAGTATTTCATTCCTGCTGACGGATCGTGGAGGTTCAGCGGATAAGGCGATGGGTATCTTCACCGGAGACTTTGTATTTGTCGGAGATGTAGGGAGACCTGACCTGCTCGAAAAGGCTGCAGGTATGAAAGGAACTTCTGAAGCTGGGGCAAAAGAGTTGTTCAAGTCACTCCAGCGCTTTAAAGGGTTGCCTGATTATCTTCAGGTATGGCCGGCACACGGAGCAGGAAGTGCCTGCGGGAAAGCTCTCGGCGCCGTGCCTTCAACTACTGTCGGTTATGAGAAGCTCTTTAACTGGGCTCTGCAATACGATGATGCAAAAGCTTTCCAAAAAGAACTGTTGGATGGCCAACCGGAACCTCCCTATTATTTTGCAGTCATGAAAGCTGTCAATAAAACAGGTGTGGAGTTAGTGAAAGATCTTCCTGAACCCAAGCTTATCGGGTCAGCCAAAGAGCTTGAGGCATTGATTGCAGATGGCCATCAGGTTCTGGATTTGCGCCCTGCACCTTCATTCAGCAATGGCTATATTCCAGGAACCATCAATATTCCATTCAATAAATCATTTGCCAATTGGGCAGGATGGATCACAGATTATCAAAAACCGCTTTATCTGCTGCTGGAGCCTGAATCTTTGGATGAGGTGCTCGAGGTCCTGCATTCCATCGGCATCGATGATGTAGCAGGCTATGCCGATGTTTCAAAGGCAATCAATGAAGCAGAGCAGCTGGATTCCTACCAAAACGTCACTCCCGAACAAGCCAAGAAGCTGATTGAAGATGGAGAAGGCTACGTGCTTGATGTCCGCAGCCAAACGGAATATGAGGATGGCCATATTGAAGAAGCTGATCATATTATGGTCGGCACATTGAAGAATCGTCTGGAAGAAGTCGACGCGGACAAAACTGTGATCGTCCAATGCCAGGCAGGCGCGCGTTCTGCAATTGCAGCAAGCATCCTCAAAGCGAATGGTTTCGACAACCTGGTGAACCTGACAGGCGGCTATTCGAAGTGGGAAGAGGAAATGCCGGTTTAATTGTTTTTAGGGATTCAACAATATTTTACGCAGAATCGTCAGTTGAAAAATATCTGTAACCCATATAAAGAAGGAGAAATGAAATGATAGCAAGTGTACTGCTGATTGGTGGCTCCATTTCCATGGCAGCCTATGGAGCTTTTAAAAGACATGTTCCGGTTTACGGCGTGAAACAGGAGCGGCTTGATCGGATCGATGGCGACTCCTATGCTTTGCTGGATGTCCGCGCTTATAATAAATCCGATAAAGAGCCGATTTCTGAAGCTTTTAATCTGCCGATCTCCTATTTTTCAAGAGGTTATGGGGAAATTCCACAAAAGCCGATCCACCTGATTGCAGAAAATCAGTTGGAGAAAAATTTGGCGGCACGTCTGCTTCAGCGAAAAGGATTCGACGTGGCCAGCTATAGTGTAATGGGCAAAAACAGCGAAGACAAAATGACTAGCGCATGCTTTTAACCTCAAACCTGAGTAGATGGGACTCCATTTACTCAGGTTTTTTATCTTGAAATAGTAATTTTATTTTGAAAACACAGTAGATTCCGCGAATTACTTAAAAGTTGTCACAAATATATACTTTCCTATAATATAGTTTCTATGTCTAGAAACGAAAGAGGGAAATGAATGAAAAAACCTGGCTTGACCGTAAAAGTACTGAGTGGACTCGTTTTGGGAGCAATCGTAGGTTTGCTGATAAACTTATTTGCACCTGGATCCTTTGATACCTTGAATACATATTTATTTGTGCCGCTAGGCCAACTATTTTTAAGTTTAATTAATATGCTGGTCGTTCCGCTTGTTTTATTTTCAATCATCCTTGGAACAGCGGGACTCGGCGATCCGGCTAAATTAGGGCGGATCGGCATCAAGACAGTCAGTTATTTTCTGATAACGACAACAATCGCGATAGGCATTGGATTATCATTGGCAGCCCTTATCCAGCCAGGACTTGCCGGCGACTTTGATCTGACAAGTGCCTCGTTTGAAGCAGAAAAAGCACCATCGGTTGGAGAAACTTTGTTGAATATGATTCCGACCAACCCTATCGCCTCTTTAGGTGAAGGCAATATGCTGCAGATTATCGTGTTTGCTGTCTTCATTGGTTTGGCGCTGACGGCTCTTGGCGAAAAAACCAAAGGACTTGTCCATTTATTTGAGCAGGGCAATGACGTTATGATGTACCTGGTGGGGGTAGTGATGAAGTTCGCTCCATACGGAACATTTGGCCTGATTGCTACGGCTGTGGGATCACAGGGCTTGTCGGCTATGAAAGCAATGGGCTCCTATATGCTGGTGATTGTAGCCGCTCTCCTGATCCATGCGATTTTCACTTACGGAGGCACCATCAAGTTTTTGGCGAAAAAAAGCCCGATCTGGTTTTTCAAAAACTTTGCTCCTGCGATGAGTGTCGGCTTTAGTACGTCAAGCAGTACAGCGACATTGCCGATTTCTATGGAAGTGGCGCAAGATAAATTAGGCGTGCCGAAATCTGTCAGCTCGTTTGTGCAGCCTTTGGGTGCCACCATCAATATGGATGGAACAGCCATTATGCAAGGGGTTGCAACGATGTTCATAGCTCAGGCATATGGCATTGAGCTATCGACGATGGATATTGTGACAGTTGTTCTGACGGCTGTACTGGCAAGTATCGGTACGGCAGGCGTCCCAGGCGTTGGGCTGATCATGCTTGCGATGGTACTGAGCAGTGTCGGTCTTCCACCTGAAGGCATAGGCCTTGTTATCGGGATTGACCGTTTATTGGACATGACACGTACGGCAGTAAATATCTCAGGAGACGCAGCATGTGCAGTTTATGTAGCGGAAACTGAAAAAGATAGAGATTTGCGCATGCAAAATATGAATGCTTAAGTAAAAAAAGTTTCCGCGGACCTGCGGAAACTTTTTTTTATTGGAAAGAAAGAAACAGTTATATTTACTTAGACAATTGGAAAAATTCTTCATTGACAACAAGTAGGGAGCATTATATATTATGTGTAACCGGTTACACATCGGAAAAAGAACGGAGTCGTTTTACATGACCACCATCAAAGATGTAGCGAAAAAAGCAGGGGTTTCAGTGGCTACGGTTTCCAGGTTTTTAAATGACAGTGGATATGTCAGTGCAGAAGCCGCCAAAGCAGTAAATGCTGCAGTAGAAGAACTGCAATACGAATTGAATCCGGTTGCGCGCTCACTGAATACAAAAAAATCGAATTTGATCGGCTTAATCCTGCCAGACATCACCAATCCTTTTTTTCCAGAACTTGCACGGGCGGTAGAAGATGTGGCGTTAACCTATGGGTACACAGTAGTGTTATGCAACTCGGACGAAGATCCTGAAAAAGAGAAAAACTACATTGAAACCTTAAAGAAAAAATACATCGCCGGTTTTATTGTGACATCCAACCAGCTGGATGCACCCCATTACGCCAATGCCAATGTGCCGATAGTGGCCCTTGACCGGACAATCAATGAAAAAATTCCAACCGTCTCATCCAATAACAGAGAAGGTGCGGCCATGGGAACCAATGCTTTGCTGGAAAGAGGATGCCAAAATCTTCTTTTCCTCAGAGGCCCTGAAGAATTGAATCCGGCAAATGATCGGTACGAAGGCTTCCTGGAAGCGATTCAAAACTCGGATGCGCGTTACCGGGTAGTGACTAGCCCGTTCCACTTTGCTGATTCACAGAAGATTGTGGAACGCGCATTAGAGGAAGATCCAACAATCGATGGCATCTTTGCCAGCAGTGACGTTTCAGCGGCAGGTGCCTTAAAAGCGGCAAGTGCGGTTGGAAAGCATGTGCCCGATGAATTGCAGATCGTCGGCTTTGATGGCGTGGCGATGGGCGCGATGTTGACGCCTGGTTTGACGACAGTTGCTCAGGATGTCTACAAGATGGGCGCGATTGCAGCCCGTGTCCTGATCAAACAAATTGAAAACAAGCAAATGGACCAAAGTTTTTATGAAGTTCCCGTGAAATTGGTCATTCGTGGAACAACGAGGAGGATGCCGGAATGATTACAGTAGTTGGCAGCATCAACATGGATCTGGTCGTCCAGACAGACCGTTTTCCAAAACAGGGAGAAACAGCTTTAGGGAATCTCTATACGACGGTTCCTGGAGGCAAAGGCGCCAATCAGGCAGTGGCTGCTGCAAGGCTCGGAAGCGACGTCAAAATGATCGGAGCTGTCGGCCAGGATGCTTTTGGGATTGAGCTACTCGCTGGATTGGAGAAAGAGGGCATTCAAATACAGCACGTCAAACAGACTGACGGAGCCAGCGGAATTGCCAATATCCTCCTGTCAGAAGGCGACAATCGCATTATCGTCGTACCCGGCGCCAACCACAGCGTCACCACGGAAGAAATCGAGGCGTTAACGGAACAACTTGCGGCAAGCGACTTGGTGATGATGCAATTGGAAATGCCGATTCCTGTTATTCAACGGACCTTGGAGATTTGCCATCAACATGGTGTTCCCACCATTTTAAACCCAGCGCCGGCAAGTGGATTTACGAGTGGTTTCCTGCCGTATTGCACCTACCTGACCCCGAATGAAACAGAAGCGGAAGAAATTTTCGGCGGCGATTGGGAAACGGCTTTACAGGACTACCCAAACCGCCTTGTGGTAACCCTTGGACAAAAAGGCGCACAGTTTTATGATGGAGAAAAGCATGTCATCGTTGAAGGATTCCCTACTGAAGCTGTTGATACCACTGGCGCAGGCGATACCTTTAACGGCGCACTTGCTGCCGCGCTGGCGGAAGGGCAAGCTTTTGAAGAAGCTGTGCGCTTTGCCAATGCTGCAGCTTCCTTGTCCGTAGAGAAGTTCGGTGCACAGGGCGGCATGCCAGAGCGGGCAGCCGTAGTTGAACGAATGGCAGGTGGCCGCTCATGAAGAAACATGGCATCATCAACCGTGACATAGCGGCAGCCTTGGCTTCTTTTGGCCATACCGATCTTCTGGTCATCGGCGACTGCGGTTTGCCGATCCCTAAAGGCATTCCATGCATCGACTTGTCCTATAAGTTGGGGGAACCCGCTTTTTTGACCATACTGGAAGCGGTACTGGATGACTTTGAAGCAGAAGCGGCGTTTATTGCCCGGGAAATAACCGCAGGCAATCCGGAAGTGGAAAGCGCGATTTTGACAAAGATGAAAGCCGATTATATTACACACGACGAACTGAAGGATCTCAGCAAACAAGCGAAATTGATCATCCGTACAGGGGAAGCGACACCATACGCTAATATTGTCCTCCGCTCCGGCGTTATTTTTTAAAGAAGGCAGGTGAACCTAATGATTAAAATGACGGATATCTCCAAATCGTTCAGTGGCAATAAAGTATTGAAAAATGTTCATTTTGCTTTGGAAAAAGGTGAAATCCATGCTTTGATGGGTGAAAATGGCGCCGGCAAATCGACTCTAATGAAAGTCATGTCCGGAATTTACACACGTGATTCAGGAACGATTGAAGTGAAAGGCGAACCAGTCCATTTCACTTCTCCAAAACAAGCTGAAAAGGCAGGCATTGCGGTCATCCATCAGGAATTGAACATCCTGCCTCACCTATCGATTGCGGATAATTTGTTTCTCGGGCGTGAAGAAACCTTTGGCCGTACGGGAATATTGAAAACCAAGCAGATGGAGAAAAAGACACACCAAATCCTGATGGACCTGGGGCTGGATATCAATCCTTCTGATCCTGCCAGTTCATTGTCAGTCGGGAAACAGCAGATACTGGAAATTGCCAAGGCCTTGTCGGTGGATGCAGAAGTGATCATTATGGATGAACCCACTGCAGCATTGACAGACCGTGAAATCGATAATCTGTTCAAGACCATCCGCGAACTTCAAAAGCGCGGCGTCTCCTTCATCTATATTTCTCACCGAATGGAAGAGATTTTTTCGCTATGCGACCGAATCACCATTTTACGTGATGGCGAGTTTGTCGGAGAACGAAAAATCAGCGAAACGTCCTTTGATGAAATTGTTCAAATGATGGTCGGCCGGGAACTGGGAGAACGATTCCCGGAACGGAAATCGGATATTGGTGAAATCAAACTGGCTGTTAAAGATTTGAGCCGTAAAGATTGTTTCGAAGGTGTATCTTTTGAACTTCGAAGAGGCGAAGTGCTGTCCATTGCGGGCTTGATGGGGGCAGGGCGTACAGAAGTGGCCCAGTCCCTGTTCGGCTATAAGAAACTCGACGGTGGAACTATTGAGTTCGATGGCAAACAAGTCAAAATTGATACACCGAAAAAAGCCAAGGAAATGGGCATCGGTTATGTAACGGAAGACCGGAAATCAGAAGGGCTGGTTGTTGACTTTACAGTCGAGGAAAATATCAGCATGACAAATTTTGCGGACATATCCAAAAATGGCTTGATTTCCAAAGACAAAGAACGAAAGCTTTACGACACGATGGTTAAACGCCTTGGAATCCGCACATCGGGTCCTGATCAGGCGGCAAAATCTTTAAGCGGCGGCAATCAGCAAAAGGTGGTCATTGCAAAATGGCTTGGCATTGAACCGAAATTGCTGATTTTGGATGAACCGACACGCGGAGTTGATGTCGGTGCGAAAAAGGAGATTTATTCCATCATCAACGCGCTGGCTGAACGTGGCGTGGCGATTCTGATGATTTCCTCGGAACTTCCGGAAGTGATTGGCATGGCTGACCGCGTCCTGGTGATGCACGAAGGGAAAATCACAGCAGATTTGACAAAACATGAAATGACGCAGGAACGAATTATGCATTTTGCTACAGGAGGTGGAAAACTTGCAGTTGAAAACCAATAATCAATCAATCTTACAAAAAATCGCTCCATTCATCGGGTTAATCCTTATTATCGTGATTATTACCATTTTAAATCCAGGATTTTTATCCGTATCCAATTTAATGAATGTCCTTCGGCAGGTTTCCATCAACGCATTGATTGCTTTCGGAATGACTTTTGTTATTCTGACAGGCGGCATTGATTTATCGGTTGGAGCGACTCTTGCCTTAACGGGAGCGGTCACAGCAGGAATGATGGCGAGCGGAATGGATCCGATTTTCGCCATGTTGCTTGGACTCTTGCTCGGAGCTGTTTTGGGTGCTGTTAACGGAATCATCATTGCTAAAGGAAAAGTGGCCCCGTTTATCGCTACCTTAGCGACAATGACCATTTATCGTGGATTGACCCTGGTGTATACAGACGGGCGTCCCATTTCAGGCTTGGGCGATAGCTTGACTTTCCAAATGCTGGGCAAAGGATATTTTCTTGGCATTCCGATTCCGGTAGTAACCATGATTGTCAGTTTCGGAATTTTGTATTTCATTTTGAAAAAGACGACGTTCGGCCGCCGTGTCTATGCAGTAGGCGGCAACGAAGAAGCATCGATCCTGTCAGGGATCAATGCGGACCGCATCAAAATTTACGTTTACTCGCTGCTTGGTTTATTGGCAGCACTGGCTTCACTGATCTTGACGTCACGGCTGAACTCAGCTCAGCCGACTGCCGGTGAAATGTTTGAGCTTGACGCCATTGCCGCGGTCGTACTTGGCGGCACAAGCCTCACTGGTGGGCGTGGATGGATTGTGGGTACCTTAATCGGTGCTTTGATCATTGGTGTACTAAATAACGGTTTGAACTTGATTGGGGTTCCGTCCTTCTTCCAGCAAGTGGTGAAGGGTGCAGTCATATTATTAGCGGTTCTCATGGACCGTAAAAAAACAGCATAAGGGGTGCAGGAAAATGAAAAAAATGCAATTGGGATTCATTTTGTTGGCGATGATGATTTTGGCGGCTTGTTCAATGGAAGCTCCAGGTTCAAGTTCTGAAGAGGAAAGCGGCGATGGCGGAGAAGCGAGCGGCGATTACACAATCGGGTTTTCGATTTCGACATTGAATAATCCATTTTTCGTTACACTGAATGAAGGCGCTGAAGCGAAAGCTGAAGAGCTTGGTGCGACATTGACGGTAGTGGATGCACAGGACAATGCTTCAAAACAGGCAAGTGATGTTGAAGATTTGATCCAGCAGGAAGTGGATCTGATCATGATCAACCCTGTAGACTCTGAAGCGGTTGCGGCCGCGGTAGAATCAGCCAATGCTGCAAACATTCCGGTCATCACCGTTGACCGCAGTGCTGCAGGCGGCGAAGTGGTTTCCCATATCGCTTCAGATAATATCGCTGGCGGTGAAATGGCAGGCGAACACTTGGTTTCAATCGTAGGTGAAGGCGCACAGGTTGCAGAATTGGAAGGCGTTCCAGGATCTTCGGCTGCACGTGAACGTGGAGAAGGCTTCAACAATATCGCTGCTGACAGCCTTGATGTTGTCGCTAAACAAACAGCAAACTTTAACCGTTCTGAAGGCTTGTCTGTAATGGAAAACATTCTTCAGGCAAACCCTGACATTACAGGGGTCTTTGCTCATAATGATGAAATGGCGTTAGGTGCTCTTGAAGCGATTGAAGCTTCAGGAAAAGATATTGCGGTTGTTGGATTCGACGCGAACGAAGATGCAGTCAAAGCTGTCGAAGAAGGCCGCTTGGCTGGAACGATTGCACAAAAACCTGAAATGATCGGCGGAATGGCCATTGAAACGGCAGTTCAGTCACTTGAAGGCGAAGAAGTAGAAGCATCGATTCCAGTGGAACTGGAATTGGTCAAGTAAGAGAATACCTCTGGCTGTAGACACACTCGATTGATTCGGGTGGTCTATGGTCTTTTTTTATGGGAAGGATGAAAAAAGCAGTTTTTTCAGGATTTATATCCCATTTCATTTCTCGGACAGAGGCAAGCTCATGCGCATTGCTATTTTCTTTTTCTGTTATACTATTGGCAAAAGCCAAAACGGGGGGCCAGAATATGAAAGATGTATGGGTAGTGAAGTACGGAGAACACACAATCCGTGTCGTCAATACATGGACCAATGAAAAACTGTTTGTGGACGGGGTTTTACAGGATGAACAAGTTGGTTTTCATTTGAGTTCCCGGCTGTTTGGAAAAGTGAAAAATGAAGAAGGCCAAGATGAAGAGATTAAGGTCTCGATCGGCTCTTGTTTCTGCCGAATGGAATGCCGGATTTTTGTAGGAGACCGGTTGCTCTACACTACAGAACTGCAGTGGGGCGGGTGACACTGGAGCAATGAAATCAGATTTAAGGATTTGCAGAAAAAGGTTCAACAGGGACTCGGAGCCCCTGTTGAACCTTTTTCTGTGGAATGGGGGGGGAATGCCAAAAGACAGGCGATGAAAGAAATCAAAAAAGCCCATTCACCGGTTGGCGAATGGGCTTTCGGTTTAATATTTATTCATCGAGGACTCTGCCTCTTTTGCCTCTTTTTGATTTGCTTCGCTTTGGGCGACAGGATCAGAAGAGGTCCCTTTTTTGGCGTTTTTGCGTCTGTGCAGGATTGCGTTGATTTCAGCCCCAACCACCAGGATTAAACCGGTCAGGAAGAACCAAAGCATGAGGACAATGAGTCCGCCCAGACTGCCATAAGTAGCGGAGTAACTGCCGAAATTAGCAACGTAGATCGAAAATCCAAATGATACGACCTGCCAAAGGACTGTTGCGATTACCGCTCCGATAATGACTTCCTTGAACGGGAAGTGTTTATCGGGAGCGAACTTGTACATTAATGCCAATACTATGCTCATAACTGCAATGGAGATGACCCAGCGCAGAACTTGGAAAATGATTTCAGTTTGTTCGGGAAGACTGAAAAATGATTTGACCATTTCGATGATCGTACCGCCGAAAATCGGCAAGACGAGCGCAACGATGACGGCAATCAACATACCGAGCGTCAACACAATGGCTGTTGCTTTCAACTTGATGAATGAACGGCTTTCTTCGATTCCATAGGCTTGGTTAGTGGCATTGATGAAGGCGGTCAACGCGTTGGAAGCGGACCAAAGTGTACCCAAAATACCGAATGTCAACAACCCGCCTGATGGTGTCGTGACGACACTAATGATTGTGTCCTCAAATGTGGCAGCCACTTCTCCGGGAAGAATGGTGCCGATAAAATCTACTGCACGCTGTGGATCGATTTGAAGATAGGGCAAGATAGCCAGCAGCAAGATCAATAAAGGAACAATAGCTAATAAATAGTAATAAGCCTGTGCTGCAGCTAGGGTCGTTGCATTGTCTTTTTTGAATTCACTGCCAAGTTCTTTGGCGAACCCCATAGCTTTACTCATATAAAAACCTCCATTTTTAAAATTAGTTACTCCTTATATGCCCCGTTATAGACAGAGTTAATCCTAAAATGGAAAACTAAAGGCCATTTGTAAAACCAACGGATTGATTGGACGTAAAAAAAGAGTGCCCGGTAAACGGACACTCTTTTCAACTTGTTTTTGGCAGCAGATCACAGGCAACTTTTATGATGTGGTGATTTTCCATTTCAACGATGGACCATTGACAGCCGCCTTTTACGAAAAGGTCTCCAGTCTCAGCTTCAATCAGTTGATGCTGAACCCAACCGGCAATCGTATCAATGTCATCACTGTCTTCGAAAGTAAAGCCGAAGCGTTCTTCAAGATCCTTTAATAGGACACGGCCATTCAGAAGATAGCGGGTGTCGCTTTCCTTAATAATTTCTTCATCTTCTTCTTCATCAAATTCATCGCGGATTTCCCCGACAATTTCCTCCAGTATATCCTCCATCGTAATCAAACCTGAAGTTCCACCATATTCATCGATGACCAGGGCAATATGTGTACGGTCTTTCTGCATTTTCACCAAGGCATTTTGAAGCGGCGTGGTTTCATGGAAATAAGGAAGGTCGTGCATCAGTTCTGACACCTCAAATTGTCCATTTACCGCATAATGAGTCAAGACTTCTTTGGCATTGATGAAACCGATGAGGTCGTCTTTGTCTCCATCTCTGGAGATGGGATAACGGGTAAAACGGTGTTCACGGATTTCAGCCAGAAGTTCCTCAGTTGATAAATCATCTGAAAAAGCGATCATTTGTGTGCGGGGAATCATGACGTCTTTTGCACTGCGCTCATCAAAAGCAAAGATATTCTGCATATAGGACAATTCGGTTTGATTGATTTCTCCACTTTGGAAGCTTTGCGCCATAATGATTTTCAGTTCTTCTTCTGAATGGGCCTGTTCTTCTTTCGCAGGTTCCACGCCGAAAATCCGCAAGAGGATACGAGCTGAGCCGTTCAGGGTAAAAATGAAAGGATACATAATTTTGCCGAACCAATACAGGAAAGGTGACAGCAGAAGCGTCATCCGCTCAGCAAATTGAAGCGCTAATGATTTGGGAGCCATTTCTCCGATGACAACATGCAAAAAAGTTACCAGTGAAAAAGCGAATACAAATGAAATGATGGTAGAAGCAGAAGAAGGGACACCGAGCATTTCAAATAAAGGATGTAAAAGCCGTTCAACGGTCGGTTCACCCAGCCAGCCCAGTCCAAGGGCGGTGACGGTAATTCCAAGCTGACACGCTGACAGATAATAATCAAGGTCACTGGTTATCTTTTTGACCAGTACAGCTTTTTTGTTTCCTTCGTCGATCAATTGGTCGATGCGCGACATCCGGACTTTAACGACGGCGAATTCTGAGCCGACAAAAATGGCCGTTAACGCGATTAATAAGACAAGCAAAGCTAAATTCAATAAAAGTATGGGGTCCAATAAATTCCCTTAACTAAGGGATTCACCTCCGAAAGTATTTGTTGCTGTTAAATTTACCATAATTAGAGCACGAAATATAGAGCGAAACTCAGTGCTCAGAAATGATTTGCCGTGTAATTTCCTTCACATCGATGGCTGTATCCTCATTGATGACGTCATCGAGCATGACGTTCTTGAAATAAGCGATGCTTGCAGTTAAAGGCAGATCCAATATTTTAGTCAACGCGATCCGGTACATCACGACAAATTCCTTGTCGGTATTGCCGCGTTTCAACTCAGCAAAAGCTTCATAGAATTGATCGAGCTTATCCGCCAGTTCCAGCAGGCGTCCTTCAACAGTTGAGTCTTTTCCTTCCTTCATTCGATCAAAAAAGACATCCTGAAACTCTTCTGGAATTTCACGCAGGATAAATTTCTCCATCATGCCCTCTTCTACTTTGGCAATCATTTCCTTTAATTCAGGAGATGCATATTTTACCGGTGTTTTGATATCTCCGATGAACACTTCAGCAAAATCGTGATTGATGGTTTTTTCGTACAATGCCTTCCAGTCGACTTCACGGCCTGTACGTTCTTCGATTGTTGCAAAAAACATCGCGTACTGGCTCACTTTCCACGAATGGGCTGCAACATTATGTTCTTCAAATTTAAATCTTCCAGGTGCACGGATAATCCGTTCCAAATCATTCAATGATGTAAAAAAACGATGAATTCCCATGATGACGCCTCCTTAAATAACTTATAAAGTTGATAATCGAATTCCTTGTCTTCAGCATACACGATTTTTAGTATAATAAACATGACACCGGTAAAGCATGACGAAGGAGAAGAGCAGCATGACAGGCAAGACCCACATCATAGGCGGCGTAGCAGCAAGCCTTGCTTTTGCACAAATCACAAATTACGAACCGGTCATCTTACTGGGAGCAGGGGTGGTTGGCGCATTGATTCCGGACATTTGCCATGGCAGCAGCAAGATTGGACGCGCCTTGCCTCTCCTATCAAAATTGATCAACGGCCTTTTCGGGCACCGGACATTTACGCACAGCCTATTGTTTTTATTGTTGTCCGCAGTTTTATTGCATAATTTCATGCCGATGGAAGCAATTTCAGCAGGGGTGCTTGTTGGAATGGCAAGCCATATTGTGTTGGACATGGCGACGAAAAGAGGAGTCAAACTGTTCTTTCCGTTTAGATGGACGATCCGCTTCCCCATAACCGCTACGACCGGGGGGACTTCAGAGTACATGGTTTTCGCATTGCTGTCGCTTCTTTGTGTCTATTTTGGCTATGACGTTTTTCTTCCCTTATAACGTTTTACTCTATGACAGAAGGGAAATGGAAGAACAAATGCTCATAGGAGGAATGATCTGAATGGCTAAAAATGATTTTTCAAGAGATGCAAATCCAGAAAGCAGCCACAATCGGCGGCAGCGTGAAGAATTTGAAAGCATTGATCAGGAATCAAAAGAAGACGGCAAAAAGATGGAAAAACGAGGGGCCCACAGCAATACGGGAGTCGGCGATGAACAAAACCCAATCGGCGAATCAGAAGAGAAGTAAATCGACTGAAAAATGCATACAGATGTATAAGGAAAAGACAGGAACCTTTAGTTTCCTGTCTTTTGCTTTGTATAAATAAACACGTCTTTGTGCTACTTGTGCGCCGAGGTATAAAGCTATACAATAATGAAGGTAATTATTGAAAAATTCGTTTTTTTAAGACATTGGAGGGATAAAATGATTTCTGCAACATGGAACTGGATGTGGGAAAAACACGACCAGGCAAAAGATACGTTCAAGTTTTTTACAAACCCCGGAGCCGGTATACCGGATGACCGTGATCGAGCGGAAGATGCTGGATCTTATGACGAACGTAAAAAGAACCGCAGTTACAATACGCCTCAGTTGATCGGTTTGTTTCTGGGGCCATTGCTTTTCATCTTGACGCTGCTTTTCTTTAATCCTGATGGACTGCCGCCTGAAGCGAAAGCCATCTTAGCCAGTACAATTTGGATTGCGACCTGGTGGATTACGGAAGCCATTCCAATTCCGGCAACATCGCTCCTGCCTATTATTCTTTTTCCGATGACTGGTGGACTCGATGTAAGCGCTGCAACTTCTGCATATGGCAATGATACGATCTTCCTTTTCATGGGCGGATTTATGATTGCCTTGACAATGGAGAAATGGAATTTGCATAAACGGATTGCTCTTACCATCATTTCCGTAATCGGCACCAATACAGAACGGATCATTCTTGGTTTTATGGTCGCTACTGGATTCCTGTCGATGTGGATCTCCAATACGGCCACTGCAATGATGATGGTGCCAATTGGATTGGCCATCATCTATCAAGTATCAGAGGCATTGAAAGATGATCCGTCGATCGACACTTCGAAAGAAAATTTCGGGTTCGGCAAAGCCTTGATGCTCGGGATTGCCTATTCCGCATCGCTTGGCGGAATTGCGACATTGATCGGAACACCGCCGAATACATTATTAGCCGGTGCGGTCAATGAAATTTATGGAATTGAAATCACCTTTGCACAATGGATGCTGTTCGGTGTTCCATTGGCTTGGATTTTTATTTTGGTTGCTTGGATTTACTTGGTCAAAGTCGCTTATCCACAAAAGTTAAAGCATTTGCCTGGAGGAAGCGAAGTGATACGCCAGCAGAAAACCGAATTAGGTGCTGCTTCGTATGAAGAAAAAATGGTCTTTGTCGTTTTTGTAGCGGCGGCACTTGCCTGGATCAGCCGTTCGTTTGTTCTGGATGCGTTTGCGCCTAATCTTGAAATGACGGATGCAATGGTCGGCTTGATCGCTTCGATGATTTTATTTATCATCCCTTCCAAAAACAGAAAAGGCGACAATTTACTGGACTGGGCGACAGCGGTTAAATTGCCTTGGGGCATCTTGTTGCTATTTGGTGGCGGATTGGCTATAGCTGCCGGTTTCACAAATTCGGGTCTGTCTGAATGGATCGGCAATCAATTGATTGGATTGCAAGGCATCAACGTGCTGATCATTGTTCTGGTAGTAGCTGCGCTTGTCCTGTTCTTGACAGAAATCACGTCCAATACCGCAACTGCTTCCATGATGTTCCCAATCATGGCATCTCTTGCTGTAGCTCTCAGCATCCACCCGTATGCGTTACTGGTCACTGCAGCCGTAGCAGCATCTTGTGCATTTATGCTGCCGGTTGCAACACCGCCGAATGCCGTCGTCTTTGGATCTGGATATTTGAGGATTTCTGACATGGCTAAAGCTGGGTTGGCACTGAATATATTCGGTATTTTCTTTGTCGGACTTGCAGTATTTTACTTCCTGCCGCTTGTCTGGGGACTCGATCTAATGTCGATTCCGGCAGAATTTCTCGAATAAAGTTGAATAAACAGCAAAAAGCAGGCTCACCTTATGGGGGAGCCTGCTTTTTTTCTGTAAAGAGTGACAGCTGTGATGTAAATGAGCGGCAGAATGGCGGTGAAAAGAACCAGTCCAGTCCAGCCGACTGAGGTCCACAAAGGACTTAGCAGGGAACTTCCGGCTGCGACACCTATGTAATAGGAGACTAAGTACAGGCTGGAAGCACTGCCTTTATGATGGGTAGCCTGCTGGCCGACCGAAGCAGCAGTCAGGGAATGGGAAGTGAAAAAGCCCAGGCAAGTCACACAAAGGCCGACGACGATCATCCACAGATAAGGGCTGAGTGTCATGAAAATCCCAGCTGACAGGATGAATACTCCCGCTAACCGGACATTGCGCAAACCGAATTTTTCGGCGGCACGTCCCGCTAGCGGAGAACCGATGACGCCGATGCCATAGGCAAAGAATAAATACGAGATGGACTGCAGCGACATGGAGTAAGGAGGGCTTTCCAGGTAAAAGGGCAGGTACGTCCAAATCCCGGTAAAGGAAATCTGTAAAATCGCACCCAAACCGAAGACGACGAGCAGTGCCGGGTTCTTTAAGTGGAACAGAAACCCTTCAATGTCTTTTGCAAAGCTCAATTGGCTGGAGTTGAAATTCTGTGATGGCGGCAGCAGATAGACCACAGCAGCGAACAGCACAAGTCCTGTCACGGCAAATGCATAAAATGAAGTCTGCCAGGAAAAATGATCGGTCAGGTAGCCGGTTAACACACGGCCTAACATGCCGCCCAGCGCATTGCTGGATATATAAAGGGCCGTTGCGTAAGCGATGTTCTTTCTGTCAATTTCTTCGCTGATGTAGGCAAGAGCCGCTGCTGGAACACCCGCCAGCGCAAAGCCTTGGATAAACCGAAGAATCAGCAGCACGGTAAATGAATCGGTCAGTGGAATAATGAAAAAAGGAATTGCCGATCCGAGTAAAGAGTAGATGATATAGGATTTTCGGCCATTGCGATCAGAAAAGAATCCAAGGACGATCAATCCAAGAATCAAACCGACAATAGTCAATGACAGGGATAAACTGGCTGTAGAAACAGAGACTTGAAATTCGTCTACAAAAACAGGCAGCAAAGGCTGTACAGCATACATATTTGCAAAAATAAACAAAGAGGCGAAAAGAAGGCTGAGGATGATTTTCCAAAACTGGCGGTCTTTTACGGTATAACGCTGTGAGTCCATGGGCCACTTCCAATCGCTGATCACTTTTTTTATCCGGCATCCAAAAACTAGCAGAACAGCCGGTGGGCAGAGGATATTATCATATCAACCATTTTAGCATTAAAAACAATAAGTCCATACGGGAAGTTGGTGATTCTGTTTAAAGAGAAACGGCGAATCAGGTGGCGGCCGTGTCTTACCGCCAATCAGGCAGGTATAAAAAAACCCGCATGCACACAGGCAGCGGGAAGATCTTATAATTTATTGAAGAAAGATAAAATCTGTTTTTTTGTAGGTTCCTGAAGACGGTAACGCAGTTCCTTATTCTGGGTGTTGACGATATGATAGGCCGGATTTTCAGCGACAGTGAACTTCCAATGTGGTTTTGTATTTTTCTTTTTGATTTGAAGTTCTGGGAGCATCATTTTTTTCGTGAAGCTTTCAAGCTTCGCCATTAAAAAGGTGTCCATGTACCGTACGAGCAAAAAGCCTTGTTGGCGTTCAGGATCGAACTTTGCCAAATTGAATTCACTGACGTCAAAACCTTTTTCATATCGCTGAACAGATGGGGATAATACAAAACAATCTTCATTCATAAAGATAGTTGAGTTTCCTTGTTGTTTCAGCCCTAATTCTTCAACCAGAAAATCCTTGTTGACGAGACTCATTTCGCGTGCAGTAGCCATGTGATTCCTCCTAATATAACTCGTTGTTCTTCTATTATAACACTATTTAGCCATTTAAGGGACCCTAACGAATTTTCCATAGATTTTGAGTTTTATAGGGTCTGAAGGCTTAGGGCGATGGATTTAAAGGAATAAAGATAGGTGCCGAAATTCAGGGGGAAAACAAAATCAAAGCACAAGTGATGGGGCAGATGTGCCTTAAATAAACCCTTATTTATCTGAATATTTTAAAAACTAAGGCGGATAGAAGAGGGAAACGAGAGTTATCTGGTATATTTAGGATAAGAAACCATTAGTGAAAGGGTGATTCTTGTGTGTGGAAGATATTCGTTGTTCACTGATTACGCCGTATTGATCGAACGTTTCAACATTGAAGAATCAGCGATTGACGAAACCGAGTATTCAGCAAGCTACAATGTAGCACCTTCCCAGGAAGTGGTCGCAGTCGTAAACGATGGAGATAAAAACCGGCTCGGTAAACTTCGGTGGGGCCTGATTCCGCCATGGGCAAAAGATGCGAAAATCGGCTATAAGATGATCAATGCCCGCTCGGAAACAGCGGCGGAAAAGCCCAGCTTCCGCAGCGCCTTCAAAAAGAAACGCTGCTTAGTCGTGGCAGATTCTTTCTACGAATGGCAACGCAAAGATGGAGAAAAGATTCCAATGCGCATTAAATTGAAAACGGGGGAACCTTTTGCTTTTGCGGCTCTCTGGGAATCGTGGAAAGCGCCCGACGGCAAAACAATCAACAGCTGCTCCATATTGACAACAGGTCCCAATACTTTGATGGAATCAATCCACGACCGGATGCCTGTCATTCTGTCAAAAGAAGACGAGAAGATTTGGCTGGATCCCCGTGTAGATGATGTCGATATATTAAAAGGTCTGTTGAAGCCGTATAAGGCAGAAGATATGGAAGCCTATCGCGTTTCAGAAGAAGTCAATTCTCCAAAAAACAATAAACCCGAACTGATTGAGAAAATCGGCTGAATCAGTGGAACCTTTTACTGATTCTGCGGGCTATAGGGGGAGATTCAGATGAAAAGTGGGTTGGTATTGGAAGGCGGTGGAATGCGTGGCGTATATACAGGCGGAGTTCTCGAGAAGCTGCTGGAAGAAGAGATTTTTGTCGATTATGTCATCGGTGTTTCGGCAGGAGCCTGCCATGCATCCTCCTATATCTCCAGGCAGAATGGCCGTAACCGGGAAGTGACCATCGGCTATGTCAACCATCCAGAATACATTTCAGTAAAGAATTTGCTGGTGAAGCGGGAACTCTTCGGGATGGATTTGATCTTTGACGAAATCCCGAACAGCTTGGTTCCTTTTGATTACGGACGTTTTACTGATGCAACCGAAGAGTTTGTTGTCGGGGCGACAGATTGTTTGACAGGTGAAGCAGTTTATTTTGAAAAACAAAGTCGTCCGGAAGATGTCTTGGCCATTGTCAGAGCTTCAAGTTCTTTGCCGTTGATGGCGCAGCCGGTGGAGTTTGCCGGTAAATTATTGATGGATGGCAGTATTGCGGATCCGCTTCCAATCCGTAAAGCATTATCGGACGGGGTGACCAAACCGGTGATCATTCTGACAAGGGAAAAAGGCTACCGGAAAAAGAAGAGCCGGTTCGCCAAGGTCATGCCGGCATTTGTTCGCCAGTATCCCGCTATCGCAAAAAAGATGGAAAGCCGGCATATCTACTATAATGAAACAATGGAGTTTATTGATCAATTGGAAAGCGAAGGCTTAGCCATAGTGATCCGTCCGATGAATCTCTATAAAATAAGAGGTGTGGAGAGGGATCCGATAAAGCTGGAAGCTTTGTACAACCAAGGCTATCAGGATGCCGCCGACAGATTTCAGGAATTGCGTGAATTTCTTCGTAAATAATTTTCAAAAACTTGAGAATCGCATCGTGGTAAAGTAAGTGTGGGGTGTTGGTTATGATCCGCAAAATAAATCATCAGAATGAACAGAACGCCAAAGAAATACAGGGAATCCAACAATCTGCTTATCAACTAGAAGCGGAATTGATGGGTTTCTATGGCATTCCGCAGCTGCATGAAACAATCTCTGAAATTCAAAAAAGCGATGAGGTGTTTGTCGGCTATAGTGAAGAGGGGTTGATGGGAATCTTATCGTATCGAATTGAAGAAGGAGTCGTCGATATCCACCGGCTCGTGGTGGATCCTGTCCATTTCCGGAAAGGTATCGGCAGAAAGTTGGTGGCATACTTGCTGGAGCATTACAGAGGCTATGGATTCACGGTCAGCACCGGCACCGCGAATAAACCAGCAATTGCCCTATACAAAGCGTTCGGTTTTCAGGAGGAGCGTTTAATTGAAGTGGCTCCAGGCATTACTTGTACCCAATTCAGCTTGGGCAATTGAGTGGAATCACTTGTTCTTTCCCAGAAAGAGCAGCGATTTTACGGCATGACAGGTCCATCCACTCTTCACATGCATGTATTGGTGGATGATTTTATTGATCTTGAAAAATTCATCAATGAAGAACTCCATGCTCTCGAATGCTGACAAGAGTAGAAAGCCATATTCTCCTTCGGCGTTCCAAGAGCCGTGCTGGGATGGAACTATAGGATTCTGCAGGTCGCAACGGCTGCAGAATCTTATTTTATGTGTACATAATAATTTTAATGGGAATATTCTGCATTTTATATTTTTCCGGTAGAAATAAAGAAGTGGATACTCTATAATCGAGACTATTAGCTCTTTACTATAGTTAAGTGAAATCCGAGAATGATCAACAATTGATGGAGAATAGGATTTTTTATACAAAAGTTTAATCGGAGGAAAGGGAGTATTACTATGGACTATTTACATAATCCGTTTGCGTCACAGCGGCAAACCGTGTTTTCAAAAAAAGGGATGGTGGCTACTTCCCAGCCGCTGGCGGCACAGGCTGGCATTGAAGTCATGCAAAACGGCGGCAATGCCATTGATGCAGCGATCGCTGCGGCTGCGGCTTTGACCGTGGTGGAGCCGACGTCGAATGGCATTGGCGGAGATGCCTTTGCTTTAGTATGGGTGAAAGATAAATTGCACGGCTTGAACAGTTCCGGCCCTGCACCAAAAAGCATTTCTCCGGAAGCGGTCAAAGCGCTGGGCTTTGAAAAAATGCCGACATTTGGTTTAGTGCCAGTAACGGTTCCGGGAGTTCCGGCTGCGTGGGCTGAATTATCGAAGAAGTTCGGCAAGCTGTCATTGGCGGAGGCTCTGAAGCCCGCAATCCGCTACGCGGAGGAAGGCTATCCGTTAACGCCGATTCTCGGGAAAAATTGGCAAACTGCCTATTCAAAATACAAATCTTCATTTACAGGAGAAGAATACCAAGGGTGGTTCGATACCTTTGCACCTAATGGCCGAGCACCTGAAATCGGTGAAATGTGGTCTTCTCCTGACCATGCCCGTACTTTAATTGAAATCGGGAAAACCGATGGACGTTCTTTCTACGAAGGGACAATTGCGGACAAAATCGATGCTTTCATGAAAAAGCATGAAGGATTTTTATCCAAGGAAGATCTGGAATCATTCAAGCCTGAGTGGGTTGAGCCGGTTTCTACGGAATACCGTGGCTATGACGTATGGGAAATTCCGCCGAATGGCCAGGGCATGGTCGCTTTGATGGCATTGAATATCTTCAAAGAGCTGGGCGAACCGAAATGGCAGTCTGCTGATACTTTCCATGAACAGATTGAAGCGATGAAGCTGGCATTTACAGATGGCCAAGCATTCATTACGGAGCCTGAACACATGCCAGTCAGTACGGAACATCTTCTATCTGGAGAATATGCTGCAATACGCGCTAAAACAATCGGCGAAACCGCTTCTGATCCGGAGCCTTATGAGCTGCCAAAAGGCGGAACAGTTTACTTGTCTGCAGCAGATGAAGAAGGCAATATGATTTCTTATATCCAAAGCAATTACATGGGCTTTGGTTCAGGCATCGTCATTCCAGGAACCGGAATCGGCCTGCAAAACCGTGGAGCGGATTTTTCCTTGGATCCTGAGCATCCGAATGTGCTGGCTGGAGGCAAACGGACTTACCACACCATCATTCCAGGTTTCCTGACGAAAGACGGAAAAGCTGTTGGGCCATTCGGTGTAATGGGTGGATATATGCAGCCGCAGGGACATTTTCAAGTGATTACCAACACCATTGACTATTTAATGAACCCGCAGGCTGCGCTTGACGCACCCAGATGGCAGTGGATGGATGGGAAAACCGTTCTCGTGGAACCGGGCTTCCCGAACTACTTGTCGCAGGCTTTAGCCCGTAAAGGCCATCAAGTTCATGTCGCGACAGATGGCGGCAGTTTCGGAAGAGGGCAGATCATCTGGCGCAACCCCGAGACAGGCGTATTGGCAGGAGGCACAGAATCGCGGACAGACGGCGCGGTAGCTGCTTGGTAGGCGCTAGAAAAGCAGAGAAAAAGAAAAGAAGACGTTCCAGCCTGAAAATTAATATGAATCTTTTTCTCGCTTTTTTCCGGGTGGGCCTTCTCGGATTCGGCGGCGGGCCTGCCGCTATTCCATTATTTCACCGTGAGGCCGTGGTCAATTACAAATGGATGACAGAAGACGAGTTCGGCGACACTTTAGCCCTGGGCAATACCATGCCAGGTCCGATTGCCACGAAAATGGCGGGCTATATCGGCTACCGTGTCAATGGGCTGGCAGGCTGCCTTGTAGCACTGGCGGCTTCGGTTGTACCGACCGTAGTCATGATGGTCATCCTGTTAGGGATTTTACAAAAATACAAAGATCTTGAATGGGTCAACAGCATGTCAGCAGCAGTGGTCCCGGTCGTTGGCGTCATGCTGGCGATAATGACATGGGATTTCTTCCAGAAATCCGGAAAAGCTCTAGGCGCCGGCCGCGCCATTCTGTTTACAGCCATTGCCATCATTCTGCTGGAATTATTGAACATCCATCCGGCGATAGTCATATTGGGTGTTTTGATTCTTTCCTTGACTGCTTTCAAGAAAGGAGTCGGATCGAAATGATTTACTGGTCCATCTTTTTGGCGTTTTTTATTCCGGGTATTTTGGGTTATGGCGGTGGTCCTGCTTCGATTCCGCTTGTGGAAAAAGAAGTGGTGGACCGCTACGGTTGGATGACAACTCAGGAATTCGGGGAAGTTTTGGCATTGGGCAATGCATTGCCAGGTCCAATCGCAACAAAAATGGCGGGGTATATCGGCTATATGGAAGGCGGAATACTGGGGTCGATAGTCGCTTTATTCGCTTCAGTAGCACCCTCGCTGGTCCTGATGGTCCTTTTGATGGTGACTCTCTTGAAATACAAAGATTCACCGAAAGTCAAAAATATCACCAAGCTTGTCCGGCCGGTCATCGCTGTTTTGCTTGGCGCCATGACTCTCCAATTTTTTATGACGTCAATCGACACTTCCGGCACCATACAAACGGTCATCCTGATTATCGTCAGCTATTGGCTGCTGGAAATCAGGAAAGTCCATCCGGCTTTCGTCATTTTAATGGCGCTTGCTTATGGTGCTTTGTCCGGAATCGTATAGCTTTTGCAGATTTCGGGATTATCTGAAGAAAAAAGGCCATCCAATGCGGATGGCCTTTTTGTGTCCTTGGAAGGTCAAGCAGAATTATTTACTTTTAATTCGAGATAGTTTAATGTGGATAACAAGGATAAAATTTGTCCGTAATTGAAAGAGGGTGATTTGGGTGCATATGAAACCAGGTGTAGAGCAATCTGTTTATGCTATTCTTCTATTGAATATGCTGCCGGAAAGAGCGGTGCTTCCGGGTGAAGCCATCAGCCAGCAGCTTGGAACGTCTCCGACTTATTTTCAGAAGCTGCTGAGAAAGCTGGTCAGTGCAGGCTTGATCACTTCAGTACCAGGCGTTAAAGGCGGATTTAAGCTCAATAAAAAACCAGAAGACATTAATGTATTTGATATATATGTGGCCATCGAAGGCAAGCAGGCGCTGTATTCTTCAAGTGGAGTTTTGGGCGACTTGCTGGAGCTTGAGGAACCGGAGCGCTGCTGTCTGCTGACGGATTTAATGCTGGAGGCAGAGAGTGCCTGGCGTTCCCGAATGGAGCAGGAAACAATCGCTGTCCTTTCTGAAAAAATGAAAGAACAGCAATTTCAGGAAAAGACAAAAAAACTGGCCGACTGGCTGTCTCAAAAACTGGTCGGGTAAAGACGGAAAGAGGGAAAAAGATGATCGGAATATTGCCGCGCATCAACCAATTAGCAAAAAAAGCACATGAAGAAGGACTGACAAACGCGGAAAAAGTAGAGCGCCAAGTATTGCGCGAAGATTATTTGCGGTCAATCCGTGGACAAATCGAATCGACTGTCACCAATATGACAGTCATCGACCCACTGGGCGACGATATCACACCTGACAAAGTCCGTGCAAAAAAACAAGCCGATCAAAGCTGAAAAGCTTGATATAGAAAGGGAGAAAAATATGAACGATTATTTAGTGAAAGCTTTAGCCTTTGATGGACAAGTGCGGGCCTATGCTGCGCGCACGACAGAAACGGTTGGGGAAGCTCAGCGCCGGCATTACACATGGCCGACCGCATCAGCAGCACTTGGCCGTTCCATGACAGCGAGCGTCATGCTGGGTGCCATGATGAAGGGGGAAGAAAAATTGACGATCCGCATCAACGGTGGAGGTCCGATAGGAACAATCTTAGTGGATGCAAATGCAAAAGGGGAAGTTCGCGGCTACGTGACGAATCCGTTAACCCATTTTGATTTGAATGAACAGGGCAAACTGGATGTCAAAAGAGCTGTCGGTACGGAAGGGACATTGTCCGTATCGAAAGATATTGGCTTGCTTCAGCCGTTTGTTGGGCAAGTTCCATTGGTATCCGGTGAATTAGGGGACGACTTCACCCATTATATTGTCACTTCTGAACAAATTCCTTCCTCTGTAGGTGTTGGAGTCATTGTGAATCCTGATAATACTATCCAGGCATCCGGAGGGTTCATCATCCAATTGTTGCCGGGAACTGAAGAAAGAGTCATTGTGGAAATTGAAGAACGCTTAAAAGTCATTCCAACCATTTCCAATATGGTCCGTGAAGGTCTGACGCCGGAAGATATTCTAAATGAGGTACTGGGCATTGGAAACGTCAATGTGCTGGATGAAATGCCTGTCCAGTTTCAATGCCAATGCTCCAGAGACCGCATTTCCAGAGCCATCCAAAGCCTTGGGGCTGCAGAAATCGAAGACATGATTGTGACAGACGGCAAAGCGGAAGCGCAATGCCATTTCTGCAATGAAAACTACCTGTTCTCTAAAGAAAATCTGGAGGATATGCTGAATCCAGAAGCATAGTGAAAACGGAAGGTCCATGCACATTTGTGCCATGGACCTTTTCTATTGGAGGAAAAGAAAATTTATGATATCATTATCTTGAATTCGAGATAAGTTTCTTTTTATCGAAATTGGGGAACTGAAAGAAGAGCTGCATTAAGGCGAACCAATCATTTTAAAGGTTTTATTCTACTACTGGAGGTTATTCATGATGAAAAATATTTTTCAGCAAGGCACCAATCCTGCAAAACCGACGTTCCTGATGCTTCATGGAACAGGCGGAAATGAAACTGATCTACTGGCCATCGCTGCCCATATCGATCCGGAAGCTTCTGTCCTGAGCGTTCGCGGAAATGTTTCGGAAAATGGCATGCCGCGCTTTTTTAAACGCTTATCAGAAGGTGTCTTCGATATGGAAGATTTGAAAGTCCGTACAGAAGAACTGCATGAGTTTATTGGGCAAGCTGCAAAGGAGCATGGATTTGACCGCAGCAATGTCATCGCAATTGGTTATTCAAACGGCGCTAACATTGCGGCCAACTTGCTGTTCACGTATTCGGACTCATTAAAGGGTGCAATTCTTCATCATCCGATGGTGCCGAATCGCGAGACGGATTTGCCTGATTTAACAGGTGTTCCAGTATTTATCGCAGCAGGCACCAACGATCCCATCTGTCCGGCAGAAGAATCAACAGATCTTAAAAGGCTGTTGCAGGATGCTGGAGCCAAAGTCGATCTGCACTGGGAGGACTTCGGCCATCAATTGACGATGCCGGAAGTGGAAGCAGCCAAAACCTGGTACGATAAACTATAAGCCCAATCTTCCCTGACTGTCAGGGAAGATTTTTTTATTAGTGCAATCGGCGTGGATAAAGACAGCCGGAGATAATCGGATTTTTTGTTTATACGCATTGTGCTTTTTTGACAAAGGCGGCTGCTGTCATTCATCATAGGAAGAAAGAAATTGAGGGAGGGATGGCAGTGCAACATAATTTGCATATTCAAGAGCAGTTAGAGGCTTGGGTTAAAGATAATAAGGGCCATGCGATATTGGGGACGACCGCCCAGTATATACCGGCACTTGGAAAAGAAGATCCGAGCCAGCTTGGAATCTGTATGGTGGACGATGAAGGGACCTATTATTGTGCAGGGGATACAGAAAAGGAATTCACCCTGCAAAGCATTTCAAAAGCGTTGACATTCATTGCGTTGAGCTGCCATTATGGGTTGGATTTTGTATTGGAACGGGTGGATGTGGAACCGACCGGGGAAGCCTTCAATTCAATTATCCCGTTTGAAATCCACCGGCCGAATAAGCCTTTCAATCCGTTCATCAATGCGGGAGCGATCACCATTTCAGCTCTGCTGCCAGGGCAGACCAGCCAGAAGAAATACGAATTCCTGCTGCATTTCCTGGAAGAGCTGGTCGGACATCCGCTTGAGCTTGATAAGGAAGTTTACGATTCAGAGTGGAAATCTTCCCACCGCAACCGGGCGCTTGCTTATTATTTGAAAGAAGCGAAGTTCCTGGATCTCGAAGTGGAAGAAGCGCTGGATATCTACATTCGCCAATGTGCGATTAAAGTGAGCACGAAGGATTTGGCGTTGATCGGCCTGATCATTGCATATGACGGGTTCAATCCGATTACGAAAGTAAAGCATTTTTCGGAAGAAATCGCTCAGGTGGCGAAAGTCCTTATGGTGACATGCGGCATGTACAATTCTTCGGGGAATTTTGCGGCACATGTTGGGATTCCAGCGAAAAGTGGAGTATCTGGAGGCATAATGGCTGCCGTTCCGCCGAAACTCCATTCTCAAACCTATGAGTTTCGTGCTGGAGCAGGCATTGGTGTCTACGGCCCGGCCATTGATGTACAAGGAAACAGTGCGGCAGGCACGATGATGTTGCGGCAAATTTCAAAAGAATGGGATTTAAGTATTTTTTAATAGCGATCTCCGCAGGCTTTTCTGGCCTGCGGAGTTTTTTTATTGAATAAAATAAAAAAAAGGTGTGTATTAAAAGAAGACAGGGTAATAGGAGAATGAATAAAAAAAAGCAGAAGGAGTGGCAAAATGGCAAAAGAGCCCAAAGTAAATGGAAACAGCAAAGATGAGCAATTAGAGCAGTACCGGACGGATGATTCCGGAAAAAGCCTGACGACCAACCAGGGGTTGAAGATGGCTGAAGATGAATTTTCATTGAAAGCTGGAGAACGTGGCCCGACTTTGTTGGAGGATTTTCATTTTCGGGAAAAAATGACCCATTTTGACCATGAACGCATTCCAGAGCGTGTCGTTCACGCCAGAGGCTATGCAGCACATGGTGTATTCGAAGCTTACGAATCTTTAGAGCATTTGACAAAAGCCAAATTCCTATCGGAAAAAGGTAAAAAGACGCCGGTATTTGTCCGTTTTTCCACTGTTGCTGGATCGAAGGGGTCTGCAGAAACAGTCAGAGATGTTCGAGGATTTGCTACCAAATTTTATACAGAAGAAGGAAATTATGATTTAGTGGGCAATAACATGCCGGTATTCTTTATCCAGGATGCGATCAAGTTTCCGGACTTTGTCCATGCCGTAAAACCGGAGCCGCACAATGAAATGCCGCAGGCCGCAAGTGCCCACGATACACTATGGGATTTTGTCATCAACAACCAGGAAACCGCACATATGATGATGTGGCTGATGTCCGATCGGGCAATTCCGCGCAGTTTCCGGATGATGGATGGCTTTGGTGTGCATGCATTCCGTTTCATCAATGCAGAAGGGAAATCACATTTCGTCAAATTCAACTGGAAATCGACGCTTGGCACCCACTCACTTGTTTGGGACGAAGCACAGAAAATCTCCGGCAAAGATCCGGATTTTAATCGCCGTGACCTTTACGATTCAATTGAACAGGGAGATTTCCCGGAATGGGAGCTGGGCGTTCAAATTGTTTCGGAGGAAGACGAATTTAAATTCGACTTTGATCTGTTGGATGCCACAAAACTATGGCCACAGGAAGAAATTCCGATTCAGATTGTCGGTAAGATGACATTGAACCGTAATGTCGACAATGTCTTTGCAGAAACAGAACAGGTAGCTTTCCACCCGGGGCATGTAGTACCGGGAATCGACTTTTCAAACGACCCGTTGTTGCAAGGGCGACTGTTCTCCTATACAGATACCCAACTGCTTCGTTTGAATGGTCCGAATTTCCATGAATTGCCGATCAATCGACCGGTTTGTCCGTTCCATAATAATCAGCGTGATGGATTTGGACGACAAACGATCAATAAAGGACGGGTTTCTTATCAGAAGAGTTCCTTTACTAACAGTACACCGGCTCCTGTGAGCGAGGCTGAAGGCGGCTACTCCCATTATGAAGAAAAAATAGAAGGGCGCAAAGTGCGTGCCCGCAGCGAAAGCTTTAAAGATCATTTCTCACAAGCGACCCTGTTCTGGAACAGCATGACAGAACCGGAGCGGAAGCATATTATTGAGGCTTTCAGTTTTGAACTCGGGAAATGCCAGGAAACGTGGATTCGTGAAGGTGCTGTTGAGATGTTCACTAACGTCAACTTGGAAATGGCTCAAGCAGTAGCTAAAAATATCGGAGTCACACCTCCAGCAAGCGGTGGTTCTGATGTAACGAAAAAATCTCCGGCTTTAAGTTTGGACAATACCGTGAAATCGCCAGCTACCCGCAAAGTGGGTGTCTTGATTGATGGAGGCTTTAAAGATGCGGATGTAGTGAAGGTCCTTGAAGAACTCCAAGCTAAAGGTGTGCAATATGAAATAGTCAGCGAAATGCAAGGAAAGCTGAAGGGTTTGAGCGGCAAAGAACTTGAAGTCGATCATACTTTCACCACGACCGATCCGGTTCTTTATGATGCGATTTATGCTGTAGGCGGACCGGATGTCAGCAGAAAGTTTGCCAAAGAGGCAGCTCGCTATATCGGAGAAGCATTCGATCATTACAAGCCGATCGGTGCCACACATGATGGCCAGCAATGGCTGCAGGCAGCGGGCATTGAAAGTCAGCCGGGCGTTGTTGCAGCAAGCGATGCTTCTAATTTCACCGAACCTTTCTTGGAAGCCATCACAGCCCACCGCCACTGGGATAGACAAGTCGAATAAAGAAGAAAAAAATACGGAATTTAAAATCTTAAAACCCTGAAATGTTTAAGAAAGCACATGCTGGGTATTTTCTAAACTAAGCAAGCATTTTCAAAATACGCATAAAAATTGGAGGAATAGAAAATGGCCAACAATAAATTTATGGGAACGTTCGATACCGAAACAGAAGTACTGAAGAAAATCGAGGAACTGAAAGCACAAGGTTCCAGTGAAGAAGATATGTATGTGATGGCACGGGATAAAGATCAGATTTCCATGGTTCGGGGACGGACAGATGTAGACTACAAATCATCTGAAGGAAACTGGATGGATAAATTCATGGGCTTCTTATCAGGAAACGAATCTTCACGTGAAGCATTCTCGGGAATGGGTGTAGATGACGCAGAAGCTGACCGTTATTACAATGAAGTGCAAAATGGCAAGATCCTATTGTTTGTAGATCGTGAGTACGGTGCGAGCTACGACGGAAAAGCACCATATGACAACACTTCCACCAGCAATGCGGCAGGTACGATGGGTGCAGCTGGAGCTGCTGGAGCTTCCGGATTAGGAAGAAGCGGAAGCCGTATGGATGACGAAGCTGTAGCCAGAGATGGTATGACAGTGGATACCAATACTGAAAATGATGTTTATTACAATAAAAAAGACGATAAATTCAGCCGTGATACGACTGAAACAGCAGGTGTCGGGAAAGATTCAGGCACAGGCTTCGGATTAGGATCGGATCGTACAGTTGACGATGTCAATCGTACAGACCGCTTTGATGACAAAGACAGAGACCTTAACACTGGTACGGATGAAGAAAAACTGCGTCTGCATGAAGAACGTTTGAATGTCGACAAAGAGCGTGTACAGACGGGTGAAGTGAACGTCGGGAAACACGTTGTTGAAGAAAATCAAACATTTGAAGTGCCGGTAGAGCGTGAAGAAGTATATGTAGAACGCCGCCCTGTGAATGAAGAAACAACAGGGAATTCTTTCGATAAGGATTCCGGATTAACTGGAGATGCTTATCAAGAAGGCGAAAACATCCACATTCCTGTGTCGGAAGAACGCGTTGAAGTTACGAAAAAAGACGTGGTAGCCGAAGAGATTGTGGTTGGGAAACGCAAAGTACAGGATACTGAAACTGTCAACGAAACGGTTCGCCGTGAAGAAGCGGATATCGATGAAGATACTAATTTAAAAGGCGATAAGTTAAATCGCAAAGATTTCAAAGACGACAAAGACCGTACAGACCGTGACCGTTTATAATCAAGACAACGTACTGTGAGGCGGGGAGCATTCCCCGTCTTTTTTATTTTGACAAAGAAATCCGGTTTAAAATCCAGCATACTGAGCGAGAAAACTATTGGAAAGAGAAATGACTGTCTTTTCATTGCTTGCTTTATGATTTGATCTTATTTGGTTCACTTAGAAGGAATAGCGTATGATAGAAGAAAGTAAGGAGGGATAAGCGTGGACGGTAAAAAAAGAAGCGACGTGAAACCAGGGATCAAAGTGAACGTGATTTTGAAGCAGGATCAGCGTTCAGGGAAGAAAACCCAAGGTGTCGTCAAGGATTTATTGACGAACTCGGCAACCCATCCGCATGGCATCAAAGTGCGGTTGGAAGACGGACAGGTTGGGCGTGTCTGTGAGATTCTATCCCAGAAATAAGCATTGTTTGGAGCTCCTGGCATAAGGGTAAAATACAGTAACCCCTACTAAGGAGAGATCAGCATGCTGAATCAATTTATCGAAACCTATGATACACAGGAACATGTCCTGGAGAAAATCGAAGAGCTGAAAAAAGACGGCTATTTGGAAAAAGATATGTATATAATGGCCAAGTCCAGCGACCAACTTTCCCTGGTGAAAGGAAAATCGGATGTCGAGGTGCATGCATCTGAAGGCGGATGGGCCGATCGATTCGCCACTTTTTTGACAGGCGACCAAAAAGTCCATCAAGCCTTCCTGAATATGGGCATTGATGAAAGTGAATCCGAACGCTATTACCGGGACGTTCAAGACGGCAAATTATTGCTTTACGTCAACAAAGATGCTCACGATGCATTTGAATTGCCGGAAGACGAAAAGACGGAAATCCAACAACACAAGATCGAGTCGGAAGGTCCGCGTACGATAGAAGAAGACCGTGAAGAAAAATCAGTCGAACTGGATGAACGGCATTATGAAGATCCCGCATCCAGAAAAGACAAGCGCAACGCTGACCCGATCAGCAAGCCAGATGAGAAAAATTTTATTTAGAGAAAAGCGGAAGCGCCCGTGTAGCCCCGACAAGCGCTGGAAGCCTTGCCGATAATGGCGTTCTTTGCCATTGTTGGAAAGGCTGAAGCGACTCGAGGGGCTGGGCGCTGGAGCTAGACAATACGAAAAGCGGAGGCGCCCTTTTAAGGGAACGTAAGCTAAAAGCGCGACTTCCTGCCGCAACGCTTACATGACCCGCATCCTGCAGACCTCTGACAGGCATGACGCAGCTTAAGCATTATCCCACTTTGAAGTTTTTCTTTATCTGCTTGAGCAGGAACGGACCCATTAAAATGGGTCCGTTTTTGTGTTAATATAGGGATATTGAAAAATGAAGGAGCCCCCTCATAATGAGCCAATTCTTTGAACGTAAAAAACAGGAACTCGGAGTCCAATTAAATAAAATACAACGAAAAGCGGTGGAGCGGACAGAAGGCCCTCTGCTGTTGCTTGCCTGTCCCGGATCTGGAAAAACGACGACGATGATTATGCGCATTGGATACCTGATTGAAGAAAAAGGTGTTTTGCCGCAGCGGATCAAAGCGATTACGTTTAGTAAAGCATCAGCCAACGATATGCTTGACCGCTATAAGCGATTTTTCCCCTTACTGCAGCCAATTGATTTTTCGACTATCCATAGCCTGGCTTTCCAGATTACCCGTGATTATTTTTCAGGATCACGTTACGTCATGATAGAAGGCAGTGAGACAAACGGCCTTCACAAGAAAAAGCTGCTTCGGGAGATGTACCGAACTGAAAATGATGAGCCGATTACAGATGACCAATTAGAGGAATTGACTTCCTTCATCAGTTTTGTGAAAAATAAGATGCTGCCTAGAAAAGAATGGGCCAAGTTAAAGGAACCGTTCCCGGGTGCTATCGAAATCCTGAAAACCTATGAGGCATTCAAAGAAAACTATGACGTTAGGTTGGTTGATTTTGATGATATGCTGTCATTGGCCTATGAAGCGCTGGAAAAGGACAAGATCTTGTTGGCGAAGTACCAGGGGCGCTGGGACTACATCATGACAGACGAAAGCCAAGATACCTCATTGATTCAGCATGCCATTGTAGAAAAGCTGGTGGCCCGCCATCAAAACCTCTGTGTTGTGGCTGATGACGACCAGTCGATCTATACATGGAGAGCTGCTGAACCGACTTATTTATTGAAATTCAGAACCGTTTATCCAGATGCTTATATCATGAAAATGGAGCGCAATTACCGTTCGTCCCAGAATATTGTCCACACTGCCAATGAATTCATCAAAACCAATAAAAAGCGTCATGATAAAAACATGTTCACCAAGCAGCCGGAAGGCGATCCAATCGTGTTAAAACGCTTAAGTTCAGAAGAAGCGCAGTTTAAATACGTCTTGAAAGAGCTTAAGGAATTGACCGATTACGGCGACGTGGCTATTCTTTACCGCAATAACTCATCGTCCACTCTGCTGGTGAGCGAACTTGAACGTTTGGGCATCCCTTTTTACATGAAGGATTCGGATAACCGCTTTTTCTCCCACTGGATTGTAGAAGATATGCTGAACTTTATGCGTTTCAGCCTGAAGCCCGAACGCATCGACATCTATTCAAAAGTGGCTTCCAAAACCAATGCCTATTGGTCAGGCAGCCAGCTGAAAATGCTGAGCCGCATGAAGCCGACAGAGAAGAATGCTTTTGATGAAATAAATTTGAACATCACCTTAAAAGACTACCAGATTAAGATTCTGAACGAGCAGAAAAAGTGGTTCCAAGCTTTGAGTGGCATGAAGCCGTTGAAAGTTATCCGGACTATCCGCGGGGAAATGGGCTATGACCAGATGCTCTCAAGCCGTGCCGAAAAGTTTGGGATGAAAATGACTTATCTGGCACAGATTTTAACTACCCTGGAACAAATTGCGGAGCCGCTTGAATCCATGACCGCTTTTGCAAAACGCCTGAAGCAGCTGGAGCAGGTGACTCAGCAGGCCAAGGTGGAAAAAACTGACGACATGCTGACTTTGTCGACGTTCCACAGCTCTAAGGGCCTGGAGTTTGAACGGGTGTATATGATCGACTTGGTCGAAGGCGTCATTCCGACTGAAGAAGATGCGGAGACTCCTGACACCCTTGAAGAAGCCCGGCGTCTGTTCTATGTCGGGATGACAAGAGCCAAAAGCCATTTGGAACTGATCAGTTATGGCAGCGAATCCCGTTTTGCAGACGAAGTGCGCAAACTGATCCTCCCTGAAAAAAGGCTGGCAACCAAGCAGCAGACCATAGCGAAAACGCCGATCAAAGTAAAAGTGCCCAATAATCCGAACGCCATCCATTCGGAGGATGCCCTGCGTCAAGGCGTTCAGGTAAGGCATCGCGTATTCGGTGCAGGAAAAATTGTTGAACGGGATGGAGAACGGATCTCTATCCAATTCGCAAAAGAACGAAAAGAATTGATGATTGATATTTGCTTAAGCTATAGATTGCTGGAGATTATCGAGTAGCGCCTCTGGAAAAAAGTGGAGTGGCCTATAAGAAGAACGCGGGGAAACGGGAATGAGACTGAAGGATTGGGATCGAAGTTTAAAGGTTCGCCTCATCGGCGAGTTTTTCATGAATACAAGCTATTGGATGGTGTTCCCGTTTTTAGCGATTTATTTTGCTGAAGAGTTTGGCAAGGGAACGGCGGGGTTGCTGCTGGTTGTCTCTCAGATGTTTTCTGTTGCAGCCAATTTGGTCGGCGGTTATTGTGCGGATCGTTTTGGGCGCAGGCGGATGCTGGTTACGGCTTCTATTGCGCAAGGTTTTTCGTTTCTGTTGTTTGCTTTTGCCAATTCACCCTGGCTGCAATCTCCGGAACTTGGATTTGTCGCGTTTACACTTGCCGGAATGTGCGGTGCCTTGTACTGGCCAGCCAGCCAGGCAATGATTGCGGATGTCGTTCCGGAAAAATACCGCAGCGATGTCTTCGCGATTTTTTATACGACTTTAAATATTGCCGTTGTAGTCGGGCCCCTCTTCGGAGCGGTGCTGTTCTTCTCCTACCGATTTGAGCTGCTGCTGATGGTTACAGTGATTTCCATGCTGCTGGGCTTGGTTCTGAGGCTGTTGACTAAAGAAACACTATCTCAGGTGATGGTGGACAAATGGCAGTCACAGACCGCAACAGGATGGGTCGGAGCCATTTCAAAGCAATTCAAGGAGTATGGTTTAATTTTCAAAGATCGCTTATTCCTGTTGTTCATCATCGGGGGAGTATTGGGTGCACAGACTTTTATGCAATTGGATCTGCTGATACCGATCTACTTGAAGGAAACGATTGATACCCAAACGATCGCCACTCTATTTGACCGGGAATGGTCCGTCACAGGAGAAACTTCATTTGGCATTCTATTGGCTGAAAATGGCTTATTTGTGGCGTTGCTGACAGTGGTCATTACCCGGTGGATGACCAAATTTCCGGAGAAATGGGTTTTCTTCACTTCGGCCGCTTTTTATGGAGTGGCGATGTGGTTGTTCCCTTTAACCTCTTGGTTCTGGATGTTTGTGGTTGCGATGGCTGTTTTCACTTTGGGCGAATTAATGGTTGTAGGGTTGCAGCAGAACTTTATATCTAAGCTGGCGCCAGAGGACATGAGGGGCCAATATTTTGCAGCTGCCAGTTTGCGGTACACAATTGGACGGATGATTGCGCCAATTTCCATTCCAATGACAGCCTGGTTCGGTTTTTCCTGGACATTTGGTCTGTTGGGCTTGCTTGCACTTGCCAGCGGCTTTGTTTACCTGCTCATGTTTCACTTATACGAAAAAAGGCCTTCCCATTGAGGAAGGCCTTTTGCTTATCACTTGTTTTGATCTTTAGCTAATTTCACCAGCATGTGTGCCAGCATATGTTGTTGCTCTTTGTCGCCGACCTGCCATAAGCGCTGCAGCAAATACTCTTCACTGTTCTTTGGATCTTCTTTTTTGGCTAAGTAACCTGCCACTTTTTCAGCTAGTTGAGCGATGCGTTCTTCGCTTAAGCCCATTTTTTCTCCGATTTCTACCTTGTCACCTAAATAATTGATGAACACGGAAAAGTCGGCCAAAATTTGCTCTTTTTTCTTATCGTCCGTATTTTTGAGTTTATCTTCAACTTGCTTATTGATGTTTTCCATCCTGAAACACACTCCTTCAATTTTTTATCGTACTCTCTATTTACCACAGCCGCTGAAATTTAAACGTTGTCTCAATAATCATTCAGAAGATTCGTTTAAATAAAACTCCTGCGGGTAATCAGATAACAAGGATGGAATACAAGGAGGATGATTAAATGACCTTATACGACGAAATCCAGGAATTGAAAAGCTTTGAGTGCCCAGACCGTTGCGTGTTAAGTGTTTATTTGAATACCAATCCAGCTGATTTGAATGCCCAGAATGGTGCATGGAAGATCCATCTGAAAAATGGCTTGAAACGACTAGACGAATATTTAAAGGCCTCTAATGATGAAAAAGAAATACAGGCATATAAAGCCTTGAGAAAAAAAGTGGAAAAAGAAATTCTGGATAATCAAAACGACCTCCAGAAGGGTGTCGTTATTTTTGCATCTCCCCATCAGGATTTGTGGTCTGTCCATTATGTTCAGGTCCCAGTGAAAACGAGTTTTCACTGGGAGACAAAGCCTGCTCTGGAAGAACTGCGCTATATGTATAAAGCTTATCCCTATGCAGGAATTATTTTGCCCGGCTTTAAAGGAATCCGCGTAATCGATACATCCATGGGGATTATCAATGAAGAATTCTTTTATGAATTTGATGCCGGATTGGAAGTATGGACAGAACAGAAAGGTGTACGCAGTTCCGGGCGCATCCAGGGAAGAGCCGGCAGTTCAGGAGCTGGATCGGTTGGCGGCGGTGCCGCTGGAGGAAACAGTCCGGTCATTGGCGGAAGCGGCGGAGGAAGCCCTGTCGATGAATTGGATCACCGATTGAGAGAAAACCTCGAACGCTTCTATAAAGACATGGGAAGCAAAATCGAGAAATTAAAAAAAGAGCGCAAATGGGAAGAAATCCACGTGGTCGGAGAAGCCGAGCATGCCAAGTCCTTCTCGAAAGCGCTCCAAACGAAACCGACCAGCTGTGTTTACAAAAATCTGGTCAACAATGATCCCGGAAAAATCCTGCACGAAGTATTTGAAGTATAAGCAAACACCTCAGCATTTATGCTGAGGTGTTTTATTTGGGACTTGGGCAGAACGTGCAGGTGTCAAAAGACGGCATCTCTTTATATAGACAGCAGGTTTTTCGAAGTGGCCTTGAAACAGCCTGCTGCAAAGGGGTTTCACCAAGCAGCTTGGCCAGATAGGATGTTTTGATGGGTTGCCAATTAGCCGCATCAAGAAGCCATTCCATATCTTCGGCCGTTTTTCTCGGATCCCGTGCCTCCAGTCCGGCATAGAACCACAGCACAGATCCCAACACATTTTCCCAACAGGTGATGGGGGAAATTTTTATGTATTTTTTGAATTCCTTCACCAATTCATCTACTTGCTGGTGAAGGATTTCGTGAAAAGCCTGATGTCTTTCATTCGGCTCAAGCGTCCGGAAAGCAGATGAATTCACATGTGTCTGCAGAAGGGGCAGCCCGTAATTATGGATGCGCTCAAATTGGAGATCCTGCCAGTGGACAGAGAAATAGCCGCTATGCTGATGAAGCAGGCTGAATTGAGCAGTTACATAGAGGGCGTATTGTCGGAAGAAATACGATACGGCCGCCCCTGCGTTGTCGGTCTCACACCAGGCTTTCAATTCTTCGATCATCGTAGGAATGTCCTGGCTAAGCGGCTGTTGTGGAAGGCGGTCCACCGCCACGGATTGGCTGCTCAATGAATACCTTGCCTGTTGCGGTAAAGTCATGCGGAATCACCTCTTTATCTTTTATGCTACGGCAAACGGGTAGAGTTTGCAAAGTGATTGGATAATCTTATAGTAAAGCTTGGAAACATTCGTATATTCTTTTTCCACTAATATGGATAAACTGAAGATAAAGGAGTGAGGATATGGGATTTGCTATTTTACAGATTGACCACGTTCAGGTAGCGGCACCAGCCGGAAAAGAACAGGTGGCGAGAGACTTCTATGCAGGCATTTTAGGGATGCAGGAGCTTGAAAAGCCGGAATCTTTGAAAGGAAGAGGGGGCGCCTGGTTTAGATTTGGTGGACAACAATTACATGTTGGGGTGGAGGAACCTTTTTCGCCAGCCAAAAAAGCGCATCCGGCATTTCGGGTAGCGGGATATGAGGAACTGGAGGATCATCTCTCGGCAAACGGCATTTTAGTAAAAGAAGACGACAGCATACCCGGGATTGAACGATTTTTTATCTTTGATCCATTCGGCAACCGGTTGGAGTTCCTGAAATGACGGCTTTTTAAAAATTCATCAAAACGAAAACGCCCTGCGCGCTGGTAGGGCGTTTACTTTCGCAAAGGGCAATAGGGGCATTTCTCCGTTTCCGGCAATTCTTTATAGAGGCAGCAGGTAATGCGTTGGTATTTCTCTTGTGAATGCTCCAGACTATGGCCGCCTAAAAACTTCTTGAAATGCGATTTGCGCATTTCAGGCTGCCAGAGTGTGTCATCCAGCAAAGCCTGCATGTCCTGTTTTGCCTCTACAGATCCTTCCATGCCGTACATCCAGATGGCATATCCCCAAATATTTTCCCAAAGAATCAGTTTGGAGACGGGACCGATTTTACTGAACGTTTCAATCACTGGCCAGGCATATTCCTTCAAAACCATTTCCAGGTCGCCTTCCTGGCGAGGCCTTAACCACTTCTCATCAACTTCAAAAGCAATCCCGTATTCAGCGTCAGTCAAGTGGACTTCACTAAGTGGGCCAGCCCACATTTGTTGATGTGCCAGTAAATAAAGCTGAGCGGTAACAAAAAAACCAAAGCGCCGCATGAAGATAGACGAGGCTACGGCTTCAGTAGGTGCTCCGGATTCACGGATGACTTTTTGGATCAATTCAAGAGAACGGCTTTCCATACTTTCGGACAAGGTCATAAAGCCATTGGCGTTCGGCCGGAGGTGTACTTGGAAAAGATCCAGTTTTTCCATTATTGGGCACTGCTTAATGCTTGGCGGATTTCAGGGACGATGCAACGCCCTCTGCCGAATGGAACGCAATGGGGTGTGCCAAACAACGGGTCTTTAGAAACCTGGCATTCCATTCCAAAGACGGAACGGACCAGGTCGCAATTGATGACATTCTCAGGCGTTCCCTGTCCGAAGACAGCACCATCTTTAATGGCGATGATGTTGTGCGCATAACGGGAAGCCAGATTTAAGTCATGAAGAACCATGATGATGGTGCGGCCTTGTGTTTCATTTAATTCAAACAGCAAATCCAGAATTTCGATTTGATGTGTCATATCCAAAAAAGTAGTCGGTTCATCCAATAGAATAATCTCGGTATCTTGGGCGAGCGTCATGGCGATCCAGGCACGCTGCCGTTGTCCACCAGACAATTCATCTACCGGCTTGTCGCGGAATTCATCGACGCGCGTCGCTTTCATAGCGGCTTCGACTTTTTCTGTGTCTTCTTCAGTCCAGCGTTTCAGCCAGGATTGATGTGGATAGCGGCCCTGTTTGACAAGATCGTGCACCGTCAGTCCTTCCGGTGACACCGGAGACTGTGGGAGGATGCCCATTTTTTTGGCCACTTCGCGGGAGGACATATTATGAACTTCTTTGCCTTCCAATAATATAGAACCTTCTTGAGGTTTAAGTAAGCGCGCAATCGAGCGAAGAAGTGTGGATTTGCCGCAACCGTTGCTGCCGACAAATACCGAAATCTCGCCGCGCGGAATCGATAAATTCAGGTTTTTAAAAAGTAAATTATCCGTATATCCAATTGATAAGTCGTTGGTTTTGACGGCTACTGTCATTGCGGAATTCCTCCATATCTTTCACTGTAATTCGAACTGATAGGATTTTCATTACCGTAACTATAGCATAAATTCTTATCAAATGAGAACAATTTTCACTACGATTTGCAGAAAAGACTTTACAAATGTGACAGATAGCCCTAAAATAAAGACGAATTGAGAATCATTATCAAACAACTTGGAGGCAACCAAAATGAAACAGCGATTATTAATGGTTATAACAGCATTTCTACTACTTATATTAACGGCTTGTTCATCAACTGAAGAAGAACCAGCGGCACCAGCTGAAGAAGCTGAGCCGGTTACAATCCAAGGAACCAATGGAGAAGTAGCATTAGATGCTCCAGCCAAAAAAGTGGTGGTTCTGGAATGGACCTATGCGGAAGATTTATTGGCAGTCGGTGTACAGCCGGCGGGAATGGCCGATATTTCGGAGTATGAAGACTACGTGAATATTGAGCCGCAATTGGATGAAACAGTTGTTGATGTCGGTGGCCGCCAGGAACCCAATCTGGAAGCGATCGCTGCTTTAGAACCAGACTTGATCATTGGCGTGAGCTTCCGCCATGATGACATGATTGAACAATTGGAAACGATTGCTCCTACTGTGATATTTAATCCATATCCAGAAGATGAGAGCATCGACTTGTATCAGGAAATGGAAACGACGTTCCTGGAAATTGCAAAAGCGGTAGGCAAGACAACAGAAGGCGATCAGGTTTTGGTTGACTTGGAAGCGCAGTACGAAGAAAAGGCAGCTGAACTTGAAGCCGCTGATTTGAAGACAAAAGATGTTATTTTAACCCTTGCCTATAGTGGGGCACAAGCACCGGAAATTCGTGTCTTTACGCCAAACTCGATGGCTTCCATCATTTTGGAGCGTCTCGGCTTGAATAATGTCCATGAGCCGGACCAGTTTGAAATTTTCGGATCCAGTACTTTCAATGTCGAAGGATTGGTTAAATACGAAGATGCCAATTATCTCTACACGGTGCCGGATACCGATAATATTTATGAAAACCAGCTTGCAGGAAATCCTGTCTGGGAAAATCTGGCGTTTGTAAAAGAAGGCCGCACGTATGATTTAGGCGCAGATACTTGGCTCTATGGAGGACCGTTGTCTGCTGAAACATTAATGAACCAAATGACCGATGTACTGGTGACTGACTAATGCTCCGAAGATTACTGAATAAGTCCACTGTCTCTCTGACAGCGGGCTTTTTCCTGCTTATTGTGCTATCTGTCATTCATTTGACGCAAGGACAAGCGGATTATACAGTATCTCAATTGTTGACGGGTGTCTGGACAGAAGGGCGCATCCAGGATATTGTACTTTCTTTCCGGTTGCCGCGTCTTGCAATGGGGCTGTTGGCTGGAGGCGCGTTAGCTGTTTCAGGCGCTGTCCTGCAAACCTTGACGAATAATCCGCTGGCTTCACCAGGAACGTTGGGAATCAATGCAGGCGCATTTTTCTTTGTCGTTCTTTCAACCATCTTTTTTCCCGGACTGATTGGAGCTTTTCCGTTTGTTACAGCTCTATTGGGTGCCGTTCTTTCTTCTTTATTAGTCGTTGGGCTTGCTGGAAATCAAATGGAGCCGGTGCGTGTAGCACTGACGGGAATGATCATTTCTTTGCTGTTCGCTTCTATCACTGGAGCACTGCAATTATTATTTGAAAATCAGACAAATGGACTTTTCCTTTGGGGTTCCGGAACTTTGGTGCAGCTTGACTGGGAAGGTGTCGTTTTTGCAGCACCGGTCATTCTCCTGATGTTCATCGGTGCGCTGCTGTTGGCCAAACCAATGGATATTTTGTCGCTGGGAGAAGATATTGCATCTTCGCTGGGACAAAATGTACGGATTGTTAAGCTGGTTGCTTGGGGAGTCGCCATCGTCTTGGCTGCTGCAACAGTCAGTGTTGTTGGGCCGATTGGCTTTATTGGGCTGATGGCACCGCATATTGTCCGCATGATGGGCATTCGTGGGCATCTCCAAATTTTCATCCATTCCTTTATTTGGGGAAGTGTCTTTTTGGTCGGTGCGGATGTGTTGGGCCGACTGATCCAGCCCGGACAGGAAGTGCCAGTTGGCGCCATGACAGCTTTGATCGGCGGTCCTTGGCTTTTGTATCTGGCATGGCGTACGGCCAAGTCCTTGAAACGTGGAGAGCGCCAAATGGGGGGCACGACAAAGCCAATCCGTTTAAAGCTGATCGTTCCGGTTTTGGTAGCGATTATTTTGGGGATTACGGTCATGGCATTGAGTTTCAATGGTTCTGCCTGGACCTTTGCCTGGATGGAACCGGTCGTCTGGAATTTCCGGGTGCCGCGGGTCCTAACTTCGTTTATTGTAGGGGTCATGCTGGCAATTACCGGTGTCATTCTTCAGGGAGTCTTGCGAAATCCGCTGGCAGATGCCAGTGTGCTCGGTGTCACTTCAATGGCGGGAGCCGGAGCGATGTTGCTGCTGGTTCTTTTCCCGTCCATTCCGCCTGAATTCATGCCGCTCGGGGCGACAGTCGGTGCCGCTTTGGCACTTGGCATCATCCTCGTAACGGCCTGGAAGAATAATTTCCAGCCGATGCTGGTTGCATTGATGGGCATCGCCATTTCCGCATTTGGTTCGGCAGCGACACAGGTCTTTATTGTCAAGGCGAAGCTGGCGGTGTCGAGTGCACTTGTCTGGCTGTCAGGCAGCACCTACGGGAAAGGCTGGGAGGATGTCCAATTTGCGCTGATCTTGTTGGCTGTATTCATTTGGCCAGCTATCTATCTGACACGCAGTTTGGATACGCTGACCTTCGGAGATGACGTTGCTGCAGGACTTGGATTGAATATCCGTTCTACGCGGGTGTGGGCCTTGATCATCGGCGTCGCCATTTCAACGGTGGCTGTATCGATTGTCGGCACCATTGGATTTGTAGGGCTGGTAGCTCCGCATATCGCCCGGCGGCTGGTCGGTTTCCGCCATTTGCCATTGATGTTGGCATCAGGCTTACTTGGCGGACTATTGCTGGTCACCGCAGATTTTGTCGGACGCATCCTGATTGCACCGAAAGATATTCCGAGCGGTTTGGTTGTGGCGTTGATCGGTACGCCTTACTTGCTTTACCTGCTGCGCAAAATGAAATAAAGAGAATCGAATGAATAAAACAAAGGACCTGCCGACACGGCAGGTCCTTTCTAATTAGCTTGGAAAATAATGCAGACAAAAAGCTGCCCGCCAAGCGGACAGCTTTTTATTAGAAATTATACAGTTTGAAGAGCTATAGCTGGACCAAAGAATTCAAAGTGAATCTGTTCTTCTTTCATGCCAAGTGCCCGCAGTTCCGTAATCATGGCTTCCATGAAAGGAGCTGGACCACATACATAGACATCGCCTGTGAGATCGACGTATTCTTCTAAAACCGCTCGAGTGATATAGCCTTCAGGCTGATCGGAATAAAGTGTTTTATAACGTGCATTGTCCATAGCTGCAACGTATTTCTGAATATCCTTGTCGAAAGCGTGCAGAGATTCATTGCGTGTAGCGTGTAGGAATGCTGTTGGGCGTTCGGGATTCAACGTAGCAACAGTTTCAAACATGCTCATCATTGGTGTGATGCCGACACCGCCACTGACGAATGCTACAGGTGTATTTTTTTCAGTATCAAGGATGAATTCGCCTGCAGGTGCGCTGACTTCAAAGCGATCGCCTACGTTCAATTCATCATGCAGGTAAACGGATACGCGGCCGTTCGGGTCATTGTCTGCATCACGTTTAACTGAAATACGGAACTCATCTTCGTGCACTGCCTGAGAAAGGCTGTACTGGCGGTTGAATAAGTATTCCTCGTTTGGAATTGACATGCGTAGAGAAATATATTGTCCCGGCTGATAAGGTGGGACATTTTTTCCGTCTGCTGGTTTCAAATAGAAAGAAGTGATATTTTCACTTTCTTTTTCTTTACGGGCAATGACGAACTCTTTAAAGAAGCTCCAGCCATTTTCCTGAGATTCCATTTTTCCATACATATCTTTTTCAAGGCCGATAAAGGCATCGGCAATTACGCCATAAGTTTCTGCCCAAGCATTGATGATGTCATCAGTAGCTGCATCGCCCAATACTTCTTTGATCGCTTTTAACAGATATTCTCCAACGATTGGATAATGTTCTGGTTTAATTCCTAAACTTACGTGTTTGTTGGCAATTTGAACAATTGCAGGAAGGATAGCTTCCAGGTTTTCGATATGGACAGCGGCAGCATAAACTGTGTTTGCCAATGCAGCCTGCTGGCGACCTTTTTTCTGGTTAGCCTGATTAAAGATATTATAAAGTTCAGGATGCGCATCGAACATATTTTTGTAGAATACAGTTGTAATTGTTGTTCCGTGTTCTTCTAACACCGGTACTGTAGATTTTATAATTGCGATGGTTTCTTGTGATAACATTATGAATCTCTCCTTTTGTTTTCTATATCTTGACTATACGCCCTCAATTCCCTTAAAGATATATCTTAAATACATCTTTAAAATTTGGACACATTTCCCTTCACAGAAAAGTCACAACAAAGAAAAGCGGAAGCGGCTGTTCAGCTCTGCCGGGCATAAGACAGACCAGCGAAGTGGCGCTCTTTGCCACACAGCTGGGTTGGCTTATGACCCAAAGAGCTAGCCGCTGGAGTCTGGACAAAAGGAAAAGCGGAAGCGGCCGTGTAGCTCCGAAAGGCGTAAGACGATCTGGCGCAGCGGCATGTTTCCAGCCGCACAGGCAAGCGGACTTAAGACCCCGAGGTTCTAGGCGCTGGAGCTGGCCAAAAAGAAAAGCGGAAGCTAAGCTAAGAGCGCGACATCGTGTCGCAACGCTTAGCTGACCCACATCCTGCGGGCCTTCCGACAACCAAAAGAGAGTAGATAAATTTATTCATATTTCATTCCATAAAGAAATTAGTCATTTCTATTAATTGGCTATACTTTCTGTTTAGGCAGAAATACTTTCCAAAACGATTGAAATACTTAAAGAAATAAATTCCCTGTCAAGAAAGCCCAAAATAAAAAGCCCGACATAAGTCGGACTTTACAAATCCATTCTAATTGCCTGTATTCAGATCCATTGCTGGACCAAAGAACTCATAATGAATCTGTTCTTCTGGAATCCCCATGCCCTTCAGTTCACGAATCATGATTTCCATGAATAGAGCCGGTCCGCAAACATAGATGTCACTTGCGGGGTCGACATATTCCTCGAGCATTTCCCGGGTGATAAATCCGTTTGGTTCATCCGAATAGACGGTTTTGTAACGGGCATCGTCCATCATCATGGCGTATGCCTGAATATCATCATCAAAAGCATGCTGCAAGGCATTACGTGCGCCGTGAAGGAATGTGGTCGGCCGCCCGGGTGTTGAGCTCGCCACTGCTTCAAACATACTCATCATCGGTGTGATGCCGACACCACCGCTGATGAAAGCGACAGGTGAAGTTTTCGTTACATCAAGGACAAAGACACCGGCCGGTGCGCTGACTTCGATTGTATCTCCTTCGTTGATGCTGCTGTGCAGGTAATTGGAAACGACGCCATTTGGGTCGTTATCGCTTTCACGCTTGACCGAGATGCGGAATTCATCCGGTTTTGGCGCTTGGGAAAGGCTGTACTGCCGTATCACCAGAAACTCGTCATCAGGCAACGATAGACGTACAGAAATATATTGGCCTGGCGTGTAGTGCGGAACATTGGAATCATCTGCAGGCTTTAAATAGAAGGAAGTGATGACATCGCTTTCTTTTACTTTACGGGCAACAATGAAATCCTTGAAGAAGTTCCAGCCGTTTTCCTGTTCGGCTGTTTCTGCATACATGTCTTTTTCGACGCCGATAAAGGCGTCCGCAATGACCCCATAGGCTTGTTCCCACGCATCCATGATTTCATCCGTTGCCGCATCCCCCAATACTTCTTTCATGGCTACCAGCAGATGTTCGCCGACAACCGGATAATGCTCCGGCAAGACGCCAAGGCTGACGTGTTTATGGCCAATCTGGACAACAGCCGGCAAAATCTCTTCCAGATTATCGATATGGAGAGCTGCCGCATAAACAGCTTTTGCTAAGGCCGTCTGCTGACGGCCCTGTGCCTGGTTGGCGTGATTGAAGATATTCAGCAATTCCGGATGAGCTACAAAAAGGTTCTTATAGAATCTGGTGGTGATCGCCACACCATGGTCCTCTAAAACCGGAACGGTGGATTTGATGATTGTGCGGGTTTCTTCTGATAACATGCTGATCTACTCCTTTTCTCAATAAAGTCTTGAGGTTCAATTGCTTTCGGACTTTCTGAAAAGCCGCTATACTGAATATGCAGAAGAGGTGAAAAGAATGAGATTAACCATGTATACAGACTTCTCATTACGTGTTTTGATTTATTTAGGAACCAAAGAAACAGATAAGCTGGCAACAATACAGGAAATTTCTGATGCATACAATATATCCAAAAATCACTTGACGAAAGTTACATTTGAACTGGGAAAAGCCGGTTTCGTCCATACCGTCCGAGGACGAGGCGGCGGAATACGTCTTGCCGATCTGCCGCAGAATATTAATATTGGGACCGTAGTCAGGCGGATGGAAGATGATTTCCAGTTGGTTGAATGCTTTAATTCAGCGACTAATCGCTGCCCAATTTCCCCAATCTGCGGCCTGCGTGGTGTGTTGGGCAAGGCGCTCAACGCTTATCTGTCCGTATTGGATGAATATACGCTTGAAGACCTGATGTTCAATAGGGAAGGGCTTCGCGAAATCCTTCAGACATAAAAAACGGCTCAACTAATTGAGCCGTTTTTTTTATTTACAGTTCCAGCACTTGCGGCTCTTGTCCTTTTTTATTCATTAAGCGCACGCGGTCCGGTTTGATAGCCAGAATAATGAGATTGGGATCATCGGGTCCTTCAAACCATCCTTCCAGATGCTCGTTCCATACCTTGTTGATCATTTCGCGATCGTCATTCAGTGACATGGATCCTTCGATTTCCAGAAATGTATCGCCAACACCTTCACCTTCATAACCTAAAAGAATATGGGCATGGGGATTGGCTTCCAATTCATCAACTTTTTGTGTTTTTTTGCTGGTGGCGGTGTAAAGTGTAAAATCATCGTTAAAAAAAGTCATATAGCGCGAATGGGGTTTTTTCCCTTTTATCGTTGCTAAGGTCCCCACATGACTGTCTTCTAAAATTTTCAACGCCGCTTTTTTTACATCTTCCTGATTCATCCATACCACTCCTTTTCTGTTTGTACTTATCTATTCCTTTTTAACTCTGAACTAAACATAAAAGGCCTGCTGGGGCAGCAGGCCTTTAAATCTGTTGGACTATTTTCGGTGTCCGGTTAAATGCACTTGGCAGCACCATACCGATTAAAATAATAAAGATTCCGCCGATTTGAAACAGTGTCAAGGTTTCATGGAGGATAAGAACTGATGCAATAACAGCCACCGGCAATTCCATGGCGCTCAAAATGGAAGCAAGTCCCGAGCCGACATGCGGTACCGCAACCGAAAAGAAGTAGATGGGCATGATGATTCCGAAAAAGCCCAACAACAACCCGTAGATCCATAATCCTTCATTGAACAACTGTCCATTCCAGACAATTTCAGGTGTTTGGAATAGACCAACGACGATGGCCGCGAAAAGCGATACGTAAAACAGGCGGGCTGAAGTATCCATGCCTTCGATCTGTTTGCCATTGACGAACATGAACGCTGAAAAACAAAAAGCCGCAGCCATTCCCCATGCCCAACCTTGCCAAGGAATCCCGCTGAGATCTGTTCCAATGATGCCGGCTGCAAACAAAGTTCCGGCAAATAGCAGAGCCAAAGAAAGGACTTCTGTCCGTTTCAGCCATCGGCGGTTGACGATGCAATCCAGTAGCATGCCGATCCAAGTGAATTGGAACAGCAGCACGACGGCCAATGAAGCCGGCAGGTAGTTTAGGGAATGAGCGTAGACCATGCCGGTGGCAGCAGTAAAGCTGCCGGATAGCAGCAAAATCTTCCACCCCTTGATTCGGGGCATTTTGCGTTGTGTTGCAAAAAATAAAAGAGCCGCTAATGCGAACCCTGTAAAGTATTGGGCGGTCACTGCTTCTGCAGCAGTAAATCCATTTTTCATGGCCACTTTGATGATGGTTGAGAGAACTCCGTAACAGCTCGCTGCTATGACGACCATCAGTGGATAAATCCAGTTTTTCATCTTCTTTCACTCCTGTTCAAACGAGAATCATAGCACAAAAAAACCACAGAGGATAGCCTCTGCGGTCTTTTTTGAAAGCATTCACTTTTACGAAAATTCATGCTGTTTACTCAGGGAATTTCTCTTCGCTTGAGGAATTGTTTTTTGTGGCACGTTTATTTTTTTCCTCTAGTTTTTCCTGCTTTAAATCTTCCATTGGAATAGAATCGACGTTCATTTCATCTTCATGCATTTCAGAAAGGCTCTTTTTGTCGGTTTTGAACTGTTCTGGATTATCCATGGGAGCGCCATCTCTTGTTTGGCGATCTTCTTGATTGAATGGTTTTTTGTCTGGCATGTAAAGCACCTCTTCCTGTTAGTAGTATTCCTTGTATTCCTTTAATAAAATCATTTAAAACATACGGAAATCCGCATTTTTGTCTGGTTTTTGACGAGAATTCTATAGCCCTTTAAATCAGGACTGGAGAGGGATGGGAAAAAGAGTGAAAATTATCCCGACAACCATAAGAAATATAAGAGATATGATAAAATAGAACCAGCGTACGAAAGGAGTTGCAAGATGAATCCAAAATCAGCAATAACAGTAGGCGGGTTGAATTTTGAATGGGATTTGGCTGAAGGCCGCTTTCTATTTGAGGGACAGGAATCTGTTCTTTTTTGGACGGCATCCGCAATGAAAATGTTTTTTGATTCGATTGAAGAGATTTCCGGGAAAGATGCGGCGAATGTTGTCCTGGAAACAACAGGATTTCGCCAAGGACTTGTAGTGGGGGAGTATTTCCAAGGCATGAAAGGCGTCTCTATTGCAGAAGCTGCTGAATTGATCACCAATACATATGCCTCCGCAGGCTGGGGATTGGCGAAAATAAAAGAGTTGAATGAAGAAGCGCATACACTGGAAGTGCACCTGAAAAACAGCTGGGAACATATAATCAATGTGGCCCAAAAGAAAGAACAGGGCGGAAGTTTTCTGCCTGCCCATTACGCCGGGATTTTTTCATCGCTGTTCAAGCAAAACATTTGGTATAAAGTTGTTCATCATCAATTGGATGGATTTACGGAAAGCATCATTCAGTATTTCCCTTCGGAAGAGACCATTGAAAAGAATATCCATCAACTGTCCCGTTTGAAAGAAGCGGAAAAGATCAATGAGCTCGAACAGTTAGTGGATGAAAAAACACAGGAACTCAATGAAATGATCAAAGAAATCTCATCTCCGCTGATTCCGGTTCTTGAAGGTATCGTCGTCGTCCCATTGCTTGGAACCTATGATGAGGCCCGGGCAGAAGAACTGCTGGTGAAAACGCTGCAGAGCATGCCAAAACACAAAGCCAAGTACTTAATTCTGGACTTGACGGGAATAAATACTAACTTTACACAGCATGCCGCAATGCTGATTGAAAAACTGGGCTCAACCGCATCGCTGATCGGTACACAAACCATTTTGGTGGGGATTTCAGCCGGAATGAGTATGGCCATTACGGATTCAGCCATCAACTTGTCAAAATTCCAATGCTTCCAAACTCTGCAGCACGGCATCCATTATGCACTGGCACAAAACGGACGGAGTATTATTTAAAGAAAAGCGGAAGCGCCCGTGTAGCTCTGTCGGGCATAAGACAGACCGGCGAAGCGGCGCACTTTGCCGCATAGTCGGGCGGGCTTATGACCCAAAGAGCTGGGCGCTGGAGTCTGGACAATAAGAAAAGCGGAAGCGCCCGTGGAAGTCTGATGGGCATAAGACGCTCTGGCGAAGTGGCGTCCTTTGCCACATAGCCAGAGCGGATTATGACCCAAGGACTTGGGCGCTGGAGTCTGGACAATAAGAAAAGCGGAGTCGGCCGAAAGCAGAAGCTAACCCAAGAGCGCGACATCGTGTCGCAACGGTTAGCTGACCCGCATCCTGCGGCCCTCCGATAGGCATAAAACCCAAAGAAGAAACTGAAATTTTTCAACTTCAAATCAAAAGGCGTATTGGACAGGGTCCAATACGCCTTTTTTATACGACAACTCACTTAGCGGATTTTACAATTTCAATAATGACTTGCGTTGCTTTTTCCATATTTTCAGCAGAGATGAATTCGTATTTTCCGTGGTAATTTTCGCCGCCTGTAAAAATGTTAGGTGTAGGCAGTCCCATATAAGACAATTGGGAACCATCCGTACCGCCTCGTACAGGAACAATATTCGGTTTGATGTCCAACGTGTTCATGGCACGTTCTGCATTATCGACGATTTCCATGACAGGTTCGATTTTCTCGCGCATATTATAGTATTGGTCCTCGATTTCCAGGCGAATAGCCTGTTCACCGTATTGTTTTTGGAGTTTCTCAGCAACCGCCTGCATATGCTGCTTTTTAGTTTCGAACTTCGCTCCATCGAAATCACGGATGATGTAAGTCAATTCCGCCGTTTCAATGTTGCCGATGAAATTATTTAAATGAATAAAGCCTTCGTAGCCTTCTGTCAATTCAGGCACTTCGTTCTTTGGCATTTCCTCCTGGAATTGAATAGCAACCGTTTGGGCATTGACCATTTTGCCTTTTGCCGATCCGGGATGGACGCTTTTGCCTTGAACAATCAGTTTGCCGCTTGCTGCATTAAAGCTTTCGTACTGCAGTTCGCCAAGAGGTCCGCCGTCCATGGTATAGGCATATTCGGCACCAAAGCGTTCAACATCAAATTTATGGGGGCCGCGGCCGATTTCTTCATCCGGTGTAAATGCAATCCGGATCTTTCCATGCTCAATTTCAGGATGGGCACTCAAGTACTCCATCGCAGTCATGATTTCGGCAACACCGGCTTTATTGTCTGCCCCAAGAAGTGTTGTACCATCTGTCGTAATCAAAGTGTGGCCAATATAGTTTTGAAGTGCAGGAAAATCCGACACTGTCATCGTAATGTTATCGTTCAACGGAATGTCCTTTCCGTCATAATTGTCGATGCGTTTCGGGTTAACGTTTTTACCGGTAAAGTCTGTTGCGGTATCGACGTGCGCCAAGAAACCGATTACTGGTATATCCCGTTCGGTATTGGCCGGCAGGGTGCCGAATAGATAACCCGCATCGTCCATGCCGACATCTGTCAGTCCGATGGTCTTCATTTCCTTTTCCAATTCGTGAAGCAAATCCCATTGTCCCGGTGTGGAAGGAGTAGTCTCACTGTTGAAGTCGGATTGTGTATCGATTTTTGCATAACGGACAAGCCGTTCAATTAAAGTTTCCAACATATATAAATCCTCCTAAAATAAGTCTTGCTAGTATTTTATCACGAAGAAGGAAAATGCTGAAAAATAAAAACGATGCCCTGTCCTGGGCATCGTTTCATCCATTCTGCTGTTTTGCTTTAACGGCATCGCTGTGTGCGGCTTTCACTTGTTCCAAAAGCTCAGGTTCTGTCAGCAGGCGATAACCGGCATTGGCCAGTGCTTTGGCGCCTTTGATCAAAGCATCATTGCCATGAGTTGATTTTGCGGCTTCACGGAATTCAGCAGTGTGGGCAACCAGGCTTTCCGGGCCGATTTTGATATACCCATGTGCAGTAGGAACTTCATAGCTGATATTGCCGGCATCGGTGGAGCCAAGGCCAGAGATGCGGGAATCAGCGACTGCTTCACCCAGTGATTCCAATTCGCTGCGGACAACGGCGTCCAAAGCAGGGGTGATGACCAAATCACGCACTTCATTCTGGAACCGTTCGATTTTCACCGTGGCACCGGTCGCAAGTGCAGCGCCTTCTGCGATAGCCCGAATTTTGCGTGCAGTATCGGATGTTTTCTTCCATGAATCTCCGCGGATATAGAAACGGGCTGCCGCATATTCAGGAATGATGTTCGGTGCATCGCCGCCATGTGTGATGATGCCATGGACACGGGCATCCGCCGGCAATTGTTGGCGCAAAGCATTGATGCTGTTGAACAGTTGCAAAACGGCATCCAATGCATTGATGCCTTCTTCAGGAGACCCTGCCGCATGGGCAGGTTTGCCGTAAAAGTGAAATTCCAATGGATCAACTGCAAGGGACGGGCCGGTGACCGCCGTATTGCCGGAAGGGTGGAGCATCAAAGCGGCGTCAATGCCCTCGAGCAGGCCATGTTTAACAAAGCTGCCTTTGGCACTGCCATTTGGTCCTCCTTCTTCTGCAGGAGTGCCAAGGACGACCACACGGCCGCCTGTGGACTCTAAGGTTTCTGCCAATGCGATGGCCGCAGCTACGCTGGTCGTTCCAATGATATTATGTCCGCAAGCATGGCCGATTCCGGGAAGTGCATCATACTCGGCGAGATAAGCGATTGTCGGTCCAGGAAGTGCGCTTTCCTTACTGGCGAAAAAAGCGGTGTAATGGCCGGCGACACTTTTGTCGACGTTAAACCCGGCCTCTTCAAGCCGTTTGATCAACAGAGAGCTGGCAAAAATCTCTTGATTGCCGATTTCCGGATTTGCATGGATCGCCTGGCTTGTTTCGATGTAAATTTCACTTCGGGAATCGATGGACTGGGCAATAGTCTGGGCTGCTTCCTTGATAAGTGTCATTGGAACTCCTCCTCATATGGGTAAGTATTATTGGTAATCGACCAGTTCCTCAACTGTCACAACGGTAGGAATCTGACCGCCTTTTGTATGTTCGATGATAAATTCAGCAGTGTCCTCTTCTTGATATAATTCAACGATTTTCAGGTAGGCTTCGTTATCTGCCTCTTCAGCGTTTGCGGCAATCAAGTTGATATAAGGTTTTGCTGTTTCGCTTTCGCGGGCGATCGGATCATCAGTCGGATTCAAGCCGGCATCCACTGCAACGCCATTGTTGATGACCGAACCGGCAACATCTGGCATAGCGCGCGGCGTATGGCCGGATACCATCGGCATGATTTCAATGTTTTTCGGATTATCGATGATGTCTTCTGCTGTGCCGGTAAGTCCAGCATCTTCAGAAAGGGTAATCAGACCGGATTCATGGAGCAATAGAAGGGCACGCCCCATATTGGTCGCTTCATTCGGCATTGCAATCTGTGAGCCTTGGGGAATTTCATCGATGGATTCATATTTATCGGAATACAAGCCCATCGGCGCGATAACTGTTGAGCCAATCGGCACGATATCAATATTGTGCTCTGCGACAAATTCATCGAAATAAGAAACAGTCTGGAACGCATTCAAGTCGAGTTCGCCTTCGGCAAGCGCTAGGTTAGGGGCGACGTAATCAGAGAAAGTTTGGATTTCCAAATCAATTCCTTCTTTTTCGGCTTTTTCGGCGATATAATCCCAGATGGTTGTATCAGAACCGCTGATGCCAAGTGTCACTTTCGTATTTCCTTCTGAACTGCTGTCGTCTCCGCAGGCTGCCAAAAACAACGCTGATAATGCCAGTAATGCTGTTGCTGTAAGTTTTTTCATAAGTAATTCCTCCAGTTTTTTCTCTGTTGTTGTTATTTTTTAGTTGCGCCGTACTGTTCGCGACAATGCATTGCCCAGTGATTGAATGCCTTGGACCAGTACGACCAAAATCGCTACGGTAATGAACATGACGAGCGTATCAAAGCGCTGATAACCATAAGTGATGGCCAAGTCGCCAAGCCCGCCGCCTCCGATGGCACCTGCCATGGCAGATGCACCGATCAGGCCGACGATTGCGATGGTCAAGGCAAGCACGAGCGAGCTCAAGGCCTCCGGAATCAGGAAGCGGAAAATGATCTGCATCGGCGAAGCGCCCATCGCTTGAGCTGCTTCGATGACACCTTTATCGACTTCCAGTAAGGAGTTTTCAATTAATCGTGCAATATAAGGTCCGGCGTAAAAGACCAATGGAACGATAGCGGCTGCGGTTCCGATGGATGTACCGACAATCAGGCGGGTCAACGGAATGATGGCAACCATCAAAATGATGAACGGAACCGAACGGAAAATATTGATGACGATATTCAACACTTTGGAGACCGGTTCATTTTCCAGCAGATGCCCTTTGCGTGTCACCACAAGCAGGATGCCGAGAGGCAAGCCTATCAATAAAGAAAATCCGAACGCAGCTCCGGTCATGTAGATGGTTTCCCATAAAGCTTCTAAAATCTGTTCGTAGTTAACTGACATAATTATTGACCTCCTCTATGTGGATTTCACTTTCTCGGATGGAGGACAAGGCCAGTGCAATTTCACTTGGCTCGCCGGAAAATTCCACGATCAGGTTGCCGTACGGGACGCCTTGCAGCTCGGTGATGTTGCCGAACAGCACATTCAAATCAACTTTGAAATCACGTGATACACGGGACATGAACGGTTTGCCGACGGAGCTGCCGGTAAACTGGAGGCGGTAGATGGCATTATCGCTTTCGGCAGCCTGAATTTGTGCCAGCAGCGAATCTGGTAGTTCGTCATTCATGACGGAGCGGACAAACCGTTTGGTGGTTGGTTGCTGTGGGTTCGAGAAAATATCGAAAACGCTGCCTTGCTCGATGACTTTCCCCGCTTCAAGAACGGCCACCTTGTCGCAGATTTCCCGGATGACGCCCATTTCATGAGTGATGAGCAAAATCGTGATGTTGTATTCCTTATTGATTTTGCGAAGCAGGTCCAAAATCGATTTAGTCGTTTGCGGATCAAGTGCCGAAGTCGCTTCATCACACAACAGAACAGATGGATTAGTCGCGAGCGCCCGGGCAATGCCGATCCGTTGTTTCTGTCCGCCTGACAGTTGATCTGGATATTTTTGCGCCTGGTCTGCCAGGCCGACAAAGTCCAGCAAGTCGGTTACCTGTTTTTCAATATCTGCTTTTGGTGTCTTCGCGAGCAAGAGCGGCATCGCCACATTATGGTAAACGGTTTTTGAATTCAGCAAGTTGAAATGCTGGAAAATCATGCCGATATCTTTTCGGATGGTGCGGATCTCTTTGCTGGATAAAGTAGAAATGTCTTTTCCCTGAATCAACACGCGTCCTGCAGAAGGCCGTTCGAGCAGATTCACGGTGCGGATCAGTGAACTTTTTCCGGCTCCGCTAAAGCCAATGACCCCGTAGATTTCGCCGGTTTCGACGGTCAGGTCAATGCCGTTCAAGGCATAGATTTCCTGTTTTCCTGATTGATAAGTTTTGGCGACGCCTTCGAATTGAATCATGGTGATTGAACCTCCTCATGCTGTAATGGATCTTATCAAATCGATGGTGTCTCACATTCTCCCTGAGATAATGGACAAAAAAGAGCCCCCTTTTTTCTTATCCATAAGAAAAAAGAAGGCTCCTGTTGAAACCATCTAATTCTCATCTTCCAAATGCACAAACGGCATTTGCAGGAGTTGGCACAGTTTTTGCGGTTAAACAAATCTGCTGCCGAAACGTCTCAGGGCCTGTCCCTCGGTTTCTCTTGATAAGAAAGTGATGTATGCTATTCGATTCGTGGTTCTTACTTTATGGTGAAATAACAAAAAAGTCAAGAGGAATTATGATATTTATTTCACAATCTTTTAAATGAAAGCAATAATTAGTTTAAATCCTCTATTAGACAGGATTTGAAGGCTTCTTCTTGAAGATGGAGGATACTTTGCTCTCGCTTCCATTCTTTATTCGAATAATGTTTTCGCTATGCTTCCATACCGCCATCGCGAATAAGGCCAGGGCTGTCAGCAATGGCCACGGCCCAACAGCAGGTCCGAAAGCAATGATGAAATAAACCGCGTAAAGGACCAGTACGCCAATGACCAAATAATCGGTGGCCAGTGAAACGCCGATGAGCAAGAGCAGTCCAACCAGTCCAAGCTTCCAATCGAGGGCCAGCATGACGCCGATTACCGAAGCGGTCCCTTTGCCGCCGCTGAAATTCATATAGAACGGGAAGTTATGGCCAAAAATTACGCCGGCACCTGCGATGAACAACAAAGTCCAGAACATTTCGGGAGAAAGGCTGCTGGAATCCAGCAGAAGCCGCAAGCCTGCAACAGCTGCAAATCCTTTGGAAATATCGATGAAAGCGACAAGCACCCCATATTTCCAGCCCAATACGATGGCGGCATTGGAAGCGCCGGAATTTTTTACACCTTCCTTTTTGACGTTGACCCCTGATAAAACCTGAGCTGCGAGAGATCCATGAAAGCAGCCGATTACATAGCAGATAATAAATAATAGCAAAATCCAGATAAACATACCGACTCCTCCTCTACATTAAAAGATAACGTTTGAAGCAGCACAAGGTTTCAAAATTTTTTGACTAATCCACTTGACAAAAAGCGACAAAGTTTTTATACTTCTCAACAAGATGAAAAACTAAATCAAATACTCTTATCAAGAGTGGCGGAGGGATAGGCCCTGTGATGCCCGGCAACCAACAGACGATTTTGTCTGGAAAGGTGCTAATTCCTACAGAACCGAACGAAAGGTTCTGACAGATGAGAGGAGGAAACTCCGTAATTTACGGCCCTCTTCTTAAGCGAAGGGGGCTTTTTGCTGTCCTCTTCGACAATATCTATCAATAAAACTCAGGGGGAATGGAAAATGACAAACTTAAAACCGGAAACTTTATTATTGCATGGCGGACAACAGCCCGATCCAACAACTGGATCAAGAGGGGTGCCTGTTTATAAAACAACTTCCTATGTTTTTAAAGATACACAGCATGCACAAGATCTCTTTGGCCTCAAGGATACTGGCAATATCTACTCGCGCATCATGAATCCGACTGTCGATGTATTTGAACAACGGGTAGCATTATTGGAAGGCGGCACTGCTGCAGTTGCTTTATCTTCCGGAATGGCGGCCATTGCATTTTCAATTATGAACATTGCTGAAGCCGGAGACGAAATAGTGGCAGACAGCAGCCTTTACGGGGGCACGTACAATTTGTTTGCGAATACTTTGCCGCGTTATGGCATCACGACAAAATTCGTCGATGCTACCGATCCGGAAAATTTCAAATCGGCAATCACAGATAAAACGAAGGTCTTTTTCGGGGAAATTATCGGCAATCCAAGCCTGAATGTCTTTGATGTAGAAAAAGTGGCAGCAATTGCCCATGAAAATGGAATTCCATTATTGATCGACAACACCTTCGCTTCTCCATACGGCAGCAACCCGATAGAATTTGGTGCGGATGTGGTCATTCATTCTGCTACGAAGTGGATTGGCGGCCATGGCACGACGATCGGCGGCGTAGCAGTGGATGCCGGGAAATTCAATTGGGACAATCCACGTTTTCCGAATTATACACAGCCTGATGAGAGCTATCATGGTCTGCGTTATGGCATTGATGTACCGGATGCGGCGTTTGCGACAAAACTGCGTGTGCAGCTGCTGCGGGATTTTGGCCCTTCATTGAGTCCGGATAGTGCTCATGCTTTGCTGCAGGGTCTGGAGACTTTGCATCTCCGCATTCCGAAACACAGCAGCAACGCTCAGATTATTGCTGATTATCTAAAACAGCATCCACAAATCGAGTGGGTCAATTTCTTAGGCTTTGAGGATCATCCTTCACATCAATTGGCTAAGAAATACTTGAAGAATGGCGGTTATGGTTCGATTGTCAACTTTGGCATAAAAGGCGGGCGGGAAGCTGGCCGCAAAGTGATCGACAGTGTCAACCTTTGGTCGCACGTTGCCAATGTGGGAGACGCCAAATCGCTGATTATCCATCCGGCATCCACCACGCATCAGCAATTGAACGAAGAAGAGCTGAAAGCATCTGGAGTAACGGAAGAGTTGATCCGGTTGTCTGTCGGGCTGGAAAACACAGAAGATTTAATTGCTGACTTGGAACAGGCGATAAAGGCAGCAGTACTGGAAAAGGCATAAGGAGGGATTTTCATGAAGACAGTATCCATTGGCTCGTTAACCCTGGATTCAACTAAGACTTTAGACAATGTAGAACTTGCATACGAACGTCATGGAGATGAAAAAGCTCCTGCTGTCCTTGTGTGCCATGCATTGACAGGAGATCAATATGCAGTTGGCACAGAAGGAGATCCGGGGTGGTGGGCAGGATTAATCGGACCAGGCAAGCCGGTGGATACATCTGTTTTTCAAGTGATTACCTTCAATGTCCTGGGAGGGTGCCATGGATCGACCGGCCCTTTATCGATAAACCCGGCAACCGGTGCTCCTTATCGTGCTGATTTCCCAACCCTGACGATAGGTGATATGGTGCGGGCGGAATATTATGCATTAAAAAAGCTGGGCATCAACCATCTTTCCGGAGTAATTGGCGGCTCCTTAGGAGGGATGAAAACTTTGGAATGGGGTAAATTGTATCCGGAATTTGTCGATGCAATTCTTCCGTTAGCCGTGACGCCGTATTACAGTGATTATGGCGTGGCTTTTAACCATATCGGCATTTTGGCAATTGAAAATGATAAAGATTTCAACAGTGGAAATTATGAAAATGCGTCTCTTTTAAAAGGGTTTGAAGTAGCCAGAATGGCTGGTATGGTCACTTATCGCAGCGGCAATATGTTCAATCAGCGTTTTGGGCGCACCAATGACGGCGATGAATTTAATGTACAGTCATACTTGAACTACCAAGGAAAGAAACTGGCAGGCCGCTTTGATGCCAACAGCTATGTGGTGCTGCTGAAAGCGATGAATACGCATGATGTTGAGGAGGCTGCCCTGGAGGTGCCTATTTATTCCTTATCATTTACCCATGATTTGCTTTATCCGAGTGAGTTGATGGTGCCTTGGCTTAAAAAGCAGAAGGACGCGGAATGGAAAATTATTGAAACAGATTTTGGGCATGATGGTTTTTTGGTGGAGTTTGAAAAATGGGGCGGATTTATCGGAGGGAAATTAAAAAGTCTTTTAGTGCCTGAGCTAACACGTTAGAAATTCGGATGTAAAAAAGCATCTGAACGAGGATTAACCTCGTTCAGATGCTTTTATTGTTCAGTCTTCATCCTTAATATCCACATCGTCCGGTATAGGGATGGCGCGCCATTCCTCCAACGCTTGCTTGGCCTGTTCCAACTGCTGGAAATGAGTTCCGAATTGAGAGGTGTTGATCATGTATTGCTCCCCATCATGGACTGCGCGGATACGGCCTTCCAATACATAACGATTGACTTGTTCTTCAGGCATCGATAAGAATGCGGCAGTTTCCTGGACTGTCATATACATAGGATCTCCTCCTCCATTCTTTTCCTTTATTATAATGGAAGGAGGCAGCTATCTCAAACCATTAGCGTCATGGTATGTTAAAGGGAAAAGTCCGAAAATAGGAGTGTTGATGTTGAATTATATGGCGTATCTATGGGTTTTGCTGGCGGCTATTTTATGGGGAACGACAGGAACCGCTCAATCTTTTTTTGAAGGAACTGCACATCCCTTGTCGATTGGCGCTTTCCGCTTAGCAATCGGCGGTTTTTCGTTGTTGATTTTTGTTCTGGCTGCACGGAAATTGTCTGTACGGACGATTCCATGGCCCGCAGCCATTCTTTCGGCCATCAGCATGGCATTGTTTCAGCCTTTGTTTTTTTCATCTGTCCAATTGACTGGGATTGCAATTGGAACGGTCGTGGCAATTGGCAGCGCTCCTGTCTTGACGGGAATGATTGAATGGGTGGCTTTGAAAAAAAAGCCTGACAGAGTTTGGGTGATTGCTACTGTGTTGGCTTTAGTCGGGTGCATCCTGCTATTTGCAAATAGAGGCCAGCAACTGGTGGATCCAGTAGGAATTGCCATGGCGCTCGGTGCCGGTTTTTCTTTTGCTGTCTATGCCCTTGTCAGCAAAAATGTGCTCAAGAGTATGGAAACCGTTTCCGCTGTGGCGGTGATTTTTTCGCTGAGTGCCTGTTGCCTGTTGCCGTTTTTACTGTTCTATGACCTTTCCTACATAACAGTTCCCGGAAACTTATCCCTGCTCATCTATTTGGGGATTGGAGCAACAAGCTTATCGTATATCCTCTTTTCTTATGGATTGAAACAGATTCCTTCTTCTTCTGCGGTGACTTTATCATTGGCGGAGCCGCTGACAGCCGCTGTTCTGGGTGTGCTGGTGGTCGGAGAGGTACTGAGTGGGCTTTCTTGGATAGGTGTTCTGTTGCTGTTGGGCGGCATACTTGTATTGACCATCGGCAGAAGGGCGAAGCTTTCTCCTGTTTAATGGGATTTTTTATCCGTATGGCAGATCCACTTGAAAGTTGAGTGGTTCTGTTATTTTTTTGTTTTGGCCTTTAAAAGTTTAACCTCACAAGAGCAAGGGGATAATAGGTATGATATAAAAAATTAAAAAGGAGTTGGTTATATGAATGAAGTAGGGAATTCTTTCAGAGGAGTCGGCAATACAATCATCGACTATATCCCAAACGTTCTAGGTGCGTTATTGTTATTGCTTATCGCATGGGTTGTAGCGACGATCGTACGGGCGATCTTTACGAAAGGATTAAAAAAAGCAGGCGTTGACAAAGCCATGGTCAGAGGCCATATGGCAAAAACAAAAGAAGATGCGGACAGCAAACTGGATTCTATAGGGAAAATTCTTTATTATCTGATCTTCATTTTGTTTATTCCAAGCGTTTTGCAGGCTCTGAATATGCAGAATGTGGCACAGCCAATCTCAAACATGATGGACAAGCTGCTGGCATTCCTGCCAAATCTTCTTATGGCCATCATCATATTGGTCATAGGTTATTTTGTAGCTAAATTCGTGAAAAATCTTGTGTTCAGCCTTTTGACTGCAATGAATATTGATAAGTGGTTCAATAAATTCACCAGTAAAACAGGCGGCACTCCAACAGGAACAACAAGAATGGATGCTGGAGACAAATCAACACTGGCGAATGTTTTATCTAATGTGGTGTTTGTCATAGTATTGATCCCCATCCTGACCATCGCATTGGAAACTTTGAATATCCAGTCTATTTCTGAACCAATTGTCAATATGCTCAACCAGGTTCTGAACATGATTCCGAATATTTTTGTCGCAATTATTTTGATCCTGGTAGGGGTCCTGATTGCTAAATTTGTAGGAGATTTGTTGATCAGCCTATTGAATGGGACAGGCATCAACAGATTTTCAACTTACTTGAATCCAGACAAAACAAAAACGCCGAGCTTTGATATTGCAAACGTCATCGGCAAAGTAGTACAGGCAATCATCATCATTTTCTTCACAGTGGAAGCGATGAATGTCCTGCAGCTGGATGTATTGAATAGAATCGGTGAAGCTGTCATTGGCTATATGCCATTGCTTATCAGTTCACTGATCATTCTAGGTCTTGGCTTGATCGGAGGCAGTCTGCTTGGAAACTACATCAAACAGGCTTCCGGCAATCGCTTCCTTGGATCCATCGTCAAATACGTAATCATCATCATTGCCGTATTCATGACACTGGATCAGCTGAACTTTGCAACAAATATCGTTAACCTGGCATTCTTGTTCATCATCGCCGGACTTGCTGTGGCCTTTGCTATTTCCTTCGGTATTGGAGGACGCGAATTCGCAAAGCGCCAGCTTGAAAATCTTGAAAAGAAAATGAACAAAGAAAACGACAAACCAAATCTATAAGTTCATCTTAGAAATCCCCTTGGGCAGGCAGTTGCCCCAAGGGGATTTTTTTGATTTTAAAAGGAGTAATGCATATTTATTCGTCCAACTATAAAAAAAGGGAAATATTTCAACTGAATCCAAGCTAATAAAAGGTATATTAAAATATAAAAATACTGATTAAGAAAAATAATTATTCATCTAATATGCAACTTTATTTCTACACGACAGGGTTTTAAGAAGGGTGAAATGCTTGATAATCCTCAATTAATGCTTTTACTATAATTAATTAAATAATTAAAAAATTCAATTGACTTGTTTTTATGCAACCGGTTACAATCAAGGGAGATATTAACTACATAATAGTTAGGAGGGGGTGTACTGTTTGTAACTGAGCGAACGCTCAGTTGGGAAGGGTGACCATATGAATTAGATGAAATGGGGGATACGATGAAAGCGTATAAGAAAGAAGTACAATTTACCATTTGGATGACAGCTGCCTTTATTTTAGTGGGAAATGTAGGGCTGATTTTCTCCATCTTTCCAGTAGATGCTATGCTATTCGGCTTTCCAGTCATGTACATTGTGCCAATCCTGATGGGCTGGTTCGGAGTTTTCTTCCTGACCATCGTAGCTGGAAAAATCGGCAATCGCATTGATGATGAAATTGATAATGAAAACGACGCGCTCGGAATTTCCGACGAAGTAAAGGATGTGTAGATGATGGAAGCGCAAAACTGGCAGTTATCCAATCCGATTCTGGGCTTAGCAGTCGTGGGAGCGACTTTTGTATTATTTTATGTCGTTGGATTTTTATCTAACCGAAAAAGTTCCTCAGCAAAAGACCTGTACATAGGCGGAGGAAATGTTGGAGCTTTCACCAATGGCTTGGCAATGGCAGCGACTTATATGAGTTTGGCCACGTTCCTCGGAATCACGGCGCTAATCTTACAGTTGCAGGTACCTTTCATCATGTTGTGGATCCAATTGATCCTGGCCATTCCATTGATCACGATCATCTACGGAACAAGCCTGCGCCGGATGGGCGCTTTCTCTCCTACGCATTTTATCCGCGACCGCTATGGAGTGACGGCTTCCATTATTGCGGCCCTTTTCATGATTTTAGTTTCAATCATGTATGCCTTGGGGCAGATGATCGGAATCGCGATTACGTTTGAAACATTATTGGGAATTCCTTATTTAACCGGACTCTTTGTTTTCGGAATTATTATTGTCGGCTACATCACAATCGGCGGAATGGCGGGAGCGACAAACAACGCAGCGATTCAGATGGTCATCATCGCTTTGATGTTCATCCTGCCGCTTGGTGCCATCATGAAAGCGATTGGAGCAGATGGCTGGTACTTCCCGCCCCTGTTCTATTCAGACATGGTTCCGGCGATGCTGGAATCTTTGCCGACATTTTTTGACTATCAGTTCTCGCCGAAATGGTATTTCTCTATTATTCCCGCTTTAACAATCGGCGCTTTGGGGCTTCCCCATTTAGCGATGCGTGTTTACACGGCCTCCAATCTGAAAAGTGCGCGTTCAGCGATGGTCTGGTTCGCCTTTATTCTTGGGTTGGTGTTCTCCGCAACGTACGCCATGGGCTTTGTAGGCGTATATGCAACAGCTACTCAAGGCCTGGTCATTTCAGAAGGGGATGCTGATAAACTCACCATTATCTTGAATCTGGTCTATAACCCGGAATGGGTGACGGCACTTGTTATCGCTGGAGCGATTTCAGCTGGACTTTCGACATTAAGCGGTAATTTACTGGCCATCGGTGCCTTGATTTCCCAGGATATCATCGCTACCTTAAAGCCGAATATTCCTCAGCGCTTAAGTTTGCGAATCGGTTTTGTCGCTATTTTCGCTGGTGGATTGGTCAGTATCCTGCTGGCAATTCAACCGCCGGCTTTCTTGGTCGTCAGTATTCTCTGGGCATTCGGTTTAGCTGGAGTCACGAATGCACCTCTGATCATCGTCGGGGTTTGGTGGAAAGAAGCCAATAAATTCGGCGCGATTGCGGCGTCTCTAGTTGGTGGCGCCATCTATATCATCGTGTCGCCATTCGTTTTCCCGAGCATCGTCTTGACGGGACATGGCGTTACTGATGGAATGGGCTTATCCGGCGCTATGCTGGCTGTGCCGATCAGCTTTATCCTGCTGATTGTCGTTTCCTATGTCACTAACCGGATGCCGGGTCTTGCGAACAAGCTGACCAAACAATCGGATATTGAGTTGATCGAACGCATCCACGGATGGAAGGACATCAAATCGTATCGTTACAACAGTACGGTCGGTGCCGGAATTACGGTAGTGGTTTCTGCAGCTGTCGCGATATGGGCTTTGATGCCTTGGGGGATGTAGAGAATGAAAGAAAGGGTGAGTAAAATGGTCGGAAAAATGGTTGCTTTAAATGATTCATCTTTTCGGTCATTTTTAGAATTGCCGAAAACCCCATTGGTGAGCAATCTGTTGCTACTCATCGTTGGATTGGGCTATGGCGCGATTTCAATCGCGTCAAATGCCTCATACATAGCAAGTTTCGATTCAGCTTTGCTGCAAAACTTCATTGTTCCGTCGATTTTCATCCTATTTGGGCTGTTAATGGCGTTCATTACAAAAATAGGCCTGGCGCTGCTGCTTTGGGCAGGTTCAAAGGGGCTTGGCGGAAAAGGATTGCTGCGGGACATTAATCGGGCAGCGCCGGTAGCATTGCTGCCTGGCCTTTTGGGAGCACCCTACCTGGCAGATGCCGGAAATGGCCATCCGCTGGTCTATGTGCTGCTGGCAATCGGTGTTCTTTGGATGTATCTGGTGTGTGCCAAAATCATCAAAACCACTCAGAATTTCACCACTAAAAAAGCTTACCTGGCGGCATTGGCAGCATTCGTATTTTTAGCAAGCGTCTACTACCTGATTATTCCGCCGGCATGAAAAAATAGATTGGAGGCTATCAGATGGAATTCAAGGATTTAATTGCACCGGAACAGTACAATATCACCTCAGAATTAGAGAAATACAAAGAAGACGCTGAGCGATTGGCGATTCGGTGGCTGGACAGTGAAGGCAATCGGGAAGATCTTTCCTATAAAGAGCTGGTCGGCAAAATGAATCAATATGCACAAGCGTTGCTGAAGCTGGGCATTGAGAAAGGCGATCGGATGCTGATCATTCTTCCACGGATTCCGGAAGCTTATATTACGTATTTGGCTTGTCTGCGTGCTGGAATTGTCGCAATTCCCTGTTCAGAAATGCTGCGAAAGAAAGATTTGACTTACCGGATGCACCATTCGAGTGCAAAAGGCATTGTCGCGCATTATAAAACAACTGCTGAAACCAACTCGATTGATGAAGACTTGGATGCACTGGACAATAAATTGATCATTGGCGGAACGGAAGAAGGCTGGCAGTCTTTCGAGGAACTGGCGGAAAAAGAATCAACGGAATTCGAAGCGGTGCCGACTCACCGGGAAGACATGGCTTTCCTGTCTTATACATCCGGCACTACCGGCAATCCAAAGGGCGTAGTGCACGTCCATGGCTGGGGCTATGCACATGTACGGACAGCGGCGACGAAATGGCTGGGCGTTCAAAGCGGAGATATGGTGTGGGCAACCGCGGCTCCGGGCTGGCAAAAATGGATTTGGAGTCCATTCCTGTCGACGATTACGCTCGGCGCCACGGCATTCGTCTACAACGGGCCATTCGATGCGTTGAAATACCTGGATTTATTGAAGGAAGAAAATATCAATGTCCTATGCTGTACGCCGACAGAATACCGGATCATGGCAAAAGTGGAAAATCTCGATTCATATAAACTGCCTGCATTGAGGTCAGCGGTGTCTGCCGGAGAACCTTTGAACCGGCAAGTCATCGAGGCTTTCCAACGGGCATTCGATATCAACGTCCGGGATGGTTATGGCCAGACTGAAAACACCTTGCTTGTCGGAACACTGCAGGATATGGAAGTGAAGCCGGGCTCGATGGGCAAACCGACTCCGGGAAATCCGGTTGATATCATCAATGATGAAGGCAAACCGACAGCGGTCGGAGAAGTGGGGGATATCGCTGTACACCGTGATTGTCCGGCGTTGTTCCGGGAATATTACCGGGATTCCGAACGGACCAAAGCGGCGTTCCGCGGCGATTGGTATTTAACGGGAGACCAAGCAACACGTGATGAAGACGGTTATTTTTGGTTTGAAGGGCGAAGCGATGACATCATCATCAGCTCTGGCTACACCATCGGACCTTTTGAAGTCGAAGATGCGCTCATGAAGCACGAGGCCATCCAGGAATGTGCCGTGGTAGCCGCTCCGGATGAGATTCGTGGCAATATCGTCAAAGCCTATGTGGTGCTGCGCAATCCGGATGATTTTCCAGATAAAGCTGCTTTAGTAAAGCAGCTGCAGGACCATGTCAAAGAAATCACCGCACCTTATAAGTATCCGCGCATCATCGAATTTTTGGACGAGTTGCCGAAGACGGCTTCGGGCAAAATCCGCCGCGTGGAACTGCGGAAATTAAATGTGTAATTGAAAAAGCCGGACAGCGTAAAAACTGTCCGGCTTTGAATGTAGACATAGTTTATTCAAAATGAATAGCGGTGCATAACCCCCAACCGGTCCGGCCACTTCGCTTTCCGTGGGCTCAGCTTCAGCCTCCTCGTCACTGCGTTCCTGCGGGGTCTTCAGCTTTCGCTGTCCCACAGGAGTCTTCGTGGCCAGCCCTGTTAGGAGTGTGCTGCTTCAATCAAAGGAAGAAGCCTGCTAGTCAGTATCCTGATAAAAATAGTCCAAACATTATTTCGTCACTCAAGACTCAAAATCCGAAGCGCAAGGTGGCGACTCCTGCGGAAGAACGGAGTGATGAGACCCCGCAGGAGCTTGCGACGAGGAGGCTCATTGCTTCGTCCGCGGAAAGCGTCCGCCTGAAGCGCAGGATTCCGTATAAACACAATGAAATGAGTATTCATTCTTTGAATGACATAAATACTCTTTAGTCTAAAAGCTCAAAGCCGGACAGCATAAAAACTGTCCGGCTTTTTTGTGTTTTATTTAGGAGGAGAAATCAGCTTATGCTGGAAGGCATAAATGACTGCTTGGGTCCGGTCGTGGACCTCCAGCTTTGCCAGGATATTGCTGACGTGGGTCTTCACTGTTTTCAAGGCGATGAACAATCTATCGGCGATTTCCTGATTGGTTAAACCGCAAGCCAGCAACAGGAGAATTTCCATTTCCCGCTCGGTCAGATCGTCATGAAGGACGCGTTCCTGGCGCATCTGCTTCATCATTTTGGTCATGACTTCAGGTTCAAGCACAGGCGTGCCGTTCATGGTTTCACGAATCGAGTCGGCAATCCGCGACGCTTTTGATGTTTTTAATATGTAGCTGACGGCTCCCGCCTGAAGAGCCGGGTAGACTTTGTCATCGTCCAGAAAACTGGTGACTATCATGATCTTCGCTTCCGGCCACTGATCGATGATGGCTTTTGTCGCTTCTGCACCATTCATGATGGGCATCACCATGTCCATTAAAATCAGGTCTGGGCGCAGCTCTAGAGCCATTTCAACTGCTTCCTGCCCGTTCGCCGCTTCACCGGCAACCTCCATGTCCTTTTGTGATTGCAGGTAGGCGGAGACGCCGATGCGGACCATTTCGTGGTCATCCACTAATAAGATTCGAATCATGGGTTTTCTTCCTTTCAATCGGAACTTTTACTTCCACAATCGTGCCTTCAGAAGGCACGGAAACGATTTTGCTGGTTGCACCGATTTCGATGGCACGTTCTTCGATATGTTTTAGGCCATAGGAAGTTGACTTGGATTGCTCGCTTTCAAAACCGACGCCATTGTCCTGAATGCGCAGAATTGCAAAATCATCTCGCTCAACAAACAAGATATGGACTTCGGTCGCTTTTGAATGGCGAAGCGTATTCGATAAAGTTTCCTGCGCAATGCGGAACAAATGGTCCTCGGCCCCTTTTTGCAAAGGGACTTCTTCCAATTTATGCTCGATTGTAAAATGGACCTTTTCCTTCAGCTCACTGACCAATTCATATAATCCTTGACGCAGGCTCTTGTCATGCAGGGCAGCGGGGCGCAAATGCAGCAGCAGCGCGCGCATTTCCAGTTGAGCCTGTTGGACCATCTTCTCGGTCTGCAGCAGTCCTGGCTGCACGTCCCCGCTTTCAGTCATGGAAGACAGCAGCATGGAAGCGGCGAACAGCTGCTGGGAAACCGAGTCATGAAGCTCCCTGGCCAAACGTTGGCGTTCCATGATCAGGCGTTCCTGGATAATCTGGTCCTGTGTTTCCGCCCGTTCATTGGCAATCCGTGTCAGGCTTTTGCGCTGGGATTCCAGAAGCTTCTGCAGTTTCAGGATGGAGCTCGATAGATTACGCGGCAAGGTTTTCATATGGGCAGCCTGGACGACGGTTTTGTCTTCATTGCGCAAGAGTGCCTGGAAAATTTCTTCAATTTCCTGGACCTTTGACCGTGACAAAGATTCAGTCCACCAGGAGATGCTGACAGACAGGGCGAGCATCAAGACAAGCAGCCAAATGCCCAGAGGCAGCCCGGCGATGAAATCTTCCCATAGAACAGACCAGCTGTTGACTGTCGGCAAGCCGAGCAAGGCAAAAAGGATGCTGAACACGATCAAGGCGAAAAGGGAAATGAAAAACAGGCTGCGCGGCAAAATCTGTCTCATCTGCGGATCACCTCGACATCCCCCATCCAAGTGGACACGGAAACAATCAACTCGACTTTATTGCCGGCGTCCGCTGGGTATCCATCTTCTGCGTGGATCGTGCCATTAAGAATCCGTTGGTTGTTCCCGTTGAAAAAGCGGGCTTCTCCCAACAGCGTCGAATAGAAGATTCTTACAGGGATTTCGTAGGGAACGACAACTTGGACTTTTCCAAAGCCTTGCCGTATGGAAATCAGTGAGGTTTTTTTCGGCAACACGGTTTGAGTGGTATCCACTAGGATATCGCCGATAAATCCCTGTACATGAATGTCTTTCCACTCATAGGATTCAATCGGAGTGCTTTGTGCGGCCATGACTTTGTTCTGGATAAGCCCTTTATCTGTAGAGCCGTGAAGCGGGGCAGTCTGCAGCCATTCTTCACCTTTCCACAACCGGATCAGGAGGTAGATGGCAAGCCCGAAAACCATCAGCCGTAAACTCCACATCGACAGGATGGAAACTCCGATGAGGAAGGCACCTGTCCAAAAGTATGAGCGGCGGTATTTCACTTTATTTCGTAACGCATAGTAAATGGTTCCGATACCAAGAAGGATCAAAAACACACTGCCGTTTCCAAAAAAGGCAGCTTCCACGAATATCAATAATAAAGCGCTCAATAAAAAAAACGCTTGTCTGTTTGTTGTAAAATGCTGCATGGCTTTTGCCTCCTTCTTTGTATCAGAAAAAATGAGAAGAAGAAAAACTTCTTCTCACTTCAGTTTAAACAATTTCTTTTTGGTTTGCGCTATTTTTTTCTAAAGATTCCAAGCGGCGTTCCATTGCTGAATGCTCATGGCGTTCTTCGACTTTAGCGCCAAGAGTCTTGATGTAGGACGCCATGTCGTCAAACGAACCGATGCGTTCAGCGACAAGTTCCGGGCTCAGCACTTTATCCATCTGATGATGGGCGCGCGTTGCGTTTTCCTTGCCCATCAATTGCAGCTGCTTCACTTTCATGTCTTTCACTTTATGCTTCATTTCCTCGTAGCGATGCTCCAGGCCAGTCAGTTCAGCAAGGTTTTCATCCAGGTTGTTCTGCAGTACCGTAACACGTGCAGCATAAGCCTCGACTTCCATGGCGGCAAAATCAGCAAGGTCGGCTTCGCCTGAAGACTGTGCCAATTCCAATTGGTTTTGGCGCTTGTCGAGCATAGCAGAAGCTTCAGCCAATTCCTTCTCCAGTTTACCATTGAGCTGAGCCTGGCGCTCCACCCATTTTCCTGTAGCGGCCGTCTGGTTTTCCGCTTCTGTGATGTAGCGGTTCAGCAACGCCAGTGGATTTTTTTCCTCTTTTTTTGCGACGACGGCATCCAGGTCGGTTGCGACGGCAAATTTGAAACGGTCCCATAAAGTTGTCATATTCGTTTCCTCCTTATTTGGTCAGTTTGTTCCATTGCTGTTCGAAATTCGTGAATGGATCGCTTTCTTTTACAGCTGCGACTGAAACGCTTTGGCCATTCCATGCGCGGTAGATCATCCACAATCCGGCAATTGCAGCGACGCCGATCAATGCCGGCACATTTGAGATGGCTGCAAGTCCTCCGAGTACGCCGACGAAAGCCCACCAGAATTTCGCCAGTGCCGAGATGCTTCGCAAGTAATAATGCACCCCTGCGTAGACGACTAATAGGGATACGGCCAATCCGATGATGGGTCCCAAATTGGAAAGGGCGACGATTCCGGCAATGATGCCGAGGGTGGTTAACCAAAATTTGTTCATGTGATTTTCCTCCTCTCAATTTCTACCCTAATCATACTAAGCGGCCGCATTTTCCAATACGGTCTCTGACTGCATCTTTGCCTAGGTCCTGAGGCGTAGAAGCGTCTACATAAGTTGACGGCGCAAAAGGTTTTTCAGGAGTTTTCTTGCGAGCTATCAGCGTATGGAATGCTATAATATTTTTTATCCCATTGAAAATAATGAATCCTCTATACAGGGTCCAACTTAAAAGAAGAAAGAGGTTTTTTACGATGAAAATACTGGCAGGCATCGGTGGTGCTTTATTGGTCTATACGTCGCTTGTTGCCTATCTTGGCTGGGCAGCCTACAGCTGGCTGAACAGTTTTATGGACAGCGTCAACCCGTGGTTCTTTGCGGTTCTTTGGCTGATTGCCGCTTACAGTTATGTTATCGGGCGGATTGGCCATAAATGGCTTGGCTTTACGATTCTCGGTTCGTATTGGTTCGCTTTTCTGCAATATGCGATTCTTCTGATTCCTGTGGCGAATATCATTGTGCTAGTGGCGGATTTTGGAGGAGATGTGTTTTTCATCGGATCGGCAACTGCCGCCATCCTGCTGGTGATTTTCATTGTGGGCACTTATTTGGCCTACAGCCCCGTTGTCCGCAAATTGGAGGTCACGGTAGACGGAGAAGCAGCTGAACCGCTGCATCTGGTCATCGGCTCTGACTTTCACCTGGGTGTCTTATCAGGCAAAAGACATTTGCGGCGTTTTGTGAAAAAGACAAACGAGCTGCAGCCGGATGTTGTGTTTTTAGCGGGCGACTTGGTGGATGATGATCCGGTTTGGTATGCGCGCTATGGCATGTCGGAAGTGATGGAGCAGCTGAAGCCGTCTTTGGGTGTTTATGGCGTTTTGGGGAATCATGAGTATTACGGGAAGAAAATCCCGTTGCTGGTAAGGTTGATGGAAAAATCAGGGGTCAATATCCTGAGGGATGAAACTATTCTGGTGGCAAATCGTTTTTATTTGACGGGGCGTGAAGACCGGACCAACGGCAAGCGGCGTCCACTGCCTCAATTGAAGCCGGAAAAAGGAAAATTGCCTTGGATTGTGATGGACCACACACCATCCAATTTGAAAATTCCGGTGGAGTTAGGTGCGGACTTTCATATGTCCGGGCACACCCATAAAGGCCAGATGTGGCCAAACCATTTATTGACGAAGAGAATTTTTGAGCTGGATTACGGCTATCGTTTAATTAAGAAGACACATTTTGTGGTGTCTTCCGGATTTGGTTTCTGGGGACCGCCGTTGCGCCTCGGAAGCCGTTCAGAGCTGTGGTCGGTCACGATGAATTTCCGGCCATCTTCGTAAGAGGAGTGTTTGCATGGAAGATTGGATTACTTCGGTCATGTCAGATTACGGCTACTTCGGAATCTTTCTGCTGATTATGCTGGAAAATGTATTTCCGCCGATTCCATCAGAAGTGATATTGACGGTCGGCGGGTACATGACAACGACGACAACGATGACGATACCTGGAGTGATACTGGCATCCACTGCCGGTTCGGTCCTTGGAGCGGTGGTCTTGTACGGCGTCGGCTTGCTGCTGGATGTCGAGCGGCTGGAAAAGATCATAGACAAATATGGCAACTGGCTGCGCGTGAAAAAAGAAGATATCCAAAAAGCGGATGCCTGGTTTGATCGTTTCGGGGTTTGGACGGTGTTTTTCGGCCGCCTGATTCCTTTGGTGCGCAGCTTGATTTCCATTCCAGCGGGTATGTCGAATATGAAGTTTTGGCTGTTTGTAAGTTTCACCACTCTCGGCACCTTGCTGTGGAACACCGTATTGGTGTTTGTCGGTGAAGCGGTAGGCGACAACAGCGAACAGATCATGAACCAATTGGATCTTTATTCGAACGTGGTCTATGCTTTGATCGCCCTTGGGATAATAGGGGCTGTCTGGTATTACATCAAGAAAATAAGAGTGAGGAACTAATAGGAAACTGCTGGCAATTGCCTGCAGTTTTTTTAATTGTTATAATTATGGGACAATACAGGATGGAGGATTCTTATGAAGCCAATTGTATTCATCACGCAAAAGCTGCCGGAACAAGCGGTAGCTGGATTGAGAGACCAATACGAAGTCCGGATGTGGACGGAAGAAGATGCTCCCGCACCACGTGGAAAATTGCTTGAAGAAGCAAAAGAGGCGCATGCACTATGGACCACAGTGTCCGATCGGGTGGACCATGAAGTGTTTGAAGCCGCCCCCAACCTGAAGATTGTCAGCAATCTGGCAGTCGGCTACAACAATGTCGACCTTGAGGCAGCCCACAAACATGGGGTAATGGTCACCAATACACCGGACGTCTTGACGGAATCCACTGCGGATCTGACTTTTGCTTTATTATTGGCAACCGCCCGCAGAATTATTGAAGCGGAAAAAACAGTCCGTTCAGGCGAATGGAAATCCTGGACACCGATGGGGATGACCGGACAGAATGTGGCCGGCGCCACGCTTGGAATTATCGGCATGGGGCGGATCGGTGAGGCGGTAGCCCGCCGTGCCCAGGGATTTGGCATGGATATCCTGTACCATAATCGGTCGCGCAGAAGCCTTGAAGACGTGCGCTACGCCGAATTTGAGGAATTGCTGAAGATTTCGGATTACGTAGTGATCTTGACTCCGCTGACACCGGAAACAAAAGGGATGATCGGGTCGAAAGAATTGGCGCTGATGAAAGAGACCGCCTGCCTGATCAACACAGCCAGAGGCGGCATCGTCGATGAGGTGGCCTTATACGAAGCCTTGAAAGAGGGCGGAATATGGGGGGCAGGCCTGGATGTATTTGAGCAGGAGCCGGTGCCGCTGGATCATCCGCTGCTGACATTGCCGAATGTTACGGTATTGCCGCATATCGGCAGTGCCACTGTCCAGACCCGTTTGGAGATGATGGCGTTGAACGCGGAAGCGATCAAGGCTTGTCTTGAAAATAAATCGGTGAAAAACAGAGTCTGCTGAATGAAAGCAGAAAAAGACAGCTGTCATTGGGCTGTCTTTTTTGCAGTTGAATAGCGGATTGGACGCCTTGCAGATGCTGGTTTGCCTAAAGACCCGCAGCTGCAGGCAAGCTTCAACTTTTTCCTGCTTGGCAAAAGTTGAAGTTTACCGTTATTTATTGTAAAATGATTGAGGTTTTTGCTGCCTGTTTGGTGCAGAAGCAAATTGAGGAAATAGGAGGTATGATTCATGCAAAATCATACACACAACGTTCTGCTTTATTATTTATATACACCGATTGAAGATCCCGAGACTTTTGCTGTTGAGCATTTGGCTGCCTGTAAAGGGCTCGAGCTGAAAGGCCGTATCCTTGTTTCGGAAGAAGGCATCAATGGTACATGTTCAGGGACCATCGAACAAACTGAAGCTTACATGGAAATGCTGAAAAGCGATCTGCGCTTCTCGGACATCGTTTTCAAGATCGATGCCGCTGAAGGCCATGCGTTTAAAAAGATGCACGTTCGTGCGAAAAAGGAAATCGTTCACCTCGGGCTGGGAGAAGACATCAACCCGAACGAACTGACAGGCACTTACCTGGAGCCGGTTGAATTCTACAAACAAATGCAGCAACAGGACACCATCGTTTTGGATGCGCGAAATGACTACGAGTATGATCTTGGGCATTTCCGCAACTCGGTCCGCCCGGATATTGAGAATTTCCGTGATCTTCCGGAATGGATCCGCGAAAACAAAGAACAATTTGAAGGCAAGAAAATTTTGACGTATTGCACAGGCGGAATCCGCTGTGAAAAATTCTCTGGCTGGCTGAAAAAAGAAGGCTTCGAGGATGTCGCTCAATTACACGGCGGCATCGTCACCTACGGCAAGGATCCCGAAGTAAAAGGTGAGCTGTGGGACGGACAATTATACGTTTTTGATGAGCGTATCGCTGTACCTGTAAACCAGGTTGAACCCACTATTGTCGGCAAAGACCATTTTACGGGCGAACCTTGTGAGCGCTATGTAAACTGTGCAAATCCTGAATGCAATGCGAAGATTTTGGCTTCTGAAGAAAATGAGCATAAGTATATGCGTTCATGTTCTGATGAATGCCGTGAACACCCGCGCAACCGTTATGCTTTTGAACACGGCTTGACCGGGGAACAAGTACAGGTGCGTCTGGACGCATTGAAAGAAACAACTAGAGTGTAAACGAATGCAAAAAAGCTGCCGATTGATTCGGCAGCTTTTTTAATTTGTGCTCGGTTTATTTTTCCACTTCTTCCTGGCAATCAAAGCAGACCAATTCCCCGTCTACATAAACCCCATCAAGAAAACCATCGCGGCAATAGACGTCTTTGCCGCAATTGCTGCACGGCCCGATAAGCTCAAGCATCCTGTAAACCTTCAGCGTAGATATACATCGCGTCTTTCAGGTATTTAGCCAATCCTTGGCCATGCTGATCGATATTGTTGGCAAAACGGCTATCGGATGCGTAAAGGTCACCGAGGCCGCGGAACATTTTCGGTGAACAGTCATAGAAACGGTTCAGGAGGGTGTAATAAGCCTTCATTTCTTGTTGGACGGCATCCGTCTGTGGAGACAGGTGCATCAAGCTGGCGACTGTGTTGTAAATGCGGTCTCCTTCGCGGTTGATTTCATCCAAATCTTCTTCTTCTTTTTCCGCTTGGACAGGTTCGCTGGCTGCTGCGGCAGGTTCTTCGTATAAAGCCGTTTCAACGGGAGCGACCGCAACGGCAACAGATGATTCTTCACCATATCCGCCTGAGGCAGCCTGCAAGGATTCCAGCTGTGGTTCAACCGGCTCTAATACAGAAACACCGGTATCGGGAGTTTGGTATTTCCTGATCAGGTCTTCTGCTTTGCTGCTGGCGAAAGCTGCAAAACGTTCTGAATCCGTCAAGCTCTGTCCCCCCTGGAGCTCCTGCTGAGTGCGCTCTGCATTTTGAATCAGCTTTTCAAGGCGTTGTTTTTTTTGTTCCAGCAACTCGATGTGCTGCGACAATGCGTATTCCCAATCAAAGCCACCAGCTACAAGCTCCTGAATTTTCTTTAATGAAAAATCGAGCTCTTTCAGGAATAGAATCTGTTGAAGCAATTTTAAATCTTTTCCATTGTAATAACGATATCGGTTGGTTCCGATATTTGATGGTTTCAGTAAATCGATACTGTCATAGTGATGGAGAGTTCGGACACTGACGCCCGCTATTTTTGCTACTTCTTGTACTTTGTACAATCTAATCACCTCTCTCTTTAAAATACACTATAACGCACCGTCAGTGTCAAGAGTTTCGGTGAAAAGACGTGAAAATGTATTATTTCTGTCTTATAGCGGTTTGAAAAAGTCGAAGAACAGGGTGTCGGCTTCGAATGTCTGCTTTGGAATGGATTCGGATCCTTCGGCAGCGGCTGTTAGAGTGGGATACGAGTTGCTGGATGGATAAGGATTTAGCTAACAAAAAATAAAAATGGATATTTCAGAAATCTCCTAGGGTTTTCTGAAGATCTATGAAATAATGAAATTGAAAGCGCTCTCATAATGGTTTGTATGAAAGGGGCAAGGACAATGAAATTGACCAATTTTGTAAACGGCAAATGGCAGCAGGCTGAACAGGCGAAGTTCCAGCCAGTCCTGAATCCGGCAAACGGGGAAGAGTTGGCACAGGTACGCATGTCCACCGCAGAGGATGTTGACTTGGCGGTTAAAGCGGCCCAGGCAGCACAAAAAAAATGGGCGAAAGTTCCGGCACCCAAGCGCGCGGATTACTTATATGAAATCGGCCGGCTGATGAAGGAACGAAAAGAACAGCTGGCTCAAGTGTTGACCAAAGAAATGGGGAAGGTCATCGAAGAAGGGCGCGGCGAAGTCCAGGAAGGAATCGACATGGCCTATTACATGGCAGGGGAAGGAAGGCGGCTGTTCGGTGAAACGACGCCATCGGAACTGGCGGACAAATTTGCGATGAGCATCCGGTCTCCGATTGGCGTGGTGGGGCTGATTACTCCATGGAATTTCCCGATAGCAATCGCCACCTGGAAATCGTTTCCGGCGATTGTGGCAGGCAATACCTTTGTTTGGAAGCCGGCAACTGAAACACCGATGATGGCTTATGAAATGGCGAAGATATTTGAAGAAGTGGGCCTTCCCGAAGGTGTCGCGAATATTGTCTTTGGAGCTGGTTCAGAGGTTGGGACAGCGCTGATTGAACATGAAGGCGTGCGGGTCATTTCATTTACCGGATCAACAGAGACGGGACGTAAAGTGGCCGAAGCGGGAGGGCGCAACCTGAAAAAAGTATCGCTTGAAATGGGTGGCAAAAATGCCGTCATCGTCATGGAAGACGCTGATTTGGATTTGGCTGTCGAAGGGATCCTATGGAGCGCATTCGGCACAGCCGGCCAGCGTTGCACAGCTTGCAGCCGCGTCATCGTCCATCGGGATGTCAAGGAGGAATTGCAGAAGCGTCTGCTGTCGAAAATGGAAACTTTGACGATTGGCGATGGCACGGATGAATCGATTAAAGTGGGGCCGGTCATCAATCGCAAAGCCCTTGAAAAGATCCATTCCTATATTGCAATCGGCCAGGAGGAAGGAGCCAGCCTCTTAGTTGGCGGTGAAATCCTGACAGGCGGCATTTACGATAAAGGCAACTATTACGCTCCGACATTGTTTGCGGATGTGACGCCGAATATGCGCATTGCGCAGGAAGAGATTTTTGGACCGGTCGTGTCGATGATTGAAGTGGCGAGTTTCGAAGAAGCCATTGAGGTCAACAATGGGGTGATTTATGGTTTATCCAGCTCTATCTATACGGCTGATGTCAACCGGGCGTTCAAAGCCCAGCGTGATTTGGATACGGGAATCGTCTATATAAATGCAGGGACGACAGGTGCTGAAATTCATCTGCCGTTCGGAGGAACAAAAGGCACTGGGAATGGACATCGCGATTCCGGCGTCGCGGCATTGGATGTCTTTACGGAATGGAAAAGTGTCTATGTCGATTACAGTGGTAAATTGCAACGCGCGCAAATCGATAATGAAGTTTAAGGGAAAGGGGATAGAGAGATGAAAATCGTCGTATTAGGCGCAGGATTGATGGGGAAACAGGCGGCTCGGGATTTGGTCGCCGGTGAAGCTGTGGAACGGGTCTTTTTAGCGGATCGTACTATTGATCAAGCCGAGGTGTTCAAGGAGCAGCTCGGCAGCAGCAAGCTGGAAGTACTGGAGCTGGATGCGGACGATGATGATGCATTGGCGGCAGTTATTTCGAAAGGGGATATCGTCATCAATGCGCTTTTCTATACCTTTAATGAAAAGGTGGCGGCTACTGCGCTCCGGTGTGGTGTCCATGCTGTAGATTTAGGTGGACATATCGGAGGCGCGACAGATGCGGTGCTGGAGATGCATGAACAAGCGCAGCAAAAGGGCATCACGCTGATTCCGGATTTGGGTGTGGCGCCTGGCATGATCAATATCCTTGCAGGCTACGGCGCCAGCAAACTTGATCAAGTATCCGATATCCGGCTGTTTGTCGGGGGCATCCCGGTTCATCCGGAACCGCCGCTCGAATACAACCATGTTTTTTCACTGGAAGGCGTTTTCGATCATTATACGGACAAATCACATGTCATCCGTGAAGGGAAGCTGCTGGAAGTTGAATCCCTATCTGAAATTGAACATGTGGAATTTGAAGGCTTCGGTGAATTGGAGGCTTTCCATACCTCCGGAGGAACGTCGACATTGACGGATACCTTCAGCGATGTAAAGTCGTTGGAATACAAAACCTTGCGCTATAAAGGGCATGCTGAGAAATTTAAATTGCTGGTTGATCTGGGCTTTACGGACCGGACGAAAACAGTCCAAGTGGAAGGCCGTGAAGTAAAGCTGCGCTCGGTCTTAAAGGCAGTGCTGGAACCGATAACCGCACTTGGAGACAAACAGGATGCCGTGGTTTTGCGGGTGACGGTGTCAGGCGTGAAAGCGGGTGAGGAAATCAGCTGCGAATACAATATGGTGACGGTAAAAGACCTTGATACGGGTGTTACCGCAATGGCACGTGCGACCGCCCATACCGTTTCAGTGGTTGCACAGATGATTGGCAAAGGCATAATCGATAAGCCGGGTGCCTACCCGCCAGAAATGATAGTTCCCGGAGAGGAATATATTGCAGAGATGGCCAAGCGCGGTGTGGAAATTAAAGAAACCATCCACCGTTCAGCTTTCCAGAACTGAACGAGCCGGCTGTCTCCGCGGAATGAAGGACGCAATGGGATTTTTGACCAGAAAGAGGGATGGCTCAGACAGGAGCCATCCCTCTTTTCGATTTTTAGATGGGCTCTTCCACTTTTTTCGGAACCAGCATTTTCAGGCTGCCTGGCTGAATCTCGATGGCGAGCGGTGTCGTCAAATAGATTTCACCATCGGTATCAACATCCACTTCTTCCTCGGTGGTGATGGAAATGGATTTGCCCTGATAATGGACGATATGCTCTAATTCTTCTGTCACGACTTCAGGCTGAGAAAGGGAAAACCATTCGCGCAACGCAGCCAAAGAAGAGGTTTGAATAATGAACAGGTCGAGCAAGCCGTCTGCAGGGTCGATCGTTGCCAGTGGGAAGTTGTGGGTGCCAATCGACTTGCCGTTCATGACAAGCACCAGGACGCCTTCCTCGGCGTAGCTGATTCCATCAATCTTCAAATGGACTGGAAATGGTTCTGCTTGCCTCATGGATTGCAGCGCGCTCATAAAATAACTGAGTTTCCCGTAGCGTTCTTTTAAATGGGGATCGATATTGGAAGAAGCATCGGTGATCAGGCCAATGCCGGCAAAATTGAGAAAAGAGCCGCCGTTGATTTTTCCTGTATCAATTTCCTTGATTTCCCCATTGACCAGTTCTGAAGCCGCCAAGTCCAAGTCCAAAGGAATATTCAAAGTGCGTGCAAAATCATTGCAGGTACCACTTGGAATGATGGCGATGGGCGGAGGAGCAGGAACAGCTGCCAAAGCACGGACCGCCGAATGGATGGTTCCATCACCTCCAGCGATGAATAGAATATCTGCATGAGTTGCAGCGGTCTGGCAGGCATTCTCGAATTCTTCCGGAGAATCCGTTTGGATCAGTTCGAGCGATTTGGATGCTTCAGCCAGATGCGGGACAGCCAGTCTCAGGACAGTGTCTACCGTAGACGCTCCTGCATTGCCGTTATACAATAATACGGAACGATTGAACTTAGGCATTTCATGTGCCCTCCTGTACTTCTATTTGCTAATATAATTCCACTAATCCAGATTTCGTAAACAACAGAAACCAGTGAAATATACACAACTATAAAGATGAGGTGCCGATATGACAAAAAAACTATATTACCAGGATTCAGAGATTCTAGAAGCAACTGTCCAAGTGATGGATAGCGGAAAGGATGAGGCCGGCTATTACGCCATTCTGGATCAAAGCTGCTTTTATCCGGAAGGTGGAGGGCAACCGGCTGATAAAGGCGAAATTGGACCTGCCAAAGTGCTGGATGTGCAGATCGTCAGAGGTGAAATCCGCCATTACACCCATATTCAGCTGCCAGAAACCAGCTTTTTTGCCCAAGTAGATCGGCAAAGAAGGTGGGATCATATGCAGCAGCACGCGGGGCAGCATTTGCTGAGTGCGTTGCTCGAAGACGATTTCGGCTTTAAAACCCAAAGTTTTCATTTAGGGAAAGAACGGGTCTCTATTGACCTGGATCTGGATTCGGCAACAAAAGAACAGCTGCAGGCAGTTGAAAAAAAGGCGAATGGGTTCATCCGCCAATGTCTGGCAATTTCGGATCGCTGGGTCACTTCCGAAAGAGCCAAAGAAATGCAACTGAGAAAGCCGCCAGTGGTGGAAGGTGATATTCGCCTGGTTGAAATTGATGGAGTGGATTTGAATGCCTGCGGTGGCACCCATCCCAAAAATACAGCGGATATCGGCCTGTTGAAGATCATCTCCACGGAGAAAGCCAAAGGCGGCATGCGGGTTTATTTTTTATGCGGCGACCGGGCATTGCAGCATTTCAATTTCCTTATGGAAACCACTGATAAATTGGTCGTTCAATTGAATGCGCCGACTGCCGAATTGCCGGAGGCTGCAAAAGCTCTGGTGGCCGACAAAGCATCTGCCGACAAAACCATCAAAAATCTTCAGGAACAACTGTTGAACATGGAAGCGGAGGCAATGCTTCCGGACAATGGAATTGTAGAAAAGCTCTTTGCCGGCCGGCCGGTTAAGGAACTGCAGCAGCTTGCCCGCCTGGTGATCGGCAAAAATCCTTCAGCAACCGTGCTGTTCATCAGCGCTTCAGAAGGAGATATGCGCTTTGTCTGTGCAAAAGGAGAGCAGGCGCCGGGCGATATGCGTGAAGTTCTGCAGCAACTTTTGGCATTGACTAGAGGCAAAGGCGGCGGCAACGCCCAATTTGCTCAAGGTGGCGGCGCAACGGACGAATCACCGGAGACGTTCAAGAATGTTTTCCGGACAGCTGTAAAAAATTTCAGATGAAATGTGTAACTTTTCCAGTGATTTTCTGTCTAATGGAAAAAGGGATGTCTGAAAGGGTGAAGCGTCATGAAGAAGAAAAAGATCTGGCTTCTTGCCGCCATTGCGGCTGCAGCGATCGGTCTGCTGTTTGTTTTTTTCAATGATAAGGTATCCGTCAGCGCTTCCTCTGTCGCTTTAACAGAACAGGGATGGAAGGCCAATTTCTCTTCATCACTTCATCAGGAAGCCATCGATAAGGGGTACGTATATGTGACGGATGCAAAGGGTGGCCGTGTGGATGTCGAAATGTTCATCCACGACAATGGAAAGACACTGGAAATCCCTGAAATCACAACCGGCGAATATCAACTGCATATCAAAAGAGCAGCGTTAAAGAACAGTTTTATGAAAAGTTTGGTGAATACGGAAGTTTCGTTCACTGTGCAGGAACAATTGGAGAAATTGTCGGATGAAGAAGAGTTGCGGAATTATTTTGCGCGTCTGATGGAAATGCAGCAGAACAATCAGCAATACGGCGGCGTTGTTCAGGAAAGTGGAGAAGACACAGCAGAATCCGCTGACTCCGCAACTGGTGAAGGCGCGGGAGCGGAAGGCGATCATTCGACCACCAATAACCAAGTGGAGGGAGTGGATGAAGCTGACCTTGTGAAAACGGATGGTTCGTATATCTACTCTATCAGTGAATCGCGCGTCGTGATTTCAGATGTCCGAAATCCACAGGAGATGGTTGTCGCAGCGGAGCTGCCTTTCACGGAAGAAACGTATCCGCAGCAGCTTTTCTTATCAGACGGCACACTGGTGGTCATGGGCAGCCGTTTTTCAGCTATGCCGATCGATAACTTTCGGTTGCCGCATAGCCAGTTGCCTTATTTAGGCATCACTTCCGTCTATTTATATGATGTCAGCAATCCTGAATCGCCTCAATTGATCCGTGAATTCGGCGCGGAAGGAGATTTAAGCGGTGCAAGGCTGGCGGGCAATGTCCTTTATTTTGTCACCAATGTCTATCCGGATTATTGGGTTCTCGAAGAGCAGGATGAGCCTGAGCTGCGGCCGCATCGATATGACTCGAATAACGGCGGCGAGCTTCAGCCTTTGCCATACGACAGCATCGCCGTTCTGCCTGGAACCATGGAAGGCAGCTACAGTGTCATTACGAGTATTGATTTGACTGTTCCTGAAACCAGCGACATTTCGACAGAAGGGTTTTTAGGAGGCAGTGAGCAGCTTTACATGAATGAAGAAAATCTCTATTTGACAGCATCCGCGTATGTCCCGTTAGATGATGATACAAGCAGCGGCAGTGAAATGGCGATTTGGCTCCCTCAACAGGCCAACACGGAAGTTTTTAAATTTGGATTGAATGGTACGGCGGTCGATTTTCTGGCTTCTGCAGAAATAACAGGTTCCCTGCTCAACCAGTTTTCCATGGATGAATACAATGGTTATTTTAGGGCAGTGACGACAGATGGGATTACGTGGGACTTAACTTCTCCATCGAAAAGTCACCTGTTCATCTTGGATGGGCAGATGAACCAAGTGGGATCAGTGGAAGATTTGGCTCCTGGAGAACGGATCTATTCAGCCCGCTTTATTGAAGACAAAGCCTATATGGTGACCTTTAAAGAAACGGATCCGCTTTTCGTCATTGATGTTGCTGTCCCGTCCTCTCCGGAGGTGCTTGGAGAATTGAAAATACCGGGCTTCTCAAATTATCTGCACCCGCTGGATGATGACCATTTGATCGGCTTTGGCTATGATACGAAACTGGTGCCTGTCAAGAATGGTGAGCCTCGTGTGGTCACAGGCGGCATGAAGATTTCGTTGTTTGATGTCAGTGACTTTACTGCACCGGTGGAAAAAGACACAGAGATTATCGGCGGACCTGGAACCTATTCGGCACTTCAATATGATCACAAAGCTTTGTTTACACATCAGGAAAAAAACCTGTTTGGCTTTCCTGCTGCGCTATACGAAGGAACTGCTGGTGATTATGTGGAATTTGAAGGGGAAGGGGCGTTGATCTACACGATTACTCCAGATGGAATTTCACAAACAGCGAATTTAATTGAACCAACAGATGATCAATACGAAGACTGGAATACGGCCATTCAGCGCATCCTTTATATTGGTGGGGAATTGTACACAGTGGCAAATGGTGAAATCAAGAGCTATGGCTTGGACACCTTCGAGCCGATCGGCAGTCTGGCATTCAATCAATAGCAGGGAGAGGCAGGTTTTCAGCTGCCTCTTCTTTTTTTATGTTTTTAATTAGCAGAAAAAGGGAAGCTGAAAAGTATTCTGAAAACTACAATTGGAGGGGTATCGATGAAAGCAGTAACGTTCCAAGGAACCAAGAATATGCAGGTGAAAAATGTCAAGGATCCGGAAATTCAGAAAAAAGACGATATCATTGTGAAAATAACGTCAACCGCTATCTGTGGTACAGATCTGCATATCTATCAAGGCGCATTGCCGACAACAAAAGACACGGTCATTGGCCATGAACCGATGGGGATTGTTGAAGAAGTCGGACCAGACGTCACCAAAGTGAAAAAAGGCGACCGCATCGTCTTGCCGTTCAACGTCAGCTGCGGCAAATGTTTTTACTGCAGCAACGAAATGGAAAGCCAGTGCGACAACTCGAATGATAATCCCCATTTTGATACGGGTGGATATTTCGGCTTGACGGAGCGCTATGGCGATTATTCAGGCGGCCAGGCTGAGTATCTGCGTGTGCCTTATGGAAATTTCATGCCTCTTTTAGTTCCTGAATCCTCTGAACTGGAGGATGAATCGCTCCTGTTCCTATCAGACGTTTTGCCGACCGCCTGGTGGAGTGTTGAGAATGCCGGTGTAAAAAAAGGGGATACGGTAGTCGTTCTGGGATGCGGTCCTATCGGGCTCATGACACAGAAATTTGCCTGGATGCAAGGGGCCAGCCGCGTTATTGCGGTGGATGAAATCCCTTACCGGATGGAACTTGCCAAAAAAATGAACAATGTAGAAATTGTTGATTTCAGCAAACACGACAATACAGGTGCTTTAATCCACGAAATTACGCAAGGCGGAGCAAATGTCGTCATCGATTGTGTTGGGATGGATGGCAAGAAATCACCGGCAGAAGCTGCACAGCAAAAGCTGATGCTGCAAGGCGGCACACTCAGTGCCATTAATATCGCCAAAGATGCTGTCAGCAAATTTGGGACCATTCAATTAACCGGCGTTTATGGTTTAACTTACAATATGTTCCCGCTTGGAAATATGTTCGAACGAAATGTTACTTTGAAAATGGGGCAGGCTCCTGTTATCCACTTGATGCCGATGCTCTATGAGAAAATTGAAAATGGAGAATTTGATCCACGCGAAATCATTTCGCATATTGTGCCGTTGGAAAATGCCAGTGATGCCTATCAAATCTTTAATGATCATCAGGACAATTGTACTAAAGTCGTATTGAAACCATAATTACGAATATGCATGCGGTAAAGCTTATTAAACGCCCCCAAGAGTCGGGGCGTTTAATTTTTTGTCTATGTGAGTTATGATAAGTACAGAAACCGACAGCGAGAGGAGAGACATACGTGGCGCAAATAGGAGAGACCAGGCGTGAACTCGCGTTGGATTGTTTTTTACTGGCTGGCAGAATCATGATGGAAAGTGGAGCTGAAACCTACCGTGTGGAGGATACGATGATCCGAATGGCTGTATCACAAAATATGGTGAACTCCCATTGCTTCGTAACACCGACAGGCATCATGTTTTCTCCAAGTGAAGAGCTGGCTACACGATTTGTCCGAGTCAATAACCAGAGCACCGACCTGGAACGGGTGGCGCTTGTCAATTCCGTTTCGCGGAAGCTGGTGGCCGGTGAATATACATTGCAACAAGCTTATGATGAAATGATGATCATTGACCAAACTAATTATCGAACTAGTATATGGGTGCAGACCCTAGCCGCTTCGGTGGCCAGTGCCTGCTTTTTTATTTTACTCGGCGGCAGTTGGAGCAATATTCCTTTTCCTTTTGTAATCGGTGGAATTGGATTTTTCATTGTGGATACCATTCTGACCGAAACACGGGTAAAGATTTTTGCCGAATTCATCGGCGCTTTTTTAATCGCAATACTCGCATCCATCGCTGTCTATACGGGATTCGCGACAAATTTGGATACATTGATCATTGGCTCCATTATGCCGCTGGTTCCTGGATTGCTGATTACCAACGCGGTACGGGATTTGATGGCAGGGTATTTTATATCCGGGTTGTCTAAGGGAGCCGAAGCTTTTTTGACGGCATTTGCCATCGGTGCAGGAGTCGCTGTGGTCCTATCATTTTAAGGAGGAGATCAGATGAACTGGCCATTGGAAGCATTTCTCAGTTTTTTGGCAGCAGGCGCGTTCGGCGTCATATTCAATGCCCCGCGCCGCACCTTGATCAGCTGTGGGCTGGTCGGCATGAGCGGCTGGCTCATCTACCGCGCATTCTTTCTGGCCTTTGATGATTCGGTTCAGGCTTCTTTTGCCGGAGCATTTGCCGTCTCCATAGTGGCTCATTTGCTGGCTAAGAAGTTTCGGATGCCGATGATCATATTCAGTATCGCGGGAATCATTCCTTTGGTGCCGGGGAGCAAGGCGTACAACGCCATGCGGAATATCGTCGAAAACAATTACCTGGAAGCCATCGCTTTTGCTTCCGAAGCATTGATGATTTCTGGAGCTGTTGCGATGGGACTGGTCTTTGCAGAAGTGCTGATGCAGCTGTACTTTAAGCGGCAGGCACGAAGAATACAGAGAAAAATGGGCCTGACACAAGAGTGATTCTTGTTTGTCAGACCCATTTTTATTTTGCGTTTTTTTATTGCCTAGCTCTTCGGGTCATAAGTCCACGGGATGCGGATCATGTAAGCGTTGCGACAGGAAGTCGCGCTTTTAGCTTACGTTCCTTTTGTTGGGCGCTTCCGCTTTTCTTTGTCCAGCTCCAGCGCCCAGCTCTTTGGGTCATAAGTCAGCCCTGCTGAGCGGCTGAAAACATGCCACTCTGCCGGTCTGCCTGTCAGAGCTACACGGGCGCTTCCGGTTTTCTTTGTCCAGCTCCAGCAGCCAGCCGCTCGAGTCGCTTCAGCCTTACCAGCAATGGCAAAGAACGCCATTACCGGTAAGGCTTCCAGCGCTTGTCGCGGGCCCGCAGGATGCGGGTCAGCTAACCGTTGCGACAGGAAGTCGCGTTCTTAGGTTAGCTTCTGCTGTTGGCTGCTTCCGCTTTTCTGTCTACCCCAACCATTTCTCTAAATCTTCTGCAGTCATCGGGTGACCGATGATGTAGCCTTGGAGGCTGTCGCAGCCCATGGCGCGCAGGAGTTCAAATTGTTCATTTGTCTCAACGCCTTCTGCTGTTACTTGGAAGTCGAGTGATTTGCCGAACTGAATCATGCCGTTGATCAGCTTTTGTATTTTTTCTTGTTTGGTGATGGATTGTATAATCATTTGATCTATTTTTAATGAAGAAATTGGCAGCATAAGCATATAGCGGAACGAAGCGTAACCAGTTCCGAAGTCATCTAATGCAAAGCTGATGCCTTGCTGGTGAAGAGTTTTCATTTGTGCCATGATTGAACGTTCTGCTTCCGCTTCGAGAGCGAACTTCTCAGTGATTTCAATCATTAATGAACTGGGCTCGCAATTATTGATCTTCAGTTGCTCGAGCAGCATTTTTGCCATATCCTTATCCCTGAATTCACGGATGGAGGAGTTGATGCTGATCTGCAGATCGATATCTTTTGATTTCCAGTCTTTTAATTGAAGGCAGGCTGTTTCGATGACAAAGCTGCCGATTTCATTGATCAGGCCATTTTCTTCTGCAATCGGTATCAATTCATCAGGTGTAACGATGCCGATTTCTGAATCGGTCCAACGCACTAATGCTTCGACGCGTTCTACTTTGCCATTTTTTAAATTGACCTGCGGCTGGTATAGAAGTTGCAAATTCTTACGGTCCAATGCATAAATCAGCCGTTTTTCGATAAGGGCTTTGCGGCTCAACCGTTCATGGTCATCGGATGTCAACGCAGAAATAGCACTGCCGCCACGATCTTTTACTTTTTTGATGGTCGCATAGGAAGCTTTGATCAGATGCATGAAGCTTTGCTGATCTTCTGGATATTTGGTGATGGCACCACTGATGGTCAAAGGTACCGCTGTCCCGTTCAGATAGATCGGGTGTTGCTGCAGGTAAGGGAGAAATCCTTCGATAAACCAATTGCTCAAAGGCGTCACTAGAGCGAATTCGTGTAAACCGGCGCGCGTAATGATGGAATCGGAAAAGTACATCCGCAGGCGCTTGGTGAATTCGATGAGCAGCTCGTTTTCAGTATCTGTATCCGAAACATCACGCAGCGTATAGAAGCGGTCAATATTCAGGAAGATGAAAGAGAAGTGTCGGCCTTCCTCTATGTATTCATTGACTACCTGCTCAAGGCGGTGGCGATTTTTTAAACCGGTCACAGGATCGATAAATGCAATCTCCTCTAGATGCTTTTGGGCATTCTTATTTGCTGTGATGTCTTTTTCCAGGAAGATATAGTACGTGTCATCGCTGGACAGCTGCATAGGAATCGCTGTCAAATCAACCCAATAAATTTCGCCGTCTTTTTTCACTTTTTTCGCTTCGCCGTTCCAGACATTTCCTTCTCTTAACGTGGACAGAATGGAATCGACAAATTGGACATCTGCTTCACCGTCTCCGAACATATGCCAGACAGGTTTGCCTAATATCCGTTTGGGTGTCCACTTGCTCAATTTCAAAAACAAGGGATTCGCATAGGTGATCAGAAATTCCTGATCAAAATAAAGCAGCATGAACGAGTCATCCAAACCGTTTCGTAAATGGTTTAATTCTTTGGGAGCAGAGCCTTCTTCATCCGCTTCATCCAGTTCATAGATCGTCATGACGAACTGTTCGTTGTCGGAAGTATAGGATTTGGCTACTACTGTTGTATATGCTTTTATGCCATCGCCCAATTCTATTTCCACATCTTCAAATCTTACCGGTTCCTCAGTATGTAATAATTTGTCCCACGAATGCTTGCTTAATGCTGCTTTTTCGGGATTCATATAAGGAGAAAGCAGTCCTTTGACCGCCTCAGATTTTATTTGAAAAACGTTCTCGGCATACTGGTTGCACCAGGAAATAAAGCCGTTTTTATCAATTATGATAATGGGGAAAGGGATATGGTTAAAAACGAGGTTATCAGCCAGTTTTCCTTGCAATTCACTCATTCTTTGACGCTCCTTAACCGTAGTGTACTTTCATTATAAAGAAGAAAAGGTCTATCGTCATCCTTTTCAAAATAATCTCTACAGGAAATTCACGGATTTTTCACTATCCTTTCGTGGTTAATCGTGAGAGAATAGGCTTAAATCATATGAAAATAGAGGTAAGAAGATGCTAAACAAATTTATTGTATTATTATTCCTAATATTAATTATACCTTTTTCGGTTCAAGCGCATACAACTTTGTTGTCTTCCACGCCAGCAGAAGGCGAAAATGTAACGGAAGCTATAAAAGAAGTCCAGTTGGTGTTTGGAACGAAAATTGAAGAAGGCAGCACGATGACCATTGAAGGAGAAAGCGACTCTTTCGAATTCGACAGCATTGCCATCACGGATGATTCGATGTTGGGGGATTTCAATGAAACCTTGCCCAATGGATCGTATCGCATTCTTTGGAATATCATCGGAGAAGATGGGCATCCGATCGAAGGTGAAATTGCTTTCGGTGTCTCCATCGAAGCTGAGGAAGAAGCAGCAACAGAAACAACGGCAACTGAAAAGGCTGAAGAGCCGGCAGAGCCAATTGTTGTGCCTTCAGAAGAAGCAGCAGAAGTTCAAACTGAAGAAGGCGGGAATTTGCTTGTGACGGTTCTGCTTTTACTGGTTGCGGTGTTGGTTGTCTACGGAATCTATAAATTACTGATGAAGAAGAAATGATATTTTTTACTGCATTTGCTGATGTCTTGCTGTATCTTGCCTTTTCATACTTGGCAGGCTCGATTGTGCTTCAATTTGTGCCAGAAGACCGGAAACCGCCGATGGCTGTCTCCAAAGTTCTGCTGCTGCTCAGCACCGCAGGCATCGTATTGCTGTCATTTTTGCCGGTCCACGAATTGGCTTTATTTCTCCAGAGCGGCCAAGGTTGGGGAGAGTCTTACCTAAATGCCATTACCGGGTTTCGTATCGGGCAGGGATGGGTGATCACCTTGCTGCTCAGCATCATCTTAGCTTTGTCGATCTATTTGGGAGGCAGCCGGAATATCCAGGCATTGTTTTTGTTCCTGCTCATCTTGACTGTCGGTTTTTACAGCCATATTTCGACGCTTGACCTGTGGACTGGATTTGCTCTTCATTCGATCCATATTCTCTTCATGGCAATGTGGGCAGGAGTTTTGCTCCATATCGCATGGTTTGCAAAAGAAGGAACGGATTGGCGCCGGTTTCTGTCGTGGTTCACGCCATTTGCCTTTTTCTGTGTAGCGTCGGTTATTGCCAGCGGAATTATCATCATGTTCTTTTTCGTGGCTCCTGCCGATTATGCGAATTCCTGGGCTTTGCCTTATGGCCAGCTGCTGCTGCTGAAGCATCTAAGCATCATACCAGTACTGCTGGCAGCTTTGATCAATGGATTTCTCAACAAACAGAAAGTGTTTCAGCAGGCCTGGCTGAAACTTGAAAGTATATTGCTGCTGATCGTCTTTGTCTTTACTGCTTTTATGAGCAAGCAAGCGCCGCCTCATGACGTCAATGATACGCTGCGGATTGAAGGCGCCGGCTGGTTTATTGAAAAGTTGTCGGGACCTTTATACATTCCGCTCACTGCAGGAATGGATTGGACGTTGAATGGCTCGCTGTTGTTGGGACTGAGCTTGCTCTTGTTGGCATTGATGCTGCTGAGCTTTTCCCGTCAATTGAATGCCTGGCTGTCGCTATTATTCAGTATTGGGTTCATCTTCAGTTTTTATGTAGGATTGATGTTGAATCTTTCATTTTAATCAATTGCCGGCCAATCTCTCGGGATTGGTTTTTCTATGGAAAGGAGTGCAGAAATGAAGCGTTTAAAAGGAATTTCCATGATATTGATCGGGGCCATGCTGTGGGGAGCTACAGGCCCCTTGATGGAATGGACAATGGAAATTTACGGTATTTCTGTGCCATTTCTTTTAACCATTCGTTTGACCGTGGCAGGTCTTTTATTGCTGGGGTTCCTGAAGCTGAAAGGCGTCCGCATCACAGCTGTCTTCCGCAACAAGTATTGGGTTCGGCCTTTGCTGATCTTCTCCATATTGGGAATGCTCGGTGTCCAGTACAGTTTTGTCGCGGCCATTGAAGCAAGCAACGCCGTAGTGGCGACATTGATGCAGTTTTTGGCTCCTGTTTATGTAATCTTGTTTGTTTCCATCACCCATAAAAAAATGCCGCCAAGCTACCAGATTATTGGGATGTTGGGCACTTTAGCCGGTTTATTCCTATTGCTGACCAATGGCAGGCCCGATCAGCTGATCATCAGTGGAGAAGCATTTTTCTGGGGAATCCTGGTGGGGCTGGCTTTCACATTTTATACACTCTATCCTGCGCGGCTGATGCAGGAATGGGGAGTCTTGCTTGTTGTCGGATGGTCGATGCTGTTTGGCGGAATCTTCCTGGGACTGGTAAACCCGATTTTTCTGTCAGATGAATGGCCGATCCTGACTGAAGTGCCGGTTATCGGTGCCATCCTTGCAATCATCGTCATCGGAACAGCCGCTTTCGTCCTGTTCCTCAGCAGCATGCGCTATATCACGGCCGTTGAGACCAGTATCCTGTCATCACTTGAGCCTTTAACGGCAATGGTCATTTCCATATATTGGTTTGGCCAGGTCTTGTCGCCGATTCAATTGCTCGGTGCATTGTTGATGCTGGTGTTCGTCACGTGGCTGTCGCTTGCCGGCAATCCGAAAAAGAAAAAAGGGCAGGCTCATCAGCCGCAGTCTTCTGAGTAAACTCTGACAAAGCAAACGATGCTTGCTGATTTCTGAAGTCTTGCCTCCATAATTTTTCTGTCAGCGATGCCGCTTAAGGGGGCATCGCTTTTTTGCGCAAAAACAGAAATCCCTATTCGATATCTGAAAATTATGGCATACTATTCAATACAAAGGTTCGAGTTTCGAAACGTTTAGGAGGCACTCCCATGAAAACAGTTTTTTCGTATGCCAAACCATATAAATTTTACATTGTCATTGCGTTGATTTTAATGCTTCTGGAACTGACGGTTGAATTAATGCAGCCGCTTGTCATCGCCAGCATCATCGACCAAGGCATCGTCGCAAGAGACCGGGACGTCATCATTCAGCTGGGAATCGTGCTGATGGTTTTATCGGCCATCGCATTCGTTTCCGGAATCGTCAATTCCTATTTTGCGGCGCATGCCTCACAAAGCTTCTCGTTCGATCTGCGCCAAGTCCTTTACGGGCGGATCCAATCATTTTCATTGGCGACGTTCAATAAATTCCCGGCTTCCGGGCTGATTACACGGTTGACGAGTGACGTCACATTGGTCCAGCAGGTCCTTTATATGGGGTTGCGGATTATGCTGCGTGCTCCTTTGCTGGTGGTGGGAAGCATGGTCATGGCATTTGTCGTCAACCCGAAACTGGCTTTCTATTTGGTGATCGTTTTTCCGTTCCTGCTTATTTTTTTGTATGTCATGGTCAAAAAAGGCGTCAGCTATTTTGGGTTTGTCCAAAAACGGCTGGACCGGGTCAACCGGATCGTTCAGGAAAATCTGCAGGCGGTGCGCCTGATCAAAGCCTATCTGCGGGGCAAATATGAAACCAACCGCTTTGCTGAAGTAGCTGATTCTTTAAAAGTGGATACAGTGAAGGCATTCAGGATTATGGAAATTATCCTGCCCATTTTATTATTCGGCATGAACCTTTCCTTGCTGGCCGTTTTATGGTTTGGGGCATTTGAAATCCGGAGCGGCGGAGCGCAGATTGGGGAATTGGTCGCCATCGTCAACTACGCGATGCGGATGACGGGCGCTTTCTCCATGTTTTCCTTCATCATCATGATTTTTGCCCGTGCCAAAGCTTCTTCCGAGCGGCTTGAAGAAGTGCTGCTGGCGGAAGATGTCCGTGAAAAAGAGGAAGTTGGAGAAAGTCGAGCCATCCGCCGCGGTGAAATCCGTTTCGACAATGTTTCATTCACCTATCCGGAAACCTCACGCCCTGTACTGGAAAACGTCTCTTTCCATTTGAAAGCCAATGAAAAGCTGGCGATCATGGGAGCGACGGGGGCGGGGAAATCGTCCTTGCTGCAGCTGATTCCGCGGTTCTATGATGCAACCGGCGGAACGGTGTCGGTGCATGGCCGGGATGTTACAGAATGGTCGCTGCGGGAATTACGCAAAACAATCGGCATCGTGCCTCAGCAATCGCTTCTGTTTACAGGAACCATTTCCAATAATCTATCGTGGGGCAAAGATGAAGTGGTGCAGGAGGAACTGGCCGATGCAGCGATCAAAGCGCAGATCCATGAAACGGTGGAACGCTTTCCGAAAGGCTATTTTACCCGCGTCGGGCAAAAAGGCGTCAATTTATCCGGTGGCCAAAAACAGCGCTTGTCAATTGCGCGCGCATTGGTCCGTAAGCCGTCGATTTTGATATTGGATGACAGCACAAGCGCATTGGATGTTAAAACCGAAGCGGCATTATGGGAAGAGCTGGACCGGGAAGAGGCGACGATGCTCATGGTCACGCAAAAAATCAGGACGGCGATGAGAGCCGACCGCATCTTGCTGTTGGAAGATGGCGTCATCTCGGCTTACGGCACACATGAAGAGCTGATGAAGAGTTCGGAACTGTATCGCCAGATTGCGATGTCCCAGCAAGAAGAGGAGGTTGATGAATATGTTTGATGCCATTCGCCGTCCTTTCGGCCATGAACCGATCTTGACGAAAGAAGACTTGCAGAAAAAGAAAAACAAGAAAACGGAGCGGGCGGAAAACTGGAAATCAACGCTGCTGCAGATCTGGAAACTGGTCGATGAACAGCGCTTCCTGCTGATCGTGGTATTGGCACTTGTTTTTGTCAGCTCCGCTTTGGCATTGCTCGGTCCGTATTTAATCGGCTTCATCATAGATGAATACATCGTTCCCCAAAGCTTTACTGGCATGGGAATCGTGGTGCTGTGGCTGATTGTCGTGTACATTGGGCATTCTGTTTCGTTGTATCTTCAGAATTTCTGGATGGTGGGGATTGCCCAGCAAGTGATTTACCGTATGCGGACACGGCTCTTTTCACATCTCCAGCGGCTGCCGGTGACTTTTTTTGATAAGCGGCAGCACGGGGAATTGATGAGCCGGATGACGAACGATATTGAAAACGTTTCTTCGACATTAAACACGTCTTTCATCCAAGTGTTCTCCAGCGTTTTGACTTTGACCGGTACGGCTGTTGTCATGCTGACACTCAGTCCGTTATTGACTTTGTTGACCTTAATCATCATTCCGCTCATGTATATTTCCATTCAATGGATCACCAAGCGCACAGGCCCTCTCTATAAAGAGCAGCAGAAAGCCATTGGGGAATTGAACGGGATGATCGAAGAAACGATTTCAGGACAAAAAATCATCAAAGCATTTTCGCAGGAGCCCCGGGTTATGGAAGAGTTCCGGGAAAAAAGCGAGCGGCTTCGGCATGCCGGATTCTGGGCATGGACCTATGCCGGGTTCATTCCAAAAGTGATGAACTTCCTCAATAACGGCAGTTTTGCAATTGTGGCTGGTGTCGGGGGAATCCTGGCGCTCAACGGTTCTGTATCGATCGGGGTCATCGTAATTTTTACGGAGTACTCCCGGCAATTTACACGTCCGCTGAACGACCTGGCCAACCAATTCAATACCGTACTGTCCGCAATCGCCGGCGCTGAACGGGTTTTCTCCATTATGGGCGAGACCGAAGAAAAGGATGACCAGGTCTTCAATGTCGAAAAGAAATTGGAAGGCGAAGTGGCCTTCGATCGTGTGTCCTTTAAATACGAAGGAGCGGAAGAAGACTGGACCATCCGCGATGTCAGCTTTACCGTCGGCATTGGCCAAACCGTGGCGCTTGTCGGGGCAACCGGTGCAGGGAAAACGACCATCATGCAGTTATTGGCGCGCTTCTACGATGCCGATGAAGGCGAAATCCGCCTGGACGGCACACGGATTGCTGACATGCCGCGCGAAACATTGCGCAAACAGATCGCTTTTGTGCTGCAGGATCCGTTCCTTTTCGAAGCGACCGTCAGTGACAATATCCGCTACGGCAAATTGGACGCTACGGATGAAGAAGTGATGGCGGCGGCAAAAGGCGCCAACGCCCATGACTTTATCGAAAAGTTGCCGAATGGCTACGACACCATCTTGACCGGAGACGGTTCGATGATCAGCCAGGGCCAGAAGCAATTGCTGTCGATTGCCCGCGCCTTGATTGCCGACCCGGTCATCCTGTTGCTGGATGAAGCGACGAGCAGCATCGATACCGTCACCGAACTGAAGATACAGGAAGCGTTGGAGCGGCTCATGGCGGGACGCACCAGCTTTGTCATCGCCCACCGGTTGAATACCGTGCGAAAAGCCGATTTGGTTTTGGTCATGGAGATGGGGAAATTGGTGGAATCCGGTACACAGCAGCAATTATTGAGTAAAGACGGCATTTACGCCAATATGCTGGCCGACGCCAAATTATAAAGAAGAGCCAAGCCCAACTAAATGGGCTTGGCTTTTTTCGCGCCATCGCTTACATTCCGCGGGCTATATGATACGATGAAAATAAAGAGGCATTTTATTCAACTGGAAATTCGAAACCAGTGAATATTAAACGTACACTGAGGAGGCATCCCAATGGATTTATCGTTATCAATCGTTTCATTCCCGGTAGATGAACAAACAGCGGGGGATATGGCGCAATTGCTGAAAGAACTGCCGGAGCAGCAAAGAATGGTCCTTCATCCATCCCTATGGAGAGCAGCGGAGGCAAGAGGTTTTGCTGTGATTGCCTACACGGGTCAGGAAGAGTTGATCGGCTTTGCCGCAGCGGCGGATATGGTCGGGCTGCATCATTACGAGTGGTCGCTGTTTGTCCATCCGGATTACCGCAGAATTTCGCTTGGGACGGCTTTAGCAGATGGTGTATCCCACGCCTTGTCGCAGCGCCAGGCTGAAAGCGAGTTGGCGGCTTTTGCAGACGACGCCGAAATTGCTGCATTCATGGAAAAGATCGGCTACGGTCCAGACTTCAATGAAATCCTTCTTTCTGCAGAACCATTGCCCGGGAATCCTTTGCCTGACGGACTGGAAATTGTTCCTTACGAAGGGGCAGATGAAGCGCTGACCGAGCTGCTGAGGGCGGCATTTGATGATACGATCCTGCCGATTCTGCAGCACAATATGGTAGATCCGGAAAGGGAGATCTGGCTGCTTCAGAAAGAAAACCAGCTGGTTGCCACTGCCACGCTGCTGACTGAAGAAGGAGCGTTATGGGTGACGGCTTTTGCTGTGCATCCTGACCAGCAGGGCAGCGGCTATGGCAAACTGTTCTTGAAATGGTGCCGGAATCTGGCTTCCGATCGGGGTTTGGCGAAAGTCTTGCTGGATGTTGAAACGGATAATAAAGCACTTCATGTCTACGAAAAATCAGGATTTGAGCGGATACAAACCATTTCTTATTGGAAACGTGAAACCGTCTAACAAAAAACCATCCGCCTGTGCCCGACTCAGGAAGCCGGGTATGCGAATGGATTTTCATGCAGCACTAGCTGAGAGTTTATCCGGATGCTGAATCAATTTCCGGTTTGTCTGTATTCTTTGTCTGTACCGTCAGGATACCGGACTTCAATTTCGATTTCGGTAAATCCGTCTTCAATTCCAAAAGCTTCAATGACTTGCGTGATCGCTTCGTCATCGGGCGTATCCGTTGTCAGCTCCAATTGGCTGAGTCCAGGTTCAATTTCATCCATGGCATCATTTCCTGATAGGTCTGTTTCTGTCATTTGGTTTTTATATTCGGCTTCCACTTTATCGCGGTCTTCTTCGTAAGTGATTTCGATCATATCGTCCATATCAGGAAAGTCGACATTGACATCAAGCTCGGTAAAACCGAATGTTTCACCGCCGATACTGTCCTGGTCCAATCCGCCTTCAGGAGAAGCATTTTCCGTACCTCCGGGATCGGCCGGCTGCTCCTGGCTTTCATTGTCCACAGGTTCTGTTACTTGTTCGTCATCACCACAGGCGGCCAGCAGCAAAGCAGAAGAAAACAGCAAAGGCATCACTATATTTTTTTTATTGAAGATCATCCGACTCCATCCTTTCCCTTAGCTTATACTTATTACTATGCACATTCCCGAATTTTCTGGATTTAATCAATAGTTTGCAGAAAAGGCACCAACCGAGACCAGCAGAGACCAAGCCGAGATTGAACGGAGCAACTTTGATGAACAACTACGAAAATGGACAGAATATCGCCGCAGCAGCCGAAAAAAACATCCGCACAGATTTTAAGGAAAGCATGACCTATGGTGAATACTTGCACTTGGATAAGCTGTTGACGGCCCAAGACGGCGTCAGTGGCCATCATGACGAAACCCTATTCATCATCATCCACCAAGTATCCGAGCTGTGGATGAAGCTGATTTTGCATGAACTGCAGGCAGCCATCGACAATATCAATAAAGACGACCTGCAGCCGGCGTTCAAGCAATTGGCCCGGGTATCGCGCATTCAATCGCAGATTATCCAAGGCTGGGATGTGCTGTCGACATTGACGCCTGCTGAATACATGGAGTTCCGTGATGATTTGGGGAATGCCAGTGGATTCCAATCTTACCAGTACCGCATGATTGAATTTGCTCTTGGCTACAAAACCAAGCATGTGCTGAAGATCTATGAAAAAGATGCGCCGCTTCACGTGGAACTTGAAAAAGCATTCAACGCGCCGGGCCTTTACGACGCAGCCATTCAAAAACTGGCCAGAAGCGGTTTTGCCATCGATGAAGAAATACTGCAGCGGGATGTCAGCATGGTCTATGAATCCAATGAAAGCGTGCGCGACGCATGGAAAACAATCTATCGTGACGTGGAGACCCATTGGGAGCTATACCAGCTGGCAGAGAAATTAGTGGACATTGAAGACTGGCTGCAGCAATGGCGGTTCCGCCATATGAAGACAGTGGAACGTGTGATTGGATTCAAGCAGGGAACTGGAGGCTCTTCAGGAGTCAATTACTTGAAGAAAGTTCTTGATCAATACTTCTTCCCTGAACTATGGGAAATACGGACAGATATTTAGGAGGGGTTTTGTGAAGATCTACGCGCATAGAGGTTGCTCAGGCGCCTATCCGGAAAATACATTAGTGGCCTTTCGCGCAGCGGCAGAATTGCCGATTACAGGTGTCGAAATTGATGTGCATTTAACCAAAGACGGTGAAATTGTTGTTATTCACGATGAAAAAGTCAATCGCACCACAAATGGCAAAGGCTATGTAAAAGAAATGACCTTAAAAGAATTGCGTGAGCTCGATTGCGGTTCCTGGTATTCCGAGGAATGGAGCGATGAAAAAATTCCGACCTTGGATGAGGTATTCGATATTTTTGAAGAAACCAACCATCGGCTGAATATCGAATTAAAGACCGATGTCTTTCCATATGACGGATTAGCTGATAAAGTGGTCGAGCTTGCTGCCGAGCGCGGATTTACAGACCGTGTACTGATATCTTCCTTTAACCACGAAGATATCCAGTCTATCGTCCAAGGAAAACAGGTGGAAAGTGCCATCCTCACCTTTGAAGTGCTGGTGGATGTCTACGATTACGCACGTGTCATTGGGACGAAACGGATCCACGTTTCCCTGCCATCGGCTTTCAGAAGAATGACCACGGACGCTTTGCGAAAAGGCGCCATCGTCTATGTCTATACAGTCAATGACCTGAGCTACGCAGAAGAACTGCAGAAAATCGGCGTCCATGGAATCTTTACGGACCATCCGGAAAAGATGCTGGCACATTTGGGTGAAAGTTGACCTGACTTATTATATTTTTCCACTAAAAAGACGAATTGGATTTCTCCAATTCGTCTTTTCATTTTACCATTTAGCGTAATGCTCCTCGATGGAACCGAGAAGCTGGGTGATTTTCAGTTTTTTGCCATCGGGATAACGGACATAGCCATTATAATAGCCGAATAATTGATGGACTTCTGATTTAACGAGACGTGCGTCGGTTTGTGAAACACGTTCAAAAAACGGAGAGAACGTCAGCTTGACGTCATCAGAGAATTTGGTGTGGACCAGCCAAGGTTTCTTATAGTCTTCCTTGTCGTAATGAAACAAAACATCTTCGTGGATTTTCGTCATTTTGCCATTCACGAAAAAAGCATTTTCCGTCATTCCTGTGCCATCGGTCCATTTCCCGCCTAAATTCAGGGCAATCACTTTTCCGAGCGACCGTTGAGAGGCCATTCCCCAATTCCAAAGAGATTCCCGGGGCCAGACACCTCGGCCATAATCCAATACGGCAAAGCTGTCGAGCTTTTCAAACTCGAAGCGCTGGCTGCCGATTTTCACCATTCCGTTGACCGGAAGGGACGTATGCTTGCCGGTGAACTGGAAGGTTTGGCGATTCCAGGGAACGACGACGTTCAAGGATTCGTAATCCTTGGGATGGGAGATGACCAGAATCGCTTCCAGATCTTCCCCATCAAAATCTTTGACGCTGACCGTTAAATGCGTCGCATCCTGGCTGTATACTGATTCAATGGTCATGGTGTCACTGCGGAAGTAGCAGGGATCCAGTGCGTTTTCAGATAATTTTACATGTCTTGTAAAAGGAACCACAATCGTTTTTTCAAAAAATCGCTGCGTTTCATAATTAAGGAAATAAACAAAGCAGACAGTTGCGTAATCCAAATGGGAAATTGTTGCTGAGAATAAGATTTCGTCTCCAAACACGCACCAATAATTCCATTTTTTCTTCCGCATGAAATTTCCGCGTAAATTGCTTTCCACCAATGGCTGCTTGGCATAACCAATGGCTTTTGGATTTAATTGGCCTCTTGCATCACAAAGTTTTACAAATTCAGTAAGCTCTCGCTCCACATGTTGCATTAAATCCACCTCACCATCATTCTTCTACTCTTATTGTAGCAGAACAAAAGAGGAATATCCGGTAAAGGACGGCTGATTCAGCCGAAAAGTCTGAAAAATAAAAATCAATTATGAGTCAATAGACCTATTCACCTTCTACAAATCATCCCGGCGCCACTGGAATGCCAATGTGCCTTCTCCTGCATGGACAGCGAGCGATGAACTCAAGTCCCCAATCAAAATGTCGGCATCCGGCATCACTTTCAACAACTCTTGTTTGAGGCTTTCGGCTTCTTTCATAACATGGCCATGCATGATCTGGAAGCGCCGGATGCCATGTTCTTCATAGTCTTTTTTCGCATGGTTGATCAAATACTGAATGGCTTTTTTATGGGAACGGACTTTATCGATGGGCTGGAGCTCGCCTTCAGAGGTAAGCTGGACAATCGGTTTAATCTGCAGCAGGCTTCCCAAATAATACTGGGCTCCGCTCATTCGGCCCCCTTTGTAGAGCTGTGTCAGATTGCCAATTAAGATGTAATTGCGGAAATTAGCAGTTTCTTTTTCCAGGCGTTTTGCGATTTCCTCTGCTTCCAACCCTTGTTCTTGAAGTTTGAGGCCGCGCTCAATCAGGCCTGATAAGCCGTAGGACAGTGCCAGCGAATCGATGGCGTAGACTTTGAACTCGCTCATTTCGGCGCCCACAGTAGAAGAGGCGATTGTGCCGCTGAGCTTTGCAGAAGCATGGACAGCAATTGCGCATTCATACTCTTCTTTTAACTTGTCATACAGCTCGGCAAATTTCCCTGCGGACGGCTGGGAGGTTTTGGGGAAGTCAGACGCCTCTTTGATCCGCCGATAAAGTTCATCGTTCGTCAAGTCCACCCCGTCATCAATGAATTCTTCAGTGCCAAAATGAATATTCAACGGAACGATATAAACGTCCGGATGAGCCTTGAATTCCTCTGTAACAAATCCTGTTGTATCCATAACCCAGGCAATTGGTTTTTTCATCATAAAAACCCCTATCTTTTTAGAATAATTAGAATACAAAAACTATAACATGGATAGTATTCCTGCGGTAGCAATAGCCGTCGGAAGTGGATTTTCCTATGCAGAAGAGGGGCGGAATCGCTTGTTGAACGATTCCACAATATCCACTTTATGCTTAATTACAATAATAAAAATGGCTACCATCAAGGGCCAGACGATGAGCCAGACCTGAAGGATGATGGCCATCAAGATAAAGCCGGAAAAACTGGCGAGCATCGATAAAGTCGCGCTTTTGAGCCAGGGATAAAATGCCAGAAACAGAATAAGCATCGCCAGAAATAAATCCGGTGTCAAGCAAAATGTGACACCGATAAAAGCGGCGATTCCTTTGCCGCCGCGGTATTTGAGCCAGAACGGGAATAGATGGCCCAGAATGACAGCGAGACCAGCCACAGCGATTTCCCAGATGGAGAACCCGAAAAAGAACCCAATCCAGACAACCAACGCCCCTTTGCCGGCATCACCAAGAAAGGTCAGGATAAAGGCGGATTTTCCAAGGATGGCACCGGCATTCCGCGCTCCCAGATTGCCGCTGCGCTGCTGCCGCAAATCGACGCCTTTCCATTTGCCGATCCACCAGGCTGTCAAAAAATTACCGATAAAATAGGACAATAGCCAGTATACAATCATGAGAGAGCCTCCAATTTCAAAATAAAAACAGAGTATAAAAGCCTTCCCAGCATAACGGGAAGGCTTTTATAGAAAAGTTTAGTTTAACTCTGCAGCTTCGAAGAGGTAATCGCTGATGACGCGAAGGCCTTTATCGAAGTTTTCCAAATGGAAATGTTCATTGGGTGCATGGAAATTCTCTGAAGCAAGCCCGAAGCCCATCAAGACGATCGGCAAGCCAAGAATTTCATCGAATGCTGCAACAATCGGAATGGATCCGCCCATGCGCGTGAACGCAGTCGGTACGCCATAGATTTTTTCATAAGAGCGGCCGGCTGCCTGGATGGCGGGATGGTCGAATGGCGTCAGGAAAGGTTTTCCTTTATCAAACTCAGAAATCTCAACGGTGACGCCTGCAGGTTTATGGGAGTCAACATGCGCTTTCAGTTTTGCGACGATGTCGTCGGGGTCCTGATTCGGCACCAGACGGCAGGTGATTTTCGTGCTGGCTTCTGCGGGCAATACGGTTTTGATGCCTTCACCTGAAAAGCCCCCGGTAATGCCGTTGACTTCAAGTGTCGGGCGAATCCACGTACGCTCCACGAAAGAATAGCCTTTTTCGCCGAAGTCTTCTGAAATGCCGATCTCTTTTTTCTCATGCTCCAGGTCGAACTCAAGCGCCGCAAATTCTTCGCGCTCTTTATCGGAGACCTCGAGTACGTCGTCGTAAAAACCTTCCACTTGAATCAAGCCTTCTTTGTCACGGAACGATTGCAGGATTTCAACGATGGCATGCAACGGATTTTGGACTGCGCCGCCGTATAATCCGGAATGCAGATCGCCTTTTGGCCCTTTGACATCGATCTGGATGCCGGCAAGCCCGCGCAATCCGTAGCAGACAGCTGGGCGTCCTGGCCCTTGCATGCCGGTATCAGAAATGACGATGACATCAGCTTTCAGTAATTCCTGGTTTTCTTCGACATATTTCGGAAGGTTCGGACTGCCGATCTCTTCTTCACCTTCGATGATGAATTTGATATTGACCGGCAATTCACCGTTCAACTTCAGAAGAGCCTCAGCAGCTTTGATGTGCATGAAGACCTGTCCTTTGTCGTCGCTTGCGCCGCGGGCATAAAGTTTATTGTCGCGCACTTGCGGTTCAAAAGGAGCCGACTCCCACAAATTCAGGGGATCGACCGGTTGGACATCATAATGGCCGTATACCAGAACGGTCGGTTTGCCTTCTGCATGGAGCCAGTCTGCATAAACAACAGGATGCCCATCAGTTTCATCGATTTTCGCATTTTCCATGCCTGCACTTTCCAGTGCGGTGATCAGCCATTCTGCCCCTTTTTGCATATCCGCTTTATGTTCGGATAAAGAGCTGACAGAAGGGATGCGCAAAAACGTTTTTAATTCTTCCAGATGTGCTTCCCGGTTGTCTTTAAAGTATTGGTCTATGGCTTGAGCGTTCATCAAAGATCCCTCGATTCATTAATTTTAAGTATGAAAAAATTATAACATACCAGGTTTTGGTTTTCGACAAGTGGAAATTGGCTATGGTATAGTGTTTAGTACGGAAAGAGTTCGTAAAATTATGTGTTTAAGGCACTGGAGGAAATAAAATTGTTTATAGCATTAGGTATCTTTTTGATGATGTCGTTCTTTCTATCGGGAAGCGAAACGGCATTAACCGCAGTAAATAGGATGAAGGTCCATCTTCGCGCAGAGCAGGGTGACATTAAGGCACAGAAACTGCAAAAGTTAATTGCGAAGCCGGACCGAATGATTACAACAATCTTAATCGGCAACAATATTGCCAACATCATGCTGCCAACATTAGTGACTACAATTGCTATTACGCGGGGATGGGAAGTCGGAGTTGCGACTGCTATTCTAACGGTCATTCTGATCATTTTTGGGGAAGTGCTGCCAAAAACAATTGCAGCGACATTCTCTGATAAAGTGGCGTATATCGTTTTTCCAGTCATCAGTTTCTTGGTGGTCGTATTAAAGCCTTTAACTTGGTTACTGGCACAATTTACAAATATCTTTATTCGCATCATCTCCAAAGGTTCTGTGAAAGAAGCGACTATGACAAAAGAAGAGTTGCGGACAATGGTTGATATTGCATCAACTGAAGGGACTTTCGAAGAAGACGAATCTGAGCGCATCAAAGGAGTTCTGGATTTCCCGCACAAAGACGTGTCGGATGTCATGTCGACTCACCGGACGGATACAGTGGGGATTGCCATCGGCTCAACCTATGAAGAGGTCCGTGATTTGATTTTGGATTCTTCCTATACACGCTATCCGGTTTATGAAGAAAGCATGGACAATGTCGTCGGTTTGTTTTATTCGAAAAAACTGATCGAATGGTCGATGAACCCGAATTTGACGCTGGAAGAGCTGATGGACGATAATCCTTTGTTCGTAGTCCAGTCAGTGAGCGTGGAAAAAGTCTTTAAAATGATGATGGCGAAGAAGAAACACATGGCGGTTATTTTGGATGAATACGGTGGAACACTTGGAATTGTCACGCACGAAGACATTATCGAAGAAATGATCGGCCAGGATATCGAAGATGAAACGGATGTAGAAGATGATGAACTGGTGTTTGAAATGACGGATACCTTGTTGTCGTGCCACGGCCGCCTTGAGATTGAAGATGTTAATGACATGTTCAAAGTGGAAGTGCCGAATGACCACGATACCATCGCCGGTTTTGTCATGCAGCAGCTTGGGCATGTGCCGGATGAAGGCGAGCAGTTCACCTATGAAAATCTTCACGTAGAAATCAATGAAATGGACCGAAATCGTATTGTCCGCTTAACAATGACGAAAACGGATAAAGAAGAAGCGTTGGCATAGAAAATCCCCTGTCCTCGGACAGGGGATTTTTTTGTTCCAGATCTAATCAATAGGGAAAATGCCTGTTTATAAAAAGTTCCCTTTATTACACCTTTGTAAGGAGAATGAAAGCAGATGCGATAGAGTGAAAGGGAAACTTCCGTCAAGATAAGGATATAAGAGAAAGCGAAAGCAACAACTGCTTCGCTGGACAAGCAGAACGGACGGGGGCACGATCATGGAAACGCTATACACAGAATACAATCGGTACATTTATCATTTATGTTTGAAACTGACACGCAATAAAGCCGAAGCGGAAGATCTGATGCAGGAAGTTTGGCTGAAAGTTGTACGCTATGAATCTTCGATTGCTGAAGTGGATCATGTAAAGGCATGGCTGACGACAATCTGTATGAATACGTTCCGTGATCGTTACCGCAAAAACGTACGGCGCAGCAAGCATGTGATCCAGCAGCCGGAAGGTTTGGACGTATCGCTGCTTGATTTGATTCCTTCTGATTCAACGGGAGTGGCCGAACTGCTGGAAAAACAGGATGTTTCCGTCATGATCCGCCACAAGATTGCAGAGTTGGATACGATATACCGTACGACCATCTTGTATTTTTATGTTCATCAATATTCACTGATTGAAATTGCGGACGCCATGAAAGTATCGATCGGTACAGTGAAATCCCGCCTGTTCCGCGGCAAACAGCGATTAAAGGACATGCTGATGGAAGACGACCGGACACGTGAATATGTCGTGGTCATCTAATATAAAAAGAAAACAACCGAAAATTCGGTTGTTTTTTTTATGGAAAATATTTTAAGGATTTTATTCTCTGACTGGTTATAATATACAGGAGGGGGAAAGTCCATGAAAAAGAAAAAGTTTCAGAATTGGAGCAGAAGAAGGCGGATTGTTATGGGCACCGTCGGCATTCTGGCATTCCTTTATATCGCCGTCATCGCATGGCAGACTTTCAAGCCCTTGCCTGAAGGAATTTCAAGCGCAGGCGACCTCCATGCGGTTGAGCAGGTTGAAATGATTTATGATTTGTCTTATGCCCAAGATAAAGAAGGCACGGAAACAGAAAGTGAATTGCGGATATTCAATGAAATTTACGACATGATTGATGAGGCGGAAGAATTCATCGTCCTCGACCTTTTCCTTTTTGATAATTACAATGATCAGGACACGGATTTCCCGGCAGTAGCAGAAACTTTGACCGATCATTTACTCGACAAAAAAGAAGAAAATCCGGATTTTCCCATCTACTTTATTACAGATCCGCTGAATTATGGCTATGGATCCTATGAAAATCAATTTCTGGGTACATTGGAAGACGAAGGCGTCGAAGTCATCACTACAGACCTCGACAAGCTGCGCGACTCCACCCCGCTGTATTCCGGATTTTACCGGGTGATTTTCCAATGGTTTGATGCCGGCGGAAAAGGCTGGGTGCCGAATGGGATGTCGAGTGACGCACCCGACTTAACGGTGTCCTCTTATTTGAAGATGATGAATATCAAAGCCAATCACCGGAAAGCGGTCATTACGGAAAGGGAGGCATTGATCAGTTCGGCGAATCCCCACAATGCCAGTGGTCTGCACGGCAACATGGCCTTTAAAGTCAGCGGACCCGTCCTGAATGATATTCTCGAAGCGGAAGAAGCCGTATCCCTATTTTCTGGTGGGCCGGAGCTGCCCAGAATTGAGGCGGCTGAACAAGAGGGTGACTATCAAGTACAGTATTTGACGGAACGGAAAGTGCTGGATGCTTTGCTTTCGGATATTGAAGGGACAGCAGAAGGCGACACCATCCAATTGGCGATGTTCTATATCTCTGAAAGCAGTGTCGTCAATGCCTTGACAGACGCGGCCAATCGGGGAGTGGACGTCCGCTTGATCCTGGATGCCAATGAAAATGCCTTTGGTACTGAAAAAACCGGATTGCCGAACCGGCCGGTAGTTCATGAAATGCTGGCAGAGACGGAAGATCGTTTGCAGGTACGCTGGTATAATGCGGTGGTCGGACAATTCCATACAAAATCCATCATGATCCAAACACCTGACCAAACAATCATTTCAGGCGGTTCCACGAATTACACGGAGCGGGCGTTCAATGATTATAATCTGGAAAGCAATATCCGGATTGTCGCTCCGAACGGCAGCGAGCTGACTGGAGAAATGGAAACTTATTTTGATCGATTATGGGACAATGAAGACGCATTATATACATTGGAAACTGAAGAATACCAAGACGATTTCACATTTTGGCAACGCGGAATCTATGGATTCCAAAAACTATTCAAATTGACGACGTATTGAAAAATGCCTCTTCCGGAAAACCGGAAGAGGCATTTTTATTTATTTTGGCTGTACCTGTTGGCCTGCTGCGATCCATTCTTCAACGTCCCAGACTTTTGTTGCCAAGTCTTCGTAGAAGTCGGGTTCGTGGCTTACCAGAACGATGGTGCCTTTATAAGCTTGCATCGCGCGTTTCAGTTCAGCTTTTGCATTGATGTCCAAGTGGTTGGTCGGCTCATCGAAAATCAGCCAATTGCTTTCTTCCATCATCAATTTGCAAAGACGGACTTTGGCTTGTTCGCCACCGCTCAGCTGTGTCATCGGGCGCGAAATATGTTCGTTTTTCAAGCCAGTACGGGCAAGGGCACCGCGCACTTGGCCCTGGTCCATGCTCGGATAAGCGGCCCAGATTTCATCAAGCGGCGTATGGGTCGGTGCTTTGACTTCCTGTTCGAAATAACTCGGAGTCAAATATTCACCGCGCAGCACATCACCATCAAGCGGTTTGATTTTGCCAAGCATCGTTTTCAGCAAGGTCGATTTCCCGACACCGTTCATGCCGACAAGAGCGATTTTTTCGCCGCGTTCAATCATAAAGGTCAACGGCGGCAGGAGCGCCTTGTCATAGCCGATGGAAAGAGCTTCCGCTTCAACGACGTAACGGCTCGGGCTGCGTGTTTCCTTGAAGGCGAATTGTGGATTTGCCGCAACTTCCGGCTTGTCGATGCGATCCATGCGGTCCAGCTGTTTCTGGCGGGACTTGGCACGGCCGGTCGTCGAAGCACGCGCTTTGTTTTTCGCAATAAAAGTCTCGGTTTTCTTGATCATGTCTTCTTGTCTTTCATAGGCATCCAGATGCTGTTGCTTGCTCAATTCCGCAAGTTCGATGAATTTTTCGTAAGTCGCTGTATAGCGCGTCAAACGTGAAAATTCCAAGTGGAAGATAACGCTGGTAACGCTGCTCATAAATTCCGTATCATGCGAAATCAACAGGAAAGCATGCGGATAGTTCTTCAAATAATTGACGAGCCACTGGATATGCTCTTCGTCCAGATAGTTGGTCGGCTCATCCAAAAGCAATACTTTCGGCTTTTCAAGAAGCAGCTTCGCCAAGAGCAGCTTGGTGCGCTGTCCACCTGAAAGGGCTTCAACATTGCGGTCAAGGCCGATTGCATCAAGGCCAAGGCCGCGAGCGATTTCTTCAACTTTGCCGTCAAGGGTATAAAAGTCTCCAGCATCCAAAGCGTCCTGCGCTTCCGCCATCAGCTCCAGCAGTTCTTCAAGGCGTTCAGAGTCGGCATCGCCCATTTGCATGGCGATATCGTTCAATTCCGCTTCTTTCTGGTAAAGAGGCAGGAACGCGTCCTGAAGAGTTTCGCGAATTGTGCGTCCAGACTGCAGCTCCGTGTGCTGGTCCAAATAACCGTAATGCGTCCGTGGCTGCCATTCAACACGCCCATCATCGTGGATGATCTTGCCTGTTAAAATATTCATCATTGTCGATTTCCCGACACCGTTTGCTCCAACTAATCCAACATGTTCGCCTTCGACCAATCGGAAAGATACATCGTTGAAAAGTGTCCGGTCACCGAACGTGTGGCTTAAATTTTCTACTGTCAATAAACTCATTTAATAAATTCCTCCAATATCATAAAAAAAATCGCGGTTACAGATCCGCGAGTTTTTTGTTTAATTCCGCAAGTTGTAGTTCCATTTTTTCCAAACGCAATTCCGCTTTTTCCAGCATTCCAGTATGTCCAGTCGTTTCAAGCTTTTCGATATCACCTTGATGGTGGACATAATCCATCTTCAGCTCAGCAATTGTGTATTCCAATTCCTGTTTGTTCACAAAATCACCCTTATTTTTCTACCAGTGTAACACAAAAACACAAAAGTTGAATCTTTTATGATTTTCCTTCACTATATAAAACCTGTATAATTCCAAAAAAAGCAAAAGGAAGTGACTTGCCATCGATACTTTATTATTCGATTTGATGCTCATTATTTTTCTGGGGGTGCTCTCCCAATGGATCGCTTGGCGTTTTCAACTTCCTGCCATTGTGCTGATGTCGATTGCCGGGCTCTTGGTTGGACCGATATTCGGCATCATCGATCCAGCTGAAAGTTTCGGAGATCTGTTCAATCCCTTTGTTTCATTGGCAGTAGCCATCATCCTCTTTGAAGGCAGCCTGAATTTGAATTTCAAGGAAATCCGTACCTTCGGCAAACCCATTTTACGGATTGTCACGCTGGGCGCGTTCATCGCCTGGATTGTGGGTTCCCTGGCGGCGCATTATATCGCCGGTTTATCGTGGGCGGTGGCCTTCGTCATTGGCGGGCTGTTCATCGTCACCGGGCCAACCGTCATCCTGCCATTGCTGCGGCAGGCAAAATTAAAATCGCGTCCAGCGGCCATCCTGAAATGGGAAGGCATTATCGTGGATCCTTTCGGAGCGCTCCTGGCTTTGTTCGCGTTTCAGTTTGTGCTGTTCGCCATTGGCGACGTAACAGCGTCCGCCTTTGGCCTGTTCTTCCTGGCCTCCCTGTTTGCAGTCGCACTTGGCGCCGGAGCCGGAGGGCTTATGGGGCTGATGTTCGAGAAGGGGCAGATGCCTGAATTTCTGAAAGCGCCAATGGTTTTTGGTGTAGTTTTACTGACTTTTGTCGTGTCGGATATGGTCATGCACGAAACGGGGCTGCTGGCAGTGACCGCTATGGGCATGATCATGGCCAATATGAATATTGCTTCAATCAATGATATGCGCCATTTCAAGGAAAATATTTCGGTCTTGTTGATTTCCAGTATTTTTGTCATGCTGACCGCTTCGTTAAGCCTCGGTGTATTGATTGAAATCTTCAATTGGCAAATCATTTCATTCGTATTGGCGACCTTGTTCATCGTTCGCCCCTTATCCATTTGGCTGTCGACAATCGGCACCGAATTGACCATTCAGGAAAAGACCTTGGTCGGTTGGATTGCACCGCGCGGCATCGTGGCATTGACGGTTTCCGGTTATTTTGCGGGAGTCTTGCTGGATGCTGGTTTTGCGGATGCGGAACTGCTGACGGCCCTGACCTTTGCACTGGTCTTTTCGACTGTGGTTGCCCATGGTTTCACCATCGGCTGGCTGGGCAGGAAGCTGGGTCTGGCGACTGCCGACGAACCTGGCATCATCATCGTTGGGGCCAGCCGGTTCGCAACCAAGCTTGGTGAAGCGCTGGCTGATTTCAATAAAAACGTGCTGATCATGGATCCTTCCTGGGGGCGTCTGCAGGGAGCCCGCCAAGTCGGGTTAAATACTTATGCCGGTGAAATCCTGTCGGAGCACACAGATTATGAAGTGGAATTGACGCCTTACGAGACGATGATTGTCGCTACTGAAACCGACTCCTACAATGCACTTGTCGTCAATAACTTTGTCCCTGAACTGGGGCGCGCAAACCTTTACCAGACGGCGATCCATGAAGGTGATCCAGCCGACTTCCATTCTTCTTTAAGCGGCCGGACCCTGTTCGGGGAAACGTGGAACATCCACGAGCTGGAGATGAAGGTAGAACAAGGCTACACGATGCGCAAAACGCAATTGACAGCGCAGTTCAGCTTCGAGGACTTCAAGGGCAAATGGACTGGCGAAACCATTCCGCTGTTTATCCAGCGGCCGCAGGGCAAAATTGAATTTTTCGCTGAAAACAATAAGCTCGAGCCGAAAGCGGGAGATACCGTCGTCAGCTTCACTTCACCTATCCGCCAGTCGGACCGGACACAAGAGCGATTGGAAAATAAACGTTTCAAGCTCGCCACTCAGCCTAAAGAATGAAATCATCCGCTCCTAAGCTTTTCAATGCGTATTGTGAAACAGGGTTTGTTATGATTAAATCAAACGGATTGTTGCGGATCTTTACAATGATTCGGCTTGCCACATACACAACCAACAGCTACTTTGCGCATTTTGAGGAGGACATAGGATTATGAAGGTTTTATTAGTAGACGGAACAATTTTGGGCAGCAAGACCGGTGCCATTCTGGAGCAGGTGCAGATTTACATCAAGGAGTTCAATCCGGAAATGGAATTACGGATTTTAAAACTGGCCGATTACGACCACCAATTCGTCGATGGCCGCCCGCTTGGCGAATACAATGACAGCATGCAGGAAATCGTCCGCCGCTTTGAAGATGCCGACGGCTACATCATCGCGTCGCCGATTTTCCAGGGATCGATCCCCGGTGTCCTGAAAAATACATTTGATATGCTGCACCCGCGCACGATGCGCTACAAGCCGGTATCGATCGTCGCGAACGGCGGCACCTACCAGCATCACCTGGTCATCGAAAACCAGCTCAAGCCGATTCTCGATTATTTCCGCTGCCTGGTGACGCCGAACTACGTCTACACCCATACCAGCCATTTCGATGACACCAACACCATCACCAATGAAGACGTCCACAACCGCCTGCGCGAGCTGGCCCGCGTCTTTGTGCAATACGCCGAGATGAGCAAGCATCTGTCGAAGGAAACGCTGGATAATCCTTGATTGATGAGAAAAACCTCCCTTTGTGGGAGGTTTTTTTGTTTGTGTTCCGCTGGAAATGAAATACGTTCCATAAGCCTGGAAATACGATTCGTTAGGAATAGGAAACGACCCACAGCCACGCATATATGATCCATTGAGCCCGAAATACGATTTTGCTCCCTATTTGGCTTTATTCCGCAAGTCCATCTCAGGAATCATATACCTGAGGCTTTTATAGTTGCCGACAGTTTTGAAACCGCAGCGTTTTAAAATTTTCACAGCGTTCGACCTTGACTCCATCTCCGTAAAGCTACGGAATTCCTGATTCGAAATAGTGTCTGCAACTAATAAGCGATAATCTTGCAGGGCTAATAAATGAGAATCTTGCTGCCTGTGGCTGCAATTGAGGCACCGCCATAAATCGCGGGAATAGACCATTTTTGAAAAAGAGCATGCGGAACAAAAAACACCGGTTTGTAATGGGAAAGTAATGGGTTCGGACTGATAGGCTGTGGGTGGACATTGGTAAGCCAGGAGAAGATCGCATAGTTGGGGAACATCAAATGAAGGGTAGGTGGCATGTTGTTCAATCAATTGATCTAATACAAATGGAAGCCCGGAGAGATGGATAACTCGTCGTTCAACAGCTTCGAGCTTGAGGATGCTTGAGGGATTTGTAAATACAACAATGCCGATAACAGGAATCTTATAGTTGGTCAGCTGCCGGATCTTTTTTTCATGGCGATAAAGCTGATCGTCGGGATTTCTCATACCCATGGTTTCTGTATGCAGTGTGCGGGTGAATTGCCGAGTCGTTCCGTCCATTTCAATGACTCCACCGATGTTTTTAATCTCGATAATGGCAATGAATTTGGAAAAGACACAGATGGCATCCATTTGATGGGCAGGAATAGCATAGTCGGGGATAACTCTGAAGATTTCATCGCTTGCATAATCATGCCAGATTCGGTCAAACCACTTTTCGCCGGCATATCCAGCGGTCCAGGTCCTCACTTTTTCTTTTACATCGGCATAGGTTGGATGATGGAGAGGGGTGCGGGCCAGCAATGCTTCCAAATAAATAAGGATATTGGGCCGCCGGCGTTCAACCAGTTGCAAACACATCATTCCTTTCAAGGGAGTTTAAAATAATATAGCGTTATTGACTAATGAAATCAAGAATATTCCGACTTTATTTTCATGGTAATGCAGTTTTAACTGGATACGATCCATTGGGAATGAAATACGTTCCATTATTTCTGAAATACGACTCACAAAACTTTAAATATGTTCCATTGAACGAGAAATATGATTCTGGCGCATTTTTTTCCTTTAAAATCAGAAAATGTTACAATAATCACATCAGAAATGAGGGTGAATCCAAATGAAATCGATCGTTTTAGCAGAAAAGCCGTCCGTGGCGCGTGATATTGCGCGCGTTCTTGGATGCGAACAAAAAGGCAACGGGTACTTGGAAGGCAAGCAGTATATCGTCACGTGGGCGCTTGGCCACTTGGTGACGCATGCCCAGCCGGAGCAATACGACAACGACTTTAAGGAATGGAAGATGGACACGCTGCCGATCATTCCGAAACCGTTCAAGCTGGTGCCGATCAAGCAGTCGATGAAGCAATACAATGCTGTCAAATCACAGCTGCAGCGCGGCGATGTCAATGAAGTTATCATCGCAACAGACGCCGGGCGCGAAGGCGAGCTGGTGGCGCGCTGGATCCTGGAGAAGACGAATACGCGCAAACCGGTGAAGCGGCTGTGGATTTCGTCGGTGACCGACAAAGCCATCAAAGACGGCTTCAATAACCTGAAAGACGGCGGCGCCTACGAAAACCTTTACGCGGCAGCTGTCGCGCGCGCGGAAGCGGACTGGGTGGTCGGCATCAATGCGACGCGCGCGCTGACCGTCAAATACAATGCGCAATTGTCGACGGGCCGCGTGCAGACGCCGACACTGGCGATGATTGCCGAACGCGAGCAGCAGATCCGCAATTTCCAGCCAAAGCCCTATTACGGCATGCAGGCTGTCACCGACAAGGCCGCGTTCACCTGGACGGACGGCAACTCGACGCACTCCTTCGATAAGGACAAAGTCGATCAGCTGTTCGAAAAACTCCAGAACACGCATGAAGGCACGGTGACGGATATCAAAATTACGCCGAAACGGCAGCCGGCACCGCCTTTATTCGACTTGACCGAACTGCAGAAAGAAGCCTACAAGCGCTATAGCTGGTCGGCGAAAGAGACGCTCAACACGCTGCAGAACCTGTACGAGCGCTATAAAATCGTGACGTATCCGCGGACCGATTCGAAGCATCTGACGAGCGATATGCGTGACACGCTGAAAGACCGTGTCAAAGCGGTGCAGATGGGGCCGTACCGCAGCCTGGCCGCGATGATCCTGAAAAATCCGGTGGCGCCGCAAAACGGTGTCATTGACGATGCCAAAGTTTCCGATCACCATGCCATCATCCCGACCGAAGAAACGCCGCCGCTGCATGATTTGTCCGATAAAGAGATTAAATTATACGATATGATCGTCAAGCGTTTTCTCGCGGTATTCTATCCGCAGTATGAGTACGACCAGACGACCGTCAAGCTGACGGCTGGCGGGGAAACCTTCCTGGCCAAAGGCAATACGGTCCGCAATGAAGGCTGGAAACGCGTCTACAAAGATGAAGACGACGACAACGATACGACACTGGCGCCATTCGAAAACGGCCAGAAGTTGGCTATCAAAGGGATCGCCTTGACTGACGGCAAAACCAAGCCGCCCGCTTTCTTCAATGAAGGGACGCTGCTGGGTGCTATGGAAAATCCGGCGCAGTTCATGAGCGGCGAATCGAAAGAGCTGATCCAGACGCTCGGCGAAACAGGCGGCCTCGGTACCGTAGCGACGCGTGCCGACGTCATCGATAAATTGTTCAACACCTTCCTGATCGAGAAAAAAGGCAAGGACCTGACGATCACCTCAAAAGGCCGCCAGCTGCTGGAGCTTGTTCCGGAAGACTTGAAGTCGCCGAAACTGACAGCCGACTGGGAACAGCAATTGACCAAAATCGCCAAAGGCCAACTGAAAAAAGAAGAATTCATTAAAGAAATGATCGTCTTCGCCGAGAAGTCGGTGTCGGACATCAAGAAGAGCGACAAGAAATTCAAACATGACAACATCACCGGCAAAATGTGCCCGGATTGCGGCAAGCCGCTTCTTGAAGTCAACGGCAAGCGCGGCAAGATGAATGTCTGCCAGGACCGTGACTGCGGCTACAAAAAGAATGTGGCGATGCAGACCAATGCGCGCTGCCCGAACTGCCACAAGAAACTGGAGATGCAGGGCGAAGGGGACGGCAAGATATTCGTCTGCAAATGCGGGCATCGCGAAAAGCTGTCGGCCTTCGAAAAACGCAAAAAGTCCGGCCAGTCCAAAGCCAATAAGAAAGATGTCAATAAATACCTGAACCAACAGGATGAAGCGCCGCAAAATACGGCGATGGCTGAAGCGCTGAAGAAACTATTGGGCCAAACCGAATAGAATCCCGCTGCAGATGATGGTATGCTGTGAAGAAGAGAGTTTTCAGATAAGGAGAAGACGCCATGGCTAAGAAAATCGCGAAAACCAATGCAGCACGGATGCTCGACAAAGAGCAAATCCCTTACGAACTGCTCTATTACAGTACCGATGACGGCAAAGTGGATGGCGTTTCCGTCGCCGCTAAAATCGGCTCTTCTGCCAAGCTTGTCTACAAGACATTGGTGGCGATTGGTGCGTCAAAGCAGGCATATGTTTTCGTCATTCCAGTTGCAGAAGAACTGGATTTGAAAAAGGCGGCCAAAGCAGCCGGCGAAAAGAAAATCGACATGGCCCCGGCCAAGGATATTCTGGCATTGACCGGCTATATCCGGGGCGGCTGTTCACCTGTCGGAATGAAAAAACTGTTTCCCACCTTTGTGTCAGCGGAAGCTGAGCAATTGCCTGAAATGATCGTTTCTGCCGGTAAAATCGGCATGCAGTTAAAACTGTCTCCTGCTAGACTGGCAGCTGTGGCAAACGGCCAGTTTGCGGAATTGACAGCCTCCGGTCAATGAGGCCTCCATCCATTCTTTTTGAATGGGTGGATTTTTCATATCACATTAGAAGAGAAGAGGATTTGGATGAAGCGTTCGCTGTTTTACCGCTGGTTGTTTTTTATTGTTGGATTGATTGTTCTTGCTCTCGGTTTTACTATGACCATCAAAGGCAGCAAGCTGGGCATCGGGCCTTGGGATGTGCTGCATGTCGGGCTGTACCTGAACTTCGGATTGACCATCGGCACCTGGTCGGTCATCGCGGGATTTGTGCTGATTGCCAGCACGGCTTTGTTTACACGAAGAATTCCGCAAATCGGTACCTTCTTGAACATGGTGCTGATCGGTGTTTTCATCGATATTTTCAATTTCCTGATTCCGGATATTCAGACGCTGGTCGGGCAAATCGTGATTTTGTCGGCCGGCATCATCGTTTCGGGCTATGGCGTGGGCCTCTATGTGTCGCCGAAAATCGGAGCGGGACCGCGGGACAGCCTGATGATGATGCTGGTTGAGAAAACCGGACTCAGCATCAGCGTGGTACGTGCAGGAATCGAAGTGGGCGTCGCTTTCCTCGGCTGGCTGCTCGGCGGACCGGTTGGTGTCGGGACCATTGCAGTCGCCTTGTTGACTGGCAGAATCGTGCAAGTCTCGCTGCCGCAATTTGAAAAGCTGCTGGTGACGCTCATCGGCAAAAAAGCAGACGTCCCGCCCATTCTCAAGATTTGAGCAAGCGGAGCGCCATCACATCTTTATATGTAAACATACAGCCTTTTTTCTGCATCCATGAATGCTATATGCGCCGTTAAAAACAAAACGGCAATCCAGGTGAGCGCAGCCTGGCTTTTTTTCATGGACTGGATTTTAACAAAGCCAGGATGAAAGCTTGGTCCAAGACCCATTTCATATAGTTGAAACCTCTCTAGCAATGTGTTATAAATAAAGCCGAGTAACTCTATTGGTTTTATTGAATATAAACGTAAAGGGGCATTTTTATGGGACGGGAATTTGTACGGATCTTTGATGAATGGGTGCATACCTATGATGAGTCGGTCAGCGGAAAAGACGAGGAATACAAGGACGTCTTCTTAAAATATAATGAAATTCTGCAGGCCGTTGCCGATGCGGCGATTGGTCCGGTTGTGGAGTTCGGTGTCGGGACGGGAAACTTGACGGAAAAACTTCTGGGCCGCGGCCTCGAAGTGGTCGGAATCGAACCGAACGAGGCGATGCGTGAAGTGACGGCGCAAAAACTAGAAGGCCTGACAGTCACCGACGGCGATTTTCTGGAATTTGATGCAGGCGTCACGCCGCAGAGCTTTGTCAGCTCTTACGCATTCCATCACCTGACAGATGCAGAAAAAGCACAGGCATTCCAGATTTATGCAAAACAATTGCCGGCAGGAGGCAAAGTGGTTTTCGCAGATACGCTATTCGAATCAGAAGATGCCAAAAAGGAAATAATTGCATTTGAACAAGCGAGAGGTCATGCTAATCTAGTAGAGGACTTGAACCGTGAGTATTACACCACGGTGCCTGTCATGGAAAAGTTGATTACGGATGCAGGGTTTACGGTAGAATTGTCGAAGATGAACAATTACGTATTTCTGATTGATGCAACTAAAAAATAAGAAACAAGGAGCGATTAGGATGAAAAAAATGAATGTTGAAAGCTTTAACTTGGATCACACAAAAGTAGTGGCGCCGTATGTACGTTTAGCAGGAGAAAAAACCGGAGCAAAAGGCGACACAATCCGCAAATACGACATCCGTTTCAAGCAGCCGAACAAAGAACATATGGATATGCCTGGACTTCATTCGCTTGAGCATATGATGGCTGAACACAGCCGCAACCATTCAGATGACATTGTGGACATCGGGCCGATGGGATGCCAGACGGGCTTTTACTTATCCGTCATCAACCATGATGATTACGAAGATATTCTCCGCATCCTGGAAAGCACATTGAAGGATGTTATTGAAGCGGACGAAGTGCCGGCATGCAATGAAGTGCAATGCGGCTGGGCTGCAAGCCATAGCCTGGAAGGCGCAAAAGAACTGGCGCGTGAAATGCTGGCGAAAAAAGACCAATGGCGCCAAGTCTTCGCGGATAAAGCGATCTAAGGAGAATAACGATGAACTATGTTACTGGAATTCAGCAACTGATCGGCAATACGCCACTGCTGGAACTGACACACAGCGAAATCCCGAACGGCTGCCGCATTTTCGCCAAACTGGAGTATTTTAACCCCGGAGGCAGCGTCAAAGACCGTTTGGGCGTTTCGTTGATAGAAGACGCTGAGAAACGCGGAGTTCTGAAGCCGGGCGGCACAATGATCGAGCCGACTGCCGGCAACACCGGCATCGGTTTGGCGATCGCCGCCATCGGCAAAGGCTATCACGTGAAATTTGTAGTGCCTGAAAAATTCAGTCAGGAAAAACAGGGGCTGATGCGCGCATTAGGTGCGGAAGTCATCAATACGCCGACTGAAAAAGGCATCAAAGGCGCAATCGCCAAGGCCAAAGAATTGGTGGAAGCGGAAGGGGCATTTTCTCCTTCCCAATTTTCCAATCCCGCAAATCCCGAAACGTATGTCCGGACACTTGGGCCGGAAGTCTGGGAAGCGTTGGACGGCAAAATTGACGTCTTTATTGCTGGAGCAGGATCTGGCGGCACTTTCATGGGTACGGCGCGTTATTTGAAATCAAAAAATCAGGCCATCAAAACAGTCATCGTGGAACCGGAAGGCTCGATCTTAAACGGCGGGCCATCAGGGCCACATTTGACTGAAGGCATCGGCATGGAGTTTTTGCCGGATTATATGGATGCCAGTTATTTTGAAGCCATCCATACCATCCTGGATAAAGAAGCATTTATGGCCGTTCGCGAGTTGGCAAAAAACGAAGGTTTATTAGTGGGAAGCTCTTCCGGTGCAGCTTTTGTAGCAGCGCTCCGGGAAGCGGAAACCGCTAAGCCGGGAAGCCATATTGTGACTGTCTTTGCTGACTCAAGCGAACGTTATATGAGCCAAAATATTTATAGCAGAAGTTTTGAGGAGGATCAGTAATGAAACCAAAAACAAGATTAATCCACGGTGGCATTGTCGGAGATGAAGCGACAGGCGCGGTGTCTACGCCGATCTATCAGGTCAGCACCTATAAGCAGGAATCGGTCGGCAAATTTAAAGGGTATGAATACTCGCGGACGGGCAATCCGACACGCCATGCACTCGAGGAATTGATTGCAGATGTGGAATTCGGCCACGCCGGTTTCGCATTCGGCTCAGGAATGGCCGCCATTTCGTCAGTGATGATGATGTTTTCGGCGGGCGACCATGTTGTATTGACAGATGACGTCTACGGCGGAACTTACCGCGTCATCAATAAAGTCCTGAACCGTTTCGGCCTGGAATTTACCTTTGTCGATACCGGCAACCTGGCGGAAGTGGAAGCGGCGGTCAAAGAAAACACCAAAGCGATTTTCATTGAAACGCCAACCAATCCGCTGTTGAAAGTGACGGATATTGAAGCGGTTGCAGCCTTCGCGAAATCGAAGGGCTTGCTGACGATTGTCGACAACACGTTCATGACGCCGTATCTGCAGAACCCGATTGTGTTGGGGGCGGATATTGTTGTGCACAGCGCGACAAAATACATCGGCGGACACAGCGATGTTGTCGCCGGACTGGTGGTCGTCAATTCAGCAGAGCTTGCTGAAGAGGTCCATTTTGTCCAGAATTCCATCGGTGCGATTTTAGGGCCGCAGGATTCATGGCTGCTGATCCGCGGATTGAAGACATTGGGCTTGCGCATGGAAGAAGCCAACGCCAATGCACAGAAAATCGCGGAGTTTTTGGAAGCGCATGAAGCGGTCGGAAAAGTCATCTACCCAGGACTGGAAAGCCACCCTGGACGTGAATTAATGCAGAAACAGGCAACTGGTTTTGGCGGCATGATTTCATTTGATGTAGGCAGCAAAGAAAAAGCCGGAGAATTATTGGCCAAGCTGAAATACTTCACCTTGGCTGAAAGTTTGGGGGCGGTCGAAAGCTTGATTTCCGTACCGGCACAGATGACCCATGCGTCGATACCTATCGAACGCCGAGCTGAACTGGGCATTGTCGAAGGGCTTGTCCGGATTTCAGTCGGGATCGAAGATGTAGAAGATTTGATTGAAGATCTGGAAAGTGCATTAAAATAAGGGACAAACCGCCTGTGAGGGGCGGTTTTTTTTGTTTTTTTTTCCTTTACTTCACTCTTTTTAACTAAAAGAAGGATGAAAAAATATATCTTATTCCCTATTCTTCTGATTATTCTGTCATGGTAAGATTTCCAAAGAAACAATATTCTGACAGTTCGAAAGGGGATGCAATATGAAGAACAGCAAATGGGTATCGATCTTATCGGCTAGTGCGTTAACTCTATCTTTATTCGCGCCAGCAGCTGCAGCGGCACCAACCGAGGCAGTGCCAACAATGAAGGACTGGAACAGTGAACGATACGGGGACCGGATTGATATCGATCAAAGCCTGAATGAGTTGACGCAGGATGCAAACTTTAAAAAAGAAGCGGATAAAAAGATAAAAGCGCAGGCGGATGAAGCGGCAGGCGGAACGGCTGATGCGGCAGCCGACGGGGCCTTTACATACGATGGCGGGACGAAAAAATTTCTCGACCGCAACTTAAGTTTTAAAGAATTTACACTGCGCAGTGTAGGCGACAACGTGGAAATCTGGGTTGCTAATGACTTGGCATATGGACCAAATAACCCGAAACCAGCGGATGTGGTGACGCAGGCGCAGGTGGATAAATTGAAGGCTGAATTCGACAGCAATATCTATCCGGTAGCCACTGATTTCTTCGGAACACCTGACCAGCTTGATGGCTCCAACTCGCCGCTTCCTGGCATGGTCGGCCTTCCTGAAGGCTATTACGAAGGGTCCGATAAAGTCATCATGCTGGTCGATAATGTCCAGGATGAAGGCTGGAACGATCCGAGCTATCCATTCTTTGTTGCCGGCTTCTTCTGGCAGACTCTTGAAAACTATACAGACCGCAACATCATCACCATTGATACGAATTCATGGGAAACGCGTCTGGAGAACACATTCTTCGGGACGACGATCCACGAATTGCAGCATTTGATCCAAGCGGATAACGACCCTTCTGAAGAAACCTGGTTGAACGAAGGCATGTCGACTTTCTCTGAATTTCTGGGCGGATATGGCCACGGAGAAGGATCGATCAACTTCTATTTGGACCATCCGGAAAACTCGCTAGTCAACTGGGATGAGCATGGAACATCAGCGACCGGACCTGAAACGATTGCGGATTATGGCCAGGTCTACCTGTTCACTCTTTATATGTACGACAAGTTCGGCCAGGAATTCATCCGTGAATTGGCAACAGACGGCGACAGCCAGGGAATGGCCAGCGTCGACAAAGTGTTGCAGGATTACGGCACCAATAAGACATTCACTGAAGTCTACCAGAACTTCATGACGGCGTTGACGTTGGACAACTCAGACGTCAGCAGCGATTACAATTTTGACAGCATTGATTTGCGCGAACTGCCGGTCGGCACAAATGGTGACGTGCGCGGCAAAACGGTAGACTTTGAAAAAGCGAAGACCTTTGAAAAAGAAGGCGTTCCAGCATGGGGCGGCGACTTTAAGGAATTCAACTTCAACAAAGATGTGCGCGGCCTGGAATTTGACGGCGTCGACTTCCTGCCATTGCAATGGGGCACTGTAGCCGATCCAAAAGGTTCAGGTACCCAGGTGTTGCATGCCAATAATGGCGATGAAGCAGACCAGGCATTGATTTTCGGAGCAACTGTCCCTGCAGCTGATGCAGCATTGACATTCGAGCATTACTACACTATTGAAGAACAATGGGATTTCGGCATGGTACAGGTTTCAACGGATAACGGCGAAACATGGAAATCGCTTGAAAATGAAAACACGCGCAGTGATGTAGTTGAAGAAGGCTATCCGACGATCAAGGAAAACGTTCCTGGATTTACTGGGACGAATGGCGATTGGACAACTGAAACCTTTGATTTATCCGCTTATGCAGGCCAGGACGTTCTGGTTTCATTCCGCAACCTGACTGACTGGGGTTCAAATGAAGCAGGCTGGTTCATCAAGAATGTTCAATTGGGTGACTTCACAGCTGACGGAACTTCAACGGATGCTTTCCAGTCGCTGGGCCAATTGAAAGGTGACTATGTCAACTTTACGACAACATTCATCCAAACCAAGAAAAATGGCAAAGAACGCGTTTTCCACGTAGATCCATTTAACGTGACGGAAAAACAAGCCTTGGATCTTAAGCAGGTCCTTCGTGAAGGAAATGTCAAAATGATCACTTCTTACGCTGCTGAAGAAGGGCAACGTGAAGCGAAAGAATTCACGTATGAAGTCATCTACAAGCAGGACAATCCGAACAAAGGCAAAAAGAAAGCTAAAAGCAATAAATAAGTTGAAAGCGGACCTCGGTCCGCTTTTTCTTTTGGAGAAAAAGGCCCTTATGGTAAGATGGATAGAGAATTGCGTTATTGAAAGGAAGAGGACATTGTCAAAAAAACTAGATGCATTTTTAGATGAAAACTTAACAGAATTAAAAGAGCAGGGCCTTTATAATGAAATCGATCCGGTTGAAGGGCCAAACGGCGCCATCATCAAAGTGCGCGGCAAGGAATTGATCAACCTTTCTTCAAATAACTACTTGGGGCTTGCGACCAACGAAGAGTTAAAGCAAGTGGCAAAAGACGCCATCGATAAATACGGTGTCGGTGCAGGGGCAGTCCGCACAATCAACGGGACGCTTGATCTGCATGTGAAATTGGAAGAGAAATTAGCCGAGTTTAAAGGAACCGAAGCGGCCATTTCCTACCAATCCGGCTTTAACTGCAACATGGCGGCGATTTCAGCTGTAATGGACAAGAATGATGCCATTCTGTCTGATCAATTGAACCACGCTTCCATCATTGACGGCTGCCGTTTATCAAGAGCGAAAATCATTGCCTTCAAGCATTCCGATATGGCAGACCTGCGCCTGAAAGCAAAAGAAGCAACAGAATCCGGCCTTTACACTAAAGTCATGGTCATCACGGACGGCGTCTTCTCAATGGACGGCGACATCGCCAAACTTCCGGAAATCGTGGAAATTGCCAAAGAATTCGACTTGATCACGTACGTCGATGATGCACACGGTTCAGGAGTTACCGGCAAAGGGAAAGGAACCGTGAAGCATTTCGGCCTTGAAAAAGAAGTCGACATGCAAATGGGCACTTTGTCTAAAGCAGTCGGGGTTGTCGGCGGTTATGTAGCCGGCAAGAAAAACCTCATTGATTGGCTGAAAGTCCGTTCACGTCCATTCCTGTTCTCGACAGCGGTAACGCCAGGCGACGTGGCAGCGATCACAGCAGCAGTCCAAATGATCATGGACTCAACAGAATTGCATGATAAATTATGGGACAATGGCGATTACCTGAAAAAAGGCCTCGATGCACTTGGCTTCGATATCGGCCATTCTGAAACGCCGATTACGCCGTGCATCATCGGTGATGAAAAGTTGACGCAGGAATTTTCGAAGCGTCTGTTTGACGAAGGCGTCTATGCCAAATCAATCGTCTTCCCAACCGTTCCAAAAGGCACTGGACGCGTACGCAACATGCCGACAGCTGCCCACACGAAAGAAATGCTGGATAAAGCCATCGCCACTTACGAAAAAGTCGGCAAAGAATTAGGCGTTATCAAGTAAATAGACGAAAACACGCCCGGCATACGCTGCTGGGCGTGTTTTTATTTCCAGATATAGGATATACAGTCTGTATAGTGCAATATACAGTCCAGACATCAGGAAATACAGTCCAAACTAGCTCAAATACTGTCCAAATCAACCGAAATACTGTCCGCAGGCATTTTCTGCGCCTCGAAGTAAATCGCAGCGAACATTTTTGCCGTCACCAGCATAGCGGTTTCATTGAAATCGAAGTTTTCGTGGTGGTGCGGGTAAACGGACTCGCTATCGGCCATTTTCGCCCCGACAAAAAAGTAGGCGCCTGGCTTTGCCTGCGTAAAATAAGTAAAATCCTCGACCGGCATGACCGGATCGATTTCCACGACGTTTTCTTCGCCCAACAAGCCGCGGCCTGCAATGCGGACTGCATCAGCTTCTGCCGGATGGTTCCACAGCGCATCGTAGCCATGTTCAATGATCACTTCAGCCGAAGCACCCATCGCGATGGCGACATTCTCCACAATCGTCCGCAGGCGCTGGCTGGCCAGCTTGCGCAGCTCAGGATCGAACACGCGGATAGTGCCTTCCAGCACAGCTTTACCCGGGATGACGTTATCAGCGTCGCCTGCATGGAATTTGCCGATGGAGACGACCAATTCCTTCAGCGGATCAGCGTTGCGGCTGACGATGGATTGCAATGCCACCATGATGTGGCTGGCTGCCAAAATGGGATCAACGCCATTATGCGGTTCGGCTCCGTGGCTTCCGGAGCCATGGACAATGATTTTGACGGTGTCTTCGGAAGCCTGGAGGAATCCATCGCGCAAATAAATACGGCCACTGTCCATTTTGCTTTGCAGATGGGCGCCGTAGACCGCATCAACACCGTCGAGGCAGCCATCTGCGATCATCGCCCGTGCACCGCCAGGAGACAGCTCTTCGCCGAATTGATGGATCAGCACAATCGTGCCCGGAAGCTCCTCCCGAATGGCCATCATCGCTTTGGCGAAGCCCAGCAATGCAGCAGTATGGCCATCGTGCCCACAAGCATGCATGGCACCGGGAACAGTGGATTTATAAGGGACATCTTTTTGATCATCAATCGGCAGGGCGTCGAAATCTGCGCGAAATGCAATCGTTTTGCCGGGCTTGCCGCCACGGATCGTTCCGACGACTCCGCGCCCGCCAACTCCCCAGCGAACCTCGATGCCCAATTCTTCCAAACGCTCCGCAATAAAAGCAGGAGTCGCAACTTCCTGATGCGACAGCTCGGGATGCATATGCAGATGCCTTCTTGTCTCAACCATTTCGTTGTAAAGCAAATCAATCCGTTCAGCTAATGTCATATCCTAAAACTCCTTTGGATGTAAAATAAAATACCAATCACGCTTCAATTTCACTATAGTAGTAAGTATACAATAAGTTAAAATCATTGGAGGCACTCAAATGAAAATCACTAAAGCGTCATTGCATGCGGTCAGATTTCCTCTCAACGAACCATTCATCATATCCTATGCGACTTACCCCGATATGCCGGCATTGATTGTCGTGCTGGAAACAGATGCCGGCCTTGTCGGGTACGGGGAAGCGGTTCCGGATGAACATGTCACAGGAGAGTATTTCACTGCGGCATTTGAACTATTGAAAGAGTTGTTCCTGCCGGCAATCATCGGAATGAACCCGTTCGATATCGAAGCCATCCATTCGAAAATGAACGGCTTGATGGCACGCAATCCAGCGGCCAAAGCCGCTGTGGACATCGCCTGCTACGACTTGATGGGCAAAGCGGCAGGACAGCCGGTCTATAACCTGATTGGCGGACAGGCAACTGCTCACTTGGATTACCCGAAAGTGCTAAGTATCGAAGCACCTGAAATCATGGCGGAAAAAGCGAAGAAAGCCGTCGAAATGGGCTATGCTTCCCTGAAACTGAAAGTGGGGAAAGGGCAGGCGCAGGAAGACGTGGACCGGATTCTGGCCGTCCGCAAAGCAGTCGGCAAAGACATGCCAATCCGTGTGGATGTCAATCAAGGATGGAAGTCGCCAGGCATTGCCGTAGCGGCCATCAAACAGCTTGAAGGGGCAAACATCGCCTGGATCGAGCAGCCGATCCGCATGGGCGACATCCGCGGACTGGCTGAAATCCGTTCGAAGACAGCTGTTCCGATCATGGCCGACGAAAGCATCCAATCGATGGAAGACCTGCTGGAAATTATCCGGCTGCAGGCAGCTGACGTCATCAACATCAAGCTGATGAAATGTGCCGGAATTTTCCATGCTTCACAGATGGCCAAGACTGCCGAGGCGGCAGGGATGCTGTGCCAGATCGGCTCGATGGTGGAATCTTCCATCGGGTCAGCGGCAGGCTATCACGTCGCCATGTCACGCATCAATATCGAAAGCACGGAATTGACAGGTCCGCTGCTGTTCAGTGAAGAAATCGGGGACTTGACCTATCAGCATCCGTACGTCCTGCTGTCCGGCAAGCCGGGGCTGGGTGTGGAAGTGGATCTGGCGCAGCTGGAAAAACTGACTGTTAAATCATGCATCATCGAAAAATGACCACAAAAAAACTCGCAATCTCAAAAGAGAGGCGAGTTTTTTATTTTATTCAGTTTACGCTTTTCTTAAATAGTGTCGGTTTTTTGGATCAAACTTAGGAAACGCTGCGTCCGCTCTTCTTTCGGATGATTGAAGATGTCTTCGGGTTTGCCGCGTTCGACGATGCGTCCTTCATCCATGAACAGCACTTCGTCAGCAACACCTTTGGCAAAGCGCATTTCATGTGTCACCACGACCATCGTCATGCCTTCAGCGGCAAGGTCTTTCATGACCTGCAGCACTTCGCCGACCAGTTCAGGGTCGAGGGCGGACGTCGGTTCATCGAACAGCATGACTTTCGGTTCAAGTGCCAGTGCGCGGGCGATGCCGACGCGCTGCTGCTGGCCGCCGCTCAGCTGGAACGGATAGTCATTGATCTTTTCGCCGAGCCCGACTTTCGTCAGCAGCTGTTCGGCTTTTTTGCGGGCCAGCTTCTTGTCCTGCTTTTGGACAGTGACCGGGCCTTCCATGACGTTTTCAAGAGCAGTCATGTGAGGGAACAGGTTGTAATGCTGAAAGACCATCGCCGATTGCTTGCGAAACGCCATGATCTGCTTTTTCGGCAAAGGCTTGGAGAAGTCGACGGTTTGTTCGTCGATTGTTACGGAACCGGAAGTCGGTGTCTCCAAGGTGTTGAGGCAGCGCAGGAATGTCGTCTTCCCGGAACCGGATGGCCCGATGACCACGATGGCCTGGCCTTTTTGGACGTCTGCATCAATGCCTTTCAATACTTCAAGGTCACCGAACTTTTTATGCAAATTTTTGATTGAAATCATCTGGGACTCCTTACTGCAATCAGTGAACTGCTTTTATTATCTGGAAACGTATCGGTCAAAGCGGTGTTCGAGCCTTCCTTGAACCAGGGACAAAGCAAAGCAGATGACCCAGTAAAGCAATGCCGCCTGCCCGTACAGCAGCAGGAATTCATAATTGGTTGCGGCAATCTGCTGGGCGACCCTGAACATCTCGGTAACCAGGATAAGGGATGCGAGCGATGTGTCTTTGATCAGGCTGATGAAGGTATTCGACAAGGGTGGCAATGAAACACGCGATGCCTGCGGCAAAATGACGCGCCGCAGAGATTGTGTATAGGACATGCCGATGGTGTCGGCTGCTTCCCATTGGCCTTTTGGAATCGACAGGATGGCTGCCCGGATCACTTCGGAAGCATAAGCGCCGACGTTCAGGGAGAAACCGATCACTGCCGCTGGAAACGGATCGATCGTGATGCCGAGTGTCGGCAATCCGTAAAACAGGATGAACAATTGGACCAGTAGAGGCGTACCTCGAATAATCGAAACATAGACGCGGGCAATGATCTGAAAAATTTTAACCGTTGAAATCCGCGCCAGCGCTGTCAAAATCGCCAAGATCAATCCGAAAATAAAAGAAATAATCGATAAAGGCAAGGTGAATTGAAGCGTCGCCTCGATTAATGGAAGGAATGAAGATTGCGCAATGTCCACAAGCCGTTCCATTCTGACCGGATCCGAGAAAATACTACTCAAGTACATTTTCACCAAACCATTTTTCGGAAATTTCATCGTATGTGCCGTCTTCGATCATATCTGCCAGAGCCTGATTGACTTCATCGACGATTGCGCCGCTGTCCTGTCTGAACAATAACCCGCTTTGTGCAGCATCTTCAGACTCATCGACAACTTTTACTTGTGCATCCGGACGCTGTTTCAGGAAATCCAAAACGGTCAAATTATCATTGACAGTCGCATCAACACGGCCTGAATTCAATAATTCAATTGCTTGGTTAAATCCTTCGACGCCTTCAAGTTCTGCACCGAATGAAGTTGCGGTTTCAGCATAATTGCTGGTCAGTGACTGCGCCGACAATTTGCCTTCCAAATCTTCAAAGCTTTGAATTTCAGTGTCATCTTCAGCGACTACCAGGACTGCCGTGGAAGTGATGTATGGGTCTGAAAACTCATAGCTTTCCTGGCGTTCCGGGTTGATGCCGACTTGGTTGGCAACCATATCAAAACGGCCAGCATCCAATCCCGCGAACATGGCATCCCATTGCGTTTCAAGGAATTCCGCTTCAACGCCAAGGCGCTCTGCCACTTCACGTGCAATTTCTACATCAAAGCCCGTCAATTCCCCTGACGCATCGTGGAAAGTGAAGGGAGGGTATGTTCCCTCGGTACCGATGACCAACGTACCTTCTTCCTGGACTTTAGCCAAGACATCCTCTTCAGAGCCGCCATTCTCCGCAGCATCGTCCGTCGTTGGATCTTCTTCAGTGGACCCGCCGCAGGCCGCCAATACCAGCATTGCCATCAATAATAAAAACGCCAAACTAAATTTCTTCATAAATAATCTCCTCTATTCCTTTATATTTTTTTCTGTGATTCCTAACTGAACATCGCTTCTTTTTTTAAACCTAATATAAAATAAAGAACAATACCGTTATAACCTACTGGATTAGTGGGTTTAAAGTTTAAAAAAAGGAAAATCTGATGCGAAATCCACCGGAATCCTAAAGCTGATTTATTATAGCACGCCTGTCCTGCAGTCTCAAATGATGTGAATGCGCTTCATCCAGCATGCTGCAGCTGGAAGTGTCAGCAATTATATATGGACTTTAAAGGTTTTCCAGAACCCGAAGCAGTTCTGGAAAATCTTTTTTAAGAAAGTATTTGTGTTTTTAAAGAGAACACCTTATAATAAATTAATAATAAAGCTTAAATAAACAGCGTTTACAAGAAGATTTTTGTGTTTTTACACAGGACATTTTTTGGGGAAAAGGAGTGTTTAAAATGGAACGAATTATGATTACAGGTGCTTTGGGACAGATAGGGTCGGAGCTTGTCGGTAAAATGCGCAGCATATACGGCAATGACAATGTATTGGCGACAGATATTCGCTACTCTTCCGATCAATCAGGTCCTTTCGAAATTTTGGATGTGACAGATGCACAGAGAATGCACGATTTGGCAAAGGATTTTGGAGCGGATACAATGGTCCACATGGCGGCTTTGCTGTCAGCGACTGCTGAAGAAAAACCTCTTCTTGCCTGGAACCTGAACATGGGCGGCCTTATCAATGCGCTCGAAGCATCTCGTGAGCTCGGCATGCAATTTTTCACACCCAGTTCCATTGGCGCATTTGGTCCTTCAACTCCTAAAAAGAATACACCACAAGACACATTGCAGCGTCCGACCACCATGTACGGCGTCAATAAGGTAGCCGGGGAGCTGCTGTGTGACTACTACTATACGAAGTTCGGCGTCGATACGCGCGGTGTCCGTTTCCCAGGGTTGGTTTCAAATGTGGCACAGCCGGGTGGCGGTACGACCGACTATGCAGTCGACATCTATTACAAAGCGATTGAGCAAGGCAGCTATACCTCTTATATTGCAGAGGGCACTTACATGGACATGATGTATATGCCGGATGCACTGCAGGCCATCGTCGACTTGATGGAAGCAGATCCAGCAAAATTGATCCACCGCAACGCATTCAATGTGACAGCGATGAGCTTTGAGCCGGAACAGATTGCGGCATCAATCCGCAAGCAGATTCCGGATTTCAAGATGTCCTATGCGGTCGACCCGGCAAGACAGGCAATCGCAGACAGCTGGCCGGATAATATTGACGCATCGGCTGCAAAAGCGGAATGGGGCTTCAAAGCTTCCTACGATCTGGATGCGATGACTTTCGATATGCTGGAAAAATTAAAAAAAAAGCTTCAACTCGTTTAAGTGAATCCCATTAAAAGAGCTTGAAAGTATAAAAACGCCATCCGCGGCATGCGGATGGCGTTTTGTGAGTTGATTAGAATAAAAGATGTGCGACACCGACAACAATCGGCAAAGCGATGATTGTGCGCAGCAGGAAGATGATGATCAGGTCCAGAATATTGACAGGAATCTTGGAACCGAGCAGCAAGCCGCCGACTTCGGACATATAGATCAATTGTGTTACGGACATCGTAGCGACGACAAAGCGTGTCATTTCAGACTCGATTCCTGCGCCAAGAATGGCTGGCAGGAACATGTCAGCAAAGCCGACAACCATTAATTGTGCAGCTTCAGCTGCTTCCGGAACGCCAAGCAAACGTAAGTATGGCTCGAATGGCAAGCCAAGTATCGTGAATACAGACGTATATTCAGCCAAGATCAAAGCAACAGTACCAAACGCCATAACTACTGGTGCGACACCGATCCACATATCCAGCACGTTTTTGAAGCCGTCTTTGAAGAATTTGCTGACTGAACGATTGTCTTCCGCTTTCGTCAGCGCGTTTTCGATGCCGTGGGTAGCAACATTATAGCCTTCTGGGACATCCTCAGATTGAGATTCCTGGGGTGAACCGTCCATGAAGGTAGTGGGCTTTTTCGACAGTGGATAAATACGCGGCATGATGAGTGCCAGGATGATGCCTGCCAGAATGACAGTTGCGTAGTAAGGCAGGAAGTAATTGCCAAGCCCGATTTCCTGAATGACAACAATCGCGAAAGTGATGGAAACTACGGAGAAAGTGGTTCCGATGATAGCTGCTTCACGCTGCGTGTATTTATTCGCTTCGTATTGCTTGCTTGTCAATAAGACCCCGATGGTGCCGTCTCCAACCCATGATGCCAAAGCGTCAATGGACGAACGGCCAGGCAAGCGGAAGAGCGGACGCATGATCTTCACCATCATGGTCCCGAAAAACTCCAGTAAACCAAAATTCATCAAGAGTGGAAGAAAAAGTCCAGCAAACAAGAAAATCGTGAAAAGGAAAGATAATAAACCGTCTCCAGCGAGAAGAAGGCCGCCGGTATTTTCATTCCAGATTGGTTCAGGACCGACTTGGAACAGGACCATGATTGCAAACACAGCTCCAAGAATCCGGACAATTGTCCAGAAGAGATTGACATTAAAAAGCTTGTCGATAAATGAAACATATTCTGTTTCGTTGACTTCCTTTGTGATGAAGAGCAATGAACCCAAAGCGGCCACAATCAAAATGCCCATCATGATCCACGGTACGGTGGATTCAATGGATCCGGCCATGAGGTTGGCGAGAACTGCTATGGTTACCATCCAGCCATCTTCAGTTGGAATAGGTACCAGGAAAAGCAGGATTCCAAGTAAAGAAGGAATCAGAAATAATAGCCAGGTTGAAGCAGAAAACTTTTTCACAAATAATTCCCCTTTTCTCAATGCATGAATACACGTAATTATAACTGATTATACAGCGTTTTTCCCCTATGAAAACGCTTTACAGCCAATGTTTATATTATCTGAAAACGTCCATAAAAAAAACCCCCAACAGAGAAAAAGTTGGGGGGGATAATTTTAGAAGGATTTTTCAAAATCCTCATGCCATCTATAATTATAGTAACGTTCTTTCGTCAGCCAATTTTCCGTCTCTGTATCCCCTTGCTGAAGCTTGTGTTCCATTTCTTCAAGCATCCAGGCAGTTTGAGAAATATGGGCTTTCATGGAATTCATCTTTTGGTCGCGGACTTCGCTGATATCGTAAACGACATCAGGTTGGCCTAGCATTTCCAACGTGTCGTTTGCAAAAGCGACGCCATGCAATGTCGGACGGTCTTTCATCCGGCGGACAGCGCGGACAACCGCACGGGCAGTCGCTTCGTGGTCCGGATGGACAGCAAAACCGGGATAGAAGGTGATGATCTTCGAAGGATTCAGCTCTTCGATCAGATCCGTCATCAGGCCGACCATCTTCTCGTCGTCTTCAAATTCAATGGTTTTATCGCGAAGCCCCATCATCCGAAGATCGGTCAGTCCCATTGCATCTGCAGAGGCCTGAAGTTCTTTTTTGCGGATGATCGGCAATGATTCTCTTGTGGCAAATGGCGGGTTGCCCAGATTGCGGCCCATTTCGCCAAGCGTCAGACACGCGTATGTAACGGGAGTGCCTTGGTTGATATATGTCGTGATCGTTCCGGAAACCCCAAACGCTTCATCGTCGGGGTGAGGGAAGATGACCAGCACATGGCGTTCTGGTGAAATTGTCATAGTGAGTCCTCCCTTAATAACTGAACGGTGTTTCGCTGATCTGCAGCGCCACCGCCAATTTCCCAGCGCCGTCATGTCCTGCCAGCAGCAGGCGGCCCTGTTCGTCTAATTCATAATGGGTGATGCCTTGTGCATAGACCCAGCCATGCGGCAATTTCAGTCCGACACGGTGTGGGCTGTCGCCGACCACTTTTCCAAGTTCGTAATTGATGACGACGTTTCGGATAAACGCTCCGGCGTTGAAAAAGCCTTCATTGAAATGGGTGGCATACGAGCCGTTGGTGGTTTCCAAATGAAGGTAAACATCTTTGCCTGCGAACGCATCCAGTTGAACCTGTAATTTTTTTACTTCGACTAGTTCCATGATGTTCCTCCTATAGAATCGGTATTCTTTCAGTATAAGGAAGTATGGGGAAGAATGCGATTAGGATGCTTTGGGGCCAGGATTATACTGAAATTTCTCCCGACCGCACCTCAAATGCTGTTAAGCGCACCTTATGCTGCAATAACCGCACCTCTCAGGCCGAAAACCGCACCTCATTCCACAATAACCGCACCTCACGACACGAAAACCGCACCTCAGTCCGACAGCAATAAAATCCGGTCGCAAAAAAGCGTGCCGAAAAAATCCGGCACGCTTTTATTATTTCTTATAATTCGGTTACGTCAACTTCGGCTTTGGTGAATTTCGATGCGGCGCCGTGCATAACCGGACCGACGTACTCGTTCAGCTTCCAGCCGTGCTGGATTGCCGTCGCCACAAAAATCTTGGCATTCAGGACAGCATCTTTGACCGACTGGCCGTTAGCCAGGTTAGCCGTGATGGCTGCTGCGAATGTGCAGCCAGCGCCATGGTTGTAGGTAGTATCGGTTTTCTCGGATGTCAGCAAATAATGTGTTTTGCCGTCAAACAGCAAATCGGCTGCTTTTTCATGCTTTAGTTGCTTGCCGCCTTTGATGACAACAAACTCAGCGCCGTGTGCATGGATCTTTTCAGCAGCTGCCTGCATGTCTTCCACTGTATGAATCGTGCCTTCGCCTGATAATTGCCCCGCTTCCACCAGGTTCGGTGTCACGACTTTGGCGTTCGGCAGTAAATACTTGATCATGGCGTCAACGTTTTCAGGAAATAAAACCTCGTCTTCGCCTTTGCACGCCATAACCGGATCGATGACGACGTCCTTGATGGCGGACTCGGCAATCGCTTTTCCGGCCATTTCAATGATGTCGACCGTTGGCAGCATGCCCGTTTTCAATGCGTCGATGCCTGTGGAAAATGCGGTTTTCAACTGCGCATCGAGTGTATCCAGCGCGATAGGATGGATGCCGTGGCTCCAGCCATTTTCAGGATCCATAGTGACGATGACGGTCAATGCGTTCATGCCATAGGTGCCGTGTTCCTGAAAGGTTTTTAGGTCTGCTTGTATGCCTGCTCCGCCGGAAGTGTCAGAACCGGCGATGGTTAAGGTTTTTTTCAGTGTCATGGGTAAATCTCCTTTAAGTGGATTATGTCTTTGCTCTCAGTTTAACAAAAATTCGAACATTTACAACGGATTGCGCTTATTCGGCACAAGCAGAAGAACGGCCGTCGCGATGCAGATAAGCAGGAATACAGTGGTGAAAATTCCCATTAAAGCAAAGCCGCTTTTGAAAAGACCGATCGTAATAAGTAATGTTAGAATGGAAACAACTATGATAATAAGCCCAAGACAGCCCAGTCCGGCACGTTTCGCACTTTCGGGGGCACTTGTGCCTTTAGTTTTTGAAACACTGGATATTTTTTCGCGCCAATCGGCCATGCTGATCGCTCCTTTAGATAAGCGTACCATGAAGCAGAGATGAATAGAATATAAGAAAGTAGGGGTTTTATTGGCGAAGGATCCGAAATTGACGGAGATCGAACGTTTATTGGAAGAAATGAAAGAGCAGGGGACTACGAAAGAATCCGGCTTTTGGAAAAGCACTAAACTGATGATGAGCGTCTGGCGCAATACGTTCCTCGTATTGATCGCAATTTTATTGTTGTTGCTCGTGGCTCTGCCGCTGGGCACTTTTTGGATGATCCAAGGCAGCACATTCAAAGAAAGTAAAGGCGCTTTTCTGGAACAGATCCAGGACTTGAATGAATTGTCCACAGCAGAAGCTTTTTCGAAAGTCATTATAGAACGTGAAGACAACGCAGTGTTCGGACAGGAAATCGGTCTCGACCTGCCGGGAACGAAACGGCAATTGCTCGTCGTCATCCCGGGATCGGTCCGCGCCGGCATTGATTTTTCCAAAGTGTCGGAAGACGATATCGTGCTTGACGAAGAGGCACAGACTGCAACATTGACGTTGCCGCCGGCTGAGTTTTTGGGAGGCCCGGAACTGTTTATGGACCAGGTGGAGGTTTATTCGTATGAAGGGCTGTTCCGCAGCGGGGCCGACATTTCCGAAGCATATGAACTGGCAGAAGAAGCCAAAAGCCTGATGCTCGCGGAAACCGAGGGCCAAGGTGTGCTGCAGACGGCAGAAGCCAATGCTGCGCGTTCGGTCCAGGAGATGTTCGGGCTGGTCGACTATGACGTTACAGTAGAATTCGAGGAGTGATGTGAATATGGAGAAACAGATTTTCAACAACGATTGGCAGGAGGTCGTGGGTGAAGAATTCGACAAACCGTATTATTTGGAGCTGCGTGAGTTTTTAAAAGCAGAATATGCGGCGAACGCCATTTATCCTGCAAAGGAAAATATCTGGTCGGCATTTGAACACACCGCGTATCAGGATGTCAAAGTCGTTATTCTGGGACAGGATCCGTATCACGGGCCAAACCAGGCGCATGGCTTGAGCTTTTCGGTCCAGCCGGGGGTGCCGCATCCGCCGAGTCTGCGCAATATGTTCAAAGAGCTGAAGGAAGACATCGGCTGTGACAAACCGGCAGACGGCACCTTGACGAAATGGGCCGACCAAGGCGTCCTGATGATGAACACCGTGCTGACGGTCAGGGCCGGTGAAGCCAATTCGCATCGCAATAAAGGATGGGAGACGTTTACGGACAGGGTGATCAGCAAATTATCCGAGCGCGAGGAGCCGATTATTTTTGTGTTATGGGGCAAACCTGCCCAAACGAAAAAACGGCTCATCAATCTCGGGAAGCATGACGTACTCGAAGCGCCGCATCCGAGCCCGCTCAGCGCCAGCCGTGGATTTTTCGGCAGCCGGCCCTATTCAAAAGTGAACAGTCTGTTACAAAGCCGCGGCCAAGCGCCCATCGATTTCTGTTTGGACTGACCTGCAGCAGATTGCCGTGGTAAACTGGAAGTAATTCATAAACGGAGAGGGGGCTGTAACATGGCCATCGATACCATGCGTATTTTAAATGAAATCGACAAGCACACGACGCGTGCCCGGGGCGGCGATCCTGCGAAGGTGCGTGACGCTGTCGCAGCAATCCGTGCATTATGCGATTTGCTGCTCGAGGATGATCAACCGGCAGTCGACAAGCCAGCACCGCGTGCCGTGCCGCTTGCTTCCCCTCAGCCGCAGGCGGTTTCTGCCGTCAACAAGCTGAAAGAAGAAGACGCAAACGGCGATTCGCTGTTTGAATTTTAAAAGGAAAGAGGAAGCCGAATATGAAGTTTTTCTTGATTGCCGGAGCGGTTAACGCCCTCCTGTCTGTCGCATTTGGCGCGTTTGGCGCACATCTGCTGGAAGGGCGCGTTGCGGACAAATACTTAGAAACATGGCAAACCGCCGTACAATATCAGATGTTCCACGCAGTCGGCTTGATGGTCATCGCGATCCTCATGAGCTCGTCTCTGCTTGGGCCACTCGGCTCATTGAACTGGGCAGGCTATTTGATGCTTGCTGGAATCGTCATTTTTTCAGGGAGCTTATATGTCCTGAGTTTAACAGGCATCAGCATTTTAGGTGCCGTCACGCCAATCGGCGGCGTTGCATTTATCGCCGCCTGGGTAATGGTCATCATTGCTGCAGTAAAAGCATTGTAAGAATAGGAAGAGGGCAATCCGTTTTATGCGGATTGCCCTCTTTTTTGGCTGTGGACAGTAAATGTGGTTGTTTGGACAGTATTTTCGAAGTTTGGACAGTATTTGGAGCGGAATGGACAGTATATTGACCAATCCGGATTGTATATCCAATTAACTGGAAAAATAATGTGTGAAACTGCTGCTGATTCCGCGGCGAGGTGCGATTTAGGACGTTTGAGGTGCGCTCCCCATATAATCAAACAAAAAAGCCGCCCAAAAGGCGGCTTTCGGCATGCATTGATTAAACTTCCAGAAGCTTAACGGTTCTTTCGGCATCCAGTCGTGTTCCTACGTAGAATGAACCGAATTCTGCGTAGCGCGCGCTGACTTCGTCAAAACGCATTTCGTAGATCAATTTCTTGAATTGAAGAACATCGTCTGCGAACAAAGTAACGCCCCATTCGTAGTCGTCAAAGCCGACAGATCCAGAAATGATCTGTTTTACTTTGCCGGCATAGCTGCGGCCGATCTTGCCGTGTGACAGCATCAATTCTTTGCGTGTATCCATCGGAAGCATGTACCAGTTGTCGTTGCCTTCGCGGCGCTTGTCCATCGGGTAGAAGCAGATGTACTGTGAACGCTGAAGCTCTGGGTACAGACGCGAGCGGATATGCGGGTTCTGGTAAGGGTCTTCATCGGATTTTCCAGCCAGGTAGTTGGAAAGTTCGACAACGGAAACGTATGAATAGGTAGGAACCGTATAAGCGATCAATGTCAGCTTATTGTATTCCGTTTCAAGTTCGTTCAATTCGTCCATTGTTTCGCGCAGCATCATCAGCATCAAGTCAGCTTTTTGGCCAACAATTGAATACAGTGCGTGTGCGCCGGTTTTATTTTCATCGGCTTGGTTGATTTTGTCCATAAATGCCTGGAATTCTTCGGTCGCGAATTGGCGTTCTTCGTCCGTCAGCATTTTCCACGTTACCCAATCCATCGAACGGAAATCGTGCAGGACGTACCAGCCATCTAATGTAATTGCTGCTTCATTCATTACTCAAACACTCCTTTGATGTAAATCACTCACCAATCAGTTTAGCACAACGCCCAACCAACTTCCTTTAAAACTAATGGCTGTCACCAATTTGACATGACGCGCCCGGGTTTTCAGCGGGTCCGGAAAAGGGTAAACTGAAGACAAGGAATTGCAGGAAGAGGAGAAATGGGCATGCCATTATTTTTTGAAGAAACATCCTGGCGTTTCTGGGATCAGTCCCTGAGCGCTAAAAGCCGTTCCGCGCTGGAGTCATTTGCAGCGGACGATACCTTGTGTGAATTGGTGGGAGCGGGAAAAAGCGCGCCCACCGTCCGCACCTGGGTGCACGACGATACCGTGGTACTTGGCATCCAGGATCACCGTTTGCCGCATATCGATGAGGGCATGGACGCCTTGAGAGCACACGGCTTTACGCCGATTGTCCGGAACTCCGGCGGACTCGCGGTTGTGCTGGACGCCGGTGTCCTGAACATTTCGCTGGTGCTGTCGGAAAAGGACAACGCCATCGACATTCCGGCAGGCTATGAATTGATGCTCGAATTGGTCCGGGAACTGTTTCCGGAAGCCGTGATCGATGCCTACGAAATCGTCGGCTCGTATTGCCCGGGATCGTATGACCTGAGCATCGGCGGCCGGAAATTCGCCGGCATTTCGCAGCGCCGGATCCGCCGCGGCATTGCCGTACAAGTTTATCTATGCATCGAAGGCAGCGGATCGGAGCGCGCAAGAGTCATCCGTGATTTTTACAGGGCAGGGCTGCAAGGCGAAGAAACGAAATTCGCTTATCCGGAAATAAAACCCGAAACGATGGCATCGCTCAGTGAGCTGCTGGAACGGCAAATCACCGTCCAGGAAGTGGTGCTGGACCTCCATGCCTTGATGGGCGCACCGGCGCTGATGCCGCTGCAGCCGGACGAGACGGAGCTGTACGGATTTTATCTGGAACGGGTGGTCGAACGCAACCGAAAAATGTTGGAACGCTCTCTTGAATAGAGGAGCGGCGCTGGTGTAGAATAGCTGTTACATGAAAAAACGGAGGTGCGCGAGTGAGCTACGCAACGCAAAAATTAGCTGAGGAAAAAGTCTTTAAAGATCCAGTTCACCGGTATATCCATGTGCGCGACCAAGTGATTTGGGATCTGATCAATTCGCGTGAAGTTCAGCGTTTGCGCAGGATCAAGCAATTGGGCACCTCATATTTAGTATTCCACGGCGCGGAACACAGCCGTTTCAGCCACTCGCTTGGCGTATATGAAATCGTCCGCCGGATTTCGGATGATATTTTCCATGGCCGTCCGGAATGGGATGAAAGCGAGCGCCTTGTCGTATTGTGCGCGGCGCTTCTTCATGATCTTGGGCATGGCCCGTTTTCGCATTCATTCGAGAAAGTTTTTTCAGTCGACCATGAGGAGTTTACACGGAAAATTCTGCTGGGGGACACCGAGGTCAATGAAGTCTTGACGAGGGTATCTGAGGATTTCCCGAAGAAAGTGGCAGATGTCATTGCCAAAACGTATTCGAATAAACAAGTCGTATCCTTGATTTCCAGCCAGATCGATGCGGACCGCATGGATTACCTCCAGCGGGATGCGTATTATACCGGGGTTTCCTATGGCCATTTTGATATGGAACGGATACTGCGCGTCATGCGGCCGCTGGATGATCAGGTTGTCATCAAGTCGAGCGGCATGCACGCCGTCGAAGATTACATCATGAGCCGTTACCAAATGTATTGGCAAGTGTATTTCCATCCGGTTGCCCGCAGCGCAGAAGTGATTTTGCGGAAGATTCTCCAGCGTGCAAAAGAATTGAGCGGAAGCGGCTATAAATTTGCGCAGCCGCCGACCCACTTCCTGTCGTTTTTCGACCGCAGCTTTACATTGAAAGAATATTTGGCGCTGGACGAAGGCGTCCTGATGACCTACTTCCAATTATGGATGGACGAACGCGATCCGATTTTGGCAGACCTTTGCGACCGGTTCGTCAACCGCCGTTTGTTCCAGTACGTCGATTTCGATCCGGGCAAGGACTATAAAAAGCTTGGCGAGCTGGCTCAGCTGTTCCATTCTGCCGGCATTGACCCGGAATATTATTTGATTGACGACTCGACATCCGATCTGCCCTACGATTTTTATCGTCCGGGAGAGGAAGAAGAGCGTCTGCCGATCCACTTGCTGATGCCGAATGGCGACATCAAGGAATTATCGCGCTTGTCCCAGATTGTGGACGCCATTTCAGGCAAGCGCAGAACCGATTATAAATTGTATTTTCCAGCTGAACTATTGATCGATGGCAAGAAAAAAGCCATCAAGCAACAGATTTTGGAAATGCTTCGAGAAGGAGGGCTCTAGTTGCTCAAGGAACATGCAAAAATCGTGGACTTTATTGCCACTGCGGAAGGGGTCACCGGCCGCAAGAAATTGCAGAAAATGATTTACATAATGAAGAAGATGGACCTGCCGTTTCAGGAAAAATACGAGTTCCATATTTATGGACCGTATTCAGAAGAATTGACTGCCCGTGTGGAGGAATTATGCGATATGGGGTTTTTGTCGGAAGCATTGGAAGACAAAGGTTCTTACGTTCAATACAAATACAGCGTGACGGAAGAAGGCATGGAATTCCGAAAGGTTTTGGGCAAATCCGTTTTGGATAACCCGTTGACCGCCGGAAAACTGAATGCCAAAAGCGGGCGATTCCTGGAATTGGCCGCGACACTCCTATATTTCGACAACCTGAACCGCGAGGAACAGATCCACAAGCTGCATGTCGTCAAAGGTAAGCTGAAATTTACGGCTGAGGAAATCGATGAAGCGTTCGCTTTTATCGAGGAATTGCGTTCGTAAGTGGAGGAGAAATGAAAAAACTCCCGTTACGGGAGTTTTTGAGCAATTGAAGTTGAGCTTCTCTTGGGATCCAGTTGCAGTGCCTAGCTCTTCGGGATGTAAGCCACTCTGGCTGTGCGGCAAAGTCCGCCGCTTCGCCGGTCTGCCTTATGCCTGTCAGAGCTGAATAGGCACTTCCACTCTTCATGAGATCCAGCTGCAATGGCCAACTCCTCGAGTCATAAGCCACTCTGGCTGTGCGGCTGAAAAAATGCCGCTTCGCCAGCGCGTCTTATGCTTGTCGGAGCTGAACGGCCATTTCCGCTTTTCTTACTGATCGCTGAACAGTTTGCCTTTTGTTCCATAATCGGTTTTTTTCATGTCCTCGATAAAGACAGTGACATTTTCGATGGGTGCGCCTGTTGTTTCAGAAACAGCTTCGGATACCTTCTCGACAAGTGCGCGTTTTTGGTCTTCTGTGCGGCCTTCGAGCATTTTTACAGTTACGTATGGCATAATGGATACAGCTCCTTTTCTTGAGAATACTATCATCATAGCAGAACGGAGGATTCAGACAATGGCGAACGAAGAAAAACCAAAACAAAAAGTAGGCTTCACCATCATAAAAAACGATCCGACGGACGGCCATAAAGGCTACGGCATCGGTTCTTTGTCACTGGAAAACGTTTCTCCACTATTCATCGACGTGGAAGAGCAGGAAGCCTTTATTGATATCGGCGCGATGCACGCCCGCAGTGAAGTGGAGCGCGGCATCAAGTTCACCACCAACCCGGAAGATTCTGAGGGCGGCAAAGATTATTGGCTCGTGTGGATCACCATCGATTTTAATCCGGAAGGCCCTTATTATGCGGGAGTTGCGGCTTGTGAAATGGTGGTCAACCGGGAGAAACGCAGAGGCTATAAGATATTGGCTGATCATGTCAACCGCATGGACAAATCGATGAAGCGCAAAATCCTCGTCGACCAAATGGACGAACCGTCGAAGCGGGTACTGGCCGAATACTTGGAGACCCATAACCCGGAAATGTGGCAGCGCAGTTCAGAACAGCTTCACCAGGACCTTGGCCGAAAGTAAGAAAAACTGCTTGGCCAATAAATGATGCAATTGTCAAAGCGGAATATCTATCAAAAATGCAGCTTTTTGAACAGAATGTGACATTTCAATTTGCTTCCATTGGATGGTTGAAGTTGTCTATAAAAGGCAGTACACTAGAAATACAGCTTTTCAATAGAAAGCTAGGACACCTGATAGCGAGCAAGTGCTGTGAGCCATTGCGATAAAGAGAAACTTCAAACAGTGGGGATTTATCCCCGCTGATTGTTAGTCCATCCAATCGGACTTTAACGGTCAGTGCTCTCACTTACATAAGTGGAAGTCTTACTGACCGTTAAAGCGCGATAAAACCCAAGCCCAATGCCTCATGTCTCTTTCTCCGCATCGTCAGGCTTTAAAAAGGTTTTCTGTGAAGGGAAAAGATTCCCTGTACAGGAAACCTTTTTATTTAGAGCGTAGCACCACTTTCAACGGGTAAAGAGGAATAGGAAAAAAATATTGCACTTTCACCGAAAACACTTATACTTTTTTAAGGTGGATTTGATTCAGATTGAAAAGGAGTTTGATTATAGATGGCAGGATTTTGGTATACAGAAAAACAAACAGAGAATTTCGGGATTACGATGAAGATCAACAAGACGCTTCATACGGAGCAAACGGAATTTCAATACCTGGAAATGGCGGAAACAGCGGAATGGGGCAATATGCTGTTCTTGGACGGCATGGTCATGACTTCTGAAAAAGACGAATTCGTCTATCACGAAATGGTGGCGCACGTGCCATTGTTCACGCACCCGAATCCGGAAAACGTGTTGGTTGTCGGCGGTGGTGACGGCGGCGTTATCCGCGAAATCCTGAAACACCCGTCTGTCAAGAAAGCGACGCTTGTCGACATTGACGGCAAAGTGATCGAGTACTCGAAAAAATTCTTGCCAAGCATCGCGTCAGGCTTGGAAGATTCACGCGTGGAAGTGATCGTCGGCGACGGCTTCATGCACATTGCGGAATCTGACAACGAATTCGACGTCATCATGGTGGATTCAACTGAACCGGTCGGACCGGCAGTAAACCTATTTTCAAAAGGCTTCTATGCAGGCATTTCAAAAGCGTTGAAAGAAGACGGCATTTTTGTGGCCCAATCGGACAACCCTTGGTTTAAAGCGGATTTGATCAAACAGGTCCAAAGCGACGTCGGGGAAATCTTCCCGATCACGAAGCTCTACTTGGCGAACATTCCGACGTACCCGAGCGGCTTGTGGGCATTCACGATCGGTTCGAAGAAATACAACCCGCTGGAAGTTCCGGCAGAGCGTTTCCATGAAATCGACACAAAATACTACACGCCTGAGCTGCATAACGCCGCTTTCGTATTGCCGAAATTCGTAAAAGATCTGACAGGAGAGTAACCGATGAGATTTGACGAAACCTATTCAGGAAAAGTATTCATCAAAAGCCATCCGAATTACGAAGAGTCGAAAGCCGTCCTTTACGGCATGCCGATGGACTGGACAGTCAGCTACCGTCCGGGATCCCGCTTCGGCCCGAACAAAATCCGTGAAGTGTCGATCGGACTGGAAGAATACAGCCCGTATCTTGACCGCGAACTTGGAGACGTGAAGTTTTTTGATGCCGGCGATATACCCTTGCCGTTCGGCAATCCGGAAAAAAGCCTGATCGAAATCGAAACTTACGTTCACACACTTTTGGCTGATAATAAAATCCCAATGGGCATGGGCGGCGAACATTTGGTATCCTTGCCGGTCATGAAAGCGGTCGCCAGCAAATACGACGACTTGGCGATCATCCATTTTGATGCACACACCGACCTTCGTGAAAACTACGAAGGCGAAGAATATTCCCATTCGACGCCGATCCGTAAAATTGCGGACCATATCGGACCGAAGAATGTCTATTCATTCGGCATCCGTTCGGGCATGAAAGAAGAATTCGAATGGGCCAAAGAGCAAGGCATGCACATTTCGAAATTTGAAGTGCTGGAGCCGTTGAAGAGAGTATTGCCGACCCTTGAAGGGCGCGATGTCTACGTGACGATCGATATGGACGTATTGGACCCTGCACACGCACCGGGCACAGGAACCGTCGACGCAGGCGGCATCACGTCCCGTGAACTGCTGGCATCCATCCACGCCATCGCAGCGTCAGGCGTCAACGTAGTCGGATTCGACCTTGTCGAACTGGCCCCTGTCTACGACCATTCCGACCAAACCGCAAACACAGCCAGCAAGCTGATGCGTGAGATGATTTTGGGTTGGGTGAAGTAAGAAAAGCGTAAGCGCCCGTGTAGATTCAACGGGCATAAGACAGACCAGCAGTGTGGCGCACTTTGCCACGCAGCTGGGTTGGCTTATGACCCAAGGAGCTGGGCGCTGGAGCTGGACAATAAAGAAAAGCGAAGGCAGCCGTTAAGCCCCGACAAGCGCTGGAAGCCGTCTAGCCGTGACAAGCGCAAGCACCTGTCTGGATTTGAAAGACATAAAATAAATCAAACCGGTCTGAGAAATCTTCAGATCGGTTTTTGGTATTTCAACAAGTGTGCTCTGGATAGATTCTTTAGATTAAAAGGGATAAGATGAAATGGACGAACTAGTGGAAGAGGTGCAGACGATGGAATTGTATAAATGGACAGGCCACCGCGACCAGGCGGTAACACTGATGGCAAACTTGGCTAATGCGCGGCTGATTTATTTAGTGAACGGCGACGAAGCGGTTTTGCTCTATGAAACAGAGGGCGGTCCCGGGCTGCAAGGGGCGGAAGCTTACGAAGTGCTGAATGCGGTAGGAGACATCAACGACGGCTTCTATGCAGTGTTCAATAATATTCCCGTGACGGAAGAAGGACGTGAGCTGTTCGAGTCGCGCTTCCAAAACCGCGCGGGAATGGTGGAGAAAGAGCCAGGCTTTGCGGCGATCCGCGTATTGCGTCCGCTGAATTCGGATACCTACACCATTCTGACGATTTGGAAAGACGAGCAATCGTTCAAGGATTGGCAGGAATCGCAGGCATACGGGCATGCACACGCCAAGCGAGGCACCACGGAAGGCATCGACAAGCGCCCGAATATTTTCCCGCGCCCTTCTTTTGTGACGACCTATACAAGATGAACAAATGCACTTTGTAATGGACAAGATTTAAAGACCACATGGATTTGGCTGAGGCCAAAACATGTGGTCTTTTGTCTAATCTGCAGTTCCTGCCAATCCTTCATTGAAAAAAACAGTCGAGTCAAGCTATAATATAAAGGTTATCAAAGGACGGGGAGGCGGAGAGCTATGCAAAAAAAAGTGACAATCAAACTGACGACGACGATCCGCCAGCCGGATATGGATGAACAAGTGATGGTGCTGGAATCTCACGGAACCTTAACGGAGAAAAACAAGATGCGTTATCTGCAATATGCTGAACAGCAGGATGATCTTGAAATCCGGACGACGGTCAAAATTCAAGAAGATGAAGCAGTGATCATGAGAAGCGGCGGCCTGCAGATGCGGCTCCCTTTTTTATTACATAAAGAACAAACCGGCAATCTGACAAATGAACAGGGGTCGTTCATGCTGACGACGAAGGCACACGAGCTATCGATCAGCGGTACGCGGTTCATGGTCCGCTATGATCTGGCATTGGGCTCGGATCATGTCGGCGAATACGAAATGGAAATACAGTTTATGGAGGCTAAATGATGAATGCAGTAGAAAAAGTTCAACAGGCGATTAAAATGGCGTTTGCGGAAGCCATCGAAAAAGCGGAATTGACGACCGAACCGGTTGAAGTCCAACTAGAATCACCTAAAGACAAAGCGAACGGCGATTACGCCACGAATATTGCCATGCAATTGACACGTCTGGCGAAAAAGCCGCCCCGTGCGATTGCTGAAGCGATTGTAGCAAACCTTGACAAAGATGCAGCAAACATCCAGACGGTTGAAATCGCTGGGCCTGGATTCATCAATATCACCATCAAAAAGGATTATCTGCTGGATGTCATTAAAACCGTGCTGGAGCAGCAAGCGGATTATGGTCGTTCAACAGCGGGTAACGGCGAACGCATCCAAGTGGAATTTGTCTCAGCCAATCCGACAGGGGATCTGCATTTGGGCCATGCCCGCGGGTCTTCCGTCGGCGATTCGCTTTGTAATGTATTGGACTTTGCGGGATACGAAGTGTCACGCGAATACTACATCAACGATGCCGGCAATCAAATCAATAATTTGGCTTTGTCGATCGAAGCCCGTTATTTTGAAGCTCTCGGCCAAGGCGACAGCATGCCGGAAAACGGCTACCGCGGACAGGATATTAAAGATATTGCGGATGCACTCGTTCAGGAACATGGCGACAAATTCGTCAGCATGACCCATGAAGAGCGTTTTGAAGCATTCCGCCAGCACGGCTTGAAAGTGGAATTGGCCAAATTGCAGCAGGACTTGGAAGATTTCCGCGTGAAATTCGACGTCTGGTATCCGGAATCGTCTCTTTACAAGAACGGCAAGATTGATGTTGCCTTAGCTAAATTGCGTGAAAACGGCCATGTCTATGAAGAAGACGGCGCGACTTGGTTCCGCTCAACGACCTTCGGTGACGACAAGGACCGTGTGCTGATCAAAAACGACGGCACTTACACATACCTGATGCCCGATATCGCTTATCACGAAGATAAATTGCAGCGTGGATTCGACAAGCTCATCAATGTGTGGGGAGCTGACCACCACGGCTATATCCCGCGCATGAAAGCGGCGATCGAAGCACTTGGCTATGACCGCGAGACACTGGAAGTCAGCATCATCCAAATGGTGCAATTGTACAAAGACGGGGAAAAGATGAAAATGAGCAAACGTACCGGCAAAGCCGTAACGATGCGCGAGCTGGTTGAATTGGTCGGCTTGGATGCTGTGCGCTATTTCTTCGCGATGCGTTCGGGCGATACACATATGGACTTCGACCTGGATTTGGCTGTTTCACAATCCAACGAAAACCCGGTCTACTATTCGCAATACGCTCACGCCCGTATCTCTTCCATTCTGCGTCAGGCAGAAGAGCAAGGCTTGATGGTTTCAGAAGACCATTTAGATTTATTGACTTCTGAAAAGGAAATTGATGTCCTGAAGAAAATCGGTGATTTCCCGCAGGTCATCGCGGATGCGGCCAAGCAGCGTGCACCTCACCGAATCACTGCGTACATCCATGAACTGGCGTCTCATTTCCATAGCTTCTATAACGCCAATAAAGTATTGGACGCGTCCAATCCGGAATTGACAAGTGCCCGTCTGGCATTGATTACGGCCGTGAAAACGACTTTGGCCAACGCATTGAAAACAGTCGGTGTTGCAGCTCCAGAAAAAATGTAAGGAACACACGGTCGTTTACGTGTATAATAAAGAGAAGTAACAGAATATGATAACAATTCATAAAGGTGCTTATGTCTAAGAACATGAGTTAAAAGGGAAGCCGGTCCAACTCCGGCGTGGTCCCGCCACTGTATGTGAGAGGAATCTGCAAAATGCCACTGAAGCGATGCTTTGGGAAGGTGCAGAAACCGACGACCACAAGCCAGGAGACCTGCCTTTATGACAACACACCCAAACGCCTGCGAGGAAAGGCTGGATGCGCATGCTTTTTTATGGCGTCCTTTCAATCCCCCGCAGTTTGCTGCGGGGGATTTTATGTTAGAAGTGATTTCTTATAGAGATTCAGAGGCTTCCTTAGCAAAAAAATAACTTTGTATTACCAAGGTGGCTCTTTAGAAGAAAGAGCGAAAGGCGGCGACTCCTGCGGGAAAGCGGAGTGATGAGACCCCGCAGGAGCTTGCGACGAGGAGGCTCAGCGCTTCGCCCGCGGAAAGCGTCCGCCTGTAGTGATTTCTTCGGTCGTTCACTTGTTATAACCAGATAAACAGTAAAAACAACAAGGGGGATTTATTATGAAGAAGATTTGGAAGTTTGGTGCAGCGGCAGGATTGGCTGCGGTGTTACTGGCAGGTTGCGGAGAAACGGCAGCACCGGAAGAAGAACAGGACGTCGAAACACCAGCGGAACCGCCGACAGAAGTGGCGGATGTTGAATTTCCGGTGACACTGACGGATGCGGTCGGGGATGAAATTGTCATTGAAGAAGAACCGGAAGCCATCGTCTCGATGGTGCCGTCAAATACCGAAATCGCCTTTGAACTCGGAATTGGCGACAAAATGGTCGGCGTCTCGGATTTTGACAACTACCCGGAAGAAGCTGCAGAAATCGAGAAAATCGGCGGCCAGGAATTCAATGTGGAGAAAATCATCAGCTTGCAACCCGACTTGGTGCTGGCACATGAATCCGGACTTGGGGTAGGAGACGCAGGCCTGCAGCAATTGCGTGATGCGGGACTTGTTGTATTCGTCGTCAACAATGCGGTCAGTTTTGAAGAAGTCTATGATTCCATTACGGTAATCGCACAAGCGACAGGCGCGATGGAAGAGGCGGAAAGCGTTGTTTCGGAAATGGAAGTCCAAGTGGCGGAAATCGAGGAATTGGCAAGTACGATCGAAGAGCCGAAAACCGTTTTCTTGGAAGTCGGCAGCCAGCCGGATATCTACACGACCGGTAAAGGCACCTTTATGGACGAAATGCTGACGCTCATCAACGCTGAAAATGTAGCCGGCGAGTTGGAAGGCTGGGTCAGTATGGATCCGGAAGCCATCGTGGCTGCAGATCCAGAAGTCATCATTACGACAGAAGGCGGCTATATTGAAGATGCCGTTGACCAAATCAAGTCGCGCAGCGGCTTTGCAGAAGTGACAGCTGTCAAAGAGGATGCTGTCTACAACCTGGATTCGGATATGCTCACCCGTTCAGGCCCACGCTTATCAGAAGGATTGATGGAAATGGCGCAGGCTGTTTATCCTGAAGTATTCAATGAGTAAAAATGTTCTGGCATACAGCGTCTCGCTGCTGATTTTAGCAGGAGCCGTTTTGCTGGGGGTGACGGTTGGGACGGTCTCCATTTCGCCGGTTGTGTTGTGGAACCCGTCATCGGATGAGGCGGCTGCCAATATTTTATGGAATATCCGCATGCCGCGCGTTATTTTGGCAGGGCTTGTCGGTGCGGCGCTGGCGATTGCCGGGGCTGCATTCCAAGGGCTTCTAAAGAATCCGTTGGCTGATCCCTACACCCTGGGAGTGTCTTCCGGTGCCTCCGTCGGCGCTGTGATGACGCTCTTTTTTGGTATTTCCATCCCGTTTTTGGGTCCGTTCACTTTGCCGGTCATGAGCATGATTGGCGCGCTGCTGACGATGCTTGCTGTCATGAGCTTTGCGAAGATGGTGGATCGTTCCATGAAAATGGAAACCGTCATTTTGACAGGGATCATCTTCAGTTCATTTCTCGGCTCCATCATTTCCTTAATGATTGCATTGACTGGGGAAGAACTGCGCCAGATTATCGGCTGGCTGCTTGGCAGCGTATCGATGCGGGGCTGGCCTTATGTGCGGATGGCGTTGCCGTTCGTCTTGATCGGCTCGTTCGTCTTATGGCTGAAGCGCCGTGAATTGAACGCCATGCTGTTCGGTGAAGAACGCGCGCAGCATTTGGGAGTCGATGTCAAAAAGAGCAAAATGACCATTTTGATCGGCGGTTCGGTGCTGACGGGCGCAGCAGTTTCGGTTTCCGGCACCATCGGCTTTGTCGGTCTGGTCGTTCCGCATATGACCCGTTTGCTTTGGGGGTCTGATCATCGGCACGTGCTGCCTTTATCGTTCATCAACGGAGCGGCGCTTTTGATCGTCTGTGACTTGGTGTCACGGACCATCATTTCACCGACAGAATTGCCGATCGGGGTCATCACTGCGTTTATCGGGGCGCCGGTATTTGCATTCATCTTTTTCCGACAACGCAAAGGAGGGGCTTAACCATGCTGGAAATAACAGGACTGACAGGCGGCTATGGCGATAAGAATATCGTCAAAGACGTATCGTTTACAGTCAATAAAGGCTCAATCCTCGGTATTTTAGGGCCTAACGGCAGCGGCAAATCAACCTTGATGAAACTGATCAGCGGTGTGCTGCCGGCATCGAGTGGGGACGTTCGGATTGACGGCATGTCGATTGCTGATTTTCCGGCAAAAGAATTGGCCAGAAAAATGGCGGTCTTGCCTCAATTGCATGCCCACGCTTTTGCCCATACCGTCCGGGAGACCGTTTCACTTGGCAGGTATCCGCATCAAAACGGCTGGTTTTCTTCCTGGTCGGAAGAAGATGAGCAGACTGTCCTGGAAGCGATGCGCCTGATGGACATCAGCCAATACGAAAAAACACAGATCGACCGGATGTCGGGCGGCGAACAGCAGCGTGTCTTTGTGGCACAAGCTTTGGCCCAGGATGCAGGGATCCTGCTGTTGGATGAGCCGACCAATCATCTGGACATCAACCACCAGAAGGAATTGCTCGACACCATCAAAAAACAGGCCATCGAAAAGGATTTGACGATTGTCTCCATTTTTCACGACATCAACCTGGCATCGATGTATTGCGATCAATTGCTGCTGCTGGACCAGGGGCAGGTTGTCCGGATCGGTGAACCGCATGAAGTGGTTCGGGAACAGGATATCGAGGCGGTCTACCATACGCGCGTCAGCAACCATCCGCATCCGGAATTGCCGAAACCTCAGATTACTTTATTGCCGGGAGTCGAACGAGAGTCCGTCCTCCATCCCATCCGTGCAGCTGAATTTCAGGTTTCCAAAGACATGGTGCTTTATCAGAGCCCCATTCCGTTAAAGACGGTTTCTTCAGCAGTTGTCAATGCGGGCTTCGGATGGTTCCGGAATTTTATGAATCGCCATGTGGATGCTTTCTACAATGTCAATGACAGCGTCCAGGAAATGTCCGGGTTTATTGAACAAAGCGGACTGAAAACGACGGATACAGTAGGGATGATGACTGCTGTCCAGACAGAAGACGCCATCGTAAAAGAATACGAAGGCCCATTCGGTTCAGTGGTGATCGCTGTGACAGCGGGCGTCGGAAACGGCGTGGATGTCTCGAAAGCGGTGGAGCGTACACTGCGCGTCGGCACCATCAACACCTGGGTATTGGTCAATGGCGTCTTGTCGGATGAAGCCTTTATCCAGGCGATGATCACCGCGACGGAAGCCAAGACCAAAGCCCTTCAGCAGGAGAAAGTCAAAGATCCGCTGACCGGCACGATTGCGACCGGAACATCCACCGACAGCTGCCTGGTCGCGGCAACACAGCAAGGCGAGCCGCTTCCTTACGCGGGTCCCATCACCGAGCTTGGGAAATTGATCGGCGTCGGCGTTTTTGAGTGCACAGTTGAAGCGCTCAAATTGTACCAGCTGGCGAAAGCGAAAAGTATATGATGTCTCATTTGATTGCAATTGCGCTGGGATTGGCCATCGACCGCCTCGTCGGAGATCCGCCGAATTGGCCCCATCCGGTTCGCTGGATCGGCACAGCGATACGCAAGCTGACCGGGCGCTGGAATCACGGGCCGAACGCTTTCCGAAACGGCTTCCTGCTGCTTGCAACGATTGCCGTTTCGTCCTTTTTGATCGTCTACGCGATTGTTTTTCTGGCCTATTCACTGAATGTCTTTGCAGGAATTGCCGTTGAAGCCTTGCTGATCGCTTCAGGCCTTGCCCAGAAGAGTCTAAAAGATGCGGCGATGGATGTCTACAATCCCCTGACGAATAAAAACATGGTGCTGGCACGTGAAAAATTGTCCTGGATTGTCGGCAGGGATACGGCCGGGCTAAATGAAAGCGAAATTACCAGAGGCGTCGTGGAAACGGTATCTGAAAACACCAGCGACGGGGTAACAGCACCGCTGTTCTGGGCGTTTCTGCTGGGCGCACCGGGTTTGTGGCTGTATAAAGCCATCAACACGCTCGATTCGATGGTAGGCTACCGGAATGAAGAATTCGAGCAGTTCGGTTTTGCATCCGCAAAAGCAGATGATGCAGTGAACTTTATACCAAGCCGTTTGACCGGATTTTTGATTTTGGTGATGACAGAAAACAAGCGTTCACTGACCTTGCGTCAGCGTTTTTCAGAATGGCTGCGGGATGCTCCAAAGCACCCGAGCCCGAACAGCGGCTGGCTGGAAGCGGCGACTGCCGTGCAATTGGGCGTAGAACTTGGCGGAGTCAACCGCTACAAGGGAGTCGAGTCGGACCGTGCGCGCATGGGCACAGCAGTCCATCCGCTGGAAGCGCATCATATCAAGGATGCCATCAGCCAGATGCAGACGGTCACCATCGGTTTTTTCATTTTATTCGCTATAGGAGGAGTTTTGCTTGGAATTGCCTAAACATGGAGCCAATCCGCTGCGCCTCTATAAACAGGCAGGCATCAGCCCGCCGCAACAGATTTTGGATTTTAGTGAAAATGTCCATCCGTTCGGGCCGCCTGCTTTTCTGGCTGAACGGTGGACGGATTTGCTTGAATTAATCGGTTCCTACCCGGACCCTGACGGAGAACCTTTCCGCACGGCAGCTGCAGAATTCCATAATGTCGCGGTAGATGGAGTGGCTGCAGGAAACGGCGCGGCCGAGATTTTTACATGGCTCGCCAGAAGATACCGCAATCAGCAGGTCGGATTGGTCGAACCGGCATTTTCCGAATACCGCCAGACGCTGGAAGCGGAAAATGTCCAGATTAAAGAGATTCAATTGCAAGCTGGAAATAGATGGAAATTAACGATTGAAAATGTCCAAGCCGCAATTCCAGGCTGTGCAGCTATCTATATCTGCAATCCGCAAAATCCTACGGGTGTATTGCTGAGCACCGATACACTTCAGGAAATCGCGCAGAGTTGCCTGGAAAAGGACTGCGAACTCGTAATCGACGAAGCGTTTATCGACTTTATTGGTGAAGCGGCATCCTTTATGCCGCTTTTGAAGAGCTTTCCAAATGTCATCATCGTCCGGTCGATGACCAAAATGTATGCCATTCCCGGACTGCGCCTCGGCTACGTGGTCAGCCGGGCAGAAACGATTGGGCAGTTGAAGCAGGGGGCGGCGCATTGGAACGTCAATGCTTTATCTGCGGCTATCGGTGCCCAATGCTTGGACGAAGCGGCTTATCGCAGCAAAGTCATTGCGGCTGCAACGGAAGAACGGCAGCATATGCGGCAGTTTTTGGCTGCGAACAATTGCCGGACCAGCGATTCAGCAGCAAATTTCCTGTCGTTTCAGCTGCCGGATCCAGACGATTCTACTGCGTTTTTCAGGGATTTCCTAAAAGCGGGAATCGTCCTGCGGCATACCGAATCGTTTCGGGGGATGGACGGCAAATGGTTTCGGATCGGCATGAAGTCAACGGAGAACATGGGGATATTGCGGGAGGCGATTAAGGAATGGCTCGAGGCCAATTAATATTTATCAGCGGAGGGGTCAGAAGCGGCAAAAGCGCCTATGCAGAATCGATTGTCTGCGCAGCTGGCAACCGGCGGAAAATCTATTTGGCGAGCGGACAGGCCCACGATGAAGAAATGAAAGACCGCATTGAACGCCACCGGAAAGATCGCCAGGAAGATGGCTGGCTGACAATCGAACAAGCCTATCGTATGGACAGTGTTCTGGGTGAACTGCAACCAGAAGACTTGGTGTTATGGGATTGTGTAACGACATGGCTCGCCAATGAACTTTACGAAGGCTGGGAAACAGGCAGCATGTGTGCGGAAAAGCCAGGATGCATGGAACAGAAATGGAGCGGCCTGAAAAAAACGATTTACGAAATGCTGGAGACCGTTGATTTATTGACAGTCGTCTCGAACGAAGTGCTGGACGACTTCGTGCGCGACGAACTTTACCAGAGCTGGCTAGGGCGCATCCACATCTGGCTCGTGCAGCAAGCCGATCAGGCCATCGAGATGGAAAACGGCCTGGCATTCAGAAGGAAGTGAAAAAATGCGCGGAATAATGATTCAAGGCACCGCTTCAGATGTCGGGAAAAGCATGATCTGTACCGCTTTTTGCCGAATCTTTTCTGATGAGGGACGGAAAGTGGCACCTTTCAAATCGCAGAACATGTCGAATAATTCCTATGTGACGGTATGGGGCGAAGAAATCGGCCGTGCGCAGGGCGTTCAGGCGGAAGCCGCCCGGACAACGGCGACGGTCAATATGAATCCGATCCTGCTGAAGCCTGAAAGCGGCATGAAATCGCAAGTGGTCTTGTTCGGCAAAAAACTGGAGACGATGGACGGCATGGATTACCGGTCGCAGTTTTATGAAAAAGGGCTAGCTGCAATCGATCAGGCACTGGGCAATCTGGCAAAAGATTTTACCCATGTGGTCATCGAAGGCGCCGGCAGTCCGGCCGAAGTCAATTTGAACGACCGGGAACTGGTCAATATGACAGTCGCCAAACGTGCGGATGTTCCGGTGATTCTTGTTGCCGACATTGAACGCGGCGGCGTGTTTGCATCGATTGTCGGAACGCTTGCGCTGACGCCTGAACCGGAGCGTGTTAAAGGACTGATCATCAATAAATTCCGCGGCGATGCCCGACTTTTTGATGATGGGGTCCGTTTCTTAGAATCCTATACTGGCATTCCGGTGCTCGGCGTCATCCCCTATATGGCCAGCCATGAAATCGAACAGGAAGATTCGCTCGGTGTTCAGAGGGTTCAACGGGTATCCGGTGTTAAAGAGGCGATCGAACTGGTGATTTGCAGACATCCTTATATCTCGAATTTTACAGATATTGAACCCTTTTTGAATGAACCGGATGTAACGATCCGCTGGGCGGAAACGGTTGAAGCTATCGGACATCCCGATATCCTCTTGTTGCCTGGCACCAAAAGTACGATTGCTGATCTGCGCTACTGGAAGGAGCAGGGGCTTGGCGCCAAAATCCAAGCGTTGAAGGAAGATACCTGGATTGTCGGCTTATGCGGAGGATTTCAGATGTTTGCCGAAACCCTGTCGGACCCGGAAGGCCATGACGGCTTCGCTGCAGAAAGCGAAGAAGGGTTCGGCCTGGTGCCGAATATGCACGTCCGTTTTGAAAAACAGAAAGTGGTCCAACGGCAAAGCGGCATAGTGGAATTTGCAGAGAGGCCTATTAAAGTGGACGGCTACGAAATCCATCACGGCAAAGCGACTAGATCTGCTCATCCACTCCTGCAATGCGAAAACACTGTGGAAGGACATTTCCGAGAACGTTTATTGGGTACGCATCTGCATGGGTTTTTCCGTGACCCCCATTGCCGCAGCGCTTTTCTGGCACCGATCCGGAAAAAGAAGAATCTGCCGTCGCCGGCGCCTGAAGCCGTGCCGGATCCTTTTGACCGCTGGGCAGAGCACGTGAAAGAACATCTGGACTGGCAAAAAGTCGAAGAAATCATGGAGGCAAGCCGATGAGCCGCCAGTGGGGAACAGGGTTTCTATTGGCACTTCAATTTTTCTCGGTGATCCCGGTGAAAAAACAGCTGCCGATGGAAGGAGCTCATATCACTGCGATGTACGCCATGCTGCCTGTATTGGGTCTGCTCCTTGGAAACATTCTGGCAGGATCGGTTTGGCTGCTGCGGGAAACGACTGACGCGAGTTCATTGCTGATCGGCTTTGCAGTTGTAGTGATCAGCATCGTGCTGACTGGCGGATTGCACATGGATGGCCTCGCTGATACGGGGGATGCTTACTTTTCCTATCAGGACCGGGAAAAGCGGTTGGAGATCATGGGAGATCCCCGGATTGGCGCATTCGGCACCATGGTTTTGCTGCTGTCGATTGTCGGGAAAATCATCATCGCAGCAGAATCCCTAGCTAGTGTTTCGCTGGTGTTGGTTTTATTTGTTCCGATATTATCCAGAATAGGGTTGTTGATCCTATTCAGCTCGACGAAATCAGCAAAGCGGGAAGGTTTGGCTGCATTCTTCCAGCAGCATGCGGACTCCAGTAAACTAAAGCGCGCAGCTGTTATTTTATTGGCTATCAGTTTTGTCTTCTTGTCTTGGAGCACAACTTTCTGGATAGCGTTGATCCTGCTTGCGCTGCTGCTCGTTTCGCTCTGGCTGTTCCGCGCCTGGTGCCTGCGGAATTTCGGTGGAGTGACCGGTGACTTGTTTGGTGCTTATGTGGAAGGAGTGGAGATTCTATTATGGACCAGTCTTTTGTTCTTCGTTTAATCCGCCATGCCCCTACACGAGGCAATCAACAAAAACGCTATATCGGCTGGACTGACGAGTCGATTTTGCCGTTTCGGGCAGAACCCGACCTGGAATTGAAAAATGTGATCGGCAGTGACTTAAAGCGGTGCCGCCAGACGGCAGCTAGGCTGTTTCCAAATGCCGCCTACCTGGCAAACCGGGATTTGCGGGAATGCCATTTCGGCGAATGGGAAATGAAAACCTATGAAGAACTGAAAGAGAATCAATTATACCGAAATTGGATAGACGAACCATGGAAGATCCGGCCGCCTGGCGGTGAAAGCCTGGCAGACATGGCGGAACGGGTCGAACAGGGCATACGGAAACTGCCGGAGGGCAACCGAATTACGCTGGTTGTCCATGGCGGTCCGATTCGTTACCTGATGGCCCAAGCTTTGGGAGAAAAATTTCAAGATCAAATTGCGCTGCACGGCGGCTGCCACACCTTAATTTGGCAAAGCCGCCAAGCGTTCGAGGAGCGGGCATTATGCACATCGTTTTCGGTGGAGCCTTTAACGGCAAACGGCAATATGTGAAAGACCAATTAGAAGGACAAGCCATCGATTGGCATGAAGGCAGCCTGCCAGAAACGGCAGCTGCGAAAGGGATTGCTGTCATCGCTGGTTTGGAGCATTGGGTCAAGCGGCAAATTGAACAGGGTTTTTCAGAAGAGCAATTGATGGAGCAAGTCAGGAAAGCAGTAAATGGCGGACAAGCGCAGCAGATTTGGATTTTAACGGATCTGAACCGCGGTATCGTGCCGACTGAGCGGATTGAACGGGAAATGCGTGATGTTATCGGACGGCTGTACCAGTTTTTATTTTCGGAAGCTGAAAAAGTTACACGGATTTGGTACGGCATACCAGAAAAGATCAAATGAAAGTTCATCCAGTTGAAAAGAGTTTATATTTTCGACGGGGTGTTTGTTGAACCAATCAGGCGTTAACGGACAGCTGGAATCCTGCTGTCCGCAAAGCGGGAGAAAAGGGGCGGATAAAGATGAAGATTTACACGAAAACAGGAGATAAAGGGCAGACCAGTTTGATTGGAGCGCGTACGGACAAAGATGCGCCGCGCGTAGAAGCTTATGGCACCATCGACGAAGTGAATTCATTTATCGGCAAGGCAATGACAGAATTGGCACCGGAAACATATGCGGATCTGCTGGTGGATCTGGAAGCGATCCAAAACGAATTATTCGATTGCGGCGGCGATTTGGCCGATGTCCGTAAAGAACCCAATTTCAAAATGACGGAAGAGCCTGTAGAAATTCTGGAAAAACGCATCGATGAACTAATGGAAGAACCGCCTTTGCTGGAGCGTTTTATCCTGCCAGGTGGATCTCCCGCGGCTGCGACGCTGCATATCGCGCGCACCATCACGCGCCGTGCAGAACGCCAGACGGTGACCTTGATGAGAGCAGGGGAAGAGTTCCCACCGGTGGTCCAGCGTTATTTGAACCGCCTGTCTGATTACTTGTTCGCTGCATCCCGCGTCGTCAATTCGCGCGCCGGTGTTCCGGATAACGAATATGTACGCAGCGCCAAAGTGTTCAAGAATGGCGGGCGCAGCAAAAAGTCGGTGGATTGAGTTGTCGACGAAAAAACTGGCACTTGCGGCTTTGTTCATCAGCTTGTCCGCAATCGGAGGCATGATTAAGATTCCGCTCGGCGTCGCGTCCATCGCACTTGATTCGATGCCGGCACTTGTGGCGGTCCTGTTCTTTTCAGCACCGCTTGCCGGAACCATTGCGGCATTCGGCCATTTGATTTCGGCTTTGTTCGGCGGCATGCCGCTCGGACCGTTTCACCTCATCATTGCGCTTGAAATGTGGGCAGTCGTCTGGCTGTTTGCTAAATTGCATCAAGCCGGCAAACACTGGCTGAAATGGCCGGCATTCATCGTCGGCAACGGAGTGCTTGCGGCCGTTCCGTTCTATTTCCTGCTGTCACCGGCATTTTTCTACGCTTCGGTGCCCGGATTGGTGATTGCCGCGTCCATCAACGCTGGAGTCGCTGCTTTACTGATGCCGCATGTACTGAAATTCCGTGGAGGAATGCACCATGCGCCATGAACTGTTAATAGACGGCTTTGTCATCACCTCGGATAATTCAGCGGCAATCGGTGAAAAACCGGATGATGCAGTATACGCTCCCGACTCCGTCACCGCTAAGTTTGCGGCACGGGTTGCGCTGCTCGAGCAATGGGCGGCGGGCAGCGAACCGCATGCCTTGCTGCTGCATAATTTCAGCGGAGCCGATCAATGGGATGCCTATATGGCTGGCATCGCCGAACTTTTCGCAGAAGCCCAAACGCCGTTGCCGCCAGTTTCAGGCAGCACGGAAACCAATATGCCGACGCTGCAATCCGGCATCGCCGTGACGATGATCGGCAAACAGCACCGCAAGCCGGCACCTGCCGAATCGCTGCAGTGGTTCGTCTACGGCGTTCCGCTGTTCGGAGAAGACGTGTTGGCGAAGATCGATCAAATCGCTGATCTTGCTATCATCAAGAAGGCTATCGAATCAGGGTTGATTGAACGCATCTGGCCAGTCGGATCGAAAGGGATTGCGCATGAAGTGGAATTGTTGATGGGCAATTCCCAAAAATTTTCTGCCGCTCTTAATGTCGACAGCTCCGCTGGGCCGGCAACCTGTGTCCTGATTGGTGTATTGCCAGCAAACAGCGGACGTGTTCAGGAGTCCTTCGGAGAAAATCTTTTTCAGATGGGATTGGAATAAAGCAAGTGCATCATCCACTAAAATGGATGATGTTTTTTTCTGTCTGTGAACGGTTTCTGGAACTCTAAAAGCAGTATATCCCAATCAACGCCTAAAGCGGATTCCTGTGATCCACGATCTGATCTCCCATTTTACATAAGGCGATAACAATATATTGAAAAAACTTTTAAATATAGGTTGACTGAATGCTCATTCATATTTTAATATAGAACATAGTATCGACAATCTATTGTCATTCACGTAAACTTTGAATAAGGAATTTTTAGAATATACACACAAGGGGGATTTTACGATGGAGCCATTACTTATTGCAAACTGGGTTTTATTCATAGCGATAGTCGCTTACGGTGTCTATCTTTTCATCTATTTGCTGAAGTCGAGATATGATTTCATCAAGCTCGGCAAGAAAGTCGAATTCGAAGAGAATTTCAACGAGCGTTTGCGCAAAGTCATGGTCAATGTGTTTGGCCAAAAGAAGCTGCTGAAAGACAAAAAGAGCGGAACCATACACGTCATTTTCTTTTATGGATTCCTATTAGTGCAGGCAAGTGCCATTGATTTCATCATCAAAGGCTTGGTGCCAGGAGCGCATCTTCCACTAGGGCCGCTTTATCCGGCATTCACATTTTTCCAGGAAATCGTCACGTTGACGATTTTGGTTGCTGTCGTATGGGCATTCTATAGAAGATATATCGAGAAATTGGTTCGCTTGAAACGCGGCTGGAAAGCGGGCTTGGTCCTAATCTTCCTCGGCACATTGATGGTGTCTGTACTGGTCGGGAACGGTGCAAGCATGATCTGGCAAGGCCATGAAACAGCTTGGACAGAGCCGGTTGCTTCTGTATTCGCGATCTTATTCTCTGGGCTGCCAGTAGCTGCTGCGGCTGCTATTTTCTATGTCATGTGGTGGGTGCACCTGCTTTGCCTATTGACGTTCCTGGTTTACGTACCACAATCCAAGCATGCTCACTTGATCTTCGGACCGGTCAACACCTGGTTCCACCGAGTTGATCACGTTGGACGCTTGAAGCCGATCAACTTCGAAGAAATGGAAGACGAAGAAGATCCGGATGCCATGCCTTCATTCGGCGTCGGGAAAATCACCGACTTTACTCAGGGGCAGATGATCGATTTCTATGCCTGCGTAGAATGCGGACGCTGTACGAATATGTGTCCGGCAACCGGAACAGGCAAAATGCTGTCTCCGATGGATCTTATTACAAAACTCCGTGACAACCTGACAAATACAGGCGCAGTCATGACACAGAAAAAACCATGGGTGCCGGCAATGGCATTCAGCAATACGCAAGGAAACCAATTGGCGATGGCTGCCGGCGCTGAAGGAATCAGCATCGACGAGCTATACAGCCCAAGCCTGATCGGCGACATTATCACAGAAGAAGAAATTTGGGCGTGTACGACATGCCGTAACTGTGAAGACCAATGTCCGGTTATGAACGAGCACGTCGACAAAATCATCGACCTTCGCCGTTACCTGGTAATGACCGAAGGGAAAATGGACAAAGATGCTCAACGCGCGATGACGAACATCGAGAAGCAGGGCAATCCTTGGGGCCTTAACCGCAAAGAAAAAGAAAACTGGAGAGATGCACGTCCAGATATTTCGATTCCAACAGTAAAAGAAATGAACAAAGCCGGCGAAGAGTTTGAATTCCTGTTCTGGGTTGGATCAATGGGTTCATTCGACAGCCGCTCACAGAAAATCGCGTTGTCATTTGCCCGCTTGATGAATGAAGCCGGTGTGAAATTCGCGATTCTCGGCAATAAAGAAAAGAACTCGGGAGACACGCCGCGCCGCCTTGGGAACGAATTCTTGTTCCAGGAACTGGCGACTGGCAATATCAAAGAATTTGAAAAAGCGGAAGTCAAGAAAATCGTCACGATTGATCCGCATGCCTATAATATCTTTAAAAACGAGTACCCGGATTTCGGTTTCAAAGCCGAAGTGTACCACCATACCGAAATGCTGTTCGAATTGCTCCAGGAGGGCCGTTTGAAACCGCAGTTCCCGGTAAACGAGCGAATCACGTTCCACGATTCCTGCTACCTCGGCCGCTACAACGATGTCTATGACGCACCGCGCGAGATATTGAAAGCAATCGAAGGCGTAGAATTAGTCGAAATGGTCCGCAACCGACAAGACGGCATGTGCTGCGGAGCCGGCGGCGGAATGATGTGGATGGAAGAAGATGCAGGCCATCGCGTCAACGTTGCCCGTACCGAACAGGCACTTGAAGTCAATCCGACGATGATTTCCTCCGGCTGTCCATACTGCTTGACGATGCTGTCAGATGGGACGAAAGCCAAAGAAGTCGAAGACGAGGTTGGCACATACGATGTGGCTGAGCTGCTGGAAATGGCTGTTCTTGGCAATGAAGTGCCGGAACCGGAAGCGATTGTCCAGTAAACAACTGCAAAAAAGCTTCAATAATTAATAATTGCTTAATGACAGAAAATTGAGTAGAATAACAGCATAAGCAAAAAAAGGAAGGGAGTGAATGCTCCCTTTTCTTTTGGAATTAAACCGAGCGAGCGTTCAGTCAATTTTATAAGCTGAATGAAATTCAACTCGTAAAATTTGCGGCAAAGCTACCGAAGCGATACAGGGGCAATATTTTTAACCGTTTTGATTAGAGAGTAATTGAATAAAGACAAAGTTAGACATGATTAAAGCAAGTTCAGTTAGATTGAAAATTGTATAAGTTGAGCTAATTTATTTGTAACAAGTTTTATGCTATGGATATTCTGCACATCATGGCTATCCTTTGGGAGTTTACACCATTTAAATCCATATGCTGCATGAAAAATATGATTCTTCATTCACTAATAACTGAATGATGCTTAAAAGAAAGAGCGAAAGGCGGCGACTCCTGGGGAATCAGTACGAGCTGAAGACCCTGGACTGAGCAAAGCGAGGGAAGCGGCTGAAGCCGTACCCCCGGAAAGCGTCCGCCTGCAGCGATTTCTACAACAGCTAAATTTTTTTACCACAGTTGAAACCGTTTACACGAAAACACAAAGGGGAGGAAAATCATCATGGCAAAAACAGTCATCATCGATGGGGCACGCACAGCATTCGGGAAATTCGGAGGAAGTTTGAGCACCTTAACGGCAAGCGAACTTGGGGCAGAAGCGATCAAAGCCGCAATGAGCCGCGCGGACATCAAGCCGGAAGACGTACAGGAAGTCATCATGGGCAATGTGTTGCAGGCAGGACAGGGGCAGATCCCTTCACGCCAGGCAGCGAAAAAAGCAGGCATTCCTTACAGCGTCAAATCTGAAACCATCAATAAAGTATGTGCATCCGGCATGCGGAGCGTCACCTTGGCAGACCAGATCATCCGCTTGGGTGATGAAGAAGTGATTGTTGCAGGCGGCATGGAATCCATGTCCAATGCGCCTTATTATTTGCCGAAAGCGCGCTGGGGCCTTCGCATGGGCGATGCTCAAGTCATTGACGGCATGGTCCATGACGGTTTGTCCTGCTCGTTCCATCCGGATAAAGTCCATATGGGGACGTACGGAAACTCAACCGCTGAAGATTTCAACCTGACGCGTGAAGCGCAGGATGAATGGTCAGCCCGTTCGCATGAGCGCGCCATTAAAGCGAAGAGTCTGTTTGCGGAAGAAATCGTCGCCATCGACATTCCACAGCGCAAAGGGGATCCCATCACAGTTGATGTGGATGAATCTCCGCGCGCCAATTCAACAATTGAGGCATTGGCGAAACTGAAACCGGCATTCGGCAAGGACGGTACGATCACGGCAGGAAACGCACCCGGCATCAATGACGGAGCTGCGGCACTCGTCCTGATGAGCGAAGAACGTGCGCAAAAAGAAGGGAAAAATGTATTGGCACATATCTTGTCCCATACAGAAGTGGCGATCGAGCCGCATCGATTCCCGGAGACACCGGGTATCGTCATCAATGAATTATTGAAGAAAACCGGCAAATCGCTGGATGACATCGATCTGTTTGAAATCAACGAAGCGTTCGCAGCGGTCGCACTCGCAAGTTCGAAAATCGCTGGGTTAGACGCTGAAAAAGTCAATGTCAACGGCGGATCTGTGGCACTTGGACACCCAATCGGAGCAAGTGGTGCACGCATCATCCTGACTTTGGCTTATGAATTAAAACGCCGTGGAGGCGGCATCGGCATCGCAGCCATCTGTTCAGGCGGCGGGCAAGGCGACGCGGTCATGATTGAAGTTCCTAAGGAGGCAAAATAAGCATGTCGATTCAAAAAGTAATGGTCATTGGCGCCGGACAAATGGGTTCCGGCATCGCGCAGGTTTGCGCACAAGCAGGACTAGATGTGAAATTAAATGATATGAAACAAGAAGCATACGAGCGCGGAATCGGGACCATCACCAAAAACCTGTCCCGCAATGTCGAAAAAGGCCGCATGACGGAAGATGAAAAAACAGCAGTTCTCGGACGCATCACCCCTTCGCTTGATCTTAAAGATGCGCACGACGTGGACATCGTCATTGAAGCGGCTGTCGAAAATATGGCCATCAAGCACAGCATTTTCAAAACGCTTGACGAAGTGGCGCCAAAGCATGCGATTCTGGCAACCAATACGTCTTCTCTTCCGATTACGGAAATCGCGGCAGTCACCAACCGCCCCGAGCAAGTGATCGGCATGCATTTCATGAATCCGGTACCGGTGATGAAATTGGTGGAAATTATCCGTGGTTTGGCAACTTCAGATAGTGTCTATAAAAAAGTGGAAGAAATGACGGTTCGACTGTCGAAAACACCTGTAGAAGTGAACGACTTCCCAGGATTTGTCGCTAACCGCATCCTGATGCCGATGATCAATGAAGCGATTTTCACGCTTCAGGAAGGTGTCGCGACCAAAGAAGCAATCGATGACATCATGAAACTCGGCATGAACCATCCGATGGGGCCGCTCGAATTGGCTGATTTTATTGGATTGGATACTTGCCTGTATATTATGGAAGTGCTGCATGACGGATTCGGCGACAGCAAATACCGCCCGAGCCCGTTATTGCGCCAATACGTCAAAGCAGGTTGGCTAGGCAAGAAAACCGGACGCGGTTTCTATGAATACACATGATAATTAGGGGGAACCGCAATGGATTTGCACTTTACAGATGAACAGCTTATGATGCGCAACATGGTGCGGGATTTCGCGAAAGAAGAGATTACACCGTTTATCGAGAACATGGAAAATGGCGAATTCCCAACAGCCATTCTGAAGAAAATGGGCGAGCTTGGATTGATGGGAATTACGGCCCCGGAAAAATACGGCGGCTCGGAAATGGATTTCACTTCCTATATCACGGCCATCCACGAACTATCAAAAGCGAGCGGCGTGGTCGGTGTCATCCTGTCAGTCCATACGTCTGTCGGCACCAACCCGATCCTCAATTTCGGATCACAGCAGCAAATTGAGAAATATGTACCGAAACTGGCGAGCGGCGAATACCTCGGGGCTTTCTGTTTAACGGAACCCGCGGCAGGATCTGATGCGGGCAGCCTCAAAACAAAAGCGGTCCTCGACGGCGATGACTATGTCATGAACGGCTCGAAAGTCTTTATTACCAACGGCGGGGAAGCAGATACTTATATCGTGTTCGCTTCCACAAAACCGTCTGCAGGTTCTCGTGGAATTTCGGCTTTTATCGTTGAAAAGGATACACCGGGTTTAATTATCGGAAAAAATGAAAAGAAAATGGGGCTGCACGGTTCGAAGACGGTCCAGTTGACCTTCGAAAACATGCGGGTTCCGGCTGAAAACCTGTTGGGCGAAGAAAATAAAGGATTCAGCATCGCAATGGCGAATTTGAATGTTGGACGGATCGGCATCGCGGCACAAGCGCTTGGCATCGCTGAAGCGGCATACGAATACGCAGTGGCCTATGCCAAAGAGCGTGTACAGTTCGGCAAACCGATTGCACAACAGCAAGGCATCGGCTTTAAGTTGGCGGACATGGCAACGCAGGTAGAGGCGGCAAAGCTGCTGGTCTATAGCGCGGCAGACCTGTATTCAAAAGGCAAAGACTGCAATAAACAGGCTTCCATGGCGAAGCTTTTCGCTTCGAAAGCGGCAATGGATGTCACGATTGAAGCCATTCAAGTGTTCGGCGGCTATGGCTATACGAAAGACTATCCGGTCGAGCGCCTGTTCCGCGACGCTAAAGTGACCGAAATCTATGAAGGCACCAGCGAAATTCAACGAATTGTCATCAGCAAACAACTAATCAAGTAATTGGAGGAATGGAAAATGAATTTTCAACTGTCTGAAGAACACGAAATGATCCGCAAAATGGTACGGGATTTCGCTAACAAAGAAGTGGCGCCAACAGCAGAAGAGCGTGACGAAGAAGAGCGTTTTGACCGTGAAATCTTTGATAAGATGGCTGAACTTGGCCTTACCGGCATTCCATGGCCTGAAGAATACGGCGGAATCGGATCGGATTATTTGGCTTATTGCATCGCAGTTGAAGAATTGTCGCGCGTCTGCGCATCAACGGGGGTAACGCTTTCTGCGCACACTTCACTTGCCGGATGGCCGGTCTATACATTCGGAACAGAAGAGCAAAAACAGAAATACCTTCGCCCGATGGCTGAAGGCACAAAAATCGGTGCTTACGGATTAACAGAACCATCTGCGGGATCTGATGCAGGCTCTATGCGTACTTCTGCTAAAGAAGACGGCGACCATTACGTATTGAACGGTTCAAAAATCTTCATCACCAATGGCGGCATTGCAGATATCTATATCGTTTTTGCAGTAACTGACCCGGAATCGAAGCATAAAGGCACAACAGCTTTCATCATTGAAAAAGACTTTGAAGGCTTCTCGGTCGGCAAAAAAGAACGCAAGCTCGGCATCCGTTCAAGCCCGACAACAGAAATCATTTTCGACAACTGCCGTGTACCGAAAGAAAACATTTTGGGTGAACTGGGCCAAGGCTTCAAAATCGCTATGCAGACGCTTGACGGCGGACGCAACGGCATCGCAGCTCAGGCTGTCGGCATTGCACAAGGCGCACTTGACGCTTCGATCGATTACGCAAAAGAGCGCGAGCAATTCGGCAAGCCGATCCTGGTCAACCAAGGGATTTCATTCAAATTGGCGGATATGGCAACTTCAATCGAAGCATCCCGTCTGTTGACTTATCAGGCAGCATGGCTCGAGTCGAACAAATTGTCTTACAGCAAAGAGTCGGCAATGGCGAAATTGATGGCCGGCGACACAGCGATGAAAGTGACAGTTGAAGCAGTTCAGGTATTTGGCGGCTACGGCTACACCAAGGATTATCCGGTTGAACGCTTTATGCGCGACGCGAAAATCACGCAAATTTACGAAGGCACGCAGGAAGTCCAGCGCCTGGTTATTTCCCGGATGGTTACGAAATAAGCGGAGGGTTGCCTTATGAACAAAAAGCGTGAGATTGAGTCTTCCGTGAAAGACGAAAGCCTGATTGAAAAGCGCCGTGAACAGATGATTCGCGGAGCGGTTACTCTTTTCAAAGAAAAGGGCTTTCACCGGACGACGACGCGGGAAATTGCCAAAGCGGCCGGTTTTAGCATCGGTACTTTATACGAATATATCCGGACCAAAGAAGACGTGCTGTATCTCGTCTGTGACTCTATTTATGATGAGGTGCATACGCGTTTGAACCGGCTCGATATCGAACAAGGTTCCATCAGCGTACTGGTTACAGCCATCGAGCATTATTACACATTGATCGATGATATGCAGGATGAATTCGTGGTCATGTACCAGGAATCCAAATCCTTGCCGAAAGACGCATTAAGCTATGTGTTGAATAAAGAACTTGAAATGGTGGCGATTTTCGAACGCCTCTTGATGCAATGCGTCGACAGCGGAGAAATCAAGATGACCCCGAAAGAAGTGGTCATGGCTTCCCATCATTTATTCGTACAGGGACAGATGTGGGCGTTCAGACGGTGGGCATTAAATGATTTCACCATACAGGAATTTATCGATATGCAAACCAAATTTCTTTTGCAGGGGATGGCAGGGGAAAACATTTCAATACAGGGGGCTTGATCATAATGGCTACAATTGAAGAAACGAAAACCTATCAGCCGAAAAACCATATCCGCTTTGTCACAGCGTCCAGCCTTTTTGACGGCCATGACGCGTCCATCAATATCATGCGCCGGATCCTGCAGTCGAGCGGTGCCGAAGTGATTCACTTAGGCCATAACCGGTCGGTTGAAGAAGTGGTCAATGCGGCAATCCAGGAAGATGTCCAGGGCATCTGCATTTCGTCCTATCAGGGCGGCCATATGGAATACTTCAAGTATATGTACGATTTGCTGCAGGAAAAAGGCGCTTCGCATATCCGCATTTACGGCGGAGGCGGAGGCGTCATTTTGCCGCGCGAAATCAAAGAGCTGGAAGCATACGGCATTGCCGGTATTTTCTCGCCGGAAGACGGCCGCAAAAAAGGCTTGCAGGGGATGATTACGGAAATCGTTGAGGAATGTGATTTCTCTACCGTAAAGCCGGATCAGAAGATTGAAAACCTGTCAGCCGATGAACCGGTTGTCTTGGCGAATGTCATTACAGCAGCGGAAGAAGCCCACACGCGCGACACTGATACCGACGATTTATTGAGAGCGGTCCGGGAACAGACGAAAAACACGCCGGTCCTCGGCATCACCGGAACAGGCGGAGCTGGGAAAAGTTCGTTGACGGATGAATTGATCCGCCGTTTCCTGTCTGAACTGCCGGACAAGAAAATTGCGATTCTGTCAATTGACCCGACCAAACAGAAAACGGGCGGTGCCCTTCTGGGTGACCGGATCCGCATGAACGCCATCTTCAACAAACGCGTCTTTATGAGAAGCCTGGCAACGCGCGGTTCACGTTCTGAACTGTCGGGTGCCATCGGGGACGTGTTGGATGTCGTGAAAGCCGCAGACTTTGACTTGATCATCGTCGAAACGAGCGGGATTGGCCAGGGAGATGCGGAAATCGCTAATTTCTCGGACGTCTCCATGTACGTCATGACCAGTGAATTTGGTGCGCCTTCTCAATTGGAAAAAATCGACATGATTGATTATGCCGATTTGATTGTCATCAATAAATTCGAACGCAGCGGTTCGCAGGATGCGCTTCGCCAAGTGCAGAAGCAGTATCAGCGCAGCCATCTGCTGTGGGACAAAGATTTGGACGACATGCCTGTCTACGGCACGATCGCCAGCCAGTTCAACGATAAAGGGACCAATTCCCTGTTCGCGGCATTAGTGGGTACGGTCAATGAAAAATGTGGAACCGATTGGGAGACGGATTACGACAAATTCATCAAAACCCAAAAAGAGAACCTCATCATTCCAAACGACCGCCGCTATTACCTGCGCGAGCTGACGGACACAATCCGCGGCTACCACGCCAAAACGAAAGAACAATCCGCCTTTGCGCGCCGCCTGTTCCAATTGGAAGGCGCCATTGAAGCGGTTAAGGAAAGAGCGCCGGATGATGCATTGGTCGCTTCACTCGAATCGCTGGCTGACGGCGTCCGTGATGAACTGACGACGGAATCCAAGCGCATTCTTGCGAACTGGGATGCCTTGAAAGAGATGTATGCCGGAGATGAATTCGTCACATCCGTACGCGACCGGGAAATCCGCACGATCTTGCGCACAGAAAGCCTATCCGGCATCAAAGTGCCGCGTGTGGTGTTGCCGAAATTCGTCGATTACGGCGAAATCCTGTCATGGGTTTATTTGGAGAACGCACCGGGTTCATTCCCTTATACAGCTGGGGTATTCCCGTTCAAACGTGAAGGGGAAGACCCGAAACGCCAGTTTGCGGGCGAAGGAACGCCGGAACGCACAAACCGCCGTTTCCATTATTTGTCGAAAGACGACGATGCAAAACGCTTGTCGACAGCGTTTGACTCGGTGACGCTTTACGGCGAAGACCCGGACCACCGCCCGGATATTTACGGGAAAGTCGGCGAATCGGGCGTATCGATCTGTACACTGGACGATATGAAGAAGCTTTACGCAGGGTTCGACCTGTGTGCCCCATCGACGTCCGTTTCCATGACCATCAACGGACCGGCGCCGATCATCCTGGCGATGTTCATGAATACCGCCATCGATCAGCAGGTTAAGTTGAATGAAGAAAAACTGGGCCGCACGTTGACGGTCGAAGAATTTACCGAAGTCCGTGAAAGCACGCTGCAGATGGTGCGCGGAACCGTACAGGCAGATATTCTGAAAGAAGACCAGGGGCAGAACACCTGCATCTTCTCGACCGAATTCGCGCTTCGTATGATGGGCGATATCCAGCAATACTTTATCGACCACAAAGTGCGCAATTACTACTCCGTATCGATTTCGGGCTACCATATTGCCGAAGCGGGCGCGAATCCGATTTCGCAATTGGCGTTTACGCTTTCCAACGGCTTCACGTACGTGGAATATTACTTGAGCCGCGGCATGAACATTGATGACTTTGCCGGAAACTTGTCGTTCTTCTTCTCGAACGGACTGGATCCGGAATATACCGTCATCGGCCGTGTGGCACGCCGCATCTGGGCAATCGTCATGCGCGATAAATACGGCGCCGACGAACGCAGCCAGAAGCTGAAATACCATGTGCAAACGTCAGGGCGCAGCCTGCACGCGCAGGAAATCGATTTCAATGACATCCGCACAACGCTGCAGGCCTTGATGGCGCTGCAGGACAACTGCAACTCGCTGCATACCAATGCCTACGATGAAGCGATCACCACACCGACGGAAGAATCGGTCCGCCGTGCGATGGCGATCCAGATGATCATCACCAAAGAGCATGGCCTGTCGAAAAACGAGAACCCGCTGCAAGGTGCGTTCATCATCGAAGAAATGACGCAATTGGTGGAAGATGCGGTGCTGACAGAGTTTGACCGCATCAACGACCGCGGAGGCGTCCTGGGCGCGATGGAAACACAATACCAACGCGGCAAAATCCAGGAAGAGTCCATGCATTACGAAATGAAGAAACACACAGGCGAATTGCCGATCATCGGGGTCAACACGTACTTGAACCCGAATCCGCAATCGGACGACGACATCAACGCGATGGAAATCGCCCGCGCCACAGTGGAAGAAAAAGAAACACAAATCAACAACCTGCGCGCCTTCCAGGAACGCAACGATTCAGCCGAAGCTTTGGAGCGCCTCAAGCAAGTGGCGAAGACCGGCGGCAACATCTTCGAAGAACTGATGGAAACCGTAAAAGTCGCAAGCCTCGGCCAGATTACGACTGCGTTGTATGAAGTCGGCGGTCAGTATCGACGGAATATGTAGTGGGAAAAGCGGAAGCAGCCATTTTGCTCCGACAGGCGTAAGAGGGTTTGGCGAAGCGGCGTGTTTTCAGCCGCACAGCCAAAGCAGCTTACGACCCAAGGAGCAGGCTGGAGGAGCTGGACAAAGGGAAAGCGAAAGTGCCTGTTCAGCTCTGAAAGGCATAAGGCAGACCGGCAGAGTGGTGTTCTTTGCCACACAGCCGGGTTGACTTATGACCCGAAGAGCTAGGCACTTGCAACTGGACAAGGAAAAGCGGATCCGCTCTCAGAATCTGAGTTTGGGTAAAGAAACGCTGAATAAAATACGGGAAAGTAAGCGGAATCCATTGGGAAATGGATTCCGCTTACTTTTTTTATGGGAAAATGCAGGCTGGATTTGATTTGTGGTCGTTCAAACAGATTTGTGGTCGTTCAGAAAGATTTGCAGTCGTTCAAAGAAATTTGCAGTCGTTCAGAAAGATTTGCAGTCGTTACGCCAATTTTTGACCTAAGAGCGAGATGGATTAAAAGACGAAAAAAGACACAACCCCCGTCAAAAGCCGGGGCTTGTGTCTTTTTTGAAAAGAACACGAAAAGCGGGGGTTAACTTGCAGGCTAAGGAAGGAACTTTTTGTTATTTTAGAGCGTTACGCACGTTCAGCAGGAAATACGCACGTTCAACGGAAAAAAAGAGAGATGTAAAGAAATTAAATCCAGCATCATATTAAAATAAAGAAAAAATTTCCGGAAAAATAAAAAGAACGCATCCAAAATATCGATTCAAAGACATGGCCGGTCGATATCCACACGTTTTTTCTGTATAATAGAAGAATACGCATCGCACAAACCAAGAAGGATGGATCCTATGCGCAAAGCTATCCACTACATAATCATCACAATCTGTGTCATACTGATTTTCTTCCTGTACAATAAAGCTTTGGGATCGATTCCGTTTATGATTCTGGCGCTTTATTTGTTTTATTTTGGATGGAGACAAATAGATCCCAGAAAAAAGAAAACACGGTAGCGGAGACTAGGTAGTTTGTATATAATGAATTAAGTTAAGAAAGAAGAAGGGACGTGCACGGAATGAAAATTCGTGAATTATCTAAAGAAGAACTAATAGAAGAGTCATTCGTTGACTTGACATATGCTATGTTGGAAGAAACGCGCGAAACAAAAACCTATGCAGAATTAATTGCAGAAATCGAAAAATTACTGAACTTGTCTAGAGAAGATATGAAAGATCGTCTTGTTCAATTCTACACAGACCTGAATATTGATGGACGCTTTTTGATTTTAGGCGAAAATCGCTGGGGCCTGCGCGAATGGTATCCGGTTGAACAAATTGAAGAAGAATCTGCTCCAACTGTTAAAGCACGCAAGAAAAAAGCCAAAGTGGCTGACGATGAAGGCTTTGACGATCTGGACGAATTGTCGTTGGAGGACGAATTGGAGTTTGAGGACTTCGGTGAAGACGACGAGGATGACGACGATGACGAAGTAGTCAAATCACCTGTTGAAGTGGAAGTGCTTGATTTCGATGCGGACGATGACGATGAAGAGGACGTTGACGTTTTGGTTGAAGATCTTGACGGCAACATCATTGATGAAGAAGAAGACGACGACGATGACGATGATGAAGAAGATGACTTGAAGTAATCTGAACATTTTTTCATCTTGACTTATGGAGCTGGACTGGATAAGATTTTACTGGGCTCCTTAAAATAGGAGAGATGATTCGTACAGTTTACGCGCTCCCCCTGCATATGCAGCAGGTGGAGCGCTTTTTATTTTTACCATTCGAGGAGGAAGCAGGCATGACGAAGTATATATTTGTAACCGGTGGCGTTGTATCATCACTCGGTAAAGGAATTGTAGCCGCATCATTAGGGCGTTTATTGAAAAACAGAGGGTTGAATGTAACGATTCAAAAGTTCGATCCGTACATCAATATCGACCCTGGAACCATGAGCCCATATCAGCACGGAGAAGTTTTCGTGACAGATGATGGCGCAGAAACGGATTTGGATCTTGGCCATTACGAACGTTTTATCGACATCAACTTAAACAAATACTCAAACGTAACAACAGGGAAAGTCTACTCGACCGTTATCCAAAAAGAACGCCGCGGCGATTATTTGGGCGGAACAGTTCAAGTTATTCCGCATATCACGAATGAAATCAAAGACCGTCTTTTGCGTGCTGCCAAAACAGCGAAAGCGGACGTAGTCATCACAGAAATTGGCGGAACCGTCGGCGATATCGAATCATTGCCATTCCTCGAAGCGATCCGCCAGATGCGTTCTGATCTTGGGCGCGACGAAGTCATGTACGTCCACTGTACCTTGATTCCATATCTTGGAGCAGCGAAGGAAATGAAAACAAAACCGACACAGCATAGTGTGAAAGAACTTCGCAGCCTCGGCATTCAGCCGAACCTGATCGTCGTGCGCACAGAACACCCAGTGCCACAGGACATGAAGGATAAAATTGCGCTGTTCTGCGATATTAAGCCCGAAGAAGTCATCGAATCACGTGATGTTGACGTAATCTACGAAATGCCGCTTCGCCTTCAAGAGCAGCATATGGACCAAATCGTCCTGGATCATTTCGGAATCGAAGCGCCTGAAGCGAACATGACGGAATGGAATACACTTGTCGATAAAGTAAAGTCGCTTAAAAACAGCGTACGCATCGGCCTTGTCGGAAAATATGTGGAATTGCAGGATGCTTATATTTCTGTAGTGGAAGCTTTGAAACATGCCGGTTTCGCATTCGATTCTGAAATCGAAGTGGATTGGATCAACGCTGAACACGTCAACGCAGACAATGTTGCAGAAAAATTGAAGGACTGCGACGGCATTCTGGTTCCAGGTGGCTTTGGCGACCGTGGAGTTGAAGGGAAAATTGCAGCTACTCAATTCGCCCGTGAAAACAATGTGCCATTCTTCGGTATTTGTTTGGGTATGCAATTGGCATCTGTCGAATTTGCCCGCAGCATCATGAACCTGGAGGGCGCGCATTCTTCTGAATTGAACGCTAAAACACCTTTCCCGGTAATTGATCTATTGCCTGAACAAAAAGACATCGAAGACTTGGGCGGAACACTTCGCCTTGGTTTGTACCCAGCGAAACTTGAAAAAGGTTCGAAAGCGTACGAAGCTTACGGCGAAGAATTGGTCTATGAAAGACACCGCCACCGTTACGAGTTCAACAATGAATACCGTGAAGCTTTTGAGAATGCCGGATTTAAATTTACAGGCACTAGCCCGGATGGCCGCCTAGTGGAAATTATTGAAGTCGCTGACCACCCATGGTTCGTGGCCTGCCAATTCCACCCAGAGTTCATTTCACGTCCGAACCGTCCGCAGCCATTGTTCCGTGAATTTGTAAAAGCATCCATTGCCAATAAATAAATGGCAAAAAGCCTTCCCTTTGAAAAAAGGGAAGGCTTTTATGCATACAACTATTCGGCCAGCAGTTCGTCGATTTGAAGTTTGACGGCGTAGTAAATATAGAGAGCGGCCATGGCGTATGGAACTAACATAGGCGGGCCATCGTCATGTAACAGGGCGCCTTCCTGGTCGTTCAAGAGCAGGATGGCAGCGGCCGATTCACTGTCAGTTGAATGTGGCCCGACAAAGGCGAACGGAATGCCGGCATCCGATAGCCTGCCGGCAAGTTCATCGCCTTCTCTATTTGGTGATAAGATCCAGACGCGGTCAGTGCTGGTGACGATGCTTGCGGGCGACCATTCCGCTGCAGCAATCAAAGGCTCTTCACTGAGAAGGGCAGCGGCGGCGACAGTTTTCATTTCGCCGAATGCCGCGATGAAGATCGTGCCTTCCGCAATGGCAGCCTGAGCCAAAACGCCGGCAATGCTGCCGATAGCAGGTTGCTGCTGGGACAAGCGTTCAAACAAATGGGTTAATTGTGCAGTTAATGGATCCATAAAAATCACCTCGTGAAAAAAGTATAGCAGATAAAGGAGTGGCTCTTCTTGAAAACCATTTTAATTGTAGATGATCAGCCAGGAATCCGGTTGTTGTTGAAAGAAGTATTCAGCAAAGAAGGCTACCAAGCGATTACAGCAGGCAGCGGAAAAGAAGCGCTTGAAAAAGTGCAGGAAGTTTGTCCGGACCTGGTGCTGTTGGACATGAAAATTCCGGGAATGGATGGCATTGAAATTTTGAAGCGCTTAAAGAGGAGCAATTCAGACGTTCATGTCATCATGATGACGGCTTATGGTGAACTTGACCTCATTAAGGAATCCATGAATTGGGGAGCGGCGCGTTATTTCACTAAGCCGTTTGATGTCTTCGAAGTGCGCGATGCAGTAAAGCAGTTGTTGGAAGAGTAACACCGGAGAGTAGCGTAAGTACTGGGTTTTTGATATAGTATAAAGGATATTCGCTTTAAAGATTAACGAGGAGGAATTCTAAATGCCATTGGTTTCAATGAAAGAAATGATGATAAAAGGAAAACAAGAAGGCTATGCAATCGGTCAATTCAATATAAACAACCTGGAGTTCGCACAGGCGATCCTGCAAGCCGCACAAGAAGAGAATTCTCCAGTGATTTGTGGAGTTTCTGAAGGCGCAGCCCGTTACATGGGTGGATTCACGACAGTTGTTAATATTGTTAAAGGATTGATGCATGATTATAAAATTACCGTTCCCGTGGCGATTCATTTAGATCACGGTTCAAGCTTTGAAAAATGTAAAGAAGCGATTGATGCTGGGTTTACTTCAGTTATGATCGATGCATCCCATCATCCATTTGAAGAAAACATTGAAATCACGAAACAAGTTGTGGAATATGCACGTAAGCATAATGTATCCGTAGAAGCGGAATTAGGAACTGTCGGCGGACAGGAAGATGACATCATCGCAGATGGCGTTATTTATGCTGACCCTCAGGAATGCAAGACACTGGTCGAGGAAACAGGAATCGATTGCCTGGCACCAGCACTTGGTTCAGTCCACGGACCTTATAAAGGCGAACCAAATCTAGGATTTAAAGAAATGGAAGAAATTTCTCAACTTTGTGATGTGCCGCTAGTATTGCATGGTGGAACGGGAATTCCGACAAAAGATATTCAGCGCTCCGTTTCTCTAGGTACATCGAAAATCAATGTCAATACAGAAAGCCAGATTACATCGGCTCAAGCAGTCCGCGATGTATTGAACAGCGATCCGGATGTCTTTGATCCCCGCAAATATTTGGGACCAGGCCGCGACGCAATCAAAAAAACGGTAACCGGCAAAATGCGTGAGTTTGGAAGTTCAGGAAAAGCTTAATAAATAGATAAAAAAAGATGGGAGAGAAGTGTCCGAAAGGCTCCTTCTCTTTTTCCCGTCATACTGGAGGAAAAAACTATGAAATTTTTCATCGATACAGCAAACTTTGACGAAATTAAAGAAGCACATGCTTGGGGCATCCTTTCGGGTGTTACAACCAATCCATCATTAGTTGCAAAAGAGAAAAATGTTTCATTCCATGACCGCCTGAAAGAAATCGCAGCACTTGTTGACGGTTCAATCAGTGGGGAAGTCATCGCCCTTGATGCAGAAGGCATGATTAAAGAAGGCCGCGAACTGGCTGATCTGGCTCCGAACATCACGGTGAAATTGCCGATGACTCCAGACGGTTTGAAAGCTTGTGCGGTTCTTGCTTCAGAAGGCAAAAAAGTAAATGTCACGTTGATTTTCAGTGCTAACCAGGCATTGCTTGCGGCACGCGCAGGAGCGGCATACGTTTCACCGTTCCTTGGACGCCTTGACGATATCGGACATAACGGAATGGACTTGATTGCAACAATTGCAGAGATTTTTGCCATCCATGACATCCCTTCAGAAATCATCGCTGCTTCAATCCGTCATCCGCAGCACGTTACAGAAGCTGCATTGAATGGTGCACATATTGCCACTATGCCAATTAAAGTTATGCATCAGATGTTCAAACATCCGCTGACAGATCAGGGAATCGAAGCATTCCTTGCTGACTGGGAAAAACGTTCAGTGGAAGACGGCGTAAAATAAAGCGGAATAAAGAAGAATTTAGAGCGGTGGATCTATCCCCTTTTGAAAAGCGGATAGATTAAAATTGTGATCGGCAACGAGCTCAAAAGCCGAACCATTGGAACTTTTCAGGCCAATCGAGCTATCTGGAAAGTGGAAAAAGGAGAAATTTAATGGATGTTTATAAAATAAGAGGCGGCAACCGCCTTTCCGGGACAATTAAAGTCAATGGCGCTAAAAATAGTGCAGTAGCATTGATTCCTGCATCGATTTTGGCGAACTCGCCAGTAACGATCGAAGGATTGCCTGGAATTTCCGACGCATGGACACTGAAGAATATCTTGGAAGAAATCGGCGGGGAAGTTACATTTGAAGACGGAACGATGAATATCGATCCGACGAAAATGATTGATATGCCTTTGCCGAATGGCAATGTGAAAAAGCTTCGTGCTTCCTATTATATGATGGGCGCGATGCTTGGCCGCTTTAAACATGCGGCAATCGGTCTTCCAGGAGGCTGTTTCTTAGGGCCCCGTCCAATCGATCAGCATATCAAAGGCTTTGAAGCATTGGGCGCCAAAGTGACGAACGAACACGGCGCCATCTATTTGCGTGCCGATGAACTTCGCGGAGCTAAAATTTACCTGGACGTTGTCAGTGTCGGCGCAACCATCAACATTATGTTGGCAGCTGTTATGGCCAAAGGGCAGACGACCATTGAAAACGCAGCAAAAGAACCGGAAATCATTGATGTAGCAACCCTATTGACTAATATGGGTGCGAAAATCAAAGGAGCCGGAACAAATGTCATCCGAATTGATGGCGTGGAAGAATTGCACGGCACCAATCACACAATCATCCCCGACCGCATCGAAGCAGGAACCTTCATGATTATGGCTGCAGCAGTAGGAGATGGTGTAACGATCGACAACGTGATTCCTTTCCATATGGAAGCATTGACTGCCAAATTGCGTGAAATGGGCGTCGACGTGCAGGAAGGCGAAGAATCGATTTATATTCCTAAGTCTGAAAATTTGAATGCAATCGATGTGAAAACTTTGGTTTATCCAGGATTTGCGACAGACCTTCAGCAGCCATTTTCCGTGCTGATGACCCAGGCACAAGGATCTTCTATGATTACGGATACCATCTATTCTGCGCGCTTCAAGCATATTGACGAACTTCGCCGGATGAATGCAAGTGGACGTGTGGAAGGAAGAGCGGCAATTATTACAGGTCCGACTCCGTTGACTTCTGCAACCGTTGTAGCATCCGATCTGCGCGCAGGAGCTGCACTGGTGATTGCCGGACTGCTGGCAGAAGGCGAAACGGAAATTCGTGAAATTTATCATATCGAACGTGGCTATTCGTCGATCATCGAAAAGCTTCAAGGCCTTGGTGCAGATATCCGGAGAGAGACAATCGACCCGGTGACAAGCATGAAGTCTGACCTTATCCAAGATGCAAACTGACTCTCTTTTAGCGTAAAAATATATGCTACAATAATAAAGACATAGAGCTATAGCTGAACTGGAGGAACTTATAATATGGAACGAAGTCTTTCGATGGAATTAGTGCGTATCACTGAAGCGGCAGCAATTGCTGCTTCAAAATGGATGGGCCGCGGCATGAAGATTGAAGCGGATGATGCAGCGACCACTGCAATGAGAACGGTATTTGATACCATTCCAATGCGTGGTGTAGTGGTCATCGGCGAAGGTGAGATGGATGAAGCGCCTATGCTGTATATCGGTGAAGAACTGGGAACGGGCAACGGTCCGGAAGTGGACGTTGCAGTAGATCCTCTAGAAGGAACAAATATTGTCGCTGCTGGTGGTTGGAATGCTTTGGCCGTTCTGGCAATCGCAGATCGCGGCAACCTTCTGAATGCACCTGATATGTACATGGAAAAAATTGCGGTTGGGCCGGAATCAGTAGGCAAAATCGATATTAACGCACCAGTCATCGACAATCTTCGTGCAGTGGCGAAAGCTAAGAACAAGAACATCGAAGACGTCGTGGCCACCATTATGAACCGTCCTCGCCACCAGGACATCATTGACCAGGTCCGTGCAGCGGGAGCCCGCATCAAATTGATTGATGACGGCGATGTTGCCGGTGCAATCAATACAGCATTCGATCAAACCGGTGTCGACATTCTATTTGGAACTGGCGGAGCACCCGAAGGCGTCATCGCTGCAGTCGGATTAAAATGCCTCGGCGGTGAGATCCAAGGGAAACTGGTTCCACAGAACGAAGAAGAAGCGCAGCGCTGCATCGATATGGGCCTTGACGTAAGTAAAGTCCTGATGATGGATGACCTCGTCAAAGGCGATGATGCCATTTTTGCGGCAACAGGCGTCACAGACGGCGAACTATTAAAAGGCGTCCAGCTAAAAGGTGGTTTCGCCGAAAGCCATACATTGGTCATGCGTGCGAAATCCGGAACCATCCGCTTTATCGAAGGGCGTCACAGCCTGCAGAAAAAGCCGAATCTTGTAATGAACGATTAACGATCCTACTTCATAAAAATGAGTCCGGCAATTTGCCGGACTTCTTCTTTAGATCTTCTCAATCATTCACTGCTGATCCTCAAATCCTATCTACAAACCAAAAATAATACGAATAAGAGTGGTGTGCGATAAATGGCAACGATAACAATCTCCGCATTGGAGAATATGACGTTAAAAGAGCTTTATAATTTAGCAAAAGAATACAAACTGAACAACTACAGCAAACTGACTAAAAAAGAACTGATTTTCGCGATTTTGAAAACGCGTGCAGAACAGGAAGGCTTCTTCTTTATGGAAGGCGTTTTGGAGATCATCCAATCAGAAGGCTTTGGTTTCCTGCGGCCGATCAATTATTCACCAAGTTCACAGGACATCTACATCTCCGCTTCCCAAATCCGCCGTTTTGACTTAAGAAATGGCGATAAGGTTTCCGGGAAAGTGCGTCCGCCAAAAGAAAACGAACGTTATTTCGGTTTGCTTCAAGTAGAAGCGGTAAACGGAGAAGATCCGGAAGTGGCAAAAGAACGTGTCCATTTCCCAGGGCTTACGCCGCTTTATCCAGACCGCCACATCCGTTTGGAAACAACGCCGGCTCATTTGTCCACACGCATTATGGACTTGGTCGCACCCGTCGGCTTTGGCCAACGCGGTTTGATTGTGGCACCGCCTAAAGCAGGGAAAACCATGCTGCTGAAGGAAATCGCCAATTCAATTACGACCAATCATCCAGAAGCGGAATTGATCGTCCTGCTGATTGATGAACGCCCTGAGGAAGTGACGGATATCGAGCGTTCAGTGGATGCCGATGTCGTGTCTTCAACTTTCGATGAAGTTCCTGAAAATCATGTCAAAGTTGCGGAACTTGTTCTTGAACGCGCAATGCGCCTTGTTGAACACAAACGTGATGTTGTCATTTTGATGGATTCCATCACCCGCCTGGCGCGAGCATATAATTTGGTGATTCCGCCAAGTGGCCGTACACTATCGGGAGGAATCGATCCCGCTGCCTTCCACCGGCCGAAACGCTTTTTCGGAGCTGCCCGCAATATCGAAGAAGGCGGCAGTTTGACTATTTTAGCTACTGCTTTAGTGGAAACCGGGTCACGTATGGATGAAGTCATTTACGAGGAATTTAAAGGAACGGGCAATATGGAATTGCATCTTGACCGCTCGTTGGCTGAACGCCGGATTTTCCCGGCACTTGATATTCGCCGTTCCGGAACACGCAAAGAAGAATTGCTGATTGAACCGAAGCAACTTGAAAAGCTTTGGTCTATCCGGAAAACTTTCTCGGATTCACATGATTTCGGCGAACGTTTCCTGAAGAAACTGAGCCAAACGGATACCAATGAAGAATTCTTTGAGCAATTGGCTACGGAAATGAAGACCCATCGAAGCAATAAGAAGATGATTTAATTGCTTGCAAATGGTGCGGGAATTTGTTATGATTATGAGAGTGAATCAAAGCAAAGCTATTGCATATACGGTCTGAAGAACCGTGTAAGGCAATAGTAAAATAGATTAAACTCTGTTCCAGATGGTTCAGGGCGAGAGGAGAAAATTACAATGAAAACAGGTATTCATCCAGATTACAAACAAGCTACAGTAACTTGCTCATGTGGGAACTCTTTCACAACTGGTTCTGTAAAAGAAAACATCAGCGTTGAGCTTTGCAATGAATGTCATCCATTCTACACTGGACGTCAGAAATTTGCATCAGCAGATGGCCGCGTAGATCGTTTCAACAAGAAATACGGCTTAAAAGAAGAAATCAACGAGTAAATAAAATTATACCTGCCTAGCGCGAAAACGCCTGGCGGGTATTTTTTTTTCGCCTTCTATCCCAAAAAACACCTTACATATTTCAAAAAACAGCAAGCAATAGCATGATTTTTGGTATGATAAAGAAAAACTTCGCCTATATAAGTTGAACTAAAGAATCATCATAAATAAGCCACTTGGGCGCTTTGGACAAGGCTCCCGCAATAAGCCGAGAAGACCGCTCGTCTTATTGCTCCGCTCGGCATTCGCCTGCTCCTGTGCCGCGCCGGCGTTAAAGAAATCTCTAGAGATATGGAGCAAAACAGCTATGCTATATCCCTATCGATAGCGTAGCTTTAAAAACCGTGCTCCTTCGTGCTGCGCACTACGTCGCAAAGACATTGTCCTCGCAAGCTACGGCTAATGTCTTCGGAGCTGTTTTGCGGAATATCGGCTACTACAGTTAGTCGAGTTCAATTTATATAATAGAAAGGGCTCTATCTTTCTATTGATAGTAGTACATGAAAAAAACAACAAAGTGTTTGAAAGGGGTCTCACCTATGTATGTCATGAAACAAACAGGATGGGTTGAATTGATCTGCGGCAGCATGTTTTCCGGAAAATCAGAAGAACTGATCCGCCGTGTCCGCCGTTCCCAATTCGCCAAACAAAAAATAGCTGTCTTTAAACCGAAAATCGATGACCGTTACAGCAAAGAAGAGGTTGTTACGCATAACGGTGCGACTGTGATTGCCCTGCCAATTTCCCGCTCAACCGAAATGTGGGAGTACATTACCGATGAATTTGATGTCATTGCCATAGATGAAGCCCAATTTTTTGATGAAGACATTATCGAAAATGTCCAGAAGCTTGCAAATCACGGTTTCCGTGTCATTGTTGCAGGGCTGGACCAGGATTTCAGAGGGCGCCCGTTCGGCCCGATGCCGGCATTATTGGCAATCGCTGAGCAAGTGACGAAACTTCAAGCAGTCTGCACAGTTTGCGGTTCCCCCGCAAGCCGGACGCAGCGCCTCATCGACGGAAAGCCTGCCGGGTCGGATGATCCGACAATCCTGGTAGGTGCATCAGAAGCCTACGAACCGCGCTGCCGCCATCACCACGAAGTGCCGGCGGGTGTTACTGTTAAGTGAATAGATTATAGATATTTAGATGGTTTTGAAGAAATCGCTACAGGTCCAATAGCGTAGCTGGTTTGCGGAATATAAAATCTACAATAATAAAAAAATAGAACTCGAGGTGACACCTATGTTTGATCGATTGCAATCAGTGGAAGATAGATATGACCGTTTAAATGAATTACTGAGCGACCCGGATATCGTCAAGGATACCAATAAACTGCGCGACTATTCAAAAGAACAATCCGACCTCCAGGACACGGTCGAAACATACCGTGAATACAAGGATCTGACAGCTCAATTGGCAGAAGCGAAAGCGATGTTCGATGATAAGATGGATGCCGACATGCGCGAAATGGTCAAAGAAGAAGTTAATGAACTGGAAGGGCAGATTGAAGTTGTTGAAGAACGCCTTCACAAGCTGTTGATTCCGAAAGATCCAAATGATGACAAAAACGTAATCATGGAAATCCGTGGCGCTGCCGGCGGAGATGAAGCCGCGCTGTTTGCCGGGGATCTTTACCGCATGTACACGCGTTTTGCGGAAGCCAATGGTTGGAAAGTCCAAGTCATGGATTCAAACCCGACCGGCCTTGGCGGATTCAAGGAAATCGTCTTTATGATTACAGGAAAAGGCGCTTATTCGAAATTGAAGTATGAAAATGGTGCACACCGTGTACAACGGGTTCCAGAAACGGAATCGGGCGGCCGGATTCATACCTCGACAGCAACGGTTGCGTGTTTGCCGGAAGTTGAAGAAGTGGAAATTGATATTCATGAAAACGATATCCGGACAGACACCTATGCATCTTCGGGCGCTGGTGGACAATCCGTCAACACGACAATGTCAGCTGTCCGATTGACGCACCTTCCGACGAATACAGTGGTAACGTGCCAGGATGAAAAATCGCAGATCAAAAACAAAGCCAGTGCAATGAAAGTCCTGCGTGCACGCGTCTACGAGAAATTCCAACAGGAAGCTCAGGCTGAATATGACGCAGTCCGCAAATCCGCAGTTGGAACGGGCGACCGTTCTGAACGGATCCGGACATATAACTTCCCTCAAAACCGTGTAACAGATCACCGAATCGGTTTAACGATTCAGAAATTGGATCAGATTTTGCAGGGGAAAATGGATGAAATCATCGATGCCCTGATTGTTGAAGAACAATCTGCACGCATGGAAAGCTTGAACAATGACCAATCTTAAGTATGTGTATGAGGCCCTCAAGAGGGCTTCTTCTTATTTAACGGAGAACGGCCGGGAAGAAGGAGCTGCACGCATTCTTCTGCAGCATGAAATGGGCCTTTCGTATTCCGGTTTGATCGCCTCGATGCGCGATACAATCAGTGAACAGCAATTTGAAAGGTTTTGGGCGAAAATCGAGCAGCATGCCAAAGGAATTCCAGTCCAGCATTTGACCGGCAGTGAAGAATTCTATGGAAGAAACTTTCTGGTGAATCCGGATGTGTTGATTCCACGGCCGGAAACAGAAGAGTTAATAGAAGAAACGCTTGGACTGATTGATCGTCATCTATCGAAAAAAGACCTGGCAATCGCTGATATTGGTACAGGCAGCGGCATTATCGCCATCACGCTGAAATGCGAATTGCCTGATGCGCAGGTTGTGGCGACTGACATTTCGCAGTCGGCATTGGATATGGCAGCAAAAAATGCCGAACGCTTGAATGCGCAAATCGACTTTCGTCTAGGCGATTTGGCCGAACCAATCAAAAATGAAAAATGGGACGTTGTTTTATCTAATCCTCCCTATATCGCTTATGCTGAAGCCCCTGGCTTGTCGGACAGTGTCCGCGATTTTGAACCGCATCAAGCCTTGTTTGCCGACAAAGAAGGCTTAGCTCTTTATCAAAAAATGGCGAGGCAGCTTCCAGCGTTGCTCAATAAACCAGGCATCATCGGTTTTGAAATAGGTTATCAACAGGGACAAGCAGTCCAACAATTACTGAAAGACGCTTTTCCGGATGCTTTAGTCTATAGTAAAAAAGATATCAACAAAAACGACCGAATGGTTTTTGCAATACTAAAGTAGGTTATGCACAGATTACGCATAAACCAGTAGAACTTATCCACGAGTTGTGGATAAGAAGGTGGGAAACCCTTAAAAATAGGAGTTGTTCATGTGAAAACGGAAATTATTTTTGTGGATAACAATGTGGATGAAGAAAAAAGTTATGCACAGGCTGTGGAAATTCTGCTTGCGGGTGGAGTTGTCGCTTTTCCGACTGAAACGGTTTATGGCCTGGGGGCGGATGCCACCAATTCGGAAGCCGTCAGCAGAATTTTTGAAGCAAAAGGCCGGCCAGCAGATAATCCCTTGATTGTTCATGTCGATTCGAAAGAAGCGGCGCTAGGTTATGTGCAGGAAGTTACTCCAAAAGCGCTGCAATGCATGGATGCTTTTTGGCCAGGTGCTTTAACGTTGATTCTGCAGGCACAACCAGGAGCATTCGCAAAAAATGTAACTGCAGATCTTCAAACGGTCGGCATCCGTGTGCCGAATCATCCGGTTGCCTTGAGTTTATTGCGCAAGCTGCAATTGCCTTTGGCTGCTCCAAGTGCCAATACCAGCGGCAAGCCAAGTCCGACTTTAGCCGAGCATGTTTATCATGACATGGATGGCAAAATTCCGTTGATCCTGGACGGTGGAGCAACGGAAATAGGCATTGAATCCACCGTTCTGGATATGACCAGTGAACCGCCGGTCATCTTGCGTCCAGGAAAAGTGTCGAAAGAGCAAATAGAAAGTGTGATTGGGATGGTCCGAACATCTTCGGGCAACAAAAATAACGTTCCGAAATCACCGGGAATGAAATATATGCATTATGCGCCAACTGCCCCTTTGTATTTGATAGAAAACGAAGAGGGTTTGATTGAAAAAGCAATTGATTACGTTCATGAAAAAGGAAAGAGTGTAGCTGTTATCAGCAAAACCGAATACCCGACGGCTGATTTCAACTTTCCGTTGTCGATGGAAAGCCTTTATGCCAGTTTGCGGAAATGTGATTCGACAGATGCCGACCTGATTTTGGCTTCAGTTGAACCCGGTATGCAGAACAATGACGCAATGATGAACAGACTCGAAAAAGCGGCGGACCATAAATGGTTCAGCTGAATTGCTGAAAGGAGATGCGGGATGAGAATTCTTTTTGTCTGTACAGGCAATACATGTCGCAGCCCGATGGCTGAAGCGATTTTGTCAGCCAGAAATCTGCCGGAAATCGAAGCGCGTTCTGCCGGTATCCATGCCGGAGCCGCGCCTCTCTCTGCTAATGCCCAAACAATACTGGACCAACAGCAAATTTCTTTTGCGCATATGTCAAAGCCGCTCGACATCGAAGATATGGAATGGGCCGAACTGATCTTAACGATGACCCATTCACATAAAATGGTCATTTTGCAGGCGTATCCTGAAGCGGCGACAAAGCTGTATACGCTGAAGGAATTTACAGACGGTTCGACAGAAGATATCAGTGATCCATATGGTGGGCCACTGGCGCTTTATGAGCAGACATTTCAGGAACTCCAGCTTTTGATTAACAAATTAATCAAAAAAGTGACATGATTCAAAAAGACAGGCCAACCTATCGAGGGTTTGTCTGTCTTTTTTGCGTAAAAATGTTAGAATTGAATAAAAGCGTGAACAAAATTCGGCATAATTCGACATCGACGCTTTTCCTGCACGATAAATTTGATTTCAAGAAAAGAGGGTATATCATGAGAGTGGCAATTTCATCAGATCACGGCGGCAATAACCTGCGCAAAGAAATCGTTAACCTAATGAACGAACTTGGTATCGAATATAAGGATTTTGGACCGCATACAGATGATTCAGTAGATTATCCTGATTATGCAAAGCCGGTGGCGGATCTTGTGGCGAGCGGAGAATTTGATCGCGGGATCCTGATTTGCGGCACAGGAATCGGCATGTCCATTTCTGCGAACAAAGTCAAAGGCATCCGTTGTGCACTTGTTCATGATGTGTTCAGTGCAAAAGCGACCAGAGGACATAACGATTCTAATATTTTGGCTATGGGCGAGCGTGTCATTGGCCCTGGGCTTGCACGTGAAATCGCTCAAACCTGGCTGACTGAAGAATTTGAAGGCGGCAGACACGGCAAACGCATCCAAAAAATCACAGACCTCGAAAAATAAGGAGGAGTCGGCATGCAAACTTTATGGCAATTGCAACTTGAAGAAGTTTTAAGTGAATTAGAACAGCAGATCGAGTTCAGGAAAGGCCAAGTGTTTGTAGTCGGCTGTTCAACATCGGAAGTGGCAGGAAAACGGATTGGAACAGGCGGCGGATTGGATATTGCAGAAAGTCTCTTTGAACCTTTAGCGAAATTCGCAGCGCGCCATCACTTGTTTCTGGCATTTCAAGGCTGCGAGCATATCAACCGTGCATTGACGGTAGAGCGGCAGGCAGCCAGTAAATATGGTTGGGAACCTGTCTCTGTTATTCCAGTCGCAAAAGCGGGCGGTTCGATGAGTGCCTATGCATTCAGCAATATGGCCGATCCCGTGGTGGTGGAAGAGATTCAGGCTCATGCAGGCATTGATATCGGGCAGACGATGATCGGCATGCATTTGAAAAGAGTTGCCGTTCCTCTGCGAACTTCTGTTAAACTAGTAGGTGAAGCGATTGTGGCAGCTGCAACTACACGGCCGAAACTGATCGGCGGTGAACGTGCGAGCTACAAACGTGAGCTTGTTCAATCACGGGAGGGATATACGGATGGAATTGATTAAGGCGCAAGACCCAGCAGTATATGAAGCGATGAATGCAGAAAAAGGAAGACAGGAAGCGAATATTGAATTGATCGCTTCTGAAAACTTTGTCTCACAAGCAGTTATGGATGCACAAGGATCGGTATTGACCAACAAATACGCGGAAGGCTATCCGGGCAAACGCTATTACGGAGGCTGCGAATTTGTGGACGTCGTTGAGAACATCGCGCGCGACCGCCTGAAGGAAATTTTTGGCGGGGATCACGCGAACGTTCAACCACATTCCGGATCACAGGCCAATATGGCTGTCTATACAGCAGTTTTGGAAAAAGGCGACACAGTTCTTGGAATGAACCTTAACCATGGCGGGCATTTGACGCATGGCAGTAAAGTGAATTTCAGCGGCATGCAGTACAATTTTGTTGAGTACGGCGTTACAGAAGAAGAACAATTGGTCGATTATGAAGCAGTTCGCCAGGCAGCCTTGGAACACAAGCCGAAAATGATCGTTGCTGGAGCAAGTGCTTATTCACGCCAATTGGATTTCGCTAAATTCCGTGAAATCGCTGATGAAGTCGGAGCATACCTGATGGTCGACATGGCGCATATCGCCGGTCTGGTCGCCACTGGAGCTCACCCTAACCCTGTCCCACACGCCCATTTTGTCACATCGACTACGCATAAAACACTCCGCGGACCACGCGGCGGGTTGATTCTCTGCAATGCGGAATTTGCTAAAAAAATCGATAAAACCATTTTCCCAGGAATTCAAGGCGGACCGCTTATGCACGTAATCGCAGCGAAAGCTGTTGCATTCGGTGAAGCGTTGCAGCCGGAATTCAAAACCTATATTGAACAAGTCGTGAAAAACGCCCATGCACTTGCTGAAAGCTTGATCGCTGAAGGTGTCAATATCGTCTCAGGCGGCACAGACAATCACTTGCTGTTGCTCGATCTTCGCTCGTTGAACCTGACAGGCAAAGTCGCAGAACATGTACTGGATGAAGTCGGTATTACAACGAACAAAAATACCATTCCTTTCGACCCGGAAAGCCCATTTGTCACTTCCGGCGTCCGCCTTGGAACTGCTGCCGTCACATCCCGTGGTTTTAAAGAAGCAGACATGAAAGAAATTGCTTCTATTATGGCAATGCTTCTGAAAAATCCGGAAGACGAATCAGTGAAAAAAGATGCTGCAGAACGTACAGCCAAATTGACTGCTGCGCATCCGCTATATAAATAAATCCATACAGCTGCCAGGTAACACTGCTTGGCAGCTGTATTTTTCCCTTAAAAAATTGAACTGAATCCTAACGTTTCCCAAACTGGTAAAGAGGGAAAAGCTATAGAGGCCGCTTTAGAGCGATTGTTTATCAGGAATTGCTTTAGGGACTCTTAGAAAAATACGAAGAGTACATAAGCTTCAATATATATACATAGAATAATCACCAGGAGGGACGCGTCGTATGCACAGGCATGAACTTAAGAGAGATAAAAAGGTAATCATGGAGTGGCTGCGCCGTCTGGGTGTAGAGTTCCACACATCGTTTTTGGTTGTCAATTCGGAAATGGAAGATCAGCCTGTCGTTTACGCCAATGAAGCCTTCTACAAAATGATTGGCTACAGCGAAAAGGAAACCTTGGGACGGAATGGACGTTTCTTGCATGGTGAAAAAACGGCCGAAGAAGCAAGTGAAGAAATCCGTATCTGCGTGGATGCCGAAGAAAGCCGCATAATTGAAATCGTCAATTATCGAAAAAACGGCACGCCTTTCTGGAATGAAATCACTGTGCAACCGCTGGTATTTCCAGAGAAGAATTTCAACTTCACCTTGATGCTTCAACACGATATCACCGACCGTAAACGGGCCGAAGCCTTGATAAAACTCCAAAAAGAGACTTACAGGGGAATCGAAAATGGCTATATGCTCAGCATGCTGCTGCAGAACATCTGCCATACTGCCGAATCGTTCTTCATTGACGGTGCAAAGTGTACGGTATTGTTGATTGATGATTTAGAACGTTATCAAATTGGTGCAGCGAATTCGATGCCAAAAGGTTTTCAGGATGCTATTGATGGCGTCAGGGTAGAGCCGGATATCGGAACCTGCGGTGCGGCATACCATAGGCAGCAACCGGTGATTGTCGAAGACATGAGAACGGATCACTTATGGCGGAATCACCAGCATTTGGTGGAAGAATACGAGCTGGTATCAAGCTGGTCAATTCCCATTTTCAATGTGGAAGGTACGCCGGTCGGCACATTCGGCATTTACTTTCCCAAGTCATTGCCTCCACATGAAAAAGATTTGGAATTCATGGAAGAAATCACGTCGATTGCTTCACTGGCGATTAAATATTCCCGGCAGCAGGAAGAGATCCTGCGCCTTGCTTATACGGATGGGAATACGGATCTGCCCAACCGCAATTATTTCAGAAATGAAATTGCTGAAATGATGATAGAAGGAAAAGAAGGATTTATCGCCTTCCTTTCCACTGATGAATATATCAAAGTAGTTGACCAGTACGGCCATCGCGCAGGCGACACGATTATGCGCGAAATCGGCAAACGCTTAACGCAGGCGCAAAGTTCCTCTGATACTTTGATTGCAAGGTTTTCAGACTCCACATTAGCCATGTACAGCAGGACGCCTTTCACCAGAATTCCAGAATACCTGGATCAGCTCCTGCTGGGGTTGGTTGAACCCATTACTGTCGGAGACATGGAGTTGTTCCTGACTTTGAAAATGGGTGTCGCCATCGCAACGCCCCACCAAAAAGATACGGAAGAATTGATCCGTTGTGCAGACAGTGCGCTGTCGCAGGCTAAGCTCCGTACAGGCGAAGCCATCTGTTATTTTGAAAGTGAATATGATGAGTTCATGATGAAGGATCTGCGTGTGGCCAATGAATTGACGGCGGCCCTCCGGCGCAATGAAGTCGGCGCCCATCTGCAGCCGAAAGTTGATTTGGCAACCGGTGAGATCTTAAGCTTTGAAGCGCTGGCCCGGTGGACTTCACCGGATCTTGGCACGATCCCTCCGGATGTCTTTATTCCGGCCGCTGAAAAAAACGGCAAGATTCGATTGTTGGAGCAAAATATTCTGAGGGATGTGCTGGGTTGGCTCAAAAAAAGAGTCGAGCAGGACTTGAAACTTCGGCAAGTGGCCATCAATATATCTGCAGACCATTTTTTCCATCATTCTTTTGTTCCGTATTTGATGGACATAACTGCTGAGTTTGGCATCGATCCGCAATGGATTCAATTGGAAATTACAGAACGTATCGGCTTTGTCGATATCGATACGGCCAATAAAGTATTCAAGCACCTAAAACATTGCGGCTTTACAACATCAATTGATGATTTCGGGACCGGTTACTCATCGCTCAGCTATCTGCAGAAGCTGCCGGTTGAGGAACTGAAAATCGACCGTTCGTTTATTTCGAATATGAGCGAACCGGGCACATTGGCCATCATCCGGACCATCATCCAGCTTGCGGAAAATCTGAACATGCGTGCAGTTGCCGAAGGCATAGAAACGGAAAAGGATCGCCAGACATTGCTGACCCTTGGCTGTAAAGTAGGGCAGGGGTATCTATTCTACAAACCTATGCCACTCAACGAAGCGTTCTTATTATAGAGTGTGCAATTCAGGCTGAAGAACTGCATTTTGGCCTGGTTGTTGGAAGACGGCCGTGTTGTGCAATGGCAACTGCTGGAAGCTATAATTCCAAATTACTCAGCTCCAACTGGAACGTATAGAAAATGATTTAACACACTTCAAGAAAAAACCGGGGAATTATTTCCCGGTTTTTTCTTTGGAAAATAAACCATAGGTGAAAATAACTGAATAATGGTAAAGCGGGATCTGGCAACTTGAGCCAATGATTTTCTGTTATACTATTTAAGATAATGTTTGAAAAGGAGAGATAGGCCGTGGGAAAAGTATACGTTTTTGATCATCCACTGATTCAGCATAAACTTACGTACATCCGTGATAAGTCTACAGGCACGAAAGAGTTCCGGGAATTGGTAGATGAAATCGCCACGTTGATGGCATTCGAAATCACACGCGACTTGCCATTGGAAGAAATTGAAGTAGAGACGCCGGTTCAGCTGGCGAAATCGAAAGTCCTTGCAGGGAAAAAATTGGGCGTTGTGCCGATTTTGCGTGCAGGCATCGGCATGGTCGATGGAATCCTGAAATTGATTCCAGCTGCTAAAGTCGGACACATCGGTTTATACCGCGACCCGGTTACATTACAGCCGGTTGAGTACTATTTGAAATTACCTTCCGATGTTGCAGAGCGCGACTTTATCGTTGTTGATCCAATGCTTGCTACAGGCGGATCAGCCATCGAAGCTGTCAACTCCATGAAAAAACGTGGAGCCACGAAAATTCGTTTCATGTGCATCATCGCAGCTCCTGAAGGCGTAGAAGCACTTCAACAAGCGCATCCCGATGTGGATATCTACATTGCGTCACTTGATGAGAAATTGAATGAAAAAGGATATATCGTTCCAGGTCTTGGAGATGCTGGAGACCGTTTATTCGGAACAAAATAAGAGAGCGAGGTCTATCAGCTTGACGAAAAAATGGAAAGTAATGACGATATTTGGTACGCGGCCTGAAGCCATCAAAATGGCGCCGCTGGTTCTGGAACTTCAAAAACATCCCGACACCATCGAACCATTGGTGACGGTGACGGCGCAGCATAGGGAAATGTTGGACCAGGTGCTGGAGACATTCAAAATCACGCCTGACTTCGATCTGAACATCATGAAGGACCGTCAGACTTTGACCGACGTCACGATGCGTGCAATGCAGGGGCTTGATGAAGTCATGAAAGAAGCAAAACCGGACATCGTATTGGTGCATGGTGATACAACAACAACTTTCGCTGCCAGCCTTGCCGCTTTCTACAACCAGATCGCCATTGGACATGTTGAAGCGGGCTTGCGTACGCACAATAAATATTCGCCGTATCCTGAAGAAATGAACCGTCAGCTGACGGGCGTCATGGCGGATATTCATTTTTCACCAACTGAAAAATCCGCTCAGAACCTGCTGGATGAAAACAAGAAGGCAGAAACCATCTACATCACAGGCAACACGGCCATCGATGCGCTTCAAACGACCGTGCGCGAAACTTACACGCATCCGATTTTGGACAAGATCGGCACGGACCGCATGATTCTTTTGACGGCACATCGCCGTGAAAACCTGGGCCAGCCGATGCGCAATATGTTCCGTGCCATCAAACGCCTGATTAGCGAGCATGATGATATTCAAGTGGTTTATCCGGTACATATGAATCCAGCCGTTCGTGAAGTGGCGGATGAAGTATTGGGCCGTGATTCACGTATCCATTTGATTGAACCGCTCGAAGTTCTGGACTTCCATAACTTTGCGGCTCGTTCATTCTTTATTCTGACCGATTCGGGCGGAATTCAAGAAGAAGCGCCTTCACTTGGCAAGCCGGTATTGGTTTTGCGGGATACGACTGAGCGCCCTGAAGGGATCTCGGCGGGCACGTTGAAGCTTGCCGGAACAAATGAAGAGACGATTTACGGGATGGCCAAAGAATTGCTGACAGACGAAAAAGCTTATAAAGCAATGTCTCAGGCATCCAATCCTTACGGAGACGGCAAAGCGTCGGCTAGAATTGTTGAAGCGCTGCATGCTTATTTTGCAAAGCTGCAATAAAAAAAACGGCCATTATCACATTTTTCGGTAAAGTTTGTCGACAATATGTCAGAGGAGAATCGCTTGTGAAGTTTTTCACTTCTAGCAATTGACATGATTTTACCCCTATTGTATGCTAACAAAGGGTATGCATGAGAAGGTTTTCTTACATAGATTACGTGGTCTTAGAAGCCTGATGCGACTGCTCTTTTATAGGGTTTAATGTCAAATCAACGAAGTTCGAGGGGGTTGTCATGCGCCCAACAAAAAGTCCCTTGCAAGCGATGGCACTTTACAGCGCCATCCTCTCACAACTTGTCGGGTCCGTCCTCATCGGTGTGTTCACAGGCATGTGGCTCGATGAAAGGATCGGAACCGCACCGTTTTTCATGATCATCTGCCTATTCATAGGCATCACTGCCGGTGTGTGGGCAATGCTTCAGACCGTCCGCAAATTCGAATCAGGAGACAAGTAAAAATGGATGGACTAAGGGAGATATATACTAGACTGAAAAAGATGATCCTTTTCATCTTAGCGTTCTGCGTTATTGGTTGGGGGTTTACCCCTTATCAAGAAGTGTTCGCGGGTCTCATAATCGGAACTTTGTTCGGCATTTACAACATGTGGATCCTGGTTCGACGGATGGAGAAATTCGACCGTGCGGTGGCTGAAGGCTCGAAAGTTCGTTCTATTGGAACGGCATTACGGTTTGCATCAGGTGTTGCAGCTGTGGCGATTGCCATTTTATTCGCAGAGCACATTCACTTGGTCAGTACGGTAATTGGGTTGATGATCCCTTATGCTCTGTTATTGACAGAGCGGATTGTTTATCACGTGAAATACCATTAAGAATGTGGAAAGAGAGGTGAAACTATCGTGGAACATGGCGCTCCTATGCTCGAGGTGTTCGGGATCTGGTTCAACCTATCGAACGTTATGATGCTACTTGTAGCCGCTCTTATCGTCTTCCTAATTGCTTTTATCTCTACACGGAAACTGCAGCTTAAACCGACGGGCATGCAGAACTTCATGGAATGGATCATGGATTTCGTGAAAGGGATAATCAACAGCAATATGGATTGGAAAGATGGTGGCCGATTCCATGTTCTTGGAATCACTCTGATTATGTTCATTTTTGTTTCGAATATGTTGGGGCTTCCATTTGCAATAGTTGTCAACGGAGACCTTTGGTGGAAATCACCAACAGCGGATCCAACGGTAGCGATGACATTGGCCGCAATGGTGCTCATCTTGAGCCATTATTATGGCATCAAGCTGAAAGGGGTTAAAGGATATGCCGGAGGCTATATCAAGCCGATGAAATTCTTATTCCCTTTGAAAGTCATTGAAGAATTCGCAAATACGCTGACACTCGGTCTGCGTCTTTACGGTAACATCTATGCGGGGGAAATCTTGTTGACTTTGTTGGCAGGCCTCGCATCAGCAAGTATATTTGGATTTGCAGCCGGCATCCTTCCAATGATGCTATGGCAAGGGTTCTCGATCTTTATCGGGACAATCCAAGCGTTTATTTTCGTTATGTTGACAATGGTTTATTTATCGCATAAAGTTGCCGACGACCATTGAGTATAAACTGCTCATAGAGCAAAAAAAAAACAACTATCCTGAGGAGGACACATTACAATGACAGGTTCATTAGGTTTATTAGCAGCAGCAATCGCAGTAGGTTTAGCAGCACTAGGCGCGGGTATCGGTAACGGTCTTATCGTTTCAAAAACAGTTGAAGGCATCGCTCGCCAGCCAGAAGCACGTGGCGTTCTACAAACAACAATGTTCATCGGTGTTGCATTGGTTGAAGCATTGCCGATCATCGCTGTAGTTATCGCGTTCATCGTTATGAACCAATAGTATTTTTATACAAAAAGTTAAATGGTGGGGATGCTTCGATATGGTTTTCGCCATTTAAACTTGTATGAACCCATTTTTTTGAAAATTCATCTTACGACTATAAAAGATCTTACTATAGAAAGAATTGCATTTTAGGCTCTTGAAGGGAGTGAAACAATCGTGTTTTTTGATCACCTCGTACTCGGTGCAACCGGGGAGTTTTTAAATATTGGAGACATTCTCGCTACACTTGTTATCTTCATTTTGCTAATGATGCTTTTGAAGAAATTCGCATGGGGTCCTTTGATGGGCATAATGCAGCAGCGTGAAGATTTGATTAAGAGTGAAATCGAAACTGCTGAAAACAGCCGTCTGGAATCACAGAAAATGCTTGACGAGCAGCGCAGCCTTCTTAAAGATGCGCGCACGCAAGCACAAGAAATCATTGAAAATGCTAAAAAGCAAGGCGACGTTTCGCGTGAGGAAATCATCACGACAGCGCGTGCTGAGTCTGGTCGCATGAAAGATGCTGCGGTTCAAGAAATTGCCAACGAAAGAGATAAAGCTATTTCAGCTGTTCGTGAAGAAGTTGTGGCATTGTCATTGCTTGCTGCTACGAAAGTGCTTGAAAAAGAAATCTCTGAGGAAGACAACCGCCAGTTGATTAACGAAACGATTGCGAAGGCAGGCGAAGTTCAGTGAGTCAAGTTGCAGAACGCTACGCTTTAGCATTGTTCCAAGTCGCTCAAAAGCATGAATCGTCATTGGATGTAGAACAGGATCTGCGTGAAGTGAAAAAGGTCTTCGAAATGACTCCGGAACTTTACAATTTGATCGTTTCTCCAAAACTTTCAGCTGATAAAAGAACAAACTTGATCAATGAAGTATTCAATGGAGCGAATCAACTTGTTCTGAATACACTTCAATTGATGGCAGAACGCAAACGTCTGAACGAAGTCGGCTCAATGGCTGACGCGTTCGTCTCTTTATCCAACAATGCACAGGGAATTGAAGATGCAAAAGTTTACTCTACACGTCCTTTGACTGAAGAAGAACACGCATCCATCTCTTCTGTGTTTGCTAAAAAAATCGGCAAACAATCTTTACGAATTGAAAACATCATCGATCCATCGTTAATCGGCGGATTGCGTCTTCAAATCGGAAACCGCATTTACGACAGCAGCGTGAGCACGAAGTTAGCACGTCTGCAGCGTCAATTAATCGGTTAATTTATGAAATTATGAGAGGGTGACATACATGAGCATCAAAGCTGAAGAAATCAGCGGTCTGATCAAAAAACAGATTGAAAATTATCAATCAGAGATGAAAGTTGACGACGTTGGTACAGTAATCACCATTGGTGATGGTATCGCACGCGCTCATGGCCTCGACAACATCATGGCTGGAGAACTTGTAGAATTCTCAACTGGTGTCCTTGGAATGGCGCAAAACTTGGAAGCCAACAATGTTGGTATCATTATCCTTGGCCCTTACACTGACATTAAAGAAGGCGATGAAGTACGTCGGACTGGCCGTATTATGGAAGTACCGGTAGGACCTGAACTTATCGGACGCGTAGTAAATCCACTTGGAGAGCCTGTCGATGGTCTTGGACCAATCAATACGACAAAAACTCGTCCAATTGAAAGCCCTGCACAAGGGGTTATGGCCCGTAAATCGGTTCATGAACCACTTCAGACAGGCATCAAAGCGATTGACGCACTTGTGCCGATCGGCCGTGGACAGCGTGAATTGATCATCGGTGACCGCCAGACAGGTAAAACTTCTGTAGCGATCGATACGATCCTAAACCAATCTGACCAAGACATGATCTGTATCTATGTTGCAATCGGACAAAAAGAATCTACTGTCCGTAACGTAGTAGAAACTTTCCGCAAAAACGGAGCGCTTGATTACACAATCGTTGTAACCGCTTCGGCTTCACAGCCAGCTCCATTATTGTTCTTGGCTCCTTATGCAGGTATCACAATGGCTGAAGAATTCATGTTTGAAGGCAAGCACGTGTTGATCGTCTATGATGATTTGACAAAACAAGCATCTGCTTACCGCGAACTTTCACTATTGCTTCGTCGTCCACCAGGCCGTGAAGCTTATCCAGGGGATGTCTTCTACTTGCACTCACGTTTGCTTGAACGTGCTGCGAAATTGAACGAAACTCTTGGCGGAGGATCAATCACAGCATTGCCGTTCGTTGAAACGCAGGCTGGCGATATCTCTGCATATATTCCTACAAACGTTATCTCGATTACGGATGGCCAGATCTTCCTTCAATCGGATCTATTCTTCTCAGGTGTACGCCCAGCAATCAATGCGGGTCTTTCTGTATCACGTGTTGGTGGTTCAGCTCAGATCAAAGCAATGAAAAAAGTTGCGGGTACATTGCGTCTTGATTTGGCTTCTTTCCGTGAACTTGAATCATTCTCTCAGTTCGGCTCAGATCTTGATGCTGCAACTGCTGCGAAAATTGAGCGCGGGAAACGTACTGTTGAAGTCTTGAAACAGGACTTGAACAATCCGATCAAAGTTGAAAAACAAGTTGTTATTTTCTATGCGTTGACTCGTGGATTCCTTGACGACATCGCTATCAACGACATTTCTCGCTTTGAAGCTGAATTGACAAGCTGGTTGGATTCGAACCACACAGAAATTTTGGACACTATTCGTACAACTCAAGGTTTACCTGCTGATGACGCATTTGGTGCAGCGATCAATGAATTCAAACGCACATTCGCAAAATCAGAGTAAAGAGAAACTAGATTCAGTGGGGGGCTTTTACCTCACTGAATGCTAGTCCATCTACTCTTACTTTTACGGCAAGTCCATCTCCTGCATGTCAATGTGGGAGACATACTGCCCGTTAAAGTGGGGTAACACTAGAGTCGAATATGAAGAAAAAATAATAGGGTGGTGAAATACCAGTGGCATCTTTACGCGATATAAAAACACGAATTACGTCAACCAAGAAAACGAGTCAGATCACAAAAGCCATGCAAATGGTTTCTGCATCTAAACTAAGCCGTGCGGAAGTAAACGCGAAAGCGTTCGTTCCCTACATGGAAAAAATCCAGGATGTAGTAGCATCTATCGCAGCTGGGTCTTCGGACACAAGCAACCCGATGATGATTGCGCGGCCTGTGAAGAAAACCGCTTATTTAGTGATTACATCGGATCGTGGCCTTGTAGGCGGATACAACAGTAATATTCTTCGTACTGTCACGAGCAGAATCCGTGAACGGCATACATCCAATGACGACTTTGTTATCCTGAGTGTCGGCCGGAAAGGAAAGGAATTCTTTACAAAACAAGGAATGACCATTCTTGAAAGTGCAATCGCACTTCCGGACCATCCGACGTTTTCGGATATTAAAGAAATAACGCGCAAAGCTGTTGGTATGTTCTCAGATGGTACGTATGACGAAGTTTATATGTATTACAATCACTTTGTTTCAGCTATTCAACAAGAAGTCACAGAGAAAAAAGTCTTGCCGCTGACGGATATTCAACCGACAGGATCGACTGCATCTTATGAGTTCGATCCTTCAGCAGAAGCGATTTTGGAAGTTCTTCTTCCACAATATGCTGAAAGCTTGATCTTTGGGGCCCTTCTTGATGGCAAAGCGAGTGAACATGCTGCATCTATGACAGCAATGAAGAGCGCGACCGACAATGCGTCTGATTTAATCGGCGGATTGACACTTCAATACAACCGTGCCCGCCAAGCGGCAATCACTCAGGAAATCTCTGAGATTGTTGGCGGAGCAGCTGCGTTAGAATAAAAAAATGGAAGTGTCCATGCAGATGGGCACTGAAGTTTGCTAATCTATAAATTGCGAACATCCCTGATGGGGAGTTTTAATAAAAGTAAGACAGGAGGGAACAGCATGAACACAGGACACGTTCTTCAAGTTATGGGACCGGTTGTAGATGTCAAGTTCGCTAACGGCCAACTGCCAGCTATCTACAATGCCCTAACTGTAAATATTGATCGTCCCGGACAAGCTCAAGTCGTTTTGACGCTTGAAGTGGCTCTTCACCTTGGTGATGATTCAGTCCGTACAATTGCGATGGAATCCACTGATGGATTGCAGCGTGGGTCGGTTGTAACCGATTTGGGCAGCGCTATTACTGTTCCAGTTGGAGAAGCAACATTGGGCCGCGTATTCAACGTACTTGGTGAAATTATCGATTTAGGGGAAGAGATTCCTGCTACAGAGCGCCGTGATCCGATTCACCGCTTAGCGCCTACATTCGAACATCTTTCCACAGAAGTTGAAATTCTTGAAACAGGCATCAAAGTTGTTGACTTGCTTGCCCCTTACATCAAAGGCGGTAAAATCGGTCTCTTCGGTGGTGCCGGCGTAGGTAAAACAGTTCTAATCCAGGAATTGATCAACAACATTGCTCAAGAGCACGGCGGTCTTTCAGTATTCGCCGGTGTTGGTGAGCGTACACGTGAAGGAAATGACTTATTCCACGAGATGAGCGAATCCGGCGTTATCAAGAAAACTGCAATGGTCTTCGGCCAAATGAACGAGCCGCCGGGCGCACGTATGCGTGTCGCTTTGTCCGCTTTGACAATGGCTGAATATTTCCGTGACGAACAAGGCGCGGATGTACTCCTATTCATCGATAATATCTATCGTTACACGCAAGCAGGTTCTGAGGTATCGGCGCTTCTTGGCCGTATGCCATCTGCCGTTGGTTACCAGCCGACACTTGCGACTGAAATGGGCCAATTGCAGGAACGTATTACGACAACAAGCACTGGTTCTGTAACTTCAATCCAAGCGATTTATGTACCAGCCGATGACTATACGGATCCGGCACCGGCTACAACTTTCGCCCATTTGGACGCGACAACTAACCTTGAGCGTAAACTTTCTGAGATGGGTATCTACCCAGCGGTAGATCCTCTGGCTTCCACTTCACGTGCATTGTCACCTGAAATTGTTGGTCAAGAGCATTACAACATCTCACGTGAAGTTCAAGAAACGCTTCAGCGCTACAAGGAATTACAGGATATCATTGCAATCCTTGGTATGGATGAGTTAAGTGATGAAGACAAGCTGACGGTTAACCGTGCACGCCGTGTCCAAAACTTCCTTTCTCAGAACTTCCACGTTGCTGAACAGTTCACAGGCCAAAAAGGTTCTTATGTTCCTGTTCAGGAAACAATCAAAGGATTCAGAGCAATTCTTGATGGAAAATATGACCACTTGCCAGAAGATGCTTTCCGTTTGGTCGGACGCATTGAAGATGTTATTGCAAAAGCAAAAGGCATGGGCGTAGAAGTCTAAAACCAGGGACCAGGAGGGAAAAAAATGAAGACCATTACAGTCAATATTGTCACTCCCGACGGCCCGGTATACGATTCAGAAGTATCTATGGTTATTGCAGTTACAGCAACAGGCGAAATGGGCGTTCTGCCCGGCCACATTCCGACAGTCGCTCCTCTTGGAATCGGTGCAATCCGATTGAAAAAAGAGAACTCGACAGAATTGGTTGCTGTAAATGGTGGATTTCTTGAAATCCGCCCTGAAAAAGTGACCATTCTTGCACAATCGGCTGAACGCGCAACAGACATCGATCTGGCGCGTGCTCAGGAATCCGCTAAACGTGCAGAAGCACTCTTGCAGGCAAATAAAGATGAAATCGACTTTAAACGTGCAGAATTGGCGTTAAAGCGTGCGATGAATCGTATCAACGTTTATGAGGGTAACATTTAAAGAAAAGCGTAAGCGCCCATGTAGATTCGACGGGCATAAGACGCGCTGGCGAAGTGGCGTTTTTTCAGCCGCACAGCCAGAGTGGCTTATGACCCTAGAATCTGGGCGCTGAAGCTAGACAATAAGAAAAGCGTAAACGGCCGTTCAGCTCTGACAGGCATAAGGCAGAATGGCGAAGCGGCATCTTTTCAGCCGCACAGCCAGGCTGCCTTATGACCCGAAGAGTTGGCCGTTGAAGCTAGACAATAAGAAAAGCGTAAACGGCCGTTCAGCTCCGACAGGCATAAGGCAGAATGGCGAAGCGGCGTTTTTGCCGCATAGTTGGGTTGACTTATGACCCGAAGAGTTGGCCGTTGAAGCTGGACAATAAGAAAAGCAGAAGCGCCCGTGTAGATTCGACAGGCATAAGACGCCCTGGCGAAGTGGCATGTTTTCAGCCGCACAGCCAGGGTGGCTTATGACCCTAGAATCTGGGTGTTGAAGCTGGACAATAAGAAAAGCGGACAAAGGGCAATTGACTTCTGTCCGTTTTTTCTATTTACGAAAGGATTGATAAGATGGAAACCATGATTGGGCAAACAGCTTTGATTTCAATCTTCAGCCATATTTTCTTTTCTGGAGTCGCTTTTTACGCGATGCGCGCAGTAATGTTCGAAAAATGGATCCACAAACATCATGTGCTGCAGGCACAAATTCTTTATATTTTTCTTAGCATTTCAATTGGGACCATGGTATCTACTTTTTTCCTAAATATTTCATCTTGGTCACGGCAATTGCCTTACCTGTTTTAAATTGCCGTTTTGCCATAGCCATGAGCTCCAGTGCCATGGCTATGGCAAAACGGCAAAATGTATATTTCCCGGGAAATAAATGCTTGGATCAGGTTTAAGGCGGAGTTAGAGGGGAAAAGGTCTAATAGATTCTTTTTAGAACGTGACTTTCTTCCCTGACGGACATAAAGCTGAGGCATATATCGAATGATGTAGCGTCACTGAATACTTATAAGTCCAAATGAAACACAAAATGAGAGTATAGTTGCTTGTTTTTTACCAAAAAAGAAGGTAGTATAAGTAAGGTTTTGTTTCTAAATAATGACATTGGACTTTAAACGTATATGGGATACATATAGATGACTATTAAACACATGGAGGGCATATCAGTGGATCAAATTATTGTAAAAGGCGGCCAAAGATTAACAGGTAAAGTACGTGTGGAGGGTGCAAAAAATGCAGTTCTTCCGGTATTAGCCGGAGCGTTATTGGCTTCAAAAGGAAAAAGCATCATCAAAGAAGTACCGAATTTGGCGGATGTTTACACTATTCAGGAAGTCTTAAGAAGCTTGAATGTTACCGTTGAGTACTCTCCTGAAAAGAATGAAATGCTGATCGATTCTTCAGCAACCTTATCAAGCGAAGCGCAATTCGAATATGTGCGTAAAATGCGTGCTTCTATCCTGGTCATGGGACCAGTTCTAGCGCGTAATGGGTTTGCTCGTGTTGCTTTGCCAGGTGGCTGCGCAATAGGTTCACGTCCAATTGATCAACACCTGAAAGGGTTTGAAGCAATGGGCGCGAGCATCACTTTCGGAAATGGTTTTGTTGAGGCAAAGACAACTGGCCGTTTACGCGGGGCAAAAATCTATTTGGATTTCCCGAGTGTTGGCGCAACTGAAAATATTATGATGGCTGCCGCTTTGGCAGAGGGTACGACACTTATCGAAAATGCTGCAAAAGAACCCGAAATTGTTGATGTAGCAAATTACATCAACGAAATGGGTGGCCGCATTATTGGTGCCGGTACGGATACAATGCGTATTGAAGGCGTTGAGGAACTGCATGGCGCTGAGCATTACATCATTCCGGATCGGGTTGAAGCCGGAACATTCATGGTTGCTGCTGCAATCACGGAAGGGGACGTAATCATCGAGAATGCTGTTCCTGAGCATATGGCTGCCTTGATATCCAAAATGGGAGAAATGGGCGTAGACATTCAGGAGACAGCAGAAGGACTGCGTGTCCGTGCTAGCCGTCCACTTCGATCTATCGATATTAAAACAATGCCTCATCCAGGATTCCCGACGGATATGCAATCTCAGATGATGTCACTGATGTTGACTGCTACGGGCAGCGGCATCCTGACAGAAACCGTTTTTGAAAACCGCTTTATGCATGTGGAAGAATTCCGCCGCATGAATGCTTCAGTCAAAATTGAAGGCCGTTCTGTAATCATGGAAGGTCCTTCAGATCTTCAGGGAGCGGAAGTGGCAGCTACCGATTTGAGAGCCGCAGCGGCATTGATCCTAGCTGGGCTGGCTGCAGACGGAATCACACGGGTTAATGAACTTTATCATTTGGATCGCGGATATGTTGATTTTCATTTGAAACTGGCAGCTTTAGGCGCTGATATCGAGCGTGTAAGCGTTGAGCAGACTGAAACGAAAGTTGAGCAATTGGTCTAATTTTTTCATAATGGGCTTGCAGTGCTGGATACCAGTGCTGCAAGCTCTTTTTTATGAATCCAGATAGATCGAGGAATTTTTGTCAATGCGTTCCTCACTATGATAAAATATTGAGTTAAGAGAAACTTATTTAATTACATATTCATGATGGGGAACTTCAATCAACGAAGTTATTATCCCGGGATTGCTGAAATGGGATAAATGGGTCAGAAGGAGTGCGGGCTTGATGTTTTCAAAAGATATTGGAATCGATCTTGGAACGGCGAATGTATTGATCTACGTTAAAGGCAAAGGCATCATTTTAAACGAGCCTTCTGTAGTGGCGATGGACCGAAAAACCAATGAAGTTCTCGCGGTTGGAAAAGAAGCATATAAAATGATGGGCAGAACGCCTAAACATATCGTGGCGGTCCGTCCATTAAAGGATGGCGTAATCCATGATTTCGATGTTACGGAAGCGATGCTGAAGCATTTTATTCACATCCTGAAATTGAAAGGTTTCATGTCCAAGCCGCGCATCCTCATTTGCTGTCCCACGAATGTTACAAGCATTGAACAGAATGCAATCCGTGAAGTGGCGGAAAAAGCAGGCGGCAAGAAAGTTTATGTCGAAGTGGAACCGAAAGTGGCAGCGATTGGAGCAGGTCTGAATATCTATCAGCCGAATGCCAGTATGGTCATCGATATTGGAGGCGGAACGACCGATGTCGCCGTTTTGACTATGGGGGATATTGTCACCAGTGAAACAATTAAAATAGCCGGTGACCGTTTTGACCAGCAGATAATGAAATATGTCAAACAACACCATAAGCTGCTGATTGGCGAAAAGACCGCTGAAAGGATCAAGAAGGAAATCGGTACAGCGGTGAAACGCTTGGAAGAGAAAGAAATGGAAATCAGAGGCCGTGATATTATGACTGGCTATCCGAAAACATTGATTGTCAATTCGGTGGAAATTGAGCTGGCTTTAAGGGAATCGGTCCAGTCCATTGTTGAAGCTGCCCGGATGGTGTTGGAGAAAACACCGCCCGAACTGGCTTCAGATATTATTGAAAGCGGAGCAATTATGACTGGTGGAGGCGCATTACTGGATGGCCTCGATCGGCTGTTGGCAGAGAAATTGGAAATTCCGGTTTCCATAGCAGAAAATCCGATGGAATGTGTGGCACTGGGCACGGGCTTGATGCTGGAAGCAAAAGAAAATGTCTTTCGCCAAAGAAAACAGAGTCAATTAACAGGTGGAAAAAACAGCGTATTTTAGTATAATGAATGGAGTTTGTATAATGGGGAAACTTCAACGAGCAGAAGAACGTCTCCACTGAGGAAAAAAACGAACGGACTTTGCCCGGAATCCGGGAATTCAGTAGATGGAAAGGTTGACGGAGTGAATGGCTGAGCTGAAAAAAAACTTTTCTCTTCGGAAAAAAGCTAACCAAGATAAAGCAGAAACCGAAGAAACGAAAAAGACATGGTGGGTTCAAATACGCCTGTTTCCGATTTGGCTCCGTATCATCATCGTGCTGGCGTTGGTCGCCTTAGCGGCTGTTCTGGGGGCCATGGTAGGCTTTGGTGTGATTGGTGATGGGAAACCGGGCGATGCCCTGAAATGGGAAACCTGGCAGCATATATTGGATATTATGAGTGGGAAATAAGGGACAGAGTCTTACTGGCCTTTGAAGCAAAATAAGAGGAGCTGAATCGATTGTTGACAACAGAACAAATTCAGGCGATTTTACCGCATCGCTACCCATTTTTGATGGTGGACCGAATATTAGAAATTGAACCTGGCAAGAAAGCGGTCGGCTTAAAGAATGTATCTGCAAATGAAGACTTTTTCAATGGACATTTTCCAGGATATCCGGTAATGCCGGGAGTCTTGATCGTTGAAGCGCTGGCGCAGGTCGGTGCAGCAGCTGTTCTTCAGATGGATGCCAATAAAGGCCGTCTGGCGTTCTTTACAGGCATCGATAATTGCCGCTTTAAACGCCAGGTCGTACCAGGCGATCAATTGCGCCTGGAAGTCCAATTGACGAAACTTCGCGGTTCAATGGGCAAGGGCCATGCAATTGCTACAGTAGACGGGGAACTTGCCTGCGAATGTGATATTCTCTTTGCATTAGGGCCAGTTCCTGAAAAGTAATTCAAAGCATTTAACTGCTTAAACAGCAGGCTGGAAAAAAGTCTGTACTCCCGATTAATAAAAAAGCAGTCCCCAAGGTCAGAAAAATGACCTTGGGGACTGCTTTTTATTGTTGCAATTGTGGCTTATGATTTTGTCTCATCTTTTCGCAGGCCTGGACGGGTGCGCATATCCGTTTCAAAGCGATTGAGCAGTTCCTGTCCTTCAAGTCCATCTTCCAGCAGTTCCGAAAGCAGGGTTTCCGCGTACTTTCGGCGAGCCCGTTTCAAAGTGCCTTTCATCAATACAGAGGTATGGTCGCCGATGACCTTCACCTTGCGAATAGTAACTTCAAAAGGGGCTGGTTCGTTTCCAGGATAGGAAATGACCACCTGCACATCAATCGTAGCCTCGGATTGCATCAGTATTTCAAAAGTCTCCAGATGCGGTAAGTCGATCAGCATTTCAAGGATCCAAGAGCGTTCACTGTTCTCCTGGTTGATGATGATGCCATCATGTACCGGATAATCGTTCACTTGATCGTCTGTTTCAATACCCAATGACAGCATTTTAAATGTTTTCATGCAGCAATGCCTCCAATACTAGCTTTGTTTCAGTATAGCATACAGACGATTTGGCAAGCGAACGGAAAAGACTACTGTAAAAAAACTGGAATTCTGCAAAAAACGAGTTTTGATTTGGTAGATCAGTTTCCTGAAACTCAATCAATTCAACCAAATGTCTGGAGAATTATTTTGGGGACTGCTTCAAAAATGAGATATGGAAGCGGAAAACCCACAAAAAATTATTTTTTCCGTTTTGCAAAGAATTCAATCTTCTTAGTATGCTCTAAGTAAGCCAAAGGAGGTGAGTAAATGAATCAAGTCGGAATTGTAGGACGGTTGACCAAAGATCCAGCCATGCGGGTCATGAATGAAGGACGGATACATACCTCCTTCATCGTAGCGGTCTCCCGCAACTATAAAAATCAGAAAGGGGAGACAGAAACGGATTATGTCCTTTGTTCCACCTGGGGCAAGCCTGCCCACAACGTCTCGAAATACTGCGTCAAAGGGTCACTTGTCGCTGTCACGGGCCGTTTGCAGTCACGCTCGTACGATAAAGAAGACGGGACGAGAATCTATGTGACGGAAGTGCTCGGCGACCAGATCCGCTTCCTCGACAGAAGAAAACCACATGAAGAAACCGCCCCTCAGCAGGAAGTGCCGCAGTCTGATGCAGACTTCGATTTCCAACCGCCGGAGACGGAGCAGGTAAACGCATAAGCAAGTTTAAAAAAGGAGGCACTTAGCGATGCCGAAAGATGTACAGTTGCAACTGGAAGTGCATATGGAGCAATTGATCAAACTAACCGCTTTGCTCCATCAACGATTGGCAGAGGCGGAGCGGGAACTAAGTGAACTGAAATCGATCTTCCGTTCCGTTCAAAAAGGGTGAGTATTCACGTCTAAAAGGGGAATCCGGCCAGGTGGGGACCTGGCCGGATTTATTTAAAGCGATTTAAAGTGAATACGTGAACAATTCCTTCAGGTCATTATCCGACAGATCGGTCATCCACTGGCTGGATTGGATGAATTCTTCAGACATCGATTGCTTTTGCACCAGTAGGGCATCGATTTTCTCTTCGATCGTCCCGATGGTCACAAATTTGTGGACATGGACGAATTGCGTCTGCCCAATGCGATAAGCACGGTCAGTCGCCTGGTTTTCAACAGCCGGATTCCACCATCTGTCCGCATGAAGAACGTGAGTTGCTGCGGTCAGATTGAGCCCGGTGCCCCCCGCTTTCAAGGATAGGATGAAAATCGGAAATTTACCGGCTTGGAAAGAAGCAACCAGGGAATCACGCTGCTGCTTTGGCATGCTACCCGTCAAGAATGGCACTTCATGGCCATACAACTCATTGATGGCCTGTTGCAGCAGATGCCCCATTCCGATGTATTGCGTAAAGATCAAACATTGTTCCCCGCGTTCCGCAATTTCCCCGGCCAAGGTCACAATGCGCTCCAGTTTTTGAGAACGGGGCAGGATTTCAGCGGCGTTCGTATACGGCTCTTTTAAGTATAGAGACGGATGGTTACATAGCTGCTTCAATTTGCTCAGCATTTTCAATACCAGCCCTTTTTTCTCAAAGCCTGTGAGCGTCTCCATTTTCTGCACCGTATCCTGTACCAGCCCTTCGTAAAGAGCGGCCTGTTCCGGCGTCAGTGGACAATACTCCAATTGTTCCAGTTTTTCGGGCAGGTTCAATTGCAGGTCCGGATCTTTCTTGGTCCGGCGCAGCAGGAATGGCTGGATCCGCTGGCGCAATTTTTCCTTATGTTCTTCAGAATTGTCACGTTCAATCGGAATCATGAAGTTTTCCTGGAATTGCTTGATGCGGTACAGGTAACCTTTATTGATGAAGTCGAAGATCGACCATAACTCAGACAAGCGGTTTTCAATCGGTGTTCCTGTCAGGGCGATGTGATGGTCCCCTTTAAACTTCCGGATAGTCCGCGATTGTTTTGTGTACATATTCTTGATGTTCTGTGCTTCATCGAGCGTAATGCTCGACCAGTGCAGGCTCTGCATTTCCTCGCCATCAGAAGAGGCGATGCCGTAAGTCGACAACACGACATCTGGTTTTTCTTCCGCTAAAAAGGCATTGAATTCCTCGCCTTTCGGACGGATGCTGCCGTAATGGGTGACCACCTTCAAATCAGGCGCAAAACGCTCTAGTTCCTTTTGCCAGTTGCCGAGCACGGAAGTTGGACAGACAATCAGTGATGGAGTGTCCGGCTTTTTCCCATGGACATGCAGCAAATACGTAATGAGCTGAACGGTTTTTCCAAGGCCCATATCATCCGCTAAACAAAGGCCAAAGCCCTCTTCGCGCATGAATACCAAGTAATCGAAACCGATTTTCTGATAAGGGCGCAGCTCTGTCAACAGATTATTCGGCAGAACAGTCTCCGGCAGATCGCGTTTATCCAGCAACTTATCCAATAAGGTTTTTAAGGAGCGGTTCAAATGGAATTCAACCAGCGGATCATCCTCGTCAGCTGTCTCCTCCAACATGATTTCAGGCACATTTTGGAACAGCATGTCCTTGATCGTCCAGTCTGCATCTTCCGCTTCTTCGATCATCTTCCGCAATTGCATCAACAGGTTTGAGTCGACACGCACCCATTCATTGCCGATGCGGATAAATTCCTTGTTTTCAGAAACCAGGCGTTGGAAATCCTGCATGCTCAATTCATGGCCATTCAAAGAAAACTGCCAGTCGAAATTGACGATCTGGTCAAGCCCGACAACCGATGCTTTCTTGATCGGCGAGTTGACATTGGCTTTGACGCGGATTTTTGATTCCTGTACAGCTTTCAACCAGGAAGGAATCGACACTTCGATACCGAAAGCCTGGAGAATTTCTGCATCATTGCGGAGAAACTCGAGAATTTCCCCATCTGTCCATTCAGCATGGTAAAAGCGGTCTTCGTCAAACTGCTCGACAGAAGGGCATAGACTCAACAGCAGCGATTGGCGTTCTGTTATATCCTCAGCAAAGGGACGCCATTTTTCAGGCAAAGCCTTGTCGATCGGTTCATCAGCGCGGCGCTTGGAAGGGGACCAGTAAACACTGCCGCGCTTCGAACGCATGACAACTTTAAAAGACCAGAATTCATTCGTATCCGGTTCGCTCAACTGCACGGCGACGACATAGTCATCTGCATCGGGCATTCCCTGCCAGCCCGCTTTTTGGACAAAGCCTTGAATATAAGGGAGTTGGGCCACAGACAACCCTTTTTGGCGCAATTGATGCTGGATCGTGTCGCCAAGGAAGGTCCGGATTTCCTGATCTCCATACTTGTCGCTGATAATGATGTCCCCGTCTTCAACCGAAACATGGTCCCATAAATCCGGATCACTTAAGGAATCGGCAACTTTTGCGGCGAGTTTCAGCCAGCCTTCATCTTCTGCCCGCTGTCCGGCGAATGTCACGTAATGGTGAGGTTCGTTTTGGAACAGACGGACGAAATCAGCAGGTGTTAACACCAAGTCCAGGCCGTCTGTCTCTGCCGTCAAGCCGAAGAAGCTGTCTTTATCCAGAAAATACAAATACGGCTTCCAAATTTCCGGAGGAATCCGGTTGCCCGCTTCATTGGTTGCCTGGATACGGAAAAGTTCTCCGCGGGTGATGGTTAAATAATAGAGGCGGCTTCCTTCAGTTTGGAATTGATTCATATCAGATTTCCTTTCTCGATCTCTTCCTGGAGTGCACGCAGACGTTTGTTCTGTTTGCGGATTTCATTGATGTACGCAGTCCAAAACTCCATTTGACCACTTTTCTTACAGGCGGCCTTCATCTTCTTCCAGATGCGAACCGCTTGTTTATAGCTTGGACGATTGCGTTCTTCAAGGTGAGCCAGCGCATACCGGTGGAAAAGCGGCAGGACATAATCAGGTGCCGCTGCCTGCACTTCTTTGAGTCCGCATTCCTCTGCAAAATACAAAGGCGAATTATGGAGATGGTGCAGTTCTGCCCATTGCTTGTAAAATTGCTTTTCGACTAAATAAGCAGAATAGGCGGGGAGGCCATAATGGCCAAACTGCTTGAACAGATCTTCCCAGTCGGATTCGCTCAATTCGATTTGTGAAAATAAGCGGCTGAGCGTCCGCACATATTGATGGCGATACTGCGTATAAAGGCCTTCAAACAGGAAGGTCTTCACATGCGGCTTGATTGCCAGCAAAATATTCGTCAATGCCTGTGGATGGTTTTCACCTTCGGCAAGAACCGCCAGTTCGACCCAGTCATGCGTTTCATTCGGTGATATTTTTTTGACATCGAGATCTTTCTTCAAAATAACGGCGAAAAAAGCTTTCAGCCGTTCATCTGGATTTTTCAGTGCGGCAAGTTCTTCTTCCCGCAGCCTGTTAGTCGTGAACAAGTGGGTCCAAAACAGCTGATAAAGCGAAAATCGCTGTGAAAACGAGCTGTCCTTCACTTCTATGAATTCACGGATCAAGGTTTTCAGGTGTTCAAAAAAAGCATCCGTTTCAAATGTCCGGTGCTGAACACGCAGCTGGTCGAGAAGATCACGCAATTCATGGAGTTCATCATCGAACCAGGTTTTGAAAAATGAATGATGGACTTCCTGTGTGCCGGCGATAAAGGTCGCCCATACCTCCGTCAATGAAATAAAATGCGCATAGGTGCGGTACAGTACCTTCCACTCGCGTTCCAAAGGCACGTAGGACAAAGCATTTTTCAAACGCCCATCGTACATTTGTTCAAAATAGAAATAATTGCGGGTGGTGTAATCCGGGATCGCCTCACGCCATGTGCTGCGGATCAGCTTTGTCCATTGTTCAGGAGAACGCTTTTCGGACAACAGGGTCAGCTGCTTGTTTTCAGGTTCGCGCCAAGCGGCAACCCATTCAGAAAGGGAGCCTATTTTTTGGTATAGCGCAAAAATGACCGCCAACCGGTGGCGGCACATCGTCTCCTGCGGACAAGCGCAAATTGCCGTGAGCTGATCAAAGTTGAGAATGACCTTAACTGCATGTGCATCTTTGACGATTGCTTCGAGCAATAGCCGTTCTTCATTGAACGACTGAATCTGTACGCCGTCATGGCGCACTAAAAAGACTGCTTTTCGAACCATTTCTTCATCCAACGCACGCGTTGGTAGAAGTGATTTGTCGATAGCAGCCATATAATTGTGTATCGTATCTTCGAACCTTTTCGCCAGGGATTGAACCGTAGCCATATGCATCGCCCCAAAATAAAACTTTCCTTCTATTATACGTCTTTCTGACTGCTCCGTAAATGATGAAGAATACTTTGCTTTTTTATCATCTAAAAAAAAGAGGCTTTATTTTTACCGAGTCCTTGTTTTATGTAAAGTAAATGGTATTATATAAGTAATAAAGACCTAATTAAATTAGTTTGGACAGGAGAATGATCGTTGCACAATTCGTTTGTTTTGGAAATCCCCGACTTGCGTACCGTATTGAAACCAAAGGACGTCGTGGCTTGGGAAGTAGTCTATACGAAGGCTGAATTGGTATTCGGTAAGATCAGCTGGAAAATTTCGTCAGATGGTGATTGTTACAGTATCCTAAACCCGCGACTGTTCCCGGACTATCTGGAGCAGGTACAGGTCGATTTCAAAATGAACCAAATCATTTTTTATAAACGGCAAATGTCTGATGAGGAGTTCCACAGTCTGGTGACCTATATTATGGAAAAAATCTCGATTTACATTAATCCGGGCGAAATGCATTTCATGGTCAGCCCTCCGCGCCATCGCCATCAGCGGACGCGCAGCAAAAAAGAATAAAGTTGTTTGTTTGAGTCTGTACACCAACCTGAATTCAGGTTGGTGTACAGACTTTTTGTGTTGAAATAACTTTTATGCTGTTCGATAGATCTCTTTGGCTGATTTGGCCGGGGCCACGTATTAAGTCGGATTTATTCCAAATTTTGTGAAGTTTTAAATGAGAAGCAATTTTTTTGCCTCGTATTTATTAAAAATATTAATTTTATGTCAAAAATGTAACGGAAATATAGGCTGGAACGTCTATTATATACGACTCTTCTTATGCAGTTCTATGTTCGAAAAGCAGTTTTTATGGTATGATATGTGTAATCAGAATATTAAAAAAACGGGGGGTGAGTCAGATGTTACATGTGAAGCTCATGAAGCCTTTTTATACAAAGAAAGAAGGGCATTTAGTCAAATTCGTTTTTGCTTACCAATACTTCTCTATCATGAAAGACGATGAGCTGTTCCATTTCATTCCAGTGGAAGGCAAGGAGATTATCGTCAACCTCAACACGTTCCAGGTGGAAAACCTTTCGGAAGTCTTCGTCTTCCAAAAAGGCAATCGCTTTATCCGCTTACCTCTCTACCAATTGTTGCTCGTGTCCGATATTCACAGACATCTTCAAGCGATCCTGCAGGAAGAAAGAGCCGAGTTGATCGAAGTGAACGAACAGTCCAGAAAAGAAGCGGCCGATGCCATTTACTTTCTGGAACAGGAAAACTACAGCCGAATGATCGATGAAGCATTAAGTGCGGGGGACCGCGAGATGTTCGATGAATTATTGAGCCAACAGCGCGAATCACAACAATTACATGGAGGTTTGTAAAGTGAAACCAGCAGCCTATGGATAAAAAACGCCTTTCCGGATCGTCAGTGGGAGGCGTTTTTGAATGCAATAAAGAGAAACTTCAATCAGTGGGGGTTTTCTTCATCCCCCACTGAAGAAAAGCAGAACATGGGCGTTGCCGCATCCTGTCGGCCCGTTAAAGCGGGATAAAATAGCATAGCAAAAGCTCTTTTCCGTTTGAATCGGAAAAGAGCTTTTAGGTTTCTGCGCTATTCATAGGTCACCCCTTACATCAAAGTATAAAAGTTGATAAATAACATGACTGCTGTAGAGCCAGCCACTCCGATTGCAAGATCTCCCCAGCCAAGTTCAAGTACTTTGTCGAAATTCATTACAATCCGCTCCTTTTCGATTGGGTGTTGTTGGAGAAAGATCTTACAGGTAAGCTACCGTGTTGGATAACTTGTTTTTAGTATAAATAAATGATTCTTAATAAACATCGTACAAATTAACTAAAAATTCTAAAAAAATAATTTAATTGTCCTGATTTTACAGTGGAGATTGCCAGGAGCTGAATTGAACTATGGAAGAGGTATTGGTACATTGAGTCATAGAGGGTGTGGCCACGCCACAAACAGCGAGAATGGCTTGTCTGCAGAGTCGAAAAAAGATTGCCAACAAAGACGCGGTCGGATGCTGGGCTTGAGTTGAAAAGAGGCACGGCCCTCAACTGGATCCAAGCAAACTCTGGTGAATCGTTGATTGGTTAACAGAAGCGCATTACGGGTTATAATGGGAAAAGCATGAAATACAGAAAAAGAGGAGTAGATTATTTTGCGGAAATTGCCAAAACGACTGAAAAAAGGGGATACGGTCGGCATCATCGCGCCTTCCAGTCCACCCAATCAAGAAAACTTGCAAAAAGCGTTGCCGTTTCTGGAAGAGCTCGGCTTGAAAATCAAACTGGGCAAATCGGTGGATGCTGCCCACGGTTATTTGGCGGGAACGGATGATGAGCGCCTGGCCGATCTGCATGCCATGTTCGAAGATCCGGAAGTGTCGGGCATCATTTGCGCAGGCGGCGGATACGGTGCGGCACGCTACGCAGACCGCATTGATTACGCCATGATCATGGAAAATCCGAAAATATTCTGGGGCTATTCAGACATCACCTATTTACATACGGCCATCGGGGAGTACGCCAAGATGGTGACATTCCACGGTCCGATGCTGGCATCTGATGTCGGCAAACCGGAATTCCATGAACGCAGCGGCCGCATGTTCGGGCAATTATTCGAGCCATTTGAGCTGCATTACACGGAAGAGGTGGCACCACTCGAAACACTGGTCGGAGGAGTCGCGCAGGGCGAACTGGTCGGCGGCAATCTGTCGCTGATCCGCAGCGCAATCGGCACCAAGTTCGACTTGGATGTCAAAGGCAAGATTTTATTGATTGAAGATACGGATGAAGAGCCTTACGAAGTGGACGAAATCCTTAACCAATTGCGCATGGCACGGAAATTCGATGAAGCGGCAGGCATTGTTATCGGGGACTTTAAAAATGCCGCTCCGAAAAAGCACAAGCCATCGCTGACACTCGATCAGGTATTCCATGATTACTTCAGCGGCTTGAAGATTCCAGTCGTCAAAGGATTCAAAATCGGCCATTGCGAACCGAATTTTTCCGTACCGCTTGGGGCACTTGCACGGCTGGATGGCGACGCCAAAACTTTGACTATTCTTCCAGGAGTTGAATAAATTCCCCCCCAAAAAGTAGTAGGAATCAGTGAGCAAGCCGATCCACAATACGGAAACGAGTTATCCATGGGCAGCCGATTCTCAGAAAAGGAAGAGTAAGGCTAAAGAAGAATCTTCCTCTCTTTATTTTCCAAAAGCCCGCTGTCACCAGCTTTGTGAATAAATTCATTTGGCTGCAGTTCCAGCTTAGAGATGAAGTCGAAGGCGAAATGTGTTATAATAAGCAGATAGTGTTTAAAAAGAGAGGCGTGGTAATGATGGCATTCCAACCCCATGAAAAAGAAGTATCAGAATTCGTAGCAGCCCGCTACATCGGCGAATGGATTTCTTTCACTCGCAACGGCGTCGATGTGAACGGCACCATCTTTAAAATTATGGACAACTCGGTAATTGTTGAGATTTCACCTGAAGACGCAAAAGAAATCGGTGCACCATCCAACATGACCGTAATTTCACATAAGAAATACCGTATCGTTGAAGCATAAATCCATTAGAAAAGAAGGCTGTCTGCCAAGGACAGCCTTCTTTTTTTGAGCTGTTTTATAAGAAGTTTCTTGGTTAGTGGTAGTAGTTTGAGCTGGGTTCTGCAAGCCGCTTCGGCGCTTTGGAGAGTGATGGCTGTTATTGAATGTTCTATAGGTCGCTTTGGTGCTCTAGAATGGACTCCCGCAATAAGCCGGGCAGCTAGAACGCTGCCAGTCTTATTGCTCCGTCCACTCCTGGACGCACCTGCCGCTTGGTGTGGTGGGAATACGCAGCGACCTTGTGGTGTGTGGGGTGGGGAAAAGGAATGAGTGGTTCTAAAAACGCTCGGCGTGATGGTGCACACGCCTTCGCTTGGAGAGAAGAAAAGGTTTACAGTTGCTGGGGTGAGTCACAAATGTTCCCCGATTTGTGGCCGACACAGGGACGTCCTCCCAAGCTGCGATCCTACAAGCAGCTAGAAAGAAAGAGGGTGAAGAGTATTTTTTTGTTGGTTTCTACAAGTCGCTTCGGTCGCTTTGGAGTGGGTTCCCACAATAAGCCAAGCAGCTGGAAGACGCTGCCAGTCTTATTGCTCCGTCCACTCCTGGGACGCGCCTCAGCTGGGTGTTGTTTTTGTAGGCAGCCAACTTCTTTTTTTGTGGATGGTAGATGGTATGGAGCTCTGGAAACGCTAGGCAGCGGTAGTGCACGCGCCTTCGCATGAGTGTTGTGTAGCGGATAACAAGTCCTACATGAAAGTTTCAAGTGGCTAGCTGAGAGTTTCACGCTTCTACCAGGACAAGTGGCCTCGCTATCTCATCTTTTTGCTTCCATACATGAAGCTGCTGGCTTCCTACATGAATTCCGTGGAAATATGCTTACAAATCATGTGTTGAGTGGGGGAATCCATCACTGTGTGTGAGTTAAGGTAGGGGAGAAAGCGCCGCTTCCTATGAAGGGCTGTTTGCCGCGCGAACAGCTTCCATTTAAGGGCTTGAACTTGTTGGAATAGATGGAATTTGTGTAAGGATGTGAAGCGTGCAGGTAAAGGAGCAGCTGGTTCAGGTATAGAGTGGAAAGGTTCATGTAGCCGCTCAAAAAAATCATGTAGAACCACGAAATGTTCATGTAGAACCGTTCAACCCGTCGCTCACGACCACCCACAAACCTAAAACCAAAAGCGATCCGCTTCGCTCCTCCAACATGCCCGCTTTTCGCAAGCGAAAAGCATAAGGACAAATCACTTCTTTTCTCTCTTCAAATGAAGATAACAGAGATATTCACCACCTCACTCTCTATTAATTAGACGACACCTAGAAGAAAGAGCGGAAGGAGGCGAAGGGCAAAGATGTGCTCCTGCATCGCTCCGCTAGCTTCGTCGCAAAGGCATTGGCCGAAGGGAATTCGGTCAATGCCTTGTCCGCCTGGAGCGCATGCTTCACCCTACTAAATTTTTATTTTACTGAACTGTCCTCAACTTCTATAGCCCGCCATCACATTCTCTATCCCTCTTCAACCATTCTCCTATGCCTTTTGGCTCAAACCTTTTAAATATTGTAAAATGTACCAGCTAATGCGTTCCAAAGGGGACGCTTTTTTGGTAAAGTAAAGTGAAGCAGAACGTCAATTGCCTTGAAAGGACATACGCGCATGATATCAGACTTCAGATTCTGGCATTTTTTCTCAAGACAAGGACAACTCATACATAATATACAAAATACTGAAATGCGCAACGTCAATAAACGCATCGCCTGCATCATTGCTATCGGCTTGCTGGTTTTTGCCATCAGTGAAATTTGGGGCATGAACACCGATTCGCTGACGCCGCTTTTAGCAGCCGGCATGTGGGATGCTTATACATTGGCGCGCTGGACGTCGCTTGCGGGAACCCTGCTATGGGCAGGCTTTTATTTGGCTTTCCATCTTTACGGCGCCGCATTTTTATACAGCCGGATTCTCAGAATGCCATGGCGGTCAGCCATCATCATGCAAACTTACGTCACGGCTTTATTGGTCATCGAAAAAGGCTTGATCTTCGTATTATTTGCCTTGACCGGCTTTACGATGTCCGTATCGATGTTCTCGTTCGGACCGATTGCCGCAACATTCCTGGACAATAACTTCCTGATTTATTTCTTTAATCAACTGACGTTATTCACTTCTTTGATCATTGCGGTGCAATACCGATTTATCCGCAGCTTTACAAAAATCAACCCGGCGCTGATTTTATTCGGCTTGATCATGCTCCATATTTTCGTCGCCTTGATTGTGGCATCATTCAGCCTGATTCCGGTGGACGATATGCTGAGCGGTTTCATGGAAGGAGGGAATCCGTTTGAATAGATTCTTTTTTGTGGGCTTATCTGTTGCGGTCATCGCCTTTCTGACGGCCAACACCCTTTTGATGTTCGGAGAAAAGAGCATCCTTTCGAAAAGCGTTTACGTCAGCGACTACGAACAGGCCTATGCGCGTACATACGAGACACATTTATTTAAAGAAGCATTAACGGCACCTCAAGGAACTGTGAAAATTTATGTACAGGACCATGAGGCGCTCCAGCAATGGATGGTGAATGAAGGAGACAGCGTCACTGCAGGATCTGAACTTGCCAGCTTAAATGAAGCGGAAACCGAAGACCAGCGTGCAGTTTGGGAAACGCAGAAAACCGCTTTGGAAGGGCAGCGGACTGAAGTGAAAAGTTCTCTGGCCACGCTTCAGCAGGCAAGAGCGGCTCAAGGCGGACCGGTGTCGCAGGACGCAACCGATAATTCCGAGCTCACCAATGACGACGATGAAACCATCAAATTTGATGTCAATGTTTCGGTCGGTGTAGCAGTTCCACAGGACGGCTCTTACGCCGCCGGAATCGCTCAGGCCGAACAGCAGCTGGCTTCCATTGAGTCGCAATTGGCCGTACTCGAGGCGCAATTATCGCAAAGTCTGTCGACTCCGTCAGTCATCAGCCCCGTGGACGGAACGGTAGCCAAGATCAACCGGGATACAGAACCCTTGAGCATTGAACTTTATTCCAATGAAAAAGTATTCCTCAGCTATGTGCTGGAGGACGAATGGCCGCTGGTTGAAGTGGCGGATTTGGTCAACATTGAAGGGGAAGGCATAGACGGCATTGCGACCGGAACGGTTCAAAGCGTTTCCGAAATGCCGGCTGAAGAATCCAAATGGCTGGATGCCTACCACCAACTAGATCCGAAAGAACAGAACAACCCGCTGGCCTATTATGAAGTGCGGATTATTCCTGATACGCCGGTTGAAAATGCGATGCCTTATGGCAGCAACGTTAATACAGCGATCACTCTGGAAACCGCGGAGGATGCGGTAGCACTCCCGACTGACTGGCTTTTCAACTATGACGGTACGGAAGGGGAAACCCATACCTTGAACATCAACGGACGGCCGAAAACCTTGGCAGTGGCCACCGATTTTGAAGACGGTACGAAAGCTGTCTTGTCTGAAGGCCCAGAAGCCGGAACGGTTATCATCAATGAAGACAAACTGGAAGATTTCGTTTCGCCTCCAAAAGTGTTCATGCCGTTTCCAAGCTACCAGCCTGATTTCGAATATGCTAAAAATACCTATTGGCGGGCTTATGTCGAATACTTGCTGGCCCGTTAACCATTCAACAGCTCAACCCGGAAGCAACAGCTTTCGGGTTTTTGATTGTTCGGATTAATGGGGTTAATCTGCAGGCGGCAATAGTGTACGATAGATTGAGGTAAAGAAAAAGTCTACTCAGCCGGGGTCGGCCCGATGCTGAAAAAGAATAAAAAGATGAATGAACGGAGCGTGCAGACATGGAAGAAACGGATTGGCGGTTTAAAATAGCCCACCGGGAAGCGAAGATCGGCGTCGGTTTGGCGCTGTTCAATTTTGTATGGTGGTTTGGATTTGCGTACGGCATGGGTTCGCGGCCAGTAGAAGAATACAGCTATGTCTTCGGGTTGCCGGATTGGTTTTTCTACAGCTGCGTCGTCGGGTTTTTGCTGATTGCGGTACTGGTCATCGTCATCGTGAAATTCTTCTTTGTTGAAGTGCCATTTGAGGAAGAGGAGGATCTGCAATGAACTACGCTGTATTAGTACCGATGATCGTTTTTTTGCTGATCATCTTTTTTATCGGCTATTGGGCAAGCCGGAAATTGTCGACATCTTCTAATTTTATCAGTGATTATTTCCTGGGCGGCCGTGAACTTGGCGGCTTTGTGCTGGCCATGACGATGGTGGCGACCTACGGCAGTGCGTCCAGTTTTTTGGGCGGCCCTGGAACGGCCTATACGATGGGCTTCGGCTGGGTGCTGCTGGCGATGTCGCAGGTGGTCACCGGCTATTTCGTGCTGATGATCCTCGGCAAGAAATACGCCATCATGGCCCGCCGCTACAAAGCGGTCACCATGATCGATTTCCTGAAATCGCGCTATGACAGTACAGCCGTCGTGCTGCTGTCTGCGCTCAGCATCATCATTTTCCTTTTCTCCGCGATGGCGGCGCAATGGATCGGCGGCGCACGCCTCGTGGAATCACTGACAGGCTTATCGTATAATTCGGCCTTATTTTTATTTGCCGTCAGTGTCCTCGTATACGTCACCATCGGCGGTTTCCGTGCGGTTGCATTGACGGATGCTGTACAGGGGGCCGTCATGTTGGTTGGGACATTGGTCCTACTGATTGCGGTCATCGTCGCGGGTGGAGGCATTCCCAACATCGTCAATGATCTCATCAATGAAAACCCGAACCTGGTCACGCCATATGGAGCTAACGGTGATTTGAGTGCAGCTTACGTATCGTCATTCTGGATCCTGGTCGGTGTCGGCGTCGTCGGCTTGCCGCAAATTGCCGTACGGGCGATGTCCTACAAGAATTCACGTTCGATGCATAGAGCTTTGATTATCGGGACGGTGGTCACTGGATTTATCATGCTCAATATGCATTTGATCGGCGTTTTTGCGCGCCCTATCCTTCCGGGAATCGAAATCGGCGACAAAGTCATTCCGCTGATTGCGCTGGAAACTTTGCCGCCGTGGGTAGCCGGCATTGTGCTGGCCGCTCCGATGGCGGCCATCATGTCGACCGTCGATTCCTTGTTGCTGCTGGTCAGCTCGTCGATCGTCAAAGACGTTTACTTGAATTACATAAAACCCGACGCCACCATTAAAACCATAAAGCGGGTGTCGTTCGGTGTGACCGGCATCCTAGGCGTAATCGTCTTTTTGCTGGCCTTGGATCCGCCTGACCTGCTGATTTTCCTGAACCTCTTCGCCTTCGGTGGCTTGGAAGCGGCCTTTATTTGGCCGATTGTTCTGGGCTTGTATTGGAAATGGGGCAATAAATACGGGGCAATCGCCTCGATGGCAACCGGCATCACCAGCTATATCGGGCTGCATTTCTACAACCTGGAAAACGGCAACCTGTTCGGCGTCCATACCGTGACGCTGCCGGTGCTGTTGTCGCTCGCCGCTTTTATTGTGTTTAGTTTATTGATCGGCAGGAAGGCGTATAATTATAATGTGCGTTGATGGAATAGGGGGGAGGAAGTGGCTTTGGTCGCTTTGGACAAGGCCCATGCCATAAGCTGGAAAAGAATACCCGTCTTATCGCTCCTTCTCGTCCTGAGCCGCACCGGGGCTGGAGAGCTCTCAAAGATATGGAGCAAAACAGCGCAGACGCCCAGGGGAGCAAGCTCAGCGCGAGCCCTTGGCAGTTGGCACCGCGACGTCCTGTCGCGCTACCTGCATGACCCGCATCCTGCGGGCCCGAAAGCAAGCTGTTTTGCGGAATATCGACTAAAAAATATAGTTCATCTTATATAATTCCATTTAGTTGATTACAACAATCCAACCCACAAGTGAATTTTTGGACGTTTACATAAACTGAAAACAGGCGTAAAATAAGTGCTTATATTCGAATAGGCGAAAGAAGGTCTTAGCAATTGACTCAGTGGAAAATTTACGGCATCCTGACAGCAGTGATGATTGTCTGGGGCTTTAACTTAGCCTCTGTTAAATACATGGTGGAATTTGTGGATCCGGTGACGTTGACGGCGTTCCGTATTTTATTGGCGGGATTGTCGGTCATGGGGATTCTCGCAGGCTTTAAAATGCTGCGGTGGCCGGCCAAAAGCGACTGGAAGTTCATCTTTCTCGGGTCCTTGCTCAATGTCGTCGGCCACCATTACTTCCTGTCGAACGGGCTGTCTCTGACTACCGGCTCGAATGCCGGACTGATCCTTGGCACAGGGCCGATGCTGACCGCGGTATTGGTATCGCTGATTATGCGCAACTACCCGTCGAAACTGCAATGGCTCGGCGTAGTGGTCGGTTTTGCAGGAGTGGCGGCTACCGTATTGGTCGGCAACGGTGCTGCGACAGGCTTGAACATCGGCGACGTTTTCGTCTTCATTTCGATTCTGGCGCAGGTGCTGAGCTATATTGTCATCGCCAAAGCAGCGCGCTCCTTGGATCCGCGCTTGCTGACAGGTTATATGTTCGTCGTGGGCGCGGTTGTTTTGTTCGTCATCGCGCTCATTCAGGAGCCGGGTGAAATCCGGGCGTTCGCGCTTGTGCCGACGTCGTTCTGGGTGGCTTTCGGGTTCTCGGCGATGCTCGGAACGGCAGTGGGCCATATGCTTTATAATTATTCGATCGGGCAGGCAGGTCCGACAAAAGCCGCCATCTTCATGAACTTGAACACCTTGTTTTCCTTGGTGGGGGCCAGCGTGATTTTGAATGAAAAGATTAGCGTGGGCCATATTTATGGACTCGTATTGATTGTCATCGGGGTGCTGTTCGGTTCTGGAGCAGCGGAAGATCTTTTGAAAAAACGCAGAAAGCGGCTCTCGAATTGAGCCGTTTTTATGTAGACTAAATCCATAGATGAGGCAATCAACAATAGCATTTGCGTATATTTTTGAGCCCTCTTTTTATTTCTAGGGAAGTTCATTATAATAGAAGAAAGTCAGACATCCAAGAACAATCAGAGGAGTGAAAAGCCGTGGCCACATTATGGGGAACGCCGGAGAAATTACAGGAATTATTGTGTGAACTTGTCAATTGGAAAAGCCTGACATTGACCGATGGAGAGGTGGAGTTTGCTTTTAAGTTGAAAGACAAACTCATGGAGCTTCCCTATTTCCAGGAACATCCGGAGTATATCGGATTGGGTGAAGTGAATTGGGAGCGGCAAAACGTAACGGCTCTCTATAAACATCCGGAAGCGGTCGACACCATTGTTCTGCTCAGCCATTTCGACACGGTGCACACAGGAGAATATGGAGATCTGGAACCTTTGGCGTGCAGTCCCTACAAATTGGCGGAGGCCTTCAAGCTGATCCGCGATGAACTCGACGCGGACACGTTAAGCGACCTCGATTCCGGTGAATACCTCTTCGGACGCGGCACCATGGACATGAAAGCTGGACTTGCCCTACATATGGCCTTGATTGAAAAAGCTTCAATTGAAGAATGGCCGATCAACCTCTTGCTGATGACGGTTCCAGATGAGGAAGTCAACTCAGCAGGCATGCGTTACGGCGTTTCCAAACTGCTTGACCTCGAGCGTGAGCATGGCTTGGAATACCTGTTGTTCCTCAACGGCGAACCTGTTTTTGCAATGAAACCCGGCGACACGAAACATTATCTCTATACGGGATCAATCGGCAAAATCATGCCATCTGCGCTGTTTTACGGCAAAGAAACCCATGTCGGCGAGCCGCTGTCAGGCATCACATCAAGCTATATCGCGACGTATCTGACGCATCGCATGGAATGGAATCCGAGCTTCAAGGAAGTTGTCTATGGTGAAACGACGCCGCTGCCGGTAACTTTGATGCAGCGTGATATGAAATTGTCTTATTCAGCACAGACTCCCTATCGTTCTTCCGCCATGTACAATGTCTTCATGATGGAGCGCAACGCCGAGGAAGTCTTCCAGATTTTCGAAAATGTCGCGAAAGAGGCAGCAGCCCATTGCGAACGCGATTACCATGCCATGTGCGAACGCGAAAATATCCAGCCGGTCGGCAGCATCAACGTCATGCGCTACGAAAAGTTGATGGAATATGCACTCAATAAATTCGGCCATGACTACATCACCGATCTGCTGCGCGACACGCTGATGCACCCGGAATGGGACGTCCGCGAAAAATCCATGCATGTCACAGACATCCTGCTCATCAATTGCCAGGAGCTGACGCCGGCCATGGTGCTGATGTACGCGCCGCCGTATTACCCGCCCGTCAACTCATCGGAAAACGAGCTGGTCAAGCTATGCGTTGAACAAGTAACTGCCAACGCCAAAGAAAAGTTCAGTCTGGACATCGAACAAGTCCATTATTTCAACGGCATCTCTGACCTGAGCTACGTCAACTATACCGACCAAAACGGCGGCTGGATCACCTATGAAAACAACACGCCCGTCTACGGCGATCCCTACAGCATCCCGTTCCAGGCAATGAAACAGCTGACCGCGCCGGTCCTGAACGTCGGCCCTTACGGCAAAGACGCCCATAAACGCACCGAGCGCCTGCACATCAAAAACACATTCGAAGAAATGCCTATCCTATTGGAAGAAATGATCTTGTCAATTCCTGTGAAAAGCCGCCATTGAGGTGGCTTTTTTTTTAGTTTGTGGCTGGGCATCTGGCTGAGCGTGAAGAAGATTCATATAGAAATGTACGATTTTCCTGTAGAAGTATGGAAAATTAACGTAGAACGATAAAAGGTTCATGTAAAAACGATAAAGCATAAGGTAGGAGGGTGCAATTCCTGCTAACAAGGCAGCTGTTCATCTAAGAAGGCGAAAATGTGATGTATAGCGGCCAAAGATTCACATAAGGGCGTAAAAGTATAAGGCAGCGAACAGGATGCTGTAGTTGCTTCCGTTCAAGATCGGTTTTGTGGCTTTTCGCGCGCGAAAAGCGTGTTTGGGGCTGGGCATCTGAGTGTTTTGGTGGAGAGGTTTTGGGGATGTGGAGGATTCGTGTAGAGGTGCGGAATTTGCAGGTAGGATGGGAAATGGTTGATGTAGAGGGATGGAGGTTTCATGTAGGAGGAGGGAGGTGTGAGGTGGCGAACCTTGATTCGTGTAGAAATGTGAAACTTTCAGGTAGGAGTGTGGAGGAGTGAGGTATGGAGATGAAAGGTTCTTATAAAAATCCAAATAGGTGAGATAGAAATCAACAATTCATGTAGAGCGGAAAGAGTGTCATGTAGAAAGCTGAAACTTTCATGTAAGCAACGCGAATCTTTACATAAACATCTTCTCAAATCTCATTTTTGGCAGCTATAAGAGGTTCAAAAATCGGATTTGGATATAAATGGTAATATGCTATTTTATCTGCTAAACTAATGAGAAAAAGGAGAGATTTTATGATCATTAAACATCGGGAAAAGCCGATAAAAATTGCTGGGTACGAAGCTTTATTAAAAAGGCTGCCACCTACTCATCCAAAACGGACGGCTGTGAAAAATAGTCTCAATAATGCTAACGCCGGCTACGGGGGAGAAGAGCGCTTGGATGAAGCATTGGAATTTTTTGACCCGCCTTATCCTCACCGGATCATCCAGGATTTTTCATTGGGAGAGGCGTTTAAAATTCAAGTCGATACTGTGATACTCACTCAGGGCTGTGTATTCTTGCTGGAAATAAAAAACATTGCTGGAAAGCTTCAATTTAAGCAAAATCCGAGTGCGCTCCATTCGATATTGACAAATGGTGAGATTAAAAGTTATAAGAGCCCCATCACGCAAATGAATGAAACCGCTATACGCATGAACAAATTTTTGAAAACCCTCGCTTGTCCACTGCCAGTGGCGACTATTATCGTCATTGCGCATCCTTCCCAAATTGTTGAAGATGCACCGACGGATGCCCTTATTTTAGCTGCGGGCGAAGTCAATTTTCACTTATCGAAAATGAAACTGCCAAAACCGCTTCTTTCTATAGAAGAACTTCATCAGCTTGGGCAAAGTATACTGGCTGTTCATAGGAATTATCAGCCGTTCCCCTTAGCGCCCAAATTTCAAATCGAACCGTCTGAAATCGAACCCGGAGTCTTTTGTCCACGGTGCGTACTTGGAAAGATGCAGCGGAAAACACTTGTATGGGAATGTGAAACGTGCCGGTTTATCAGCCAAGATGCCGATTCTGATGCGTTGGAGGACTGGTTCATGCTTATAAAACCCACAATCAATACAGCTGAATGCCGCGATTTTCTCGGTCTGGAAAAACTCGATGCTGCTAAGCGTTTCTTGGTCCGAAACGGTTGCCATCCCGTGGGTGGGCGGCGATATCGCCAATATATCCGCCAGCCACAGAAAAAATAAACATACTTTTAGCGGGAATACAGTAGGATTCTTGGAGAGTCATGTAGAAAACCGGCCGCGTCACTTAGAAACCCGCAAGCTTCATGTAGAACCCGCAGCCGTTCATGTAGCCGATCAAAAGCTTCGCGTAGGAGTCGTGGAGTCATGAAGAGAAGCGGCCGCGTCACTTAGCAACCCGCAAGCTTCATGTAGAAATCGAACCCGTTCATGTAGCCGACCAAAAGCTTCGCGTAGGAATCGAGGAGTCATGAAGAGAAGCGGGCGCCTCACTTAGCAAGCCGATAGCTTCATGTAGAACCCGCAGCGGTTCATGTAGCCGACCAAAAGCTTCGCGTAGGAATCGTGGAGTCATGAAGAGAAACAGCCGCGTCACTTAGAAACCCGAAAGCTTCATGTAGAACCCGCAGCGGTTCATGTAGCCGATCAAAAGCATCGCGTAGGAATCGTGGAGTCATGTAGAAAACCGGCCGCGTCACTTAGAAACCCGCAAGCTTCATGTAGAACCCGCAGCGGTTCATGTAGCCGACCAAAAGCATCGCGTAGGAATAGAGGAGTCATGAAGAGAAGCGGTCGCGTCACTTAGAAATCCGAAAGCTTCATGTAGAACCCGCAGCGGTTCATGTAGCCGACCAAAAGCTTCGCGTAGGAGTCGAGAAGTCATGTAGAAAACCGGCCGCGCGTCACTTAGAAACCCGCAAGCTTCATGTAGAACCCGCAGCCGTTCATGTAGCCGACCAAAAAAAACACTGCCTCAACCAATTCTTCACAATTCTCCCTTCTCCTCGTGTACAATCAAACTATTACAGTGAATTTCTCAGACAAAGGAGACAATTACATGAATATCGACCAGCAAATACTCGAATACTTCAACCATTTCCACACGCATCCGGAAGTCAGCTGGAAAGAGGTGGAGACCACCAAAAAATTGGCAGCGATCATGACTGAGCTCGGCGTCGACTATCATACATTCCCTGATGTCACCGGGTTGATTGCGGAAATCGGCAATGGACCGGAAGTGGTGGCGATTCGCGCCGATATCGACGCGCTTTGGCAAGAAGTGGACGGCAAGCTGCAGGCCAATCATTCCTGCGGCCACGATGCCAATATGGCGATGGTGCTCGGAGCACTTCTGCATCTGAAGGATGAAACCCTGACCAAACGTGTGCGTTTTATTTTTCAGCCGGCCGAAGAGCTGGGCAATGGCTCGCTGTCAATGATCGAACGGGGAGCCGTCGACGGGGTATCGCATTTATACGGCGTGCATCTGCGCCCAATCGAGGAATTGCCCTTTAGCCAGGTAACGCCTGCGCTCCATCACGGATCCGGCATCTTCCTGAGAGGGAAAATCACCGGCGTGGATGCACACGGAGCCCGTCCGCATCAAGGGAAAAATGCCATCGATGTGATTGCAGCGATCCACCAATTCGTAAAAACGATTTATTTCTCGCCGTTTGAATCGTATTCGGCAAAATTGACGCATATCCAGACAGGCGGAGACAGCCTGAACATCATCCCGGGGAGCGCGAAGTTTTCTATGGATGTCCGTTCGCAGTCGAACGGGCTCATGAAAGAGCTTCAGCAAAAAATCGCGGACGGCTTGGATGCAATCGCCAAGCTGCACGATATCGAGATCGCTTTTGAATGGACCGATTACACGCCTGCGGCAGAAGTGTCGGAAACGGCGATGCAGATTGCAGACACCGCCATTCGGGAAACCTTGGGGGATGACGCGACTGCGCCGCCGGTCCATACAACAGGCGCGGACGATTTTCATTTCTATACCATCAAAAAGCCGGAACTGCATGCAGCCATGATCGGTATTGGAGCGGATCTCACGCCTGGTCTTCACCATCCCGATATGAGTTTCAACCATAAAGCCCTGGCAATTGGTGCACGTGTTTTGGCAAATACGATAAAAGCCACCTAAGAAAGTATTTCCCGGGAAATAACTTAAAATACTAACAACTCTTCTTCGGTCCAAACACATGTTATCATGAATGTGAGCCGATATCCGAGACCCTCTTTTACTAGAGGGTCTCATTTTTATTTCACTTTAATGGGCAGTAAAATTTTCGTTTATCCAAATAAGAAATCAACTGCCTGCAGGTCGGCGGTTACAGGAGCGCTCTTCGCCTATGATTTGGTTTTCCGGAACGGAACTCCCCGCTGAGTGAAGGTTCTCGTTATATCCCGCGGCAAAGAACGTTTCTTTCTAATGGAAACAGGGTATTGTTAATAAGTTTATTAAAAAGGGGAGAATTTAGATGGATGCTTTTTTTGATGCGATCACATGGTTCGTAGATAACGTCAATACTTTGCTCTGGACTTACATATTAATTGCACTTCTCATGGGCCTTGGCCTGTATTTTACAATTCGTACTAAATTTGTCCAGGTTCGCCTGTTCGGCGAAATGTTCCGCGTGATCACGGAGAAAAAGGATGGCGACAGCGGTATATCCGCTTTCCAGGCCTTCACGATTTCAACGGCATCACGAGTAGGAACCGGCAACATCACCGGTGTCGCATTGGCGATTGCCATTGGCGGCCCGGGAGCGGTTTTTTGGATGTGGATGGTGGCCATCATCGGAATGGCGACAGCTTTCATCGAAAGCACCTTGGCGCAAGTCTATAAAGTCCGTGACGGCGACCAATTCCGCGGCGGTCCAGCTTATTACATGGAAAAAGCGCTCGGCAACCGCAAACTTGGGATTGTTTTCGCCATCCTTTTGACATTGGCTTTCGGCTTTATCTTCAACTCTGTCCAGTCAAATACCATTGCGCAATCATTCGAAGATGTCTTTAATATTCCGGATTGGACAATCGGAGTCGCGCTTGTAGTTTTGACGGCTATTGTCATTTTCGGTGGCGTTAAGCGGATTGCCAGCGTCACGCAAGTAGTGGTGCCGGTCATGGCAACGATTTACATATTTGTGGCATTGTTTATTGTCATCATGAATTTCACTGAAATTCCAGCGGTGTTCAGCCTGATCCTGCAAAGCGCTTTCGGTTTAGAGGAAGCGGTCGGCGGCGGTATCGGTGCGGCCATCATGCAGGGGGTCCGCCGAGGATTGTTCTCGAACGAAGCAGGTATGGGTTCTGTGCCGAACGCGGCAGCATCTGCCAACGTTTCGCATCCAGCGAAGCAGGGGCTTGTGCAAAGTTTGGGCGTTTTCTTCGATACCATCGTCATCTGTTCGGCAACTGCCTTCATCATTATCCTGGCAGACCTGTATTCGAACGGCGAACAGGAAGGGATCCTGCTGACACAGGCTTCATTAAACGTACACCTAGGCAGCTGGGCGCCATACTTCCTGGCAATTGCCATCTTGTTCTTTGCTTTCAGTTCAATTATCGGAAACTATTATTATGGTGAAACAAATATCGAATTCATCAATGCCCACAGCGGCTGGCTGACAGCTTACCGGTTCGGCGTATTGGCGATGGTGATGTTCGGTGCAGTGGCACAGGTTCAATTGGTCTGGAACATGGCCGATCTGTTCATGGGCTTCATGGCTGTACTCAATCTGGTAGTCATCGCCTTGCTCGGCAAAATTGCCTTCAAGGTGCTGGACGATTACACAAGCCAGCGCAAAGCCGGAAAAAATCCGGAGTTCTTTGCGAAGAACATCCCTGGCCTGAAAAATACCGAATGCTGGGGCGAAGAAGAAAAACGCTAAGAATAATAAATCCAAAACCCTTTTGCCTACTTGGCAAAAGGGTTTTTTTATTGCTCCAATTGATAACAAAATCCACAGATATCCATTTGTATTCAATTAACGAAAGAGCAAAAGGACTAACAGCTCAGAAAGCTGTTAGTCCTTTCGTGTTGGAAAAGGATAAACATTAGTATTCCTTTTTTTCCTAAATATAAACATTCAAATAGGTAATGTTACATATTTGTAACGTAACTGTAACATTAAATGGGAGTTTTTACTGATACAATCAAAAATATACTAAAGATGGAAAAAGCGGTTGATGCCTGATCAGCATTCCGAAATAAAATTGAAGAGGTGCCAAGTGAAGAAACGTCTAATGCTCATGATAATTGCAGTTTTATTAGTATCAGCCAATCCATTCAATGCCACCGAAGCCAGTGCAGCGACACCAAACGAATTAACCTCATATGCAGAGAAGTTTAAAGGAACACCTTATAAATTTGGGGGGACAACGCCATCCGGCTTTGATTGCTCAGGATATTTGCGTTATGTCTTCAACAATTTCGATATTTCACTTCCGCGAACTGCTGCAGAGCAGTACAAAATAGGAACAGGCGTCAGCAAAGGCAATCTTAAAGAAGGCGATATGGTTTTCTTTTCAGGTACATATAAAGCAGGGATTTCACACGCCGGCATCTACGTCGGCAACGGCAATTTCATTTCTGCCACGAGCAGCGGTGTTACGGTTGCCAACTTGAACACCAATTCTTATTGGGCTCCTAAGTACACGGGCGCCCGCCGTTTGAGCGAAATCAAAAACGTAGCAACACCTGTAGTAAAGCCGACTCTACCGCTTGGGCAGTACCATGATGTGCCAAAAGGTTTTTGGGCAGTTAATGAAATCAAAGTCCTGACTACAAAAGGCATCCTCACAGGAAACGGCAGCGGCATCTTCAAGCCGAACGATAATGTGTCAAGAGCAGAAGCAGCGACAATCATCGCCAGAGCATTGAAGTTGGCACCGGTTAAAAGTTCAGCCTTTAAAGATGTACCCGCCTCGCATTGGGCAGCCGGCAATATCAACGCTGTCATGAAAGCAGGAATCGTCAATGGGCGATCAGCTGGCTACTTTGCGCCAAATGAATATATTACGCGCGGAGAAATCAGCAAATTGCTGACGGAGGCATTTGGATTGGTGAACTCAGCTTCAGCTTCATCCACTTCTTTCACGGATATCAAAGGCCATTGGGCCGAAAATTCCATCGTTACATTGGCAGCTAATAAAGTGGCGACTGGCCATAACGATGGATCGTTCCAGCCGAACGCTAATGCCAAGCGATCAGAATACACAGCATTTGTTTATCGTGCGATTGAAAACAACTAAGAACTCCCTATAGGAGAACGTCCAGGCTGCAGGCCCACTCGATATTGTCGAGCGGACCTGCATTTTTTTGTGTGGAAAATTGGGTATGCGTGTGAGGATGAGCGAAGCGGCATATAAAGACGTCGATTGTTGAGGTAAAGGCGTCCGCCGTTCATGTAGCGGCCGGGAAGCTTCATGTAGCAGGCGGCGGGGTTGAGGTAAGCGAGCGGCGTTTCGGTAGAAAGCGAAACTGTTCAGGTAGAAGCGGCCGCCGTTCATGTAGCGGCCCGGAAGCTTCATGTAGCAAGTGGCGGGTTGGAGGTAAGCGTTCGGCGTTCCGGTAGAAAGTGAGGCTGTTCATGTAAAGGCGGCTGCCGTTCATGTAGCGGCCTCGAAGATTCATGTAGCCAGCGGCGGGTTGAAGGTAAACGAGCGGCGTTTCGGTAGAAAGTGAGGCTGTTCATGTAAAGGCGTCCGCCGTTCATGTAGCGGCCCGGAAGCTTCATGTAGCAGGCGGGTTGGAGGTAAGCGAGCGCCGTTCCGGTAGAAAGCCAGACTGTTCATATAGAAGCGACCGCCATTCATGTAGCGGCCCGGAAGCTTCATGTAGCAAGTGGCGGGTTGGAGGTAAGCGAGCGCCGTTCCGGTAGAAAGTGAGGCTGTTCAGGTAAAGGCGTCCGCCGTTCATGTAGCCACCCCGAAGATTCATGTAGCCAGCGGCGGGTTGGAGGTAAGCGTTCGGCGTTTCGGTAGAAAGTGAGGCTGTTCAGGTAAAGACGGCCACCGTTCATTTAGCGGCCCGGAAGATTCATATAGCCGCCGGCAACTTGGAGGTAAGCATCAAAAAAGCTATAGCTGCAAAGGAATTCTACTCAAAAAATCATCAAAATCAAAAAAAGCCAAACCGGCAAACCGGTTTGGCTTCATTATTTTACAACTTCATCATTTTAGCGCGTTGCTCATAAATTCAGCGTTTTCTGCGCGGGTGATGGGTTTTGTTGGGCGGAATGTTTTGTCATTGTAGCCCGTGACCACGTTGCTGGAGTAGGCTGCCTGGATGGCGTCGTAATAATACATGGATTTTGGAACATCTGAGAAGCTGGTTTGCTGGGTGCCGGCCAGTTTAAATGCAGCTTGCATCATGAGTGCCATATCTCCGCGTTTGATGGGATCATTGGGCTGGAACTTATTGTCGCCCACACCTTTGATATAACCAAGTTCATAGGCGCTGTTGATATAGCCAGCTGCAAACGAATCTTTTGGGACGTCGCTGAAGCGATAGTTTTTATTTGCCTTATCGAGCTTTAATGCACGGCCAAGCATCGTTACAGCCTCAGCTCGTGTGATGGTGGCCGCTGGGCGGTATGTGCCATCCGGGAAGCCGGTGATGATGCCGCGGTCAAAGATATTTTTGATTGGGACTGAGTACCACACGTCATTCTTCAGATCCGGGAACAGCGCGGCTTTGGTCTGCAGAGATTGGACGAGGCCGTTCCCGTACGTATTGTCGCGGCCTTTTGTGCCCAGGTCTATTGCAGAACGTTTAACGGTTTCCCGCAATTGATTGTTCGAAAGATGCGGATAGGCTTCCATATATTGAGCGAATGTGCCGGCGACAAAAGGAGAGGCAACGGACGTCCCTTCCAAGATGGCATAATCGTCCTGAGTAGTGGTTTTGGAATTGGCGAAACTGCTTAAGATGTTTTCTCCAGGTGCCACCAGTTCTTGGGATGCTCCGTAATTCGAGAAATAAGACAGTTTATTGAGTTTGGAAACCGATCCGACTGCAATGACGGAAGGGAAGCGTGCTGGGAACAGGACATCCTTGTAGACGGGATTTTCCCGTTCGTTTCCGGAAGCGGCCACGATGAGGATGCCCGCATCATATGCTTTTTTCGTAATGTCGAGCAAGGTTTGGTTATTGTTGATGGTGGTCAGGCTCATGTTGATGATGTCCACTTTCTGATCGATGGCCCATTGGATGCCTGAAACGACCCCTTCAAGCGTACCGATGCCGTCGGCTGACAGGACTTTGACTGAGTAGAGCTGAGCGTCCGGCGCAACGCCGACTGTACCGATTGAATTATTCAAAGATCCGATGACCCCCGCGACATGGGTGCCATGGCCATTGGCGTCTGTGTCGTGGCGTGAATCTTTAACTTTGGAGATGCCGCCAGCTACTTTCAGATCAGGGTGTTTGGCGTTGATGCCGGTATCGATGATGGCGATTTTCACGCCTTTGCCAGTATAGCCAAGGCTTGAAGCAGTGTTTGCTTTGATTGTCCGGTAGCCCCAGGTCGTGGTCTGGGCTGCGGCTCGGACTTCCGAATTCTCTTCTATGTATTCAATGGAAGATTCGCTGCTGGCAGACTGGATTACGCCTTCTTCAGGCAAGGTGACAGATACTGCAGAAATGGCATCGAATTCTTCGTGGATTTCAGCGCCCATTTCTTTGAGCAGTCCATAATCGATTTCTTCTTTAAACGAGATGATCACACGCTCTGATTCGCTCTGGTTATCAGCTGCATGAGCTGCATGGACAGGCAATCCGCTGAGAAGTATTGCGGAAATTACCAAATAGCTTATTTTTTTCAATAGAATCCCTCCTCTGTACATTGCATCTTCCTGTAGTATACAACAAAAAAACGGACTTTTAAGTCCGTTTCAGAAAATTAATTTTTTGCTTTCCAGTTGTAATAATCTACGATTCCATCAGCGATTGCTGTAGCGGCGCGATCTTTATAAGTTCCGGATGCTAATTTGGCGGCATCGTACTGATTGGTGACAAATCCTAGTTCCACTAGAGCAGCTGGAAGCGGGTTGGTGCGGATAACCTGGAAACCGTAGTTTTTAACGCCGCGGTTCGGATGGGCCATCGCTTTGTACAGGCGGTTCTGGATAAATGTAGCCAACTGCTTGCTGTCGTTGCCGATCGAAGCAGAATAGAAAGTTTCAGAACCGCTTGCTGAAGTAGCAGTTGCTGCGTTTGTGTGGATGCTGACAAATGCGTTAGAACCACTAGCGACTCCTTTATCAACGCGGGCGTCCAAAGTGTGGAACACATCTGTTGTACGCGTCATATAAACTTTGATGCCTTTAGCTTTCAGTTTTGATTCGACACGTTTTGAAACATCAAGATTGATGTCTTTTTCACGCAATCCATTGGCTACTGCGCCAGGATCGCTGCCGCCGTGCCCAGGATCAAGGGTGATGAACCGGTTGTTGGCGACGACAGGGACTGCTTTGCCCAAGTAAGCGGTATGAACATAGCCAGTCAGGGTGCCGCTCTTGCCGTAAGCCCATGATCCGTTATAGCCATAGACACGGAATGGTGCACCGGTGTTCAGTTTGCCGATGGCTGTAGAACTGGCGCTTGCTGACTTACGGACATTCAAGTTGTCGACGGTCACGTTTAAGTCGGCGAACGCTACATTTTGATAAGTGACTCTAAAATCGGAGTTGAGTGCACGGGCAAGGAAGATGGCGAACTCCCCACGGATGAGCTTGCTGTTTGGTGTATAAGTGCCTTTTCCAGTGCCATTCGAAACGCCTGCAGTGGCAATTTTATTGACTGCTGTGTAAAGGCTGGTTGAACTTGAATTGGTCGTGATGTCTTTAAAGAAAACATGGCCTGTCTTCGTGTAATTGAATGCGCGGCTTAATAGGTAGGCCATTTCTCCGCGTGTCATTGTATCCCGAGGACGGAAAGTGCCATCTGAATCTCCAGTAATGATTCCTTTTTCAACTGCAGATTGTATGTAGCCTGAACTGTACCAATCTGGTCTGACATCCGCAAACTTTGTTTTGCGGGGCGTGCCATTCAAATTCAATGCACGGCCGATCAATGTAGCAGCTTGTTCACGGGTGACAGCTTGATCTGGGCCGAACGATGTTTTTGAGATTCCATTTATAAGTCCCTTATTCAGTAAGTAAAGAATTTCCTTGTCTGTTGACGAAACATCTTTAAAAGGGTTTGTCGAAGCGGATGCGGCATTTATACCTAGACTCGAAATCACTAAAACAAAGGCGACTAGAAACAGTGTAATTTTTGATAAAAGATTATTCATTTAATTTTCATTTCCTCCTATGTTTGTTGTTTCTCTTTGTTAGTTATATTAGCAGATAGTTATTGAAAATAATGGGTTTTTTTAATAAATAAGAAAATAGTATGGTTTAAAAGTTATATTTTTAAAATATGTATTTATGACCAATACAAAATGCCTATATAAATAGAAAAAATTATCTAATATTCTGAATTTTTTTCGAATGAAACGGAAATAATAAAAATCTAACTTTTTCTCTGAAGAACAACTAGTGGTATAATTGAACCTGTTATAAATTTTTCCATTCATTTAATTGGATAAATATAGATATTTAGCATTATAGTTAGCCTGGTTCAAATGCTATAAAGTAGGGGGTAGATTTGTAAGTGCAGTTTGATTTATTAATGAATAGTAAATTATTGCCTTAATTATAAAAGGGGGACTAGTAGTAATGAGGAAATTTTTGATTGGTTTTATCGCGATTCTTGTCGTACTTTCGGCCCTGTCACCACAGACTGCAAAAGCAGCGGATGATTTGGCAGGCCATGCTTATGAAGCTGAAATGAGGAAATTAATGGAACTGGGGATCATCAACGGATATGATGACGGAACGATCCGCCCCAATAAAGAAGTGACACGTGCAGAATTCGCCAAAATGGTCGTTCAATCGTTCGAACTCGGAACGCCAGTGGACAGCGCTTCGGTTGAAAATGCCGGATTCAGCGCGGCGGCAACTGCAGCCACTTTGAATTTTAAGGATGTTCTTCCCGGCGAGTGGTATTACAATCCGATAGCTGCGGCTGTGGATGCTGGAATCATCAAAGGTTATCCCAACAACATATTCAAACCGAATGAGTTGATCAACCGGGAACAAATGGCGACTATGGTGTCGCGTGCCTTAAAAGCAAAAGGCATCATCATAAACGTTTCAGAGACAAAAGCTTTGAGTTTTACAGATTCTTCTACTATTAGAGACGACCACAAAGACGACGTCCGAATCCTTTCCCATCTGGGCATCCTTAATGGCAATGAAGACAATACCTTCAAGCCGCAGGACAATTCAAAAAGATGGATGGTGGCTTTGGTCATGCTGAGAGCAAGAGATGAAGTATTCCCGCCCCAAAATCTGGAATTCCAGGCATCAGCAGTTGCTGCAGATAAGACGACTGTTGTGAAGCATTTCGATACATTCGCCCAGGCAAAGGAATACGTTCAAAAGAACGCAAAAGTTCAGGCAGTCGAACGCAGCAACCAAATCCTTTGGATGAAGCAGGGAATTGCCACAACAAATGCATATACGGAAATTTATCCATCTGAAAGCCTGAAAGCGGGCAGTGGAACTTTCCGTCCTTATGTACCAGCCAACACAGAATTGAAATTTTTGGACGCTACAGCGACAACTGTCAAAGTGGAACTGGCCGGAAAAGTCGGCTATGTCAGTTCGAAAGTGGTCCGGCTCATTCCGGAACCGATGAAAAAAGGACAGTCTTATTATGAAGCGTCCGGCCTGAACATGGTCCATAAAATCTTCAACCATGCGACCGGCAACTACGCATCAGCCGGCATCATCGGCAAGGCGCCCAAAGAATTTGTCAGCGGCATGAAATATTACAGCTGGGACGGGGCAACATTCACGAACGCATCAGGTGCCAAAGTAGTTGAAAGCCACCAGTATTTCAATATGCTGCCGTTGCAGTCGACAACCAGCTACACAGCTGCAGAACTCGATAAATACCTGAAGGACAAGTTCCCGTACTATAACCAGACACTCAATGGCAAAAAATGGACAGCCAGTCCGCTTGTCGGCACCGGCAAGTTCTTTAAAGAAATGGAAAAGACCCATAAGATCAATGCGCTTTACCTGATGTCCCATGCAATCCATGAAAGCGGTTGGGGAATCAGTAAGATTGCTCAGGACAAATACAATCTCTTTGGCTACGGAGCGGTGGACGGTGATGCTTATAACCGTGCCTATTCCTACGCTACATTCAGAGAGTCGATCGAAGACGCGGCATTGCGCATCAACAAAGGCTACCAAACGCCGCTTGGCAGCTACTACAACGGATCGATCCTTGGCAATAAAGGCATCGGCATGAACGTCCGCTATGCATCTGATGCATTCTGGGGAGAGAAGATTGCGGGACATATGTACCGCGCCGATGCTCACCTTGGAAACAAAGATTTGAACAAGCACGAACTTGGCTACACGACGACCGAGCCACTGAACTTCAGAAAAGATGCAAGCACAAACTTTGCTTCCATCTACTCACTGAAAACAGCAGCGGTGCCGGTCATCATCAATAACGAAACAAAAGCATCTAGTGGAGCGCTTTGGTATGAAGTGGCCTCGGAAGATAAAGCCTATACGAAGGCTTATGTGCACGGCGCCTATATCAAAATGCTGCCGCTTGCGCAGTAATAATCTTTACACAATCTTAATGGAGGAACCCTGTGTTCAAGCGGTCATAGCTTGAACACAGGGTTCCTCTTTATGTTATACTTGCCTAAGATATTTTGCCCTAAAAGGAGATTAACCATGACTTCGAAATTCGTCCATATACTGGGAGTGCCATTCATCAACACATCCCGGAAATCGTTTATCAACACCTTGCAAGGCCATATTGAAAGACAGGAAAAGACCTTCGTCGTGACCGCCAATCCTGAAATCGTCATGCATTCCCTGGAAGACCAGCAATACAAAGGGACGCTGGCAAAAGCCCAGTACATAACAGCCGACGGCATCGGCATCGTCAAAGCTGCCGCGATTATCGGTGAACCGCTGCCGGAACGCGTCAGCGGCTATGATTTGATGCTCGACCTGCTCGAATCGGCAGACAAAAACCACTCCAGCATCTTTTTCCTTGGAGCGGCTGAAGAAGTATTGCAGGCAACTGTCAAGAAAGCCAAACAGCATTATCCGGGCATCCAAATTGCCGGCAGCCACAACGGCTTTTTCGACTGGAACGACCCCCTCCTGCCGCAGCAGATCAAAAATGCAGCCCCGGACATCGTCTTTGTGGCGCTCGGTTTTCCAAGACAGGAGCAATGGATCGGCGCCCATATCGAGGAATTCGATAAAGGGATCTTCATCGGCATCGGCGGCAGTTTTGATGTCTTTTCCGGAACGGTCAAACGCGCACCGGAGCTGTGGCAGAAGATGAACCTGGAATGGTTCTACCGTCTGGTCAAGCAGCCATCCCGTTGGAAACGCATGCTCGTACTGCCGAAATTTGCAGCGACTGTGATTGGACGAAAGGCTTTACGTAAATAATGAAGAACACCTTGATCAAAAGCACCTTAATTTTATCTATTGCAGCATTACTATCTAAAATACTCGGCAGCCTGTTCCGGATCCCGCTGCAAAATATCGCGGGAGATGAAGTACTGGGAATCTTCACCCTCGTATATCCGGTGTATATGGTCGCCTTGACGCTTTCTGTTGCCGGCATTCCAATCGCTATTTCCAAGCTGATTTCAGAAGCCCGTACAAAAGATGACGAGCAGCAGGTCAAGAATATCTTCTTCACATCCGGTATTCTGGCGCTGATTTTCGGGATTGCGAGTTTCCTGGTCATCTACGGCTTTTCCCATCAGATTGCCGCTGTCCTTGGTGGCGGAACGACACGCCTTGCCTTGATCGTCGTTTCCTGCACTTTGCTTGTGGCACCGTATATGGCGGTTTACCGCGGCTATTTCCAAGGGCATCAGGACATGACGCCAACCGCGGTGTCGCAGGTCATCGAGCAATTCATCCGCGTCGGCCTGATTCTGCTGGTGGCCATCTTCATGGTGGACCATCTCTACAGCGACGAGCAGATTGCAGGGGGCATCATGATCGGTTCCATCATCGGAGCGATCGGCTCATTCGTTTATCTGCGGATCCTGTACAATCGTTCGTCAGTCAAAATAGCCAAAGGCTTGCCGTATAAATTGGCGAATTTCAAAGCGACCGCCAAAACCATCCTGAAGATTTCCCTTCCGATCTGCATCGGCGCCATCACGATGGCCCTGTTGAACCTGGTCGATTCCATCACCATCCCGACTGCATTGAAAATGCACGGGGAAGCCACTGAAGACATCAATTCACTTTATGGCATTTATGGAAGAGGATTGGCGCTGGTGCAGATTGTCACGGTTTTTGCCGCTTCAGTCATTCTGCCCCTGATTCCTTCCATTTCTGCAAAATTGGCGAATAACGACCGAGTCGGCTCGGCTAAATTGATCGAAAATACTTTTTTCCTGACTTTTCTATTATCCGTCCCAGCCGCTGTCGGATTGGTCGTCCTGACTTTGCCGATCAACCTCGGCCTGTTTACGGATCTGCAGGGCAGCACGGTGCTGGCCATCGTGTCGTTCAGTTCGCTGTTCACATCGCTGACGGTACTTGGAACCGGTGTCCTGCAGGGGATCAATAAAGCGCGGCTCGGTGCCTGGATCATCGTCCTCGGCGTACTCATCAAACTGGTGCTGAACCTGGTGCTGGTCAATCTTTACGGATTGGAAGGCGCGGCCGTTTCGACCGCAGCCATCTACGTGATCCTGTTTCTGCTCAATGCCGCAGCCATCCGCAAATATACGGGATTCGGTTATTTCCCGAAAAAGACCGGCTCTATCATTGTCGCTTCACTTGTCATGGGGGCAGCCATCTGGTTGCCAAGTTACCTATTGGATTTTGAAGAGCTGTCAAGACTTGCAGCTTTATTGTATGTGGGAGCGGCAGCAGCCGGCGGCGGCATCATCTACTTTGTCCTGTTGTTGGCAACAAAAGCCGTGGATCAAAGCGTATTGCAGCGCATTCCTGTCATAAATAAATTCATCGCCAAGAAATAACGCCTGCAGTCCGGGCAAAACCAAGAAAAGTTAAGGGTGTGTACTTACGTGAAGAAAGTTTTAATCGGAATCCTTGTTGCTGCACTGCTGCTGACCATTCCTTCAGTATTTCAGCGCATACAAATAGAAGAATCGAATAAGAAGATCGAAAGCATCGTTCCTTACAAATTGACCACACAGTGGCTGGTGGAAGATCCAGAACTGACACCCCAAAAGATATTATCGGATTTTAAGACCAGCGGCGTCCAAAGCGTCAGCCTGGAACCGGATAGCGTCAGTACGCTGGAAAGAAAAGGGCTGATTACCGCTGTCAGCACTTCCCGAATACAAGAAAACCTCGTGCTGACACAGCAGGAGCCTTTGGAAAAAGAATTCAGCAAGCCTGGATTATTCGTCCACTCGAACGGCTCTTTTGATTTTGAGGAGCTTGCAGCAGGCCTTTTCGAGGATACCTACCCGGTTACTGTAAACAATGTAGAGTATGTCTATATTCCGGGAGATGCGGCCACCATCCAGTCGGCGCCGATTGGCTACGATCCAGAAGTCATTGCTTCCATTTTGGATGCCGGCCTCCAAGTGGTGCCGCGGATAAGCAATTATGCGGACGAAGCCCAACTCGAAAAGATGATCGATGCGCTTCTTTCCATTAAACAGCCTGGCATCAATAAAGTGCTGTTCAACGGAACAGAAGTAACTGCCTTTACAGATCCTGTCCGTTTGAATGAGTTCGGCGAGCAGCTGAAAACAGCCGGCTATGGTTTGATGAGCATCGAATTTGCTGACCAAGAGGGCTTGAATCAGTTGGCATACGTCAATGATTTGAATCTGGTACGGCTCCACAGCTTGGCTGTCACGGACGATAATATTGCCGAAAGTGCCGAAAAAATTGTTCGTGGTGCAAAAGAACGCAATATCCGGGCATTTTTCCTGAACCTGACACAGCAAGAGTATGGTAAGGCATTGCCCGCATTGCAAGAACTTCAGGCTGACGTAACGGAAGCCTTGCCGAACAGCTTCGTGATGGGCGAATCACGCTCTTTTGAAACCTATAGCGTGCCCTTATGGCAAACCATTATGGCTTTGCTCGGGGCAATCGCGTTCCTGACATTGGCAACGCAATCGGTCTTCAAGAACACCCGGCTGACAGGGCTTGCTTTAGTCGGTTCAACGCTGGTTGCCCTTATCTACCTGGTAATTGGGCAAAGTATGATCCTGAAGGCATTCGCCTTAGCGGTTGCCATCACAGCGCCGATCTGGGCAGTCCTATTGAAAAAAGAACCAGAGAAAAAATGGTATTTGCTCCGATCTTACGTTCAGGCACTCGCCATTTCAGCCATCGGTATCTGGCTGATCGTCGTCCTGCTGAGCGGCAATCAATACCTGTTGGGAATTGACCTGTTCAGAGGCGTCTCGCTGATCTATATTGTGCCGATTGCCTTTATTGCCATTTATGCAGTGTGGGGGAACATCCGAAACCTTTTGAATATGAAAGTTGTCTATTGGCATGTGGTGATCATTGCCATCGCCGCTGGTATTGCTTTGTATTATATAAGTCGGACTGGCAATGCAGGTCAGGTATCTGCCATTGAACTTCAGGCACGTTTGCTGATGGAGCAGATCCTTTACGTCAGACCACGGACAAAAGAATTCCTGATCGGCTTCCCGTTCTTCATCCTGGCGCTCCATATGGCGAAAAGCTTTCCGAAAGCCTATTATTTCCTGCTGGTCATCGGAGTCATCGGGTTCCTGTCACTAGTGAATACATTTACTCATCTTCACATTCCTTTGCTGATTTCATTGCTTAGAAGTGGTTATAGCATCGTTTTCGGGTTTATAATAGGACTTATCCTAATCTGGCTATATGAAACTGTATGGAAACGAATGATTACTATGATAAAAATGAGGTGGCAGGCGTGAGAGTAGTTTTATCTGGATATTATGGTTTTGATAACGTTGGAGATGAAGCTATTCTCTATGCCATTGTCCATTCATTGCGGGAGTACCATCAAGAAATCGACATTATCATCCTGTCGAACAAGCCGGAAAAAACGGCTGAAACCTATCGTGTCAAAGCTGTCAACAGGTGGAGCCTGAAGGAAGTCCGCGCAGCCATCAAGTCCTCCGATGGACTGATCAGCGGTGGGGGCAGCCTGCTTCAAGACGAAACCGGACGCAAAAGCATCCCGTATTACGCGGGCGTCATGAAGATTGCCCAGCAGCTGAAAAAACCGGTATTCGTTTATGCGCAGGGAATGGGTCCCATCAACAGCAAAGTCAATCAACTGATCGTCAAATACGTCCTGAATTCAGTGAAGCTGCTGACAGTCCGAGACCAGCAGTCCAAGCAATTGCTGGAAAAAATAGGGGTTTCTTCACCCATTCAACTGGTGCCGGATCCGGTCATGGCCATCGATGCAAGCAAATTTCGCAGCAGCTGGCTCGAACAGCAGAATTTCCACAATAAAGTCATCGCCGTCTCGGTTCGTGACTGGGCAGATGACGCCTATGCCTTCCAGGAAATCGCAACGGGACTCGACCAATTGGTGAATAAGGGCTATGAAATCGTCTTTATCCCCATGCACGGAAAACACGATTCCAAAACCTCCCAGCACGTTGCAAGCCTGATGAAAACCAAGGCGCATATTTCACCTCACGACAGCACGATCCAAGAGAAAATGGCCATCATCAAAGAATCGGATGTATTGTTCGGCATGCGCCTGCACGCTTTAATTTTTGCAGCTGTCAGCTATACACCTTTCGTGGCCTTATCGTACGATCCAAAAATCGACTCATTCGCCGAAATCGTAGGCCAGCCTGTACTCGGCCATGTCGAGAAAAAGGATTGGAACCACACTGACCTGGTGCACGCAATCGAGCTCATCTTCTCGAACTACCCGGACGAGCTGGCGAAAATCACCCAAGCAGCCATACCGCTGCAAAGGAGTGCCAATGAAACAGCACGCACAGTCCTCGATGCCATCGAGGCACCAGTCACCAACGCCGCACCACTGGCATACTCAAAGAAAAGTGGAAACGGCTAACTAGAACAGGCTATCTAAAGGGTTGCACGCCTTTTAGATAGCCTGTTTTTTGGTGGAGTAAAATTATTGCGTGAGGTGGAGAATTCGCTCCAGGTGCCAGCTGCCGGGGGTGAAGCCAGCGAAGCGGGTCAAGGGGGAAGAAATCGCTGCAAACGGACGCTTTCCGCGGGCACGGCCTCTGCCGCTTCCCTCGCTTTGCTCAGTCCAGTGGCTCCGGCTCGCGCTGTTCCCGCAGGAGTCGCCGTCTTCCGCTCATTCTTCTAGGTTCCTTCCTATTTATAAAGGGTGTGTGGGAGTGAAAGCGTCGCTGTTGTATGGAAGCGAGAAGATAATAAGAAAGCGAGTGGCACTTAGTGCTTTTCGCAGGCGAAAAGCGGGCATCTTAGAGGAGCGAAGCGGATCGCTGTTTGGTTTTGGGTTGTGGGAGCGAGTGAGCGAGAGGTGGATTGCTCTTACATGAACGTTTCGTGGTTCTAGCTTGATGTCTTGGGTTTCTACATGAACTCGTGGAGCGGCTACATGAACCATTCAAACCTCTACATGAATGTTCTCCACTTTTACCTGAATCCGAGCTGTTTCACCTATAGTTCAAGCCCCCGAATGGAAGCTGTTCGCGCGGCGAGCAGCCGGAAATAGGGAGCGGCGCTTTCTGATCAGTCCTCCCGCACACACAAGCTGTGATTTTTCTCATGGAATTCGTGTAGGAAGTCGAAACTTTCATGTAGAGCAGCATTGTGGTGAGGTAGCCTCCTCACCTTCTATGGTAGAAACGTGAAATGGTGAGGTAGAAACCGCGACGAGTCTTGTAGAACCCCGAAAAGATGATTCTCCAATTCCTTTCTTTTCTCCTCCCCCAGCGAAGGCGCGTGCACCACCGCTGCCGAGCGTTTCCAGAACCACTCGCACCCTTTCCACACAAAAAAAGTTTTTTGCTGCGTATCCCAACACCCCCAGCGGCAGGTGCGTCCAGGAGTGGACGGAGCGATAAGACGAGTAGCGTACTTCAGCTACTTGGCTTATTGCGGGAGTCCATTCCAGAGCACCGAAGCGACCTATAGAACCTTTATTTACTCCCACCCACCACTCTCCCAGCTGCCTGGCTTCTTGTGGGAACCCACTCCACAGCGCCGAAGCGACTTATAGAACCACACTAAAACTATTCCCGCATCTTACTCCAAAGCACCAAAGCGACTTGTAGAACCCACTAAAACTAAAAAAAGACATCCCCTGAAAAAGGAATGCCTCAACACTTTATACTTTTGCCTCTTTCGTACCCTTCGCTTTTTTGCGTTTATTCAACACGCGGTTGCCTTTGCCGAAGAACACCCAGCTGTATGGCACAAACTCATAAAACAGGCGGACGATCAGCCAACTGCTGAAGAACGTCACTAGCAGCGTGATCAGCTGCCAAGAATGGAAAACAAGCGGATCACCGCCGGAGACGTACATTCTCAGGATCATCAAGAAAAACGGATGGATCAAGTACATGCCGAACGACACGACGCCGATTTCAATCATGAACTTCTTGACCCGCGGCAAATTCCAAGTCTCGAGGAAATGGACGAAAATGAAAATCACTGTCGCCGCAAACATGGCATGCATGCTCCAACCGAACTCGATCCATTTGCTGTTGCCGCTCCATTGGCCGGTCCGGATATCATAATAGATGCTGACATAGAAATAAATCATGAAGAGATAGCCTGCCGCGATCAAGGCGATGGCCGGCCAGACCTTGCGCCAATTGCCGATCCACGCCGCAACTTTTTCATAATAGACGCCGAGGAAAGCCCCGAAGAAATAGAACATGAAATACGTCAGCGCGATTGACCCTTTCGCCGGCACCTGGAAATAAGCCGAATTCAGCAGGACCCACACCCACTGGATGATAAAGCCGATGGGAATCGCATATTTCCGGATAAAAGCAGACTTCTTGAACAGGTAAAGCAGGATTGGGAACATCAAGTAAAACTGGACACTGACGAACACAAAATACAGATGGTTATGCGCTTTGCCTGTTGCCAAAGCCCGTAGGAACTCCTCGAGCATCACGGGAATATCTGTGAAATTCTTGTTCAGGTAAGCCTTGAACAGAAAGTAGAAGGCCGAGAAGACCACATATGGGACCAGGATATACAATAAGCGTTTCTTATAGAATTTCTGGAACAGGCTGGCAGTCAATTCCCGGTGGTAATAGGTATAGAAAAGCACAAAGCTGCTCAGGAAAATAAAAACCGGTGTTCCGATTTTTCCAGCAATATTAAAGAAATTATAGATCATGAAGGTAAACGATTCCGGATTGGTTCCGACAACGCCGGTAGACGACGAATGAACTGCGAATACCCCGAATAGGGCAAGAACCCGCGCATATTGGACCTCGTCCAGATGCTTTCTGGCTAGTGGTTTCATATTTCACCGTTCTTTCTGCATAGAGTATATCTTGTTTCAAGAAAACATCACTTTCATGTTACCATGTTTCACCATACTATATGCTGCAAGCGTGCAGACATTATTTTTTCGTGAAGTTTGTAAAGGTACTGTAATAGATTTGAATTAGTTATAATTATGCTATTGTTGAAAAAATTCTGTCATGCTACACTGAAAATGAATAAAGTCGCACAATAAATGGAATTTTTCCCCTGGTCATTACATTCAATTTGGCTTAGGCCATAATATTCATGTATAGCCAGGGCGCGACGCTTCAAAAAAATTAAAGGATGGTGTCAAATGAAGGGGAAAATGTTTAAATCAGCAATTGCAGTGGCGTTGACGGCAAGTGTAGTTGGGGTTCAGTCACCTGGAACAGCACAAGCGGCGGTAGGGGATTTCGAACTGACGATCATGCACACGAACGATACGCACGCGAACTTGGACAAAGTGGCGAACCGTGTCACATTGGTGAACCAGATTCGTGAAGAAAAACCGAATAATCTATTGCTGGATGCAGGGGACGTTTTTTCTGGAACATTATACTTCAACACCTTTGAAGGGCAAGCGGATTTACCGTTCATGAATTTGATGAAATACGATGCCATGACATTCGGCAACCATGAATTTGATTTGGGTTCAGGCGAAGAAGGACATAAAGCGCTCGGCGAATTTGTTGGAGGGGCTGATTTTCCATTCGTTGCCGCAAACGTAGACTTTTCAGGCGATGACATTATGTCTGGATATCAAAATAAAGTATATACAGCTGAAGCCGGAAACGGTGAAATCTACAACGGCATCATCAAGGAAATTGATGGTGAACAAGTCGGGGTTTTCGGTTTGACTACGGAAGAAACAGCTTCCATTTCAAGCCCTGGAGACATCACGTTCTCCAATTACATCGAAGCAGCTCAAGAAGCGGTTGATGCATTTGAAGCAGAAGGCGTCAATAAAATCATCGCTTTGACGCATATCGGCTTTGACGATTCGGCTGAATTCGATAACGACCAATTGCTGGCCGAAGCGGTTGAAGGCATCGATGTCATCGTCGGCGGCCACACACATAAAAAACTTGATGAGCCGGTTGTCTTTGAAGGAAACACAGATCCTACCGTAATTGTTCAAGCGAATGAATACAATAAATTCCTTGGCCAATTGGATGTAACGTTTAATGCAGAAGGTGTGGTTACAACGCAGACCGGCAAATTGCATGACGTCGCTGCTGCAGGAATCACGCCAGACGCAGAAGCAGCTGAACTTCTTGCACCATTTGCAGCAGAAGTTGAAGAAGTGAAAAATGAGTCAACAGGTGCCACAGCTGAAGTCTTCCTTAACGGGGGACGCAACGAAGGCGGTGTCCGTGCTTCTGAAACCAATCTCGGCAACTTGATCACAGACGGCATGCTCGCTACAGCGAAGAAAATTGATCCGGATACAGTTATCGCGGTCCAAAACGGCGGCGGTATCCGCGCATCCATCGATGTAGGCGATATCACAGTCGGAGAAGTATTGACAACAATGCCATTCGGCAATGCTTTGGCGATTATGAACTTAAAAGGTTCAGAATTGAAAACAGCGCTTGAGCACAGTGTCCGTTTATTCCCAGCTGAAAATGGTGGATTCCTCCATGTGGCAGGACTCGAATTTTCATTCGACCAGGCAAAAGCTGCAGGATCACGCGTAACGACTGTTAATGTTGTAAACGGTGATGTCCGCACACCGCTTGATGACAACAAATTCTACAAAGTAGCGACCAACACGTTCACAGCTAAAGGCGGCGATGGTTTCACATCATTCGATGTAGCCTATAAAGACGGCCGCGTCAGCGAGCCAGGAAACATCGACTATGAAATGTTCATCGACTATATTGCTGGTTTGAAAACTGTTGAACCAAAACTTGAAAACCGCATCAACCCAACTGTTCCATTTAAAGATGTAGCGATGGAACGCTGGTCATATCCATACGTCAAAGATGCTTTCCATAGAGGTCTGATAAACGGTACGGCTGAAACAACTTTCTCACCAAAACGTGAATTGACGCGCTGGGAAGCAGCAACCATCATCTCGCGCATGATGAAACTGGATCCAGCAAAAGCGCCAGCATCACCATTCACGGACATCTCGGATCTGCCGAAAGAGCGTCAGGCTGAAATCAATGCTGTATTTGCTGAAGGCTATGTAACAGGCAAAACGGCAACGAAATTCAACCCGAGAGAAAAAATCTCCCGTGCGCATTTCGCTTTGATGCTGAACCGCGTCTATGAAAAAGTAAACGGCGACTACCCAGTTGACGAGTATGCTTCATATACGGATTATGGCAAGCACACGGCTGAAACAAAAGAAGCCATCACGATGTTGGATGAGCTTGGAATTGTCGAAGGCTTTAACGGCAAATTCAATCCATCTAAGTTCACATCACGTGAAGAAACAGCGAAAATGATTTCATTGGTTGCACCGCATTCAACGAAGTAAGCACCTTTTGAACCCTTTACCAGACGGAGGTGTCTGGTAAGGGGTTTTTTCTTTCATTTGTATATCAGTAAAAAAATACATTATTTTAACAAATAAAAGGAAATTGATAGAAAATTTACAAAAAATATATAAAGCGCTTCCAAATTTCGGGTATAATAAAATCGTATCAACAAATAAGAATCAGGAGTGAAGAACTTGTCCAAACACGCATTCAGTAAAATTCTTCTTAGCCTTGTTTTGGCTTTATCAGCCATGCTGCCCTATATGGCGGTTACAGCAAACGCCGCAGAACCGATCACAGTCGCTGACGCGATAGCAACAAATTCAGGCACAGCCACTGTAAAAGGCTTTATCGTAGGTACTGCTACGAGCGGTACCAATTATGACCAAGAAGCACCTTTTACACTCGCTTCAAATTTAGGGCTTGCCGATTCTCCGGATGAAACGGATCCAACAAAAATCCTTCCGGTGCAATTGCCGACAGGAGCTACACGTACAGGCTTGAACCTGGTCGACAATCCGGCCAATTTTAAAGCGGAAGTCACCATCACAGGAACTTTAGGCGCTTACTTCACAGTGCCCGGCCTTCGCGGAGCATCAGCCTTCACCATCATTTCTGAAGGCGAAGCACCACCTGCACCTCCTGAAGCAACTGTCGTAGATTCATTGGCAGAAGCCCGCACCATGCCTGGCAAACTGATCCAGGTGGAGGCGACTGTCACAACCGGAACAGGTTTCTGGGGCGGCAATGCGTTTTACGTCCAGGACGATTTGGCTGGACTTTACGTCTACACGTCGAATGCAGCCGTTGCACCGGGAGACATTGTCCGGTTGACAGGAACTGTTTCTGAATACGGCGGCGAACTGCAGCTGCAGCCGAGTGCGGTGGAAGTTCTTTCTTCCGGCAACGAACTGCCGGCCGTGCAGACCATTACGCCAGCTGGTGTCAATGAAGCTACGCAAAGCGAGCAGATCAAGCTGGAGAACGTCACCATCACAGACCTCAAATCCGTAAACGATTACGGTACGTTCGAGTTTTCGGCCCTTGCTGAAAATGGCGAAGCGGTCACCATCCGCAACGATAACCGCAACGGACTGACGCTTGAGCAATTTACGAAACAATACAAAGAAGGCGATGTGATCCATGTCACTGGAATCGCTTCGAAATTCAATAGTTCTTACCAAGTGAAGACACTTGGCTTTGAAAGCTTTGATTTAGTCAATAAACCAGCGGTCTACGCTGATATTTTCCCAGGTGTCGTTTCAGAAGACACGAAAATCACATTGGCATCAGGATGGGAAAACGCCACAATTTATTACACGCTTGACGGCTCAGCACCAACTGCCCAAAGCACTGAATACACTGCACCCATCGTCTTGACAGAAGATGCAGCGATCAAAGCCATTGCAATCACTGACGAAACGTCAGAGGTATTCACATTCGATTACACGGTCTTGAAAACAGCAGACCTGAAAATCCGTGACATCCAAGGCGATGGCCATTACTCGGATTACCAGGGCGTAGCCGTCAATGAAATCGTTGGTGTCGTGACGCATCTTTACAACACGGCAAACTTTGTCATTCAGGATACAAATCCGGATGATGACGTGACGACTTCAGAAGCATTGATCGTCAACAAAGCATCAAACGGCTTGCAAGTCGGTGACCTTGTCACTGTTGCCGGCACCGTAGAAGAACATTTCCAGGAAGGCTATTCTGATGCAAAAGACAACGACCTGCCGATTACGCGCATCCGTGCAACGGACGCAGTGAAAACAGGGACGGCTCCACTTCCTGAACCGATTGTCATCGGAAAAGATGTATTCCCGCCCACCAAGGTTATCGACAATGATGGATTGACGTCATTTGATCCGGAAGAAGACGGAATTGATTTCTGGGAATCGCTCGAGCTTATGCGTGTCGGTGTCGCTGACGCACAAATCGTCGGACCGCAAAGCTACGGCGAAGTGATCGTCGTTTCCAAAAACGCGACCAACAACGACTTCCATAAACAAGGCGGCGTGTTGCTTGCAGAAGACGATTACAACCCGGAGCGCATCGCTTTCGATATTGACAATGAAAACTACATCGCTAAGTCCGGTGATTCATTTGCCGGAACTCCTGTAGGCGTCCTTGGCTTCGGCTTCGGAAACTACAAAATCTGGGCTGAAGAAAGCGATCTTACGGAGCTTGTAGACGGCGGAACCAAGCCGGAACAAACTTGGATCGCTAAAGAAGAAGACGAACTGACTGTAGCCGCTTATAATGTAGAGAACTTTTCTGCAGACCCAAGCCATACGTCAGACGCTAAAGCACAGCGCATTGCAGAATCATTCGTTAAGGACCTGAATTCGCCGGACGTCATCGTTATGGTTGAAGTGCAGGACAACGACGGCCCAATCGCATCAAACAACAGCGACGCATCTGCAAGCTACAAACGTTTGATCGAAGGCATCAAAACAGCGGGCGGCCCAACGTATGCGTGGACCGACATCGCACCTGAATACAACAAGGACGGCGGAGAGCCAGGCGGAAACATCCGCGTCGGCTATCTGTACAACCCTGAACGCGTAACCCTGTCCGAAGGAATAAAAGGCTCAGCAACGGAAGACAACTCATGGGTCGACGGCGAACTTGCCTTGAACCCGGGACGTGTCCAGCCAATCGCTATGCCGAACACACGTAAACCAATCGCTGCACAATTTGAATTCCAAGGTGAGCAAGTTGTCGTCATCGGCGCCCACTTGAACTCAAAAGGCGGAGACCAGCCACTATTTGGCCAGAAGCAGCCACCATTCCTTGGCTCTGTAGAAGAACGCATCGAACTGGCAACAGCCATCAATGGCTTTATTGAAGAAGGCCTTAAACAGGATCCGGATCTGAACGTCATCGTTGCAGGCGACATGAACGATTTCGAATTCACACCGGCACTGGATGCATTAAAAGGCGATATTCTAACGAATAAAGTCGAAGATGTGCCGCTTGAAGACCGCTACTCTTATTATTACCAGGGCAATTCACAGGTTCTGGATCACTTGTTGGTGACGAACAATTTAGCAGACCGCACCGACTTGGACATGGTCCACATCAATTCGATGTTCATGGAACAGCATGGCCGCGCATCGGATCACGATCCGTTGCTGGCACAGATCGCATTTGAAAAAGAAGAAGTTCCAGAAGTTCCAGAAAAAGATTTCCCATTCACGGATGTCAGTAAAAAAGCTTGGTCGTACCCATACATTAACGATTTATTTAATAGAGAGTTGATCAAAGGGAAGTCTGACACCATCTATGCACCAAAAGACAACTTGACGCGTATGCAGGCCGTAACCATCCTAGCTCGCATCATGAAACTTGAAATCAAAGGAACTGAGAAATCGCCATTTAAGGACATCTCGGACATTCCAGAAATTTACCGCAATGAAATCAATGCAGCCTACCAGTCCGGCATCATTAATGGATTCACGGCAACAACATTCAAGCCGAGAGAATTCATTACCCGTGCCCAGTTCGCATTGATGCTGAATCGTGTATACGAGTTGAAAAACGATGAGTACAAAGTCGACAATTACGCACCATTCAGCGATTACGGCAAATTCAACAATGAAACGAAAAGAGCCATCACGATGCTTTACGATTTGGAAGTTGTGGAAGGCTACAACGGCAAGTACATGCCAGCCAAATACACAACACGCGAAGAAACAGCCAAAATCTTCTCGCTGTTCCGTCCATTCGTAGCGAAATAAACCATATTTTCTAAAAGCCCGATCAGGTTTTCTGATCGGGCTTTTTTTATGTTTTTTGTGTTTTTTGTGTTTTGTATGTTTTGTGTGGTTCTAGAAGTCGCTTCGGCGCTGTGGAGTGGGTTCCCACAAGAAGCCAGGCAGCTGGAGTGCGCTGCCCGTCTTCTTGCTCCACCCACTCCGGGGACGCGCCTGCCGCTGGGGGTGTTGGGATACGCTGCGAACTTTTTTTGTGTGGAGGATATAGTGAGCGAGTGGTTCTGGAATCGCTCGGCAGCGGTGGTGCACGCGCCTTCGCTTGGAGAGTGAAGCTGTTAGTGAAGGTTCTCTAAGTAGCTTCGGCGCTTTGGAGTGGGTTCCCACAAGAAGCCAGGCAGCTGGAGTGCGCTGCCTGGCTTCTCGCTCCACCCACTCCGGGGACGCACCTGCCGCTGGGAGTGTTGGGGTACGCAGCAAACCTTTTTTGTGTGTGGGGGGAATGGGAGCGAGTGGTTCTGGAAACGCTCGGCAGCGCACGTGCACGCGCCTTCGCTGGGTGAGGAGAAAAGGATTGGAGAATCCTCTTTTCGTGCGTTCTACAAGACTCGTCGCGGTTTCTACCTCACCGTTTCATGTTTCTACCATAGAAGGTGATGAGGCTACCTCACCGCTGCGCTTTTCTACATGAAAGTCTCGACTCCTTACACGAATTCCATGAGAAAAATCACAGCTTGTCTGTGAGTGAGGCCTGATCAGAAAGCGCCGCTCCCTATCCTTGGCTTGTTCGCCGCGCGAACAGCTTCCATTCCCGGGCTTGAATTATGGTGAAACAGCTGGGATTCAGGTAGAAGTGGAAGAGATTCATGTAAAGGAGCGAGAGGTTCAGCTATAGCTCTGGAGCGTTCATGTAGCCGCTCGAAGAGTTCAGCTAGAGCCACGAAACGTTCAGGTAAGAGCAATCCCCCTCTCGCTCACTCGCTCCCACAACCCAAAACCAAAGAGCGATCCGCTTCGCTCCTACAATTTCCGGCTGTTCGCCGCGCGAACAGCTTCCATTCATGGGCTTGAACTTTGGTGAACCTGGTGGCATTGCGGTAGAAGTGGAAAAGGTTCATGTAAAGGAGCAAAAGGTTCTGCTATAGATCTGGAACGTTCATGTAGCCGCTCCACGAGTTCAGGTAGAAACCCAAAACATCAAGCTAGAGCCACGAAACGTTCATGTAAGAGCAATCCACCTCTCGCTCACTCGCTCGCACAACCCAAAACCAACAGCGATCCGCTTCGCTCCTCCAGGATGCCCGCTTTTCGCCTGCGAAAAGCACTAAGTGCCACTCGCTTTCTTATTATCTTCTCGCTTCCATACAACAGCGACGCTTTCACTCCCACACACCCTTTATAAATAAGAAGAAACCTAGAAGAAAGAGCGGAAAACGGCGACTCCTGCGGGAACAGCGCGAGCCGGAGCCACTGGACTGAGCAAAGCGAGGGAAGAGGCAGAGGCCGTGCCCGCGGAAAGCGTCCGTTTGCAGCGATTTCTTCCCCCTTGACCCGCTTCGCTGGCATCACCCCCGGCAGCTGGCACCGCGACGTCCTGTCGCGCCAGCTGCATGACCCGCGTCCTGCGGGCCCGAAAGCGTCCACCTGGAGCGATTTCTTTCCCTCATCAAAAATCTTCTTCACTAAAACCCATCCAACCACATGAAATTTAATCCAATTATTATTTGCAAGATTGAAAAAATATGGTAAATTTAAATCGTTGTGCAATTATAAACATTCATTGGAATTGCGAATCAGAACATAGGGGGAAACAAATTGACGAAGTTAAAACCATTTTTATTGGTGGCGATGGTATTCATGATGACATTCAGTTCAGCTGCCTTCGGCTTGACCGGAGTCTCGGCGGCCGTGAACTCATCAGCCGTGCCAAGCCTAAAGTTGGAAAAAGGGGAAGTAAACCTTTCTAAAACTCTCGTAGACCCGGAAGACCCGAAAAAACAGGTGCGGGTGATCATCGAGCTTGAAGGAGCACCGGCGATTGAAAATGCTACGAAAAAAGGCATTCTTTATAAAAATCTTCCGGAAAACCAAAAAGAGACATTGGAAGCGGCAGTTGTTACGGGGCAGGAATCCGTGCAAGTCTCCATCGATACCATTGTCCCCGATATTACATACCTTGAAAATTTCACCACCGTATTCAACGGATTCTCCGCACAAGTCGAAGCGGGGCAAGTTGAAGACATCGCCAACTTGAGCGGCGTCAAAGCGGTCTACGAATCGACTGAGTATCAGCGTCCTGAAGCTCAGCCGGAAATGAAATATTCAAAAGAATTGGTCCAGGCGCAAGATGCATGGAAAGATTATAAGTTCAAAGGTGAGGGCATGGTTGTCGGCGTCATCGATACCGGAATTGACCCGAGCCATAAAGACATGGTCTTGACAAACAACACGACGGGCGACATCACAAAATCGGATGTAGCAGCGTTAGTGGCTGATAAATCCATCGAAAATGGCAAATTCTTCACTGCAAAAGTGCCATTCGGCTATAACTACATGGACGGCAACAACGAAATTTTGGATCTTGGGCCGGAAGCTTCCATGCATGGCATGCACGTGGCCGGAACAGTAGGAGCCAATGGCAATGAAAAAAATGGCGGCATCAAAGGGGTTGCACCGGAAGCGCAATTGCTGGCGCTGAAAGTATTTGGCAATGACCCACTTTATCCGTCAACTTATGGCGACATCTACATCAAGGCAATCGATGATTCGATCAAATTGGGTGCAGATGTCATCAATATGTCCCTGGGATCGACTGCAGGGTTTGTGGATTCTTCAAATCCGGAACAAAAAGCAGTGGAACGAGCGACAAATAACGGCATCCTGGTATCCATCTCGGCAGGAAACTCTGATTTGTTCGGTTCGGATTATTATTATCCATATGCTGAAAATCAGGATTACGGACTGACAGGCTCGCCAAGCACCGCCATCGATTCATTTGGCGTAGCATCATTTGAAAATGATATCATTACAGCGAAAAGTTTTAATTACCAGGTGGATGGAACCCAAACTGGGAGTGGCATATACATGCTGGCCAGTGATGCAGATCCGCAAGATTTGCCGAATGCAAGCTACGAAGTAGTTGATGTAGGCCTTGGGAAACCAGCAGATTTTAAAGACAAAAAAATGGCTGGCAAATTTGCATTGGTATCACGCGGCGAAATCGACTTTGTTGCAAAAGGACTGGCTGCACAAGAAGCTGGCGCAATTGGCGTCATCATCTACAACAACACAACAGGCACCATCAGCATGGCATCAGATCCATTTATCGAAATTCCTTATCTGTCGGCTTTGCAAGAGGACGGCCTGGCAATGAAAGCACAGCTGGATGCAGGCAAAAAAGTGTCGGTTTCTTTTGACGGCGAATTCCTGGAGATCCAAAACCCGAGCAAAGGCCAAATGAGTGACTTTACTTCTTGGGGGCCGACACCGAACCTTGATTTCAAACCGGAAATCACGGCTCCAGGCGGCAACATCTTCTCGACTTTGAACGAAAACGGGTACGGCTTGATGAGCGGAACGTCCATGGCGGCTCCGCACGTCTCAGGCGGAACGGCCTTGATGTTCCAGCGCATTGAAGAGCTTGGCCTCAAAGGCCGCGAGCGCGTTCAATTCGCGAAAAACCTGATGATGAACACAGCAGATCCTGTTGAATTCGCGAAAGGCGAATACGTCTCGCCACGCCGTCAAGGTGCAGGCTTGATGCAATTGCATGACGCCCTTTCCACAGACCTGATGTTGACGAATAAAGCAACAGGCGATGCAAAAGTCGCCGTGAAGGAAATTGCAAAAGGCAAATTCACCTTCACATTAGAAGCCCAAAACTTCTCAGAAAAAGAAGCAAGCTACGAAGTGGATGTAAACGTCCAAACGGACATTGCAACAGAAGTGGCAGGACCTGATATTACAGCACCAAATATTACAGGAGCATCGGTTGTAACGGACAAGGTGGCAGTCACTGCACCTGAAACCATCACCGTTCCAGCAAATGGAATAAAAGAAATCAAGGTCACAGTCGACGTATCGGCGCTTAAAGGCATGCCGGAATACGCAGCCTTCACAAACGGCTTTTTCGTTGACGGTTTTGTTACATTGACCGACGCGAATGAAGACGTGACAGGCAACACGCAAGTAGTCGTTCCTTATTTCGGCTTTAACGGCGGATGGGACGATGCCAGCATCTTCGACGATTTTGCCTGGGATGCAGACACTTATTATGGAGAGACAAAACTGACGGATGATGATGAAATCGAAATCACTGGCGGCACGCATGCCGGTAAATTCATTCCTGAACGCTTTGCCTTTTCACCAAATGGCGACGACTTGCAGGACATGGCCGTGCCGGTCTATACATTGATGAGAAACGCCAAGGCATTTGAAGTCAATGTGCTGGATATTGCAGGCAAAAAACTGCGCACGATCCGTACAGCTTCAGATCTGACAAAGCATTACACGTCAACTGATCCGATCACTTTCAACCCGCTTAACGGCTGGGATGGGTTGATTGATGGCAAACCGGCGAAAGACGGAAGCTACCAGATCCAGCTTCGCGCAGTCATTGATTACCCGAATGCACAATGGCAGTCGATCAATTTCCCGGTCATCATTGATACGGTGGCTCCAAAAGCCGCAGCCAGCTATGACGCTGCAACGAAAACAGTCAACGTTACGAAATTTGCGGATAACGCATCAGGCGTTGGCGCAGACCGTTGGGAAGTATTCGTCAACGGCGAAGAAGTGACAGAAGACGAAAAGACTGACGAAGAAGACGAATCCCTTGCACCAACAACCACTGCCTATAAAGTGGAGACACCCGTGAAAACCGGTGACGAAGTGATCGCGGTCTTCTATGATATCGCTGGCAACACGACAGAAGTAAACCTTGCCGCTTCATCAAAAAATGAAACAACCCCACCGGTCATCTACATCGCATCACCGGAAACACTGGAAGTTTATGGTGAAAAAGAAATCGAAGTTTACGGCAATGTAGAAGACGATTCCAACGTCGTTTCCTTGACGGTGAACGGTGTCGAAGCGGATGAATTTGACGGAGAAAGCTTTGAGCATACGCTAACATTGAAAGACGGCTCTCAGCACGTGACCGTCAAAGCGGTAGATGAGTTCGGCAATGAAATGCAGCTTCGCCGCCAGATCCTGGTCGATACCAAGCCGGCGGTCATTACAGTAGTGAATGTACCGAAAACGGTAGGCGCCAACACGACTGAAGTCGAAGTGACATTCAATGTCAAAGACAATATGGACGAAATCTATGCTTCCGTAAACGGCAGCGAAGTCTTTAGAAAAGACAAGTCCGAGCCATACGGCAAAGCAAGCTTTAACCAAAACATCAAAACCAAAGTGCCGGTCAAACGAATCGGCGCAAATAAATACACAGTGTCAGTTGTGGATGCAGCAGGCCATATCACGAAAAAAACATTCACCATCACCAAAGCATCAAACGTAACATTTACCGACATCCAGAAACATTGGGCAAAAACTCAAATCGAAGCATTGGCTTCACAAGGCATCATCAAAGGAAAAACTGATGCCTTGTATGCTCCAACAGCCGATTTGACACGCGCTGAATTCGCAGCCTTGCTGGTCCGCACACTCGAATTGCCTTTGAAAGATTACCAAGGCACATTCAAAGATGCGGGCCCAAGCAAAACATGGGCTGCAAAAGAAATTGAAGCAGCTGCCCGTGCTGGCATCGTTCTCGGATTGCCGAACAGCCGTTTCGATCCGAAAGCGCCCATCTCCCGTCAGGACACAGCGGTCATGATCATGCGTGCAGTCGAATACCAGGAAGCCTCATTACTAGAAGGCCTGGATACCACTCACAAATTTGAAGACAAAGCCAAAATCTCGAAATACGCAAATAAATCCGTGTCACAAGCCTATGGACTCGGCCTAATCACTGGCCGCGACGGCAACGTCTTCGACCCACAGGCAAAAATCAACCGAGCAGAAACAGCGGCGGTCCTATACCGCGCTCTCGAAAAGATGGAGCTGCTGGACTAACCAACTAGCCAAACAAACAAGCAAGCAATCAGAACGTTGATTGCTTGCTTTTTTTTGAATTAAAAACTGGTATGGAAAAATAGTGTGGGGTGGAGAAATCGCTGCAGGGGGCCCAGCGGGGGAGGGAGGGGTGAAGAATTCGCTCCAGGTGGACGCTTTCCAGGGGGCTTGCCCCGAACTAACTCGGGCTTGGCGCCCGAGTGGATTTCGGCACTTCGCTGATCCCCAAGGAGTCGCCACCTTCCGCTCATTCTGCTAGGTTTCTTCTTATTAATAGAGGGTAAGAGTGAAAATGCCGCTGCTAGATGGAGGCGAGTGGCACTTAATGCTTTTCGCAGGCGAAAAGCGGGCATCTTGGAGGAGCGAAGCGGATCGCTGTTGGTTTTGGTTTGTGGGAGCGAGTGAGCGAGAGGTGGAATGCTCTTACCTGAACGTTTCGTGGCTCTACCTGAACTCTTCGAGCGGCTACGTGAACGCTCCAGATCTATAGCTGAACCTCTCGCTCCTTTACCTGAACCTCTTCCACTTCTACCTGAATCCCAGCTGTTTCACGATAATTCAAGCCCCCGAATGGAAGCTGTTCGCGCGGCGAACAGCCGGAAATTGGAGGAGCGAAGCGGATCGCTGTTGGTTTTGGTTTGTGGGAGCGAGTGAGCGAGAGGTGGAATGCTCTTACCTGAACGTTTCGTGGCTCTACCTGAACTCTTCGAGCGGCTACGTGAACGCTCCAGATCTATAGCTGAACCTCTCGCTCCTTTACCTGAACCTCTTCCACTTCTACCTGAATCCCACCTGTTTCACCATAAGTTCAAGCCCGGGAATGGAAGCTGTTCGCGCGGCGAACAGCCAAGGATAGGGAGCGGCACTTTCTGATCAGGCCTCGCTCACACACAAGCTGTGATTTTTCTCATGGAATTCGTGTAAGGAGTCGAAACTTTCATGTAGAGCAGCCGAGTGGTGAGGTAGAAACCTCGACGGGTCTTGTAGAACCCCCGAAAAGATGACTCTCCAATCCTTTTCTCCTCACCCAGCGAAGGCGCGTGCACCACCGCTGCCGAGCGTCTCCAAAACCACAAGCTTACTATATTCCTCACACAAAAAAAGTTCGCCGCATATCCCCCAACCCCCAGCGGCAGGCGCGTCCCCGGAGTGGGTGGAGCAAGAAGACTGGCAGCGCACTCCAGCTGCCTGGCTTCTTGTGGGAACCCACTCCAAAGCGCCGAAGCTACTTAGAGAACCTTCACTAACAGCTTCACTCTCCAAGCGAAGGCGCGTGCACCACCGCTGCCGAGCGACTTATAGAACAAGCACAATCTATAAAAAACCATTATCCACCAACCCTAAAAAAAGGAAAAAAGAAGAGCCCTCAAAATCCGAAATACCTAAATAATTCGAAGAAAACTAACAAATAAGATAGCTTTGGAACCATAGACTTTTGATCGCTTAACTGGAAAAATGAAGTTGACTTAATAATTTGATAATTAAAATAAGGATTTTAGAAATAGGGGGAAAAAGCATGAAGAAACTATTAGCAATCCTGGCAATACTATTATTGGCAGTGAGCAGCCTGGGTGTATTCAACAACGCACAGGCTGCGGCTGATCCGGAGTTCAAGCTGGCGCAGACGCTGCTCAAGCCCGAATCGCCGAAAGAAAAAGTGCGGGTCATTATCGAACTGTTGGAAGAGCCGACCATCGAAGCGGCGACAGCAAAAGGCGTTCTTTATAAAGAGTTGCCAGACAGCCAGAAAGAGAAGATTGAAACGGCAGCGATAGCGAAGCAGGAAACGGTGCAAACCGCGATCACCGGTGTGGCGCCGGAAATCGCTTACCTGCAAACCTTCACGACCGTCTTTAATGGCTTCTCGGCAGAAGTCGAGGCGGGGCAAGTAGCGAAAATCGCTGAGCTGCCGACCGTCAAGGCGGTCTACGAAGCGACCGAATACAAACGGCCGGATATCGAGCCAACCATGAAATACTCCAAAGAGCTCGTCCAGGCGCAGCAGGCCTGGACCGATTACGGCTTTAAAGGCGAAGGCATGATTGTCGGCGTCATCGATACGGGCATCGACCCGACTCATCAGGATATGGTGCTGACGAATAATACGACGGCTGCGCTGACGCAGGCGGAAGTCGAGGCGTTCGTTTCAAACAGTGAAATTGAAGAAGGGAAGTTTTTCACACCGAAAGTGCCGTTCGGCTATAACTACATGGATGCCAATACGGAAATCCGTGATATCGCGCCGAGTGCTTCGATGCACGGCATGCATGTTGCGGGAACGGTCGGCGCCAATGGCAATGAAGAAAACGGCGGCATCAAAGGCGTCGCTCCGGAAACGCAATTGTTGGCGCTGAAGGTCTTCGGCAACGATGCCAATTATGCGTCGACTTTCGGGGATATCTATATCAAGGCAATTGACGACTCTATCAAATTGGGTGCGGACGTCATCAATATGTCGCTTGGGGCAACGGCCGGCTTTGTGGACACCTCGAGCCCGGAGCAGCAGGCGGTGGAACGCGCGACGAACAACGGCATTTTAGTGGCCATTTCAGCGGGCAACTCAGACCTGCGCGGTTCCGGCTTCCTGGCGCCGTTTGCAGAAAACCAGGATTACGGGCTGATCGGCTCGCCGGGTCTGGCGGTTGATTCACTGGGCGTAGCGTCTTTTGAAAACACCATCATCACGACCGACAGTTTCCTCTATCAGATAGACGGCGCGCAGGCGGGGCGTGCGCTGTACCTGTTGGCGAATGAAGTAGAACCGGAGAACTTGCCTGCCGATTCCTATGGAGTAGTGGAAGTTGGGCTCGGGCAGCCGGCGGATTTTGTAGGAAAAGACGTTACCGGCAAATTCGCCTTGATTGCGCGCGGCACGATTCCGTTCACGGAAAAAGCGTTTGCGGCACAGAGTGCGGGTGCGGCTGGCGTCATCATCTACAACAACACCACAGGGCCGATCAATATGGAATCCGATCCGTCTATCACCATTCCGTTCATGTCGACATTACAGGCGGATGGACTGGCAATGAAAGCGGCGCTGGATGCCGGCAAAGCCGTGACGGTCGTCTTTGACGGACAAAAGCTGGAGACGCCGAACCCGAATGCCGGCAAGATGAGCGATTTCACTTCCTGGGGGCCAACGCCGAACCTGGACTTCAAGCCTGAAATCACGGCTCCTGGCGGCAATATCTTCTCGACATTAAATGACAATGAATACGGCCTGATGAGCGGAACATCGATGGCGGCACCGCATGTTGCGGGTGGAACAGCCTTGATGTTCCAGCGCATTGAAGAGTTGGGGCTCAACGGCCGTGACCGCGTGGAATTCGCAAAAAACCTGCTGATGAACACCGCCAATCCAGTCGAGTTGGTGGCGGGCCAGTATGTTTCTCCGCGCCGGCAAGGGGCTGGGCTGATGAAATTGCATGATGCGCTGTCGACGGATGTCATGCTGACCGATCAGGCCAGCGGCGATGCCAAAGTGGCTTTGAAGGAAATCGACAACAACCAGATGACCATGACGCTGCAGGCTGAGAACTTCTCAGATCAAGCCGCAACATACACAGTGGCGGTCAATGCCCAAACCGATTATGTTACCAAGCATCCGGAGCGGCAGATCGACATCACGGATCCGAACCGGGCCGGAGCCAATGTCGTGACAGACCTCGTCAACATCACCGCACCCGACACGGTGACGGTGCCGGCAAACGGAACGGCAGAAATCCAGGTGACGATTGATGCCACGGCTTTGCAGGGACGCCCGGAATTTGCGGCGTTCACCAACGGCTACTTTCTTGACGGGTTTATTACACTGACCGATAGCAATCAAGAAGTGTCCGGCAACACGCCGCTCGCCGTTCCCTATTTCGGCTTTAACGGCGAATGGGATGATGCACCGATTTTTGATGATGTGGCTTGGGATCCGGGCACGGTTTTCGCTTCGACTTTCCTGGCCGATGACTTCGGGATAATCATCAAAGGGGGCAGCCACCAGCAGGGCTTTGCTCCTGAACGTTTCGCCTTTTCACCGAACGGCGATGGCACACGGGAATCGGTCGTTCCGGTGTTTTCGCTGCTGCGGAACGCCAAAGGGCTGGAAGTCAATGTGCTGGATGCAGCTGGCAATAAACTGCGGACCCTGCAGACCGCAAAAAATCTGGTGAAGAATTTCTCCAGTACGTTTTCTTATTATTACAACCCGCTCAACGAATGGAACGGGGAAGTGCTCGGCAAAATGGTTGAAGACGGCCAGTACCAGCTTCAGATGCGCGCCGTCATTGATTATCCGGATGCCGAATGGCAGTCACTGACCATTCCAATTCTGGTCGATACTGTGTCACCAACGGCCAGCGCCGCACTGGATGCGCAAACCAAAACGGTGACAGTCGCGAACTTTGCGGATAACGCGGGAGGCGGCGGGCCGGACCGTTGGGAAGTGTTCCTGAATGGTGTGGAACTGACCGAAAATCTGGAAACCTTTGAAGACGAGTCGCTGGCACCGAGCACCACCAGCTACGTCGTGCCGGTCGACATCAAAGCGGGCGATGTGCTGAAAGCGGTATTCCATGACACCGCCGGCAATAAAACTGAAGTTCCGTTGACCGGTGCAGTAGCCGACACGGAAAAACCGGCAGTCTCCATCATTGCACCGGGGCTGTTTGAAGTACTCGGCACCAAGCGGGTGGGTGTATTCGGCAGTGTGGAAGACAAATCACGCATCGTCTCTGTAACGGTCAACGGCGAAAAAGCGGACCGCTTTGACGGCATCTACTTCCAGCATACGCTGACATTGGCTGATGGCCGCCACGACATCTTCGCCAAAGCCATCGACGAGCCGGGCAACGAGCTCGAAGTGCGCAGCCAGGTGCTGGTCGACACCCAGCCGGCAGTGCTCGGACTGCTGGACGTGCCCGAGACCGTGGAAGCGGACAGTGCCGAAGTGACGTTCAATGTCACAGACAATATGGACGCCATCAAAGTCTACTTGACCGACAGTGAAGTATACAGCCAAGACATGACCGAGCCATACGGGGAAAATGATTTCGATGAAGACATCACCATCACGGTGCCTGTCGCCAATCCAGGCGACAATGAATTCACCTTGAAAGTCGTCGACGCCGCAGGCCATATCACAGAAGAAAACTTCACCATCACGAAACAATAAGGAGCCGAGAGAAAATCTCTCGGCTTTTTTCTTCGCCTCTGGTTATAATAGGAGAAAAGGGGGGTAATCGGATGAAAAAAAATCTCCCGATGATCATAGCTGCATGTGTGCTGGCACTGGCGCTGGGTGTTCTGACAATTATCGGAGTTCTGGTTGCCCTGTTCATCAATCACTCCAACGCTTCTCAAGCTGAAGACCAGAAAGCGACAGACTATATCGGAGAAAAATACGGCATGGAAGCCATCATCGTCGGTGAAACTAAAGCCAACTTTGTGGACGGGCATAGCTACCAAATGGCTTTTGAAGAACAGGAAGATGTTGTGTTCATTGTCACAGTCGATATAGAGAACTATGCTACCGTTTACCGTGACAACTATCTGTCGATGCTGGCGACTTACGAAGCCCAGCAGCAAGTGGAAAAGTTGATGCCGCAAATCGAGGAGCTTGGTTTTACCAAGCCTTCAAGCGGGAAAACGATCAAGCACAAATTGAAAAACATAAAAGATGTGAAAACGGGCGAAACGGTCCGTGAACTGGTGTTGGAGACCGAGGACAGTTACAAGACCGTCGAAATGCCCGCCATACAAGACATCACCAAGCTGCTGGAACTCGTGAGGGAAAACAACATGGATGTCCAGACGATCAGACTTTCTAATAGAGGGGAACCGTATGGTGTGAACCTGAACTTGCTCCAAATGAAAAGGATCCACAGTGCCGAAGAAGTGGATGCTTACGTCACCCGCAGAAATCTCAGCGATCGCAACCGGGCAGCTGAAACGATGCAAGCCAACTTGCAAGAGGCAGCCGCTGGAGCGGAAACAGGGAGCTTCCGCTTTCATAAAAAAGGCAGCGAGCAATGGATTGACTGCTATGAGGCCAATGAAACTGGCGATTGCATCAAGCTGGGGGCGAGCATCACCTTTAATGCAGGAGAAATGAGCCGGCAGAACCCGCACCTGGAAGCGGATTTGACAGCGATTTTCGACTTTTTTGACAGCATCCAACCGCAACCGGCGGTAGTTGAAATCATGCTGGCCGATCCGGAAAAAGCTGATTATGAGATGACCCTCCAGTCAAAAGAACGCGAAAACTATGCCTCCACTGAGCAATGGTTTGATGCGCTGCTGGAAAACCACCCAGATATGTTTGAATAAAACGGGCCAGATCACCGGCAGCCGATGTATATAATAGTAGAAAAAGGGGTAAAGCTGATGAAAAAGATCTTCCTGTGGACTATGGCTGTATTTATTGTGCTCATTACCGTCGCCATTACTTGGCTGCTCGTCAATCATTTGATCAATTCACAGATTGAAGACCGAAAAGCGAGAGAATTTATCGAAGAAAAATACGGAATGGACGCCAAAATCGTCGACGAAACCAATGCGAATTTTGTAGATGGACATAGCTATCAAATGGCTTTTGCCGAACAGGAGGACGTGGTGTTCACCGTCACCGTTGATGTGGAGAATTATTCCACCATCTATCGCGACGATTATGAGGCAGTGCGGAAGCAGGACAGGCTCGAGCAACAAATGGAACAGCTGATGCCAGAAGTTGAAGCGATCGGATTTAGTGCACCTTCGGACGGAGAGCTGGTCCAGCATATCGTGAAGGATATGAGAACGGGTGAAGCGGTCCACTGGATAGAACTGACGACCAGCAGCAACTACACCACCATTGAAAGGGAAGAAATCCAGGAGATGAAAAACCTGTTGGATTTGCAGCGGGAACACGGCGTGGATATCCAAAAAATAAATATCGGCAATAAACAGGGAGTGCATATGATTACATTGGATCTGCGTGAAATGGGCGAGGTTCATAGCGTCGAAGAATTGGAAGCGCATGTTGTCGGGGGTGACCTCAGGCTGGCAGGCGAACGGATGCAAGCCAAATGGCAGGATGCCGCTACGCAAGCCGAAACAGAACGCTTCCGTTTTTACGACAAATGGGTTGACCAGTGGATCAGCTGCCAACAAGTCAATGACCAAGGCGATTGCATCAACCTGTTGGCCAGCGTCACCTTTGAAGCCGGGGAGCTTAGCCAGCAGAATCCTCATCTTGAAGAAGACCTGGACGCCATCTTTAATTTCTTTGACAGCATCGAGCCCAAACTGATCGCCGTCGATCTGGTCATGGTCGACCCTGAACGTGAAGGAAACCCGGTTCGTTTCTTTTTAAGGGAACGCAAAAACTACGCTTCGACTGAGCAATTGATCGATGACCTGGTGAAAGATTAACAGGAGCCAGCCGGCAACGGGTGAAACTATTGGCCGAGTTCTCCGTCTATAATGGAAACCAGACCCGAAAAGTGAGTTGATTGCAATGAACCGAAAATCATCATCGAAAATAAAAAATACCAATAAAATCATAGCCGCACTGTCGATCCTATTGCTGTTGGTGATCGGCTTTGGCGCCTATTGGCTGCTGGGTTCAGAAGAGCCGATACCCGAAACGCAACCGGCACAGCCGACCACAGCGGTTGGGACAAGTGAGGGGGCGGCCGAAACCGAACTGTCCTCCATGATCGCCAACGCCAAAACCCATGTCTACACGCTGTACACCGACCTCGAGCAAGGTTCAGGCTTTCTGATCAACACGCAAGGCGACATCCTGACCAATGCCCATGTCGTTTTGGACGCGTCCTACATCACCGTCAAAAACAGCGACGGCCAGGAATTCAACGGCAACATCATCGGCATGTCCGAAACCCAGGACCTGGCCATCGTCCGCGTCGACGAGCTGGCTGGCAAAGAGCCGCTGGACATTGAAATGGAGCCTGTCGCTATCGGCACACCCGTCGTCGCCATCGGCAGCCCGGGCGACCAAAGCAATACGGCGACAACCGGTGAAATCACCTCAACTGGCCTCGACTTTATGGACCAATATGAATACACAGGCCTTTACGAAATGAACGCAGAAATCGCCCAGGGCTCCAGCGGCGGACCGCTCATCGCGGCCGACACCGGGAGGATCATCGGCATCAACTCGATCATCCTAGAGGAAAAACCAGGCTCCGGCTACACCATCCCCATCTACACCGTCTGGGACCAGCTGGCCGAATGGATCGAAAACCCAATCGTCACCGAAGAGGAAGAAGTCGTGCTGCAGGATGTCAAAGACGCCTATTTTGCCGATGACCTGCTGGAAGACTTTATCGAAGCCTATTACGAATTAATCCCTTATTCGCTGAACGACGCCGAATCCGCCTACTACCTGTCCTATATCCTGCCAGGCAGCGAAGCGGAGCAGGAAGCAACGGAGCTGGTTGAAGAGTTCGCAGCACCTGGCCGCGTCTATGACACGGTCCAGCCGACCATCATGAGCATCGACATCAATGAAGACAGCGCAATCGTCGAGGCTGAAGCCGATTTTATCTACCGTGAAAGCGCGGGTGGAGAAGCGTCAACGGTGTCCCACGAAGGCGTCTATACGGTGGTTATTGATGAGTACGGCGATTACCAGATCGAGGATATTGTGAATGAATAAAGAGCAGGCTCCCATGTGAGCCTGCTTTTTTATGTGTTTTAGTGGGTTCTATAGTTCGCTCTGGCGCTTTGGAGTGGGTTCACTGGGAATAAAGAGATGAAGCAGTAGTTTTTACGGGGTTCTATAGTTCGCTTCGGCGCTGTGGAGTGGGTTCCCACAAGAAGCCAGGCAGCTGGAGAACGCTACCCGTCTTCTTGCTCCACCCACTCCGGGACGCGCCTGCCGCTGGGTGTTGGGGGATATGCAGCAAAAAACTTTTTTTGTGTGGGGGAAAGGGAGCGTGTGGTTCTGGAGACGCTCGGCAGCGGTGGTGCACGCGCCTTCGCTGGGTGAGATGCGGGAATAGTTTTTGTGTGGTTCTATAGTTCGCTTCGGCGCTTTGGAGTGGGTTCCCACAAGAAGCCAGGCAGCTGGAGAACGCTGCCAGTCTTCTTGGCTCCACCCACTCCTGGGGGGCGCCTGCCGCTGGGTGTTGGGGGATACGCTGCGAAATTTTTTTTGTGTGGGGAGAAGGGAGTGAGTGGTTCTGGAAACGCTCGGCAGCGGTGGTGCACGCGCCTTCGCTGGGTAAGATGCGGGAATAGTTTTTGTCTGATTCTATAAGTCGCTTTGGCGCTGTGGAGTGGGTTCCCACAAGAAGCCAGGCAGCTGGAGTGCGCTGCTCGTCTTCTTGCTCCACCCACTCCGGGGACGCGCCTGCCGCTGGGCGTTGGGGGATATGCAGCAAAAAACTTTTTTTGTGTGGGGAGAAGGGAGCGGGTGGTTCTGGAGACGCTCGGCAGCGGTGGTGCACGCGCCTTCGCTTGGAGAGGAGGATTGAAGAATCATCTTTTCGGGGTTCTACAAGACCCGTCGAGGTTTCTACCATAGAAGTTGACGAGGCTACCTCACTGCTGCGCTTTTCTACATGAAAGTTTCGACTCCTTACACGAATTCCAGAGAAAAAAATCACAGCTTGTGTGTGCGGGAGGCCTGATCAGAAAGTGCCGCTCCCTATTCTTGGCTGTTCGCCGCGCGAACAGCTTCCATTCGGGGCTTGAATTTTGGTGAAACAGCTGGGATTGGGGTAGAAGTGGAAGAGGTTCATGTAAAGGAGCGAGAGGTTCAGCTATAGATCTGGAACGTTCAAGTAGCCGTTCGAAGAGTTCATGTAGAAACCCATTTCATCAAGCTAGAACCACGAAACGTTCGTGTAAAAGCAATCCCCCTCTCGCTCACTCGCACCCACAAACCCAAAACCAAAGAGCGATCCGCTTCGCTCCTCCAAGATGCCCGCTTTTCGCCTGCGAAAAGCACTAAGTACCACTCGCTTTCTTATTATCTTCTCGCTTCCATACAACAGCGACGCTTTCACTCCCACACACTCTATATAAATAAGAAGAAACCTAAAGAATGAGCGGAAGGTGGCGACTCCTTGGGGATCAGCGAAGTGCCGAAATCCACTCGGGCGCCAAGCCCGAGTTAGTTCGGCGCAAGCCCCCTGGAAAGCGTCCACCTGGAGCGAATTCTTTTCCCTGAAACCACTGCACCGCTCCTGTCCTGACCCGCTTCGCTGGCTTCACCCCCGGCAGCTGGCACCGCGACGTCCTGTCGGGCCAGCTGCATGACCCGCATCCTGCGGGCCCGAAAGCGTCCACCTGGAGCGAATTCTTTCCCCCACTAAAAGTTACCTCAAAATTCTCCAAATAAAAAAGGGGACCAGCGAAGGGCTGCTATTAGCAGGACTTCGGGTCACCCTTTGGAAATACCTATTTGATTAGAAGCGCTTGAAGCTGTGGAATTTCTTGCCCCAGTATGGATCGTTCATGCTCTTGACTTCAGCTTTCGCTCCGCCAGAATGGACGAACTGATTGTTGCCGATGTAAATCCCAACGTGTGAGATTCCAGGCTTGTACGTGTTGGCGAAGAAGACCAAGTCGCCTGGCTGTGGGCTGCTGACCGTGTATGTTTCAGCGAATTGTGAAGCAGTTGTGCGTGAAACATTTTTGCCTGCTTTTTTGAAAGCGTATTGAACAAATCCGCTGCAGTCGAATCCAGAAGGAGTCGTGCCGCCAAATTTGTACGGGATGCCTTTAAGTGCTAATGCTGCTGAAACGACTGATGAAGATGATGCAGTTTTAACAGAAGCTTTCTTAACAGTTGCAGTAGAAAGCAATGTGCTTAATACCCATCCTGATTTGCCGTTGACTTTCACTTTGTACCAAGTCGATTTGCCGACTTTCTTTTGGTGGGTTGCTGTTGCGATTGAACCTTTTTTAGCCATTGTCACAACTTTGTATTTTGTGCCGGCATCTGCGCGGACATTTGTGTTGTATTTCATTTTGAAGGTACCTGATTTCGCAGTTGCTTTGCTTGCGGCAACTTGCTCCACAGTAGATTCGGAAGTTTCATATGATGAAGATACGTTGTTTTGAGTAGGTTGTGCTGCTTGTACGTCCGTGGTTGAGTTAGCAAATAGCAATGATCCGGCTGCAAGTAAAGTAAAGACTAGTTTTTTCATTGTTGTTGGTTCCTCCAAGTAAGTTTTTTTATTATCCAAGTATATGAATTAATAATATTTTGCTCTGCCATTTACTATATAGAGAGAACAGATTAAAAACAACGTCAATTCAATTGCAGTTATATTACAGTTGTATAACAAAGAAAAAACGAGCTCCAAAACCCTTTGGTAACAAGGCTTTTAGCGGCCGATAAAATATGAGAAAAAGGTTTATTTCTGTGAAAAGTAGGTTTTTTTCATCCAAAATAGTTTGTTTGTTCTAGTTAATCTCCTAATAAATACAAATTTAAAAATCCTGCCAGCTTTATTTTAGCTGTACAAAAGATGGAAATGACAAATTAATGGTAGACTCCATTTTTATATCGGGTATAAGATGCTGGGTGCTCAATTTTTTATTAAAAAAATAATATACTATCTCAATAATAAGAATACTTAGATTGCAATAACATTTACTCACCAATTTTGACAGAAAACCATTAACTTCTTACAATAAAATAAATCGGAAAGTTCAGAAAAGAGGTGGAAGGATGAAGAAGATTCTGTCTATCGATGGCGGAGGCGTACGCGGCATCATCCCGGCAATGGTCCTTGCAGAAATCGAAGCGCAGACTGGAAAGCCGATTTCCGAGCTGTTTGATCTGGTGGTCGGGGCATCGACTGGGGGGATTCTGGCGCTCGGACTGGTTGCGCCGGACAGGCAAGCGGCCACAGAGCCGCGCTATGCAGCCCAACAATTTCTTGGGTTTTATTTAGAGGAATCCCATGAAATTTTCGACAAATCGCTGTTTTTCAAAATAACGCGAGGCCTTTTCGCGCGGCGTTACCATGCCCGGACACTTGAAAAATCCTTGCAGAAATATTTCGGCCAGACGATGCTTTCTGAAGCCCTGACGAATGTCGTGGTGCCCAGCTATGAAATTCATGGGCGCTTTACGGCCTTTTTCAAAAGCCGGGACGTGACCATCAAGAGGATCGAAAAGGATGTATTAATGAGCGATGTCGCCCGCGCAGGCTCGGCAGCACCAACGTATTTTATACCGAAAAAGATCCAAGCCTATCCGGATGCGACGTTTATCGACGGCGGCGTCTTCGCCAACAACCCGGCCATGTGCGCCTATGCCGAAGCAAAAGAGATTTTTCCGGATGACGAAGATCTGCTGGTCGTATCGCTCGGCACCGGAAACCCACAGCTGACCATCGAATTCGGCGACGTCAGAAAATGGGGCTTGCTCGGTTGGGCGCGTCCGCTCTGGTACATCCTGATGGACGGCAGCTCTGACGTGGTCCATCACCAGTTGAACTTTGTCCTGCCGGAACGGGAAGCCGCAAAGCGCTATTACCGTTTCCAAATCGAATTGGTGGAAAAAGGCACGGAAAAATTGGACGACGGCTCGGCAGCGAACCTCAACGCGCTGGTCGAACTCGGCCGGGAGTTGCTCGACACGAACCGCGAAGACATCCGCAAACTATGCCAGCAATTAATGGAATAAAACCCTCTGTCACACAGATGTAATCAATTCGTATTAGTTCAAACCGCCGCAACAGGCTAAGATGATGGAGGGAAATAAAGTTGTGGTGCTTAAAAGTGGAGTGGTTTCAGGTTGAAGAAATCGCTTCAGGCGGACAAGACATTGGCCGAAGGGCGTTCGACTAGTGTCTTTGCGACTAGCTTACTTAGAACAGTCGCCGCCTTTCGCACTTTCTTCTATAATGTTGCAGCCATAAGATGTTCTCTATTTATCCAGGAGACAACGATCCATAACAAGAAGCTTCACTTTGAAAGCGCGCTAGATAAGATATGGAGCAAAACGGCGGAGACGCCCTTGGCAGTTGGCACCGCGACGTCCTGCCGCACCAACTGCATGACCCGCATCCTGTGGGCCCGCAAGCGCAGCTGTCTTGCGGAATATCTTTCCAACATAAATCGTGAAAGAACATTCACCAAAACATCATACATATATAGAAGAAGGAGTTGCGCCATATGGCTAGAAGGTATGACTATATGGATTGGCTGCGTGTCTTGTCGATTTTCGTAGTAGTCGGCATTCATGTAGTATCGAAAATCATCAACAGCACCACCACTGACGACTGGATCTGGCATTTCGCCAATATTGTGGATTCGGGCCTGCGCTGGTGCGTTCCGATGTTCTTCATGCTCAGCGGTGCTTTGTTGCTGACGCGTGCCAAAGAGGAAAGTGTGGGGGAGTTTCTGCGGAAACGGCTGTCGAAAGTCGTCATTCCGTTGATTTTCTGGAGTTTCATCTACACGCTGTACAATATTTACGAGCTGGGCGAATCCTATACCGCCTATGAAATCCTGGTCCAGTTCCTGACCGACGACATCTATTACCACTTGTGGTTCCTGTACATCATCACCGGCCTGTATATCATGGCGCCGTTCCTGAAGCTGCTGGTGCTTCATATGGACAAGAAAACATTCCAGGCCTTTTTGCTGTTGTGGATCCTTTTTTCCAGCTTCCTGCCGTTCCTGCCGAAATTCTTCGACTTTGAAATCGCCATAGATGCCGGATTGTTCCAACCGTATATCGGCTACTTCCTGCTGGGAGCGTATCTCGTGCTTTACCCGGTTCCGAAAAAATACCTGACGCCACTTGGCATACTGGCCGCCATCGGCTATTTCGTAACGCTTTGGAGCACTTATTATTTGAACACCGGCACGCCAATCGGCGAATTCGATGATTTCTTCTACGAGCATTACCGGCCGAACGCATTGCCTATTACACTGTTCATCTTCATCGCCTTCCAGCACATGGCGCACAAGATCAAACCGAATGCCCTAATCACACGGATCAGCACGGCTACGTTCGGCATCTACGTGATCCATCCGCTCGTCCAGATTTACCTGAATAAATTCTTCGGGCTCAATGAAACCACATTCAACCCGATCATCAGCGTACCGCTCGTCTGGGTCCTGATATTCGCCATCTCGTTCGTCATCATCCTGGCCATGCAAAAGCTGCCGGTAGTCAATCGATTGGTCCCATAGAAAACGCAAAACCAGCCTTCTCTTATAGAGAGGGCTGGTTTTTATTGTTTGGGTGCCAGGACCCAAACAATAAGGATTCTATAAGTCACTTCGCCGCTCTGGAGTGGGTTCCCACAAGAAGCCAGGCCACCTAGGGAGAGTGGTGGGAGTACATAAAGGTTCTATAGGTCGCTTCGGTGCTCTGGAATGGACTCCCGCAATAAGCCAAGCAGCTGAAGTACGCTACTCGTCTTATCGCTCCGTCCACTCCTGGACGCACCTGCCGCTGGGTGATGGGGTATATTCGGCGGATTTGTAGTGTGTGGGGGAAAGGGAGATAGTGGTTCTGGAAGCACTCGGCAGCGGTGGTGCACGCGCCTTCGTTGGGAGAGTGATAGTTTTTTTGCGGTTTTATAAGTCGCTTCGCCGCTCTGGAGTGGGTTCCCACACTAAGCCGAGCAGCTGAATTACGCTGCCAGTCTTAGTGCTCCACCCACTCCATTGCCGCGTCTCAGCTAGGTGGTGTGGGAATATGCAGCAAACTTTCTGTTTTTGTGGATAAAGAGAGTGAGTGGTTCTGAAAACGCTCGGCAGCGGTGATGCACGCGCCTTCGCTGGGAGAGTAGAATTAATATTGAAGTGTAGTTTTTGATGGGTTCTACATGACTGAGCGAGGTTTCTACCTCACCACTACGCTTTTCTACATGAAAGTTTCGGCTTCTTACATGAATTTGAGGAAATAATCACAGCTTGTGTGTGAGTGAGGCCTGATCAGAAAGCGCCACGCTCTATTCCCAGGCTGTTCGCTGTGCGAACAGCTTCCATTCATGGGTTTGAACTATTGTGAAACAGGTGGCATTCAGGTAGAGGTGGAAAAGGTTCAGGAAAAGGAGCAAAAGGTTCAGCTATAGATCTGTAACATTCATGTAGCCGCTCCAATCGTTCAGGTAGAAGCCCCAAACAGTCATGTAGAACCCCAAAACATTCAGGTTGAACCCCAAACCGCCTTCCCGAAGCTACAATTCCACAAGCAGCTACCAGTAAAGAGCACCCCCGTTCAAGTTCAACCCACAAATTGATGCAGAAACTACCGTTTCTGCGAAAGCCCCATACCACTTCATAACCAGTCCGCTGCCTATGTTTTTCACACTCCTCCGGTAAAGAGTGATGCACTCTTCTTTTTTATATTGTTTGGGTGCCAGTGGTCAGCCTAACAATTAGGATTCTATAAGTCGCTCGGGTGTTCTGGGATGGACTCCCGCAATAAGCCAGGCAGCGTTTCGCTTGGAGAGTGATAGTTTTAGCGGAATTCTATAAGTCGCTCTGGCGCTTTGGAGTGGGTTCCCACAATAAGCCAGGCAGCTGGAGTGCGCTGTCAGTCTTATTGCTCCACCCACTCCGGGAACGCGCCTGCCGCTGGGTATTGGGGAATATGCAGTGAACCTTTTTTTGTGTGGGGAGAATGGAGAGAGTGGTTCTGGAGACGCTCGACAGCGCACGTGCACGCGCCTTCGCTTGGAGAGTAATAGTTTTTGTGCGGTTCTATAGGTCGCTCCGGTGCTCTGGAATGGACTCCCGCGATAAGCCAAGTAGCTGAAGTACGCTACTAGTCTTATCGCTCCGTCCACTCCTGGACGCACCTGCCGCTGGGGGTGTTGGGATACGCAGCAAACTTGTGGTGTGTGGGGGGGAAAGGGAGAGTGGGGTTCTTTAAACGCTCGGCAGCGGTGGTGCACACGCCTTCGCTTAGTGTGAAAAAAAGGATTGAAGAATCATCTTTTCGGGGGTTCTACAAGAACCATTGAGGTTTCTAACTCAACATTTCAGGTTTCTACCATAGAAGGTGACGATGCTACCTCACCACTACGCTTCTCTACATGAAAGTTTCGGCTCCTTACACGAATTTCATGAGAAAAATTACAGCTTGTGTGTGAGTGAGGCCTGAGCAGAAAGTGCCGCTCCCTATCCCCGGCTGTTCGCCGTGCGAACAGCTTCCATTCAAGGGCTTGAACTTGGGTGAAACAGGTGGCATTGGGGTAGAAGTGGAAAAGGTTCAGCTATAGAACTGGCACGTTCAAGTAGCCGCTCCACGAGTTCATGTAGAAACCCATATGCTGAAGGTAGAACCACGAAACGTTCAGGTAAGAGCGATCCACCCCTCGCTCACTCGCTCCCACAACCCAAAACCAAGAGCGATCCGCTTCGCTCCTCCAAGATGCCCGCTTTTCGCCTGCGAAAAGCACTATGTACAGATCGCTTTCTTATTATCTTCTCATTTCCATACACCAGCGACGCTTTCACTCCCACACACCCTTTATAAATGGGAAGAAACCTAGAAGAACGAGCGGAAGGTGGCGACTCCTGGGGAATCAGCGCAGTGCCGAAATCCACTCGGGCGCCAAGCCCGAGTGGATTTCGGCGCAAGCCCCCTGGAAAGCGTCCACCTGGAGCGATTTCTTCCTCCACGCTACGCTCCAGACCCCCATAAAAAACGCTTATTTTTCGAACTAAATAAAAAGTCCTATAAACTGATACAAGAAAATAAAATTGCACCCTAAAACAAATAAATAACAACAAAAAATTTCCAATTATACATTTAGTCACGACTATATGATAAAAATGTGTAACTAAAGTCTGTAAATTATTATAATTACTAATGCAAATTATCCAAACTCGAGGTATAATAATTTAATATTTAGAAAACAAATTCTTTTAACCTATTTTTAACTGGATTGTCCTAGTATGGAAAGTATTCTTGGTCTAAAAGACAGGAGGGCGCAACAAGCTTAAGGGCTTTTGTGCTCACCTCTAATCTTGAAGTCAAGCGATAGGGGGAATGGCAATGAGCGCTAAGACCATACTTGTCACAGGGGGCCATGGATTTATCGGCTCTAATATGATCCATTATTATTTGAACAAATATCCGGATTATCAGATTATCAATATCGACTACAACACCGAAGCGGCCAATCCGGAAAATATCCATTGCCCGGAACAGCAAGAACGCTATGCCTTTCACCGTACCGATATCCGGAACGCCTACGCTATCAGCCATTTGTTTGAGCTTTATGATATTACTGACATCATCCACTTGGCAGCGGAAACGCGCAGTGTGGAGCGGGTCGGAGAAATTCGCCTTTATGAACAGACCAACGTACTCGGCACGATGAACTTGCTGCATGCCGCACAAAGCGCCTGGATGAAGGATGTGCATGAGCCGAACCCTAAATATACCGCATCGCGCTTTCATTATCTGTCCCTTGCAGAAACCTCGAACAACACTCTATACAGCGAAAGCAAAGAACGAGCCGATACAATGATCCAGAAGTTCCACGAGCAACACGGATTGCCTATCGTCACCACCGCCAGTCCAGAAATCTTCGGACCGATGCAGCAGGAGGACGAACTCATCCCGCTCGCGATTCGGCAGGCACTGGACGGCAAGCTGGAAATTCCAGAAGAGGGAGAAAAGATACGGGACTGGCTGTTTGTCAGTGATTTATGCGAAGCCATCGACACCGTCTTCCATCTGGGAGACCTGGGCGAGCGTTACAGGACCGGCTCCAATGCCCGCTTGACGGACAGGGAGCTTGCGCAGCAAATCACTCGTTTGCTTCGTGATTTCCCGGGAAATAATCCGCAGAACGACCTGATTATCCAGTCTGATCTCTCTGTCCACTCGAAGGCAGCGCCAATCGTGCGAAAGCGTATCCCAGGATTTGAACCTTCTACCCCGCTCGAAACGGGGCTTTCAATCACCTGTGACTGGTACATCAAAAAGTACAAATACGCAGACTTGTATAAGCTGAACTAAAAGAGCCCGCTTTAGGTAGAGCAAAAACGATTGCTCCTGTGAGCTCGGAAGCGGAACTGGTTTGTGGAATATCAGCAGGCAGAGAACTAAGTCCATTTATACAGCGAAAAAATAGCACACATTCCATCGGATGAGGTGATTTCATGATTACATTCGGCAACAGCGATTATTTAAACTTCGAAACCCAGACACGGCCCATTAAATCGATTGCGCTCATACATAAGAACATGAAGCGGGGCGGCGTGGAAATGCTGGTGGTCCGCATGGTCAAATGGCTCAGTGCGCATGACTATGACGTCACGCTGTACTTGTTCAGCAGTGGAGGGCCTTTGCTGAGTGAACTCGAGTCGTTAAAAGGCGTGACCATCGTGGTTGATGAAGATCCGAGAGACCCTTCGGTCAATATGTGGCTCCTCACTAGAATGTGGAGTTCGCGTTTCGACAATAAATTCGATCTGGTGTATTCGTTCGGGCCGCTGTCGTTTCTCTTGTCGTATCTATTGCCTGCGACCAAGCGGCTGTCCGGCGTCTATCATCCGGAAAGCTATAAGCGGGAAAGCGTGGGTGGGATCGTCAAAACCTTGAAGCTCATCGATCCGAATTTTTACAATAAATTGTTGTTCATGAATCCGTCCATTAAAAAGGTGACTGAACAGGCAATCGGAGAACATTTAGGCAATGCCATCTTCCCGATGCCGCTCGATTTCTGTGCACCGTCGAAGACTTTCGGCAACTTCTCTTCACGCCGCATCGTCTCTATTGGTCAGCTGGCGCATTTCCGGACCTATAATTATTACATGGTCGACATCATGGAAGAGTTGATCAAGCTGGATTCCGAATTCACTTATCATATCTACGGAGCAGGGCAAGGCGAAGACGATCTGCGCGAAAAAATCGCTGAGTCTCCTGCGCGTGACCATATCTTCATGCACGGAGCATTCACCTATGCGGACAAAAAACGTGCGCTGCAGAACACTTTCTGTTTTGTCGGCATGGGCGTTCCGTTGATCCAAGCGGCCGGCTGCGGCATTCCGGCGATCACGGCGAAAATCAATGACCACTTCGGGATGACGGAAGGCTTTCTTCATCAACTGGCGCCGTTCGAAAGCGGCGATTCATTTTCGGAGAAGAGCAAGCTGTTCAGTGTCCAGGCACAAATCGAGAAGTTGCTGTCGAGTGAAACAGAGTACCGCAAAACCTCCAAATGGGATCGCTTGAAAGCGCGTGAATTCGAAAGTGATACGGTAATGGAGAACTTCATCAAAGAGGCGGAGACCAAACGGCTGTCGTTCAGGCTGCACTAAGGAAAAAAACGTGTTCAGCCAATAGGAATTGGCTGAAAGTTTACACAATAAAATAAACTAGTGTAAATATCACAAACTTACAATTAAAAACATGTCTTTTAGACTAGTAATCCATAGGGGATTCTATTATAATGAGAATATAAGTAGAGAAAAATAGCGCAAGACCTATACAAATCATTGGGAAGTGAGATGAAGCGCTTATGACGGAGTATGACTCTTATAGAGAAAAAGTAGAGCAACGCCATAACAAAGCCTTGGTGGAAGTGATGAAAGACCTCTACATCAAGGACAATGTGGGACCATCCGTGGGCGCCAAACAGCTTGGCATGCCACGACAAGTTTTTGTGCATTTTGTTCATAAGTATGATCTAAAGACACTCAAGTTCGGAGATACTAAAAAAAAAACGACGAGTTTGCTGACAAGCCGGACGGCCCAGTAACCTAATCCCCACACAATCGCCCACCCCTTATCGACAGGGGTGGGCTTTTTTGTGTGGAAAATGGGGAGTTGTGGATGAAAAATGCAGACTAGAAAGAATGGAGGGAGAAGAAGTCGCTCCAGGTGGACGCTTTCCGGGGGGCTCGCGCCGAACTAACTCGGGCTTAACGCCCGAGTGGATTTCGGCACTTCGCTGGTTCCCCCAGGAGTCGCCACCTTCCGCTCGTTCTTCTAGTTTTTTAAAAAAAAGAGTGAGTGTCACTCTCTAATGGGGGTGTGCGAAAAACCAGGCAGCGGGCTAGTCCTGAAATGGTATGGGGCTTTCGCAGAAACGGTAGTTTCTGCATCAATTATGTGGGTTGAACTTGAACGAGGGTGCTCTTTACTGGAAGCTACTTGTGGAATTGTAGCTTCGGGAAGGCGGTTCGGGGTTCTAACTGAATGTTTTGGGGTTCTACATGACTGTTTGGGGCTTCTACCTGAACGATTGGATCGTCTACCTTAACCATTCAACCCTCTACAGGAATTTTTGCCACTTCTACCTGAATGTGGTCTTTTCCATCCAGTTCAAGCCCTGAATGGAAGCTGTTCGCATGGCGAACAGCCGGGGATAGCAAGTGACACTTTCTGATCAGGCCTCACTCACACACAAGCTGTGATTTTCCACATGAAATTCATGTAAGGAGCCGAAACTCCCATGTAGAGAAGCCTGGCTGTGAGATAGAAACCTCGCTCGGTCATGTAGAACCCATCAAAAACTACTATTCAATATTATTCTCCTCTCCAAGCGAAGGCGCGTGTCCCACCGTTGCCGAGCGTTTCCAGAACCAGTCTCTTACTTTCCGCCACAAAACCAGAAAGTTTGCTGCGTATTCCCACCACACCTAGCTGAGGCGCGGCAATGGAGTGGGTGGAGCACTAAGACTGGCAGCGCAATTCAGCTGCCCGGCTTAGTGTGGGAACCCACTCCAGAGCGACCGAAGCGACTTATAGAATCCCCAAAAATCTACTACACCATTCACAACTTACCGAACCTCACAAAACAAAAAAGCGCAACCCTATTAGGATTACGCTTTTTAATCTCACATATTCAAATGCTCTTTCAAAGCCGACTGGATCTCCGCCAGCTCGGCATCGTCCATCATATAATACCAAATGCCATTGATCGTCTCTCCGTAGCCATCCTCAACAATAATTTGGTCAACCGTGCCGATCGCATCGCGGTAATTCGACTGCACATCCATCATCTCGTCGAACGTCATATTCGTGCGGACGTTATCGCCAAGCGCCGTGAAGATGCTCTTGTAATTCAACAAGCTATTAACCGAGGCACCTTCTTTCATAATCGCCTGGATCACTTGCTTTTGTCGGTTCTGACGGCCAAAGTCGCCTTCCGGATCCTGCTTGCGCATTCTCACGTAGCCTAAAGCTTCTTTGCCGTCCAATTGGATGGTGCCTTCCGCATAATCGTCGAAGGCCATCGCGTTAGTGACTTCAACTCCGCCGACTGCATCAACAATATCCTTAAAGCCTTCCATATTCACTTGCATCACGTAATCGATCGGGATATCCAATAGGTTTTCCACGGTAGCCAATGACATTTCGATGCCGCCGAATGCATACGCGTGGTTGATCTTGTCCGTTGTGCCGCGTCCGACAATCTCGGTGTAGGTATCGCGTGGAATCGATACCATCTTCGTCGATCCTTCCGCCGGGTTGACAGTCAACACAACCACCGTATCCGAACGGCCGCGGTCGTCTTCGCGTTCATCGACTCCCAGCAGCAAGACTGAAAATGGATCTTCCTGGTTCAAGTCGATCGCCTGGTCGGTTGCGCGTTTGTCAGAAGCCTCGCGTTCAATCGGTTCGTGGATTTCTTCCAACGTATTGGTGAAGCTGTTGTAAACCGTGAACAAGTAGATGCCCAGGCCAACTACGATCAATCCCAGAATCCCCACGATCCACGGCCATTTTTTCTTCTTGTTCTTTTTAACTCTTCTGCTCATCAAGTTGTGCCCCTTTTAGTTGGCGATAAAATACGCCTGTAATTCGTCTGCCCATAGCTCTGCGCCTTTAGTGTTCGGCAATCCGTCTTCCGTCAAATAATCCTTGAGCGACTCATCATCTGTCTCTGGCCAAGCGGACCAGTGGTCAATATAAGCATAACCGTTTGTCGCTGCGAATTCATCCAATGCGGCAACTTGCGATAAATAATAGCCGGCGCCATAAATCGGCTGCGGAGGATGGAGCACCAACTCAGCATCGGCCACTTCGTCAGTCATTATAGCGTTAAACTCTTTGATATGTTCGCGCTCCTGTTCGATGGCGATGCGGTCGTTGTTCATCAAGGTCATCGGCTCGAGCAGCACCAAATCATAGCCCCCAGACAAGTCGATGTTTGACAGGAATTCGGAAGTTCCTTCTACTGAAACGATATCAACTTCGATAAAGTTGCCATAAGCGTCTTCCAAAGAAGCGGCCAATTGTTCCGCGTAGCCAGGTTCGCCTGAGTCCAATGCGGCTGAGCCGGCAATCAATAGCTGAACCGTTTCCCCGTTGTCGCTTCGGTCCATCAGCAAGTCCTGTACAGCGCGATCGGTGTTCGCCGACAATTCCTCGAATTTCACGGAATTGTTACTGTTCGGTTGTGCCTGTTTCTCTTTAGTGGAGGCTTCTTTTGTGCTGCTTGCCTCTACGTCCGTTTGTTGCGGTTTGTCCAATACGTTTTCCAGTTTGTTTTGCCAAGTTAAGTAGCTAAATACGAGCGCAGTTATACAGATAATGACAGCAAGTACCGCTCCAATTTTATACAATTTCATGGAATGCTCCTTTCAAAAAACACCTATACTTACAAATAAAGATAGCATAATTCATCCTAATAGCCTATAAAACATTTTAAAATTGGAAGTTCTTTCGACTCTTTCCTATGCTATACTATTTTAAGTTGTTTATAAATAGCACCAAAATTTTGTTAGTTTGAACGAGGATTTTGCAAAGCTACTTCGGTCGCTTGGGGCAGGGCTCACGCCATGAATCGGGAAGAAAACTCGTCTCATAGCTTTGCTCAGTCGTGGAGACGCCGGCATTAAGGTACTAACTCAATTACAGACGATGAGTTATTTGTTCTTTGTTTTCAAAAAATGATATAAAGATGTGGAGCAAAATAACGGAGACTCCCGCGGGATAGTGAAGTACCGAAATCCACTCGGGCCAAAGCCCGAGTTAGTTCGGTGCAAGCCCGTAGGAAAGCGGAGTTGTTTTGCGGAACATCGGCAGTTTGAAGACAATTGGTTCAATTTTGCAGCTAATAATATGAAAATAAAAGGAGATACTTACCACATGGAAGAAACCATCAGCTTACAAGACCTGTTCAAAACCCTGAAAAAACGGGCCGGGTTAATCGCACTTATGACCATTTTAGCCATTACCATCGCAGGTGTTGTGTCGTTCCTAGTCTTGACCCCGATGTATCAAACTTCAACTCAAATTCTGGTCAACCAAGAAGCTTCAGAAGCCAGCCAATTGACCAACCAGAACATCCAAACCGATCTTCAATTGATCAATACATATTCAGTCATCATCAAAAGCCCGGCTATCTTGGACGAAGTATCAACGCAACTCGACCTGGATATGTCCGCAGAGCAGCTGAACAGCAAAATTACCGTCGCTACCGCTGAAAATTCCCAGGTGGTCAATGTCACCGTACAGGACGAAGACCCTGCAGTCGCAGTGGAAATCGCCAATACGACCGCGAAAGTATTCGAAAGTGAAATCACAGGCTTGATGAATGTCGACAACGTATCGATCTTGTCACCCGCTGTACTGAAAGAAAATCCGGCACCGGTCGCACCCAATCCGATGCTGAACATGGCCATTGCCGCAGTCATCGGCTTGATGCTTGGCGTCGGAATCGCATTCCTGCTGGAATACTTGGATACGTCCATCAAGACGCAGCAGGACATCGAAGACATCCTGGGCGTTCCGTTGCTCGGTGTCATTTCACCGATCAAAGAAGAAGCAAAGCTCGAACAAACCACAACATCAAGCAGAAGGGCGGGATAGAACATGGCGAGAAAGAAAAAGGTCCTGCAGGAAACTGCGCGTAAACTGATCGCATTTACAACACCCCGTTCGTTCGTAGCGGAACAATTCCGTACTTTGCGCACCAACATCAACTTTTCGTCACCGGATGCAGACATTCGCACCTTGGTTGTCACGTCAGCGGCACCGTCAGAAGGAAAGTCGACCACTGCCGCCAACCTGGCAGTCGTTTTCGCACAGGAAGGCAAGAAAGTCTTGCTAGTTGATGGCGATATGCGCAAACCCACCACGCATTACACTTTCCGCATAGGGAATACGGTTGGCTTGTCGAGTGTGTTGACACGCCAAAATTCCATCCAGGAAGTCATCCGCCCAACAGCGGTTGAACGTCTGGACTTGATGACGTGCGGTCCGATTCCGCCGAATCCTGCAGAGCTGCTTGCTTCGAAATCGATGTCAGCGCTGATTGAACAGCTGAAAGAGATGTATGACCTGATTCTCTTTGACGCGCCGCCAGTTCTATCCGTAACAGATGGACAGATCCTCGCGAACAAATGTGAAGGCACGATCCTCGTAGTCAGCTCAGGCAATACCGAGAAAGAAATGGCGCTGAAAGCCAAAGAAGCCATCGAGTCATCCAACAGCCGCCTGATTGGGGCGGTACTAAATAACTTTGCCCTGCCGAAAGATAATTACTACTATCAATATTACGGAAATACAGAGTAAAAAGGGTTTCCTTTTTACTTTTTTTTAAGCGTCAAAGGAGGACACAACCATGATTGACACACATGCCCATATACTGCCCGGACTTGATGATGGCGCGGAAACGATGGAACAGACCCAGCGAATGCTTGAAAAAGCAGTCGACGAACAACTCACCGGCATCATTGCCACCCCGCACGCTTTTCATCCGAATTTCAAAACCAACCTTGCAGCGTTAAAAAAACAACTAGAGCTGGTCAATAGCTATATTGCACAAGAACAGATTCCCTTGAAAGTATACAGCGGCCAGGAATGCCGGCTGTCCGATAAATTGCCGGAACGCTTAATCGCCGGTGAAGCGTTGACGATGGCCGGGTCCCGTTACGTCCTGCTGGAACTGCCGTCATCCGGCATTCCAGCCTACACGGTGCCTATCATCCAACAATTGATCACCAATAATTACGTGCCGATCATCGCCCACGCCGAACGCAACCAAGGCATCATCGAAAAGCCAGAGCGGCTAAAGAAGCTCTTGCTCCACGGAGCGATGGCGCAAGTCACGTCCGGATCGGTTGCCGGCAGCTTTGGCAAAGCGATCCAGCGCACAGCCATGACCCTGATCGACGCCAACTTGATCCATGTATATGGATCGGATGTCCATAGCTTGGACAAGCGTCCATTCCTGTTCAACGAAGGCCTCGATTACCTGGAAAAGAAGAACCAGCATGACATGGTGGACATTTTCCTCGAGAACAATGAGCGCATCCTCCTGGATGACCATTTACATGTATTAGAGCCAGAAGACATCCGTAAAGGCAAATGGTGGAATATATTTGCTTAATAAATAATAAAAAAGTATTATTTTGTTTAAAAAATCCTATCATTTCCATTTCATAGTATGTTAGAGTTAGATAAGATTTTTGCGTATATATGAATATAGTACTGGATTACGAAAGGATTGACCCTATGTCTCTGAAAAACCGCGTTTCTTTATTACTGATTGCCGACTCACTAATTGTTTTTTTCTCAATTTTTGTCGGCTATTATGTGCTGTACCCCTATAATGATGTACTGCAAAACAAATTTCTTCTCGCCAGTGCCTTAACCATTTTCGTTGCCCACCACGCACTGGCCATGTATTACGGCTTGTACCGAAAAGTTTGGGAATACGCTTCGATTGGGGAGTTGACGTCCATCTTCAAGGCGGTCAGCTGGTCGATTGTGGCAATCGGCGTCGTGCAATACCTGTACAGAGGCGACGTACTGTTCCGTGCTTTGGCCATCACGTGGATGCTGCATCTGATCTTGATCGGCGGATCGCGCTTGTCATGGCGATTGTTCCGCGACAAAAAGATGAAATCCAAAGATTCAGAGCTGAAGCGAACTTTAGTAGTGGGTGCCGGGAAAGCGGGCAGCTTAGTGGCCCGCCAATTGCTGGCGAATCCGGAAAACGGCTTGCTTCCGGTCTTGTACGTCGATGACGACAAGAACAAGCAAGGCCTAGATATTTACGGTGTCCGAGTGGTCAACGGCAACACAAAGGACGTTGCCGACATCGCCAAGGACAATAAAATTGACACCATCATCATCGCCATTCCGTCACTCGGCAAGCAGGAAACGGCCGAGCTGATCAAAACCTGCATGGACTCTGGTGTCCGGACACAGACCATCCCGCTCATTGAAGACATCATGACGGGGAAAGTGTCCGTAACGGATATTCAGGACGTCAAGATTGAAGACCTTTTAGGGCGCGATGAAGTCAAACTCGATATGGACAAAATCGCCAATCAGCTGACCAGCAAAACGATTCTTGTCACGGGTGCAGGCGGTTCGATCGGCTCTGAAATCTCGCGCCAGATTGCGCGCTTCGGACCGAAAAAACTCTTGCTTTTAGGACACGGGGAAAACTCCATCTATCTAATTGATATGGAACTGCGCCAAAAACTGCCTCCCGATACGGAAATCATCCCGATCATCGCAGACGTCCAAGACCGTGAACGCATCCTGGAAATCATGGAGACCTACAAACCGGATGTGGTTTACCACGCAGCGGCGCATAAGCATGTGCCGTTGATGGAAGGCAATCCGATGGAAGCGGTCAAGAACAATGTCTACGGCACGAAAAACGTAGCAGAAGCCGCACATTTGAGCGGCGTCGGCAATTTCGTCATGGTCTCCACCGATAAAGCGGTAAATCCGCCGAACGTCATGGGCGCGACAAAACGCTTTGCCGAGATGATCGTCCAAAACCTGGCGAAACGCAGCGACACGAAATTCGCAGCGGTGCGCTTTGGCAATGTACTGGGTTCCCGTGGATCGGTTATCCCGTTGTTCAAGAAACAAATTGCGGCCGGTGGTCCCATTACGGTGACGGATCCACGCATGACGCGCTACTTCATGACCATTCCAGAAGCATCACGACTTGTTATCCAAGCCGGTACGCTGGCTGAAGGCGGGGAAGTGTTTGTGCTGGATATGGGCGAACCTGTGAAGATTGTCGACTTGGCACAGAACTTGATCCGCTTGTCTGGTTATTCAGAAGGCGAAATCGGCATCAATTTTTCTGGGATCCGTCCGGGGGAGAAGCTGTTTGAAGAACTGTTGAATGAAAACGAAATCCAGACCGAGCAGGTATTTCCGAAGATTTATATTGGGAAGGCGAATCCGGTGAGTGAGGGTGAGTTGACTTACCTGTTGGAGAAGTTGCCTGAGATGGGGAATGATGAGGTTAAGGACGTGCTTGTGACCTTGGCTAATCGGAAGAATGTAGCAACTCCAGAAGTTGAAGTTGGGTCTGCTTAAATAAAATAATAAGAAAATTTGCAGATAGAAAGGAGAACATGATGTTCTCATTTACGAAAAGAATTGTAGATTTCTCTTTATCACTATTAATTATTATTGGTCTATCTCCTATTTTTCTACTTCTATGTATTTTCATAAAGATAGACTCACCAGGTCCAATCCTTTTTAGACAGAAAAGAATTGGTAAAGACAAGAAGAATTTTAATATCCTGAAATTCCGAACTATGAAAATCGATACACCTAACGATATGCCAACTCACTTGCTGGAAAAACCTGACTTTTTCATTACGAAAACAGGCAAGTTTTTACGTAAGACCAGTTTAGATGAGCTGCCTCAGTTATTTAATATTTTAAAAGGTGAAATGAGCATAATTGGTCCGCGGCCTGCGCTTTGGAATCAGTATGATCTGATTGCGGAGCGGGATAAGTATAAGGCGAATGATATTTTACCTGGTTTGACCGGCTTGGCTCAGATTAGCGGCAGGGACGAGTTGGCGATTGTGGTTAAGGCGAAGATTGATGGAGAGTATGTTGAGAAGATGAGTCCGGTGTTGGACTTTAAGATATTCTTTGGGACTGTCTTTAGTGTTTTGAAAAGTGATGGCGTTAAAGAAGGTACGAACTTAACAAATAAAAATTCTTAATACAAAAGGTGTATGAGACATGAGCAAAAAAAGAATTTTAATTACCGGGCAAGGGAGCTATGTAGGAACGAACTTTATAGAATGGTTAAGTCAATGGTCTGACAAGTATGAAGTAGAAGAGGTATCTGTACGAGAAAATGATTGGAAAAAGAAGAACTTTTCCTCGTATGATTCTGTACTGCATGTTGCTGGAATTGCTCATGTCTCTACAGATCCTAAAATGGAAGAGCAATACTATAAAGTGAATCGTGACCTTACAATTGAAGTTGCAGAATATGCAAAAAGCCAAGGTGTTAAACAATTTATTTTTATGAGTAGCATCATCGTATATGGAGATAGTAATAGCAATAAGAGAGTTATTGATCGAAATACAAATCCGAAACCGAGTAACTTCTACGGAAATAGTAAGCTTCAAGCAGAGGAAGGCTTAAAACTTCTTAAAAGTAAAGATTTTAAAGTTGCTGTTATTAGACCTCCTATGATTTATGGAAAGAACTCGAAAGGGAATTATCCGAAATTGGCTAAAGCAGCCAAAGTCCTTCCGATATTTCCTGACTTTGATAATCAGCGTAGTATGCTTCATATTGACAATCTTAGTGAGTTTTTAAAACTTATGATTATAAATGAAGAGCACGGATTGTTTTTTCCACAAAATAAGGAATATGTAAAGACAAGTGAGATGGTTAAGATTATTGCTGAAGAAAGCGGAAAAAATATAAAACTTATAAAAATCTTTAATTGCTTTCTTAGTCCACTAATTGGAAAAGTTAACGTTGTTAATAAAGTTTTCGGTAATTTAATTTATGACGTGAGTATTAGTCAATATAAAGAAGATTATCAAGTTAGGAATTTAAAAGAATCTTTGAAAAAAAGTATGTAAATAGGTGGCCGATCTTATTATGAAAAAAAAAGTTCTATTATTAGGTAATCATGGTTTTGTAATCTATAACTTCCGTAAAGAGTTAATTCGAAGATTATTAAATGATGGCTATGAGGTATATATATCTCTTCCATACGATGAAAAAGTTGATGTAATGATTAGTTGGGGATGCAAGTTTATTGAAACAAATGTAGACAGAAGAGGAACAAATCCAGCGACAGATTTAAAATTAGTTGGTCATTACGTAAAAATATTGAAAGATATAAAACCGGATGTGGTACTTACATACACTATAAAGCCTAATTTGTACGGTGGTATAGCTTGTAGAATGCAGGGGATTCCCTGTATTAACAACATCACAGGACTAGGAAGTGGCTTTAACGGTAACTATGCATTAAAAGTTCTACTAATTAATTTATATAAAGTAGGCTTAAAAAAATCTAAATGTGTATTCTTCCAAAATACAGAGGACATGAATACTTTAGTGGAAAATAATATCGTAAAAGGTCCTTATAAATTAATTCCCGGTTCGGGAGTTAATCTAAAAGAATATGAGTTTGTAGAATATCCACCTGAAGGGAAATTGAATTTTATTTTTATCGGTAGAATTATGCGAGATAAAGGGATAGAACAATATTTAGAGGCTGCTAAAGAAATAAAAGGGAAATATCCCAATGTAAATTTTAATGTTATTGGATTCATTGAAAAATCACAAATTCACTTTAATGATTTAATTCAGAAATACAAACTCGAAGGTTCCGTTAATTATCTTGGATATCAATCTGATGTGAGACCATTCATAAAAGACGCAAGTTGCTTGGTGCAACCTTCACATGGTGGAGAAGGACTATCTAATGTTTTACTAGAGACTGCTGCAATGGGTAGAGTTTTAATCGCTTCTAATATAGCAGGTTGTAGAGAAACAATTGAAGAGGGCGTTAATGGATATATTTTCGAAAGAAAAAATACTGGAAGTTTGGTTTTGAAAATCGAAGAATTTATTAATAAATCTTATGAACAGAAAAAGGAAATGGGACGTAATTCAAGGGAAAAAGTAAAAAAAGAGTATGATAGAGACATCGTGATTAATGCATATATGAAAGAAATTCAAACAGTTAAGGGGATACAAAGTGGATTATAAAAAGTTGATTCCTAACAAAAATTTACGATTAAAAATATTGAAATTGACTGATTTCATTCCAGATAAAATGATGATTAAATTTCAATATAGAATTTCTCAAAGTAGAAATTTAAATTTAAAGAAACCTAAAAGATTTACTGAGAAACTGCAGTGGTATAAATTATATTATCGCGATCCACTTATGATACAATGCTCCGATAAATACAAAGTACGTGAGTATATAGCTGATAAAGATTTAGAAAATATTTTAGTGCCACTATATGGCGTATATGATAAAGCTGAAGAGATAGACTTTGAGGCCCTTCCATCAAAGTTTGTATTGAAGACAAATAATGGTAGTCACACTAATATTATTTGTCAAGATAAATCGCAACTTAATATAGAACTAACAAAAAAGACGCTTAATGAATGGATAAATGCTTGGGATGGAAAAATGGGTCGAGAGTGGGCCTACTATGATATAAAACCTAAAATTATTTGTGAAGAGTACTTAGAGAAAGATCAAAATGAAGATTTAGTCGATTATAAGTTTTTCTGTTTTAATGGAAAACCTTTCTCTCTATATGTGATTGTAGAACGTTTTTTGAGTAAAGGAATAGGATTAGGTATTTTCGATACTGAGTTTAATCAATTGCCTTATAAAAGAGCAGACATAAGAAAGATAAATACTAATATTTCTAAACCAAAAAACTTTGACAAAATGAAGCAAATTGCTGAGACACTATCACGGGATTTTCCTCATGTAAGAGTAGATCTGTATAATGTGGATGGAAGAATTTATTTTGGGGAATTAACTTTTTATACTGCAGGAGGATATCAAAGTTATATATCGGATGATTTCGATTTTATATTAGGCGATAAATTTAAAATAGAGGACATAAAGATAAAATAGAATTAGAGGAGAATGAAAATGAAAGTTGCTTTATTGGGGGACATTGCTTTTTTCGGAAAATATTCAATAAAAAACAACGAAATACTTGATTATTTTAAAGACGTTGCGAATACGTTAAAAGAATATGATTATGTAGTAGGTAATCTAGAAACCCCTTTTTGCGAATCTAATACACCGGAAGGTTATAAGTCAGCGTTCATCAAATCTGATATTGGTAACGTACAGTTGTTAAAATATTTAAATATAGATGCTGTTAACTTGTCTAATAATCATATCTTTGATTATGGAGATGATGGTTATAATTCAACAAAGGAAGTTTTAAAGGAAAATAATATACCTTACTTTGGTATAGAAAATAAGCAACTTTTTGTGGAAAAAAATAATAATAAGATTGCTTTTTCTGGATATTGTTGTTATTCAACTAATGGGTTAGGATATTATAATTCAAAAACGAATAAGGGAATAAATATATTAGATGGCGATGAAATCGAAAAGAAACTAATAAAAAATGACCAAGAAGGATTTTTCAATATTACAAGTTTGCACTTTGGACAGGAGCATATAAACTATCCTAATTATGACCATATAGAACTCGCTAGAAAGTTAACTTCGAAAATTCCTCATGTCTTTTATGGGCACCATCCACATGTTATGCAAGGTATTGAAAATATTAATGAGTCACTAATTGCATATAGTCTTGGGAATTTCTGTTTCGACGATGTTTATACTGATAAATCACTGGAACCTTTAGTAAAGCAAACAGAAGAAAATAAAAAATCATTTATACTCGTTTTGGAAATTCAAAATAATAAAGTTGTTGATTATGAAACTGTTCCTCTTTATGCAGGGGATAAAAAGATGAATATTGGGAATAATCCCGAAATTATTAGTGAGATTAAAGAGTATTCTAGTTATTTAGAACTGAATAAAGAAGAGTATAGTCAACAAAGAAATAAATCTATTAATCTTTTCATTAATAAGCGTAAGTTAAAACGTGATTTCAATTGGTATTTAAAACGTCTAAATATTAGAACAGTAGGAATTATATTTGATCTTTATAAAAATAAGAAATTATACAAAAAGCATGTTAAAGATTACATTAATTAGAATGTGGTGAGTTGTTCTGAATACAATAAATAATGAGATTAAATCTACTTTTTACTCGAATATGATATTTGTGGCGATGTTTTTCACACCATATACATTAATCAGAATTAGCAATGTTGGGCTTCCAGAAATAATTTTAATTTCTCTTTTTGTAATATTAATTTTAAACAAGAATATAAAAATCGATTTTAAAAATAAAAAATACTTCATTTTCACTAAGTTTTGGATTCTTTTCTTATTTCTAAGTTTTTTAGGATCTGCGTACAATTACATTATTTTAAACCATCTTAGTGGTACGAGCTTTTCTATGCTTTTTGATTCCTTCGCTTATATTTTAATATTGATAGCTTGTTTTACATTAGAAATAATAATATTGAATGTAAAAAGTATTAATTTAAATAGTTTATTGAATAAAATTTTTATATTCACAAGTTTAATGTTACTTATTTTATATTTGATAAGCAGATTTACCAATTCGTTATTAGGGTTTTCCTTGCTTTACTATGATTTCTTTGTACCTTTGGCTTCGAATCCACATCATACAGCGATGTTTATATTGCCTTTACCTTTTTTAGGATTAAAATTGTTAGTTGAACAAAAAAATAAACTAAAAAAAATTGGTATTCTTAGTTTGGTGATTTCCAATGTTGTTTTAGGTATAAGTACAGGATCCACTAAAGTCTTGATAGGCTTTATCATAGGTGGTATTGCCTTAGCTGTAGTAAGTTTTATTATTAAAATAGAAGAGCCTAAAATGAAAAGAATAGTTTTAATTTTTATAAGTATAATACCTTTTATTATTATGCTATTTTTTTGGAATCCTATATTAAATTATATAACTACCTTTTTTACAAGCAACGACGGTGGTGGGGCAAGACAATCAATATATACATATGGTCTTGATAAAGCATTTGAATCTGTCTTTCTAGGATATGGACCAGGAGCGCATAGTTATATTAATAATAGATATATAGATGCGCACCAGACATTTCTCACGGTATTTTTACAAGCAGGCATTTTTGGTTTAATAGCATTTATCTATCTTTTGAAAAAAATATTTAGCATATGTAAAAAAAATCCGATTATAATTGGAGCTTTACTAGCAATGATGGCTTATATACTAGGCGGAGATATATTAAGAAGATTACCAATCTGGATATTTTTAATATTATTTTATTACTATTGCTTATTTAATGTGAAATTGAATTCATTTAAGATATCAAGTATCGAAGAGGAAGGTATATAAATGAATTCTAAAGTGAAAGTTTTGCAAAACTCTATTTTATATACAATTAGTAATTTACTAGTTAAAGGGGTAAGTTTTTTTTTACTGCCGATCTATACCTTATTTATTACACCTGAGGAATATGGTGTTGTAGCACTATTAAACAATTTTTCTAGTGTAGCCTTATATATAGTGGGTTTTTCATTATATTCAGCAATTGTAAGGTTTTATACGGAATATAAAGATAATAGAGAAATATTGAAGAGATTTTATGGTACCATACTTAACTTTATTTTCTTATCGGGCTCTCTGTTTTTTATCTTGATGTTAATCTTCAATGATTTATTAACAACTTATTTTTTTAAAGGGGCTACTTTTTATCCGGTTATTTTGATTACATTAATAACAATTACTTTTACATGTTTTCATACAATCCACCAAAATATTCTAGAGAGTATGCAAAAAGGTATATTATTAACTAAAATTAATTTAATTGTTTTCACTTTACAAGTTTCTTTGAATTTATTTTTTCTTTATATTTTAGACTATGGTGTAATGGGGATATTATTTTCAATTTTAATAATAGATGTTGGTTATTCTATATACATGATTATTTATCTTAAAAAGAATAATTTAATTACATTTTGTATGGATAGAGCTATTCTTTTAGATTCATTAAAGTACTCTATACCCATAATGCCACATAATATCTCTACTTATATAGCAACATTTTTCTCAAGAATCTTTCTAAATAATAGCGGTAATTTGACTCTCGTAGGTTTATATAGTGTAGCTTCTCAATTTGGAGGAGTGGTTGATTTAATTCAAACAGCAGTGAATAGAGCTGTAATGCCCTGGTTTTTTGATACATTAAAAAAAAATGAAGTATCCAAAAAAGAAGAAATCGTTAATTTTTCTATGCACCTATTAACTATCTATTCTTTATTTTATGTTCTATTAGGTCTTTTTTCTCAAGAAATACTTATTCTAATTACTGATGAAAATTATGCTAATGCCTGGAAAACCATTCCTATACTCATTGCAGCATATTCTATAAAATCAATTTATTATTTTTATGCTAATATACTGTTTTATTTTAGAGAAGCTTCAAAGAAAATATTTTATGCTACTATACTAGGGAGTTTTACAGATATAATTTTGGCATTTGTACTGATACCAAAATATGGTATGTATGGTGCTGCTTTAGCTTTCTTTATCGCTAAAATTGTAGTTGTTTCTATTGTAGTTGAGATGAGCAGGAAAAAATATAATGTAGGCTTTAAATTTAGTGGAATGTTGAGAGTAGTTTGTATAAGCTGGATTTTTTTAGGTATTGGACTTAGTTTAAGTTATACAATTTACGAGAATGAGCTAAGCATATTAAATATAATATTTAAAGTATTAATACTCATTATTTATGTGGCATTTTTATTTTTGAAAAATCATAAAATCATTAAAAGGGTATTCTACACAAGGTTTAAAAAATTAGGTAAATAGGAGGTATAGACATGGCAAAGGTTTTAAGAAACATTAAGAACATACCTTTATTAAAAAAAATAGTACTTTTATTTAGTTCTGTAATTATAAAAAGTTATATGTTTATAGTTAATAAAACAAAAGGAATCAACGAGGAAAAAGTTGTTTTTATAAGTTTTGTGGGTAAGTCATACTCTGATAACCCAAAGGCTATTTCTGAAAAATTACACGAAATGTATCCAGAAAAAAAGCAAATATGGTTATTTAATGACGTCAAAGCAAAAGGTAGTATAGTTCCTAATTACATTGAATGTATCAATAAAAACTCGATAAAAGCATTTGCAGAATTAGCTACTTCTAAAGTATGGGTAGATAACTTTAATAAGCCTACTTACTTATACAAAAGTAAAAAACAAATTTATATTCATACGTGGCACGGTGATAGAGGCTTTAAAAAAGTTTTATATGATTCTCCATTCGCAGATGAAAGTACCAAATATATTGAAAATAAGATTTGTGATTTAGTTCTTTCTGGTTCTGATTATGCTGATAATGTTTATAAGAGTGCTTTTCGCTACGAAGGTCTAATATTAAAAAATGGATCTCCTAGAAATGATATTCTTATCAATGCTAATTTTGAAGATAATAAGAAGATTAAGAAGTCGTTAATGATAAAATCCGATATGAATATTTTGCTTTTTGCCCCTACTTTGAGAAGAGATGCGACGTCTAAAGGTAAATTACAGGTATCTGTAGAAGTAGATTGGAATGAAATCATTTCACATTTAGAGAGAAAAACGAAACAAGAGTGGGTTGTTTTATATAGAGCACATAGTGCAGTGAAAGGTTTGGACGGGATTCCAATAAACGAAAAATTTATAGACGTGAGCGCTTATGAAGATATGAGTGAATTACTATTAATTTCAAATATGTTAATAACAGATTATTCTTCAAGTGCAGGTGATTTTGCATTATTAAATCGACCAATTCTTTTATATCAAAGTGACAGAAAAGAATATATTAAAAAGGATCGAAGTTTTTATTTTGATATAGATAAGTCGCCATTTAACGTGGCTTTTAATCAGAAAGATATACTTAGCTTTATTGAAAATATGCAGGAAGATGAAATTAGAAAAAATTGTGCAGATATTTTGGATTTTTATGGAACTATAGAAACTGGAAATACTTCCAAAGAAGTTGTCAAATATATAGCAGAGTGTTGATGTTATATGATAAATAGTTTTAGTTTTAGTTTTATAGTTATAATACGATATTTATAAGGGAATTGTAACTTTAAATTCTAGTTAAAAATAAAAAAATTGGAGATAGTGCCATGTTAAAAATAGCAGTAGCAGGAACAGGCTATGTCGGTTTAGTAGCCGGTGTCTGTTTCGCCGAAATGGGTCATAAAGTAACGTGTGTTGATATTGATGAAGATAAAGTTAAAATTATGAAATCTGGCATCTCTCCTATTTATGAAGAAGATTTGGAAGAGCTAATGAAGAAGAACTACGAACTTGGAAAAATCGATTACACTACTGACTTTAAAGCAGCGTATAAAGATGTAGACGCGGTATTCATAGGAGTAGGAACTCCAGAAAATGAAGATGGATCTGCAAATCTCTCATACATAGCAACGGTTGCAAGGCAAATTGCTGAGAACGTGGAGAAAGATTGTTTGATAGTTGTCAAATCTACAGTTCCAGTTGGTACAAACGATAAAGTTGAACAGTTTATCTATGATTTTCTTGTGAATAATGTGAAAGTAGAAGTTGCATCAAATCCCGAGTTTTTGGCTCAAGGATCAGCTGTCCATGACACATTATTTGCAAAACGCGTTATTATTGGAACGGAAAGCGAATGGGCAGAAAATTTATTGAAAAAGATTTACGAACCTTTTAATTTACCAATTGTGGCTGTTAATCGACGATCGGCTGAGATGATTAAATACGCTTCTAACGATTTTTTAGCACTGAAGATTTCTTATATGAACGATATTGCTAATCTTTGTGAATTGGTGGGGGCAGATGTTCAGGATGTGGCGCTAGGCATGAGTTTTGATGACCGCATAGGTGGGAAATTCTTGAATGCAGGCATTGGTTATGGTGGTTCTTGTTTTCCAAAAGATACTAAAGCGTTAGATTATTTGGCAACACAAAATGGTTATGAACTAAAAACCATCAAAGCTGCTATTGATGTCAATAAAGACCAAAAGACTTTGTTATACAAAAAAGCAACTAACCGCTTGATAACTTTGAATGGATTAAAGGTGGCTGTTCTTGGATTAACTTTTAAGCCTGGAACTGACGATTTAAGAGAGGCCCCTTCACTTGAAAATATTCCACTGTTATTAGCTCAAGGAGCAAATGTTTATGCATTTGATCCAGTTGGTATGGATAATTTTTCAAAAGTACATCCTGAAGGAGTCAACGGAAAAGGTACAATTACATATGTGGATAGTGCAGAAGAAGCTTTAAAAGATGCCAATGTCTGCTTTATCTTCACTGAATGGCGAGAAGTAAAAGCGGTTGAGCCGGAAGCATTTAAAGACCTAATGAGAACACCTTTGGTTTACGATGGTAGAAATTTGCATAGTGTGGAACACATGGAAAAATCCGGAGTCGAGTATTATTCTATAGGACGATCTCCAGCCAATAAGAAAGGTTTGAAGGAGTTTAAGAGAATTGAGCTACAAAGCTCTCAATTTTGATAAGACTTATTTAAGATTACAGGCGTAGTTGGTTTTATTCAATTTTATTTGGCAAAAAGAATAATAAATTTGGAAGAAGCCGTCGGATTCAACCCACAACAACTATAAAGCATAGATTACAAGAATTTAGTGATTGATATTGTTTGTAATATCAAAATACTAGAAATTAAAGTCTTTGAAGAAGGTCAATATTGAAAGCTTAAATTTCTTTTGGACAGAATGAAGTTAGATAAGTATCGACCTCCTATACTTGTGTTGATTAGCATTAATATCCAAGTATTGAAAAAAAACTTTCTTAAATGCCGTAAGTACAAAGCAATAATTACTGAAAAAAGTGCCTTTTTTGCCGTTACGATATGTAAGGAATGATTTCCGCCGACACTTTATTATTGCAAAGAATCTAACATTAAGTTTAATGTAGAATTTGCATTTTAAAATAGTATTCTACTAACTGGTATGTAAACCCATATTCCTAAAAACAATATAACAGGTAGTGAAAAATTGAGTGGTACTTATTATCTTGGGAGTAGGGTTTCAATGTTAAGGGGATCGACAGTCTGATAGATTTAACATCTAATACTTAGGTAAATCATATATTATTTTAGATTTCAATTTTTGAGGGAGAACCGTAAACCCGCTAGAAACACCTTTTTTTGAAGGGTTTTTTAAACAAAAAAATGCCTTCATACCAAACTACGTTGATTTTTTTATCGCGCTTTAAATTTATACTTGTTTATAATTGAGATTAATTGTAATTAAGATTAGCTTTTTACATAAAATCTCTCAATTATTTTGTATTAAAAGCTAATCAACAATGCGAGGGGTATTAGAAGGTTGAATTAAAATTAAATATATTTCCTGTATATTTATTCTCAGAAAATATTTATAATAGGTATTTTAATCCCTAGATATAGATATTTAATATAAATAATATATTAAGCAGCGTGAGAAAATAAGCAATTTTGGAGTGAACAAATAAATGAAAAAAGTAATTACCTATGGAACATTCGACTTATTACACCATGGTCATATCAATATATTAAAAAGAGCAAAAGACTTAGGCGCTTATCTAATTGTTGGGTTATCTTCTGATGAGTTCAACTCTATTAAAGGTAAAGCGGCATACCATTCTTTTGAAGAACGAAAAATGATTCTTGAGGCTATTAAATATGTGGATGAAGTCATTCCGGAACATAACTGGAGCCAAAAAGTAAACGATATCGAATCGAATGGAATCGAATTATTCGTCATGGGTTCAGATTGGTATGGTAAATTCGATGACCTAACAGAGTATTGTGATGTAGTTTACTTACCACGTACTGAAGATATCTCCACTACAAAAATTAAAAATGATCTTTTTAATCTTCGATAAGTAAATAAGCTCTTTTCTTACTATGAATTGTTAGTTCCAGTAGAAAACAGAAAGGTACTTATGAAGGCCTTAAAGGATGAAATATTTTTTGGTAATTTCCAGAAAAATCTGATTAAATATCAAGAAGAAACTATTGAGCTCCTTCTATTCGCTTGCCGAATGATATATAAATACAGCAAATTCTTTTTTAGCTAGTAAGTTCCGATTAGCATATGTTCAAATGGTACAATATAGGAGTAGCTCATCTCATATGAGGACATACCTTAGTTAATTCGTGTTAACCAGTATGTACTCCTATGAGTTATTCTGCTGTTCTATTTTTTCGTATTACTATGATATCTAAAAGAGTATTTAATTTAGCATTAAAATTTAAAAATATGCTGTTATTCACTAAAATGATAGGTGGTATTAAATGAATCTAGTAAAAAGAACTATTGTTAATGAGATAATAAGTAGTGTACTAATACCAAATAGGGTTAGGGCAAGACTCCTTCGGGCTATGGGAATCAAAGCGCAAACTAATGCAATCAGAGCAAAGTGTTATTTTGATTCTTCTAATATAAAAATAGGTCAAAATACTTTCATTAACTACTTCTGCCAGTTTTATCCTTCTCCTAAAACAGGAGGAGAAATCATTATAGGAGATAATTGTCAAATAGCTATGAACGTAAATATTTGTACTATTACTCATAAATTGGGTGCCTCCGATAAGAGAGCTTTAGAAAATGAGTACTATCCTGTGACAATTGGAAATGGTTGTTGGATCGGTGCTAATTCGATTATTTTACCCGGGGTGAAAATTGGTGATGGTTGCGTTATAGCAGCTGGTTCTACTGTAAATAGAGATTGTGAAAGTAATGGTTTGTATGCAGGTGTACCAGCAAGAAGAATTAAAGATTTAGATTCATTATAATCGCATCTGTAATTTTAATAGTTTCCAATTTATTTGCTAAGTACATAAACCCGAGAATCTAAAGATTCACTTAGAAGGATTATAGGGTTTGAATTGGGTATAATTATTCAGTCAATAGAACTCCCATAAACTACTATACGCTTAAGGAGATGAGAAAACTTGAGTTATAAGCCTCTAGACTCTAGTAAAGTATATTTCATAACCGGTGCCGCTGGATTTATTGGTTATTACCTTTCAGAACGGTTATTGGAATTAGAGTGCCGTGTAATAGGTATTGATAATCTGAATGAATATTATGACGTAAATTTAAAACATGATCGCTTAAGAAAATTAGAATTAAATGAAAAATTCACCTTTATTAAAGGTGATATTTCTGATAAAAAATTAGTTACTAATCTCTTTGAAGAACACAAGCCAAATGTTGTCGTGAATCTGGCAGCGCAAGCTGGTGTAAGGTATTCGATTGAAAATCCAGATGTCTACATTCAAAGCAATGTTATTGGTTTCTATAACATTTTGGAAGCATGCCGTCATTATCCAGTCGATCACTTATTGTATGCTTCGTCAAGTTCTGTCTATGGAGCGAACAAAAAAGTACCTTTCGAGGAAACAGACTTTGTGGATAATCCTGTTTCACTATATGCATCTACTAAAAAGTCCAATGAATTGATGGCACATACGTATAGCCATCTATACAGTATCCCGGCAACCGGGCTTAGGTTCTTTACAGTCTATGGACCAATGGGACGTCCTGATATGGCCTATTTCGGGTTCACTGATAAGTTGTTTGCAGACGAAGAAATTAAAATCTTTAACAACGGTGATTTTGAAAATGATTTGTACAGAGACTTTACGTATGTAGATGACATTGTAGAAGGCATTCAACGTCTCTTGTCTAATCCACCAATTGGAGTGGATCAGGTTCCGCATAAAATCTTTAATATCGGTAATAGCAGCCCTGAAAAGCTAATGGTATTTATCGAGACGCTTGAAAAGTGCTTAAGTAATAGCTTAGGCAGATCTATAGAATTTAAGAAAAAGTTTGAACCGATTAAACCAGGTGATGTTCCTGCAACCTATGCTTCTACAAAATTGTTAGAAGAAGCAATTGGTTTCAAGCCGAAAACCTCCATTGAAGAAGGACTTCAGAAGTTTACGGATTGGTATTGCGAATACTATAAAATGATGTAAATATTTTTTGAGTATTTATTGCAACTATTTAAAAAGAAAATAAGACTAAATATTAGGATCTGAAGTATAAGTAGGTGCATTTAGGTGAGAGTGAAAAAAGCCATTATTCCAGCAGCCGGACTCGGAACACGGTTCCTTCCCGCTACAAAAGCGATGCCTAAAGAAATGTTGCCAATCGTCGATAAGCCGACGATCCAATACATTATCGAAGAAGCGATTGCCTCTGGTATAGAAGACATCATCATTGTGACGGGCAAAGGCAAACGTGCGATTGAAGATCATTTCGATCATGCGTTTGAGTTGGAAGACACGTTGATGAAAAAGGGTAAGCAAGAAATGCTAGATTCTGTCTTAGAGACATCTAAAGTAGAAATTCACTTTATCCGTCAGAAGCAGCCGCTTGGATTGGGGCATGCAATCTGGTCAGCGCGCAAATTCATCGGCAACGAGCCTTTCGCTGTGCTATTGGGTGATGATATTGTTGAAAATGATGAACCTTGTTTGGCTCAATTAATGAACCAGCATGAAAAGACAGGGAAAAGTGTTATCGGCGTGCAGCAAGTAGCAGAACAAGACACAGATCGTTACGGTATCATCGATCCTGTTTCGGTGGACGGCAAATTGATCGAAGTGAACAAATTTGTCGAGAAGCCGGCAGCTGGAACAGCACCATCGAATTACGCCATCATGGGCCGCTATATCCTGACACCCGAAATTTTCGACTACTTAGGAGAGCATCTATTAGGCGCAGGTGGAGAAATCCAATTGACCGATGCCATCCAGAAGTTGAACGAAGTCCAGTCGGTTTATGCCTATGAATTTGATGGCCAGCGTTTTGATGTAGGTGAGAAGTTCGGCTTTATTGAAACGACGATTGAGTTTGCATTGAAGCGACCGGAACTGAGAGATCAGTTGTTAGAGTTGTTTGAGAAGAAGTTGATGGAAGAAAAAGTTGTGAATAAGTAACATTATGTAAATCTTATTTAAAGCAAGCAAGCTTGGGGGGATAAACTCCTTCAAACTTGCTTGCTTTTTAATGTGGATTAAATGGAAAATATTTCTATAATTAAATAAAATTTCATATTTAATTCTTTCAATATTATATAGAAAAAGTTTTGGGTATTTTTAGAATTTTGAAAAATTCTACAGTTTCATATTAATAAAACTTAAAATCATCTCAAAATGAGACGGATTAAGAAAAATTAAAAAGCGCAAGTACTAGTTAAATAAACGACAAAGAAGCGCAGAAAGAGGAGGAAATGATTTTAAGCGTAATATTAGGAGCAGCTATAGATACACCCCTATGGATTGCGGAACTCCAGAAAAATGGATCTGATCATATTCTGGTAGTGGACTATGAGTACACGGGAAAACTGGAACAGCGGGAAGCTATTCTCTATTCATCTCCATACGATACAAAAAATTATATGAAGCAGTTTGATTCAGTAGAATTTTTCACATGTTTTTATGGTTATCCGAGGACAAAAAGGAATGGCAAATTGTGAATTCTTATGTAGTGATATTGGTTGCAACGGGTTTTATTTAGGGTTCTGTTGCCGGAGTGAGGGAAGTACATTTTGGGTATTCATAAGGTTTATTTTACTAAAAAAATGGGGTTAGGACAATATTGTTTTCAATGAAATCAGTCAATTGTAAACGCTAAACTAGATGGGTTCTCACACACTTTTAGGGAACGAAATAACCTTCTCCTACAAAAAACCTCCTATTGTCACAGGTTAATCACCTGTGACAATAGGAGGTTTCGTAAGCCTTGAACCCCGGCTCGTCCATAATCATCTGCCTGTTCGGCGTGGAATAATCGTTAGAGACAGTGGATGCGGTAGGTGTTGCGGCCCGCTTCTTTGGATTGATACATGGCAATGTCGGCGTTTTTCAAGACGGACGATACAGTGGCTCCTACAAGAGGCGTTAGCGCAATGCCCATGCTGGTGGTGACGTTCAAGGAGTCGGCTTGCCGCTCCCATGACTGGGCGATGGCTTGTTGAATCTTCTGGGCCACCGCATCTGCCTGTTCAACAGTTTGCACAGCCGGCAGCAACAGGATGAACTCGTCGCCGCCAAGCCGGACTGCTGTGTCTTCTTCGCCGATAACAGCCGACAGTCTTCGGCCGAATTCCTGGATAACGGCATCCCCCACATCATGGCCCAAGTGGTCATTGATGTCTTTAAAGTGGTCAATGTCCAGCAGCAATACCGTTAGCACAGCGTCTGTTCCGTTCGGCTGATTTACCTTCTTCACAAGACGTTCTTTTAAGTAGCGCCGGTTGGGCAGGCCGGTCAACGAATCGTGGTAGGCATAATGGTGCAATTGCTGTTCCCGTTCCTTATGCAGCGTAATGTCCTGCGTAATCGTCAGCATATGGACAAACTGCTGGTTTTCATCAAACACCGGTGTCCCTTGGACTTCAGCCCAGATCCACCCGCGGGTTTTGTGCTGCAGCCGGACTTCTGAAATATAGGTTTTGGCTTCTCTGACCGCCAGGGCGTACGCCTGTTTCATTTGAGGGATGTCATCCGGATGAACATTGTCAAACGGCGGTTTGCCCATATACTCTTCCGGTTCCATGCCGTACACGCGCTTGCTGGAAGGGGAAACGTAAAGGGGGGTTCCTTTATGATCCTTCAGGACAATGACGTCATGGGCATTTTCGGCAATAATGCGGAAACGATTTTCACTTTCCACAAACTGGCTGGCGAGTTTGTCCAGTTCGGTCATGTCTTTTAACGTGACATAAATCCCCATAATCTCCTCATCTACTTCGACCGGAGAAAAGTGAACCAAAACAGCCACCTGTTTTCCATCTCCGCCTGAAAATTTCGTGCGGAAATTTTGTGACACCCCGTCCATGGCGAGTCTGAAATAAGCTTTCATCCGTTCGGCATCGGTTTGCGGGATGTGCTTCAAGACTTCGGTCCCAATCAAGTCGTTCAACCTGTATGCGGTAAGTTGTTCGACTGCGTGATTGCCAGTCAGGATGCGTCCTGCCAAATCCAGGGAGAAAATCGCATCTGTATTGTTTTCGTATAAAGAACGGTAGCGGGAACGGCTTTCTTTTAATACTTCCCACGCTTCTTCACTGGAAATTCCGGCCAACTGTTCTTTTGTAATATCTTTGACCACTCCGATGATATAAGCGCAGTCCACCGCTCCATCCGATAAGGGAACCAAGGTGGTTTTGGAATAACAAACTTCCCCTGTTAGGGACGTATAGGTGTCTTCGAAGACGACCTCCTTGGTGGTTTTCACGACTCGACTGTACTGAGCCGTCAATAGGCGGGCAGTAGTTGGATTGTGGACTTCGGAAAATACTTTGCCGAGATGGTTTTGAGTCAGGTGGGTTCGTTCAAAAACCGCTTGGTTGAAAAATTCATAGGTGAGCATGCCAGTGTCTGTGACGCCCACGATAAATACCATGTCTTTGATCGCTTCCAGCAACGCTTTTTGATAGGGAAGTGCAGTTGGTTCGCTCATGTGTTCAGGTCCTTCCTTCATTCCTTCAGGTATTTCGCTTCAAAGTCCACCACTTTCATTGGCTTGTCGTACAAATAGCCTTGAAAAATGTTGCAGTCGTTTGCCAGAAGGAAGTCGGCTTCTTCGATGCGTTCAACCCCTTCGGCCACCAAGTCGCATTCAATGCTTCTGGCCAGGTAGATCAGGGATTTTAAGACGGATTCGGATTTCGGGTCCTGGCCGATTTTTTGCACAAAGTACCGATCGATTTTGATTTTGCTGATGGGAAAGTGCGTCAAATAGGAAATCATCGAAAAGCCGGTGCCGAAATCGTCAATGGCAATGGACATCCCCTGCGCTTTGCACAGCTGCAAGTTTTCTCTGATCTTCGGTGAATAGGTCAATTCCGCCTGTTCCGTAATCTCGATTTCAACCAACTTCGGATCAATTTGATAGTGATGCATCAAGGCGATAAAACGCTCGAAGAATTCCGAATCGCTGATCAGGGAAGCGGTCATATTGATGGCCGTCCGCATTTTCCACTGATAGGTGTGTTCCCATTCTTTCATTTGGGTAAATACTTCCACCAGCAGGTGAGAAGTCAGTTGGACAATTCTTCCGGTTTCCTCTGCCACTTGGATAAATTCATCAGGCGGGATTTCACCGAGCTCTGGATGACACCAGCGGGAAAGCACTTCTGCTCCGACAATCTTTCCGCTGTGCCCATCGATTTGCGGCTGAAGGGTGTAGTAAAAGCCAGTCGTTTTCAAATCGCCGTCGAGCCCTTCCTCAATGAGTGCCCGGCGGTTCCGCAGCGTGACCATTTCTGGATGGAAAAAGGCATGGGAAGTGCCTTTGTTTTTTTTAGCTTCCCCCATCGCCATTTCCGCATAAGAGAGCAATTCGTTCAGGGTGAGCGGATCAAGAGTATGGCAGACGATGCCCATGCTGGAACTGACCGTGACGGTTTGAGTGTTTTCTAAAGAGATGGGGGTTTGGAAAATCAACTTAAACTGTTCAATAAATTCGACAGGCCTTTCATGAGGCGCATGTTCCCGGACAATCAGAAAGGCGTTTTCGTCTGACCGGCCAATGTGACAAGATTCACTGACGAACGCTTTCATTTCGTCGGCCACTTTTGTCATGATGGTGTCGCTTGCATTGTGGGTGTAGATGGAGTTGATGGAATTCAAGTTGTCGATCGTCAGATGGAGAACTGAGAAGTTGGTTTCGTAATCTAAGAGGGATTGGATCTTTTGGGTGATTAACTTTCGGTTTGGCAGGTTCGTCAAATAATCATAATACGCAAATTGGGTTAATTGGCTCTCCGCTTTTTTCTTTTCACTGACATCCTGAAAATAGACGGACAACCCGCCTTTTGCGTGTGGACAGGCTTTCACCTGAAACCATTTATCCAGCGGCTTGTAATACTCGACGAACTCGACCACAGTCTGTTCTGCCAAAGCGCGGTTGTAGTGGGGAAAGAAGGAATCCCAAGCTTCCGGAAATAGCGTAAAAATCTCTCTGCCGGCCGCAAAGCCACGTTTGACGCCCAGCCCTTCCTCCGCAATTTCGTTCATATAAATCACATGCAGATGATCATCCAGCAAATAGAAGCCGTCTGTCATGCTTTCCAGCACAAGTTCAGCGGTAATCGCTTTATTTGATTGGAGGGTAATGGGTTTGTGAAAAATGACGGCTCCTTTCGCATCGCCTGAACCCAGAGTGATCCCGCGTACCATTACCTGCAGCCATTGCGTTTCCCCGTTCCCCAATAGAAACGGATACATCTGCCTATGTTCAGTTCTTTCATTCGCCATCACTTGTTTGATGAAGTGCTGTTCGTTTGCTTTGCCGCGGCTTTCCAATTGCCCAAAATAATCGGTTCCGGGTTTCCATAGCAGTTCTCTTACTTGGTGTTCTCTACAAAAATCAATCCATGCCTGATTTACTTTAATGATTATTCCATTTTCATCAATGGCGATTAGGAATTCGTCTATGGTGTTGATCCATTCCTGAATTTGTCCGTAATTTTTTTCCAAAAATGCACATCCTATCAAGTTGCTGCGCGTGTGGCAGCTTTTTTCAATGCTTCTACTGAGACAGAGGAGCCAGGTTTACTGAGGGTGAAACAAGGGGGGAGCGGTAAAACTTTTCTTCCCGTTCAAATAATGACCACTTGATTTTTGCCCTGATCTTTGGCTGAATACAAGGCCTGATCGACCCATTCCGCCATCGAATTCATGGAGAAATCATCGGTGAAGCTTTTGCCGCCTATGGAGACAGTGACGTTGATCGGGCGGCCCTTTACTTTAATTTCCAGCTGCTGGATTCCGCGGCTTACCTGATTGGCCAGATGTTCCAATTCGGCTTTGCTCGCCCGGGGCAAGAGGATGGCAAACTCATCTCCTCCAATGCGTGCCACGAGATCCGTTGGCCTTGTGACCCGTTCAATTTGGAGAGCCAGTTGTTGTAAGACCAAGTCGCCTACAGGGTGCCCGTACGCATCATTAATTTCTTTGAAATTATCTATGTCAATGGACAGCAACGATAAAGGTGTGTGCTGGTGCAGGGCCAGGTCAGCTTCTTTTGTCAGCATCTCTTCAAAATAGCGTCGATTATACAAAAAAGTCAACGCATCCTTTTCAGCGTATTCCTTCAGCTGAAGTTCCAACAGCTTTTGTTTCGTGATATCCACGTGGCGAATGACTACTCCGGCAATGGTCTCTTCATCTACGTAGAGCGGCGTAGCTTGCATCAAAAACCATCTTTTTACGGAAGGGGAATGGCAAGGATATTCGAAGTTGAAGCAGTCCTCATCTCCGGAGAGAATGGACTGCAGCCCTTGATGGACCTCCGGCTCTGTTTCGCAATGCTGAAGGTAATTCGTACCAAGGCCGCTGCTGGATAAAGTTCCGCCATTGCGCAGCGTAAATTCATCCCATTCCTTGTTGGTAAAGTAAATCATGCCATTCCGATCCATCACACAGATTTGATCTCTTAACGAATTCAAGACGATTCCATCTATTTTCGGTTCTGGGGACGGAAAGGAAACAAATTGCCGTTCATTGCCCTCGCCGTCTTTTAGGAGAAGCGGTAAGTTGATGGAATAGTCCTTCCTTTCCATTCTAGTGCAACCCTTCAAAGCATTTTTGGGGATTGGAATGGCCAAAAATTCCGACTGGATCAAGAAGCACAGTCCATTCTATTTTCATCTCATTTAATCCTGTTGCTTGTGGTTCACGGATTTGCATAGTCAGTCAATCCCATCTATTGTAAGTTAGATTTCAATTCCCTTGTTTATTCATTCGATGGAAGCCACCCCATAATAGTGAATAGCCGTACCAGAAATAGTTCCGCTTTGTGCAGCTCCGGCCACGATATTCAGCCGAAATAAAAGGAATGGAGTTTAAAAATCTCCACTCCCTTTATCGTGTTTTTGAATCCTTGTTCCAAATAATTCCTTTATTTTAAATAAATACAAATTTTTATTTTATAGTATTTTTTATCCTATTATAGAGTAACATATGTTTGATTTTTATAACATATAGGAGGGGAATTGTGTCGGTGCCTGGCACCTTGTTTTTATCCTAGAGCAAGTTGAGCATAATGCCCGTTTTATCATCCGCAAATTTGAGGCGCGGGTAAGTGACGCACATTTTGTCTGACTGCTCGAGGCGCAGGACTTCTTCTTTTAGCGCGTCCAATCCATTGTCGAAAGCGAATTTGGCGGTGGCTTGCCATGCCGCGCTTCCGGATCCTTTCTGTATCGGCAATTGCAGGCCGTCTGAAACGAGCAGGATTCGAGTGGCGCTTTGGAGTGAGATGGACCCATAATCCACAAAGGAAAGGGCTTCCGCGCTGCCGTCAATGATGCCGTATCCCCCATGGGTATTCAGTTTTCTTCTGTTTTCGATAATCAGCGGCAAGGCTGTTTGGCGTGCGTCCCCGAGCAAGGAGGCGACGTGCTCATCATCCCGGCTATCAGGGGTGGCTTCCGCGGCAATCATGGAAACGAGTGTTTGATGGAACAGTTCAATAGAGGCGCTGTCCAGTTTAGCCAAGTGGTCATAGGTGAGGGAGCGAACCTCTCCGTTCGCCTGTTCGATAAAAATCATGCAATCGCCGGCATGGGCAAATTCCAGGCGGTCGCCTTCCAGTTTAATGACGGCCAGCCCGCAAGTACTGCGTGCTTCTTTCGGAATCAAGCTAAAACTGGCAATGTCCATTTCTTCGAGCGTTTGCAAACCTATCCTTTCATTGGCAAGCTGCAGTCCTTCCAAGATCGTTTGGTTTTCTTCCAAGGTTTCCAAAGAGCTTTTGACGAATTCTGCCGCCATCTTTCCGGAAATTCCGCCAAGGCCGGTTGCGCCGTCAATCGCTGCAAAAATCCCGTTTTGTTCGTCCACGACATACGCGTCTTCGTTTTCTTTATTGCCGCCTTGCACATAAACAAGTTCAACCCTCTGGCTCATCGGCTATCCACTCCTTATCTGAACAGGGCTGACAGCAGCCCTGTTGCGATTAATGTTAGGCCGACGGCTACGACGGCTATGTATTTCCATATGGCTTGATTGATGGAGGAAATTAAAATGCTGAAAGCGACATTGACCAGCACCATCGCTCCGGCCAAGACAAGGATCAGCATCGCGGCTTGGGTAAAATCGGATTGGTTGCTCAAAATATTGATGGACCCGATGATGAAACTGATGATGGCGGTGAAAAAAGCCAGCATCTGCAAATTTTGCGCTTTCATACTCTCCATGGTCGCTTGCGATGAGGTCACGGCTTCCTCAATCGAATTTTGCGCAGAAAGGACAATGGCCTTTGATTCTTGAATATCGGCTATGACGCTTTCATAGAGCTCAAGGGTTTTAATTTTAAGCAGAACGTTCTGGTAGTTGTTGAGGCGCAGGGCATAATCGTTGGAAGTGCTCGTTTCAAGGTCCATCGCTTGCAGGATGTTCAGCTTTGCTTCTTCGAACTTTTGATTTTGTGCAAGGATCCGGCCTCTTGTGCAGTAGAATTTTGCATAATCCGGAGCCACGGCGATGACAGTCTCAATCAACGAAGAGGCATTCCGGCGGTCGGCAGTGCGAATTTCCAGTCCTTCTTCCATCGCCGTTACGACCGATTCACAATAATTGTGGAGGACCCCGACATGGCGATTCAGTTTGACGATCGCCTGGCTGCTGTATTCAATCGATTTTAAAATTCCGTCCCGGTCACCGTAGGCTTTATGCATCAGCGATAAAACATGCAGGTGCAGGGAAATGCCGCGGAATTGCTCGATGTATTGATCGACGACCGCTTTGAACTTGGAATGGTCGTTCTGCCGTCTATGGTGGAGCGTAATGCCGAAAAATGCCCGGAATCGAAGGTCTAGGTCCTCTTCGGTCTGTAAAATTTGGTGCAGGTCTTCAACCACAGAAGCAGATTCCTGTGTCATCATTTTGGCGATGGCGTCTTCAAATGCCCGTTCGTCCGTAGAGCCAAAGCTGAGCAGCTTTTCTTTCAGTGCTAGTTGATCGTCTACCAGGATCATCTCCATAGTTTTAACTCCCATCGATTATAGTAGGTCTATTTTAACCTTTAATAAGGCGGAAATATAGACCTATTTTCTAGATTGGATCCGTGTTTCAGTGTAATAAGTAGTTGTTTGGGTGCCAGGCACGCAAACAATTTCCAAGACTGAAGCCATAGGTCTGGGAGATTGAAATACTAATGCTTATAGAAAAATAGCTCATGCATCAGAAGCATGCATGAGCAAGAAAAAAGCCATTCGCTCCGAGATTGCCGGAATTGACTGATTTAAAGGGAGGTGTTGGTTCCATAAACGAACAGATAGAAATCGTCACGAATAATACGCGGAATTTTCACATCGTCCGTTTTTGGGGCATTGCCTTATATGATCCAATTCGGGACAATCGATTGCAGCAAATCGAACAAAAAAAGTGCTGCAAAGCCAATCTGGATTTTGCCCAATGTGAAATGTGAGTGGAAGGTAAATTGAACCGCATATATGGATAGTTTTAAGATAGCTTAAAAAGCTGCTACTGAAATCCTGCATGCTTTCTCGTAGCAACTTTTAGGTTATTTCCCACGCAATAAATTCTTCTGTATCTTTCCGATTGACGTCCTCGGAAAATCATCGATAAACCGAAACTCTTGCGGCACTTTAAAGTAGGACAGGTCTTTTGCACAAAACGCGCGTAGTTCTTCAGCTGCGACTTTTCGTCCTTCATATAGTTTTACATAAGCAATAACAGTTTCTTCACGGAGTGGATCGGGTTCACCGACAACGGCACAAGCCTGGATGGCTGGATGGCCGGACAGGATATTCTCAATCTCTATAGAAGAGATGTTTTCACCCGCTCTTTTGATCATATCTTTATTGCGGTCGACAAACCAGATAAAGCCATCTTCGTTGGCGTAGCCATTGTCTCCGGTGAACAGCCAGCCGTTTTGGAGAGTTTGTGCAGTAGCTTCCGGATTTTTGTAATAGCCTTTCATCATGGAAGGGCCGGAAACGACAATTTGGCCGACACTGTTTGGCGGCAGTTCCTCTCCTTCTTCGTCGAGGATCTTCACCTGATGGCCAAGTGCTGCTTTACCGATGGCGGAAATGCCTGTTTCTGGGTTAGTTGGCATGTCTTCATAGAGCGGCGTGACGATATTCGTCGTGATGGATTCAGTCATGCCATACCACTGGAAAAGCTTGATGCCGAAGCGTTGCTGGAATAATTGAAGATTGCTTGTCGTCACAAACAGGCCATAACCGGCCTGACGGATGGAGTTGTTTTTTTCTGCCGGATGCGCTGGTTTTTCCAAAAGCATCTTGATGGTGGTGGCGACCATGCTGGTGACGGTCGGTTTATGCTTTTGGACCGTATCCCAGAACGTCGATGAACTGAAACGCTTTTCCAGAACGATGGTGCCGCCGCAGACAAGCATAGCCATGGATGTGTAATATTGCGAATTGACATGGAACAAGGGCAAAAAGATCAGGTAGCGGTCATCCGGGTTTAATTGTTGATAAAGGACTGCGGAATGACCGGCGAACAGGTAATTTTCATGGGTGATCAAGACGCCTTTCGGTTTCGCAGTTGTTCCGGAAGTGTACATGATTCCGGCAACGTCATTCAGCGAGACTTCACTGTTGATTTTTCCATTGGAGAAAGAGGTTAATTCCTTGTACCAGTCGTCATCATTTTCCTGGCAGAACGCTAATTTTTTTTGATGAGCAATATCGATGTGCTGGTCAGTGATCAGATCTTGTTCGTAGAGAAAACCTTTGCTCTCAGAATGCTCCAAGAAATAATCTAGTTCCGAAGCCGTTGCTGCGGTATTAATCGGAAGTAGAACCGCACCGATTGCTCCGCAGGCAAACCAAGTTTCGTAAAACAAAGGGGAGTTGGAAAGAAAACCGGCAACGGTATCCCCTCTGCCGATGCCTTGGTGTTCGAACCAACGTGCCAGTTGATTGACACGCTGGAACATAGATGAGTAGCTGTAACTATCATTCCCGAAAACGAGAAATTCTTTTGCCGGTTTTTTTATGGACTGTTTTTCAAGCATGGTGTAGGTGGTGTGTCTGCCATGTGTTAGCATAAAGAAAAACTCCCTTCAGTTTAGAGAATCAGCGGTACGACAGTGACAATGGTTCCTGCAACAATCATTAAAAGCACCATGGACACTAGACAATAACCCCAAATATCCTTTAATCCCAATCCGGAAAGTCCAAGAGCGGGCAGGACAAAGAAGGGTTGCATCAAGTTCGTTACCAAGTCACCGATAGTTACGGTATTGACCACGGAGGCAATTGGAATGTTGAACGTTCTGGAAGCTTCCAGCATGATTGGTCCCTGTATTTGCCATTGACCACCAGCGGAAGGGACAAAGACATTGACGACTGCGGCAGAGAGGAATGATAGCAATGGAAACGTGTATTCATTCGAAATGGAGACAAAAGACTGTGAAATGACGGTGATCAATCCAGAGCCGACCATCATTCCCATAATTCCAGCATAAAAAGGAAATTGCAACAGGATGCCTGAAGCGGAGGGCATTCCCGCCGTGATGGCATTGATATAGCTAAGCGGTGTCCCATGAAGAGCTAGGCCAAGAATGATGAAGAAGAAGTTCAGAATGTTAAGCTCCAGATTAAAACCGTTTTGCACGACATATTGAACGAGCCAAAGTGTTCCGAGTGCGACTACAATGTAGTTGATGATCTTGCTGCGATCCAGCATCTCTGCGAAAGTTTTAGCTTTTTCTTGTTTAGGAACAACAAATACTTCGACATCTTTTTCAAAAGGAATCACTTCGTCCTGCTTCGGCATCATTTTTATGTAGACAAACAATACGACGAGAAGACCGATAAACGCTGTGAGCAAAAGAGTTGGGCTGAAGATAGTTTCGGATAAAGGAATCAGTCCAATTTCGGCTTCTAGTGAATGTCCGGGCGTATTGACGAGAAGTGGCGCTGTTACAGTGATGCTCGCGGGCAAAATAGCGATAGTGCCAGTATAGGCAGCCGCTATTAAAATTCGAAAATCGGCTGTTTTGACATTTTTCGCAACTTCAATGGCGAACAGGGTACCTAATACAAAGCCAAGTCCCCAGCTGAGATAACCGGCTGCAGCTGCTACCAGAATGGTGGTGATCAATGCAGATTTTTGGGTCTTTGGTATAGAAGCTACACGCAGCAGTAATTTTTGGACGGGCGGTGCCTTAACTAGGGCATAGCCTGTAATCAGGATAAGAATCATTTGTGTCGTGAAAGCCAAGAAGTTCCAAAATCCTGAGTACCAATGAGTAGTCATATCCGTCAGCGATTGGTTAGTGACAGTCATCCCGAGGATGAGAGTCAAGAAAGTCAGTAAGATGGCAAAGATAAAAGCGTTCGGTAAATAATTTTCAACGCCGACATTAAAACGCTGTGATACTTTTCTTAACATGTAAGTTTTCCCCCTTAGATTGTATGCGCTTACAGCAATTTGACCATTTTTCCCAAAATCTATAGACTATAGTCTATGAATATAATTTCGCAGACTCAAGTTTATTTGTCAAGTTTATTTAAAATATTCTGAAAAGGTGGAAGAAGATGGTGACAAGACAAGAAAAAGCCAAAGAAACCAAAAGAAGAATTTCCCGGATTGCGTTGGAGCTTTTCAATGACAAAGGATTTACAAATGTAACGGTAGACGAAATCATCGAGAAGGCAGCTTCATCAAAAGGAGCTTTCTACAATCACTTTAAAAGCAAGCACGATATCTTTGCCGAGAAGTTCAAGGAAATCGATGACTTTTATGTTGAAGAGTTATTTCCGCAGTTAGAAACAGAAACAGATGTCGTGAAGAAATTGAAACGCTTCTTATCCATGCAGATGGCCTATATCGAACAGGATCTCGGCTGGGATGTCGTCCGGACCATTTACGAACAGGAACTGAATCCGGAACGCGAAAGTTATTTTAGAAATCCAAATCGTCCTCTCTATCATTTTCTGGTCGAACTTTTCGATAAAGGGAAAGAGAATGGCGAGTTGCGGGATGATTTAACCACGAGAGAAATGGTCATTGCTCTCATTCGCGCAATGCGTGGCATCCTCTATGATTGGGGAATGCAAAAAGGGGAATTTAGTTTAGTCGAAGAACAAGCTCTGCTGTTTGCTGTGGTAATTCGAGGATTGGAAAAGTAGGGAAATCCAAAAAGGATGGTTCTGTGAGTCAGCTCACAGAACCATCCTTTTTTTCATCAATGAGAACAGTTGAATTTTTTATCCCTTCGACCAATGTGTGAATCATGAATTTTGATAAATCTTGAAGACTCCGCTCGCATTGGCTGACACCCCAATGATAGATCATTCCCATCATCGCTTGATTCATTAAGGTCAAAAGATCTTCAACTAACTGCTCCGAGGAAGATGACTTTTCTTTTTGAACTTCTTCCGCCAATGACCGCAAGATAATTGTCAGGCCACGGTCTTTATTTAAGAAATAGGTATGTTCTTTCGATAGGAGAGCCGAGCTATAGATTACTTTCATGAGTTCTTTGCCCATTTGGTCATTTAAAAAACACATGACTTCATGAACAAAGAGTTCAATTTTTTGATAAATATCCATTTCTTTCGGAAGCGAGTGGAAGACTTGCATGTAATAATCATCCGCTTCTGAGAATTTGACCAGGAACAAAGTGGACTTAGAAGAAAAATGCTGATAAAACGATCCTTTCGAGGTGCCGCTTTCTTTGCAGATTTCATCGACTGTGACTTTTTCGAATCCTTTTTTAGCGAAAAGCTGCAACCCGGTTTCCAATATTTTTTTTTGTGTTTTTTCGCCTCTGGCCTGCTTATTTCCTCGATTTAACATTTTCCCACCTCATTTTTGTGTTGACAGAATATTCTAACCTGTAATAGAATCGGACTACGGTCTACTTAAACTAGACTACGGTCTAGTATTTACGTTCTTTATTCTATAGAAAAACAGGAGTTTTGGCAATGAAAAATGTCAGCGCTTACAAACGGAGGGATTGCATGAAAAAACTCATTCAAGCAAGTGACGTAAAGAAGTTGGTAAAAAGCCACGATCAATTATTGGTCGGTGGATTTGGATTGTCTGGCACTCCATTAACTGTGTTGGATGGATTACTTGAAGCAGAGATCGAAGGACTGTCGGTCGTCAGCAATAATCTGGGGGATAGTGGCCAGGGGCTGCACAAGTTATTCATCCAAGGAAAGATAAAAAAGGCAATTGGTTCGTTCTTTACAACCAATAAAGAAGCGGTGCAGGCCTGGCAAAAAGGTGAGTTGGAAATTGAACTGCTTCCTCAAGGGACTCTGGCGGAAGCGATTCGGGCAGGAGGCGCTGGCATCGGTGGGTTTTATACTCGAACAGCCGTCGGGACAGAACTCGCTGAAGGCAAAGAAGAACGAGTGATCGACGGAGAACGATACATTTTTGAAAAGGCGATTAAAGGAGATGTGGCGCTCATTAAAGCAAAACAGGCAGATACGCTTGGGAATCTGACCTACCACACCACTGCCCGGAACTTTAATCCGATGATGGCCACCGCCGCAACAATCGTCATTGCAGAAGTAGAGGAAATTGTGGAAGCGGGTGAGTTGAATCCCGAATCGATTGTCACCCCGCATGCCTATGTTGATTACATCGTGAAAAGCAAGCATCAAAAAGAAGGGAGGAATTATATTGGCACAGAACAAAAGGCATCAAATAGCTAAACGTATCGCTGAGGAATTGAAAGAAGGGCAGATCGTCAACTTGGGTATCGGCATCCCGACCATTGTAACGGAGTATTTAGGAGATAAAGAAGTGTATCTGCAAACGGAGAATGGGTTATTGGGCATGGGACCACCTCCGGAAGAAGAAGCGATTGATATCGATTTGATAAATGCCGGGAAAGAACCCATCACGCACTTGCAGGGATCTTCTTTCTTCAGCAGCGCTGATTCTTTTTCGCTGATTCGTGGAGGCCATGTAGATGTTGCAGTTTTGGGTGTTTTGGAAGTCGACGTCACAGGAGAAATTGCGAACTGGGCAGTTCCCAACCAACCAATCCTTGGCGTCGGGGGAGCCATGGATTTGCTGGTGGGAGCAAAAAAAGTTATTGCAGCCGCTACCTTGTTTACGAAAGATGGAAAATCAAAACTGGCGCAAAACTTAAGCTATAAAAGCAGTGGAATACGAAAAGTGGATTTGTTTGTAACGGATTACGCCGTCTTCCAATTCAATGATGAAGGGGTAAAAGTTTTGGAAATCCTGGAAAATCTGTCGATTGATGAACTGAGTGAAAAAGTGGGCTTTTCTTTAGAATATGCAAAAGAAAAAATCTTGAAAAACTAATTTGACTATACGCTAGGGGGATCTGTATGTGGAGTGTGCTCACGATCATTTTGTCATTAGTTCTGTTAATTGTATTAGCACTTAGGGGATTCAGCATCATCATCATTGCGCCGGTGGTCAGTTTATTTGTTATTGTCACGAACAGTATGCCGATTCTTGATTCGTTCCAAAACGATTATATGACCGGATTCATCAATTATGCGAAGAATTATTACCTCATTTTCCTTTTTGCTGCGATGTTCGGAAAGTTCATGGAAGATAGCGGCGCTGCCCGAAAAATTGCGGAAACCTTGTTAAGATTCTTAGGAAAAGGCAGTAAATATAAAGTGTTGGTTTCGGTCATGGCCATTTGTGCATTTTTGACTTATGGCGGCATTAGTTTGTTTGTTGTTATATTCGCAGTTCTGCCGATTGCCAAGCCGTTATTTAAAGAACTCGATATCCCGTGGCATTTGTTTCTTGCTTCTTTTTTCATCGGTATCGGTACCTTTACGATGACCATGCTTCCAGGGACGCCTGCCATTCAAAACATCATTCCTATCAGTTACTTGGGGACAAGTGTCACCTCAGGTGCGTGGATTGGCATAACAGCTACTATTACTGTTTTGGTATTCAACCTTTGGTATTTGAGATATGCGTTGCGTAAAGCGGAGAAGAAAGGCGAAACTTATGGCAATATGAAAAATCTGGAGGATAAACAAGGGGAAGCGGTTGAAGATAAATATGCTGACAAGAAGCTTCCAAGCCTCTGGCTCAGCGCCATTCCCCCTGTCATGCTTTTGGTCATGTTGAATATTTTAAAAATGGAAGTTCTTTATACGTTAATGATTGCGGTGGTTTTATCAAGCGTGGTGTTTTGGAGATACATTGACGTGAAAAAGAAGACCGTCAACGTCGGAGCTACCAATGCTGTTTTGCCACTAGTCAATACCAGTGCAGACGTTGGTTACGGAGCAGTAATTGCCGCTACCACAGGATTTGCTGTTTTTACAGATGTCATGACAAGTTTGCCGGGAAGCCCGTTAATCTCTCTTTACATCGCCACTACGGCACTCGCGGGAATTACGGGTTCAGCCTCGGGCGGGTTGGGAATTGCGATGGAAACTTTGTCGCAAACTTACTTGGATCTCGACTTGAATCCGGATGCTATCCACAGGGTGGCCGCTATGGCTTCGGGCGGATTGGATGCACTGCCGCATAATGGAGCGGTTATCACCACTTTAGTAGTAGCAGGGTTAACGCATAAAGACGGATATATCCATGTATTCATGACAGCAGTTGTTGGACCATTGGTTGCCGCGGTTCCAGCAATCCTAGTCGCCGCCACATTCTATTAGAGAAAGGATGAATTCACTTGATAAAAAACTTAGGAGTTATTGGGGCAGGGACGATGGGTTTTGGCATCGCCTTCCAATTCGCCATAAATGGAGTTCCAAGTAAATTGTGTGATGTGTCGGAAGAGACTTTAGCGACAGCAAAAGAGAAGTTCGGCGTCTATTTGGATCTTTTTCGTACAGAAGGATATGACATCCGCTTTAGTGATGAAGAAATTGAGAGCAATATTTTCTATACCACTTCAATGGAAGATTTAGCAGATTGTGATTTTATCATCGAAAGTGTTTCTGAAAACCTTGAACTTAAACAAAAGTTGTTCAAACAATTGGATGCTATTTGTTCACGGCAAACAATCCTGGCTTCGAATACTTCAAGTTTAAAGTTATCGGATATCGTAGTGGATGTCGAACAGCATAAAGAGCGGGTCCTGCTGACTCACTTTTTCAACCCGCCGCATATCGTCCCGTTAGTGGAATTACTGCGGACTGAACATACGCTTGATGAAGTATTTAAAGAGGTCAATGAGTTTCTGGAGGACAACGGCAAAGTAACGATTGAAGTAAAGAAAGAAGTTTCAGGGCTTGTCGCCAATCGGATCCAGGTAGCAATGGCAAGGGAAGCCCTTTCCCTTATCGAAGATGGGGTGGTTAGTGAAGAAGATTTGGATACCGCGATTTTTGATGGTCCAGGATTTCGTTTTTCTTCCAGTGGTTTATTGAAAATCATCGATTTTGGCGGATTGGATATATGGAAAATCGTCCTGGAAGAACTGCAGCCAAAAATCGAGTCCCAAAACCGGCGCTTTTCCATCATCGAAGATCGCGTTGCCAATGGTTCACATGGCGTGAAAACAGGTTCAGGATTTTTTGATTATCCTGGAAAAGGCTTTAACGAATATGTCATGGACCGGGATAAAAAATTAGTTCAGCATCTGTTGAATACACATCCCGAATTAAAAACGAAAAAGGAGGAGACGGAAAAATGACTACTTATATACTTGACGGTGCACGGACAGCTTACGGAACATTCGGAGGGGCTTTAAAAAATACCAGTGAAATGGAATTAGGGGTAGTGGCAGCAAAAGAAGCCATTGCCAGAAGTGGAGTGCCTGTTGAGGATATCGATGAAATCATTTTTGGTAACATCATTCAAACGACCAAAGATTCAGCATACCTGGCTAGACATATTGGTTTAAAAAGCGGGATGGTGGAAGAATCTTCTGCGTTAACGTTGAATCGCTTATGTGGTTCAGGCCTTCAATCGATTATCTCGGGGGCACAATCGATTGCTTCAGGAGACTCCCAAGTTGTGGTGGCAGGTGGAACAGAAAATATGAGTTTAGCTCCGCATGTATTAAGAGGGACGCGTTTCGGCTCTCCTGGAAAAGCACCGTTGATAGACGATATGTTGTGGGAAACTTTGATGGATAATCATGCTGGATGCGGAATGGGGATGACAGCAGAAAACTTGGCAGATAAGTATTCGATCAGCCGTGAAGAGCAAGATGAGTTCGCTGTGGCCTCACAAGCGAAAGCGTCTAAAGCGAGAGAAAGCGGCCGGTTTGCTGAAGAAATTGCGCCGGTTACATTGAAAGGCAGAAAAGGCGAAGAAATTATTTTCGATCAAGATGAACATATCCGTGAAGGAACAAGCATGGAGAGTCTGGCGAAACTAAAGCCAGCGTTTCGGAAAGATGGAACAGTAACACCAGGGAATTCCAGCGGCATTAATGACGGCGCAGCGGCAGTGGTTCTGGCTTCAGAGGAATACGTCAATGCTAACAACCTTAAGCCATTGGCTAAAGTGATTTCATGGGGAATTGCGGGAGTGGATCCAACCATTATGGGAATCGGTCCGGTCCCAGCAAGCAAGAAGGCATTAGCCAAAGTTGGATTGACGTTAGATGATATTGATTTGTTCGAATTGAATGAAGCGTTCGCGGCACAATCGTTGGCAGTGTTGAAAGAGCTTGGAATTCCACAGGAGAAAGTGAATGTCAATGGCGGAGCGGTAGCGTTAGGGCATCCCGTAGGATCAAGCGGCGCACGTGTTGCCTATTCTCTGGCTTTGGAAATGAAGAAGCAAGGCGTTAAGTACGGACTCGCCACGTTGTGCATTGGCGGAGGGCAAGGAATTGCCGTTATTCTTGAAAATCCAGAAGTAGTTTAATGACAAGCATGATTGGTGAAATACACCCAAACTAATGGAAAGAAGGGATACGATTGAATATAGCTGTTATAGGTGTTGGATCACTCGGAACGATTGTAGGGGCAATGTTGAATTCCAAAGGGATTAAGGCGGATTTGGTTGATGATTACCAAGAGAATATAAGAGGCATCAGAGAAAATGGGGTAGAAGTTGTCGGGAATATTGAAGTCAAAGCTAATGGTGATGCTTACCATATTGATGAACTGGATAAAGAATATGATCTTGTTCTACTGCTGACGAAGCAATTTGAAAACGAGAAGATTCTTACGAAACTGATTCCTCACTTGCATGCCGACAGTATCGTCTGTACATTGCAAAATGGAGCCCCGGAAGAAAAGGTCGCAGAAATTGTTGGGAAAGAACGGACGATTGGAGGAGCTGTTGGTTTTGGCGCTACTTGGCTAGGGCCTGGCGTTTCAGAACTTACTTCGGAAAGGAAAGTCCTTGAAAACTTTGCTTTCGAAATTGGTGAAGTGGACGGAGAAATTACAGAACGAATTAAAAAAGTAAACGATATTCTCCAAAATGTTGGCGGTTCTGAAATAATGGATAACTTAGCAGGAGTCCGCTGGGCTAAAATTTTAATGAATGCAGCCTTTAGTGGAATGTCCGCCGCATTAGGGTGTACTTATGGAGAAGTAATGGATGATCCAAGAGGCCATTGGTGTCTTGTGCACATTGCCGATGAAACCATTAGAGTAGCAGAGGCCCAAAACATTAAATTTGTTAAAATGCAGGGTGTGGATTTCAGCGATCTGAAATTGAAAGACGATAGTCCTGAAGAGGTGTTGAACAAGTTCCCGTTCATGAAAGAAGTGTGGGGACGACATCGGAAACTTAAAGCCAGTATGCTTCAGGATTTAGAGAAGGGGAGAACGACAGAAATCATCCATATTAATGGAGTCGTAAGCGATAAAGGAAAAGAGCTTGGTATACCCACACCATTTAATGATGTGGTAGTGAGGCTAGTGAAGCAGAAAGAAGCAAACAAAGAAGCGGTGACCCCACATTATATTGATGAGTTCTTTAAGAAAGTGAATAGTTCTGTTGTTTAATTTAATATAATACCTGACCTCTGGAGAGCCTGTTCGCTGGGCGATTTCGAGGTTTTTAAGTTTGTGTAGGTAAGCAACTTCTTGGCTTTGGCGATTCGTCTTTCGGTGATGAACTCGACAAAGTTCATACCGATGCATTGTTTACAGACTTTGGTGAAATTGCTGTTGCTCATGTGCAGTTCTTTCGCGAAATCGGTTTGGTTCAAGGGTTTTTCCAGGTTATCAGAAGCAAATTGAATTGTATTCAAGATGGAAGAGTCTTATTTTGTCTCGTTATTTAGGGATACTTGCAGATCCAGATTCTGGCAGAGAGAAAGGGTTGCTGCGTCAGCTTGCAGAGTTCTACGGATTTGACCGCAGTTAATTTTTTTATATGCCCCACTATAGATTTATAGGGAAACAAAATTCTCAGCTGTAAGCCAGGTATGTATCCATAGTTCTATAAAGGCTGTAATAAATAAAAAAAATATTTATCTAAAAAAATTTCAATAAGCATATAATATACAAAATCAAAGTAAAATATATGCTTAAAAATAAATAAGTAGTAAAAATAAACCAGTTACATTATAGTTGAAGGTACTATATGACTACGAAAGAACGGATGGATTATAATGGAAGATTCAAAAGTGGATTTTTTTAAAAATGAATCGGAGAATAGTGAAGTAGGGAACATAAGTTCTCTTATAGGTAGTTTGAAGAATTCAATTTTAGATTTTGAAGACAATATTTCAATTATGATTAGTGGTGAATTTAATGCAGGCAAATCTACCTTTATAAATGCATTATTAGGTGAGAAGATTTTAACCACAGATGTTACCCCGGCTACAGCAATAATTACAAAACTGACTTATGGAGAAAAGAGAAAGGTTTTAGCTCACTATATGGATAAGTCCATTGTAGAGTACGAAATTGATTGGGTGGAACAATTGACTGCAGAACGAGAAGGTTTTGGTGAAAATATTAGAGCTAAACTTTCATATGTAGAATATCAACTTCCAATTGAGATTTTAAAAAAATATACATTGATTGATAGTCCTGGTTTAGGTACCTTATACAAACATCACACAAAGATAACGGAAGCTTTTATTAAAAGAGCTGATATAGGAATCTGGCTGTTTAACTCTTTAAGTGTTGGAACAGCTACAGAAATAGCTTGGCTTAAGAAATTGAATGCTCTAGATCTTCCGATATACGGGATAGTCAACGCAATTGATCGCATTGAGGACGATGAATTAGATTCATTTATGGAAGATAATAATAGAAGACTGAGGCCGTACGTCAATAAGCTTTTTGGAATGTCTGCTATTGATATATTAAATGGAAAACTAAATCAAAACGTTGAAGAACTAGACTGGGGTAATATTCAAGCAGTCGAAGAGTTATTTTCGGAATTTGATTCTAATCGACTGTTTAAAATGAAAAGTTTGTATAGAAATTTAGATTATCCTTTAAAAGGTTTAGTAGAGCTTGCCCAAGAAAAAAAGCGTGATTATATTTTAAGCGATGATAGTATCAATATGGAAAAAATTGATATGTATTATAGTGAATATGAATATCATAAAAATTCTGTTGAGCGATTGAAAGTAAAAACGGATAATTTAGTTGGGAAATGGAAAAATTTTATTAAAGCTAGTAATGGAAATAGTCAATACATAAAAGACATTGTATATAAGCTTGGAAATTCAGAAGATTTATTACTATTTTGGGAGCAACAGATACAAAGGAAATACAATAAATACGTTACGAAACATAACAATTTAAGTGGAGAACATGAGTATTTAACTTCTTATAGTGCCGGTTTAGAGAAAAGTTGGAAAGAAAGTAGATTGCCTATTTTAAGATTGTTAAGTAAATTATATTTTTGGCCTGCAGCAGGCATCCATAATAAAGCTATTAGGAAGTGGAATGCAAGAGCTGATTTTCTTGATCTATTTAACGGGAAATTCCGGAAAACTTGTAAGGCATTCAATAGTGAAATAGAAAAAAGAATAAAAATAGAATTTGATGCTCTTAAGAGTGAATGGAACGAAATCTCTTTCGAAAGGGAAACTTTTCAGAAAGAATTTATGGAAGAATATAAAAATATAGAGACTTATAAAATTGAACATTTCCATAAACATTATGAAAATATACAACAAATTTCTCGTTTGCTAACGGATATAACATATACAAACAACACTGATTTTAAAAATATGAACTCCTATAAAAAAATAGAACTGTCTGTTCGGGAAATTGATAGCTTGTATCGAGAAAAAGATTACTTAAATTTTGTAGAAAAGTTGTTAGAGATGCGTACTACTAATATTGAGAATCAATTCTCAAAATCGACTTCTTTGGAAACTCCAATTTTTAAAATGCCGGATGATTTCAGTAGTAAAAAAATTCCAGAGGTAAATTTAAAGGAAATAAAGGTAAAGAAGAATTTGAAACTGTTTGAAAGTGAAAGTGGAGAGAAAGAACCATTACATATGAGAACAGTTATTGGATTTTTCTCTGTTCTTGGGGTCGTTTTCACATTAATAATTTTAATGATCAATAGTTTTAATTATGTTGAAGAAAATCAGAATACTACTGAACTTACAACAGACACATCTTCTAATGGAAGTATTGTCGTGTCTCCAGAAGAGCGACAAGAAGAACTTAAAACTTTTTTGCAAAGCTACCGTCTAGCTTATCAAGAAGCATTAAATGAAGAAGAATTCTATTATGTAGCTGATTATCTTGACAATCAATCGCAAGCTTATAATGATATGAGTAAAGCTATTGATTCGATTAAAGATAAAGAACTGGTATATACATTTTTATCGACAGAAGTTACTGATATAAAACTAGTTCAAGATAATCAAGTCACCTTAAGAACCGAAGAAATCTACTCACTTTATAATAGAATTGATGGCAGCGAATCTTTGAATGAGAAATCGAAGGAATATAGCATATCGGTTACTGTGGACGGGTCTTTTTTGATAGAAGAAATTAAAGAAGTCATTTCTACAGGCGAAACAGTCAGCCTTGTTACAGCCTCAGAAGTAGAAGGAATGGTTAGTGAATTTTATACGGATTTAGTATTTGCAATAAATGGAGGAGCCTTTTCGAGTGTCCAAAAGTATTACGTGAAAGATAGCGATTATTATAATTCTATGGAAGCTAATTTTTTAGAAGAGGGTTTCGAAGAAATTTTAGATATGAATAATAATTACATGGATATACTATCAATCAAAGTCTATGATAACAATCATTATGTGGCAGTCATCCATGTTGAAGATGAGTATCTCTACCAAAGTATGAAGGGAACAACAAATGAAAGTCAAATAGAGTTTCTAATTGAAGTTATGAATAATAAAGAGCTAAAAATAGTTGAAGTCTTAAATGAAGAAATTTTAGCTCAAACAGAATTTTAAGTCGATCAAAGACTACCGTCTCTTCTAAAAAAATAGAAGAATGCATGCTGGGAAATCGCTGATTTAAAAGCAATAAAAATCAAATTTTTATAAGAAAATAAAACTACAGCCCTTCTAAAAGAAGGGTTTTTTCATACGATTTTATAATGACAGAAAAAATTTCCACATCCCTTACTAGTATTTTCATGCTTTTGCTACTAGTGCTATTGAAAGCAGGGAGTAAAATAGATATGGAATAATGAGTTTGTTGAATCATATATACTACAAATATGAAAAAAGTAATATAAAAAGTTTTGTTTATTAAGAATTTTTTTCCATTTTTTATAGTCAAAAATAACTAATAGTATTATAATTTTGATAACTAAATGAAAATTGGGTGAAGTGGAAACTATGGGAGAAGACCAAATTGCTCTTAAGAAAGAAAGTACTATAAAAGCACTTAACGACATAAAAAAGTTCAGTGATGACGAAGGATTCCTTCCTCTGTCAGAAAAACTAGAAATCTTGTCTGTTGATCTGTCAGATAACCTAATGATCATGGTCAGTGGCGAATTCAATGCAGGAAAGTCAACGTTTATTAATGCCTTACTAGGTGAAAAAGTTCTTACTACAGACATTACCCCAGCAACTGCGATAATTACTAAATTGACATATGGTGAGAAAAGAAAAGTTATTGCTCATTTTATTGATGGAACGGTGAAAACTTACGAACTGTCATGGCTAGAACAGCTGACGGCAGAGCGAAAAGGTGTAGGAGAAAATCTAAGAAGCTTACTTTCGTATATAGAATATCAGCTGCCGTCTAAACTTCTGAAATCCTATACTTTAATTGATAGTCCAGGACTTACCGCTCTACATGAGCACCATTCAAAAGTGACAGAAAGTTTTATGGAAAGAGCAGATATCGGAATTTGGTTGTTCAACTCCTTAAGTGTGGGAACTGCTTCAGAAGTTAAATGGTTAAAAAAGATGAATATGTTAAACATTCCGACCTATGGGGTAGTGAATGCGATTGATCGAATTGAAGATGAGGATTTAGAGTCATTTTTGGAATTTAACAAAAGGAGATTGTTTCCATTAGTCAAAGAGTTATATGGAGTATCTGCAAGGGATATATTAAACGGGAAACTAAATAATGATGCAGAATCTATTGAATGGGGAAATGGGCAAGCAATTGAAGAATTGTTTAGAAAGTTTTCGCCAATTGAATTAAACAAAATGGACAGTTTTTATAAAAAAATGCTGAACTCACTAAAAGAATTTAATAAACTTTTAGAAGAGCGGAAAAAGTCTTTTGATTTTATGCCGAGTGTTCAGGAATTAAAGACTTTTGAAGTTAATACTTTTAAGGAATTTAAAGCTAAAAGTTCTGCTTTGTTGGCGTTGCAACTAGAAGCAGAATTTGCTTACCAAGATTGGGAAACTTTTATTCACACAGGTGAAGGAAACGAGCAGTTCCCAGAGCTGTTGATAGAAAAATTGGATAACAATATTTATTTTACAAAGAATGAGTTAGCAAATTTAAAAGTAGAGATAGAGAAATATACTGAAATACATAATGCACTTAAAAAGAAACTTAATGAGATCCAAGTAGTTTCTGCTACTTTGGGCTCGAAGTGGAAGAGAGCCAAAAGAAATCCGTTTTTCGGTATACGAAAAAAACTTATTTTAGAAGATGAGAAAGCGCATAATTTCGAAATAGAAAGTTGGAACAAAAAAATTCGGAATTATAATAGGGAAGTTAAGGAGCTCGAGGAATTAATTAGTATTTTCAATACCAATGCCAAAACAGCAGTAAATACTGAACTTCAAATACTCTATAAAAAATATAATGAAAAGAATGAAGAGTTTGAAGAATTCTTGAAGACTACAAAAAAACAATTTGGTAATGTAAGTGAAAAAAGACTTTTTGCTTTTGATCAACATATCAATACTTATAATTCTACTCAAGCTAGTCTATTCAAAAATCTTAAGGCAAGGTTACCTATTCTGCATAATTTACAATCATATGAAAAAGTAGAAGAAGAAATAATTTCCTATGTGAAACTATACTCTAATTTCGATTACAGAAAATTTGCAGGAGATTATTATGAGTTGAATTCCTATAAAAAAATAGAAATCCCAACAAGATTACAATCATCGTTCAAGCCATTGCAAAGAAAAGTGGCTAATCAGTTACCTTTTAAAGAATTACCTTTATCTAAACTTGTTCCGAGAAGTGAAAAAAAGAAAGATGAGAAATCTTTTGCTTATCCTTTTACAGTATTTGGGTTGAGTGCCGCGGCTTTAATTTTTCTTATAACGTTTTTGAGTGATTCTCCAAATCATGAGCAAGTGGATGGTTATTCTGACCCTATGATGGAAATTGCAACTACTTTCGAAGAAGAGATGAATGATATGTATAGTTCAGAAAGTGGAAATGAAGCCGTAGAGGCTGCTTCCGAAGAACAGGAAGACTATTTGGAAATCGAAATTGACGAATATACCATTGAGTCATTTTTAAGTAGTTATAGAGCAGATTATGAAGACGCATTGAACTACAAAGATGCCACTAACATTTCAGCTTATTTTACAGCTGAGTCAGAGATTTACATAGAAATAGTTGATTTTATTGACTCCATAAAAGAATCCGGGTTTACGTACGAATTTTTGGAAGGGAACATTATCTCATTTGATAAAGAAACTATCGATACTTATAGTGTGATTATTAAAGAAAGCTTTTCTCAATATAGTGAGAACGGTGCAGAGTCGTATAATGAACGAACTAAAAAGTATAATTTGAATACAGCAAATCCTGATAATATCATCATCAATAATATAGAAATATTAGATAAGGAAGTTGAAGTGATTGCTAATCCAGCAGTAAGTGAAGAAGCTATTAGAGCTTTTTTTGCAAACTACAGAGAAGCCTATGAAAATGCATTGAATATGGAGGAATTTTCATATGTTGCTCCCTATTATGTTGCCTATTCAAATGTATCAGATGAAATTGAAGCATTTATGAATTCAATTAAAGGAGAAGGACTGGACTATGATTTCTCAACAAATCAAATCCTTTCAATTTCAAAATTGAATATGAATCAATACAGTATAGAAACAGAAGAAGCCTTTTCTCTATACGGAGAGAATGGGGAAGAGTCTTATAATGAGCGTATTAAGGAATATGATATAACAGTGGCAGGTGATGATACCTTCATAATAGAAGAAATTCGGGAAATAAATAAGGTCAATACGATAATCAGTGAAGGAATAGATGAGGCTGACGAGAAAACTGTAGGTTTAGTATCTTCCAGTGATATTGAAAATATGATGAGAAGATACTACTCCGATTTTGAACTTGCTTTCAATGAATATGGCTTCTCCTATGTTGAAGAGTATTACGCTATCGATGGAGAAGAATATGAAGCTACACAAGAGTATATTTCTAATGCAATAAATAAAAATATGATAATGACAAATCAATACTTAAGTATTTATAAAATAGAAAAATATGATGATAACCACTATATAGCTACATTAGATTTTGAAGATCAGTACTTATATGAAGAGGGGAATGGCGATTTGAAAGAAGTACGAGCTGAATATTTAATCGAAGTGACTACATCTGGTGAGATGAAAATTGTCCAGTTACTGGACTTAACAATTTTAAGCAATCAAGAGTTTTAATGAAAACTAAGTTAGATCAATATCAAAAAACTCATTATTAACGAAGCAATTAACCGAGCTTCAAAATAAGTAGAAACAATTTATTGCAGAAAAAAAGAGATTAGAATTTATAGAAAATGAAGGTTAAGCAAGGGGAGCAGATTATGGGTATATCATTAGAAGAATATAAGAAAAATCGTACGGTCTTAATAGATCAATTAGACAAATATACAGAAATCCTCTCTGAAATTGGCAATGCAGATGAATACATTAAAGTAATGGATTATAAAAACGGAGTTTTAACCAATAATTTTCAGTTGGTTGTGGTAGGTGAGTTTTCAAGAGGGAAATCAACTTTTATCAATGCTCTTCTTGGTGAAAAGATACTACCTTCATCAGCTAAGCCAACAACGACGATTTTAAATAGAATTGTCTACAATGAAGATTCCCAAATTAAACTCCATTTCCATAATGAAAAAAAGCCGGCACAAATCATTTCTGATTCGGAATTTACGACATTAGTTGCTCCAATGGAACCGATTCATGGAGACATAGAGTCTGAAAAAGAATATGAATTGAAGGTAGGACATTTAAAGTCAATTCAGTACGCGGAAATCGGAAGAAATTTAGCACTTTGTAGAAGTGGCGTTGAAATTATAGATACGCCAGGAACGAATGACCTGGATCCCGTTAGAGAACAAATTACAAATACAATTATTCCGAAATCGGACGCAGCAATTCTGCTGTTAAGTGCAATAAAAATCCTTTCTGAATCGGAATTGAGCCTCTTGCGTGATAGATTATTGGCCAACGATATTCAAAAAATCTTTATTGTGGTTAATTTCAAAGATCAGTTGGAAAATAAAGCTGATGAAAAAAAGGTGAAAGACTTTGCTTATGAGCATTTAAAAGAAATTCTTAATGACCCAAAAATATATATGGTATCAGCAAAACATGCTCTTAATACCCGCAGAAAAGAGAATGGGGAGGATATTAAAACTTCCCGTGGTAGACCTATAAGTATCTGGGATTTTAAAGATACGGGATTTGTGGAATTGGAGAGAAGTTTGGAAGAATTTCTACAATATGAACGAGGTGCCATTAAATTATTAAAACCCATTCAGCGGTCATTAGACAGTATTGAAGACATAGTCAGTAAGCATATTGAATTTGAAAAAAAAGCGTTGAATGTAAAAGTAGTGAACTTAAAAGAGAAAGTGAATGCTTTCCGTCCGAAAGTCCGGCAAACGGAAAAAAGTGGAGTAGAAACCTTGAAAAAAATCTCAATGGAGATAAAAAAAGAGGAAGATGGTTTCAACAATTGGTATTTGCGGGAACTTGAGAAAATTACTCAAAAGGCGATGGACACGTTTGATCAACACAAACATTTAGATACTACTGATATCAGTAGTCGGATAGAAGTAGCAATTGCTTCAATGGAAAAAAAGATTTTCGAGGATAAAAAGAAAAAAATAATGGATATTGCTACGAATTGTGTGAAAAAAGGAACGAAAGATTTCAGTGATCAATGGGGAATATTAAAAAGTGATTTATTTGATTTAACTGAACCGCAGAGTGATGAAAGCCTTCAATCGGTAGTTTACAAAGAAAAATCTGCTGGATCGAATATTTTCGATGAAATTTATGGTGAGTTGGGTGAAGCCTGGACTAATAGCAATAGTGTCCTAAGCCAAGTAGGAATAGGCATTGGATTCGTAGCAAATACGTTGGCTTATGGAATCACTTCGCTGTTTAGATGGGGATGGGCAGCCTGGACTGGAAATGACGAGAAAACAAAATTCCGAGCTGATTTATCTGCTCAGTTCAACTTATCCAACAAACAAAAGGTGAGTTCAGCAAAACGGGAGTATGAGAGTATAAGCCAAGGAATTCAGAAACAGTACAAAGTAATTGTTAAACAACAGGTAAAGCAAGTGGAACTGCAACTTGATCAACTCTTAGAAACAACAGGTTTAGAAGAGAGCGAAATTAAAAAGAGATTAGAAACGTTGAAATGGAGAGAAAGAAGGCTCGAGAATATATTTTCAGCTATCCAATCGTTGAATAATAAAGTACAAGCACAGTCCAAAGAGAAAGTGGGGGTGTCCTAATGAATTACGTTGAGGAAAAGAGACGAATCGATCAAATAGTAAAAGAGACAATACAACATTTAAAAGTTGCTTTACCCGGAAGTTCTCAACTTAAACAGTTGATGGAACTAGCTGAAGATATAGCAGATGATTATTATACAATTATGGTTGTCGGAGAATTCAAGCATGGGAAATCGACTTTTGTTAATGCCCTATTAGGCCAAGATGTTATGCCACGAGGTGTTACTCCTACTACTGCGACTATAAATACCGTTTTTCATGGCAATCAGCCAGAAGTCCATGTGCTGAAAGAAAATGGATCAGTGGAAAAATACGATTCGATTGATATCTTAAATAAGTTTACTGCAGCACAAGATTTTAACTCAGATGAAATTAAATATATAAAACTATTCATGGAATCAGAAATTTTGAAAAACCGTGTTGTATTGATCGATACACCAGGGGTCAATGACTTGAGTGACCAGCGTACAGAAGTCACGCATCAATTTCTTCCCCGAGCGGATGTTGTGATTTTTATGTGTTCACTAACTTCGCCTATAAAGTATTCAGAGCAAGTTTTCATCGAAGAGCAGTTGTTAAAAGACGGTATTGATCGAACAATGTTTGCTGCGAATTTTGCTGATTCTATTGATGAAGAAGAAATTGAAGATGTTATCGAGTTTGTCGAAAGACGTCTAGAAAATATTGTAGGCAAGCAGTTGGCAAAAGTATATCGTGTTTCAGCAAAAGAAGCGCTTATTGGCAGATTGCAAAATGATGAGGAAATGCTTCAGTATTCGGGTTTGATTGAAATAGAACAAGAGATTTATCGAAGAATTGAATCGGGCTCTAGAAGCCAAGAGAAAATTGTGAGGTTTGAAGAACGATTAGATGAAGTATTTGAAGTTATCGAACGTGAAATTGAAACAGCAAAATTAGCATCCTCTAAGACAATAGAGCAATTGGATGAAGAGATGAAAGCGGTGGACAGATGGTTCGTCGGCATAGAAAACCAGAAAGCGGATTTACAGAATTATTTACTTGAACGGGAAGAAGAAATCAACTTTTTAGTTGGAAAATCATTGAGCCATTTTGGGGATAAGCTAGTTGAGGATATTGATAATCAAATTTTTCTTTTTAATGGTGCCGATATTAAAGGGCTCGTGGAGAAACAGATTCCTTATACAACCCGTAGCCAATTTACGAAATGGATCGATCAATATGAACCGAATATTCAACAGCTTCTTTTTAAATTAGAAAAAGAAGTATCAAATGGCCTTTCCCGTTCTTTCCAAAAACAGGTGAAGGTTCAGGCGCATCAAGGGGAATCTTTGCAGTATCAAGCTGAAGCACCGATTTTAAATACTAAGAGCGGAAATGCAAATGTTAAGGCGGGTATTCTGTTCGGTGGTGTAGGTTCAGTTGCCCTAGTATTAGGAGCGCCTTTCTTCTTGCCACTCGTTGCGATGGCTGGCCTGCCATTGATTCAGCAAAAAATTGCTGAGACGCAATTAGAAAGTATAAAACCAGATTTAATAAGAGAGACACATAAGCAACTAGATACTTTATTGAAAGATTTCGGTTTGCATCTGAAACGTTACATTAATAAGTCTATTGATGAAATAAAGAGTAATACACTCGAAGAATTCGTTCGTTTACTTCACTCTTACCAGATGATTCTTCAGCAAGAAGCTGCTAAACACGAACGTGAGGTAAATAGTATAGGGTCTCACCTAACGCTACTCAATGAATTAAATAAATGGATAGAAAATTACAAAAGGAGTGTTAGTGTACATGGATAATTGGACAAATGAATTTTCAGGAGCAGATACATCTAATGCGTTTGATAATGACTTCGGGGTAACAGGAGAGTTGGTAACTTCGGATCCTACACCAGTAGATTATATAGACACAACGTTTGGCCAGCACCAAGGACAGGAAATTTTTAATTTCAGTGATCCACTCAAACATGTTCACCGATTTGAATTTGAGCCCTTAAATCTGGATATGAACAATACACATTTTGTGCAGCCGCATTACGTAGATCCTTATATTCGCACTGACGGAACCCTCGTTGAGGGATACTATAGAGATGGCGATGGAAATCCCGATATAGATACACCCGGTAATCAAGGCGGAGGCTATACAAGGTCTAATCCTGATGGGAATCCTTTTAATAATCTAAAGTAGCAATAACTTTTTTGTAATATCATGCTATTTAGTATGAAGGGCATGAACCATGTTTCTTTTGGTCCGTATTTTCTTATATAGAGAGTCGAATAGTTGAAAGAGGTGGCTGTGGTGTCAAAATGTCAGGATTGCCAACAGAACGAAGTGTTGTCCATTTTGGTGAAGAAACGCTCTGCCTGAACCGTTATAATGGGCGGATGGCCAAGCAGTTCGGGGTTGCAGCAACCAGCTATCCGGAAGGCGTCGCCATTCGTGACGGGTTAGGAGAAACCCATCATTTTCAATTGCGTAAACGCCAGGATCCAATCAACATTTTCATGGAAGCGGAAGAACTATAATCCTCGGGATATCACTTTAAGGCGCAAGGAGATTTATACTGCGACCAGGGGAGGCTGCTTTTGGATTTGATTGCGAAAGCCGAACGGGGAATGGCTGAACACTCTGTGGAGAGGCGAACGTTCCCCAATGGCCAATCGTATGATTCGCTCAAGAACAACCGGTTGGCTGGGAGGGTTGAATGGAATCCCGCAGATGAAGATGTGCCCTGAAAAATCGCGCCCCTGTGTCAGAGACATTTCAGTTTATACAAAAAAATTGCATGCCAAAAAATCCGCATTAAGGAACCCCATGAGTTTCTTAATGCGGATTTGTCATGTTTATGGGAAGTAATAAATAGTTATATCTGTTTTGAACGCAGGGCCATTTGGGGAATACTAGCAATTGGTGTCCTTTGAACACCTCGCATCCTACATCACCTGCGGCTGCATGTCCTCTAAAAAATCGCTCCTGTGTCAGAAAAAATCAGTTTATACATAACAATTGCAGTTTCTCTATATTTATTTAGAAATGTAAATAGTTATAATTATATCTAATACAAGGAGTATCTTGTTGGAGAACCGTAATAAACGTCAATTAACTTATATGATGAATTAGCAGGAATAAAAATATTTATTATTAGTACATTTCGTATCAAGCATAAAGTCTTTATCATTAAGTGAATTTCTAATTAGTTCTTTCTTATAAGGAATATGGAGCGTTGGAGTACTTTCCATACACTTTTGAAGAAAAGGGAAATTGTCCCACAATTTTTTTGTCTGGTGCTTGAACGTTTTCGTTGTACAATTTATAATATCGCTTTTTTCACTGAACTCTGGATAGATGATAACTATTGGAAGACCTAATATATTGACTCCATATTCAATTTCTTCTCGTAATGCTCGACTGTTTTTAGTCGAAGAACTTAAAAACAAGATTATATTCTTTGAATTTCTCAGCCTTTCACGCAATCGAGGCTTTAATGTTTTTTCCCAGTCACTACCGTCTCTCACGTTATAGTTTTTATTATGGGAGTCATCAAAGGGAAAACTACTATCTTTGCCCTTCCATGCTCTTAATAAGTTATAAGATGAAAAATCTTTTGTAGAAGACGCTCCGAGGTTGCTTTCACTGAAAGGTTCACTAACATAGAACGCTGAATAATTACCACTTCTATATGCCATCTTTTTCAATCTCCTTTAATTTATAAAAGTTTATTTGTTTATGTTGAGATTCATGAAGCAGGATAGTAACTTTAGAAGGCTCTCTAAATTTAACTTTACTAATTTTAAAAGTCCAAATCATTACTTCCAATAATTGATGAGCAGTAGCATCGAAATCTTTATGTCTTGTGATACCCGAACCTAGCAATGGAACAACGACTTCTTGTTGAGCATATAGGCTATTTACTTCATTCCAGAAATTCATTAAACAGTTAGCGTATTCGTATAGCTTTAAATTAGCTTGATTTTCATCATCAAATTTTGAAAACGCCACTAAGAAGAAGTCCATATCTTTATATATAGAGCCTAAACGATAGCGAGTTTCATTTCCTCCTAAAGGGCGTTCTACGTTTTTTTCAATTACTCTAGACCCCATACGAGGATCTTGTATGATTTTCTCATCTAAATCTGAAGTATCTGTATAAAACTTATTTAAATACTGTCCATTTAAAGATGAAGTAGATATTATTTTGTCATCTACCTTTGTATCGAAAAACTCATTAAATGCGATTACTTTAAATACGTTGCGGGGGACTGCGAAAATATCACCCTTCTTTATTTCAAATTCAGATCCATCAATGTTTAAATTGATCTCCTTCATTTTATAACTTCTAATTAAGTTGAATAGGATGTATAAGAAACTTAGAATCAAGAGGCCAATTAAAATAATGACTTTGTTGAAATTTTTATCGAATTCAATAAATGTAAGTAGGGTTGTGGCTATTCCGAATAATGCTCCAGGAAAAACCCATGAACTTTTCCAAAAATCCTTGTCTAGAAAGATTTCTTTTAATTTCCACATAATAGTCTCCAATAACATTATATTTAAGCTTTAAATATGCTAATCATTAATCTCTACTATTCTGAATAATAGTAATAAATCACCAGAAAAAAGGGAGGTTGCTCATAGTCAAGGATACCACTTTCTATATAATGTATCAAAAATTCCTCGATAAAATCGCTCCTCTGTGTCAGAGACAATTCAGTCTATGCACGACAATTGCATCCCCAAAAAGCCGCATCCAAGAACCCCAACAGTTTCAAGAAGCGGCTTTGGCATGTTTACAGTAGGTGCTAAATAGTCATAATTGTTTCGTACACAAGGAACATTTGGGGAATGATGGGAACCAATACCCTTTGAACACTGCGCATCCTACATCACCGGCGGCTCCGTATCCTCTACGTGTTTATCTTCTTCCGTGTTCTGCGCATAGGCCAGGCAATACATCCAATACGCCATGTTGTTCTTCTCGAACGGAGGAGGCAGTAAGAGTAAGCCCCGCAACAACTCCCGGTCCAAAAAGGCCGGGGCCGGAAGAGAATCATCCCAGTAAAGCGGAAACGAACTGTACGAATACTGCTCCAGGCGCTCGACCATCGGCTTTTTCGTCTGGATCGGATTGCGGTGGATGTAGCTGCTGACGGTTAGAAGTCCAAGACGGGAATCGACTTCCTTGGCGAAATAGCGCTTCTGGTAGATCCGGCCGATGTGGCCAGAGCGTTTGGCATAGGAGGCGCTATAGGGCTGGTTGACCAGCCCCATGATCTTATGCAACGGATCGCGTTCAGCTTTGATAAATATATGGTAGTGATTAGTCATGAAACAATAAGTCAACAGCTGGAACGGGTAATCAGCATGGACGTGCAGGAAGGCCCGCTCTAATTCGAACATGTCTTCCTTGGTTCCAAAAATCGATTGCCGATTGTTGCTGCGCATGATGACGTGGTAATAGGCATTCGGATTGAACGCACGTTTTCGGGTCATGGCTCACCTCATCAGCGAACTGTGAGTGCGTAAAGCGCTGATTTTCCACTCGAGCGCTTCTTCAACTGCCGCATCCATCACTCGTTCGTCGCCCGACAGATCGGAAATGGTCTGGGCCAGCCGCAGGATTTTCATCGTGGAGCGGCTGCTCAGTGTTCCTGGAAACTGACCGATTCGATCCGTGCCAGTTGTACAGACGTAAACTGCATCTTTTCCTCGAACAGCTTGATCGGCACGATGGCATTCGTGTAATTTGCGCCGCAGCGGTTTCGTTGAAGGATCCTTGCAGATGCCGTCAGCTTGCGCAGTTCTTCGGAAGTGACCGCGGTCGGTTGTGCCAGGACGCCCTGATTTTTCATCTCCAGCACAAAATCCACCCGGTCGATGATGGGGCCGGTGATTTTCTGCATGTACTTCAAGCGGGCTTTGTCGCCACAGGTGCAATACTTCTCGTGGGAGCCGCAATAGCCGCGTGGACACGGGTTGGTCGCAGCGATCAAGTTGATGGCGGCGGGGAACTGATCAGACCCTTCGACACGGATGACCACAGCAAAACCGCTTTCGAGCGGCTGGCGCAAGGTATCAATGACACGCCGCGGAAAATGGCCAAGTTCATCGAGAAATAAGACCCCGCGATTTCGTAGAGAATTTCGGGTTGCAATAGAGTGAGGTCGTCGTCAAAAAGAGAAGTTTTCCCGCCGAGGTGGGAAAGCAGTGAGGGCATGTCCGGCATGCGGATCAATTGGACATCCGCAGCTTGCGCAAACAGGGAGATTTCGATGGGTGGAATGTAGATGTGTTTGAAGCCCAGCAAGATCGCTTGGTGGATGGTGGGGATCATGCTGTGGAAGGTCGTCAGTTCGCCCGACAAGGTCAACGCCGCGATAAAGCAGGTGTGCTCTGGGATCTCAATCGGCTTTTTCTCCATGGCCTGCAACACTGCCAAGAGCATCGCCGCATCATAGGACGTGCCTTGCTTTTTCACATCGGCGGGGGATAGGTGGATGGTGATTTTCTTCATGTCGATGTCTTTTTTCAATGCGTGCAGGCAATTCAAAATCCGTTCTTTCGACTCTTTGATCGACGCATCCGGCAAGCCGATGATGACGCATTGTTCTTTGTCTTCCCGCACGGTCGCCTCGACGCGGATCACTTGTCCGGAGAGGCCGCTCATGCCGACACTGTAGATGTAACTGGATATACAAATCCCTCTTTTCTATCTAGTTTGGCTGTACCTTTTCATTGTAAGGGAAGTGCTTTTTATTGCATGAATATTTAATTAATTTAAAAGAGGAATAGAAGTTGCTTCAGCATATTCGTTAATTCCTGGAGAGACAATCCCATCAACTTTTAGACATTATGAAATAGCATTAACAGGATGGTGTGGAATACCAAATCGTGAATGTAAGTGTGAAAACAGGAGATTATCATGGGCAAAGGTTCATGCTCGATGAGTAGAGGCCAAAAAAGCCGCATTCCGAAACCATTGGGGTTTCTGGATGCGGTTTTTTGCATGGTTTAAGGCATGCAAATTAGTCCTGCCTGTTTCATTCAACAAGCGGCATGGCTTGCTCCTGCAGCTTCAGTCTATTTTTATACGTGGCTAAAAGCCGGAAAAGAGAGCAGCGTAAAACTTGGAACAGGTTACTTGATAGATTTCATCTAGTGTTCAGCGTATTTAACTGTGATGAATAGACCTTAGTGGTCCTATAGTATCTTTAAAGGGTATATTTGATGGTTAATAGTGTTCTGATAAATTCTAGTATTTTACATATTGATGAAATAGTGTTATTATCAAAAGTAATGTGAAATAAAGGATTGCTTTTATATGTAAGCTCAATCAGCCACTTTGTTTCGCCCGCTGCCAAGGGCTGGCACCGAACTAGCGTGCCGGCGAGAAACTTGGGTTTATTGAGCTGGCTATCGAGTTTGCATTAAAAAGGCCGGAATTGCGTGGGGAAATTTTGGAACTGTTTAAAAAGAAGCTTGATGAAACATACATAATGAACGAATGGGACAGCTTTAAAGAGATGTATTACTAAAGAGCAGGGAGAAAATCAATATGAAAAATGACATAGCAATGCCTTTGAAAAAAGTGAAGAAATTAATTGAAAAAGTGTCGGGATATAAAATTACGGTGTCAAAACCAAATTCGAAATTGCCGCTGAAACCAAAGTCAACGACAGCGCTCAAAAAGAAAATGGACAAAGTCGGCTTGGCTTATGAAGGTGTTTTTTCTGAAGCGGATCTGCAGTCGGAAGAAAAAAGACTGGCGATCCACCAAATCGTAAAAAAACACAGCACGAATAAAGCATTCAAGCGGACCGTAGATTACACCGGCTACTTTGAAAAAATGGACGTGGATTCTTCGGTCATCTTGTACGAAAGCTTCCATGGCAAGAACATCAGCTGCAATCCCTACGCTATTTTTAAGAACCTGGTGAAAAATCCGGAATTCGCGGCGTACCGGCATGTATGGGCATTGAATGATCGGGCTGATTGCCCGGAGTGGATTGCGCATTTGCCGAATGTGGAACTGGTCTCCATCTCCAGTGATGAGTACTTGCAATACTTGGCATCTGCCAAATACTTGATAAATAACACCTCGTTTCCGCCGTACTTCATCAAAAAAGACGAACAGGTCTATGTGAACACATGGCACGGAACACCTTTGAAAACGCTTGGCAAGGACATGAATGGCACGTTGGGGCAACATAAGAACCTGATGAAGAATTTCCTGCAATCCGACTTTATCCTGGCGCCAAACCGATTTACTGCAGACAAAATCGTGGATTCACATGATCTTAGAGGGATTTATGCCGGGAAAATTGCAGAGACCGGCTACCCCCGCATTGATGCGGTAAAGGAAAACCACGATCACTTAAAGGAATTATTGAATTGCGACAGCACAAAGCAAGTGCTTTTGTATGCACCGACGTGGAGAGGGGAAGTGGGCAAGGTCAATTCTGAAATTGACCGGTTCATCGCCGATGCCCAGCAGCTGGAGAAAATGGTCGGGGATCGCTACACGGTTTTATTGAAAGTACATAGCTTGATGAAAAAACAGATACAAGAGAAGAACCTGAAGTTGAATGTCGTGTCTGATTCGATCGATACGAACGAACTGCTGAGCATCACCGATCTTCTGCTGACCGATTATTCCAGTATTTTCTTCGATTTCATGGTAACCGAAAAGCCCATCATCTTTTATGCGTACGACCGCTTTGCGTACGAAATGGACCGGGGATTCTATTTGAACCTTGAAGACATGCCGGGGGCAATCTGCGCAGATATCGGCCAGGTGACCGAAGCAATCGGCCGTGCACAAAATTATCAGGATGATTATGGGATGGAAATCCAGGCAGTCCGCGAGAACTTTGTTTCATTGGAAGACGGTTTCAGTACGCAGCGCGTGATAGATGCGGTCTTCCACAATGATGAGCGGCATACGTATTCCGTGTTGGATGATAAAACGAATATCCTGATTTACAGCGGTGGATTCATGAACAACGGGGTGACCAGTTCCGTCATCAATCTGATGAACAACATCGATTATTCCCGGTACAATGTCGTGATTGCCGATAAAAGCAATTTCGATGAAGAAAGTGCCCGGAATCATATGAAATTGAATAAGCATGTGAAGAAATACTACCGTTCAGGAAGCATCAACTACAACCTGGATGAATTGTTGGAACAGGAACTCTTGTTCAAGAATGGTTCTGAAAAATTCTATCATCATGGACCTGAAAACTTTCTTGGTGAAAAAATACTGGCCATCTACAGACGCGAATATAAACGGATGTTCGGCCACAGCAAAATTGACGTCGTCATCGACTTCAGCGGCTATGTGAAGTTTTGGACGCTGCTTTTTGCCGCCAATGACTTCAACAAAAAGTTGATCTTTCAACATAACGAGATGATGGAAGAGTACGTCAAAGTCATTGCGGGCAAATACAAACACCAGCAAAACTTGAACATCATCTTCCCGGCTTACAATTACTTTGATGCCATCATTTCTGTGGCGAAGCACACCAGAAATACAAATCAGCAAAGACTGTCTCATTTGGTTGCCAACAGTGAAGAAAAAATGATTTATGTCCATAATTCCATCAATCATGAGCACGTTCTGCAGGCCATCCATGAAGTGGGGGCAGTCGACCCGGCACTTCCTGAATCGGCGGATGCGGCTGTTGGAATGGACCGAACGATGCGCCAGCCCGATGCGGAGCGATTCAGCTTTGTTACCATGGGGAGAATGTCCCCTGAAAAAGACCACCAGAAATTGATCAGCGCCTTTGCGCTTCTTCATGAGAAGAGGTCCGATGTTGAATTGTTCATTATCGGAACCGGGCAATTAAAAGAAGAGCTTGTGCAACAAATCGCGGCATGCGGCTTGGAAGACGCTGTCCACCTCGTCGGGCAGCTGGAAAATCCGTTTCCGCTGATCCAGGCGTGTGATTGTTTCGTCTTGCCTTCCAACCATGAAGGCCAGCCGATGGTGCTGTTGGAATGCCTGATCTTAAACAAACCGATCCTGGCCACCGATATTCCAGGAAACAGAAGCATCCTGGAAGACGGCTATGGAGAGATTGTCGAAAACTCGGTTACCGGCCTTTTTGTTGGCATGGACAAATTGCTGACAGAGCAGCCCGTTTTCAAAGTCTTTGATTACAAAACATACAATGAAGAAGCCATGAAAATGTTCTACCAGTCGATGGGCATACGCAGTAGCTTATTGACAGCGGTTGGCAGCTGAAACTAGATGGCCTTTTGGGAAATGAGTCCGGTCTGCTGCCGGACTTATTTTTTTATGGGGCAAATGATATGAGGAAAGATGCGGAAACACATGTTGAAAAGGCGGCCGTTAAGGTAAGGAGTCCGAATATGCGTGTTGGAAGTCCGAACACCCGGGTTGGAAAAGAAAACACCCGGGTAAGCAGCCTGAACACCCGGGTTGAAAAAATTCACGAAACTGAAATTTATACGCAGCATTTATAGTCATTGATAACTTTTGAGAATAGCTGTCTTTTTTATCGAAAAGGTTGAGAAACCATACCGCCAAAAGCAAGGTGTTGAAAAATCACGCTGCCGACTAATACGTGTAACGTTTCTCCGTTTTCTGCTAAAGAAGTACCGTAGTAGTTAATGGCTTCTTCAATTGTTATTATAAACCATTCTGGGTCTTCCTCTATGATACCGCCTTGATTTTCATATTCAGAAATCCAATCACGAACCAGTGAAATCTGTTCTTCATCACTTTTTTGATTCCATTCTTCTGCATTTAATTCTCCCCAAAAATCATTGGTGCTTTCCAGCAAATCATGCATTTCCTCTTTTTCTTCCATTTCTTCAGGTGTTTCCTCTTTTAATACCGGTTCCTTAACTTCAACGGAGTCATTTACTTCTTCTTCTTCATTAACGATTGTGTAGGATTGGCTCAAATTTTCTTCAGAGAAATCGGATCCAAAGTATCCAATAATCAATTCGAAACTATTACTATCGAAATTCCAGCTTTGAAAATCCTGTCTTGAAAAAGCGATAGAGTAGGTGGGGAGTATAGTTCCATTAAAGTCCAATAGAAAAGTAATTCCAATTTTATCAATATCATCGTTATTGAACGCTGTCAGAAGAACATTTTCCAGTTCTTCTTTAATTGCATCTTTTGATCCATAATTTTCAAGGGAATCTTTATTTAAGCTGTCAGTAATAACTTCTAAGCTTAAGGTTTGTTCCTCATCCAATTCATACTGGTTTACAGAAGTAAATTTGTTGTAGGAAATATCATTAATTACTATATCTTTGCCGAAGCTTGTTTCTAAAGCATTTTTGATGGAAGTGGCTTCCAGTAAACCGGGGGTTTCATCGTTATTATCAAAGCTTTCTTGAATTCCTAAGTCGAAAGGAATTTCTAGTGAAACTGTTAAATCTTCCAACAGCGAACCAACTTCAACAAATTTCTCGAAACCTTGTGATATGTATGCATAATCATTAGTTTCAACTCCATCTATATAAAAGCTTAGGCCATTTGAATAATGCTCCAATAAATCTCTGAAGTCATTCATTAATTCGGGGTTTGTTGAAGCATCTTCAGTGTAAGAATTGTATTTCGCCAATAAACTTTCAATTTCATCCCAATCATCTTTAACAGAGTTTTTAATGCCTAACTGGTTGTTTGTTGCGGTTTCTACATTTGAAACACTTTGAAATTTAACATAAAGTTCTACGAAACGGGTGACATCTTCATTTATATTATCGGGGGCTGTTTCTGTTTGTGTAATGGTTTGTGCTGTTTGTGCTTCAACAGCTGCAGGATTTGTTTCGGTTTCTTCACTACAGCCGTATAAAGAGAGAGATAAAACCGCAGACAATAAAAAATAACCAACCTTCATAATTGTTTCTCCTCAATAGATACCTTTTATTTTTAGTGTTTTTCAATCAAGGCTTAACAATAGTAGTAAGCCTGATTTTTAAATTTAAAATACAAGATAAATTTTACTAATTTATAGTAAAAAAGTATAGCGTTTTTTTGTTCAGTTAAGTAAAATATACCTAATAAAGAATCGCGTATATCGAGTTAGGGGAATAGAAAGTGGTAGAAAGTTATTGTGTGAATTGTGGGTATAAAAGAGTCAGGAATGGGAAGTTTTGTGCAAATTGTGGTGACGAATTCGAAGCGAATGATACGAGCTTTGAAGTGATAGCTGCTGCAGATTTGATAAGAGATGCCTCGCCTGCACCGGTAATCAACACAAATCTAGAAAAAAGAAAAAGTGTCACTGCCAAAACTTGGCCAAACATACTGGTGCATATATGTATGGGTATTGCATTAATCAACTTAAGTTTGCTGCTTGAAAGACAAGTTGACTTGGGAGGGGGAAGAGCATACATAAACCAAACCATAATTATTATTATCTTTCTGCAAGTATTATCGGTATTTTTGCAAAGAAGGAAGAAAAGTGCTTCAGTTTCGATACCGATCATTATAGCTTTTATCAGTATTTTCCCTACCTTGGCAATGTATAAAGACTTTCAAGAATGGCTTTATTATCAAGGGTATAATACCCAATCAATGGCCGATGGAAATCTTGTTATAATAGCCGAGTGTTTTGTGTTATACCTTGCAGTGGTGATAGTTAATCTTATTTTTTCGGTTATTCCTTCCAAAAAGCTTAAAAAGTAATTTTTGTGTACAGGAAGCTTCAGTTTAATAATAGAAAGAAATCGTGGTAATTGGAAAATGATTCATATCACTAAACCAAATAGAAAAAGGCGTCTCGGAGAATCAATAAGATTCTCCGAGACGCTTCTTCAATTTTCCTTTCAATTTCTTCTCCAACCCAGCCGTGAATCCAAAATAGGGATCTGATGTATTTGGAGCGGTCGGCACTTGTCATGTGTAAGAGAAAGTGAATTATTTCCAGGCATTTAGTTTATCGATAGAATCAATTTGCTAAATACAAATAGCATAAAAAGATTACTTATTATGTAAAAATAAGTGGTCAAATAGCATGTGTAAAGATATAATTACTTTTAGTAACTATTAATCAGACAGGTGGAGGAAGAGGAATGTTTTGTAGAGAATGTGGGCATGGGGTAAAAGAGTACGCTGAAATATGCCCGAATTGTGGAGTTCGTCCATTGAATAGTACGGAGTATTGTCAATCGTGTGCTGCTCCGACAAATGCTAATCAGGAACTATGCGTAAAATGTGGAGCTGGATTAAAAAATTCAATCAGTAGACCGATTTCTGCCGGAGAAGATCAACCTTCAGGATTATTGAACACAGCAGTCTGTTGTTTTCCAATTGTAGGAATCATTTTATATTTCATATGGAAAAATGAAAAACCGAAATCAGCGAAATCAGTTTGTACATGGGCTATCGTCGGAACTGTGCTTGGTATTGCCGTTTACGCAGGAGCAGTTGTTCTTGGAGTGATGAGTGAAATGATGTACTACTATTAATGGGGAAGAGTGCATTAGATGGAGAAATTTCTAAAAGTCTCATTTGGCTGCCATCAAATGCCACATCGTTCGTTTTACTATAAAGGGAAGCAGTTTCCGCTTTGTGCCAGATGTACGGGGATTTTGTTGGGGTATATGGTGGGAATCGTATGGGCCGCGGTAGCGGGCTATTTTTCAATCATCCTTTCGTTGCTGCTAATCCTGCCGCTACTTATTGATGGTGGAATTCAGTATGTCATCAAAAAAGAAAGTACCAACACCCGGCGGTTTGCAACTGGGATTTTAGCGGGTGTCGGAACTGTGTTTATACTATGTGGGATTGTAGTACTGGGCATGTCGCATGGAAAGTATATCGTGCACTATTTGATTGCTTAATGACGAGCTAAGAAAAATTGGAGGAGAGAAAATGAATTGTACAAGTTGTGGTGAACAAATATCGGAGAAAGCAGAAATCTGCCCGAAATGTGGGGTCCGGCCTTTTCGTGAAAATAACTATTGTTCTGGGTGTGGAGCAACTTTAAAGCCGAACCAGGAGATGTGTGTTCAGTGTGGGCGAACAGTTGCAAGACAACACAATGACATGGCAATGAAGTCCGGGACTGGCGGATCTGGATTGGAACCGGGTATTGCAGCTTTACTTTCCTTCCTCCTGACCGGCTTGAGCCAAATGATCATGGGGCAAGGCAAAAAAGGTGCCACGATGTTGATTGGCAGCATGATTCTCGCTGTAATGACGGCCAGCGCTTCAGCGTTCATTACAATTCCGCTTTCCGCTATCGATGCTTATTTAATAGCGAAGAAAAAGAAAGCGGGAGTGCCTGTAAGGGATTGGGAGTTCTTTTAAGCCAATCCACAAAATCACTGCACATAACGTTGAAACACGTTCGAATGTGAACCGTTGGGCATCGAGCCCAGCGGTTTTTTTATGTCAAAAATTATTTGGGTGCCAGGCACGCAAACAATTAGAATTCAGCAAAGCGGGAGGAAATTCATGAAGAAATTAAAAGAGAATCCAGCATTTATCCCGAAGGAGCCGGTCGTGGGGGACGAAACCTTGGGCGGCTTTCCGTTCGGGTGGAATATCATCCGGGCTTCGGCTTGGATCCAAGAAAACCTGAGTGAGGTGGAACAGTCTATAGTACAGGTAGAGCCACCTGGTCCAGGGTTAGACTCAGCAAATTTGGACGAGGCATTCATTCCACAAGCGGATCTGTCGAAGCCGCTCATCGTGGTCAGGATGCGTCCCGAATTCTTCCGGTTGATCGATGGCAATCACCGTGTGGCGAAAGCCAGGCGTTTAGGTCTAGCCGAATTGCCGGCTTATTACCTGACACAGGAGGAGCACCGGCAATTTTTCACTTCCGAAGATATGGACAAGAGGTATGTGGATTACTGGAATGACAAGCTGAAGTTTTTTAAGAAAGATAAAGGGCGTTGGGGTGTTGTTGGGGAAATGAAGGTTTGAGAGATAATTTATCAACTACAAGAGTATTCTAATACGAATTTACCGGTCTGCTCATCAGCAGAATGCTCGAGAATCACTTTCTGGTTAATCAAGATTGCCATCTCCGCCGTCAGGAAAAAAAGCGTCATCGGTCAACGAGCCCTTTTAATGCTTCATGATGTGCTTCCATTTCTTCTTCAAGCCGGTCGAAGAAATCTGACGGGACACCTTCCGGAAGCGGAATCATTTTCGGTATTTTTTTGATGACGATTTGATCATCGACCAGTTCGACTTGGACCTCATCGCCCTTTTTGACATTCATTGCTTTCAGCACATCGTTTGGCAGCGTCAACCCCAGCGAGTTGCCGATTTTCGTAATGCGTCTTTCTGTCATGGCCATTGTTTCTTCCTCCTTAATGTTTCATTAGAGTAAGTTATAACGGAAGGTATTTGTTATAACCATATTAACCTTTGCTTCTCAGTCAGGCAAGAAGCTGGATTCCTATTCAAAGATCTTTCCGAAAATTTTGGGTGCCAGGCACGCAAACAATTTCCAGGAAAGATGCGGAATACATGTTGAAAAGGCAGCCATTAAGGTAAGAAGCCCGAATATGCATGTTGGAAGTCCGAACACCCGGGTTGGAAAAGAAAACACCCGGGTAAGCAGCCCGAACACCCGGGTTGAAACCGAAAAACCGATAAAAAGGCATCCCGAGGAAGTTTGGGTGCCAGGCACGCAAACAATTAAAAAACCAGCAGCTGGATAACCCCAGCTGCTGGTTTTCGTTAATACGATTAATGGCCGGTCGACAGTTTCCGTACAAAATCATCCAGCGTATCACCGTTTAGGATCATGAAGCGGGGAAGCTCGTAACGGTTGTCCTCGTTCGTGCTTATGCCTCCCTCTATTGTGAATGCTCCTTTAAATCCAAGATTTTTAACGACTGCAAGCGTGTCGGCATTGTAGGCTCCGTATGGATACGCGAAAACATTTATCCTTTTGCCGGTAAGAGAATTGAGCGCCGCCGACGCATCATAAATCTCGTCGTATTGTTGATCGTAGCTCAGTCCGTCGAGAGATGGATGGCTGACTGTATGGTTTTGGATATCGATGCCATCCTTCATGACGGTTGTGATTTCTTCTGCCGTCATGCTCCAGCTGTCGTTTATCCAATCAGTAACCACAAACTGGGTTGCTTTCAAATTGTATTTATCCAAGATTGGGTAGACGTTCGGATAAAAATCGCTGGTACTGTCATCAAATGTAATCAGGATCGGTTTAGCCGGCATGGGCGATTTCCCATCCAAAATTCTGAAGTACTGTCTGAGGGTCAACGAACGGTAGCCGTTTTCCTTCAAGTAAACCATCTGTTCCTCAAAATCTTCTACGCTGTACTGATAAAGGTTATCCGGGTCGGGATCATGAGAAATCACATGATAATTCACAACGGGAATTTCAATGTCAGCTGCGGACGCGTGAGGGCTGAACCCCGTCAACAAAAGGGAGAAAAGAAGCAGGAAAACTACGGTTATTTTTTTCATGGAAAATCATCCTTTCCGATTGATGTTGTTTTCACTTTAAAACGTATTGCAGGTATGGAGATGAATTTTCTACTGCTTTGCAAGATGTTGCTAAGCCCTCCTTTCCCGTTTTTTCCGCAGGCCCATTTGGAGAAGTAAAGAAAATACAAACTATATCTAGTCTGTGCGCGCCCTTATTATACCACCACTTAATAGTTATTTGATGTAAAAAGTGAGATTTTTCAGATTTTTCTAATTAATTTATTAAAAAGGGTCTTATCGCGCACCTGTAGCCGGGTAGATTCGGTTTATTGAAGAAATATGCAAAACAAGCTATCCTCTTCAATGGAATCAACTGATTTTGAAGAGGTTTCAAATTATTTGTTTGAGCATATAGTCATGGATACAAATAACTGGTACACTGGATTTGCTAACAATATTTGGATGATTCTACTTCGTTGTTGGGAAAATTATCAACGACAAATTCCAGAAGAATAGCTTAGAAAAAGGGAGGAATTTAGTATGAAAAAAATTGGTTTTGCACTCATGTCTTTAATGGTGGCAATTAGTTTTACAGTCACCGCGGCACCTGAGCCGGCAGATGCCGCAGGAGTAAAAGCGAAGACGTATGCCAACTGTACAGAAATCAATAAAAAGTATAAAGGCGGTATTGCCCGCACTTCAAAAGTGAAGAACAAAGGCGGCAAAACAAAACACAAGCCATTCGTTTCTAAAGCTTTATATGATGCGAATAAAAAGAGCGATCGCGATAAAGATTTGATTGCTTGCGAACGATAAGAATGTAAGGCGGGCCGGTGCTGGGAATCATAACGATTCCTGGCACCGGTTTTTGTATGTAAGTGAGTTGTCACCCTTTAAAATTGAGTCTCTTCTATATAAACCAGAGCCTCCACAGAAGGAATCCGCGTGTGGTTGGTAAGGAAATTTCATAGGACGACAATAAAGAGGAGGCGCTCTAATTCTGGCGCCTCTTCTTTATTGTTGTGAGCCGAACGACTTTTAACGGCAATCCCTACGATTCGATTTCCGTTGCTTTTTCACCAGTACGGCTAGGCCGGCAACTGCTGCTGCGCCGAACGCGATCCCGTAGACGGCACCCCAGCGAAGCGGAATTTCTTTCGATCCGAAAGGCAGGAAGTGTTTGCTGCCATAGGTGTAGGCCGTCAATTGATCGACAGTCGGCGTCGGGGTATTGCCTTTTCGGATCAAGGCATAAAACTCATCGGTCAAATACTCGATTTCGTCTCCGGCATTTTTCAAGTGGCCCAAAATATTTTCAAATATTGGGGTCTTTGCCATGTTGCCAATGATCGAGACGAAAAGTGGTTCGGGAATGCGGTCTATCAGCTTGATTGCTGGAGGCGTTAAGGTGACTCCTGCGTCTTCGGTTGCCAGCAGCGCTTCATGAAGAGCGCGTTTTAACAGCACATGCGCATCCCGGGTAGCGGCAAAATGTTGCTGCTCGCTGTTGCAGGCATAAATAGCGGGAGCGAACGTTGGGCCCAATAGCGCCACATGCGTCTTGAGCCAATCATCCATGTCTGTCCGGATCTCCGCCCGGTAGCCGCGCATCGAACTTAACACTTCGGCGACTTCATACGTTCTGTCGGTGATGCTGCCATCCACTTCGCCAATCGGCAATATTACCGGTTTCTTTTCATCGACCGGCATCATGTGCATGATGTGGCCTTTCTTGAAGCCGCCGGGAAGTGGGAATCCGGCCATGACCCGTTCTTTGCCGAGGGCGTCGATGAATGCCTGCTGTCCGCCGGCGTTGTTCATCATGAACAGGAATGTCGGCACGTTTTTATTGGCAGCGAGCACGGGCAGAATTTCAACGACCCAGTTTTTGCGCATCGGCACAATGACCAAGTCGTAGAAGTCTTCTTCCCCCAAACTGTCGACGACGGGGAGGGCGGTGACAGTCAGTTTCTTGGTTTCCGTATTTTCGGTGACCACGCCGTAATCCTTCAGTTCATATTGCCGCTTCCCGTGGTCGAGCAGGAACACCGAGTGGCCAGCTTCTGCAAGGCGTTCGGCGAACAAACTGCCGAAAGGCCCTACGCCGTAAATGAGAATTTTCTTCTTCATGATTGTCACTCCTTTTCTCTAATAGCCTGGAATCTCTAAAGCAGAGATATGTAAGAGGAGAAGAGAGGTGTAGAAGTGAATAAACTTAATTTTGTTACTTATTTGATATATTATAGCACCTTTAAGTGATAGAGCAGTTTTTAAGGATTGAAGATGCTGGAAATATGGTTTTATTCGTGGAAGTGGCTGGATTTTATGTCGAAAGAGGTGCAGTTGTCACAATTCGACTTATGTAATCTGAATTTTCAGTATTTTGAAGGGTCTATGGTGCTATAATAGAATTGTCTATATAAAACTGTCATACCGCTTAACCAACGAAATAAAAAGGAGGTTTTCTCATGAACGGAAAAAAATTTAGTGTAAGCATCGTTGCATTCGGGTTAGTCCTTCTATTGGGTGCCTGTAACCAAGCGGATGAAGAAACAGGTGGCAGTGAAGAAATTTCTCGGGTTACATATGAGCGTCATGTAGAAGAGGTTATCGAACAAAGCTGCATTAGTTGCCATGGAGGGGATTCACCTTCTTTAGCGGAGTTTAAAGAAGATCCGGATAAGTATATTGCCGAGTTGAAGGGGCCAAGGCTGGATAACTACGAAGACTTGGTGGTCTTAGTCAATGGAGAGGATGCCGGAGCCATCATGCGCAGGCTCGATGACGGCACCAATACAGAGGACGGCGAACCCGGCAATATGTATATCAACCTGGGCAGGACAAATGAGGAACGGCAGGAAAATCTGAACATATTTAAAGGATGGGTCGGAAATTGGAGCTTAAAACGCTCAGATGAACTGACGGATGAAGAAAGAGCAGAAATTACGGCCCCAAGAGAGTAAGTGGAAATCGCGCTTTCTTCTATATGATAGGAAACTTTAGTGTTGATGGAAAATAAGACGCGGAAATGCTTGAAAAGGTTCGGCTCTGTTAAAACAGAGCCGAGCCTTTTCTGATGCCTTCTTTTGCCGGCAGCCAGTCAGCCTGGCTGCGTACTCAAGGTTCTCTTGCCGTATTTCTTCACCAGCAATTGCTGTTCCCTCTAGTCTATAAGCTTTGGCCGTTCAGAATTGCCCTTTGTGGAAAATTACCTGTTTTTTTTAGCATCCTCAAGAGGAGAGTTGCTGGGATTTGGATAGCTGGAGGAGCGATCAGAATGAGCAGATCTAAAGAGTTTATGCAGCTGGTGGATTTTGAAAATATTTTTGTCGTTGATGTACAGGGAGTGACGCTTTATTACGACGTGGCGGATCTGCTTTCATCAAAGAAATTGATGGCAATGATGGCATGGCCGCGACAAGCAGGATGGCGATAATCGTTTTTTTGATCATAGGGTCTGTCCTTTCTTTTCGGAACGCTCGTACATCGCGGTGGTGACGGCGGCCAGTACAATGACTGTCGCATTTTGCCACGTCAGGAGCGGGCCGAAGATGCTCAAAATCAGCAGTTCCAAGGTGAACAGCAACACCAGCAATAATCCGGTCGGCACGTCCCGGCGTTCGGCAAGCAGCCGGATCGCCAGAATGCTTGCGGCGAGCAGCAAGCCGTGAAGTGCAGCTTCCACCCAATTGTTTTCAATGCTTTGCAGGACGGTTTGGTACGACAGCAAAAACAGCAGCCAGGCAACCGGCGCTTGCCTTGCCAAATCGGCATGCTTTTTCTGCGCCAAGGCCAAATAACCGGAGACCAGCACGATGGCGAGCAGATGGCCATACAAGCCGCCGTTAAAATAAAGAAGGGATAAGGGCATATCGAGAAAATAATCAAAATTAAAAAGGATGTAGCTAGACTTCCAGACGAGGATATACAGCGTAACGGCATTCCAATACCAGTCGCCGGTTTTATTCCCCATCACAAAACGCATCATCAGGCTTGCCGCTGCGGCTCCCAAAAGGACAGCCACCCATACAGCCGGCACGGTCAGGTGAAATATCGGCACATAAGTCACAGCCGTTTCTCCAGTCGCTCTCTATTCATCATGAAGATACCCCCCGTTGTATTCGAAATCTAATGCTCAACGTTTCCCATTATATCGGAAAGGCAGATTTTTTCATCTTTTTTGATTGGCATTTATATAGAAGGAAAATAATGATAGTGAGTAGCGGGATGGAGGTTTTTAGAGGGAGGTTGCAATGGCGTTCCTTTGCGGAAGGCAGTTCTGCCAAATAAATATGCCGCATCCATGTTAGTTCCTGGATGCGGCATGTTTGTAAACTGGATGAGTTGAACGAAAATAACCACAGTAGCTGATATTCCGCAAAACAGCTCCGAAGACATTAGCCGTAGCTTGCGAGGAGATAGCTTTGCGGCGTAGTGCGCAGCACGAAGGAGCACGATTTTTAAAGCTACTCAATGGATAGGGATAGCGTCTTCGCTGTTTTGCTCCATATCTCTAGAGATTTCTCTAGCGCCGGCGCGGCTCAGGAGCAGGCGAATGCCGAGCGGAGCAATAAGCCAAGTGGTCTTCTTGGCTTATTGCGGGAGCCTTGTCCAAAGCGCCGAAGCGGCTTATTTATGATGATTCTTTAATTCAACTCATAGATATATTTGATTTGTGTAAAGAAACTGATTGGAGATCCGTGAAATGGTGCCCAAACTTGAAGATAGGGCAGGACAATTCCACTTAAGAACTCTTGATTTGGTCTTGCTTCAAGCCTCTATGCATCGTATGTTTGGCGCCCCATTCGTGCATCGCGTCCAGGACGGGTTCGAGGCTCCGGCCGTATTCGGTCATCGAGTATTCGACTTTCGGCGGGACCTGGGCATAGACGACGCGTTTGATGATGTCTTCATCTTCCAGTTCGCGCAATTGTTTGGTCAACATTTTCTGGGTGATGCCGGGCATCTTCCGCTTCAATTCACTAAACCGTTTCGTGCCTTCCTGCAATAGGAATAAAAGAATTACGGGCTTCCATTTTCCGACAAGGATGCCGAGCGCATCTTCCACCTGGCAATTTTCTGGTTTCCGTTCCACAGCTGTTCCCCCTTGGTATCTTTTTGTATACTATACCACTTTAAAGTGCGTACTTATATTTTTGGGGATTGTTGCTTATACTAGGGAGAGCTATGAGAGAGAAAGGTGGATTTACTTTATGGAAAAATATCGGATCAATCCAGACGAAGGCATGGAATTTGGCATTTATACACTGGGGGATCATCTTCCGAATCCCGCAACCGGGGAACGGATTTCGGTGCAGGAGCGGATTCATGAAATCATCGACTATGCGGTGCTTGCCGAACAAGCAGGCGTGGATTTTTTTAGTGTGGGCGAAAGCCATCAGGAATACTTCGCAACACAAGCGCATGCCGTGGTGCTTTCGGCAATTGCACAGGCGACTTCGAAAATAAAAATCGCCAGCTCTTCTACCATCATCAGCACATCGGATCCAGTCCGGGTCTATGAGAACTTTGCGACCCTTGATTTGATTTCCAATGGCCGGGCGGAGATAGTCGCAGGACGCGCTTCCCGTATCGGCCTTTTTGACTTGCTGGGGTACGATCTCCACAATTACGAGGAATTGTTTGAAGAGAAATTTGAGTTGCTGCGTCTGATCAATGACAATGAAACCGTCAATTGGAGCGGCGAATTCCGTGCACCGCTGCGGGATGCGCAAGTGCTGCCGCGTCCGGTCAACGGGTCTCTGCCGATTTGGCGGGCAGTGGGCGGCACCCCTGCCAGTGCGATGAAAGCAGGATTCGCCGGCGTGCCGATGTTCATGGCGCATTTGGGCGGAGCCGCGACACAGTTTAAAGCAACCGTGGACAGCTACCGGGAAGCTGCGCGGGCAGGCGGACACGATCCTGCCCAGCTGCCGATCGCGACGGCCGGCTTCTTTTATGCGGCCGAGACGTCCCAACAGGCACTGAAAGAGCTGTACCCTCATATCAATGAAGGCATGAAACGCACCAATGGCGGCGGATTTCCGAAGCAGCTGTTCGCACAGGGCGTGGATCCGCATAACATTATGAACATCGGCAGCCCGCAGCAGATCATCGAGAAGATCCTTTACCAGCATGAAGTGTTTGGCCATCAACGCTATATCGCCCAAATCGATTTTGGCGGCATGCCGATGGACAATATCAAGCGGAACCTGGATTTGATCGGGACAGAAATCCTGCCGGCAATCAAGAAATACACAGCGACGAAATAAGGAGGAATTGGAATGAAGATTGTTGGTTTATCCGGTTCCCAAATCGGTTCGAAAACGAGAATCGCCATTGACGCCACACTCAAGGTGATCTCGGAAAAATATCCGGAAGTGGAAACAGCTTTGATTGATTTGGCTGATTACAAGATGGAGTTCAGCGACGGCCGCAATTACCTGGATTACACGGGCGACACGGGCTACGTGACGAAAACCCTCATGGAAGCGGATGCCATCATCATCGGCACGCCAATCTTCCAGGCATCGATTCCAGCTGCGTTGAAGAACATTTTTGATCTTCTTCCAGTCAATGCTTTCCGCGACAAAGTCGTCAGCATGCTGGTGACGGCAGGGTCCGCCAAGCATTACATGGTGGCCGACACCCAGTTGAAACCCATCCTCGCGTACATGAAAGCGCAGATGGTCCAGACTTTCGTCTTTATTGAAGAAGTGGATTTCCATCAAAAGCAAATCATCAACCACGACGTGCTGTTCCGCCTCGAGCGCCTGGCAGAAGACACCGTGGTGTTGACGGAGACCTTTACAAAGATCCGCGAAGAAAAGGAAGCCGAGTATGATTTTTAATAAGAGTGGAGAGGAGTCGCTGCGGATGCAGCGGCTCTTTTTCTGTATAGAGGATATTCAGTTGAATAGATCGGCTGAAACATATGTTGAAGAATTCCTTAATTTTAATTTGAATATTTAGATAATTTAAACTATGATAAATATAGTTCTTTAAATCTAGTTAAATCATTTATTTTATACGTAATTTAAAATAATTAGGTTAAATTAACTATTTTTAAGGGTGGAGATTAAATAATCGCTTGTCTTTCTTGAACTTTGAGAAAAAGTAGAGCAAAAGGGGAAATGAGGGATGCAAAAAATAAAATTCCTGATCATTTTGATTGTTGTTATCGCAATTGGTGTATTGATTTTTAGGTTGATTGTGGGTGGTAGCTGATTGGGCGGTTTTAGCAAGCACAATCTATAGTAGCCGTCTGCAAGGCAAGTAAAGAGCAATTTCTATCAGTGGCTGACCGTTAAAGTGGGAGAAATCAAAAAAGGGGGAGGAAAAAAGATGCTCAAAAAGATTAGTAGCTTATGCATGGCAGCTTTACTGCTCGGACTTCTGCTTCCATCAGAACAGTCGGTTTCTGCTGCAGAATTCGGGGATGTGAAGAATTTTGAAAAAGAGATTCAGTACCTGACAGACCAGAAAATCATCAATGGCTATCCGGATGGAACCTATCGGCCGAACGAACCGATTCTGCGTGTGCAGGCGATCATGATGATCATGCGTGAAATGGGACTGGAGATAGAGGGAATTCCGGATCCGGGCTTCAGCGATATCCGAAAAGGGGACATGGGCTATGAAGATGTAGCCGCCGCCTCATATTATGGACTGATTGAAGGAAAAGGAGACCAGCGTTTCGATCCGAAAGGGCACATGACGCGGGGCGAAATGTCAAAGGTGCTGACACTCGCTTACGAACTTGACGGCTTGTATCCGACAGGTTTTGACGATGTGACTGAAGGGCAATGGACTTATCCATATATTTCTGCTCTGGCTGCCCATAACGTCACCAACGGGTATCCCGATGGTACGTTCCGTTCCGGAGTGACCATCAACCGTGAACAATTTGCCGGATTTTTGGCACGGATCCTCAAACCTGCCTTTAAACCCGTTTATCCGGATATGCCTGATTCCCTTCTGGAGGACATCATTGATGTTGAAATTATGGATGTCGTCAAACATCCGGAACAGCCGGTTTTCTACATACTGGATGGATTGACCAACAGCTTGGTGTCCTTTAACTACGAGACTTCTGAAATGAATAATACAGGTCTGCCTTACAGGGCGGAAAACCTGGCATATGCCAAAGGAAAAGTCTATGTGACGCAACATAAAATGAATCATGAATACTGGACGGGCGACCGGAAAGAAGAAGGGGCCTATGCGATTTTTGATGCCGCTTCATTGGACATGGTGAAGCTATGGCATTTGGAAATAGACCCTTATGATATCGAAGCCAATAACGACGGACATGTTTTTATATCCGGAGGATCTAATCAGCATACCTACCTTACCAGCTTTGATTCGAAAACAGGTGCCATTTTGTCTAAGCAAAGCATTTATATGGAAGCGAAACTGTCCATGACGCCGGACCAGAAAAATCTGATGGTCATTTCAACGGGGCTGTCACCGCGGAACATCTCGGCGTTTCCGATTGTGGGTGGCTTGCTGCAGCTGGAAATCCGTTCGCCTTACCACGGGGATTATGACCTGACGCCTGACATCGGTTTGACGCCGGACGGCAAATACATTTTGAATGGCTTCGGCAACATGTTCAGTGCCAATACCATGAAATACCTCGGAACCCTGGATCGGCCGTTTTCGGCATTTGCGGTTGATGTGGATTCCGGCGAACTGCATACTGCATTCGATACCAGCCTGATTCAGACCTACGACTATCCCGCTCTCGTCAGCAAAAATCAGCTCGTCACCTACGGAAAAATCAACAAGCTTTTTTATGACAATGCGAGGGACGAATTGATCGCTTTGACGACTGTGAGATTCGGAAAGTCTACGTATCCATATGTGGGGATTGAGACGATTGATGTGGGCGAGTGAATGAAGGGATCGGCAGAAGAGGTTCTTCTGCCGGTTTTTTTGTGAGTATAAAGGTTGTTGTTGAAGGGGGATTGCGATAGAAAAGTGGTTTTTCAGGTTGGAGAGGGAAACTTTCATGTAGAGAAGTTACACATTCATGTAGAGGCAGGAGACGTTCATGTAAAGAATGGGCTTTCAGGTAGAAGAGGGGAACTTTCATGTAGAGAAGTGACACGTTCATGTAGAGATGAGAAACATTCAGGTAAAGAAGGAATCTTCAGATAGAAGAGGGAAACTTTCATGTAGAGAAGTGACACGTTCATGTAGAGGCAGGAGACGTTCATGTAGAGAATGAACTTTCAGGTAGAAGATGGAAACTTTCATGTAGAGAAGTGACGCGTTCATGTAGAGAAGTGACGCGTTCATGTAGAGGAGCGAAGCGTTCAGGTAGAGAAGTGAGATTCAGGTAGAACAGGGAGATGTTCATGTAGAGACGGGAGACGTTCATGTAAAGAAGCGAAGCGTTCATGTAGAGAAGAGAGATTCATGTAGAAGAGGGAGACGTTCAGGTAGAGAAGCGAAGCGTTCAGGTAGAAAAGAAGAACTTTCATGTTGAAAAAGCGAACACCCGGGTTAGAAAAAATCCCCTACACCAATTAAAGAAACCAGCGAGAAGGAGCAGGATTCAACAAAAAAAGCGTCCCCCGGAATCAATTAGATGCCGGGGGACGCTTTTCAATTCGCTTTATTTCTTCTCCAACCCCACCGCAAAACCTAAATACATCAAGGCGTTGCGTGCTTTGAAGGTGGTATTCATCGCCATGCGGTCGAGTTCGGCCTGCGTCATCTGGTGCTTGCGCAGCTCGCCGGTTTGGGCGACTTCTTCTTGTTTGGTGATGACTTGGACAAAGCTTCGTTCCATCAGGTCGCGCAAGAGCAGCGAGCGGACGGTGGCAATGTTCTGGGTCTGGGATTGCTCGTAGCCGAAAAGTTCTTTGGAATGCCAGAACAAGGCTTTCAGCGCGCCGTTTTTCGTATCGCGGATGAACGGCTTGAGCGGATTTTTTGGTTTCTCGTCTTCGAACCAGATGCGCTGCATGCCGGCCCGCGGGTCTTTCATATCGAGCTTATAGTAATGGCTGACAAATTGGGCGACTTTCGAGAACAGTGAAAAAGACTGGCGGTAGACGCTCTTTAATTGCTCGTTGCGTTCAGGGCTTGGTTCTTTTTCGATTGCTTCGAATAGGTTCCAGCGAAGCACGGTGAATTCTGAAATCATGGAGTCCATGAAAGTTTCGAGGAATAGCCCGCGCTCTTTGTCGTCCGCTTCTTTGTGGCGGTATTTCAACGTATCGATTTTCATGGTGCCGGTCGGGTCGACTTCGTTGTTATCATTCAACAGCAAGCGATGCTTGGCGCACCATTCGCGGTATTCCCACTCGCGGCCTTCGAAAAAATTCGGCTTGTAGTTTCCAGTGATGTCGACCGGCCCGATTTCATCCAGCATTTTCTCTGCCAGCTTCAAACGGTCTGCGTACAATGCACGTCCGTTGGTGTTGCTGATGTTTTCGGCGCCTTTTCGAAGCAGGTCACGGGACAGATGGAGCGCTTCGGCTTTTTCTTCCTTGCCGCGCAGGAAGGTGGAATAAAACAACAGCCCCCATCCGCGTTCAGCGTCTTTGCGTTCGTAGGATGGATCCTTTTCGCTTTCGGTCATCTGTTCCAATACATCGAGCCCGTCGAGCGCCCGGCCTACGTAAATCAAAGCTTCTGCATAGTTCAGGCAGATTTGATTCCATACGGTGGGCGGCACTTTCCCGCGGAACTGGGCGTGCAGGCTTTCGAACAGGAATAGCTGGCGCTGTTTCATCGGGCTGTTCCATTCTTTTTGCAGCTGATGCTGGATGCCCAACTGGCTGCTTTCGAGCAAGATGGCAAGCGGATAGGCGGCTTGGCCTTCCAGGCGTTTTTTCAAATGGGTGATGATCTCGTTGAGCTTTTCCGGCTCGGTGCGGGTTTTCTGAAACTGCTGCAGCAGGTGTTGTGCAGCTTGGTAAACTTCCTTCAATTCAAACTGCCCGTAATCGTCTGATTGGGCAATATCATGTAATGTCGACATGGGAACCCTCCTTGAATAAGTGCTTCTCTTATTATTGTATCGAAGAGCGGGGCAGGGGTCACCCTTTGTTGTCGGAATTTTTTGGGATTGGGATGTTTTGTTCAGGACAGGTAATAAAAAGGAAGCTAATCCAACGTTTGAACAGCACTTTTATTGGATTTATTATTTTCTGAATTTTTAGTAATTTATAGAGGTATTAATAGGAATTTGCTGTTAAACTAAGGGCAAGAAGCTGGATAAAGGAACGGAGGAGTGATGATTGTGAGAGGGCTGATGGGTCTGTTTGTCATTGTGCTGTCTTTATTTTTGGCCATTCCTGTTGCTGCTGCCGCCCCGGATTTGCGGGAAGATCATCTGTTTTATGAGGAAATGACCTATTTGATGGAGAAAGGAGTGATTACGGGCTATCCGGATGGCACGGTCCGGCCGGATAGAGACGTGACCCGTGCGGAGGCGACCGTAATGATCGGGCGTCTAAAAGGCTTGGATGGAACGAAGCGGGCCACGCCGTTCCGTGATGTGCCGGCTGGGCATTATGCCAGCGGTTATATCGCTGAGGCGGCGGAAGCGGGGTATATCCTGGGGAATGGTGACGGGACATTTCGTCCGAATGCGCCGATCATCCGAGGGGATATGGCGTTGATCATCGAACGGGTCTTTGATTTGGCATTCACGTTCAACCAGCCGTTTACGGATGTGCCGCAAAACGCCTATTACACAGAAGCCATCAGCAAGATCTTAGCGGTCAACATCACCATCGGCTATCCCGACAATACGTTCCGGCCGAAGCAGGCCGTGACGCGCGGCCAGTTTTCCGCTTTCCTGGCGCGCGCCTTGGAGCCGGCATTTAAAAATGATGCGGTCATTGCCCGTTCTTACATGAAAGACAAAACCAAAGCTTACACGTACCGCATGTCAGACGGGACGACAGCCGTCCACCGGTTTGTGGATGTGCCGGACCGGGGTGGCTTGAGTTATGGATTCATGTGGACAGCGGATGTGGATGGCGACAGTTATGAATACCTGGAATTCGAAAGCCGCCAGCTGTTTGCATTCGGCTATCCGTATTCCGAGTACGATGTGGCGCTCGTGTATCCGGTCGGGGTGGGTAAAACTTTTGATGTCGGGTTGGGTGACGAAACGATTATCCGTACCATCACAGGTGTCAATAGGACAGTTGAGACCCCGTACAAGACATTTACAAACGCCACGGAAGTGACGACGCAAGACGGCTTCAAGTATTACATGGCGGAAGGTTTTGCGACCATCAAATCCATCAACGCGCAGGGGCGTGTGGAGAGCGAATTGGTGAGCGTGGAGTAGAGGTTCTGGTGCCTGGCACGCACACAATTCACGCGGGGCAAAAAAAACGAGTAAAGGACAGGTGATTCAAGATGATTATCGCTCATGCATACTTGCAAATACAACCTGATAAAGAACCTGTATTTTTAGAGGAAATCAGAACGCTTATTCAAGAAACGCTTCCAGAAGCCGGCAACATCAGCTATGAATTGATGAAATCCACTGAACGGGATGACCTTTATGCGATGGTGGAAGTTTGGAAGGATTTCGAAGCGGCGTCGGCGCATATGGCAAGTGAACATTTCACATCCTTTTTTCAAAAAGCGCCGGCTTTTATGGCTGCGCCATTGGAGCTGAAGGTGTTTGACGGCGAGTCTATCCAAGTGGAAATACCTTAATCTTTGATCGCCGCTCTGCTTTTGGCGTTAGCGACACCGATCGCCTCGCCGACCGCCTGCGCTCGTCATGACCGCAGGCGGCTACAAATTCAGCGATTTTGCCAAAGCGGGCATCCCGCTCCAGCTGATCATGTTAGTGGTGACGATGATCGTGATACCTTTATTTTTTCCGTTGTAGGAATTGGATATTTGGTGCCTGGCACGCACACAATTCAATCGAATACGCACGCTCGGCGGAGTTTATGCACGGTGCGAAAAAAATACGCACGCTCGGCGGAGTTTATGCACGGTGCGAAAAAAATACGCACGCTCGGTGGAGTTTATGCACGGTGCGAAAAAAATACGCACGCTTGGCGGAATTTATGCACGCTTAAAAGAAAATACGCACGTTCGAGAAAAATAGAAAAACAGCCAGCTTCGGCAAGAAGCTGGCTGTTTGTTTAGTTTCCACTCATTCTAGTTAAACTGCGCCCATGCCGCCGTCGACCCGGTACTGGACACCGGTGATCATCTCTTCCATCAATATATTGGGAGAATCTGCAGGGCCCCCTAAGGGCAACAGTCATTATTTTCTCTCCCTGTATGTTATTAGAATTGATGGAAATGGGTATCACGCACCTACTCAACAGAATCTAGTCTTTAATAATCCCAATCAAATCATAGAAATAATAACGGCGATTGCGCTGCCGGTCATTTGCAAAAATCATATTTTCCTGAACAAGCTGTTTTAAGCTATTCCGGATTGTAGCCGGTGATAGGCCGGTTTCTTTTTCCAATTGGTTTACATTAGCGATTGGCAAAGTAAACATGGTTTTCCAGATTGTTTTTGTTGAAGTTTGCGATAGTTTTTTCAACCCATTTTGATAAAGGGCTTCTGCCTGATCCAGTTTAGCATATTGATGATCGGCCATTTTAATGGTGGCTTCCAAAAAGAAATTAATCCAGCTTTTCCAGTCGGGTGAAGTTTTATCAATTCCTCTGACTCCATTTAGCAAAGCGTAGTATTTAAATTTCTCCCTTTCCAATTCTTCGCTTAAAAAGAAATAAGGAGTTTCTATCAGTTTACTCTGCAATAAGTAAAGGACAATTAAAATGCGTCCTAATCGGCCATTGCCGTCGAGGAACGGATGAATGGATTCAAACTGGGCATGCACAATAGCTGCCTTTATGAGCGGATGCAACTCTTCCTCGGTTTGTATCTCATAAGGATTACCATTTATGAATCTTTCCAGGTTCGTCATGTATTGATCCATTAATTGCGGTTCTGGGGGGATATAAGCCGCATCTTTGATTCTATTGGTCGGACCAATAAAGTTTTGTACTTTTCGGTAGGTTCCTGAAGCGCCACTTGATCCTCGTGCCTTGCGCATCAGCGTTTCATGCATTTGCCTAATCAGTCTCTCGGATAAAGGATAACCGGCTTGGATTGCCTCAATACCTATAGATAAAGCATCCTGATAATTGCGGACTTCAATTTTTTCCCAATCCTCTTGATGATCTAGCTGGTCTTCAAGCATATCGTGGAATGTAACTTGTGTTCCTTCTATTCTGGTGGACTGAACAGATTCAAGTAAAGTGATCAATTCCAAAAAAGATTGATTAACCACTGAGTACCTGAGTTTTTCTTTTAGTTTTTCCAATTTTGATGAAGCGATGACTACTTTTTTATAGAAAAGCAATTCAGTTTCGGTATCAAATTTCAATGGAAGAAACGGCAAAGAATAAGGAGTCTTCATCAAATCACCTCTAACGTTAATATTATTTTATTATTATCAATAATACACCATAATAAGGTTTAGCGCTATTTTAGATTGAAAAAATATTGTTAATTAGTGCCCGGCACGCACACAATTCAATCGAATACGCACACTCAGCGGAATTTATGCACGGTTCAAAAAAATACGCACGCTCAGCGGAATTTATGCACGCTTAAAAGAAAATACGCACGTTCAAGAAAAATAGAAAAACAGCCAGCTTCTTGCCGAAGCTGGCTGTTTCTTTAGTTTCCACTCATTCTATTTAAACTGCGCCCATGCCGCCGTCGACACGGTACTGGACACCGGTGATGAATGTGCTTTCATCAGAGGCCAGGAACAGCACGAGGTTCGAGATGTCTTCCGACTCGCCGTAACGGCCGAGCGGAATGCTTTTCGCCATCGTGGCTTGGTCCACTTGCAGCCCGGTCTCGAGCGAACGCATCATGCGCGTGTTGACAGGAGACGGGTGGATCGAGTTGACGCGGATGTTATGTGCTGCGTTTTCAACCGCTGCCGCTTTCGTCAAGCCGACGACCGCGTGCTTGGACGTGATATATGGCGATACATTCGGCGATCCGCCAAGTCCTGCAACAGACGAGGTGTTGATGATGCTGCCGGATTTCTGTTTGATCATGACGGGAAGGACCTTCTGGAGCCCCAGGAACATGCCGCGTACGTTGACGGCCATGACCTTATCGAAGTCTTCCACTTTTTGTTCGGTGATGGGTGCGACTTTGCCTTCGATGCCGGCGTTATTGAAGAAAATATCGATTTTGCCGAAATGTTCTACGGTTTTATCGACATACTTCTGGACGTCTTCTTCTTTCGTGACATCGGCCTCAACCGTCAGGACATTGTCGCCCAACTCTTTCTTCGCTTCAGCAAGCGCATCTTCGAATAGGTCGACTAATACGACAGAAGCCCCTTCATCCAAAAACCGTTTTGCGGTGACCTTGCCGATTCCTCCGGCGCCACCTGTAATCACTGCTACTTTATCCTGCAATCTTCCCATAGACGATTTCTCCTCCTAAGACTAAATTGATGGAAATTAAAGCGTTGCACCATCTATTCTACTCTTCCTGTTTTTGAAATCAACAGAAAGGATTAATTGCGCGGGTGCCTGGCACGCGCACAATACAGGAACGCGCGCAATTATGATAAGCTAAAAAGAAAATGGATGGTGAGTGGATGAAGGCGTATCTATTGAAAGTGGAGATGATCGGACTGGAACCAGCAGTGTGGCGCCGTGTGATCTTGCCGGCAGGAGCGACGTTTCAGCGGCTGCATGCGGTGATTCAAGAGATGACGAATTTTCAAAGTGAGTACATGGACTGGCCCATGCATTTCCATGAGTTCCGCCTGCCTGAAGAGGATTTGCTGGTAACCAATGAGCCGGAAGTTTATGAGGCGTTCAAGAAGCGGAAAAAAAGCGTTGGCGGGCAGACGGTACGGAAACCACAGTCGTTGAAGATTGATGACTACCTGGAGCGGTATGGCCAGCTTTCCTATACTTATGACTTCGGCGACAATTGGGAGTTTGCTATTCAATTGGAGAAAACGGTTGATGACTATTATTTTGGCTATCCGACGGTATTGGACGGAGCCGGAGATGCGCCGCCGGAAGATGTCGGCGGACCTCCAGGATTCCAGCAACTGTTGTCGATACTGGCGGATGAGTCTCATCACGATTTTGAGCATATGCTGTGGTGGAGCAGGGAGCAGCGTTTCGAACCCTATAACCGGAGCCGCATCAATCGTTCTTTGGCTGAGCAAAAGATCAAGAAGACGGAATGGAATAAAATTGATCATCTAAACTATGAGGTGCTGTCGGATAAATACCGGCCGGTTGAAAAAGATGTGGAATGGGGCGCCTTGCCTGCGGATTTCGACAAGGAGCTGTTCTGGGGATACGTCAAGGCCTGCACCCATTTATACGGGGTGGTCCCTGTCGATAAAGTTCTGGAAATCTTCAACCGGCAAAATCCGAAGATGTACATCAAAAGCGGCCATGCGTTTAAAGCCATGAGAGAAAGCGACTTTAAGAAATGGATCGAGCAATCTCAAGTCAGACAGGATGGCTTGGATTTTATTCATCAACAGGTGCTGGAGTCTGGAGCAAAAGCCTTTATTGAAGGCAGTGGTGCCGGAAAAGACTGGTACGTTCCGGCAAAAACGGAATTGCTGAATTATATGGATGATTTGTATATCGAACCGACCCCCGCCTATCAGGCGCTGTACCAGAAGCTTGCACCTCATTTTCCACCGCTCAAGCCCGTCAGCCTGCAGCAGGCATTAAAAGAGATCATGTTAGTTATGCAGGTCGAGACGGCCACGACTCAGACGGCGCAGACCTTGATCAATATAAGTGGATTCGAAAATGAGCGGGACTTGAACGAGCTGATCGGCCTGTACTCGAATTTTGCCAACCAATCCCGCCATTGGGCCAATCGTGGCCAAAAGCCGCTCGAGCTGTTTCCGCGGGAACAGCTGATGCCGCTGCCGCTCCCGGATGTGCCAGACGAAATTGGCAGCAGCGATATAAAAGTCGGCCGCAACGATCCCTGTCCATGCGGGAGCGGGAAAAAGTACAAGAAATGCTGCGGGAATTGAGCCGGTGCCAGGCACCGGCACAACTTCAGAGTTGCATGTTGCGCCAATTCGGTTTATATTAGATGAGCCATCAATGATTGAGGAGTCAAGCATTAATGCCTCATTAAAAGAACAGAGAAAAAGGAGCACATAAACCATGCAAACCCTACAAAAAACAAATGATTTCAATGAAATCGTCAACGGACGCCGTTCCATTAAGCAATATGACCCGACAGTCAAAATCAGCCGGGAAGAAATGAGTGAAATCCTTGCCCAGGCTTCAAAAGCCCCATCCTCGATCAACATGCAGCCGTGGCGCTTTCTTGTCATTGACACGGCTGAAGGGAAAGAAAAGCTCGCGCCGCTTGCTTCATTCAACATCGACAAAGTTATGAGCGCTTCCGCAGTGATCGCGGTTTTTGGGGACCGCCAAAACTTTGACTATGCTGAAGAGATCTATGGCAAAGCGGTTGAACACGGCTATATGCCCGAAGAAGTGAAGGAATTCCAATTAAACTATTTCAAGCCGTTGTATGAAGGGATATCAGCTGAACAGCTGAAGGACATCATCATGCTGGATTCGGGCCTTGTGGCGATGCAGCTGATGCTGGTGGCCCGCGCTTACGGATACGACACGAATCCGATCGGCGGCTATGACAAAGAGCGGATTGCGGAAGCTTTCGGCATGGAAAAAGAACGGTATATCCCGGTGATGCTCATAACGATCGGCAAAGCGCTGAATGAAGGGTTCAACTCCTACCGCCTCCCGGTCGATACCATCACCACGTGGAGCTGAGGAAAAGGGACTGGAGATTGAGTATTGGCCGATTTTGTATTATATTTGACTGGTCAAAGAATAGTGGGCGTTGCTATCGATTGGCTTTAACTTGCAGCTAGGAGGTCCATCTATGTCGTGTTCGTTTTCAAAACAGGAACAAGTTCTGCAGCTCTTTAAAGGACTGGCGAACCAAATTAACCCAAAGTTTGAACGCTGCACGGGCATTAGTGCATCGCGCTATGAACTGTTGTCCCAGCTATATAATACAGATGAAATAAACCAGTCGACGCTTCAAAAGGCAGTCAATATCGACGGAGCGGCCATCACCCGCCATCTCAAGCAACTGGAAGCCGATGGCATGGTCGTCAGACGCAGAAACCCTGCCGATAATCGGGTCATCTTTGTCAGCCTCACTCCGGAAGGCCGTAAGCGGATTGTTGAATACCGAAAAGAGAACATGGGCTTTGTAAAACAATCGCTGCATGATTTCACTCCCGAAGAAATAGAGGCCTTGTCAGACATGCTGTCCCGCATGCAAACGAATATTAGTGAATACTGAAAGTCAAAAATATAGTTAAAAGGATGGTTGATGTTATTATGATGATTATTCACGCGCACTTGCAGGTAAAACCAGAACAAGAGCAGGCATTTTTAGATGAATGCAAGATACTTGTCCCCGCTTCACGGGAAGAAGCGGGCAACATCAGCTACGAGTTGAAGAAATCCACTGAGCAGGATGGCCACTTTACCATGGTGGAAGTTTGGAAAGATGCCGAAGCGATTGCCGCCCACAACACGAGTGAACATTTCACTGCTTTTGGCCAAAAAGCGGCAGCTTTCATGGCAGCACCCATGAAACTCGACGTATTCAGCGGAGAGCCCGTGCAATTATAAATCCATTTATGTTTTATCGCCGTCCTGCTTTTCGCAGGGCGGCGATTTTTGGTTTGCAGCAGACTGAGCCTTGCGTTTTGATGTTTTTAGCGTTTCTCTACTAGGGATTGGAGAACTGGTGCCTGGCACCCAAACAATTCATTCGAATGTGATAGTTATTAATCAAAATAAAAAATAAGTTGAAAGTTGGTTGTCAAAATGATATAGTTCGATTAATAAAATATTTCGACAATGAATGGGAGGGCAGCTGGCGATATTAAGGAAACAGCAAACATAGGCATTGATCATAAAAGATAGGGAGTTTTCAAATGGTGGTTTTAAAGCAGATCCGTAACAAACTAATCGTTTCCTGTCAGGCATTGGAGGACGAGCCGCTTCATGATCCCTACATCATGGGGAAAATGGCTTTAGCCGCAAAGATGGGCGGCGCTGAAGGCATCCGTGCCAACACAGTGAAAGATATTCAAGCGATCAAGAAAGAAGTCGATTTGCCAATCATCGGCATCATCAAACAGGATTATCCCGGAAACAATGTCTACATCACTTCGACGATGAAGGAAATCGATGAACTTTATCAGGAAGGCGTGGACATCATTGCGATGGATGCGACGCATCAGGCAAGGCCTGATGGCAGGAGCTTCGAAGATTTCTTTTTCGAAGTGAAGGCGAAGTATCCCGATCAGCTGTTCATGGCGGATGTCTCGACCATCGAAGAAGCGATTGCAGCGGAAAAAGCCGGCGTGGATATTGCGGCACCGACGTTGGCGGGCTATACCCCATATTCAATCGGGACGGTTCCGTTAGAACTGGTCAAGGAAATGGCCGACCAGCTGACGATTCCGGTAATTGCGGAAGGAAACTTCGATACACCCGAAAAAGCGCAGCTGGCACTGGACGCCGGGGCTCATTGCGTGGTGGTTGGAAGCGCTATCACACGGCCGCAGCTGATTACCGAGAAATTTGCAAAAGCGATCGAAGAAAAAACAGAAAAGGGACAGGTGATGAAATGAAGGGCTTATACACAGCATTAATGTGCTCATTTGATGAACAAGGAAACGTGAACGAAAAAGGATTGCGGGAAATTGTCCGTTACAATATTGAGGTTTCCGAAGTGGATGGCCTATACGTCAACGGCAGCACTGGAGAAAACTTCCTCATTTCCACCGAACAGAAAAAGCAGATTTTCGAAATCGTTAAGGACGAGGTCAAAGATCAGGTGAAACTGATTGCGCAAGTCGGTTCGTTGAACATCGAAGAAGCTTCAGAGTTGGCCCATTTCGTAACGGATCTTGGCTATGACGCGATTTCGGCCGTGACGCCGTTCTACTATAAATTCGATTTTGAAGAAATCAAAGATTATTACAATACGATTCTTGAAGGCGTCGATACACAGCTCATCATTTATTCCATTCCGGCTTTAACGGGTGTCAACATGAACCTGGAGCAGTTCGGCGAGCTGTTTGAAAATGAAAAAATTATCGGCGTGAAATTCACCGCACCGGATTTCTTCCTGCTTGAGCGCTTACGGCATGCGTATCCGGACAAGCTGATCTATTCGGGCTTTGACGAAATGCTATTGTCTGCCAGTGTCTTGAATGTGGACGGGGCAATCGGCAGTACATTCAATGTCAACGGCAAAAGAGCCAAGCAGATTTTCACCTTGGCACAGAGCGGACAGATTGACGAAGCACGCGAAATCCAAAAAGTGACGAATGATCTGATCGAAGAGATCTTGAAGAACGGACTTTACCAGACCATCAAGGAAATGCTCGAAACACAAGGAGTCAACGCTGGATTTGTCAGAAAACCGATGAAACAGCTGACAGAAGAAAAAGCGGTCAAAGCACGTGAACTTGCTAAAAAATATCTGTAAGGACTAACGGGGGAATGGGATAGATGGATGGAACATTTGCGGTTATCGATTATGTGATTTTGTTTGCGTATTTATTGTTTATCTTGTATGTCGGAATTGCCTTTGCCAAAAAGGAAATGAAAGGTAAGGAATTTTTTAAAGGGGACGGCTCGATTCCATGGTGGGTGACTTCGGTCAGTTTGTTTGCCACTTTGCTCAGCCCGATTTCGTTTTTATCACTTGCGGGAAATTCGTATTCCGGAACATGGCAATTGTGGTTTGCGCAACTGGGGCTGCTGATCGCGGTTCCTGTAGCCATCTACTTTTTCCTGCCGGTTTACCGGAAACTGGATTTAGATACAGCGTATGAATACTTGGAGCGCCGATTCGATAAGCGCATGCGGATTTTAGGAAGCCTGCTCTTCATCGTTTACCAGATCGGCCGCATGTCGATCATCATGTACTTGCCTGCGATTGCCTTAGCAACCGTCACCGGCATCAATGTCATTGTCATCATCCTCTTTATGGGTGTCATCGCCACCATCTACTCGGCTTTCGGTGGATTGAAATCCGTACTTTGGACAGATTTCATCCAAGGCGTTGTCTTGATCGGCGGCGGAATATTCGCTTTGATCATTTTGTTGTTCTCCATTAACGGGGGACTTGGGGAAGTCATCAGTGTGGGAACAAGCAACGAGAAATTCTTTGGCGACATCGCGTTATTCGATCCGAACCTGGTCAATAACAGCATTTTGATCATCATCCTGGGTGCCGGTTTGTCGACGACGTTTTCGTATATCTCCAGCCAGGATATGGTGCAGCGCTATTTGACGACGAAAGATTTGAAGGAAATGAACAAGATGACGTATTTGAACGGCGCATTGTCGCTCGGAACAGCTACGTTGTTCTTCTTGATCGGTACGTCGCTGTATGTTTTCTATTCACAGCAAACGGCTGCGATGCCGACAGGGAAATCAGATTTGATCTTTGCAAATTTCATCGTCAGTGAATTGCCTGTGGGCGTTTCAGGATTATTGATTGCCGGACTGTTCGCAGCGGGCCAATCGACGCTTTCTACAGGGCTCAATTCCGTAGCGACAAGCTGGACGCTCGATATCCAGCAAGTATTGAGAAAAGATATGAGTGATGAAAAAAGCACACGGATGGCGCGTATCGTCTCGACCGTCGTCGGCATCTTTTCGATTGCCTTCGCGATCATCCTTGCTTACTCCAGCGTCGGTTCTGCCTATTCTTGGTTTAACGGCTTGATGGGCTTGGCGCTCGGGATTATCGGCGGTACCTTTACGCTGGGTGTGTTGACGAAACGCGCAAACGCCAACGGGGCATTGTTCGGCTTTATCGCCACTACTCTGATGGCTATCTACATCTCGTACTTCACAGACATTACGTTATGGGCCTATTCAATCATCAACTTGATCGCTTCTATTGTTTTCGGCTACGGCTTCAGTTTGCTGTTCGCCAAGAAAGAAGAACGGGATGACGAGGAAGGGGTCACGTTCTTCGATTACAATAAAGTAGTCAAAGAGAAATAAGCGTTAGATTTAGGTGGGAGCATGGTGGAAATTTCAAGGAAAATCACAACTGAGGTATTGGTAGTCGGCAGTGGACTGGCAGGGATTAAAGTGGCAAAAGAGTTAGCCGACCTTGGACATGATGTGTTGATGGCAACAAAAATGAAACTGGCTTCTGGTTCAAGCTTCTATCCCTTAAAAGCTTCGCTCGGAACTCAAGTGACGAGCAATGAAGCTGACAAGAAGGTTTTTTTAGCGGATATCGCAGCGTCCAGCAGGGGCATGCATCGCCAGGACTTGGCGGAAGTCTATGTAGAAGAAATCCGGGACCGGGTCGCAGAATACAGCGCTATCGGCGTCGTGTCCAAAAAGCTCGAAGGCGAGCGGAAAGCTTGTTTTGCCGAGCATCCACGAGATATTCATTTGCTGAGCGATTGGGACCAGATTAGGGAAAACGTTGCCGGTATTTTTGGAAGCTATGAAAATTTGACGGTGATGGAACGGACCGTGGTCATTTCACTGATAAAAAAAGAACAGCAGATTGCCGGTGCTCTCCTGTTGGATCAGCACAATCAGGTGGTGCTGGTGGAATGCAAAGCAGCGGTTCTCGCAACGGGCGGGTTCGGCAGTCTCTATAAGCATAATTTGAATCCGAATGATGTTGATGGATCGGGACATATCCTAGCCCTTGAAGCCGGAGCTAGCCTGGTCAATATGGAATTTATCCAATTCATCCCTGGTATTACGTCACCGCGCTATAAGACCTTATTTGGTGAACATACCTTGGCGTACTGCACAGACATCGTGAAAGAGGATGGCAAGAGCCTGTTGGATGCTGCACTTCCGGAAGGGCTGTCAAAAAAAGAATGCCTGGATATCCGCAGTAGCCATGGGCCATTTACGGATTCGCTGAAATCCAAATATGTGGACATCGCCATGATGAAGGAAATCATCGCCTCCAGAAACGAAAAAGGTTTTAAGCTGCTATTCGATCAAACATTATATGAAAACAAAGAAGAATTCTATACCGTATACTTAGACTGGCTGAAACAAAAGGGCATTGATATGTTGAAGGACGAGGTGCGGATTGCGCCGTTTGCCCATGCCAGCAATGGTGGCGTCTTTATCGATCCATACGGGCGCACGGGTGTTCCAGGCTTGTATGCCATTGGAGAGCTGTCCTGCAATATTGAAGGAGCCAATCGGCTTGGAGGCAACTCGACCGGCGCGTGCATGGTGTTCGGCAAAAGAGCGGCTGCAGACTGCGGCGATTATTTAAATAGAGTGGATCCTTCTGAAATCAGTGACCGGGAAGCCAGGTTGCACTTAGAAAACGCCTTCGGCAATTCGGCTGACAGCAGCGAGGAGCTGGATAAATCCACTGAAACTGATCAGGCACAACTCCATCAGACAGTGGAGAACATCAGGGAACTCATGTGGTATGCCGGCAACGTCGTCCGCTCAGAAGAGCAATTAATGGATGCGTTGGAACAGCTCAAAGCACTCCAGTCCGAGCTGGATATCAGCCGTTTGTTCAGGCGGCGGGAAAATCGGAAAATGGTCATCAAAGCGAAGAATTTTTTGAAGTTGTCTCAACTGCTGCTTCACGCGATGCTGGAACGGAAAGAAAGCCGCGGTGCGCATTACCGGGAAGATTACCCTACTGAAGATCCGGCATTTTCCAGACGCCTCTTCGTTTCAGAAACACGGGATGGCGGGCTGTCGCTGGAATTTAGGAACGAGTGAAGGAGCAACGCCTGAAACGAAAAGAGAAAAGCCTGAATGCGGTTTTTCTCTTTTTATTCATTAAGAAAAGAGGAAAACAAGATGCAGCTTGCGGTCATTGATATCGGCGGTACATTTATCAAATATGCGGTCATCGATCAGGAAGGATCCTTTCTTTTCCATGGTTCGGTTCCGACAGATGCCCACAATGGCAGTAAAAACCTGATAGCCAAAGTGTTGGGGCTCTGTGACCAAATGATGGAGGATTTTGAAATCGAAGGGATTGCCATCAGCTCAGCCGGACAGATTGATGCCTTGCGGGGAGTGGTGGTCTTTGCGACAGATAATTTGCCGGGCTATACTGGAACAAGACTGTCCGAGCTGGTGTCCGCCCATACGGGTTTGCCGGTAAGGATTGAAAATGATGTCAATTGTACGGCACTCGGCGAATCCTGGAAAGGCGCAGCGCGTGGAGTAGAAAACTTCCTCTGTGTGACGATCGGAACCGGGGTTGGCGGTGCGTTGTTTTTGAACGGCAAGCTTTACACCGGAGCGGGGTTTTCTGCTGGGGAAATCGGCCACATGGTCCTTTACCCGAATGGCCGAAACTGTACGTGCGGGAGCCGCGGCTGCTATGAGCAATATGCTTCAAGTTCGGCTCTTCAGCAGTTGATCTCAGAAGAATTCGGTGAGGGGATGAGCGTAAAAGCGTTTTTTAGATATGTAAACTCTAAGGATTCTAAAGCGCTGATGCTGTTTGAGGATTGGATTGACGACCTGACAACTGGCCTGCAATCGCTCGTCCATCTGTTCAATCCGGAATTGATCGTCATCGGCGGCGGCATCTCGGCGCAGGGGGAATTTTTGCAGCAGGCAATTGAATCTTCGCTGAATAGGAAAATCATGCCGAACCATCAAAAGCATTTGCGGATCAAGATGGCCGAGTACGACAATAAATCAAATTTACTGGGAGCGGCAAAGCATTTCTTGGAGAATTGAAAGGGAGGCAGACATGGTGGAAGCTAAGACAATCTCGGGCCCGAAACCTTCCATATTAATGGAGCAGCATAAGCATACGTTTACAAAATCCGAAAACAAGATATACGACTACATCCTGGAGCATCCAGACAAAGTTCTCTATCATTCATTGACGGAGCTGTCCGAATTCAGTGGCGTGGCAGAAGCGACCGTATTGCGTTTTTTCCGGAAGCTGGGTTTCAAAGGCTTCCAGGATTTTAAATTCCTGTTTGCTCAGGAAGTGCCGCCCGCGAACCATTCCTTACAGGGTGAGTCTTTTGTCCACCGAATCCGCAACAGCATCGTGCAGGCGATTGAAGACTCATCCGAGGTTGTAGACATGGAGACCTTGGAGAAAGCGATCCAGGCAATCGATGCAGCGCAGGATGTTGTGATCTTTGGCATCGGCTCGTCTGGAATTGCCGGACTGGATATGCAAAATCGCCTGATGCGGATCGGCAAACACGTCAATGCCATCACGGACTCGCATTTCCAGATCATGAGAGCTTCTTCGCTGAATGAAAAATCAGTAGTGATTGCCATCAGTTTGACCGGAAGCACGAAAGACATTGTCGATGCGGTCAAATTGGCGAAAGAAAAGAATGCCACAGTCATTGCCCTAACAAATTACGTGAAATCGCCGTTGACCAAATACGCCGATTTTGTTCTCTTATCTTCTGCGAAAGAAAGTCCGTTAGACAGCGGATCGCTCGTCTCAAAAATTGCACAGCTGTATTTGATCGATTTGATCTGCACCGGATTGACCATGAACAATGTCAAGGATGCCGAAAGCGTGAAAAGGGAGATTACCGAACATATTGCCGGTAAGCTGTATTAAAGCTGAAAAGCGTTTGATCGATAGGCTGCCGTTACGAGGTGAAAGCATGCAGATTCTGAAAGTGAAAAATTACGAAGAAATGAGCCGGAGCGCTTGTGCGTTGCTGGTGGAGCATATTCAACAAAGCGATTTTCCGGTGCTCGGATTGGCAACCGGTTCCACACCTGAAAAGCTCTATAGTTGCCTGATCGAAGAATATCGAAAAGGGAAAGTTTCGTTCCGCAACGTGTCGACATTCAATTTGGATGAATATGTCGGCCTTGGAGTAGAAGATGCCAACAGCTATCAATGGTACATGACCGATAAACTCTTTGCCCATATTGATGTGCCCGCCATGCAGGTCCATTTGCCGAACGGCCTATCGCAAAGAGTGGAACAGGATTGCCTGGCTTACGAAAGCCAGATCCAAAGGGCTGGGGGTATCGACATTCAAGTATTGGGGCTTGGACTGAATGGACATATCGGATTCAATGAACCCGGAACACCGTTTTCAAGCAGAACCCATGTGGTCGACTTGGCCCAATCCACACGCCGTGCCAATGCCCGGTTCTTTTCGGGGATCGACGAAGTGCCGACCCAAGCGATCAGCATGGGAATCACCTCCATTATGGAAAGCAAAAAGATCCTGCTCCTCATATCTGGAAAAGAAAAAGCGGAAGCCTTGTACCAGATGATGAACAGCGAGGTGTCGGAGGACTTCCCGGCTTCGATTTTGCAGACACATCCTGACGTCACCATCATCGCCGATGAATTGGCGTTGTCCAAGGTACTGCCTTTTTATGGAGAAGACAAGGACAGCCTGAAAATTGAAGAGAAACAAATGGGATCAATCGAATAGTGAATTGAGCGGGAATTGAGCGGGTGCCTGGCACCCGCTCAATTTTCTTTTTATGTAGTTAAATACTACTAGTCATTTATAACCACTCGGCTTATAATGAGCAGAAGAGAATCGGTAAGGGGTGGCAGTATGTTTTGCAGGAACTGTGGAGAGAAAAACGAAGAATCAGCAAAGTTCTGTAAGGGGTGCGGGATGCAGCTAGAAAACGGCGGGGCTGCACCGGCGAAGAAGAATCATGCATTTGCGATTGTGTTGTCGATTCTGTTGGCAGCGGGCGGCGGGTTTGGCGTGCAGCAATATCTGACAAAGCAAGCGGATGCGGATACTCTCATCGTTCAGGACAATAAAGAAGAAGTGCAGCCCGTTCAGCAGGGGAAAAAGGAAATCATCAAAGCGGCGCAAAAGAAAGTCTACACGATTGTCACAGATAACGGCATCGGTTCCGGCTTTCTATTCACCAAAGATGGAATGGTCGTGACTAACGCCCATGTGGTGGCAGGCTTTACGGACGTTACAGTCCGCAACAGTGCAGGGGAAGAAGTGCCGGGCCGGGTGATCGGGATTTCGGATGTCGAGGACATCGCCGTCATCCAAGTAGACGCCTATAAAGGGCAGGAACCGCTGCCTGCGGAAATGGAAGTGACTGAAGTGGGATCCGAAGTGATTGCGCTCGGCAGCCCGAATGGCTTTGAGAACTCAGCATCGATCGGCTATTTGACCGGAGTGGACCGGGACATCAGCTTTGACTTTGAATACGAGGACATTTACCAGATTGATGCACAGATTGCTCCGGGCAGCAGCGGCGGTCCGCTGGTGGATGCCGAAACCGGAAAAGTGATCGGCATCAACTCGCTCCTGTATACTGATGGTAATGCGATCGGCTTTTCGATTCCTCTTCACTCCATTCATGGCTCGCTGATGGACTGGGTCAACCATCCCATGTCGGCGGCAGCCGTGGCTTCGGTATTCGGAGTCTACGACAGCTATGATTATTTCGACTGGCTGGAGGATTACGATTACGAGGATGAGCCGGTGTATGACGTTGAAACAGACACCGTTTATGAAGAAGAAATCATCGTGGAGGAAGAAGTGGCCGTTGAAGAAGATGTAGAGGTTCCGGAAGAAACCGCTGAGGTTGAAGAAGAGGCGTATGAGGAAACCTACACCGATGAAACTGCCGATGAAGACTACACAGAGGAATATGAGGAAGAAGTTGTCGAAGAAGAACCGGAAGAAACCGTGGCTTTATTTGATGAAGCATCGCTCAGCGGGTTTGTCAGTGATTACCGAAGCTATTATGAAATGGCATTGGCAGATGAAGATTTCTATTATGTGGCGGATATGCTGTTGCCGGATAGTGCGATCTACTCTGGCATTTCAGATTATATCGATGAAATCAGCGGACAGGGAATGGTCTTTGAATTTATTGACCAATCCATATTGGGCGTGGAAATATACGATGATTATGCATTGGTCCAAACTTATGAAGCCTTCGATTTCATGAATGCAGCTGGCGAATGGACATACGAGGAGCGCACGAAAACTTACACGGTTATCGCGGATGAATACGGCGCTTATTGGATTTCGGATATTGCCGCTAACTAATTGTGCGGGTGCCAGGCACCCACGCAATTCCCGCACAATTAATAGAAGAAACCTGAAGGGAAGAGTATTTTGAAAGCTAAGTACATACCGGTTATCTTATGGGCGCTGTGCATCCTGCTGGCCACCAACAACCACAATTTTCAGTCCCTGCTATTCGCCCAGGAAATTGGCTTTAACATTCGCCTGTTCCCGAACTTATCGGATCTGTTCATCACCAGCGATATTCACTTGGAAAGCAAAACCTATGTGTTCCAGAAAACTGGCCATGCCTTGTCTTTCGGCATCCTGTTCCTGATCCTGGCCAAAACCATCAATAGCAATAGCAAGGCCATCATTCTGTGCAGCTTGTTTGCCTTTTTTACGGAATTCCTGCAGCTGTTTTTTGAACGGAGCGGGAGATTGAGCGACGTGCTGATTGATATCGGCGGCATTTACCTCGCTTACCGCTTGAGTGCCTTTGTTGCGGCAGAAGGCGGGCTGAGTCCGGCTTTTTGGAAAACGACGCAAAGAATCGCCGGCGTGTTTTTCGAGGAAAAGCAACGCTGAACTGTACAGAATAAAACTAGCGCTTCCTATATAAATAATAAACTCCATCATCCGGGACCTTGTGTTCACGGGGGTGGAGTTTTTTTGTCGTGGGATTATCTTGAGTTGCCGAAAAAAGTATAAATAAGCTATTATTTCTTGAAGTCCATAAATTCAGATAACTCTAGAGAGGATCGATTGGACGCTTGCTTTGGTTTACTCTTTTTTTCATTTCGATAGATGCTAATACAAAAACGGAAGGGGCAAAAGTATGGATTTACTGAACAGAGATGGCACAAAAGTGATTGGACACGAAATTTTATGGGAAATGCAAGCGGGTGATGAACCCATCTATTCCTCCCCGGTGTTTGCTGTTTTCAGCGCCGATCTAGTGATTACTTCTGGCACTGGGAAAGGGCAGATGCGGAAGATTAGCGGAGTCGAAACGGACACCATTTGGATCGAGGAAGCATTTGCCACCTTGCCTGATGCCACCTCGACTTACGAAATCCGGCCTTTTCATGAATCTGATATTTATTACCAGCACGCAGGGCAGCTGGTGGAAGAGCCGAATGGCTGGTACTTATACACCACCTGCTTTGACAATCAATGCGTAAAGTTCAACGCGAGCACAGGTGACGTGATGTGGAGGTTCAGTTCGCTTGAGCAGAACGAACCATTTCCGACGGTCGTGGATATCGACGGAGACGGAAAGATTGAAGTATTCTTGACGAGCCTTGACGGGTACGCGAGGATGTTCAGATTCACTTGAAACTCGCGCCTCCGTGCCCTGTCCGTGCCAAGCAGCCATCCATAATCAAGGTGTTTTTTATAGAGCAACCGGGGTCCGATATCTAATTGGACTCCGGTTGCTTATTTTTTGGTACCGGTCTGCTCCATGTCTCCGTAGAAAAATCTCTTCCAATGTGACTATCGGTCCTTTTTCTTCCGGCTATTAACTATGGGGGAATAATGACAATCTACAAAGTTTTTCTTCTAATGATCGGCTGCACGACAGCTTTTTGCAACGGCCACAGCGGGATCATTTTCAAAAAATTGTTTGTGGTTCTGCCGCCTCCACTCCCATCTTCGTTATAAAAAATCCTGCTTCGTCATCCACTTCATTTCACCAACCGCTGCTTCCCTATCCGTCGCTTCAGCCGACATGGAATCCACTTGGAAAGATGCAGTTTTCCCTTTGCTGTTTTCAAGTTTTACGGAAGAGCAAGGATATTGGGTATCTGCTGTTTTTTCGTCGCGACGCGAATTCTGAGCTTGCTGGGGTCTTTAAGTCCGCTGCTTGGCCACTAGCCTCTGGCGATATATGGTCTTCTTCATTCTGAATAACAATATCAAAAAAAGATTAAATAAATACTCATTTTATCTTTACTCAATAAATAATATGGGTATATTTTATTATTTAATGATATGTCATTATTTTTTTTGTAATTATATTGACACTTTATATCTACCTAGTTATAGTTGTAGCTTAATAGTTATAATATACAGGTAAATCAGAAATCTAAGAATGGAGGAACATCCTGTGGAATTTTCCGAGCTCTTTTCCGGACCTTACAGTTTTATAATGGGATATGTCTTTTTGTATCCTCTTTTTATGGCGCTTTTTTGGATAGCTGGTTCTCTGCTTTTCCTTAGAACCAATGAATCCAAAAAAGATTCCTTAAACATCGAGGATTTTGCTTGGCCGATGGTCAGTATATTGGTGCCATGCTATAACGAAGAAGATACCATTGAAGAAACCTGCCGGAATCTTAGTGGGCTTTCATATCCAAAAAAAGAAATCATTTTGATCAATGATGGTTCGAAAGACAGAACGAGTGAAATAATAAAAAGATTGTCGGAGCAATACGACAATGTCAGAGCCATTCAGCTGCATGAAAACCGTGGCAAAGCGAATGCTTTGCAAGTCGGCTTGTTCGCTTCCAGAGCTGAATACCTCATTTGCGTCGACTCGGATGCTCTGCTTGCCGATAGCGCTCCCTATTATTTGATTCATCATTTCTTTAAAAAAGGCGAAAGGCTGGGGGCTGTGACAGGCAATCCCACGATCCGCAACCGCAATAATCTGCTTAGCCGGATGCAGTTGGTCGAATATGCTTCGATTATTGGAGCGATTAAGCGGACACAAAGGCTGCTTGGAAAAGTCATGACGGTTTCCGGAGTCGTAGTTGCTTTCCGCAAAAAGGCGCTGGTGGATGTTGGTTTATGGGACCGCGATATGATCACGGAAGATATTGCAATCAGTTGGAAACTTCAAAAGCGCTTTTGGGATGTCCGCTATGAACCTCGGGCCATTTGTTGGATGCTTGTGCCGGAGACCTTATCCGGTCTTTGGAAACAGCGCGTCCGGTGGGCACAAGGAGGCCAAGAGGTCATTCTCCGCCATTGGAGAATCTTGTTTAGTTGGAAACAACGCAGAATCTGGTTGATTTACCTCGAACAATGGCTCAGCATCATCTGGGCATTCTGCTGGCTTTCCATCACGCTATTATTGCTGTTTAAGGCCAACTCGCTGCAGCAAATACTCCTTTGGTTTACATTCAGTTCTTTTGCGTTAGTGTTCGTCAGCCTGATTCAGTTGCTTATCGCGCTGTTGATCGACTCCCGCTACAACAATAAATTAAAATACTATTTTTGGGCAGCATGGTACCCGGCCATCTATTGGATGATTAATACTGCTGTTGTTATAGCAGCCATCCCACGGTCTATTTCATCACGCCTGAAAGGAGGTTACGCTGTATGGAACAGTCCAGACCGCGGCATCAAGAAGAAAGTTTCCTGATTGTAGTCAAGCGATCTTGGTTGTATGCCGGCCTTGATTTAATGTTTACACTACTCTTTTGGTTTTATAGTGTGGTGGTGGTCTTGTTTATGGTATCGGCCACTATTGGATTCAATAATATTTTGACAAGAATCTTGAATTCTTCATTCAATACGATAAATCAAGATATCCGAAGTTTTGTTATCGCAGCCTTTGTTGTTTTCCTTCTGTTTTACGCATTGCTTTACCTGAACCGTTTATACAATAAGAAGAGATACGGTTCTTTACAAAGACGATGCTATCCCACTCCAGTCGACAATGCAGAACTCAAGACATTGGGATTAATGGATATAGAGACAATTGAGAAGCTGCAACGTGAAGATTATAGCGTTTTTGAAAAAAATCCTATTGTTCCTCTTGGAGGTGAAAAAACGTGATCAAACGGATATTAATTTGGGTCACCGTTATCGCGATGATTGGCCTCTTTTTCTTTTTGCGAAAAGATCTTTTCATCGAGGCATTCTCCGAAGACAAACCGGCCATGTCATTTCCTAAAAAGTTGATAAAAAATGGTTGTCTCGGATTGAACTATCACCGGGTGCAAGACGATACGGTTCTTGTTAAAGCAGCCCGAAGCTTTCTTCAATCCAAAGAATTGGTGCAATACAGCGTGCTCGAAAGTGAATTCCAAGAACAAATGGACACATTGGTAGATGCGGGCGCTGTATTTTTGAATGAAGAACAGCTATTGAAAGCAAAAGCAGAAGACAATTTTCCCGAAAAATGCGTATGGATATCATTTGATGATATTGACAAATCGGTTTATGAAAATGCCTTTCCTATTTTAAAAGAGGCAAATATCCCGTTCACGCTATTCGTTATTGCGGGGCATGTCGGCAGCGAAGATTTCAGCAATCTCGAGATGGCGACATGGGACGAACTTCGGGAAATGAACAAAAGTGGGTTGGCCGATTTTGGTTCACATACCTTTGATATGCACCGGTTCGAAGATGAAACCCCTGTCTTTCTAATCCCCGAACAAGCGGAAGCGTTTAAGGAAGATCTTAAAAAAAGTGTGGAAAAAATAGAGTCGGAGCTGGATGTCACCGTCAAAAGTTTCGCCTATCCTTATGGCGATACCAATAAATTGGTCACTCGTTTGGTCAAAGAGCAGGGGCTTGAAGCCGGATATATTTTAGCTCCTCAAGTAATTCGGCCATATGATGATAATTATCACATCAATCGAGTTATCGTTAACCAAACAACGTTTGACGATGTGCTGCTCCCTTACCTGGAAAAAGAATGATTTTTCCGCTCAAAAGTAAACGGCATAATGCCCTGCTTGATGATGGATAAAACCGCTGCCTCTTCGACCATTGAAGAGGCGGCGGTTTTTTATGTTTTATTCTACTGAGAATCGTATTGCAACCTATAATTTCCCACTATATAATAAATCAACCACATCTATACGGGGCAAGGGGAGAGACAAAAATGACAGCGACAGAGATAGCGACCGCAAAGCAGGCAGTCGAGGCGATCCGCGGGTTATGGGCACAAGGTTCAATTCGGGAATTGCACAGATTTCTTGGAGAACTGGAAACTGAAGATGATTTTTACCGGTTGATCCGGTTGACGGATCAGGCGGATTTATATACGTACAGCCACCTGTTGGCAACGCAGGCGCATAAGCGTTTCGGGACGCTGCGGACATTTACTTGGCAATGCTCACGCCTATTGGAAACCGGCCGCAGCCTGGAAGCGGAAGAACGCATGGTGGGCAGGCTGCAGGGCATTTCGTCCGGCAATGATTCGGCGGAAGAGCTGGCATTGGCGCATCAATTGCTGCTGCGGGTGTTTGCGCAGCTGAACCGGCTGCCGGAAGCGAAAGCGCAGCTTGATCGCTACGCCGAGTACAAGGGCTTTGTCTGGCCAGATCTCAAAGGCTTTTATTTTATTCACAGCGGGGAATGGCTGGCAGCGGAACAGGTGCTGGAAAAGGAACTGGTTGATGCCGTCACCGAACGGAGCGACTATGTCCGGCTGTTGTATGCGGATGTGCTGGCGATGACCGGGCGCCAAAAAGAGTCGCTCGCTGTTCTTGAACGGGGCCAGGAGCTGGATCCGGACAACTGGACTTTCCGCGGGGACATTATCCGGACGCTGTTCTTCCTCGGGCATTACGAAAAAGCGCTCGATGGGATGGCGCAATATAATGAAGAAAATCCATTTCATGTGTTTCGTCCGGCATGGATTCAGGTGGCGGCGGAATGTTTGTACAAACTCGAGCGCTGGGAAGAGCTGGAGGCATGGGTCAGCACGCACGGCAAAGAGCTTGGAAAAACAATCTATGGCAAAGGTGAAATCCGCCGGGACGCCAAGCGCCGCGAACTGCGGTTGACACCGAACATCCAAAAGCTCAATTACTGTGTCCCAGCATCGCTTGCGTTGATGCTGGAAGCTTATGGCATGAAAAAAGGGCAGGACGAAATCGCGGAGCATGTTTTTGATGTGACGGGATCAGACTTGCAGAAAACCATGCAATACATGGAGTCGCTCGGGTTCACGGCACGTTATTTCAAAGGGACGATCGACCTGTATAAGCGGCTGATCGACGAGGGCATCCCGGTGCTGCTCAGCATGATAATCGAAAACAATGCACATGTGCAGGTGGTGATCGGTTATGACGACCGGCTGCAGGCATTGATCATCCAGGATCCGAATGACCTGGGACCGTTTTTATTGTCCTATCAGGACGTCGCAGACACGTATAAGCTGAGCGATTCTTTGAGCATGCTGTTCGTAACCTCTGAGCAGGAAGAGTTGCTGGCTCTCTTCGACAGCAAAGAACATGAATTCTTCCATGGCCTGTTCACCATTTGGAGTTTGGAGGAAAAGACCAAAGACAAAACCGCAGCGGTCGATTTTTTGAAAGCGCATCCGGACGAGCGCTACGGTGCGGTGGTCGGGCTGGTCACCCAGTTTTCGGAAGAGGCAAAAGCGCTTCATCCGGTATGGCTCGATAAGCTCCACCGGGATCTGGGCGCGGAAGATCCGGAAGTGGCGCTCCTGGCAGCGCATATGCACTACCAACGGGAAGAAACAGAACAGGCACTCGAAAACCTGGTGCGCGTCAAAGAGAAGAACTCTCCATATGCGCTGTTTTTGAAGGCGGCGATTTTGATGAGCCGCGGTGAACACCAAAAAGCCGTGCCGTTCCTGAAGCGGTCGATCGAGCTGGATCATTATCAGCCGGCAGCCTACAGCCATCTGGCACGCTGTTACCTGGAAACCGGCAAGACTTATCAGGCGTTCAAATGGTCGAGCATCGCGCTTGAACAGGAGCCGTCGGACGTCTTTGCCCGCATTACGCACAGCCTGATCCAATACGAATCGGGAGCTTACGAAAAAGCATTGGCGCGTTTCCGCGAGCTGTCGGCGGAACATCCGGAAGACGGTTATTTCATTTACGAAATGGGCCGCTGCCTGCTGCTGTTGGGGCAGGAGGAAGAAGCCATCGCAGCATTTGAACGGGCACGGGACATTGATTCCAAAGAGCCTTTCGCCTATTTGCGGATTGCTGAAATCCATATGGAAGCGAAAGATTGGCAGCAGGCGAAAAACGTCATCCGCTCAGGCATCGACCAATGCGGGCCGACCGATGTGCTGCATCAATATTTGGGGCATATTGCCATGGAACAGGAGCAGTACACAGAGGCGGAAGCGGAATACCGCAAGTCGCTCGAGTTGGATCCGGCCGATTTGTTTACGGTGACGCATATCGCCCATGCGCTGCTCAAGCAACAGCGGACTGGGGAAGTGCGGAGATTGGTCCTGCAGCGTGCAGACGCCGGAGACACCGATTATTTTGTCCGCAACGGGGCCATGCTGTGGCAGGAATCGCAGGACGACGCCGGCAAAGCGCTGGCGCTGGAGCTGCTCGAAAATGGCATGGGCCGGGAAGCGCTGGATCTCCACGAAATGGCCGAGCAGTATGCAGAGTTTGGCGAAGCGCCGCAGTTTCGTGGCCGTCTGTTGGACACCTTTAAGCGTTTGCGTGTGAAAAATCCCGATCCCTTGCTGCTGTGTTATGAAGCGGGACTCTATGAACTTGAAGACCACCAGCGTTTTGCCGAGCTGTTGTACAGCCAGGCTGCGGATATGAATGGCCTGCATTTGGCCCATTACAACTTGGGGCTGCTTGCCGAAGGATCCGGAAAATGGAATAAAGCCCTTGTCCACTACACGAAAAGCGCTGAAGCGGACGCCGGATTTACAGCGGCTCACGAGGGGCTGATGCGGACCCATCTGGCGCTGGAAGACAAGCCCAAAGCCTTTACGGCAGCGTTGCATGTGCTGGAAAACGAGCCGCTGCCGCTTGATTTGAGCGAGCTGTTTGAGCTGGTCGACACGGAAGCGCAGATGAACGCGGTGGCGTCAGCGCTGCACAAAGTGTCGGCACAGGTGCCGGAAGAATGGCTGTTGTCGGCAGAAGCCCATCTGGCAGAGAAAAAAGGCGACGTGGCGGGAGCCGAGTCTTTATTCCTTCGGGCCGAAGCGGTCAATGGCGCGCTTCCTTCACGCTATCAGCATGCACAGTTTTGTGTGCGGCAAGGCGAAAGGAAGCGGGCAGTCGGCATGCTGGAAGAGCTGATCGCCGAACATCCGGACGAAGAAGGATTCTACGGGGAATACGTCCGTTTGCTGGTGGAGATGCGCAGGAGCGGCGACCTTCACAAACGCCTGAAAAAACGCTTGAAAGGCGAAGAGCTGGCAATGGCCGAAACCTATAGTGCCGATCACTTGACGGAGTGGTTGGATGAGCAGGACGAGCCCGAGCCAACAGGCTTTTTCAAGAAGCTGCGTGAAAAATCACGGCATATCGTGATGTTCTCCAACGCCATCGCGCTGTACCGGGACGCAGCGAAAAAATTCAAAGACAGTGAAGTGCCGGTGCTGCACCTTGCCGAGTTCTTTATGAATCGCGGCATGGCAGCAGAAGCCGCCGGCGAGCTGGAGCCATTCGTCAAACGGACCGGGCATACGGGTGCGGCCAAGGCGCTGCTTCAGGCAACTTTGCAGCAGGCCAATAGCAAGCAGTCCGAGAAGCTGCTGAAACGGGCCATCGAACAGGCGCAGGATCTCCATAAGAAACTGCCGGCGGATTTTGAAATTGTCTTGTGGCAAGGCGATATGGCTGCTATCCAAGAGAGAGTGGAGGGAGCGGAAGCCTATTACGAGCAGGCGATAGCCTTGAATCCATACCACAGCGAAAGCTATGTCCACTTGCTGCAGCTGCTGGCTGAGCACCGGCCGGACAAGGCGCGGCACTTTGAAAGCTGCCTGCCCGAAGAGCTGCTGGTCAACGAATGGATCCGCCTGTCGCTCGCCGTGAGTGAAATCACCACGGGCGACAACGCGGCAGCCACGGCACGCCTCACCGCGCTGCGAAACGACGAACCGGATTACCTGCCGGCCGATTACGAACTCGCCCGCGCTGCCATGAAAGCTGGCCAGTCCACTCGCGCCAAAGAACTGCTCAGCGCACTGTTCGCTAAAGACGGCGGCGAGCTGTTCATCGAAGCGGCAGTCGACGAGGAACTGTTTGAAGAGATAGTGGAAGAAGTTTTGGCGGTTGGGGCTTAGGGGCGTCGTAAAGGATGGAATTTTGCGTTTGATGGGCCACAACTAAACAAAAATCGACACCTTCGAAATCATTGGATTTCGAAGGTGTTTTTTGTTTCAGGAAAAGCCGACTTGGAATCACGCCAGAAAAAATAAGGCCCTCGAGTACAGAGCCTTATTTTCGGCAAGCTGTGTTAATTACCTGAAGACCAAGCCGCCGTCTGTGATGATGGCTTGTCCGGTAATGTAGTCCGCGTCATCAGAGGCGAGGAAGGAAACCAGGTTCGCGACATCTTCCGGTTCCTGGGGGCGGCCCAACAGAATATTTCCGGAAAACTGTTTGAACGCATCGCCAGGTTCCATGTGGTCGTAGTATTTCACCATTTCGGCATCAATTCTGTCCCACATCGCTGTTCCCGCTACCCCAGGACAATAGGCATTGACGCGGATATTGTGTTTCGCCAATTCCTTAGCGGAAGAATGGGTGAATGACCTCACCGCATGCTTGGTGGCTGAATAAGTCGACAGCATTTCGTAAGACTCATGCCCGGCAATACTGCAGGCATTGATGATTTTTCCTTTGCTGTCCTGCTTGATGAATTGTTTTGCCGCCGCTTGGGTGCCAAAGACCACTCCATTGACATTGATGGCAAACGTTTTGGTCAATTGCTGCTCATCAACATCCAGGAAGGGCGTCACGACATCGATTCCCGCATTATTAATAAAGACGTCCAATCGCCCGAACGCATTCACGGCTTCTTCCACTAATTGAAACTGATCGTCTCGTTTAGAGACATCGCCTTTTATGCCAATCGCTTCAAAGCCGTCGTTCTTGAATTCTTCTAAGGTTGCATTCAGCAAATCTTCATTGATGTCGTTCAGCACCACTTTGAACCCGTCTTTTGCTAAGCGCTGGGCAATTCCTTTTCCTAATCCACTGCCTGATCCTGTTATCACCGCTACCTTTTCCATAAAATACCTCCCTTAAATTAGACTGCAAGTCAGTTATACCAAAATTGATGTAAATTGCAAGAATATTCACTTATTTAAGATGGGGTAAATCTTATATTTATTTAGAGATAGAAGAGTTGTGAATGTATTAAAATGAAGCTGCAGAAAATAGACTTCACAAAAAGAGGCACCTCGTTTATAAAGAACGGCGTTGCCTCTTTCTAATAAAATGTTTTTCTTTACCCTCTAGCCGACTTGTAATTGTTATACTCCGGCACCACGGAGCGGTCGACATACATGTGGAAGAACCATTCGCCGGCTGAAAGGACCAATGCCGATACCAGTGCTGGCGCAACCATCTCGAAATTCTGCCCGGTCAACAGCCAGCCGATCAGCCAAATGACCAGGAACGCCGTGACAAAATCAACGAAGGTCGCAATGCTATTGCGCGTCGACTGATTTTCCGGTTTGCCGGCGTTCAAGAAAATCATGATGTCGCCCATTGCATAGGACAAGGCGGTCAGCGCCAAACTGATCAGCAGCGTGTCAACGAACGATACATCGAAGGCCAAGGTCAGGACAATTAACAGGACAGCGGCCACCATCACAAATTTAATCGCAAGTGCAAGAAGATGTCTCAATGGTTTTTCCTCCTCCAATAAGTTCTCGTTACCAAAGATTTACCCGCTTTCGCAGGGAGTATGCCAAAATGTGAAAATAACAGAGAAAACCGCCTCTTCCATTTCTGAAGAGGCGGTTTTTACTAGTTACCGTACATTCATTTCATTCGGATGGGAGCCTTTGCGGCGGTCTTTGTTGAGCTCGTTGATTCCGTTCATCTCGGTTTCCGTCAATTCAAAATCGAAGACATTGAAATTCTCCTCGATGCGTGACGGCGTGACCGATTTCGGGATCACAATCGTCCCGTTCTGCAGATGCCAGCGCAGCACAACTTGAGCCGGTGATTTGCCTTTGGCATCAGCGATTTTCTGGATAGTCTCGTCTTTCAGCACGTCGCCGCCCTGGTCAAGCGGGCTCCAGGCTTCAACGAAAATATCATGCTTGGCGCAGAATTCTTTTAAATCGTTTTGCGCCAGGTAGGGATGGCATTCGACCTGGTTTAGGACCGGTGGAATGTCGCATTCCGCAAGCAAACGCTCAAGGTGCTCGACTTCAAAGTTGCAGACGCCGATCGCTTTGACGCGGCCATCTTTATACAGCTGCTCCAACGCTTTATAAGTATCAATATAATTATCGAATTCCGGAGTCGGCCAGTGGATCAGGTACAAGTCCACATAGTCGAGGCCAAGGCGCTCAAGGCTTTCCTCAAATGCGCGCAGGGTATTGTCGTAGCCCTGGTCGCTATTCCAGACTTTCGTGGTGATGAACAAATTCTCGCGCGGCACGGAAGTTTCCTTCAGCGCTTTGCCGACACCTTTTTCATTTTTATAGATCATCGCAGTATCGATCGATGTATAGCCCGTTTCCAGCGCTTTCGCTACCGAAGCAGTCGCCTGATCGTCTTCAACCTGCCAGACACCAAAGCCCAGCTGCGGCATTTTTATTCCGTTGTTCAGTGTAATAAAATCCATTATGCATTTCTCCTTTTGTGTTGTTCTGTTTAGAGTAAATGTTTACCCGTTACTTCGCAACTCTAAGCATTTTTTCGTAGGTTGGAAATTTATCGGAAGCAACCATAGTGGATTCAAGCTAATTATGGAAATACGATCCATTCTACACAATATACGATCCGTTGGACAAAAAATAGGATCCATACTAGATTAAATACGATCCATTACGCCTCAAATATGATCCGCAGCCCAAAATGACGCCTCAAAAGCGGAAAGCGCAGGCCTGCGCTTTCCCATGTTTTAGGCATTCGAGTTTTTAGAAAGCATCCGGTCCATAGGGAAGAAACCACAGTGGATTCAAGCCAATTATGGAAATACGATCCATTCTACACGATATACGATCCGTTGGACAAAAAATACGGTCCATACTAGATTAAATACGATCCATTACGCCCCAAATATGATCCGCAACCCAAAATGACGCCTCAAAAGCGGAAAGCGCAGGCCTGCGCTTTCCCATGGCTTTGCCATCCAAGGCCTCAAGTCTCCAGAAGGCATGATTATTTCCACCAGCAGCGGGTAAAGAGGAGCAACAACCATTCAGGAGGGATGCACCATGAGCAGAAACGACGAACAAAATAGAAATCCGGAACACAACAGCGACGCCGAAAGATCGACGTTCGATAAAGTCGTCAAGAAAACGAGTGAAATGTTGAGCGGCAGCGACGAAGGCTGGGAATCCAAAGGCAAAAATGATGTGCGCGAAACAGCGCACGACAAGTTCCGGAACACATCCGAAGAAGGCACAGTAAATGTCTCAGCGGGCGAGAAAACCAACCGCAATCCGCAAAACGATGATCGCACGCCTCTCAAGAATGCCAACAAAAAATGATCGCGCTAAAAGGATCAAATAGAACCCATTCCGCTGTTTGGAATGGGTTTTCTGTGTCAACTTGTGATAAACTTTTTCTAAAGGAAATTAATAGAATATTAAATTTTTAATTGAAAAATATAGTTTATTTGTCGGAAGGGGATGGATGAGGATGGCCAATAAAATGGAACGGATTGAACAACAAGCGTTGCAGCGCTATTTGGCATTCGAGGAACAGCACAGATTGGAAAAGGGTGCAGCAACATTACAGGAGCGGATGATGACGCGGTCGAGCATCATCAATCACCATGACAATTTGGCGATGGAGCGGATCATCAACCAGAGCGATCTGTTTCCGATTGCGCATCTGCAGGCGGGGCTCGATGTCAGCAAAGCGGTTTGCCGCATTGCCATACGCAGCCGCTCGGGCCAGCTGCAGAGCTACGGTACCGGATTTCTCGTGGCGCCGAATCTTTTGCTGACCAACAATCATGTGCTGGAAACTCCGGAAGCGGCGATGTACGCGGTGGTGGAGTTTAATTACGAGGACGATGTCCAGTTCATGCCGCTCGATATCATCAGCTTCCGCCTGGATCCGGAAGCGCTTTTTATTACCGATGAGGCGCTGGACTTTACGCTGGTGGCGGTGGAGGAAAGCAATCTCCATGCCTTTCCGCTGACCGATTTCGGCTACCTGCCGCTGCTGCCGAAGCCGGGGAAAATTCTCGAAGGCGAGTACGTGACCATCATCCAGCATCCGAACGGCGGTCCGAAAGCGATCACCATCCGGGAAAATGAAGTCAAGTTCATCTCTTCCGATTTTGTCCATTACGTCAGCGATACGGAGCCGGGTTCATCGGGCTCGCCAGTCTTCAACGATCAATGGGTGGTCGTTGCGCTGCACCACGCCGGCGTGCCGGATCCGAAAGACAACGCACGCTGGATTGCCAATGAAGGTATCCGCATCAGCTCGATTATCCATCATCTCAGCCAGGCGCGGAGCCGATTGGAAAATGAACGCGCGCGCAAATTGCTGGACCAATTATTGGCAGTCGCCATGCCGGGGGCAGCGGCAGAGCCCATGGAAGTCGGGATTCTGGAGGCGGATTGGTACGAGGACGCTTCCGGCTACGATCCGGCATTCCTCGGCACTGGGTCCAATGTGCCGCTGCCGGTTTTAAGCGCGGCGTTAATGGAAGATGCAGCACAGGCCACTGATGGCAAAACCGTCCTTGATTACACCCATTTCTCCATCGCCATGAGCAAATCGCGCCGGCTTGCGTTCTACACGGCGGTCAATATCGATGGCAACCAGCTGGTGGATGTCAAACGGGGCAACGACCGCTGGTATTTCGATCCGCGGATTGACCGAGCCTACCAAATCGGTCCGGAATTTTACCAATCAAACGACATCGACCGCGGCCATTTGGTGCGCCGGCGCGATCCGAACTGGGGCATTGACGCGGTAAAGGCCAATGAACACACGTTCCATTTCACCAACTGCTCGCCGCAGCATAAGAATTTCAATCAAAAAGCCTGGCTGGATCTGGAGGATTACTTGCTCGACAACGCCCGCGAATCCGGCATGAAAGTTTCGGTGTTCACCGGCCCGGTTTTCCGAAACGACGACGTGGCTTACCGCGACGCCCAGATTCCGGACCAGTTCTGGAAAGTGGCGGTGATGCTCAAAGACGGCACCTCTCTATCTGCCACCGCTTATTTGCAGACGCAGGAAGATTTGATTGGCGGGAATTTGGAATTCGTCTACGGTCAATTCGAGACTTACCAAGTGCCGGTCGCGCGGATTGAAGAGCTCACGGGGCTTGATTTCGGCGGGCTCAAGGAAGCCGATCCACTGGCGGCAGGACCCGCAGCACGCATTCAGCGAAGAGAGGACATCCGTTTATGAAAATGATTTTGGAACTCGAAGGCGTCACGCGAAGACGAGACGAAAAAATCGTCTTGAATGACGTCGATTGGCAGGTCCGTCAAGGCGAGCATTGGGTGCTGTACGGCTTGAACGGCGCCGGCAAAACATCGCTCTTGGACTTGGTCAACGCCTACTTTTTCCCGACAGAAGGGAAGGTCACCGTGCTCGGAATGGAGTTCGGCAAGACCTATTTGGCGGAAAAGCTGCGCAGCCAGATCGGTTTCGTATCAGCGTCGGTGCAGCAGAAATTGCCGATCTACGACAATGCCTACGAAGTGGTCTTGAGCGGAGCGTTCGCCTCGCTCGGCCTCTACCAGGAAACGACGGAAAAGATCGACCAAAAAGGCGTCGACATCCTCCGCGAACTCGGCTGCCTCGGCTATGCCAACCGGAATTACCACACGCTGTCGCAAGGCGAAAAGCAGCGCGTGCTGATCGGACGTGCCTTGATGGCCGACCCGGAGCTGCTGATTCTGGATGAGCCGACGGCGGGACTCGATTTTATTGCCCGCGAAGAACTGCTCGAATCGATTGCCGCCATTGCCCAAAAGCCGGACGGTCCGACCATCATCTACGTCACCCATCATATAGAAGAAATTTTGCCCGAGTTTAATAAAACCTTGCTCTTGAAAGCAGGCAGCGTCTTCGCTTCCGGCGACACCGCCGAGCTGCTCACCAGCGAACGCCTCTCGGAATTTTTCGATTTGCCGGTCAACCTCGTCTGGAGCAACGGGCGTCCGCTGCTGTCGAAGGTCCGGAAATGAATGGCTAAGGGCGGGGTCCCAAGCGAAAACCGCTTGGAACCGGAAAGACTTAGCGGAAAGCGCAGGCTTGCGCTTTTCTGGGTTTGGGCATCTAAGGGATTTTGGATGGAATATCCATTTAACTGGAAGGAGTGGGCGGCAATACGACTCGCAGGGGCTAGAATACGTTCTATTAGAGGCAGAATACGACTCACAAGGAGCGAAATACGATTCACAACGATAAAAATATGATTTTACACGGCTTTTCACGTCATGACCCCTGCCTGACAAGACACCTTCTTGCCGGACAGGGTTTTATTCTGCTGAAAATCGCCTCTAAATTAACTGAACTGTCTGTGAACTGTGATAAACTGTCGGTAGACAACCCAGATTCTCACACCTTACCAAACTATCTGAATGGGAGGACTTGCTATGGCACAAGGCATTCACAGGATTTTAGAAGAGCGGGGGATTCAGGTACCCGAAGCGCATCAGGAAATGTTGGCGCAGCAGATGCAGGCGGTGCAGCAATTGCGCGACACGGTGGACAATTCACAGCTGAAGGATTTCGATATGGCGCTGACGCATGTACCAGGAGGTGAGCGGCCATGAATGAAGAATTAGCGGCGCAATCGATCGGGGAACTGGCGCCAAAACTGCGCGACAAACAGGTGTCGCCTGTTGAATTGACAGAAGCAGTTTTGGCGAACGTCGACGCTTTAAACGGAGAAATAAACGCGTTTATTGGCGTGCAGAAAGAACAGGCGCTGGAGTCGGCGAGGCAGGCGGAGCAGGAGATCCAAAGCGGCAATTATCGCGGCTTCCTGCACGGCATTCCGATGGCGCTCAAGGATATTTTGTATTTCAAGGATGAGCCGGCGACGATGGGATCGAAAATCCACAAAGGGTTTATTGCCGACTTTGACGCAACTGTCGTGTCGAAGCTGAAGCTGTCGGGCGTGACGTTCCACGGCAAGCTCAATATGCACGAGTATGCCTGGGGCGCGACGACGACCAACCCGCATTACGGCGCCTGCAAAAATCCGTGGGACCTCAGCAAGATTCCAGGCGGCTCGAGCGGCGGATCGGGTGCGGCGGTGGCGGCGAACATGACGATTGCTTCGCTCGGCACGGACACCGGCGGTTCGATCCGGATTCCGGCATCGAGCTGCGGCATCATCGGCTTGAAGCCGACGCATGGCCGCATCAGCAAATACGGCTGTTTTCCGCTGTCGTGGAGCCTCGACCACATCGGCCCGATGACGAAAACCGTCTTTGACGCCGCGCTGCTTTTGGAAGTGCTCGGCGGCTACGATCCGAAAGATCCGACTTCCGTCGACCGGCCGACGCAGAACTATTCTGGAGGATTGAATGAAGACGTCAAAGGGATGGTCATCGGCATCGAGGAAGGCTATTTCTTCAAAAATGTCGACAATCGTGTCAATGAAGCCGTCCAGCATGCGCTCCAGCAGCTGGAGAAACTCGGTGCGCGGATTGAACCGGTCCGGATTCCGTCACTTGCGCAGGCTGAATTTGCGGAACTCGTCACCATCACCACAGAAGCGAGCGCCATCCATCACGATAATTTGGTCAAGCAGCCAGAGAATTTCGGCGAAGACGTCCGTTTCCTATTGGAAGTGGGCGAGCTGATGTCCGGCGTTGATTACGTGCAGGCGCAACAGATCCGCCGCAAGCTGGATCTCGATTTTGCAGCGGCGTTTGAAAAAGTGGACGTCCTCATTACGCCGACCTTGCCGTTCCTGTCACCGCCGATCGGCGACAGCACCGTCGACATCAACGGCCAGGCGCTGAGCTTTTTGGACGAAGTCATCCGCTTTACCGGACCCGGAAATCTCACCGGCTTGCCTGCCATCAGCATCCCATGCGGCGTCCGCGACGGATTGCCGGTCGGCCTGCAGATCATGGGTCCGGCCTTCCAGGAGGAAAAAATCCTCAACGTCGCCTATGCAATCGAAAAGCTCGAGCTGATGAAAGGCCAAAAGCCAAGTTTGAAAGTGCTTGGCTAAAATACGACTCGTTGGGTGTGGAATACGATCCACAGCGTGCCCAATGCGATTCATAGCAAGTGAAATACGATTCACGGCGAATAAAATGCGTTCCGCAGCATAATAAATACGATTCTGAAGTGGAAAGCGCAGGCTTGCGCTTTCCTGGTCTTGGGCATTCAATGGGTTTTTCAAGCTACGGCCGGTATTATGCGGAGTTTGGACTGTATTTCAGCCGAACGGACAGTATTTGCTGCCGGTTGGCCCGTATTTGGCCCGATTCGGACTGTATATCCAATTAACTGGAAGAATCACATCGATTTTATTGCTATTTCAACAGGAAAGGGTGACCAATTTGGCCAATACGCATAAATTTCCGGAAGACCGCGTGCATTACACGTGGGATAAGGACCCACAGCCGGTGCTGACCATCGACAGCGGGGACCAGGTGGACTTTTCCACGCGGGAAGTGGCGGACAATCAATTCAATAAGGATTCCAAAACAGAAGACATCGCCACGCTCGACTGGGCAAAAGTTTATCCGCTCGCAGGACCGGTGGAGATCCGGGGAGCAGAACCGGGTGACACGCTGGAAGTGGAAATCCTTAATTTGACCCCGGGAAGCTGGGGGTGGATGGCGATTTTGCCAGGACTCGGCCTCTTGCCGGAAGAGTTTCCGGATGCTTACTTAAGAACTTTCGATTTAAGCGACGGCGAATCCATCCACTTCAGCGACACCATCAAAGTGCCGATCGCCCCGTTCCTTGGCACGATGGGTGTTGGTCCGGCTAACGCTGAAGGGCAAGCCATCATGCCGCCTGGAACTTTCGGCGGCAATATGGACACGCGGCAATTGACGGTCGGCACCAAGCTGTATTTGCCGGTGCAGGTGGCGGGTGCCATGTTCAGCTGCGGAGACGCCCACGCCGCGCAAGGCGACGGGGAAGTTTGCGTGACCGCACTCGAATGCCCGATGCAGGCCTCGCTGAAATTCCGCCTCATCAAAGGCAAGTCAATTCCGGCCCCGCAGTTTCAGACAGCTGGGGCGTTGACGCCGAAAGTCGACCACAAAGGCTTTTACGGAACAACCGGCGTCGGACCTGACCTGATGGAAGCGGCGCGCGATTCCATCCGCGCCATGGTGGACCACATTTCGGAGAATTATGGCCTTGAGCCGAAAGATGCCTACCTGCTATGCAGCCTATGCGTCGACCTTAAAATCTCCGAAATCGTCGACGCCGGCCAGTATATCGTGAGTGCCTTGCTGCCGCTTGCCGTATTTCAAGAGGGTGGATAAATGATGAAACGCTGCCGAATTTGGCGGCGTTTTTTTAGATTTACTGGCTATTATGGGTTCAGATTAACGCAGAAGAACGATTTTTGTTTAACGTTGATCTATGCCGAAACGGAAAAACTTTTTTTGTAAAGGGAGGCAGAACCATCTCTGCATGTTCGGATCTTTAACAAGACAGCAATTGTCATTTCATCACATCATTAAGCCCCCAGCGGCAATAAAATAAAAACTAATATCTAATATAAAATATAGAAGAAAAATCCAATAAGTAGATAATATTGACTAGTTATTTTGTATAGCAAAACATATAATAAGTTTATGGTGAATGGCGAGGGGCTGTTGGTTTGAAGTGTACAAATTGTGGAACAACCAATAAAGAAGAAGCAAAATTTTGTAAGGATTGTGGCAACCAGCTAGATGTAAAGCGCGGGAAGAGCAGCAGTTCAAGCAAAAGAAATATTTTAATTTTGTTTGTCTCTCTTATGGTTGCTGGCGGAGGCGGATTCAGCCTGCAGCACTATCTCTCAGGGAAAGAGGGAGAAGGCAATACTAATGAACAAAAAGCGGAAGTAAAGGGAAAGAGTACAAGTAAAAAAGAGATAATAAAAGAAGCGCAGAAAAAAGTATATACTATTATTACGGATGATAGTTTTGGCTCGGGCTTTTTGTTTAAAGAAAACGGAATGGTGGTCACTAACGCGCATGTAGTGGCTGGCTATACTGACGTTACAATCCGGGACAGTGAAGGGCAAGAATATAACGGCCAAGTAGTTGGAATATCAGATGTAGAAGACATTGCTTTGCTGAAAGTGGATGCTTTCAATGATTTGGAGCCATTGATCACGGAGATGGACGTTACTGACGTTGGAACCGAAGTCATCGCGTTGGGAAGCCCAAATGGTTTTGAAAACTCTGCATCGATAGGCTATCTTACTGGAATTAACCGGGACATTACGTTTGAGTTTCAATATGAAGATGTTTACCAAATTGATGCTCAAATAGCTCCAGGCAGTAGTGGAGGCCCGTTGATTAATGCGGAAAACGGCAAGGTGATCGGCATCAATTCGCTGCTTTACAATGAAGGCAATGCAATTGGCTTTTCTATTCCTCTACATTCTGTTTATGATTCGTTGTTGGATTGGGACAACCGTCCAATGTCTGCGAATGAAGTTTCAGCATTGTTTGGTGTTTACACTGACTATGAAACCAGTGCTGAAAAGCACACAAACGAGGAAGGAAACAGCGGATCATATGGTTCCGGCTCTTCAATTACTGAAGAGGAAGTAGTGGAGTTTCTTAGCGATTACCGTTCTTATTATGAAATGGCTTTATCTGAAGAAGAGTTTTATTATGTTGAAGATATGCTTCTTTATGACAGTCCCATCTATTATGGAATTTCAAATTATATAGATCAAGTGACCGGCAGCGGAATGATTTTCGATTTTGAAGATTTTACTGTATTAGAGATAGATACTTATGCAGAATACGCACTCGTCCGAACGTATGAGTCTTTTGATTTTATGAATACGTCAGGTGAATGGACATTTGAAGAACGCTATAAAACTTATACGGTGGTAGTGGATGAATATGGTGATTATTATATTGGCGATATTGAAGGTGAATAATCGCCGGTTTTGATTGATGTAATCAAGTAGCTTAATGTCTATAATTTAAAAAGACTCAGTCAGCAATAATGGACTGAGTCTTTTTAGAATAAGCTATTGTTATTCGATATCGGTAGATAATTCCTCAATATTTGTAATGTAGTAACCGTTTTGGACATTCACCGTATATCTTTTCGTTTTATGATACCTGTAGTCATTCTCTTCAATGGTATAAAGGAAAACCTCGGCAGTATCCACCAGCATAGTAGTCGAATCTATGGCCTGAATATCAGTCACTACAGAAGAAATAAAGTCGTAATTATAATATTCTACTGTATTATAATGCTCTTCCATTTTTGCGATATATTCCGCTTGAATAGGGCTCGCAGAAGGGAAGAATGAAGAAATATAAGAAAATTCCCCATAGTTCAAAGCAGTTTCAAATTCATACCGGAATGAAGCGATTAAATCATGTAACATCATTTCATGGGTATCCAGCAACTTTTTCAGCTGTTTGGCTTCCAGCTTTTCACTTTTCTCTTCAGCAAGATTTTGTTGGACAAAATCAAAGGCAATATGTGCAGTTTCTCCTTCAACCATTATGGGGTCTGCTTTTACAATAATGCCGTCTTCATCTTTTGATTCAGCAGAAATTTCCACCGTTTTGTTGAAAGGAACCGGTCCAAAGTTTTTCATTTCTGATACGGTTTTTTCTGTAGATTTCCCATCAATCCAGAGAATGGCATCTGCTACGTCAGAAGTAATCGTAGTCATACCAGCTTCGAGAGTGGGATTTAGTTTATAGAGATTAGATCCATCTCCTCGTATTTCTGCGGTAGCCGTATTTTCAATGGGAGAATAAGAGCTGGCAGCAGTTGCTTTCCATTTATAATTTCCGGGAATGAACTTTCCAATTTCAATTTTCTCATCTTGATTTCCAGTGACGATCTTGTCATTTACTTCAATGGTCGTTTCATCTAGAAGAGTGGTTGCTTCAACAGTAACAGGATGAAGCAAAAGGGAGAATTCACTATATAAGCCGAATAAGACAGGGTCCTGGGTTACGGTAATAAATTTATTGCCTGCTGAGTCTGTAATAATGTTGGATAAGCCGTCATTTTCGAGAAGCTCTACTTCTGATTTCACCTGGTCCCGTATTTCTTTCCAGCCTTCTTCCTCAACAAAAGAGTAGAAGCCTTCAGGATCACTCACTACATTGTCGTCAAAGGTGAAATAAGAAAGAAATTGACTGTATTCACCTTGAGTATAAGCTTGGTTCATTTCGCTCAATAGTTTAGAAGAATCATATTTCACTTCTAAAAAAATATGTGTACTTACTAAAATGATAACAAGAGCAATTGCAGAAATAAGGATGGCGATCTTTTTCCTGGGAACTTTCTTTGTGCTGCCAGCCTTATTCAATGTGGAAGGCTGGTACCCTTCTTCGTGTTCAAACCCACAATTCAAACAAAATTTGTCAGTGGAATCTCTTTTCGCTCCACAATGAGAACAGTTCTTCATCTTACTTCCCTCCACTACGGTCTATTTAATATAAAAAAGAAAAGCGGGCTTCCCAAAAGAGATTCCTGGGATGTCCGCTTTTGTCTATAAAGCTATATGATTATGACTCAGTCAAATACCGCTTTAAAAATCCTCCTGCACTAAAGAAAACAAGGGCGTACAAAGCGGAAATCAGAAAGACAGAAATTAAATCCGAATGGACTTGAATACTCAAGGCTTCATCTGATTCGCCAAAACTTGTGCTTGATATAAACAATTTCAAACTGGTAAACAGCTTGACGATTACCATAAGCACGCCGTAAAAAGCGCTGAATTTAAGTAACTCGCTGATCTTCATGCGGTGAGTCGTATACAGGTAATACCCAGTCATGGCCAGTAAAGCTGCTGGCAATAAGAAGCTCAATTTTACCCATATTGGAAATGAATCCGTTATAAAAAACAAGTTGATAATATCACTCTGATTATCTGATAAAGACTCTAGTAAATGGAAAGTGTAGGATTCTGTTTCTCCAAACTCCCGCATACTCAAGTTGATGGGCAGGAAATGAGCTAAATCCCATATCCACATACTGAAGGACCCAAATAAGGCTATTCCATTCAACTCGAAATACTCAAAAAGATCTTCGGCAGCAGGGGAGGTACTCAGTGCGGTTAGAGAAATGGCTACCATTGAGAAGAGTCCGCCGAGAATCAAAAAGATGCTGAAAGCTAAATATTGTACATAAGAAGCTTTTGTTCTCAAATAGTTAAAAGTCTGTTTTCTGTAAACCATAAACAAAGCCGAAGAACCTGCAATAGCAGCAGCTAAAAGTAATCCGGAAAAGAAAGATTCAAATAGAGGAAACTTTCCTGCAAAACTTAAAGAAACATCGGCATACACACTTTCAAAATCGTTATCGTATTTGAATCCAGCAATAAAGGAGGAAATGGTTACGAATATACCGTAAAGAAAGCTAAAACCTAAAATCGATTGCCAAATTGGGACATTATCTTTCTTCGTATAAAAGCCTAATACAACGCCACTAAGCATCAACATTATAAATGTGATCAATAACAGTGGAGCGGAAAAATTTTGGGCATTGATATCAATGCCATACTGGAAAAAGTCACTTTCTTTCTCGAAAGCTTCTCCAGTCAATTCGAAATCTACCCCGTGCATAAATGAAATGTAAGTGAAAATGTTATAAATGCTCGGAAGGTCTAAATTTACTTCATATTCACTTTCAAATTCACTGGCAATATAATTTTCGAAAGAATTGAACTGGCCTCTAGTGATCTCGCCATCTGAAATTTCTATCATAGCGGTTTCTGCTTCGGTCTTTAAAAGGAATGCGGCAACAACTACTAACAATATAGAGATGCCGAGAGCCATTAAGATTGAAGTAAATGATGCTAGAGTGAACGATTGGATTTTAGTATTGTGCATAATTGCTGAGTTGACAGGTGTTTGTGGTTGTTGAATTTTTTTGGCTGTTCCAACTTTTGATGTGCTGTTGGATTCTCCACAATGGTGGCAATATTGTGCTGCAGATGTTATGGGATTTCCGCAACCGGCACAAAATCCTTCGCTTTTATGGTGTACAGCAGAAGGGAAAGCAGCTATTAGTGCTTGTCCATCATTTGGGCAATAGTTAATGAATCCAGGGTGCTTGGAACCGCATTCTTTACAAAACATACGAGCCCTCCTGAATAGCTACAGTTGGATTTCCACAACACGGACAAAATAAAGCGGAATGAGGTATTTCTTCCTCGCATTCTTGGCAACTTTTTAGTTCTTCTTCGGCTGTTTCCATAATAACTACGGGGGTTCCACAAGATCCACAGAATTTATCGGAAGGATTGACTTCCGAATTGCAGGAAGTACAAATATAAATATTTTGGGAGGAGGTTTTTAATTGATCTACTGCTCTCGCCTGCTGATAAATATTTTTATCGATGGCTTCAATATTAGTGGATATTTCCTGGAAGTCGGTGTCTGTAATTTCATTTAACCTTAGTTTTTTATGCACTTTATTGCCCATTAATACGATAAGCTCTTGACGCTTTTGCCGTAAAGCACTTAATGATTGTTCAATTTGGCTGATTTCCTGGACCGTTTGAAGTTTTTGCTTGCCTTGTTGCAGCGAATCTTGAATCTTGTTCAAGCTGCCACCTACTTTGTTTTGAAACTCATTCACCGAAATTCCTCCATTTGTAAAAGAATAGTTATTTATTAGTTAAATAATATCATATGAATTTAATATATAGAACTATTGTTTTATTATTTTTGTAAATTTCGTGTTCATAAAAAACTATTCATATGGTATATTTAGTAAAAAAGAATGAGGGAAGTAACGTGAAAAATTGTTCTAACTGCGGCGAAGAAAGAAAAGGTACAGAAAAGTTTTGTGTAGGCTGTGGAAGCCGTCTAGAAGAAGCTCCTTCTGAAAATGGAAAATTACAGAAAGAGAAAAAAAACAATCCACCTAAACGGAAGAAAACAAGAATCGCTCTTGTAGCTTCAGCGTTGGTAATTTTATTGGGATTGATAGGCAGCCATTTGTTTTTTCAGTCTAAATACGATGTTTCCAATACACTGGCTAAAATGAACCAGTCATATAGCGCAGGAGATAAAAGTAAGTTATTAAGTTACTTCGAGGTGTCAGAGAAAACTTCGAAAAGTGAGGAAGGGTTTTATTCTTTCGTAGAAGAAGAAGGCTGGGAAAGCATTCGTGATCAGATCAAATCAGAAGCTAATCGGTTAAAGGAGGAAGGACTCACCAATATTATCCTAGATTCTGAAGGCAATAAATTAATCTCGGTTCTGGAAAAGCCCGTTTTATTCGGTTTATATAATGAAGTGAGTTTTTTAATTCATCCGGTAACAGTTGAAATGGAGATGCCACTTGACGGTACGACGATCACGATGGCAGATGTAACTGTTAGAGGTGATAAAGGGGAAATCGTCAAAGTCGGAGATTTCTTGCCTGGCAGTTATGAGTGGAACGTTAAACTAGCCAGTGAGTATGGTGAAATTAAAGAAAAGGGTTCAACAGAAGTAGTGGGGAATGGCAAAAACAGTTATAATTTCACTCCTGAAGTTGATGCAGGCATGGTAAAAGTCACTTCGGACGTACCGGAAGCGATCTTATGGATTGATGGGAAGTCCACTGAAAAAATGGTTTCTGAAGTAAAGTCTTTTGGTCCTGTTCCGATGGATGGAACGATGGAAATCACTGCTGAAACCAAAGATGATAAAGGTGAAAAAGTAAAAGGGGAGCCATTAGCAATTGAGACTGATGCGGCACATATCCGCTTTGCGCATGTTCAGGAAAAAGTGACAGCAGAACGAAAACAACAGTTTGAAGAAAAGCAGCTTGAAGAACTTGTCGACGAACATGGCCAAGCTATTTCTTCTTTTGTAGATGAGTTCCGCTACTCGTTTGAATCAGCTTTAAATTATGCGGATTTTTCTTATATTGCTGCTTATTTTCCTACCGGCAGCAAAATACAGGAAGACTATTTGACTGATATCAACAGACATTCTGCAATGGATGAATCCTATTACTATGATTTTCAGTCTAATACAACAACAGGTATAGAAATCATAGACGAAAGCACTTTTGTAGTGACAACCGCAGAAATGTTCTATTTCGATTCTTATGAAGACCGTCTAAAATACAATAAAACGAAGGCTTACACTGTGATATTGCAAAACGGCCAGTATTATATTCAAGATATAAATCAAATTTCTTCAGATAAAGTAGAGATGTAAAAGAAGTTGATGAAAGAGCACAAGGATTTTCTTGGGCTCTTTTTTAGAAAATGAAATAAATAAAATATCACAGATTATTTACAAATTTTTGTAGACATAATAAGTCTTTTGAATTAATATTAAGGATAGTTGTTAAAAAAGAGGAGATTATTAGTATGGCCAAATTAGTGCCCTGTAAAGCGTGTGAGAAGGAAATTGCAAAAGGAGTTAAAAAATGCCCTAGTTGCGGGAAAGATCAGCGTAATTGGTTTATGAGACATAAAATCATGACAACAATTGGAGTTATTTTATTGTTGGGAATTTTTAGTACTTTAGGTGGAGGAAATGACGAACAAGAACAAGCTGCAACAGGAGCTGATGTTGAAGCTGAAGCAACAGAAGTTGCTGAGGAAAAAAATTATAAAGTCGGGGAATCTGTCACAGTAGATAACGTAGAAGTGGCTGTTACCGTTTTTGAAGAAATGGATACAATCGGAGACCCAGAGTTATTCGGGAAGAAAGCTTCAGAAGGCGGAACGTTGGTAGCAATTCAATACACAATGAAGAATATTTCTGATGAGCCGATTGGCATGTTCAGTTATCCAACTGTGAGTTTGGTGGATGAAAAGGAGACTCAATATTCATCGGATGTTGATGCAAGCGGTGCATACGCAGTTGAAACTGAAATTGACGACTCAAAAGTTTTATCTGACCTCAACCCGGATATCAGTGTAACCGATACAGAAGTTTATGAAGTATCAAAAGAGAAGTTTGCACAAGGTAAATGGTATATCCAAATTGGAGATACCAAAATTCAGCTTAAGTAACCAGTAGACTGAAATCTATACTACGCACTTGAATGATCAATTAAATAAAAGCATAAGGTGCAATTTTTGTGCTGATGAGATGGCCTCCCGAACTTTGAGTGGGGGCATCTTTTTTTTAGATTTTATTTTCCTAATGATTTCCCAGAAAATTTCATATTAGTTTTCTAAATTATCTGTATTATTTGCAAATTAAATGATAAAATAGAATCACGTTTATAAGGAATCAAAGTGGACTTGTCTATTTGAGGTGCGCTCTTCAACGTTTGAGGTGCGGTTCCCAACAATTAAGGTGCGGTCGACCAGTTTGCAGCTGGGATCTGGCTGCTTGAAGGAGATAGGAAATGAAAGAAATCGGCGGATATTTTGGCATGGAGGATTTGCGCAGCGAGGAATTTCACAGCGGTTTGCTGGCGCTTAACAGCGGCAGCAACGCGCTATTGTATCTATTGAAAGCACGCAAAATCAAGAAATTGCATATTCCTTATTACTTGTGCGACTCGGTCAGCGATCTATTGCGGAAGCATAACTACGAATTTGAATATTATCATGTCGATCAGGAATTTCAGCCTATTTTTGACAAACTGCTGGAGGCGGATGAATACCTGTATATCGTGAATTTGTATGGGCAGTTTACGCAGGGAAAAACCTTGGCCCTCAAGGAGCATTACGGCCAGTTGATTTTGGATCACATCCAGGCTTTTTTCCAGAAGCCGCTGCCGGGCATTGACACGATCTACTCTTGCCGGAAATTTTTTGGTGTGCCGGATGGAGCTTATTTGGCGACCGATGCGGTGCTCTATGAAGATCTCGACCAGGACGTTTCGAAAGATCGCATGGCGCATATTCTCGGCCGCTATGAAGGGAGCGCCAGCGATTATTATGCTGATTTTCGTTCCAGCAATGAGATGTTGAGTGACGTGCCGCTCCGGACCATGTCGAAATTGACACACAATCTGCTGGGGGCCATCGATTACGAACGGGCCTGCCGCATACGGAATGAAAACTATGCGTATCTGGAAAAGCAGCTGGGTGCAGAAAATCCCTTGAATCTGACTGTGCCGGAAGGGGCTTTCGCCTATCCTTTCCTGGTGGAAGACGGCATCGCAATCAGGAACAGGCTGGCCGAACAGAACATCTACATTCCGCTGCTTTGGCCGAATGTCATCGACGACTGTCCGGAAGAAAGTATTGAATACCAATACGCCGCCAACATCCTGCCCTTGCCCTGTGATCAGCGCTATGGCATAGAGGATATGGCTTATTTAGTGGAAATGGTGAAAGAGCAATTGAGTTGAATTTCCCTCCCAAATGAAAAAGAGAAGAAGCGCATCGGCTTCTTCTCTTTTTATGTTTCTCTTTATTCAAACCAATAGCCTTCAAAATTCTCTTTGAATACCCGGTAAGAAAACGTGCTCGCTTCATAATGGAATTGGGCAAGCAAATCGCCTTCCGTGCTGTATTCTTCCAGGGTCTTCGCCATGCCGCTGTTGACGACGATAGAGTCGCCGGTCACTTGGGCATTGCTGACGATGGAGGAGTAGGGGACGTCAAATTCCTGGACCCGGTCGTAGCTGCGGTTGTTTTCGTCGATCAGGTACTTGGTGAATTTAGAGCGGTCCTGGTCATTGGCTTCGAACGTCTGGCTGGTTTCGCGGATGACCGCGCCGTCATAATCGGGCCGGCTTTCGTACCACCAGTAATTATTATTGTACATATACAGGTAGTATTGGCCTTCCGGCAGGCTGTCGTCCGCCACATAGGTGACAGAATGCTGGCCCGCTTGGCTCGGGAATTCGCTGGACTTCTGGAGCCGCAGCTCTTCGCCTTCGGTGCCTGTCCAGACATCGTGGATGCCGATCAGGTAATTAATGGACGGTTGTGTATAAATATCATCGACTTTGATGATCGTCGAGTTTTCCCGTGCGCTGAGGATGACAGAGTTGCCCACCACATCGATGGAATTAAAATGGATCCAGTCCCAGACACTTTTCCCATCCGTTTCCACTGGCTTTGTCATTCCTTTATAGCCGCTCAGCAATTCATTGAAATCAATCAGCAGCTTTTGTTCGCCGGTGTCGAGGTCGATGCTCAGCACCAGGTCTTCGACAGTGTCTTTCGCGGGATCAGACACCAATGCCAGCACCTGGCCCTCATCGTTGATGACGAAATCATGGTGCATGACATAGCCATTGAGTTCATAGGTGTCGGTGATTTTGCCGAGCGGGTTCATCCGCGCCAGCTTTTGGTCAGTGGTGGTGAAGACCATTGAATCCTCGAAAGCCACCATCCGGTCCATGCGGTAATCCTCGGAAATGATTTCTGCCCGCAAGATGCCGGCATTATCAAAAAGGAAAGTATAGCCATTGTAATTGTTGATGCCCATCAGCGCGAATAAACCATCAGCGAGCTCGGTGTTGCCGGATGCCGCCGTCTGCTCCATGGTGATTGGGTAGCCGGAAGTGGTTTCAGGCGCGTCTACTTTGAATGAATACTCATCGCCGCGCGTCCCTTCTTCATTGAGATAAGAGACGGAAACCTGATTTTCTGTGCCAGGCACCAAGCCGATCAACTGATATTCGGCGACAGTGGCCGCGGCGTTAGCGTCTTTTGCAGTACGTGTGAAATCAGCTGTGCCTTCTGCAGAAATCGTGTAAGTCAAAGTACCGGAATCCGCTGCCTGAAAATAAAGATAGAGCCCCGTTGTATTCGTTCCGAACGGATTCATCACAGCCAGCGGCTCTTCAATGGCGTAGTTTTCCATATCTTTTAAAGCATCAAGTTCTTGTTCAAGCTCATCGACGACTTTCAAATCATAGGCAGAACTCGAAGCGCTCACACGGGTATCGAGGAATGTCAGCTCCTGCACGGGCACTTCGATTTCTCCGTGATCTTCAATTTTCACTTTCTCCGTGCAGCCGGCAAGCAAAGCCGCAACCAGCAGAAAAACCGTAGGCAGCCAAATTTTTTGTGTCATATAGTAATCCTCCAGTAAATGATGGTAATCTGTAAATCATAGTAACTTTACCATAAATAAAGAAGTTAATTCAATTTAATGATGGATTTTTATTATTTTATTCGTTGGGATTTAAAGGGTTTTGAAATCTTTGTGGCGAATCATTCTTGAAGTCAAAAAAAGGGAGTGTTTCCAATGGCAGAAGAAAACAATGTGCAGCCCGGCTCCATCATTTCTGCAGATTTGACCGTCCATCACGCTGAAGGGGTCCGTGATTTTTATAAGCAGGTCATCGGCTGGCAGCACAGCGATTTTCGGATGGGGGATTATAACGATTACATGATGAACACGCCGGACGGCAAACCGGCAGCCGGCATTTGCCACCAGGCAGGTGCCAATGAAGGCCTTCCGCAGCTTTGGATCGTCTACTTTGCCGTTTCCGATTTAAAGCAAAGCCTCCAAATGTGCCGAGACCGCGGCGGCATCGTGCACCAGGAACCGGAAGGCGCGGTCGCTTCCGGCAGCTATGCCATCATTGAATACCCGGCCGGCGCTTTCTGCGGCTTGAGCCAGATCTGAGAAAGCTGCCGAAAAGAAAGAGCGGAAAGCGCAAGCCTGCGCTTTCCCATGTCTGGGCATCCGGCGGTTTTGGGGTGTTTGGCCGGTATTGGGCTCCGTTTGGCCCGTATTCTCGCCAGTTGGCCCGTATTTGCATGAGTTTGGACTGTATATGGTCCGTTTCCGACTGTATATCCAACTGCCTGGGAGATGCTCATGCGGCGGCGTGGCTATTTGGCGGAAGAGAGCCCTACTGCACCATACTTAATACGCTTCCGGACTAAGGTGTGAGGCGTATGTGAACGCTTACCCTGTTTATTTGGAGTCCACCATAAAAACTGCTTATATCTTTTCCGAAATATGGTATGATGCAGAATAGATCAGCTATACGGAAACGATATGAATATATTAACTCACTCGACAATTTATGAAGGTTGTCCGGTCGATTCTGTATGAAATGTCAATTATCAGCCGGTCAGGATTTTACATCATTCATCAATTGGAGGTTTTATTATGTACACAATAGGATTTGTCATCAGCCATAAAAACAATGAAAAAAGAAGAGCGCTTCTGCCGAAGGACATGCCGAATATCAAGAATATCGAGCAATTATTTTTTGAAATCGGTTATGGCGATGCACTTGGCTATTCCGATGCAGAATACGAAGTTTCCGGTGCTCAATTCGTTTCACGTGACGAAGTGCTGAAATGTGATGCAATTGTCGACGTGAAGCTGGGCAATGCGGATTATTTCGATCAATTGACGCCCGGGAAAATTTTGGTCGGCTGGGCTCATGCAGTTCAGGACATCACATTTACGGATTCCGTACTTGCAGGAAACCACACAGTAGTTGCCTGGGAAGAAATGTTCGAAGACGGCCGCTATATTTTCTACCGCAACCGTGAAGTTGCTGGGGAAGCTGCGATTATCCAGGCTTACCAGTATTGCGGTAAAATGCCGTATGAAACGAAAGTGGCGGTTCTTGGAAACGGCCACACGACCAAAGGCGTGCTGCGCATCCTTCACGGTTTAGGCGCCGATGTGGATGTCTATGGCCGTAAGCTGGAGTCTTTGTTCATCAAGAACATGGGCCATTACGATGTGCTCGTCAACTGCGTCATGTGGGATACAACCCGCACAGACCGCATCATCTATAAGGAAGATCTGAAACGCTTGAAAAAAGGCGCGATGATCGTCGATGTCAGCTGTGACCCGAACATGGAGATCGAGACATCCCGTCCGTCTACCATTGATGAACCCGTCTATACAGTGGATGGCATCATCCATTACACCGTAGACAACACGCCGGCGATGTTCCCGCACACAGTCACGAAAGTGCTGAGCGAAGGATTCTCGCCGATGGTCGATAACTTTGTCGAAGGCAATTGGACTGAGATGATCCAAAATGCTGTGGTCATTGAAAACGGCCATATCATCGACCACCATATCAAAGAGTTCAGAGAAGCCAGAAACCTGTTGGTGAAATAATAAAATAAAGAGTCTTCTCCAGTGAAATCATTGATTTCGCTGGAGGAGACTCTTTTTTAGCTTTATCCAGTACTACTCCATCAACTCCATCATCAAAAACACTTTAAACTTATCAAAAAGGTAAGCTTGCCCTTCCGTATTCGGATATAAGGAGTTTTGCATCAGGCTGCTTTGGGAGATCCTCTTGGCATGGATTTCATCGGCCATCACTTGGTAGAAATCAAAAAAATGGACGCCGTCTTTTTCTGCCAGCTTGCGGCTTGCCTGCATATAAGAAAGCATCTTAATGTTTTCGTTGACAGAGGTTGTTGGATTCGGCGTTCGAATCAGCACTTCCGTTTCACCGGCAGCAGTGATTTTGTCGACTATCCACTGATAGTCCTTCGTGTACTCCTCGACAGGGATCTTCCAGCCGCCAAGCGCATCATTCAACCCGGCAGAAATCACCACCAAATCAGGGGCATGGTTCAGGACGTCGCTGGCCAAACGGTCTTTCATATGGGAGAGGGTGTTGGCATTCATGCCGGCGTTGACAACGGTCACCTGGTCCGGGTATTTACTGCCGAACCAGTCCGCCAAAAGCGCCACATGATTGGGATTGCCATCAGGCAACGAATCAGGCGAGGTTACGTAGTCACCAAGAAATACGATGGTCACCGGAGTTCCCGCAGCCAGCTTTTCAGAAAAATTAATGGATTCAGGGGCAGCTTCTGCTTGAATGCTCTCCGTTTCAGGCAAGAGGGCTGTTTTTTCCGATAATTCGATCGTTTCAAAGTTTTTTTCACCGAGGATGATAATGAAAACAAGCAAAATAGTCAGTATGTAAATCATTATTTTAAGCATCCTTATACCTACCTTTCATTTTTGAAATTAATTATATTTTACCACAAAGATGATTTGATTTATCTAAAATTTCAGAATTTTTATGAGTATTCAGACTCAAATGCGGAATAGAGCGATTTAGCCAGTTTTAAAGCAGAAATAGGGGGAATAATATAATAGACTATATAATGGCCATGGAAATTAAGGGGGCGCTTGAAATGAAACTAATAGGGGATAAATTGAAGAGCCTGAGGGAAGAAAACCAGTTGAGTGTCGATGATCTGGCCAGCGCATTGGGGTTTGCAAAAACTGTTATTTGGGGGTACGAAAGCGGCAAAAAGCAAGTTAGTGTTTCTCATTTGGAATTGCTGGCCGATTACTATAAAGTATCCGTAGACTTTCTGCTGGAGCGGAATCAGATAGTGAACAAACTCGACCTTCAGCAAATTACCGACTTGGCTTCAGTCAACCTGGTGGTGGATGACCAGCCAGTAAATAAAGAAGAGTTGGCGGAAGTGACATCCTATCTGCAGATCAAGCGCCGGCTAAAAGAAGAAGAAGATACACAAATGAAAAAAAGAGCCGCTGAATAAAGAGCCGCACCAGAGGACGGGATTTTCATCTCCAGCCTTTTGGTGAATAGAATAAATGAAAAACGGGCAGCTGGTAAAATATCCGGCTGCCCGTTTTTTCATCAATTGCAGAGATGGCTTTGAAGCCAGCTCACGCCTATCCAACAGCTGCCATTTGAATAGGGAAATAGTTGATTTTATAAAAAGTTTACCAGCTTGGGGGAGTGGCATGTCGGCAGCAGTCGTTACGATATTATTGTGCATCGGTTATTTAGTGTTCACGATAGATAAAAAACAGGAGAATTTTCCCGTGCCGGTCGTGCTTGTGCTGATCGGCATCGGCTTATCATTCATACCTTATTTCAGCGGCGTAGAAGTGACAGAAACAATGATCTATGACGTTTTTTTGTCGGGTCTTTTATTTGTCTCGGCTTATCAGTTTTCAACAAAGGCTTTGCGGAACAATGCTGGCATCATCGGTTTGCTGAGTACGGTGGGTCTGGGATTGACCGTTGCACTTGTCGGACTGTCCGTCTACTGGATCGGTGGCTGGTTCTTTTCCGTTTCGCTGGCAGGCGCTTTAGTCATTGCGGCGATTCTGGCACCTACTGATCCGGCTTCGGTCGTCTCGATTCTGAAAAAATCATCACCGGACAAGAGCATCGCTGACATTGTCGATGGGGAATCCATGATCAATGACGGAACGAGTATCGTTCTGTTCACGGTCCTGTCCGGCATGTTTTTTGAATCCGGCTCGCTCGATGTGCTGTCCCTATTCGGTGAATTCATCTATGTTTCAGCAGGAGGGGTGATTCTTGGCGTCGTTGTCGGGTGGCTGCTGAGTAAGGCTGTCCATATCACCCATCACCGGGATTATCAGGTCATGCTCAGCATCATACTGGCTTATGGGGCTTTCCAGCTGGCTGAAAGCTTCGGTTTTTCGGGTGTCCTGGCGACCGTGTCCGCAGGCATATTGCTGTCTTGGGAATTTTCCCACACCAATAAAGAAGATCATTACCGTGAGTCGCTGTACGGTTTTTGGAGCGTAGTCGAACCATCGCTGCTGTCGCTGCTGTTTTTGCTGATCGGCATCGAAGCAACGGAACACTTGGCTTGGGACAATTGGCTCCTGGCTATTGTGATTTTGTTCGCCAGCATCGCCATCCGGTTCTTTATTGTCGGCGGCACTTTCAGGCTGCTGTCTGGAGGGGAGCATGAAGTGATCTGGAAAAAGGCGCTGCTCATTTCCTGGTCCGGCATCCGCGGCTCAGTGTCCGTGTTTCTATTGCTGCAGCTGGGAGCGATGGCGCAGGGAGGAGCGGCAGACGAACTGATTTCAATCAGCTTTTCCGTAGTCATCCTGTCGCTGCTGGTTCAGGGCTTGGGCATCTATCCGTTATCAAAACTGCTGGAAAACAAATGAAAACAGCCCCTGCGGAAGTTGAAGTTCCTGCAGGGGCTGTCATTACACCTTCATATACAATTGTTCAATCATTTCAGGAAGCAAGGGTTTTTGGAAAAGGTAGCCCTGCGCCTGGTTGCAATTTTTCGATTTTAGGAATGCCAACTGCTCTTGGGTTTCTACGCCTTCTGCGATGACATTCAACTCCAGGTTATGGGCCATTTGAATAATTGTATCGACCAACGCCGCATCCTTCGGGTCAGTTTGGATATTGCGGATGAAATGCTGGTCGATTTTCAAGGTATCGACCGGGAACAGCTTTAAATAGCTGAGGGAAGAATAGCCGGTGCCGAAATCATCAATCGATAGGTGGATGCCCATGGATTTCAATTCCTGCATTTTTAAAATGGCGTATTTGGTGCCTTGGATGATGCTTTCGGTCAATTCCAGCTCGAGAAATTCAGGAGCCAGTCCTGTATCATCCAAAGCCGAAGTCACCACTTCAGCAATATTGCCCTGCGAAAACTGCTTGGCTGAAATATTGACGGCTACGCGGAACGAATCTAATCCAGCGTCCTGCCAGGCTTTGTTCTGTCTGCAGGCAGTGCGGAGAACAAATTCACCAATATAGTGGATCATGCCGTTTTCTTCTGCGATAGGAATAAATTCAGCCGGTGAAATATGCCCCAATTTAGGATGCTTCCACCGGACCAGTGCTTCTACTCCAATGATCTTTTCGGTTGTAATGTGGATCTGTGGTTGATAGCGAACCGTGAATTCGCCAAGCTCCAAGCCTTTGCGGATGCTCATGGCGATTTTTGATTTTCGGGAAATCAAGTCGTTCATCTCGGAAGTGAAAAACTGGAAGTCATTTTTGCCTTCTTCTTTGACGCGGTACATGGCGATGTCGGCATTTTTCACCAGCGTTTCGGGATCTTTGCCGTCTGCCGGAAAAAGGCTTGCGCCGATTGACGGGGTAGTGAAGACGGTTTCGTTATTTAATAGGAAAGGAATGTTCAAGGCTTCCAGGATTTTCTGTGCGGTGGTTTCTGCTTTCGCATAGTCAGCGTGTGGCAGCAGCACAATGAATTCATCGCCGCCAAGCCGCGCCAGGGTGTCGGTTTTGACAATGCAGGACTCGATGCGCGCTGCCACTTCAATCAGCAGCAGATCGCCGGTCTGATGGCCGTATGTGTCATTGACCAGCTTGAACTGGTCAAGGTCGAGGTAAAGAACTGTCAGGACAGAGTTGTTTTCCACCGCCTGATCAATTGAGGAATGGAGACGGTCATTAAATAATCGGCGGTTTGGCAGTCCTGTCAGCGAATCCAGGTAAACGAGATTGCTGATTTTTTCCTCGGCCACTCTGCGCTCAGTGATGTCCCGGATGATGAGGCTATAATAAGTGCCTTTCGCCGTTTGCCACATTCCTGTAGATAACTCAACTGGAAATTGGCTGCCGTTTTGCTTTAATCCGGTCAGTTCAATGGTTTTGCCAACCGTGTCAATAGTTTCATGCTGCCGTGAGTCTGGGTGCGTCCGGGGGAAGATCAGGCGGACATCCTGGTGGATGATTTCGTCTTTGCTGTAGCCGAACAGTCCATCTGCGCTATTATTCCATTGCACGACAATTCCCTGGGCGTCTGTAACTACGATGGCATCCTTGGCGGATTCGATAATGGACAGGAATTGGCGTCCGTACTCATCGGACAGGGATTTCACTTTCGTTTCGCTGCGGATGCTCAGGATAGCGATCATTAGTATAAGTACCATGCCGATGCCTAAATTAAAGGCGATGTAATTATTGTCCATCGAATTGGCGGCTGCTGGCATGTGATGGTCGGCAGCCTCAAAACGGGCAGCAGCCATGCCAATATAATGCATGCCGGAAGCACCAGAGGCCATCAATGCGGCACTGACAACTTTTAGCCAGAAGAATCCATGGCGATCCCGTGAATAAAAAAGCAGGAACATTGCTGAGAGAGAAGCGGCCAATGCAAAAAGCACAGACAGCATCACTAATAAGGGGTCATATTGAACCGTCGCCTGCATCTGCATCGCCGCCATCCCGATATAATGCATAGAGATGATGCCTGTTGTAATGAGGATGGCGCCGGCCAGAACTTCAGTTTTTCGGACCCGCTGCCTGCTGATGATGGCAAAAACAATCCCGCTCGCAGCTATGGCCGGGAGGATTGAAGCGATGACCAGCAGGGGATCATAGTTTATTTCCACTGACAGATGGGAAGCGAGCATCCCGATAAAGTGCATCGACCAAATGCCAAGCCCCATAATGAGGGAACCAAGCAAGATCCATTTTACCCGTGCTATTCCGCTTGTGGCAAACAGCATTCGGCTAATGCTTAAAGCGATAAATGCAGAGATGAAAACCACAGCTACAGAAAGGGCGATTAAAATTGGGTCATAGGATAATGGTAATGTGTTCATTTGGTTCACGCTGCCTTTCTGTGCACTATCTAAAATAGGCGTTTTATATGGTGAATTGGGAAAAAGATAATATAAACCTGGACTAATGTTAAGTGTATTTTAGCATCTTAATAGAAGTTTATTTGTAATTCTAAATTTCAGATAATATTTTTGTGACCAATTACCTATATTAGCTTTTATAAGTTTTTTCCAGCAATTGAGGCAGAAGAAATAGAAAGTTTTTTGAAAATTAGCTTTACCCCAAAAAAATGTTATTATTAAACAATAACAGATTAGAATATGCGAATAGGAAGGTGAAGAAATGCAAGTTAAAAAAGCAATCATTCCGGCTGCAGGATTGGGCACACGGTTTCTGCCAGCCACGAAAGCCATGCCAAAAGAAATGCTGCCGATTGTCGATAAACCAACGATCCAATACATAGTGGAGGAAGCCATCGCCTCTGGAATTGAAGACATCATCATCGTCACCGGTAAAGGCAAACGTGCCATTGAAGATCATTTCGACCATGCCTTTGAACTCGAAGAAACTCTTATGAGAAAAGGCAAGATTGATATGCTGGATTCCGTTTTGGAAACGTCCAATGTGGAAATCCATTACATCCGCCAAAAAGAACCGCTTGGCCTTGGCCATGCCATCTGGTCAGCACGCCGATTTATCGGCAATGAACCGTTTGCGGTCTTGCTGGGGGATGATATCGTGGAAAACGAAGAACCTTGCCTGTCTCAATTAATGAAACAAAATGAGTTGACCGGCAAAAGTGTCATCGGCGTCCAGCAGGTGCCGGAAGATGAAACCCACCGCTATGGCATCATCAACCCCGTTTCCATCGATGGAAAATTGATCAAAGTCGATAACTTTGTCGAAAAACCGGCAGCGGGAACAGCGCCATCAAATTATGCCATCATGGGCCGTTACATCCTGACGCCTGAAATTTTCGAATTTTTGGGTCAGCACCAGCTTGGCGCAGGCGGGGAAATCCAATTGACAGATGCTATTCAGATGTTGAATGAAGTCCAGTCTGTGTATGCCTATGAATTTGAGGGGCGCCGCTTTGATGTCGGTGAGAAATATGGATTTATTGAAACGACCATTGAATTTGCCTTGAAACGCCCTGAGTTGAAAGATCGGCTGCTGAAGCTTTTCGAGGAAAAGTTGAAGGAGTCGTATATCAACGAAAAGTGAGTATATCCCTTGACAAAGCCAATCCGCTTCAGCCAATCCGGCGAAGCGGTTTTTTCGGATTCCAAGCAGTTTATCGGCAGAGGCAAATAATGATACACTGAGTAAAGTAAAAACGGGAATCCTTTTTTCTTGTCGCATTATATAATAGGATGGAAAGAAGAAATCGCTGCAGATGGAATGGGTCTGCTCTCCTCAAAATAAAACCATCCATCTATTTGTGGCTCATTATCCCGATCGCCACTAAAAGAAATGAGTGTCTAAAGTGAAAAAACCTATAAAAATCCAAAAAATAGCAGTCTGGCTGGTGATGATGTTTTTCATGATCGGCCTGCCATTCGTGACGCTTTATGTCAGTGAGCGGCTGATTCGAGAGGTAGTAACCCTGCCGTTGCAGGAATGGGTGGCGGACTTTCCAAAACGCTTTGCAGTCAACGCTTTGCTGCTGCTTGCGTTATTCAATCTGTTCTATATCCTGCCGCGGAAGTGGTTCATGTTCACCAGCTTGCTGATGAGCAGCCTGCTGATTGTTTTCGCTTATGCCAATAAAGTCAAAATGGAGTTGCGCAGTTCACCAATATCTATAGGGGATTTCGCTCTGCTGAATGAACTTGGCGGGCTGGAACAGCCGGTTGGCTTGAATATCCCGTTGCTGGTCGGTATCGGTGTAGGATTTATTGTGCTGACAGCAGCCATTTTTTTAGGGATGCCCAAAATGAAGGAAAATTGGATCGCAAAAATGGGTGTTTCCTTAATTTCCATCCTGTTCCTGGCCATGCTGTGGACGGATAAGCCTGCTTCTCCAATGGATCGAGCGCAGTTCGAAAATACGTGGTGGAAGCTGGAGCTGGCGCTGATGCGCAATGGTGTCTTCGGTAATTTCCTGATGCTGGCCAAGCAATCCAATATAGAACCGCCTGAAGGTTTTTCTGCCAAAAAAATGAAGGCTATTGCAGAAAAATACGAGCCGGCTGCTGGCAACGATGAAGAAAAATCGAATGTCATCTTCTTGATGAGTGAATCGTTCATCGATCCGTATTCGTTCGGAGAAGAACATTTTGCCAAAGATCCCATTCCGAACTTCCGTCGGTTATACGGAGAATCGCTGCACGGCGGAATGTACTCCTCTGAATTTGGTGGTGGCACGGCTAATGTGGAATTTGAAGCTCTGACCGGTTTCAGCATGCAGTTCATGCCGGCCAATTTTGTGCCGTATCAATTGTATGTTACGCAGCCTTTGCCTTCTGCGGCTTATGCGTTCAGGGAAGCAGACTATGAAACGACGGCGATTCATTCCTATTACGGCTGGTTCTATCAGCGCGAATCGGTGTATCGCCAATTAGGCTTTAACCGGTTTATCTCAGGAGAATTCATGGACTTGGATCATTCCAATGATGCTGGAAAAGGTTTTCCGAAAGATCGCCATATCACGGATTCGGTCATCGCCACTTTAGATAGAACCGAAGAGTTGGATTTTATTCACGCAGTGGCGGCTGAAGGCCATATGCCGTATCACAAGACTGAGCAATCGGAATTCCTGAATACGGGCACGCTGCCTGACGAGACCCGTCAGTATTTGAATAACTTTACGGAGAAAATGCACAGTATCGATGCAGAACTCGGCCGGATGGTAGCGGAAATTGAAGCGCGTGACGAGTCGGCCATCCTGGTGTTCTTCGGAGACCATTACCCGTCTTTCCCGGATAACGAAGCAGTATATGGTGAGAGTGGAACTCAAGTAGCCAACGATCTGCTCGGGGATTACGACGATTTTATCGCAACCCATAAAGTCCCTTATTTCATTTGGAAGTCTGATGGCAATAAACCCGCAGAGTTGGACGTGACGCCAAACCAGTTTAGTGCATTGGCGCTTGAAATGGCCGGAGTCGAGGGCAATACAGTAACAGCCATTCTGGATGACATGCGCGAGCGGGGAGATGCGGTGATTCCATATAACCAGTGGCAAGCACAGATGGGTGAACAGACGCAGCAGATGAACGATCTGCAGATGATCCAATACGATTTGCTTCACGGCAAACGCTATGCGGAATACTTGATGCCGGAGCTTGTCAGAACGCCATCTCCGGACTACCATCTGGGTCTTTATCCGGAAATGAATGCACAGAAGATGGTGGAGACGCCGGAGTCGTATGAACTCTATATTGAAGGCGCCCCTAAATTTTCCGAAGTTCTGGTGAACGGAGAAGCGCAAACGGCTGAATGGCAGACGGGCGGCCAGGGGTTAGCGGTTTTTACCCTCCCAAAACAGCAGGTGGAGAAGGACGCTGAGATTCAAGTGGTCGTCTATAATTCAAGAGGAGCTGTGCTGAGGCAAACCGATGTATTTTCAATAGAAGAAACTGTAGAAACAAGCAAACAGTAAAAGCAGCGGCCATCATTATGAGGCCGCTGCTTTTTTAATGCGATTCAATTGTTTCAATTAATTCTTTTCCCGAATACTCTCCGCTCACTGTGATGCGCATTAATTCAAAAGGAGAGGAGTTTTGATGATTCACGCCGTCGCGGACCGTGAAAGCCATTTTATAGCCTGCCTTTTCCGCTAAGCGGATGGTATCGGCCGTGTAATCGCCATAGGGATAGCTGAGGGCTGTAACTTCTGCGCCTGTGTTCTTTTCGATGGCGTCCTTTGATGCCGTGAAATCCGCATAGACCCGTTTTTCGAATGCCTCCTGGGTTTCCAGTCCCTCCGCCAACTGCAGACGGCCCGCAATCAACCCGCGCTTTTGGCCTTGAAAGTTCTTTTGTTTTAGATGGGAATCCCAGGTATGGCTCTGAATGCTCATGGTTCCTGACATTTCCCGCGCCTGTTGCCAGGAAATCTTTTCATATTCCCCGGCCGTGAATCCGTGAGTCTCGAAAATCCGGCTGGTGATAACATAAATGCTCGCCTTCATCTCCAGTTTCTTCAGTACTGGAAAAGCCTCTGTGTAAGTGCTGATGTAACCATCATCAAAGGTGATAAGCACAGGGTTTTTCGGAAGGGCAGCCCCTTGCTCCAGATGAGACAGCAAATCGTTTTCGGTGATGCTGGTATATCCGGCTGATTTCAAAGCCAGCATCTGTTCTTTGAATTGTGCTGGATCAATACTGATGGAATCATTTCGGTTGGTTATCAAGGTATGGTACATCAAAATCGGAACCTCCACAGCTGGCACTTCGCTGCTTATTTGTTTGATTTTGGAAGCGGTTTTGAAAACAATTCTGGACTTGGGGTCCCAGCCGACTTTAAATCCATAATACTCCGAAATAAAACGCAATGGAATAAATGTCCCGCCCTTGAAAGGGATCGATGGGGTTTCTAAAGTTACGGATGTGCCATTGGCTGCAGCTGTATTCTTTTTCATACTCTCAAAGCCTTGTAAAATATCGTATCCGATCAAAGGGCTGTCCGTATAAGGCCTGATTGCAGAGCTCGCCTCCGCTCTAATGCTGAAGAACGAAAAACAGAGGCCGATTAGAAATAAAACATATAAAGTAAATCCAATATTTTTCATTTGGCAATACCTATATACATATATGTACCTAATCCTTCCTGTGGTTAATTAGTCCTGTTAATTGAGTATCTGATAATAACGGGACAGTGTCAATCGGAAATTAGGTATTTGTGTTCGTTTATGTATTTCATTGCAGAACCTTATGGCACATAAAATAGTGGGGAATTACAAAATCTTGCATTTGAAAAAATGATTAGGCCATTTTCTGTATGCGATAAAAGTGATGCGATCTAAATAATCTAAAAAATCTGTTTTATCGGTGGATATTTTGTAGGAGTATGATAAACTAGCTAAATAAAGAATGAAAATTGTAAACAGATGGAAATTAGAGTGCAAGCAGACTGCCAGAGCTTTCAAAAAGGCTTCGGTACAAGGAGGCATCTTCAAGGTGGAGGATATTTATTTTGAGCAGAATTACGGAAGGCTGTACGAACAAATCGAGCAAGGAACATGCGAAGTTTTTGAATTCAGTCATCCGTTGGGAAAAATCAGCCATTTGTTCATCAAGCGGCTGATCCCGGTGTGCATCAACGAGGAACCTTATTATGATATAAGCACGCCGTATGGCTATGGAGGGCCGCGCATCACGGATTGCGAAGAAGAGCATAAACTCCAGCTGGTGCAAGCCTTCCATGATGCTTTCGGGGAATATTGCCGAACAGAGAACATTGTCTGTGAGTTTGTGCGGTTCCATCCTTTGTTCACCAACGCCCAGGATTTCAGCAGTTGCTATGACTTGACGTTCCGCCGCCATACGACAGGCACCAACTTGAAGGATTATGAGAATCCGGTAGCATCTGAATTCTCCAAGTCAAAGCAAAAGAGCATCCGCAAAGCTTTGGAGGCGGGCGTACAATATCGCGTCACGGCAAACCCTGCCAATCTGGAAGAGTTTAAAGGCATTTACTATTCGACCATGAAAAGGAAAGATGCTGCTTCTGTCTATTATTTTGATGATGAATACTTTGATAAGCTTTTGGCTTATTTCCGTGAGAAGATTGTCCTTACTGAAGTGCTTTATGAAGGAAAGATCATTGCGATGGGGCTGAATCTGGTCTACGGCAAAACCATCCATATCCATTTGTCTGGTACCGTGGAAGAATACCACCGGTTGTCTGCCGCTTTTGTGATGCGTTATGCGTTGGTGATGTGGGGCAAAGAGCAGGAGATGGAACTGATCCACGAGGGTGGAGGCGTGACTGGGAAAGTCGACGATCCTTTGTATCTTTTTAAAAAGCAATTCGGCAAAAATACGGAATTCACGTTCCATGTCAGCTGTAAAATCTGGAACCAAAAAATTTACGATTTGCTGTGCAAAACCGTTGGAGCGGAAATGATAGCCGACTCATTCCCGGCCTATCGCTCCACCGCCGCCGCAGTGCGTGAACAGGTTGGCATCAATAATAGCTGAAGTATGGGAAAAGTCTGCTGCTCCGTGGCGGGCTTTTTTTGCGTTTGAAAATTATTTTAGAGGATATCCACTTTTTATCATTCAACAAAGAAAAAAGTCAGCTTTCGCTTTTGAAGCCGGATGCTATAATTGAATTTATGGATAGCAACTGATTTTAACAGTAAAGGATTTGTCAGATGACTGCATATAACCGTATTTCATGGATCGCGGCCTTTTCCTGGATGGCCGTCATTTTTTATCTTTCCCATCAACCGGGTTCTGCTTCAAGCGATTTAAGTTCAGGGGTCGTGGCAGCATTGTTGAGTTTTATGGATCAAGTGGCGCCGAATCTGGAGTTCGATATTGAAAGCTTCCATACTTTTGTTCGGAAGAATGCGCATTTCATTGCCTATTTCCTGTTGAGCCTGCTAAGTTTGAATGCCTGGAGAAGCAGCGGTTTCCGCGGGGGGAAGCAGCTTGGACTGGGGTTCGGCATGGCTGTGCTGTTTGCGGCGACTGATGAAATCCATCAATTGTTCATCGACGGACGGAGCGGTGAAGTTAAAGATGTTTTGATTGATAGTGCTGGTGCAGGTTTGGGCGTCGTGGTTTATGCGGTTGCCGATAAGCTGTGGCGACTCTGGAACAAAAAAGACAAGAAAGAATGCGGAAAGACGGAATTGTAATAAATACTTCTGTTATTTTTGAATCTATTGGTAGGGATGGATTCAATTTTCTGGTACAATTAGATCTAGTAAACACCAGGAACTTAACGTACGATTGGATAAATCAAAAAGAGCAATGGTGAGGTTAAGGAGCAGAATGTAAATGATAGCAAGAGGATTATATAAGAAGAGGTGGATTGTATGTGGGCATTGATTACAGGCGGCTTTATGTTCGTCATGGCCATTGTTTTTTCTTTGGCCAAATCCAGCTCAAAAAGGGAAGATGCTGCTAGCAGCCACCGTGAAGAATTGCTGGCGCGCAGCAATGATAACGAAACAGAAACTAGAGCAGTGGAAGAACCGAAGAATGAGCCGATCGAACAGCCAAAAAAGAATAAGGAAAACAAAACACCGCATCCTTCAGAGCAACTCTGAGTATGTGGTGTTTTTTGGTTCTTAATGCCCTATTTTTCTTTATTATTTGAATTTTCAGTTACAAAACTGTTATTTTCAGCCTAGTTTATGTATGATAGGAACTAAGAGTATTTCGCACTAAAGGAGGTGGTTGGCATGAAAGCAAAAACAATTGGAATCGTCCTATTGCTGCTTTTGGGTATTGCCGGATTCAGTTATTTCTTTTTAATGGTCGAAAAGCCGACCCGGGAAGATGGAGAGGAAAGCGACAGAGAAAGCCAGAACGCCAATACAGAGGAAGCAGCCGATAAAACGGAAGAGCTTCAAACCGCCATTGACGAAACTCCGGCCGGAGGAACGCTGGAAATACCGCCAGGCGTCTACAAACTCAGCAAAAATCCTGATCATAAAGCAGTCACTGGCTATGGTGACAGCTATTTCGCCTTAAAGATTTCAAAACCGATCACCATTCTAATGGAGGAGGTAATCTTCCAGACGGATACGGATGACGAATATGGTGTGTTTTGGATCGATAAAACGGAAGATGTCCATTTAAAGGACGGCGTTTTGATGGGGGAGCGGCTGCCGGAAGATGGATCGCTGACTTCCCATATTGCGGTTTTGTTTCTTTATACCGACAATAGCTCGATCGAAGGCACCTACATGAAAAATTATTCCCAGGGTGTCCATCTCAATCATTCGGATTACAATATTGTCCGGAAAGTGACTTCGGAATTCAATTACGCATCGGGCATCATCAGTTTCGACTCCAGGCATAATGTCATCGATTCATGCGTCGTGAGGAATTCCGGTGATGGCCATGTGTCTTTGTATGGAGGTGGCGGAGATAATCACGTGGTCAATTGCCTGGTTACGGAAGACCGCGAAGGGTACACTGACCAACAGGGCATCACAGTGGAAAGTGAAACCGACAGCCTGATTGAAAAAAATACGGTCAGCGGATTTTATTACGGCATCGACGTCAAAAATGCGTCGGAATCGAATATCATCGAATCAAATATAGTGTTCGACAATGAATACAATATTGCGGTGCGGGGCGGCGACGGCGGTGAGAATCTGCAACTGCCAAGCTACGACACCCAGATCCTGAACAATATGGCCGTTGATCCGCGGGATAAATCCTCCTATGGCATCTATGTCGGAGCGGGAGACGGGCATGTGGTCATCGGCAATACCCTGAACTTCGGAAACCTGGTCATGCCGGAAGAAGAGATGGCAGTCTACGAAAACCAAAATTATTTTGTAACAGAAGAAGAGTGAGCACGTTTCCTGCCAGCGCCTTTGTCGGCTCCAGCAGGAAACGTGTTTTATTGTGGAGCGGGGTGCGGTCAGCCCATTTCATTCGAATAAACCCTCTAGTAATTTTTCCGCTAATGGTACAATTAGCAGTATTAGCATCTTTTATTAGGCAAAGGAGGAAAAAGGAGTTATGGCCATATTAGTTTGCGGAGGCGCCGGGTATATCGGCAGCCATACCGTCAAGGAATTAGTGAATACATATGAGGTAGTGGTGCTCGATAATTTGACGACCGGTTTCGAGCATTTGATTGATGAGCGGGCGACGTTTATTAAAGGGGATCTGGGCGACCGGGCGGTTCTGGACAGCATCTTCACAACGCACCGCATCGACGCGGTCTTCCATTTTGCGGCCAACAGCCTGGTCGGTGAATCCGTCGAAAATCCACTGAAGTATTACCGCAATAATGTCAGTGCAACTTTGGTGCTGCTGGATAAAATGGTTGAACATGGCATCAAGCGCTTTATCTTTTCATCGACGGCCGCTGCTTACGGCATACCGGACACCGAGATGATCACGGAAGAGACGGCGACGAATCCAATCAATCCTTATGGCCGCTCGAAGCTGATGGTCGAGCAGATATTGGCCGACATCGCCCATGTCCATGATTTCCAATACGTCGTGCTGCGTTATTTCAATGCAGCAGGCGCGCATGAATCTGGGGAAATCGGGGAAAGCCACGATCCGGAATCGCATTTGATTCCCATCGTGCTGCAGCATCTTCTCGGACAGCGCGCAAAGATTTCGGTATTCGGCACGGATTACGATACCGCAGATGGCACCTGTGTTCGGGACTATATCCATGTGACGGATTTGGCACGGGCGCATATCCTGTCCTATGAAGCGATGGCGGCTGGAAAAGTCGCCAACGAAACCTATAACCTGGGCAACGGGGCGGGCTATTCAGTCAATGAAATCATCGACACCTGCCAACAGATTTCAGGCAAACAGGCAATCATCGAATATGCACCGCGGCGTGCTGGAGATCCGGCGACTTTGGTTGCATCCTCCGAAAAAATTAGGGGGGCATTAGGCTGGAAGCCTGCTTATGATTTGCAGGCCATCATCTCCAGTGCCTGGGCATGGCATTCGAAATAGAAGGAACGAAATCCCTTGAGCGCATAAGTTGCTCAAGGGATTTTTATAATCATTTCTGCTCTGCTGCAATCATTATATTAGAAAGAATTTATTAAAAAAATGAATATATAAGTTGAACTAAAAGAGTAACATTTATAGGCTAATTCGGCGGTTATGGAAGAGAAGAGAACAATGATTCTCCGCAAGCTCTGCCACCAAGGTGGACCAAATTCTTCTGGCGTACCTTGGTTCATGCGATAAGCCGAGAAGAACACTCACCTTAGTGCCCCACCTCATCCTGAGCCGCACCGGCGCTGGAGAACTCTCATAGATATGGAGCAAAACAGCGAAGACTCCTGCGGCTTAGCGATTCGACCGATACACCGCAGGGAGCGCAGCGGACGAGGAGGATTCGGCGGGAGCCCTTGGCAGCTGGCATCGCGCCGTCCTGTCGCGCCACCTGCATGACCCGCATCCTGCGGGCCCGAAAGCAGAGCTGTTTTGCGGAGTATCGGCTAATATAAATCATTAGTTCAACTTATATATCAGTAAATTTATGAAGGCCATATTAATATTTTTTAAATAATTCGAATTATCTATATTCTTGGATTACCTTTGTGATAGAATGATGAAAAGGAGGTAAATATAAGCATAAAGTACTGCTTTAAAACGAAAATTTCTATTTTTATCCTTTTATTCACTAGCAATTCCCTTTTGGCATCGGTAATGCCCTTACCCCAATACAGAGGAGTGAAAATCATGACAACGAAACCGATGGTCAGCATTGTTTGCACAAGCTACAATCACGGAGATTATCTTGCGGAAGCGATTGATAGCTTTCTGATGCAGAAAACGAATTTTGAATTTGAAATCCTAATATACGACGATGCCTCAACCGATCATAGCCCCCGAGTGATCAAACAGTACGAAAACAACTATCCCTCTTTAATCAAACCAATCTATCAAACCCAAAATCAATACTCAAAAGGAGTCCGCGTGGAATTGTTCAACCACAACCGGGCTAATGGAAAATACATTGCTGTCTGCGAAGGCGATGATTACTGGACAGATCCCTATAAGTTGCAGAAGCAAGTAGACTATATGGAAACGCATCCTTTCTGCAGCATGACTGTCCACGCAGCCGATCGTGTGCTGTCAGATAAAAAGAAAGTTCTGTCCACTGTGAGGCCGGAACATGCCAATGCCATTTTTTCTGTCGAACGTGTAATAGAAGGTGGCGGCGATTTGATTGCGACAAATTCCATGGTGTACTCAAAAGAAAAAATTTTTACATTGGCCCCGTTCTACCTGAATGCGGTAGTGGGGGATTACCCGTTGGTCATTTTAGCTGCACTTCGCGGAACGGTGGATTATTTGGATGACAATATGTCCGCCTACCGTGTCGGGGTCAAAGGATCCTGGACGGAACGGGAGCTTGCGACCAGTATGAAGCGTATCAACCATTATCATGACATGGAAAAAATGTTCGATGAAATCAATGAATACACTAAATTCCAATATAATGACGCATTGGAAAAGGCGAAACGAGGCTATCAGTTCTCGCTCTTATTGGAACAAGGGAAATTCAGAGAAGCCAAATGCGGTGAATACCGAAAAATCTATTTGGAGCTCAGCATCAAAAAGCGCATGCTGCTGGAAATGAAGCGCTTTTTCCCGAATATTACAGACAGCATCCGAAAAGCAAAATGGAAATTGATCCACTAATGCAACTCAAGAAGGGACTGGAGATAGGAGACCGTTAAATGGAACCACAACCATCATTGAAAAAAAAGACAATTGGCGGTCTGTTTTGGAGCTTTGGTGACTTGGTCGGCAACCAGGGCATCCAATTCCTCATCCAGATTATTCTGGCACGCCTGTTGCTGCCGGAACATTTCGGCTTGATCGGCATGATTCTGGTGTTTATCACATTGTCCAATTCATTGGTTGACAGTGGATTTACGCAGGCCTTGATCCGTGAACGCAATGCAACCCAGACCGATTATTCAACCGTCTTTTACTTTAATCTGTTCGTATCCGTGCTGATATATGGGATTCTCTATGCGGCAGCGCCGAGCATCAGCGGCTTTTTCGGCGAACCGCAGCTGGTGTCGCTGATTCGGGTGCTGTCCATCGGGATTGTCATCAATGCACTGGCAGTCATTCCAAAAGCGATGTTCGCCAAAGAAGTGAATTTCAAGGCGCAGGCAACCATCAATTTGAGCGCCAGTATCGTATCGGGAATTTTTGCGGTCGGATTGGCAGTGGGAGGATACGGAGTCTGGAGTTTGGTTCTGCGGCAATTATCGATGAACGCAATTCAGTCTTTGCTGTTTGCTTTAACGAAAAAATGGGTGCCTTCATTGGTTTTCAGTGTTTCATCTTTCAAACGTTTGTTCGGTTTTGGCTGGAAGCTTCTTGTGTCGGGTTTGATCGATACCTTCTATACCAACGTCTATTTCCTGATTATTGGCAGGCAGTATTCTGCGGCGCAGTTGGGCTATTATACGAACGCCTCCCGCTTCAGCGAAATTGTCTCGCAGAATTTGGCGGCTACCATCCTGCGCGTGACCTACCCGGTGCTCAGCAGCATCCAGGACGAGCACGAGCGCTTAAAGCAGTCCTATAAAAAAATTACAAAACTCGCTGCTTTTCTTATTTTCCCGGTAATGGTGGGGATGGCTGCTGTTGGCGAGCCCTTGGTGTTGCTGGTATTTGGAGAAAAATGGCTGCCTATGGTCCCGTATTTTCAGTTGCTGTCCATTGCAGGGATGCTGTACCCGATTTTGGCGCTCGATTTGAGCATACTCCAAGTAAAAGGCCGGTCGGACCTGTACCTGCTGTTGGAAATCATCAATAAAATCTCGTTGACGATTCTTTTATTTCTGGCAGTGTGGCTGAAACTTGGCGTCATCGGGTTAATCGGTGCAGCTATCGTGAACACCTACTTGGAATTTTTCGTCAACAGCCATTTCTCGAAGCGGGAAGTGGCTTATCCCGCCAAGGAAAAAGTGCGGGACCTGCTGCCGATTTACCTGCTGTCCTTTGCTATGGGCGCCGTGGTGTGGGGACTTGGCGTCTGGCTGGATACGGGCACAATAGTACGATTGCAGCTGCAGGTTGCAGCTGGAATCTTTTTCTACATTGTTGCTTGCCGGATGGCAAAGATCACTGAGCTGAAGACGGTGTATGGGCTGGTAAAGCCCCTTCTTTCATTGAAAAAACGGTAAGCAGGATTGTCTGCTTACCGTTTTTTGTCGTTTATTACGGCCACCGATAGGCCGGGAAAAGTCCGCTTTCTGAATTGGAATTTGTCACCTCCACCAATTGCTGATAGATGTCCTCATTCCAGATTTTATTGCCAACATAATAGTCGAATTCGGTATTCTTGCCAAATCTCTTTTTGAATTGGTACAGCGAGTCATCGGGGCCGGGGTTGACGCCGCCGCCGGAATGGATATATTCCACGGCGTGTTCTTTGGCCCATAGCACAATGGCATAAGTCATGACGTATACAGGTGATAAATGGCCAAATCCATCCACGGTGGCTGACAGGTGCGTGTGGATGACTGGGCCAGTATGGAAATGAACCTCTGCGCCAATCACTTGGGAGTCGTAGATGGCCTCGACCAGTATCAGTTGATCGCCTAAATTATCAAGGATTTTCGAGAAGTAGGCATCGTCGAAGAAGTAAAAATCTTCGGCGCCGACGCGCGTCATCGTTTTGGTATAGATGTCCTGGAAATGATCCAAGTCGGAAGGGTTTATTGTGATCCGATAGGTTACCCCATCTTTTAATGCTTTGCGGATCCTCTTGCGGGTCGAGCCTGAAAATTCTTCCTGCACCGGATCTTCAAAGCCTTTTAGAGTGACGCCTGTAGTATGTCGCCTGAAAAGGACCTGGTAGCAGGAATCGAAATCCTGGGCATTGCCGGCCAGGGGATGGAAACGGACGAACTCACTGACGATATTGTGCTCCTGGCAATACGCCTGAAAAGCCTGGCAGAAAAGGCTGGCCAGCTCATCCTTGCGCGCCTTGTCCTTTAACTCAGTGATGACGGGGCCTCCGTAGCCATATGGCGTGAGAAGGTCAAAATAAGGCCCGCTCTCCAGGAGGACAGGAATCTCTCTTTTGATAAATTGATGATAGACGGATCCGATGGCATGTTCAAACTCGAAAGCTTCACAGCTCCCCCCTTCAATTTCTTCATAAAGTTTGGCGTAGTCTTTTGCAAAAAATAAATCCCTCAAAATAAAACCTCATTTCTTCATATTTTAAGATACATTATAAATCCAGCTCTTCTCCGGCAGTTCAGGCAGGCCAAGCCCTATGCTCCGGTTAAATAGAATTTATTTTCTTTTTTAATAAGACTAAATTTTCAATTAAATAGGCCGTTAAAACGATTATAACGAATGTTATAGGTAAATGCGAGTGGTAAAACTATTTCTTTAGTCAATAATAGGGGAGGGTTATTAGGTAATAGGGTATATTTTCGAGGTAAATGAAAACTTTTTTACGATAGAAGTATTCAGAAATATGTGCATTTTAAGAATAATTATCTTATACTAGAAATAATCAGCGTTTAATAGGGTAATGGCTTTTCACTTAAGAGCTTAGGTTAGAGGAGAGATGTTGATGGCCAACAGGAAAACTGTTATCTGGCTTCTTGGCATACTGGGTACTTTTGGGTTGGCGGCTGTTCTTATCATTGGTCAAAATTCTTTCTTTGCGGAAACGGAGATTGGCGAGAACGTACTATTCGGAGCAGAAGGTGATGGGATGGCAGACGACACACAAGCGATGCAGCGGGCTATTGATGAAACTCCAATCGGCGGAACGCTCCATATTCCGCCCGGTATTTATAAATTGACTAAAAATCCTGACTTAAAGGCCACTACCGGATATGGGGACAGTTATTTTGCCTTGAAGATAGCCAAACCGATCACCATCATCATGGATCAGGCAATATTCAAAACACAGGCTGAGGACGAATATGGCGTGTTTTGGATTGCGGATACAGCAGAGGTCCATCTGAAGGGTGGGTTTTTGATGGGGGATAAGCTGCCTGAAAATGGATCGTTGGTTTCTAATATTGCCATTTTTCTTCAGGACAGCCAGAAAAGTTCGGTTGAAAATGTTTATACGAAAAATTATTCCCAAGGCATTCACTTGCATCATGCCAATGACAACATCATCCGAAATGTGACAAGTGAATTTAACTATGGTTCCGGCATCATCAACTTTGCATCGGATTACAATACAATCGAATCCTGCGTCGTGAGAAACTCAGGAGATGGCCACCTTTCCTTATTTGGTGGGGGCAAGCAAAATCTGGTCAAAGGCTGCATTGTGGTGGAAGATCGTGAAGGCTTTACCGATCAGCAGGGCATTACGGTGGAAAGCGAAAAGAACAGCTTCATTGAAAAAAATACGGTGACCGGTTTCTATTATGGAATTGATATTAAAAATGGTGCGGAGTCCAATGTAATTAAAGGCAACCTGACCTATGACAACGAGTACAATATTGCGGTGCGGCCAGGAGATGGCGGCAAGAATCTCATGACGCCGAGCCATAATATCAGTATCCTCAATAATCTGGCTATCAGCCCCCGGGAAAACTCGGAGCGGGGAATTTATATCAATGTTGGAGACGGCCATATAGTCCAAGGGAACACCGTTGAGGAAAATAACCTGATCTTGCGCGACGACAAGTTGAGAGTGAAATATCAGCAAGAAAATTTTATTGTCGTCGATGAATAATGCGCAGAGTTTTGAAATAGTGTAAATTTTTTGTCAATTTATCTGAATAATCAATTTTTATTTATTTTTTATGCTAAGATGAAAAATATATAAGAAATTCACTGGAAGTCTGTTTAGCTGAACCAGTCAGAGGTATATGAATTTGTACATTATAGCTGACGACGAAAACTTACTTCACTGTAGAGGAGTCTGTAACCTATGGCAAAAGAAATAATGGTGAGTATTGAGTGCAACAGTTATAATCATGAAGATTATATAGCCGAGGCATTGGACAGCATGCTGATGCAGAAAACGGATTTTGCCTATGAAATCCTGGTTCATGACGATGCATCCACTGACCGGACAGCAGAAATCATCAGAAGCTATGAACGGAAGTATCCGGATGTCGTCAAACCGATCTACCAGACGGAAAATCAGTATTCAAAAGATATCCCTTTTGAATTGTTCAATGGTGAACGTGCGTTAGGGAAGTATACTGCGGTTTGTGAAGGTGATGATTACTGGACCGATCCGGAAAAACTGCAGAAGCAAGTGGACTATATGGAGGCGCATCCCGAATGCAGCATGTGCGTACATGCTGCAGAAAAGGTCTCTGCTGTAACTAAGAAAACAGTCGCTGCTATTCGGCCGAGCCATAAGGATAAAATCTATTCCGTAGAAGAAGTGATCGAAGGGGGAGGGGAACTGTTCGCCACCAATTCGATCATGTATTCCCGCGAAAAAATTCCCAAGATGCCGGAGTTTTACCTGAATGCCACAATCGGCGACTATCCACTGGTCATCTGTGGAGCACTGAACGGGACGGTTTATTACATGGACCGAAATATGGCTGCATACCGGGTGGAAGTCAAAGGCTCCTGGACGGATATGCAGCTCACTGACATCTCCGCGAAGCAAAAACACCTACAGGATGTCGCAACCTTGCTCGATGAAATAAATGTCTTCACTCATTTCAAATACGATAAGGTCATCAATCGGACCAAAAAACGGGATCGCTTTTACATTCTATTGAAGCAGCTGAGGATAAAGGAAACCTTGAAAAAAGGCTACCGGCAGTTCTACATGAAACCTGAATTCTACAAGCGGATCTTCAAACGGATCACCATTTGAAGAACTTGTGAGCGCACTCTCGTGACTTTAGTCGTGAGTTAGCGAATGCTCTTTTTTGATTTTTTGCTCTGCATACGTTCCACTACATGTAGAGGTGAACGAGATGACAAAAGCTACTAAAGGTAGGGGTTATGTCTACTCTTTACATTATCACATCGTATGGTGTGTTAAATACCGGAATGCCGTCTTAATCGGCGACGTCGAACGCGACACCAAAGAGGTTCTTCGGGAGATTGCGGATGAACAAAAAATTGAAATTCTCTCACTCGAAACAGATAAAGACCCTGTTCATATGCTTATCAGTTGTACGCCACAACAGACGAACAAATCAACTGGAAATGAGGGGAAACCGCATGCTGAAAGCCTATAGCTATCGGCTGTATCCAACGGCGTCGCAACAAACGTATTTTGCGAAAACGTTCGGCAGCGTGCGGTTTCTCTACAACCAGATGCTGGCTGACCGGAAAGACCATTACGAAAAATACAAGCACGACCCGCAACTGTTGCGGTCAATTAAGCCACGTATGTACACATCGTTCAAACAGGACTTCCCGTGGCTGAAAGAAATCGACAATCTGGCGCTGGCCAATGCGAAACTCAATTTAGACGCGGCGTACCAGAAGTTCTTCAAACAAGGCGCGAACTTCCCGGTGTATAAATCCAAACATCGGTCAAAAGCCAGTTACAAAACAAACAATCAAAAAGGGTCGATTCGAATCGAAGGCAAACGCATCAAATTGCCCAAAATCGGATTCGTCAAATTCACGCAGCACCGGAAGTTTACGGGCACCATCAAGTCCTGTACGGTGCGCATGAAACCCAGCGGTCATTATTATATTTCCGTGCTTGTCGAGCAAGACGACCTGTTGTGGATTCCGGCTCCGCATAAAATCGGCATCGATTTAGGGCTAACCGACTTCGCGATCACCACAAACGATGCGGGGATTTCAGAAAAAATAGCCAACCCCCGGCATCTGCAAAAAGCGGAAAAGAAATTAAAACGCGCCCAGCAACGGTTGTCGCGCAAACAACGTGGCAGCAAAAACCGGGACAAGGCGCGAGTGGTCGTTGCAAAAAAACACGAAAAGATTGCCAATCAGCGCAAAGACTTTCTGCATAAGTTGTCTCACCGGATCGTTCACGAAAACCAAGTGATCGCCATCGAGACGCTTTCCAGCAAAAACCTGATGCGGAATCGCCGGTTGGCCAAAGCCATTGCGAGTGTCAGTTGGTCTGAATTCACGCGCCAGCTCGCATACAAGGCGTTGTGGCTGGGGCGTACGCTGATTAAAGCCGACAGATGGTACCCATCCAGCCAAATCTGTTCGGCCTGTGGGGATAGAGGTTCCAGGAAACCCCTGGCGATTCGTTCGTGGACATGTACACTTTGTGGAACACACCATGACCGGGACATCAATGCCAGTCAGAATTTATTGGCACTGGCGTTATAAGATTCAAGTAGGAGGCGGGAACCGTCTTTTGAGCCTACCGTAATCATTTCCGCTGCATGCGCTGCTCGTTACAACAGACGCAGGCAAGGACGATGTTTGTAGGAAGCTCGCGGCTTTAGTCGTGAGTAGTTCACAAGACCTTATTGTGGATTTAGAATATCAATCGAATAAAGAGGAGTTGGAGTGAGTTGAATCCATCTCCTCTTTTTTGCGTGTCTGGAGATCAACAAAATTGATCTATAGGAGTTGAACTAAAAGATCATCATCAATAAGCCGCGCCGGCGCTAGAGAAATCTCTAACGATATAGAGCAAACCAATGGAGACTCCATCCCTATCCATAGCGCAGCTTTAAAAATCATGCTCCTCGCAAGCTGCGGCTAATGTCTTCGGAGCTGTTTTTCGGAATATCGGCTGCTGTAGTTATTTTAGTTCAACTCCTATAAGTAAGCCTGAGGATTCTCACTCATATGGTTCTTCCGGAAAATAGGAAGGATATACCAATTAAATAAAGAATCCTACTCAAAAAAAGATGCTTGATAATTGGAGGATTTCCGAATTGAAAAAAAGAGTGGAATAATTTGCATAATAAATATAAAAAAATAATCTAAATTATCTGTTATTTATGACTTATGGTATGTTAGAATGTAAATCAAGAGATATAAATAAGCATAAAGTAGTGTATCTGAAATGGAGGTTAGGAAATTTAGAGTAAAACGGATGTCATTTACCTATTTTAGATGATTATTTAATGATTGAATTGAACTTTCTGAACATTTAGGTAATTCGTGTAGTCAATTTGGATTAAAGTTTTTTTGTTAGGAGCCGGCAGATGAAACAGGGAAATTCATTGAAGAAAAAGACAATCAGCGGTCTGCTATGGAGTTTCGGGGACATGATGGGCAACCAGGGGATCCAGTTCATCATTCAGATCATCTTGGCAAGGCTCCTGTTGCCCGAAGATTTTGGAGTTATCGGAATGATCCTGGTGTTTGTTGCTCTTTCAAATTCATTGGTCGACAGTGGTTTCACGCAAGCGCTGATTCGGGACCAAAAAGCGGATCAAACTGATTATTCAACTGTGTTCTATTTCAACCTGGTAGTGTCCGTTTTCATTTATGGCGTGCTGTTCTTGTCGGCGCCGTCCATCAGCGCCTTTTTTGAAGAGGATCAATTAACGGCTCTTGTCAGGGTGTTGGCACTCGGCGTCATCATCAATGCGTTCTCGATTATTCCGAGGGCGATGTTCACCAAGGAAGTGGATTTCAAAGTTCAGGCGAAAGTCAATATGGCGGCAAGTATCGTGTCGGGGATTGTTGCGGTGGCAATGGCGCTTTTGGGCTTTGGCGTATGGAGCCTGGCCGTCCGCATGCTGGCATTGAATGGGGTTCAGGCGATCCTGCTGGTTTTCTATAGAAGATGGCTGCCTTCCCTGGTTTTCAGTACAGCGTCGTTCAAGCGTTTGTTCGGATTCGGCTGGAAGCTGCTGGTCTCGGGATTGATCGATACGGCCTATGACAATATCTATTACGTGATCATCGGAAAGCAATATTCGGCGACCTCCCTGGGTTATTACACGAATGCTGCAAAATTCAGCGATGTGGCGACACAGACATTGACGGCGACGATCCAGCGGGTGACGTACCCGGTGTTGAGTGAAATCCAGGACCAGGAAGAGCGGCTGAAGCAAAGCTTCAAGAAAGTCATCAAACTCTCAGGGTTTCTGATTTTCCCGATCATGATCGGTGTCGCAGCAGTAGCAGAACCGCTGATTCTCCTGATCTTCGGTGAAAAATGGGCAACGATGATTCCTTATTTCCAGCTCTTGTGCATTGCTGGCATGCTGTATCCGATCCATGCACTGAATTTGAACATCCTCCAGGTAAAGGGGCGTTCAGATCTATTCCTCTACCTGGAGATCATCAAGACAATCATACCGACGATATTGATCCTGGCCGTCATTTGGATGGACTGGGGAATCACCATTTTAGTGATCACGATTGTCCTGGATTCGTATATTTCCCTCTTCATCAATATTTATTTTTCAGGGCGGGAGATTTCGTACGGAGTCAAAGAGCAGGTGTTGGATCTTCTGCCGATTTATGCGATTTCAGTCGGAATGGGGGCTGTGGTTTACGGCGTCGGCAAGCTCCTGCCTTTTTCTGAGCTGTTGACGCTGATCCTGCAGATCGGCCTGGGCATCGTGCTCTATATCCTCATTTGCAAACTGTTGAAAATCAAGGAATTTGATACCGTCTACGATTTGCTGGTACCGATGATAAAAAAGATAAAACCCGCTAAGACGGGTTGATTCGCGGAAAACAGTTCTATATCTTGGGAGGGAATGTAATGGCTAAAGCTTTTGAACAACCGATCTATGTCACGCGTCCTTTGTTGCCGGACATTACGGCTGTCACGGAACGCATGGAAAAAGTGTGGAACAGCAAGCAGTTGACGAATTTTGGAGCGCAGCATGACGAATTAAGCGGGCAACTCAAAGACTATTTGGAAGTCGATCATATCTCTATGTTCTCCAACGGAACGATGGCTCTGCTGCTGGGCTTGAAAGCCTTGAAGCTGACCGGTGAAGTCATCACGACGCCGTTTACATTTCCCGCTACTGTCCAGGCACTTGATTGGAATAATTTGACGCCGGTATTTTGTGACATCGATCCTGTGACCTTTAATATCGATGCCGACAAGATCGAAGCATTGATCACCGAAAAGACCAGTGCCATTCTGGGTGTCCATGTATTCGGCAATCCATGCGATGTGAAAAGGATCCAGGCGATTGCAGATAAGCATGGGCTGAAAGTGATTTATGACGCGGCTCATGCTTTCGGATCCAAGATAAACGGCGTGCCCGTCAGCAGCTTTGGCGATCTGACGATGTTCAGTTTTCATGCGACCAAGCTGTTCAATACGATAGAAGGCGGGGCGTTGACTTATAGCGACCCGGCACTCGACAAACAACTGAACCTGTTGAAGAATTTCGGGATCGCCAATAGCGAAAGTGTGGTGCTGTCCGGTTTGAACGCCAAGCTGAATGAGGTCCAGGCGGGAGTCGGGCTGGAAGTTCTGAAGGTAGTAGGGGAAGAACGCAGAAAGCGCCACGCCGTCAAAAAAGCCTACGAAGAAAATTTAGCGGATATTGACGGCATCCGGATTTTGACAACGCTTGCGGATGAATCCAGCAGCTATCAGTATTTTGTCATTGAAATCAATGAAGCAGTGTTCGGGCAGTCGAGAGACACTGTTCATCAGGAACTCCAGAAATACAATATCTTCGCCAGAAAGTATTTCTATCCTTTATGCAGTGATTTTGAATGGTACAGCGAACTGCCGTCAGCGCGTCCTGAAAATCTGCCGCATGCGAAACGGGCTGTCCAGCAAGTATTGGCGATGCCTTATTACGGAGACCTGCCAACGGCTTCCGTTGAAGCAATCTGCGGAATCATCCGGGAGCTGCATGTAACTCAGAAGAGTCTATCTCAAATTTAAGAAATGAGGGATTTATAATGAAGGGTATTATTTTAGCTGGTGGAACGGGGACGCGCCTTTACCCGCTGACCAAATCGATTTCAAAACAAATGCTGCCTGTCTACGATAAGCCGATGATCTATTATCCGCTGTCGGTCCTGATGCTTGCAGGCATCAAAGAAATTCTCATCATTTCGACGCCAAGAGACATTTCGGGATTTTTGAGCCTGCTGGGCAACGGCCAAAAACTCGGCATCAAACTGGAATATGCCATCCAGGAAGAACCAAACGGATTGGCTGAAGCCTTTACGATCGGGGAGAGTTTTATCGGCGACTCGCCTGTCGCGCTGGTGCTCGGCGACAATGTCTTTTACGGATCGGATTTCGGGAGCCGGCTGCAGGAATCGGCGGAACTGACAAAAGGCAGCATCATTTTCGGCTGTCATGTGGCAGATCCGAGAGCGTATGGTGTCGTGGAAGTGGATGATGAAATGAATGTCCTTTCCATTGAAGAAAAACCGGAGCAACCGAAATCCTCTTATGCAATTCCAGGCCTTTATTTCTTCGATAATAAAGTCGTTGAAATCGCCAAAGGGGTGGCTCCTTCTGCGCGGGGGGAAAAAGAGATCACTTCCGTCGTCGATGAATACATGAAGCGGGGCGAGCTGCAGGTGAATATTATGGGGCGTGGACTGGCGTGGCTGGATACCGGAACCCACGAAGCTTTGTTGGAAGCATCCAATTTTGTGGAAGCCATTCAAAAAAGACAAGGCCTGTACGTCGCCTGCCTGGAAGAAATCGCTTTCCGGAAAGGCTATATTAGCCAAGCCCAATTGATCGAGCTGGCACAGTCTTTGAAAAAGACGGATTATGGCCAATATCTGCTGGACATCGCTTCTGAAAAAACCTTATTACACAATAAATCATAAAAGGGGCGCCCCGATGGAAAAACTACTTGTAACTGGCGGAGCGGGATTTATTGGAGGGAATTTTGTCCAATACATGGCCGAAAAATATCCGCATTACCATATTTATAACTTGGATCTGCTGACATATGCAGGCGACCTGACGAAACACCGGAAGATTGAAAACAAGGAGAATTACAGCTTTGTCCATATCGACATCGCCGACCGGCAGGCGGTCAACAAATTGTTTGAGCAGGTGGATTTCGATTATGTCGTCCATTTTGCAGCTGAAAGCCATGTGGACCGGTCGATTACGGATCCAGAGATTTTTATCCGGACGAACGTACTGGGGACACAGGTGTTGTTGGACGCTGCCAAACGGGCGAAGATCAAGAAATTCGTCCACGTCTCAACCGATGAAGTCTACGGGGAGCTGAGTTTCGATCCGGCAACCTTCTTTACGGAAGAAACGCCGCTGCAGCCGAACAGCCCTTATAGCGCAAGTAAAGCATCCTCGGATCTTTTGGTCCGGGCCTATTACGAAACTTACGGCTTGCCGGTCAATATCACACGGTGCTCCAATAACTACGGGCCTTATCATTTTCCGGAAAAGCTGATTCCGTTGACGATTTCGCGGGTGCTGAACGACCAGAAGGTGCCGGTCTACGGCGATGGAAAAAACGTCCGTGACTGGCTGCATGTGCTGGACCATTGTTCAGCAATCGATCTGGTCATGCACAGCGGAAAGGACGGCGAAGTCTACAATATCGGCGGCCATAACGAGAAGACCAATTTAAAAGTGGTGAGAACCATCATCCAAGCTTTGGGCAAAACGGAAGACTTGATCGAGTTTGTTGAAGATCGCCTGGGGCATGATAAACGGTATGCTATCGATCCGACAAAAATCGAAGGGTTGGGCTGGCGACCGGTCTATGATTTCGAAACCGGAATCGCCCAGACAGTCGACTGGTTTCTGGAAAACAAAGACTGGTGGGAACAGATCATCAGCGGCGAATACCAACAGTATTTCGACAAGCAATACGCGCAAAAATAGGGGAGTGTGTCCTGTTTTGTATGCCGGTGGACAAGGGGGAATTAGTATGAGAGCAAATGGATTGGCAATCAGTGAATATATAAGGGCTTTATATCCTGAAAACCAAACAGTGAAAATATTGGAATACAATGCTGAAACCAGTACGTTGAAAAAACAGCTGGCAGCGTTCGGCTACAGCAATTTCCTCGGAATCTGTACCAGTGTGCCAGATGGCAGCCAGGATTCCGAATTGTATTACGCGAATGAAAAAACATTGACCTATAAAAACAATGCGGAAGTGCTGGTCATCAATAAAGCAGATTTCATGGATCTGAAAAATGCTTTCCATTCTTCAGCGGATCTGATCCTGTTCATTCCGTCTAAAATCGTCGATCGTGCCAGCTTTTTGCCTCTTTGGGCATATAAGCTGGCACGCAAGAAAAAATGGGATTTCCGATTTGAAACCTTTTCCGACAGTTCCGGAAAAGTGCAGACCGGCATCGTCTTCAAGCGGGGGCACCAAAAAGAAAAGGCGGCTCGGCAATACCTGTCGCCTGAGCTTGGGCTCCAAAACTTTTTTGGGCTTCTCAATGAACGGAAACTCGATTATGTGATTTTGCGCTGGTTTGATGAACTGCCTTTTCTGGATCTCGGCGAAGACGTGGATCTGTTGATCTCAGATGACCATATCGAAAAGGTCCGGGAGCTATTGAATGAAAAGGTAGGCATCCTGCCGTTTGATATTTACAGCGTGGGCGGCCTGCCGGGCAGCAATTTCAAGAATATCGCCTACTATCCGCCGTATATTGCTGAAACGATATTGGACCAACGGGAATTGTGGAACAGTAAATATTTTGTTCCATCCAAACGCCATCATTTTCTCAGTCTGATGTACCACGCGGTTTACCACAAAGGGGAGAAATCCGGCATTCCGGCAAAATCAGGCGGCGGCGTCAAGAAGATTCCACAAGACCATGATTATCCCGGCATCCTCCAGCAGTTGGCCAGTGAAACCGGTACGGCACTCGAAGAAATCAGCCTGGAATCGTTCCATCACGTTTTGGAAGAGGAAGGGTGGGCGCCTTCGACGGATACCATCCGGAAACTGATCGGCGTCAGCGGCAATTGGCTCGAGTCCATCATCAAATCGAGTGAGCATAATTTTGAAAAAGACGGGGAATTGATGGTTTTTGTCGTCCGGGAATGGGCGGAAGAACGGCAGTTGACCCCTAGGATCATTGACTGGTTTGAACGCAACGGGCTTTGTCTCATCCGGGCAGTCCCGCTTGATGAAGAACAGAAGCGAAACGCTGCCCAAAGCATGCGGGGCGGCAATTGGGGGCAGGGGCCGTGGCCGGTGAGCGGCGGCAAGCCGTCCACTTTGCTGGTCATGTATGATTACCATCCCAAACCGCTGGCGGCAAAAATGAAAAAAAAATACCCGCATGTCTCGAATGAACATTATCTGCTGAAAGAGCAGCTGCGCTCGGAGATCAATTTCTCTTTATCGAAAGAAGAACGCGCCAATCCGCTGCATAGTGCAGACGACCAAATTGAGGCCTTGGATTACATCTCTGCAGTCGCTCCAGACCTTATCGGGGAGATCAAAACCATTGTCACAGACTGGGACAGAGCGTACCGGACGCCTGAAAGGGTCATTGCGGATGTATCGGAGAAAAAACGGCGAGCCAAAGTTGAAGTCATTGAATACCAAGGGACAAAAGCGGTGAAGAAAACCTATAAAGCCGGCAAGGAACGGTTTTTGGAGCGTGAGAAATTCGTTTACGGAGAGTTGAGCAAGGAATGTAAATTTATTCCCCGGCTGATCGACAGCGGAGAGAATTACATCATTGTGCCGTACCTGAAGACCCATAAAGTGACGGAAAGTTGGCACATCAAAAAGCAGATCCTGAAACGCAAGCATAAACAGGAAATTTTCACCATCAATGAATTTTTCTATAACAAAGGGTATGCGCTGATCGATTTCCATCCAGGGAATATCCTGCTGACATCGGAAGGGCTGAAGGTCATCGATTTCGAGTTCCTGTATCAATACGAGGAACGGCCGTCAACTGTCCGCGAATCGTTTGACCTGAATGGATTTCCGGAAGACTTTCCAGAAGACAGGCCTTACGGGATCTTTCCAAAGCAGCGCAGGAACATGTGGAGAAAGATTTTATATTAATTAAACCTGATTAGAGGAATGGCCTATGGCATCTTTGAAAAACCAAGCGGTGAGCAGCGTTAAGCTCACGTCAATATCAATGCTCGTGACCAGCATCCTGCAAATCGGCCAGCTGCTGATTTTGGGCCGGGTGCTGGGGCCGGCTGTCTTCGGCCTGATCGCGATGGTGCAGATTGTCATCCAGTTTTCGCAATTGTTCCTGGAAATGGGGATCACGGACGCCATTATCCAAAAAGAGAAGATCACCAAGCTAGAGCTGTCCAGCCTGTACTGGTTTTCGATTTTTGTCGGGGTGGTGCTGTTCTTTATTCTTTTGGCGGCGGCTCCGGTGATTGCGCTGTTGTTTGATGAAGCCAGTCTGACGCCGATGATCCAAGTGGTCGGCATCAGCTTTCTGATCTTGCCGTTCGGTCTGCAGTTCCAGACGCTCGCCACTAAAAAACTGGAATTCGCCCAAATCACCAAAAATGAAATTATGGCGACGGCAATCGGTGTCTTGCTGACCATTTACCTGGCTGCCTTCACGGGTCTCGGTGCCTGGTCGCTGGTCTATGGACATATCGTCATGTCGCTGTTCAGAAGCGTTCCATGGGTGATCGGCGGGTACCGGAACCCGGAAACCAGGCCGCAGCTCGTTTTCTCCTGGGGAGCCATCAAAGGATTCGTGTCTTTCGGCATGTACCGCCTTGGCTCCACGAGCATCAATTATTTCACCACGAAAATCGATCAGGTGATCGTCGGAATCACGTTGGGGTCCGTGGCACTCGGCTATTACAGCATGGCCATGAACCTGATTATGCAGCCGGTCCAAAAACTGAATTCCATGATCAACCGGGTGGCGTTTCCAGTATTCTCGAAAATCCAGCTGGACAGCGCCAAATTGCGCAGGGCTTATCTGCTGATAACCAATATGCTGACCAGCTTTAACGCGCCGCTGCTCGCGGGAGTGATTGTACTGGCTCCTTATGCTGTACCGCTTTTGCTGGGTGCGGATTGGTCGGAGAGCATCATCATCATCCAAATCCTTTGCCTTTATGGCTTGTTCAAGGCATTGGGAAATCCGAGCGGCAGCCTGTTTATTGCTGTCGGGAAAGTGAGATGGAGTTTTTATTGGCAATTGGTTCAACTGGCCATCATTCCAGTCGTCGTTTTTCTTGCCAGCTTATCGGGTGAAATCGTCGTCGTGGCACTGGCGGTCGGCCTGTTGAGGTTGGCGCTGTTCTATGTCAGCTATTTTGTGCGGATTCGCCATATCATTGGCGACAGCTTAGGCGAATTGACGATGTCGATCGCCAAGCCGATGGTCCACTCAGCGATCATGCTGGCTCCTTTATTTATCATCAATACTCAGTTAACGGGAGTTGGGCCGGTCGGCATCATTATTATCGATACAATCATCGGAGGGGTGATCTATGCGGGACTGATGCTTCTGAACCAGCGCGAACTGGTAACGGAAATGAAGGGTTTTCTTCAAAAAAGAACAGCGGTTAAAGAAGGGTGAGGAACGATGCAAAAGCAGTGTTCCTTCAACTCTCCAGCTTAGGAGGGTTGCCGCCTGCCGTTAGGATCGAATTTCTCATTAGTGATGGCGAACTGGAATTTATTAAACTTACCCACTTAAATTATATAAAAAATCAAATAATCAAAATAATCTGTAATATTTAGACTATTGTATGTTAGAATGGGAAAATAAAATCATTTAGTAAGCATATAGTCTTGGGTATAAGGGTGATTATTGGTTTTATACTTCTCTTGTTTACACATTTGTGTAAAAAAAGACACCAGCATCCATGGCAGAAGCTGAAAAAAAGGTGGGGTACTTATGAATTTAGACTCGAAAATTTACGTAGCTGGACATCGGGGCCTTGTAGGTTCTGCGATTATAAGGAATTTACAGGCCAATGGCTATACCAATCTTGTATTCCGGACCAGTCAAGAGCTGGATCTGACAAGGGGTGACCAGGTCTACTCATTCTTTCGGGAAGAACGGCCGGAATATGTTTTTCTGGCAGCAGCCAAAGTCGGTGGGATTGTGGCGAATAACGATTATCCGGCAGATTTCATCCGGGATAATTTATTGATCCAGACAAATGTCATTGATGCCGCCTACCGGAACGATGCTAAAAAACTGTTGTTTCTCGGCAGTACGTGCATCTATCCGAAGCTGGCTGCGCAGCCGATGAGAGAGGATTCGTTATTGACCGGAGAACTTGAACCGACAAATGAACCTTATGCTATCGCTAAAATTGCGGGCATCAAGATGTGCCAGTCCTACAACCGGCAATACGGCACGAATTTCATTTCCATTATGCCGACCAATCTGTATGGTCCGCATGACAATTTCGATTTAAATAGCTCGCATGTTTTGCCGGCATTGATCCGGAAATTCCATGAAGCCAAATTGAACGGTTCGCCGACAGTTGAAGTATGGGGGACGGGTACACCAAAACGGGAATTCCTTTATTCCGATGATTTGGCAGATGCAGCAATTTATCTGATGAACACATACAGTGGCAACGAGTTGGTGAATATCGGCATGGGTAAAGATATCTCCATAAAAGAGCTGGCAGAAAAAATCGGGAAAACGATCGGTTATGAGGGTGAAATCGTCTTTAATACCTCAAAACCAGATGGTGCACCTCGGAAGTTGGTGGATATCAGCCGGCTGACAAGCCTCGGGTGGGAAGCAAAAACCCCGTTGGATGATGGCTTGGAAATGGCTTATGAATGGTTTTTGGAACATATCGGAAAAAATACAATGTTGACGAATTGAGGAGGAAAACCATGAAAAAGGCATTGATTACAGGAGTCAACGGACAGGATGGTTCGTTTCTATCGGATTTCTTATTGGAGAAAGGCTATGAAGTGCACGGCATCATTCGCCGGAGCTCAAGCTTCAATACCGGGCGCATTGAGCATTTGTATATTGAAGAATTAAAGTCGAGTGAGAATTTTTATATCCATTATGGGGATATGACCGATACCTCTAATATCATCCGGCTGATCAGTGAAATCAAACCGGATGAAATCTATAATCTGGCGGCGATGTCTCATGTGAAGGTGTCGTTCGAGACTCCTGAATATACGGCGGATGTTGATGGCATCGGGACTTTGCGCATTCTGGAAGCGGTCCGCATCCTGGGGCTGGAGAAAAAGACGCGCATTTACCAGGCTTCGACTTCTGAATTGTACGGCAAAGTCCAGGAGGTGCCGCAAAGGGAAACGACGCCATTTTATCCGCGTTCTCCATATGGCGTAGCGAAATTATATGGCTATTGGATCACCAAAAACTACCGTGAGTCCTATGATATGTTTGCGGTCAACGGCATCCTGTTCAACCATGAATCAGAACGCCGCGGCGAAACCTTCGTTACACGCAAAATCACAATGGCGGTCGCGCGCATCGCTAACGGCAAACAGGATAAAATTCTTTTGGGCAATCTGGATGCTAAGCGGGACTGGGGGTATGCCAAAGATTACGTAGAGTGCATGTGGTTGATCTTGCAGCACGAAACGCCGGAAGATTTTGTCATTGCCACCGGGGAAATGCATACCGTCCGCGAATTTGCGACACTGGCCTTCAAATATGCCGGGGTTGAAGTGGAATGGCAGGGTGAAGGAATTGACGAAAAAGGTGTTGACGTGAAAACGGGTAGAGTTGTCGTCGAAGTAAATCCGGAATATTTCCGCTTGGCAGAGGTCGAGCTGCTCTTGGGCGATCCGTCAAAAGCCAAAAATCTGCTTGGATGGAATCCGACTTCTACATCGTTTGAGGAACTTGTTGAAATCATGGTCACGCACGACTGCAATTTATTGAAGGAAGAAAAGGCTGCCATCATAGAGCGTTAATTACGGCAGGTTTGTTATCGGGTTGGGGGGGAATTTAATGGTGACTTTAAATGATAAAGTAAGTGTCATTATTCCGACGCATAATCGTTCGGAGCTGCTGAAAAAAGCGGTGAAAAGCTTGAAAAACCAAAGCCATCAGAACTTCGAAATCATCATCATCGATGATTTTTCAACAGATGATACGGCGGAAGTGGTGAGCCAGATGAAGGATGACCGGATCATCTTCCTCAAGCACGATACCAATAAAGGTGGATCGGAAGCCAGAAACACCGGCATCAAAAGGGCTACGGGGAGATTTATCGGCTTTTTGGATTCGGATGATCAATGGCTTCCGGATAAATTGGAAAAACAATTAAAGCTGTTTGAAAATCAGCCGGATGTGGGCGTGATCTATACGGGTGTGCAGGTAGTCAATGAAAACAATCAGCCTACCCGAAAAATAGTCCCGGAATACAGGGGGGACATATTGCCGAAGCTGTTCGAGTCCAATTGCATCGATACGACGTCATCTGTATTAATTAAAAAAGAAGTGTTGGATCAGGTAGAGGGTTTTGATTCCGGGTTGCCGAGTTGTCAGGATTGGGATTTATACATAAGACTGGCGCAGGTGACGAAATTCGATTTTGTCAAAGAAAGCATGGTGCTGTTTTATCACCATAGCGGTGAGCGCATCACCACCAATAAAAAATCGGTGCTTAACGGCCATCTGAGCATTTTTGAAAAGTACAAAGGGCTGGCTGTAAAGCAACGGAAATCAACGTTCCACCGTTTTATCCTTACGATTTGGAAAGTCATTTTCCGGACTGGGATTATCGGCCAAAACAAAGAGACAATCCGTCTGTCCAGAAAAATTCTCGGAGAAGGCTTCAAAGGCAATCGGTTGTCCTTGAAGTTTCTCTTCTATTATCTCTCCACATTTTTGCATATGAAGATCTTATTTTATCTCTATGCGCAATCCAAAAAAAACAACAGGAAATCCCACCTGTTATCTGTGACTACGCCTTCCTGAAAAGGGAAGGCAGCAGATTGGCAAGCGTTGCTTGTTGGGGAAGGAAATCATGAATAAAGGAATGAGACGATGGAAAAGCATATTGAGGCCGATGATCGATTTGAAAAAGTCCTGTTCATCATCGTCAACCTATTAACTGGGATTTCAGTAATTTATTATTTACTTCGCGCAGGCCAGGTTTTCAATACCGAAGATCCATGGAACCTATTCATTTTAATTGTCTTTTCCTTCAAATTCATTATGGACATGTATATCTTCAAGGTGGGATTTGCCTCTTTTTCATTGGTGCTGTTGTTTTTGCCGGTTGTCAGTATATTGGGCTTCGGTCCGATTGGAGAAGTGCAGCCCTTGTTCAATGACCGCACACATTTGATTGAAAAGCATTTTTATACCCTGGCATTCGGCGCTTTGTTTTTCTATTACATCTGGTCAATTCTTCTTTGGGTGACCAATAAAACCTACCGCAATTACGATGCCAAAATTCTGGCGTTTTATTCAGGAACGGTTCACAGTTTATTGGCGACCTGGTTTTTCAGTTCCTTGGCTATTGTCTCTGCCATCATCTATTTGCCGGATCTTCCAGGAAAATCCTATCATGACCTGTCGCCGAGCCTGTTGCCTGGAAACGCCTGGAACTCGGTTGTCGTCATTTCTTATTTCTTTGTCCTGATGGGAGTCAAAAACAGTGCGATCCGAAAATTCGCGCTCGTATTTGTGCCTTTTTGGCTCCTGTCCCATTATGCCAGAGTCGATATTTTAGGTCTGCTGCTGATTTTGTATCTGCTTTTGACAGCCACCAAAGGAGCGGGTGCCATCAAGTCGAAATTCTCATTAAAAAATGTGGCGTTGATTGCCGGAGGGTTGTTGGTCTTTTCCTATTTGGGGTTAGTCCGGCATACGGGTCTGATTTTCGATGTGGGAGCCATTTGGGACTCCGTATCCATTCTCATCAACTATCCGACTGTTCAGGATCTTGTTTATTCCACAGCAGCTGCGATTGAAGTGACGCACACGTACGGCAATTATTACACGCTCATCGATTATATTCCGCAGCTGATTCCCTCTTTCTTTGGGATTGAAGCACAGAGTCCGCAGGCGGCCCATCTTGTCGCTTCGCTCATCCATACCAATTATGGGTTGTTCGTCTATGGTGAATACTATTTGAACTTCGAGATCATCGGGTTGGTAGTGGCTCCGTTTGTGACCTATGCGGTTCTATTCGTCCCTGCTTTCCTATTGAAGAAGTTCTTCGGCAATTTTGGGATGGCGCTTGGTTATTATTGGATCGTTCTGACCGTCGCCAGGGTGTTCTGGTACGGCTATATCTACTATATTAAGCCGCTGATCATCATCATGCCGATTTTTATCATCCTCTACCTGGTCATTGCGTCATTCGAAAAAGAGTTGGTGGACAAGCCGGCGTTGAAATCAACTGATCCCCATTAATGGAGGGCAGTTCATATAAGAAGTTGCTCCTTGGCCGGAAAAGTTCTTGGGCAAGATGTCAGATTAATGAGAGGTGCGTCCGTATGTCTGGAACAAAAAAAGGGAATCTGATTTTTGTCGGGCCTTTGCCCCCTCCCATATTGGGAGAAAGCATCGCCCTTCAATCCTTATATAAATCCGAGAAACTTCACCAGCAGTACAAGGTGAAAAAAATTAATTTGAGCCGAAAAGATTTTGAACATCCCGGAGCTCTTTCTTTCGATAAACTTTTTACGGATTCGTTTGCCATTCTTTACTCCGGATTCCTGTCGCTGGCCATGAAAAATCCGATCTTGTACATTTCCATCTCCCAAACAAAAATGGGCTTGCTGCGGGATTGTATGATGATCCAGGCCTGTAAAGTGCTCGGGCGCGGCAAAGTGGTGACCCATCTGCATGGCAATAACCTGGGTGGAACTATTGATGCTGCTTCCGGCATCACGCAGAAATTCATCGTCGATGCACTGCGGAAAATCGATGTCGGCATTGTGCTGGGCGGAAAATTAGCTCCTAATTACCGCGGCCATGTCAAGCGCGTGGAAGTGGTGTCCAATGGCATACCTGCAGATTTCATTCTCAAGAGCGAAGTGGGCCAAGGCAAGAAGAAGGGGGCAATTTCCCTTCTGTATTTGAGCAACCTGATGTTCGAAAAAGGGTATGTCGAACTGATCAAAGCAACCACGGCGTTGATTCAGGAGGGGCATGACCTCCGTCTTGACCTGGTCGGCGGCATCCAGAATGAAAGTGAGTTCCAGGAAGTGAAACGCTATATTACAGCAAATGAAATGGACCAGCGCATTCAATACCACGGCCTCAAGCAGGGAGAAGAGAAAAAACGCTTTTTCCTTGAATCGGATATGATGGCACTGCCGACCAAATATAAAGTAGAAGGCCAGCCGATGTCTATTATTGAGGGGATGGCTGCAGGCCTGCCGATCATTTCATCTGATCGGGGAATCATTGCGGAGTTGATCCGAGATTGCGGCGTCGTCATCGAACCGACTGTGGAAGGCGTCAAAGATGCCATTAAGAATCTGGTGACCGATGATGCAGAACGGATGCGCCTTGGGAGAATGAGCCGGGAAACGTTCGAAGAGTTTTATACGGAAGACAAATATACCGATTCTTTGATAGCTATTTTCGACGAACTTTAAATGGAGATGGCGTATTTTCCTACGCCTTCTCTGGGAAAGGAAGGCCTATATGCTGCGCAAAAAAAAGATTACCTTTGTCATAAATTACTTTTATCCAGACCTTGCGGCGACCAGCCAGTTAATGACCGAATTGACAGGGCGCCTTCAAAATGATTTCGATATTACCGTCATTGCCGCACAGCCGGGATATGCCGGCGAAAGCCACGACAGCAAAAAGCTTTTCGAAGAGGATTATTTGGAGAGCATTAAAGTCGTTCGGATCAAACTGCCCGAGGTCAATAAAAACTCCAAGGTCAGCCGGATGAAATACATCTCCTCTTATTTTTTATTGGCGAATATTGCGTTGCTGAAGGAAAAAGGGACGGATGTCATTTTTACGATTTCCCAGCCCCCGGTATTGGGCGGATTGATCGGAACCATCGGCAAGCTGCTGAAGCGTTCGCGGCATATTTACAGCATCCACGACTTTAATCCCGAGCAGGCCGAAGCCGTGGCGTATACCAACAACCAAACCGTCTTCAAAATCGCCAAAGCTGTCGATAAATTGAACTGCAGCTACGCAGATCAGGTGTTGGTGGTGGGTGAAGATATGGCTGAAACTTTGAAAGGCCGCTATGTGGATAAAAAAGTGCCGAACCACACCGTCATCAGCAATTGGACAGATGAACATGCCATTGTTCCGCTTGATAAAGATGAACCGGCTATCCGTGAGTTCCTGAAAACGCATGGGCTGCAGGACAAGTTCATCGTTATGTATTCAGGAAATCTGGGGCTCTATTATGACCTGGAGAACCTGATCGAAGTGTCCAAAGAGTTCGTGGACGAGCCTGATATCGTCTTCCTGTTTATCGGGGAAGGCGCGGTCAAGCAGCGGATCGAAGCATATGCAGAAGAAAATAATCTGCAGAACGTCAAGTTCCTGCCGTATCAGCCAAAAGAATTCCTTAAGTATTCCTTGAATGCAGCGGATGTTCATTTAGTGGTCAATCAAAAAGGCATCAAAGGCGTTTCGGTGCCGAGCAAAATTTATGGCGTCATGGCAGCGGGCAAACCGGTTCTTGGTGTCCTCGAACAGGGCAGTGAAGTGCAGCGCCTGATCTTTGAGAGTGGAGCGGGTGTTGTCATTGAACCTCAAGATTACCAAGGCGTCATCCATGCAATCAATTACTTGCGGACTTTGGAGCCGGAGGAGCTGAAAGTGATGGGCTTGAAAGGGCGTACTTATCTCGAAGCGAATCTGACGCGAGATCTTTCCATCAATAAATACCGTGATGTGCTGCAGGCAGTGGCAGGGGCTCCAAAAATCGAGACTTCCCGTCAGGCTGAGAGCCGTCCATAGATTTACCGTGCTTAAAGAACCGCTTCCGTGGAATCGACTGATTCCATGGAAGCGGTTCTTTTGCATGCCTGGATTTCTTCCCGTGACGGAAGAAATCCAGATTAAAGAAGAATATTGTAGTTCTTTGTGAAAATAAATGTCGTAAATTTCTAAAAAATAGGAATAATAAAATAATTAATAAGCCTTGATTTAATAGATTCCGGGATATAGAATGGGTAAATATATCTGATATTTCTAATTAATTAGAAAATTATATTGAATTATTAGGTATTTATATATATAATACGGTTATAGCTTTCCTAATTTATCGGAAAATGTGATTATTTAGTTTTCGGTACAGGTATAAATTACCTATAGGTTCCTTATGCTAATTCTATTTTGAAATTGGTCAGTACAAAGAGTTAGCATCTGGTTAGTGTCGCAGATAGAGAAGGAGGACTTACTATGAGATTAGTATTGTTGTCAGGAGGGTCAGGGAAACGTCTATGGCCGCTTTCTAATGATGCACGGTCAAAGCAATTCCTGAAAGTATTGAGTGACGAGGATGGCAATAAGGTTTCGATGGTCCAGCGTGTCTGGAAGCAGATCGAAGACACGGGGATGGCTGAGAATTCCATTATTGCGACCAGCAGCTCACAAGTGGACATGATCAAAACGCAATTGGGGCAGGATGTGCATGTGGTCACCGAACCGGAAAGAAGAGATACATTTCCTGCAATCGCTTTGGCTGCGGTCTATCTTTATTCGGTTCAGAAATGTGGGTTGGATGAAGTGGTTGGCATGCTGCCGGTGGATCCTTATGTTGAGAACCAGTTTTTCAGGCGTGTCCAGGAGTTAGAGAAGGCTTTGCTTGATTCTGGTGCAGACTTGGCCTTGATGGGTGTGAAACCGACTTATCCTTCTGCGAAATATGGCTATATCATTCCAGAAGAAAATTCAGATGACTCCTATTTGACGGTTGATTACTTTAAAGAGAAACCGACGGAGCAGCAGGCAGAAGAATTGATCGGCCAGAATGCCCTGTGGAATTGTGGGGTCTTCGCTTTCAGATTGGGCTATATCATCAATCTGCTGAAAGAAAGAGGGATGCCGATCGAATATTCCCAGTTGTTGAGAAACTACCACCGCATGCCGAAAAACAGCTTTGATTACGAAGTGGTTGAACGCGCTGCCCATATTGTCTCCTTGCCATATGACGGTTACTGGAAGGACTTGGGAACTTGGAATACGCTGACAGAAGAGATGGCAGTTCAAGTTACCGGGAAAGGAATCATCGGCAAGGGAGTGGAGAATTCCCATATCGTCAATGAACTGGATATCCCGATTACTTTGCTGGGCTTGGATAATGTGGTGGTGGCAGCGAGTCCGGACGGGATTCTGGTGACCGACAAGGATGCCAGTACAAAAGTGAAGGAATATGTCGAAGGTTTCAACAGCCGGCCGATGTACGAAGAACGCAGATGGGGCTGGTACCGGGTGCTGGAATATACGAGATATGCGGAAGGCAACGAAGTTTTGATCAAGCGCCTCGGTATAAATGCTGGAAAAAATCTCAGCTATCAGTTGCATTACAAGCGCAGTGAGGTTTGGACCATTGTTAAAGGTGAAGGTATTTTTGTCTTCAATGACAAATTGAGCCATGTCAGAACCGGTGATGTCATCCACATTCCGTTGGGGGCCAGACATACGCTGAAAGCGACCACCAATATGGAAATTATTGAAGTTCAAACCGGCAGCGAGTTGATTGAAGAAGACATCTTCCGCACTTCCAATGAATGGGAAGAAATTGAAGCGATTTGTAAAGTGAATTTAAATGCTCACCACGGATAATGGATGTGGAAGAAACTGTATAAACATCAGCTGTTGGCCATTTATATGATGGGAGGAGAGTTCATGTACAGGGAACCCGTTTTTTTAAAGCCCGTTTTTCAAGAGCGAATTTGGGGCGGAGGGAAGCTTCAGGAATTATTTGATTACGATATTCCTTCTCAAACTACAGGGGAGGCATGGGTTATTTCCGCGCATGAAAATGGACCGTCCATCGTCATGAATGGCGAATTGCAGGGGAAAAGCTTATCAGAGGTTTGGCGGAACTACCCTCAACTGTTCGGTTTTGAAACGACCGACAACGATTTTCCGTTATTGGTGAAAATTCTGGATGCCAATGACCAATTATCTGTGCAGGTCCATCCGGATGACCATTATGCGAAAGGGCTTGCGCATAAGCCGTTCGGCAAAACGGAATGCTGGTATATTCTGGATTGTGAAGAGGATGCTGAAATCATCATCGGGCATCAGGCGCAGTCACGCGAAGAGTTTCAGCAGCTGGTGAACAGAGGGGAATGGCAAAAGTTGTTTCAAAGCATCAAAGTGAAAAAAGGCGATTTTGTCTATGTTCCAAGTGGAACTCTGCATTCCATCGGTAAAGGCATTGTGATTTTGGAAACGCAGCAAAGTTCCGATATTACGTTCCGCCTTTATGATTATGACCGTGTCGATCCCGAAGGCAATAAGCGCGAATTGCATCTGGAAGAAGCGATTGCGGTGATGACTTGTCCACACCAACAAGTCGCACAGCCCAGTTTAAAGGAACAGTTGAATAATTTGGAGTCGACCCGTTTGATAGAAGGAGAATATTTTACCGTCTACCATTGGATGCTTGGAGGGAAAGTCGAGATGCCATTGTCGGCCGGCTTCCTATTAGTCAGCGTGATCAATGGCTCGGGGCAGATTGTAACGGAGGAAAGTGTATCGACAGTCAAAAAAGGCGACAACTTTATTGTACCGGCGACTATCGGGAATTATTTTATCGACGGAGATTTAGAGATGATCGTTTCGCATACTCCATTACGCGCTAAATTATCAGAATATTAAAATATATAAAAAGGGGTATGTGTTCTTTTTGGGTGATTATCAGTAGGCTTAAAAGACTATTTATTCCGATGAATTAAAAAATACTTAATAATCAAACTATATATTTAGGACTATCGATGTTACAATGGGGAAATATTTAATGGCACGAGCAAAAAAAGCCTTTTTTTAATGGAAAACGGCTTAACCCCATCGGAACGATAGGAACCGATGACTCCAAAAATTCAAAAGGCGGGTGGATTTAATGGCGAAAAAAGTGACGAAGGCAATTATCCCTGCGGCTGGCCTGGGTACCCGATTTCTTCCGGTAACAAAGGCTATGCCGAAAGAAATGCTGCCAATCGTAGATAAACCGACGATCCAATATATTGTGGAAGAAGCGATTGCTTCAGGCATCGAAGATATCATCATTGTTACGGGGAAAGGAAAGCGAGCCATTGAAGACCATTTTGACAAGAATTTTGAACTGGAGGACAACTTGTTCAAAAAAGGGAAATTCGAACTTCTCGAAAAGGTCCAGCGCACCTCAAATGTGGAAATCCACTATATTCGCCAAAAAGAGCCGAAGGGCTTAGGCCATGCGGTTTGGAGTGCACGCAAGTTTATCGGAAACGAACCGTTTGCGGTGTTGTTGGGGGATGATATCGTAAAAGCCGAGAAACCGTGCTTAAAGCAATTGATTGATCAATACGACAGGATGCAATCATCCATCATCGGTGTCCAGCGGGTTCCTGATCATGAAACGCATCGGTACGGCATTATTGAACCAAGTGCGGTCTATGGACGCTGCTACCAGGTCAGCAATTTTGTCGAAAAGCCGAAACCCGGAGCAGCTCCTTCGAATCTGGCAATTATGGGGCGGTATATTCTGGATCCAGCAATTTTTGATTTTCTGGGTACCCAAAGTGCCGGAGCCGGTGGGGAAATCCAGTTGACAGATGCCATCCAAAAGCTGAATGAAGTGCAGAATGTCTACGCGTATGATTTTGAAGGCAAACGCTATGATGTAGGAGAAATGCTTGGATTCCTCCAGACAACTATCGAATTTGCTTTAGATAGCCCAGAGTTTGGCAAAGATGTAGAAAGCATCATCAAGGAATTGATGGCTGGAAAATCAGCCGCAAAACTATTTTAACTTGGAGGCATCCCTATGAAGATAGCTGTAATCGGAACTGGATATGTCGGATTGGTAACAGGTGTGAGTTTGTCTGAAATCGGCCATCAGGTAGTCTGCATTGATGTCAACGAAGACAAAGTCGCAAAAATGAAGCAGGGCATCTCTCCTATCTACGAGCCTGGCTTGAGTGAATTGATGACAAAAAATATCAATGAACAGCGCTTGAGTTTTACAACCGTTCACCGGGACGGGCTGCATCAGGCGGACGTTATCTATATTGCCGTGGGAACACCGGAAAACAAAGACGGCTCTGCTGATTTATGTTTTGTCGCGCAGGCCGCCCAGGACATTGCAGAAAATGTCGAGCGGGACGTCATTGTTGTCACAAAAAGCACGGTTCCTGTAGGCACGAATGGCATGATTAAAAAGATCATCCAAACCCATTTAAAACAGGATCTGCAGGTTGAAGTCGTCTCAAATCCTGAATTTTTGAAAGAAGGCTCTGCCATCTATGATTCGTTTCATGGAGACCGAATCGTGATCGGTGCAGAAAGTGAACATGCTTTCAACGTAATTGAACAGATTAACGAGCCATTTGGAGTACCTATTTTTAAAACGGATATCAAAAGTGCTGAAATGATCAAGTATGCGTCAAATGCATTTTTGGCAACCAAAATCAGCTTTATCAATGAAATCTCCAATATCTGCGAACTATTGGGGGCCAATGTAGAGAACGTATCAACAGGCATGGGAATGGATCAACGAATCGGCAGCCAATTTCTAAAAGCGGGAATCGGCTACGGTGGATCCTGCTTTCCAAAAGATACAAAAGCCTTGATACAAATCGCTGGGAATGTTGAATATGAGTTTGAATTGCTGAAAGGCGTGGTCAATGTCAATAAAAAGCAGCAAAAGATATTGATCAGCAAATTAAACGACTGTATTCCTGACATTTCAGGTAAAAGAATTGCTGTGTTGGGGCTCGCTTTTAAACCGAACACAGACGATATGCGGGAATCGGCTTCGATCCTGGTCACCGAAGAATTGATCAAGCAGGGAGCAGAAGTTGTGGCATATGATCCGATTGCGATGGTTAATGCCAAATCCATCCTGAATCCACGGGTTCAATATGCTGAGTCAATTGAAAGCGCGGTTGAGGGCAGTGATGCTGCATTGATCTTAACCGATTGGGATGAAATCAAGTATGTCGAGCTGACGGTGTTCAGCAACATGAAGAAACCACTCGTTATTGATGGGAGAAATTGCTTCGCATTAAAAGCAATGGAAAACAATGGGATCGAATACCATTCAATCGGCAGACCCGCTGCGGCCAAACTGGTTGGAGCAGCATCCATCTGATCTATAACGGGAATTTAAGATGAAAGTGGTGATTCAAATGTCAGTGTCTGCTCCTGAAAAAGAAAAAATGGATGTAAATACAAGATACAGCGAAAGGGTATTTGAAAGCGTAAAAACAAATACCAGCAATAGTTATTTATATACCAAGCGCTTTCTGGATATTGCCGGTTCGGTAGTGGGAATCATCCTATTGATTCCTTTGCTCTTGCTTGTCAGCCTGATGATTAAAATGGAAGATCCCACTGGACCGGTATTCTTCAAACAAAAAAGAGTTGGGAAGCATGGCAAAACCTTTGACATGTATAAGTTCCGGTCGATGGTCTGCAATGCGGAAGATCTGAAAGCCTCTTTGCTGCAGCAGAATGAAGCCTCAGGACCAGTTTTTAAAATCAAAAGTGATCCGAGAATTACGAATATAGGGAAATTCATCAGAAAAACAAGCATCGATGAATTGCCTCAACTGGTAAATGTGTTGAAAGGGGACATGAGCATTGTAGGCCCGAGACCCGCTTTGCCCGACGAAGTAGCCCAATACACAAATTATGAAAAGCAACGCATCAGCGTAACTCCAGGTTTGACTTGTTTTTGGCAAGTCAACGGAAGAAGCAATATCAGCTTTCAGGAATGGGTTGAAATGGATTTGGATTATATCCGCAATCGAAATACGATGATGGATATTAAACTGATCTTCAAAACCGTCCTGGTGCTGTTCGGTTCTAAAGACGCCTATTGATGGAAAGCACGGAATTTGTAAGGCGAATCATTTCTGCTTCAAGCATTCAGTGGTTGAGATATGGGCATTCAGCGTATGGGATTTACATAAGTCCATCGCCGATGACAATGGGCAATAGGCTCAAAATGTGGGACATCAATCATTCACATTGATGTCCCACATTTTGAGCAGAAAAAGAAATTTGAATGAGTTGGACAGTATAACCTGGCCGGAGCTGCCACTTAAAGTCGCTCATGAATTTCTACTTGAAAGGAGGGATGGCGAAATGATAGAAACCATCAGCCTGCGTGAAGTTTATGGGATCCTAAAAAGTCGGATTCGCTTGATACTGGCCATTGCCATTGTATTCATGATCATCACAGCATTGATATCCTATTACTTGATGACACCAATCTATCAAACGTCTACCCAGCTCCTGATCAGCCAGCAGCAGATTGAAACAGGACCTGACACCCAAACCATCGAAACGGATTTGCAGTTGGTCGGGACATACAGTGAAATCATTACAAGTCCGGTCATACTTGAACAAGTCATCAGCCAGTTGGGATTGGAAATGTCTTATGAAGAGCTGCAGAACAAAGTGACTGTAGAAATTGCGGAAAGCTCGCAGCTGCTGAATATCGTAGTAGAAGATGCAGACCTTGCAATAGCTGTTGAAATCGCGAATCAAACTGCGGAAGTTTTTCAAACAGAAATTATCGAGTTGATGAATGTCGACAATGTATCGATTTTGTCGCCGGCTGTTGTCATGGAAAACCAATCACCGGTATCGCCAAACCCTCCACTGAATATTATGTTGAGTGCAATTGCCGGTCTTCTGGCGGGTACAATCATCGCCATGATTTTGCAGTATTTGGATACGACTCTCAGAGACGAGAAGGATATTCAGGATGTATTGGGGCTTCCGGTCTTGGGGGCCATCTCGCCGATGAATGAAGAAGAAGACATCCCGGCAAATGAACCGATTGCCTTTAAACGCAGGGAGGCGTAAATAAATGGTGAAAAAGAAGGACAAAGCTGAAGTGAAGAACAGGAAGTTGATTGCCTTTACCAATCCTAGATCGCGCGTGTCTGAGCAGTTCAGGACGCTGCGGACGAATATCCACTTTACTTCTCCAGATGGAGAAACCCGGTCGTTGGCCATCACTTCAGCCTCCCATTCAGAAGGCAAGTCGACTACAGCCTCAAATTTAGCGGTTGTCTTTGCTCAGGAAGGCAAACGCGTATTATTCATTGATGCAGATATGAGAAAACCCACCATGCACGAGACATTCAAACTCAATAATTCCAGAGGGTTATCGAATGTACTGGCTCGCCAAATTGCATTGAAAGTGGCGATTCAATCAGCTGAAATCGAAAATCTAGATTTATTGCCTTGCGGTCCCATTCCACCAAATCCGGCAGAATTGTTGAGTTCGAATAATATGGATCTGCTGTTCGAGCAGGCGCTGGATTCGTATGATTTGCTGATCTTTGATACACCTCCGGTTTTAGCGGTCACCGACAGTGTGATTTTAGCAAATAAATGCGAAGGCACCATTCTGGTGGTGGATTCAGGGAAGACAGAAAAAGAGCATGCGATCAAAGCGAAAGAAGCGATTACGGCTTCGAAGAAAACCCGCTTGATTGGAGTCGTAATCAATAATGCCAAGGTTGAAAAAGACGCTGCCTATGCGCAGTATGATGGCGCGGATAGCTAATGAAGGGCAATAAAGCCTATAAAAAAAGTTCAATCAGCGGCTGATTGAACTTTTTTTATAGGTTTTATTCGGATCGTTCCTGCAAGTCAACCGGGCGGATGGTGCCCCAGCTGGAGACGTCGATCGTCACTTGCAGATCACGCGCTAATTCAAGTTCCGGTCCCAATCCCTGTTCTACATAAAATTGCTGCAGTTGGGGAGCAGTGACGCTGCCGTCGTAAACGGATCCTTCAATAGCGCCGAAAAAGCGTCTATCTTCAATGCGGTCGATAACGGCGTAGCCATCATCCGCTTCTTTTAAAGTAAAATAAACGGGGCCGTCTTCCGTGATGGAAGTCGACTGCAAATCGGGGTATTGCAGCATAACATATTCACCATAAAACGGATCAAACGGATCGAAAGGTTCGGCTCTTAGGACATATTGTTCGCCGAACCAGGATGCTGCGTAGTAACTCACGAGCAAAATTGCGACAACGACAGTTTGAATGATCGGGAAGAGCCAAGGTTTCATGGCGTGACACCTTCTTTCCTGCGATTAATCCACCAGGCTACAGCCGACAGAAGGAACAACAGTAAAGCACCAATCAGGAAGAACAGGGACATGTCGAGCCGTTCCCACGCATAAATGATGTAAATGACAAATTGCACAATGATGAAGTAGACAAAGCCCAATCCCAATGGTTTATTTTGGCGCTGGGCAATAATCAGGTAAGCAAGTGCCGACAATTCAGCAACCACTGCCAAGCCGATTGCCGTTTCATCAAAGAGCAGCAATCCGATAGCGCCGGCAATAGCGATCCACATGAGAGAGCGAAATTTGAAAAAACTCAGAATAAGCACGCCGATACCAGCAATTGCCAAAGCGATAGCCTCTCCTACATGGCTTTCATCGACCAATTCGATGAAGGTTTGTCCGCGAACAGCTAAATACACCACAAGCAGCATACCTGCTGTGATTAGGTAAAGCGGCCGAATCATCTGCTGTTTGTTTTCGGGAACGACGAGGAGCAGCAGCACAAGCGCGAACAAGGTCCAGATTGGCCATACCAAGCTGTCATAATCAACCAGTCCCCATAGCATGAACCCGGAAGCGAACAGCAGGATCCAACTGAAAGCCACAGGTGCAAATTCTTTGCTGAAATAGAACCACACCACTGTAACGGCAATAAAGAGGATCCATTCCAGCCATCCGATGTCGGGCATAAATGATACCAGGACAGAGGCGCCAAAGAAGAATCCGATAACAGAATAAATCAGATGCTTCCAGTAAAAATAATGAGCGAGCGTTGCTATGAACATCGCCCAGGGCAAAACGGAATTTGCCAGCGGGAAATGGAAAGTCTGGGCAGCTGTCAGCAGTGCAGCACCGAACATCGCAAGCCCAATCACCCTAAAAAGTAGGGGAGAGCCAAAAGCTTTCTTCTCTGAGAAATGAGCAAGAGTGTAGAACAGCCACATCAAAGCCAGCATCAACAGCACTTTTGCCAAATCCGGTATCGCCTGCCAATTTGCTGCAATAAAACTGAAGATCGCCAGCGATAGGAAAATCAAACCAATCATCAAAAGCAGCGGCAGCTTTCTTGGCGTAGGCTGACGCTTCTCGAACGCCAAAATCCGTTCGGCAGTTTCTTGCTCCAACAATCCAGCCTGTTGCCATTGCTTCAGTTTTTGCTCTGTGTCCATAGTCGCTCCTCCTTCGTCTATTTTCTCCATTATATCCCCAAATCATCATTCGGGATAGGTAAATACTAGTAAATGAACAGATAATTCGTTCACTTATACTTTACTCAATTCTTTATTAAAGAAAAGCGGCGCGCCCTGTGGAAACACTAATGCAGCTGATATCCTGTCGGCACGATCCGATTGACTTTTACCGCCCGCTAAAGCGAGATAAAAAGAAAGTACCAGACAGCGGAGAGGCACATCCGCGTCTGGTACTTTCCTATTCCTGCAGCTTCACAACGACAACATCATCAATGACGCGAACCGAATCTGCAGATGGCCATGCCTCCATCTCTGCAAACCATTCAGATCCTGCAATTTCTTGGCGTTCCTGTTCGGAAATAAATTGATAATTGACGCCAAAATGATCTTTCATCATGGCACTGTAATGATAAGGAAGTGGAATGATACTATCCCCTAGAGGACCTGTCATTCTCGGTATATTCTCAGGAATCACCCTGGAAGTCAGCGATGACTCCAATTGTACACGGCCGATCAACGCCAGTTTGGATTCTGGTGTCACGCCTTCGGTTTGTTCAACCCTGCTGATCAGGCGGTTAACGAATGCAGTTGATTTTTCGTATTTTACCTCCATGTTTAAATAGGCAATATTTGAAATGATGGCGAAGTTGAACACTACTGCAAAAACAATCACCAGAGACAGCCACGAAAATGCTTTAGAGGCCATGGTCGGTAAGGTAAGATGTTCATAAAAAAGTACCGGCAGCATATAGAAGCTGACAAGACCCAGCACCATCAACATATGATAAACAACATCAGACGACACAAAATAAAGGATATAGGCAGACAATGGCATAAGCAACAGCAGAGCGGAGGCTATGAATATCATCGGGATGTTTGTGAAGATGCGATTCTGAACTATCAGCAGAATGAAGCCGATGGCGATTAGTAAGAAAACAGCTATATTCAACCATTCGAAGAGATTGATGGGTAGATCCGAAATAAATCCTCGGAAGAAGAAGATAGAAAAGGAATCGGTCACCTGCTCGAAGCGGTCTGAAATGGAGCCGCTGCTGTCACCTACTGAATCCAAGCCCTGATAGCTTGAGAGGTTTCCAGCAAAAAAACTGGTATAAAGCTTGAAATTGATGGCATATAAGGCCATCCCGATAGTACCTAAGGCAAAGAAACGCAGAAGGTAACTTATCAATTGTTGGAAGTCGATTTTTCTGCCGATGATTTCAGTGATCAAGAAGATGATCATCAAGGTCGAAAGGAACGGCAAATTAGCCTGGTAAACACCGACCCCGAGATAAAAGATGAGTGAGCCAGGAACGAATCCATATTTATATTTTTTTGTAATGAGCAGCGCCAGTACTGTCAGCAGGGAGCCGAGCATATAGCCATCTGCCGTAAACATATAAGAAAAGGTGGAAGCAATGGTTGGGAATGTGACAATCAGACCACTGATTGCAACAATTGAAAAGGTTTTTTTCAATTGGAAGAGTTCAACCAGGAGTACAGCCGTTAAAGCCAGATAAAAAATGGATAAAGTGCCGTTGATCCAGGGCAAATCAAAATAAGAGCTGATTCCGCTTAATGGAGATAAGAAAAAACGGCCAAGATTCGCTTTGAGCTGCGGGCTATGCGTATTGACCAGACTATCGTGATTTGGAAGGATATTGGTGAATACAAACATATGGCATAAAAATCCGATGATAGTGGCTGACAGAAAAGCGGTTTTCCATTGCGGTTTTATGGCTGATTTCCATTTCAATAAAAATTCTTCAGGCATTGTCGGTTAACTCCTCATCTATAATTCCAGTTAATTTTGGTTAATAAATTCCATTTCTAATAATAGCAAACTTTGTTTGGGAAAAATAGGGCATTTCTTTAAGCTCTATGGGATTAATAGCGATATATGATATAATTCGCAGTAAACAGTCCAGAATGGAAGGTGAGCCATGCATGAAATTAATAACCATCCTCATTCCTGCTTATAATGAAGAAGAAGTCATAGAGACCCTCCTGGAGCGCTTGTTGCTGGTAACTACTCAAATTGAAAATTATCGATTCGAGTTTTTGTTTGTCAATGATGGCAGCAAGGACCGCACGCTTGAAATGCTGAAAAATCTGGCAAAGCTTTACCCGCAGATTGCTTATATTAATCTTTCACGGAACTTTGGGAAAGAAGTAGCGATGCTGGCCGGGATTGATCATATCAATGGGGATGCGGTCATTATCATCGATGCAGATTTACAGGATCCGCCTGAACTGATTCCAGAAATGATCTCCTATTGGGAGCAGGGATACGACGATGTCTTTGCAAAACGGAACAGCCGTGCCGGCGAAACCTGGTTCAAAAAATGGTCGTCCAATTCGTATTATAATATTTTAGACAAGGTTTCCAATATTCCCATCCAAAACAATACAGGAGATTTCCGTCTGTTGGACCGGAAATGTATTGAAGCCTTGAAGAAAATTCGGGAGTCCCAGCGATATACGAAAGGGATGTTCAGTTGGATCGGCTTTAATAAGAAAGAAATCCTGTTTGATCGTGATCCACGCGCAGCGGGCACGACAAAATGGAATTACCCGAAGCTAGTGAATCTGGCAATTGACGGCATTACTTCCTCTACGGTGCTGCCACTCAGAATTTCTTCATTTCTGGGCATCCTCGTTTCTATTTTTGCCTTATTGTACATGCTTTTCCTGTTCTTCCGCACATTAATTTTTAATGATTCGATTCCGGGTTATCCATCCATGATGTCCGTCATCCTATTTCTCGGAGGTGTTCAATTGATTTCTTTGGGAATCATTGGTGAATACTTGGGCAAGATCTTTATTGAAACCAAAGGCCGTCCGGTCTACCTGATTGAAGAGTATTATTCCAATTATCGTCAGTACGAATCGCAGAATGCTCCTGAAGAAAAAATCTTGCAAAAAAAATAAAAAGTAAACTCCTGTCAATAAAAGCTTTTTGCTTTTATTGACGGGTTTTTTTATTGGCCATTTAATTAAAGCCAGCGGAATATGAAATTGCAGTCACAATTTGGCAAAACTTCCGTTAGTGAAGAGGGTAACAGGAGATTTGAAAAGTTGGGAATATCCCGAAACCTGATTTATATCGGTTCGGAAAGGGAAAAGGAAAAGAAGAGAATCTTTAAGACTGACAAATTGAAAGGGTGGCTGGAAAATGATCATTGATCCGCTGAACATGACAGCAAAACAAAATTATAAATTATTGATTGGCAGTGTGGTGCCGCGGCCGATTGCCTGGGTGTCGACTATATCGTCGGATGGCCTTGCGAATTTAGCCCCCTTCAGTTTTTTTACCGTCGTGTCGCGGAATCCGCCGATGCTGGCATTTTCTGTTGGAGAAGGTGTGGAGGAGCGCACGGGAACCGTCAAAGACACCCTGCAGAACGTCCGGGAAAACAAAGAATTCGTCATCAATATCGTGACTGCCGCCTTGGCTAATGAAATGGCAAAAAGCGGCGAACATGTAGCCAGGGAAATTGATGAATTCGACTATGCAGGCTTGACGGCTGCGGAATCGATTGAAGTTTCTGTGCCGCGTGTTTTGGAAGCACCCATCAATATGGAATGCAAATTGCACGATATCATTCAATTGGGGGACGACCATCTGGTGATCGGCAAGCTGGTTAAATTCCATGTCAAAGACGAGCTCTATGAAAATGGCCGCATCAACCTGGAAAAGCTGGCGCCGATTGGCCGGCTTGCCGGGAATTACGCGCCGGTGGAGACGATTTTTTCATTGCCGATTGAACAGTTGGATGAAATCCTGAAAGCACCTGTGGACAAATCCCGCAACCAGTAATTCAGCGTCAGTGCCATTTTTGTTTATTCGTTGGAATAAAATAAGAAAGGGGTGTTTTGATGGGCTTGGATATAGGGAAAATCAGCTTTCGCCGATTGCGGCGGGAACATTTGCCGCAGCTTTATGACTGGATTACAAAAGAACCGCCTACCACCCGATTTTGGGGTTATTTGAATGGAGGCACGTATGGGCAATTTGTGCAGGAGTTCACAGACAGCATCAAGGGCAAGGACCCAACAAAACCCTACATCATCTATTATGAAGAAACGCCAATCGGATATATTCAGACCTACCATTGGAGCGATTACCCAGGCTGCGAAAAATACGAGGAACTGCATAAAGCCGCCGGACTGGATGTGCTGATTGGTGCCAAAAACTATCGAAATAAAGGCTTGGGATCCAAAGTGCTTCACAAATTTCTGAAAGAAATCATCTTTAAGGATTCAAAAATCCAATCTTGTGTTACCGATCCGGATGTCCGGAATACCGTGGCCATCCGTGCCTATGAAAAAACAGGATTCCGTAAGACGCGGCAAGTCGACGAAGTACTGGATGAGCCGAGGCCGGTCATGCTGATGCGTGTCGGGCGTCAAGAAGTGAAATAAATGAAACCGTTTGCCGGGAGAATTTTTCCGGCAAACGGTTTGTGTAGGATAAAAGCTATTCTAGTGAATATTTTTTTCGCTTTCAAAGATGGCAAAATCGATGGCGTCCATTGGCTTGTCAACCATTTTTCCATGGCCGACCGCCAACAGCTGTGGATTCAGCTCGCGGATTTTCCGAGCGCTTTCGAGGGCAATCCGCTTGTTCCAGGTGGCAATCGCCGGAAATGGAAACAAGGCTTTGAATGTCCCGGATACGGCAATGCCGCCGTGTGTCTGAAAAGCGTCTCCAGCAAGGAGGGAGTGATTGCGCGTGTCCAATAACGAAATCGAACCGGGGGTGTGGCCGGGTGTGTGGAACACTTGCAGCGAGCCGACCCGGTCGCCTTCTTCCAACAACCGATCCGGCTGCGTCTTGATGTTTTTGGGAACCCCGCCTTTGATCGGTGTATCAGGCTCGCCGGGCAGCAAGCTGGTGTCGCCGGCCAAAAGACGCGCATCACGCGATGATATGCTGACGACAGCATCCGGCCATTCGCGTTTGATGGCGTCGAGTGCACCGATATGATCGAGATGCGCATGGGTGATGATGATCTGGGTAAGCGGTTTTTTCATGACTTTGATCGACAATAAAATCTGTTTCGCATTGGTGCTCAGCGCAGCATCCACTAAAGTCAATCCGGTCTCTTCATCAATCACATAGCAATTAACCGGGAAAAATCGGGGCATGAACGTCAATTGGTAAACAGGTCCTTTTTTCGTCATCCGCACAGCCAATCAGCTCCTTCAAGATAATGTATATTAGTACCCGTTTACCCGCTTTGGAAAGTTTAGAATCGGGGTATAGGCGATATTTATGCTGTTGGAATGGGTTTTATTCGCCAGGGACAGTATTTCTCCAGTTTCGACAGTATTTCAATGGGGTTAGACAGTATTCCAGAAGTTTGGACTGTATTCTAATGCATATGGACTGTATATCCAATGGACTGGAAAAACCCGCGATGATTTACGAAGAATTCATGGCAATCAAAGACTTTTTCCATGCTCCTCCTTATAATAAAAGAAAGGGGGCGTTGTCATGAAATATTTCGCGGTATTATTGCCGATGAAAGACGCTGACAAGAGCCGGGAGTTTCGGCCGCAGCATCTGGCGTTTCTGGAAAAAATGCGCAACAGTGGACGGGTCGCAGCGAACGGCAAGTTTGCGGATGGCTCGGGCGGATTGGTCATTTATAAAGCTGAATCGTTCGAAGCTTGTGAAGCGCTGGTAAAGACGGATCCGTATGTTGTCGAAGGTGCACGAAAACACGAAATTTTTGAATGGGAAGCGGTTTGGGCGGATAATGTTACATAATGCTTCTGGAAATTAGTTGAGGAGGAAACTCGGTGCATGAGTTAAACGGCGTTTTGCCGGTTTTACGCAATATGAAAGAATTTGAACGCTTGCTGAACAGTGACCACGAATACATCATCTTTTTGGAAATCCGCTTGGCACAGCTGAAACAATTGGTGCAGGCAGCGAAAAAAGCCAACAAGAAAGTTATCCTGCATGTGGATTTGATTCAGGGACTGAAGACGGATGCCTACGGATTCGAGTATCTCATCCGGGAAGTCAAACCCGACGGCATCGTTTCAACGCGCAGCAATGTCATTGCGCTGGCGAAGAAAAATAACTTGCTGACGATCCAGCGTCTCTTTCTGCTGGACAGCCAGGCGCTCGAGCATAACATCAAGCTGATCAACCAGGTAAAGCCGGATTACATCGAAATTTTGCCAGGGATCATTCCGTCAGTCATCAAGGAAGTTTTCGATAAAACCGGTATTCCGGTAATTGCGGGCGGGTTGATCCGCACAAAAGAAGATATCCAGTTGGCCTACGACGGTGGGGCAAAAGCGATTTCAACATCGCAGCCGGAACTTTGGGAATTATAAAACGTTGACAGCGTTTTCACAAACTGGTAACTTAGTATTTACAAGTTAAGAACTGTGTTGGAGAAATGGAGACCCACACTGAAATGAGCACTTCTCAAAGAGGAGTGACTCGGTTCAGCGTGGGTCTTTTTGCGTTTTTCCAAAAGCTGTTCAAAGACGAAATACAAAGGGGTTCTTTACAATGACGGAATTTTTGGCAGAAGTGATCGGCACGATGATTTTGATCATCTTTGGCGCAGGTGTAGTAGCAGGCGTGGTATTGAAGGATTCCAAAGCGGAAAATAACGGGTGGGTGCTCATTACAATTGCCTGGGGATTGGCCGTCACAATGGGTGTTTATGCAGTCGGCAGTTTTTCAGGAGCGCATTTAAATCCTGCGGTGACGCTTGGGTTTGCTGCAGTCGGCGATTTTCCTTGGGCTAAAGTGCCAGTTTACATCGCAGCACAGATTCTTGGTGCCATCATCGGCGCAGCAATTGTCTTCTTCAATTACCTGCCCCATTGGGAACGGACCAAGGATGCAGAAACAAAACTTGCTGTATTCGCAACAATTCCTGCAATCCGCCGGCCTTTTTCCAATTTGGTCAGTGAAATCATCGGAACTGCTGTATTGGTGATGGGACTGCTGTTTATCGGCGCCAATGAATTTACAGAAGGCTTGAATCCATTGATAGTCGGGGCATTGATTATGGCAATCGGAATGTCGCTTGGTGGCACAACCGGTTACGCCATCAATCCCGCACGTGACCTCGGACCGCGGATCGCACACGCCTTGCTGCCGATTCCCGGAAAAGGCAGTTCAGACTGGTCGTACGCCTGGGTGCCGATTGTCGGACCGATCTTCGGCGGTGTTTACGGCGCCTTATTCTACAAAGCAATGTTCACCGGTGCATACGGTTTGCCGTTTTGGAGCATGAGTGTTGCCTTGTTTCTGGTTTTATTCGGTGCGGCAAGTGTAGAATTGAGAAAAGAGCGGACAACCGCTGATAAATTAGAAGAAGAAATCGTTTCATAACCCATTATTGGAGGAGATCGCTTTGAGTAAAGATTATATTTTATCCATAGACCAGGGCACGACCAGTTCACGTGCCGTATTACTGAATCATAAAGGTGAAATCGTCGAAACGGCCCAGCAGGAATTTGAGCAGTTTTTTCCGAAACCGGGCTGGGTAGAGCATGATGCCAATGAAATCTGGACTTCTGTTTTAGCTTGCATCGCAGAAGTGCTGCGCAAATCGGACGTCGATCCGAGCCAAATTGCCGGCATCGGCATCACCAACCAACGTGAAACGACCGTTGTTTGGGACCGCAACACAGGCAAGCCAATCTACAAAGCGATTGTCTGGCAGTCACGCCAAACAGACGGCATCTGCAACGACTTGAAAGAACAAGGCTTGAACGAATTGTTCCGCAAGAAAACAGGCTTGTTGATCGATGCTTATTTTTCCGGAACAAAAGTAAAGTGGATCCTGGACAATGTCGAAGGCGCACGTGAAGGAGCGGACAACGGCGATTTGATGTTCGGCACAATCGATTCATGGCTGGTCTATAAACTATCAGGCGGCGCAGTCCATGTGACCGATTACAGCAACGCATCCCGCACCTTGATGTACAATATCTACGATTTGGAATGGGATCAGGAGCTGTTGGACATCCTGACAGTGCCGAAGAGCATGTTGCCTGAAGTGCGGCAGTCATCCGAAGTCTATGCCAACACCATCAACTATCATTTCTTCGGCCACGAAGTACCGATTGCCGGCATGGCCGGTGACCAGCAGGCAGCACTCTTCGGCCAGGCCTGCTTTGAAAAAGGCATGGCGAAAAATACTTACGGCACAGGCTGCTTTATGCTGATGAATACAGGAGAAAAAGGCGTCGTATCTGAGCATGGATTATTGACGACGCTTGCTTGGGGCGTTGACGGCAAAGTCGAATACGCGCTGGAAGGCAGCATCTTCGTCGCCGGTTCAGCGATCCAATGGCTGCGAGACGGCCTGCAGATCATAGAAAATGCACCGGAAAGTGAAGAATATGCAATGCAAGTCGAATCAACAGAAGGCGTCTACATGGTGCCAGCTTTTGTTGGCCTTGGAACGCCATACTGGGATACTGATGCACGCGGCGCCGTTTTCGGCCTGACACGCGGCACAACAAAAGCCCATTTCATCCGTGCAACGCTTGAGGCGCTCGCATACCAGACAAAAGACGTCGTTGATGTTATGATAGAAGATGCAGGGATCGAATTGAAAACCTTGCGCGTTGATGGCGGAGCGGTCGGCAATGATTGGCTGATGCAGTTCCAAAGCGACATTCTGGATGTTCCCGTGGAACGTCCGATGATCCAGGAAACGACAGCATTAGGCGCAGCTTACTTAGCCGGCCTCGCAGTCGGATTCTGGAAAGACAAAGAAGAGATCGCCAAGCAATGGCAGATCGACAAAACCTTTACACGCGACATGCCGGCTGAAAAAAGCGAAAAGCTTTACGAAGGCTGGAAAAACGCGGTAACCGCAACACGTTCATTCAAACCACTGAAATAACCTACAAGTTAATAACGAGAGATATCCGGCCGGAGACTATGAGAGACCAAGCCAGTTTTGCAGAATAAATTCTGCAGCTGTGCCTTGTTCTCTCTTTTTATATGGGGAAATGGCTATACAGGTTAGATTAAGAAGATATTTTTACACATCGCTTCGGCCGCTCTAGGCATGGCTCACACCAGAAGCCGGGAAGAGCGTCCGTCTCCTTGCTCCGCCTAGCCCGTAGACGCGCCGGAGCTAAGAATTAACTTAATATTTTTTAAGATACATTTTCTCTATCTGTATGGAGAAAAAAGAGTAAATAATTTTAAAAGAAGCGTTTCCGAAGTAATTAGCAATAGCTGATTAGTTAAGCAGTAAATAGAAGTTTGAAAATGAGAATCAGCCTGAAATTTAAAAGAAAGAGCGGAAGGCGGCGACTCCCGCGGGAAAGCGGAGTGATGAGACCCCACAGGGCGTAAGCCCGAGGAGGCTCAGTGCTTCGCCCGCAGGAAAGCGTCTGCCTGGAGCGATTTCTTCAACCCAAACAAAAAAGGAGCAGATAAAATCATGAAATTTTCAAGCTTAAATAGAAAAGAACGTTATGAACAGATGAAACAGACACAACTGGATGTCCTGGTTATTGGCGGCGGCATTACAGGAGCCGGCATCGCGCTGGATGCAAGTGTGCGCGGCATGAATGTAGCCGTTGTGGAAATGCAGGATTTCGCGGCAGGCACAAGCAGCCGCTCCACTAAATTGGTTCACGGCGGTTTGCGTTACCTGAAGCAATTCGAAGTGAAAATGGTGGCCGAAGTCGGCAAGGAACGTGAAATCGTCTATGAAAACGGACCGCATGTGACAACTCCAGAATGGATGCTGCTGCCGTTTTATAAAGGCGGCACATTTGGCCCCTTAAGCACCAACGTCGGCTTGCGCGTCTATGACTTTTTGGCGGGCGTCAAAAAAGGCGAACGCCGCAAAATGCTGAGCAAGGAAGAAACCTTGCGCCGTGAGCCTTTATTGAAGAAAAAAGACATCAAAGGCGGCGGCTATTATGTGGAGTACAAAACCGACGATGCGCGGCTGACAATGGAAGTCATGAAAAAAGCTGTTGAAAAAGGCGCTATTGCAATGAACTATACGAAAGTGAAAAGCTTCATCTATGACAATGGCAAAACAGTCGGTGTTCAATTGGAAGACCAGATCGACGGCACCATCCATGAATTGTTCGCGAAAAAAATCGTCAATGCGGCAGGGCCATGGGTCGATACATTGCGCGACAAAGACCACTCGAAATTCGGCAAAACCCTTCAGCTGACAAAAGGGATTCACCTGGTTTTTGATGGCCGCCGTTTCCCGTTGAAACAGGCAATCTATTTCGATATGCCGGATGGCCGCATGGCGTTTGCGATTCCGCGCCAAGGCAAAGTCTATGTGGGGACGACAGATACGGTCTATAAACAGGACATTGCGCATCCAACCATGACGCTGGAGGACCGCAATTATGTCCTGAAAGCGATCGACTTCATGTTCCCGGAAGTGAAAATTACTGAAGCGGATATCGAATCCAGCTGGGCTGGCTTGCGTCCGTTGATTCACGAAGAAGGCAAAGATCCGTCCGAGATTTCACGGAAAGATGAAATCTTCGTATCGGATTCCGGGTTGATTTCGATTGCAGGCGGCAAATTGACCGGCTACCGTAAAATGGGCGAAAGCATCATCAACTTGGTGGCAGAACAATTGAAGAAAGAAGAAGGCATCAACTATCCGAAAAGCTCGACCAAACGCCTGCCGATTTCCGGAGGCGAAGTGGGCGGCTCGAAAGGCTTTGAAACCTTTATGGCTGACCGCATCCATCAAGCCGCAAGCATGGGGCTGACCGAGGACGCCATGCAGATGCTGGTCAACCGTTACGGCGCGAATGTTGATAAAGTTCTGCACTTCTACACGACCGGGCTGGAAGAAGCGGCACGTGCCGGACTCGATCCGCTGGTCTACGCGATGCTGCGTTACTCAATGGAATACGAAGCGGCCTATAAGCCGATCGACTTCTTTATTCGCCGTACCGGCGCGTTGTTCTTTGATATCCACTGGGTGCATGCGCATAAAGAAGCAGTTAACGCTTATATGGGCAGCACACTTGGATGGACCGGACAACAGGCTGCGGATTACCGCGCTGAATTGGATGGCTTGCTGTACGAAGCCGTTCATCCTGTGGAAATTTCTTCTCAAAGTTTAAACTGAAATAAAGATCCTGTTTGCCATCATTAAGTAGATGGCAGATGGGATTTTTTTCATATGGGCTTGGAAAATAAAACTTATAGGTTTATAATTAATAAAAATATCTTATTTCACATAATATTCAGACTATAAAACGGGATGGAGAATGGCTATGAAAAAAATCATCTGTCTTTTTACAGTTTTGCTGTTGATGTTCACGACCTCCATGGTTAATGGCAATAAAGCCTTTGCAGAAACAGATCCGCAGCGGGTGATTGTGAAGTTTAAGGAAGAGGCACAAGCGGGATTCACGGCGGCGGAAGTTGCGGCAACTGATGAAAACGGAAATGCGGAGATGGCGGCATTGGAAGTGCCAGAAGGCGAATCCATGGATGCTTATATGGCAGAGTTGAAAAAACGGGACGATATCGAATTTGTCGAGCCGGATTACCAGATTGAACTTGCCGCCTCCAAATCGAAAGATCCAGAATTGGTTGCTCGGCAATACCATCATAAACAGATTCAGACGAGTACCGCCTGGAAACAGACTCGGGGTTCGAAGAAAGTCGTCGTAGCGGTAATTGATGATGGGATGGATGTGACGCATCCGGAATTAAAAAACCAGTTTATTGCCCCATACGATGCTCTAAGCAAAAAAAAGGGAACCATTAGTCCTGGCAAACATGGTACACATGTTGCGGGCTTGATTGCCGCTTCAGCGGACAACGGTATTTGGGGGGCAGGAGTAGCGCCGGCGACAAAGATTATGCCAATCGATGTCATTGACAATGGGGGATACGGCTACACCTCTGATTTGATTCATGGCATTGAATATGCCATTGCGGCGGATGTCGACATCATCAATATGAGTCTGGGGTCGTATTTCTATAGTGAAGCTTTAAATCAGGTGATCCAAAAAGCGCATAAACGGGGCATAGTCATTGTGGCTGCCGCCGGAAATGGCGGAACGCGCAACGCTCATTATCCATCTTCTTTGAACAATGTCATAGCGGTAGGGGCGGTAACCAGCAAAGACGTCAGTGCCCTGTTTTCCAATAAAGGGCCGGCCGTTGATCTTACAGCTCCAGGAGTGGATGTCTATTCCACATTGCCATACAATCAGTTTGGCCCATTGAGCGGGACATCCATGGCAGCACCGATCGTCTCGGGAGTAGCGGCATTGATCAAAGCCCAAAAGCCGTCCCTGAGCAACAAGGAAATCGAAAAACGGCTGTATTCTTCTTCGGATGATTTAGGGAAAGCAGGCAGGGACGATGTTTACGGCCACGGCCGCGTCAATGCCAAAAAAGCCTTGAAATAATTCACAGTAGGAACAAGTGAAAAGCTGCGGGAACTTTCTTCGTGGGGTCTATCTGCAGTTCTGGATGTTCGTTATCTCTTCAGGCTGCTTAGAGGCATGGAGAGGCCTTATGGAACGCTGAAAAAGCCGGATCAGGATAGTTCCTGATCCGGCTTTTTTGTATTAGTGGACTTTTTCCGCGACGGGGGCATTGCGGTCCTTGAAAATAAATTTCTTGCTGAAGATGTAATTGGCAACCAGCACAATGACATTGGCCAAAATTTTGGAGACGGTGCCGTTCATGCTCAGCAATCCGACCAACACCATCATGGTGCCCAAATCCATGAAAAAAGACAGGACGCGAAATCCGAAAAAAGAACTCATTTCTGCAAAACGGTCGCGCCAATTGGTGGTGACACTTTTAAAGACATAGCGTTTATTGACAAGATAAGCGAAAACGACGGCGAACAGCCAGGCGATGGTTGTTGAAATGCGGTAATCCAGATTGAACTGCTCTTCGCAGATCCAGTAGACGACGATATTGACGACAGTTGTCCACCCACCCATGATCAGGTACATGAGAATGCTGCGCCAGTCTTTTGATAACAATTTCTTCATGGAATTCCCCATTCTTTCTTATAAGTAGTTTGATAATCAGCAAAAGTTCATTGCTGCATAGTGGAGCTTTTTTTATTTGATAAGCCGCGCTCATGGATATACAGGAAAACGGCGGTTAGAAAACTCAGCAGGGAAATGAATAAACCGGCTGCGAATCCTTCCGGTCTATATTTTAGCGCAACAGCGTGATTACCGGAAGGGGCAAGTATGCCGGTATAGGCTGAGTGGACCGGGAAAGTGTCGGCTGGCTGCCCGTCAATGCTCGCTTTCCAGCCCTTTGAATAAGGAATCGATAAAAATAAAACAGCGTCTTCTTCAGCGGCATAACGGCCGGTTATGTAATTATTGCCAAAGTCGATATCCTGCAGGCTGTTTTCCTGATATCCGCTGACGATTTCTTCGTATATTTTGTATTCCACAGCATTCACTTGAATATCCTTCAATAAGAACTCTCCAGGCTGGATGGTCAATTGAATGGTGTCGGTACCGGAATCCATGCCGAAGCGGAACAGCACTTGGTTTTTCGCTTCCAAGTAATTGTATTGGTCAATCACGTAGCGGTTGGAGCGCATGTTCTTTTGGAGGACATAGCTGGCTCCGCGATTATTGCTGGCTTGTACGGTCAGCCCATTATTCTCTGTATCGGGAAGGATATCGGCATAGACAGTCAACTCTGAAAGGAGGTGAGGCTGGACTGGAATGGTCACCTCAATTGGCGTTTCAGAAGCTGCCCAAATGCCATCGGAGCGGAATTCTATACGGGTATTATCATCAAAAACGGCATCCCTTAAAGAGCCGATCGTTTTAGCGGCGATTGATGTGTCCGGTGTCAGGCCTGATGCTTCAAACTGGTTTTCCGGCAGTACTGCATTTCTCAGGATCTGCTCATCAAGCAACGGATCTGAAGGCTCGCCAAGCGCAGATAGCGGCATGGCCGATTCGTATAAAAACCCGATTGGCAGGAAGAATTGATTTTCTTCGATAATTGTCTGTCCCTCTTCATAGACTGTCTCATAGCCGTATGTATTGTATGGGCCAGCAAAAGAGACAGTGTATTTATTGTTCAGCAGAGTGGTTAAAAAGGTATTGGAAGCGAAGCCATTGATGACGTTCAGCCGCCGGTTGCCGGCAGTCGCTAAAAAATCCATTTCAAATTTCTGAAGGTTCCAATCCAATAGGGATTGATAGGCGATGTAAGATCGGTAGCCAAAGCTCATGGAAGCATTACTCCCAAGAATACCCGGATAATTGACGTTGACCCGGTACAGGTCCGTATCTCCCTGGAGTGTTGCAAGCCCCTCTTTTATTTCTTCGTTATCAAAATAGGTCTTGTAATGTTCCGCATTCATCAACGGCAGCACTCCCCAGACACCTTTATGCGTCTCAGCGGAATCTTCGCCAGTCGATTTCGCAATCAAATCGGTCACCAAGCTATGTGGCAGCAGGAAACTATAGGCGATTACAGCCATCGCAGCGAGCCCCAGCAAGAAAATTTTAATCTGTTGCTTAATGAAGAACTGCCCAGCGACAAACAGTAGGGCAAATGCTGGAGGCAGCAAGTTGATCCAATCCGCGTAATGGGTGAATGGATTTGCAGCCAGCCAGAAATAGAAAAGAACTGATAGAAAGATCAGCAAAACACTGTTTTTTGCCTGTTTAAAGTTGAGGTCATTCAAAACACGGGCCCCCAGAAGTATAAAGAACAGATTAAAGATGAAAAAGGCTCTGAATTCGAAGGGGGCACTGAACCCGGCGATCAGTGAATGAATGTTTTGCACCATCAATGCAGCAACCAGCAAAACAGCTGCAATTCCATAAATCCAAAACTGTTTTTTAAAGCCATTGATTAAGAGGAGAGGAAGCACCATAAGGGGTAGGAAATTGATGCCGCCTTGCCATAACAATTTTCGGATCACCTCATCGGGGCCCAGGAATAAATCAATGATCGGCTGTCCGGTCCGGTGAAGCGCATTGGATTGCCACAGGCTGAAAACTGAAGGCAGAAAAATAATCATGGCAGTGCCGAGAGCCAATAAGTACAGAACCGATAGGCGGAGATGGAAAAATAGGAACGCTTTAGCATTTTTTTCAGTATGCCCCGCAATGAAATACCGGAATATGCTATAGAAAAACAGGCCAAGGGTAATCATAAACAGGAAATAAAAATTGCTGATGCTTGCCAGGACGAGGACTGCGAACAACAGAGCCGGCTTTTTTTGTGATAAGAAACGCTCATATCCTAATAGGATGAATGGAAAATACACGGTCGCGTTCATAAAGAAGTAATGGGTATAGAAATGATCGAAATTGAACAAGGCAAATCCGTTTGTGATGCCTGCCACTAGAGCGATGTTCTTATTGATGCCAAGCTTTTTCAATAGCAGGTAAGTGCCCAAGCAGATCAAGAAAATCTTGAAGAGCGTCACGGGGATGAATGCTGCTGGAAACCAGGCTTTTGGCAGGAGCAGCAATGGCCAGATAAAGATGTCGCCAAGCATATAGTAGCCGAAATCATTCCAAAAACTGCCGCCAGGACCATAGCTCCAAGACCAGAACGGCATTTCTCCGCTTCTGACAAGATCATGGAACAAATTGAAGAAGTGGACATATTGGTTGAATGTATCGCCAGCCAAGGAAATGAAGAAAAAGCCGTTGGCCGGAATCCTGTAAAAAATCAAACTTCCCATGAAGACAACCACAAAGGCTAACAGGATCAAATAGTAATCGAATTTTTTTGTCACGAAAACGACACCTCATTTAGATGTTTAGTAGAAAATGGATGATCACTGGATTAGCTATAAATATACAGGAAACTCGCTCATTTATCTGCACTTGCCGGGAGAAAGAGCGGTATTATATTCTGGAGGTTAAAGGACATGGATCCATTGGGATTGTTCCAAAGAAATAATTCCGGTATTTTAGCACATACTTACATATTCTCCTGCGATAATGGGTAAAGAAGTATATTGAACGGCAACTGTATGGTTGCCAGGCTGAAACTGGAGGATGAGCAGATGAGAAAGATGAACCGGGGAATGATTACCTCATTAAGTGCAATTGGAGTGGCGCAAGCTTTGAAGATTGTCACCCATAAAACAGTGACAGGGGAATGGGATTGGAGGCAGGCCTTTACGACAGGCGGCATGCCAAGCTCCCACTCGGCAGGCGTGTCAGCACTGGCATCCTATGTAGCTGCCAATAAAGGCGCACGTCATACAGAGACAGCATTGGCTATCGTATTCGGCGTCATCGTCATGTACGATGCACAGGGCATACGCCGTCATACAGGTGAAATCGCACGGCTGGTCAACGATTTAGAAGACAGCTTCGTGAAATTCTCCGGAGAATTCCCGAGTTTTGAATTTGTTCAACGTGAAAAAGAATTAAAGGAATTACTTGGACATCAGCCTGTTGAAGTGGTTGCAGGTGCAGCTTTCGGCACCATCATGGGATTGGTTTCGGCGGCGATTGAAAACCGCGTGCGTGAAATTGAAGAAAAAGAAGGACGCTCAAGAGCACAATTGCCATACGACGGCCGCAGCCGTCGATTAACACGATCCCATTAAAAATACAGCCATTCCTTTGGGATGGCTGTATTTTTTTGTCCAGATTGTGCGGTGCGAAAAGCGCGACCGCACCTCAAGTGGGCATAACCGCACCTCAAAGGGCAAAGACCGCACCTCGCGCCCCGATAACCGCACCTCAACGCCCAAAGACCGCACCTCGCCAAATAAAAAAGGAAGGCGCGCAGCCTTCCTCCAATCACATCATCTTTTCCAACGCCAGTTTCGCTTCGATGGAAGTTTGCGGGTCAACCTGGATGCGGTTGATGACGCGCCCCTCTAACAATTCTTCCATCGCCCATGTCAGGTGCGGCAAATCGATGCGGTTCATCGTCAGGCACGGGCACATATAGGGATTGAGCGACACGATGTCGAGATCGGGATGATCCGCAATCAAACGGTTGACCAAATTCATCTCGGTGCCGATCGCCCATTTCGTTCCGGGTTCGGCCGCCTCGATCATGTCGATGATGTATTTGGTCGAGCCGGCGAAATCCGATTGGCTGACCACTTCATAGGTGCATTCCGGATGGACCAGGATGCGGCGATCGGGTTGATTCGTCCGAAGATTGTCGATGTGCTTCGGCAGGAAATTCATATGGACGGAACAATGGCCTTTCCATAGGATGACACGCACATCTTCCACCGGACATTGCGCTTCGAGCTTTTGCTTGATGGGATCCCAAATGGCCATCTGCTCGAGCGGGATGCCGAGTTTGACCGCCGTGTTCCGGCCGAGATGCTGATCCGGCAAAAACAGCATGCGCTCTTTTTGCGTCAATGCCCAGCGCACCATCGGCTCGGCATTGGAAGAAGTGACGGTGGCGCCGCCGTTGCGCCCGACAAAAGCTTTGATGGCCGCGGTGGAATTGACGTAAGTCAACGGCACGATGGTATCGCCGAACAGCTCCTGCAGCTGTGTCCAGGCGCGTTCGGTCTGGTCGATATTGGCCATATCCGCCATCGAGCAGCCGGCGCGCATGTCCGGGAGGATGACCGCCTGATCTTTTTCCGTCAGGATATCCGCAGTTTCCGCCATGAAATGAACGCCGCAGAACACGATGTAATCCGCCGTCTGCTGCCCGGCAATCTGCGACAATTGAAGCGAGTCGCCGGTGACGTCAGCGTAGCGGATGACTTCGTCTTTCTGGTAATGGTGGCCAAGGATATACAAGCGGTCGCCGAGCTCAGCGCGTGCGCGTTTCGCGCGTTCGTGCAGCTCTTCAGTCGTCGCTTTCAAGTACGATTCCGGCATTGCGTCGGTCTGCTGTAATTCATTCAGGAATAAAGTCATTGGTGAATTGCCTCCTTCTGTGAAATGGCCAGGTTCATGCTGATGTCCAGATTGTGCACGCTATGGGTCAACGCTCCGATGGAAATCACGTCGACTCCCGTGTGGCGGTAAGCTGCCAGGTTGTTCAAGTCGATGCCACCGGAAGCTTCCGTGCGGATCGGTTTTGGAACAAGCTGCACCCAAGCTTGCATAGTTTCCGGTGTTTGATTGTCGAACATGATGACGTCCGGGCGTGCCGCAATCGCTTCCTGCAACTCTGCGAAGCTCTCGACTTCCACTTCAATCATGGTCATATGGCCCAGCGCGGCACGGACCCTCCGAACTGCCTGCGTGATGGAACCGGCTGCTGCGATATGATTATCCTTCAGCATGACCGCGTCATACAAGCCGTTCCGGTGGTTGAATCCGCCGCCGGCACGAACTGCGTATTTCTCGAACATCCGCAACCCTGGCGTGGTCTTCCGGGTGTCGACGATGCGGGTATGGGTTGAGCCCAGAGCTTCGACACATTGAGCGGCCAAAGTCGCAATGGCACTCATGCGCTGCACCAGATTCAGCAGCACCCGCTCACCCGCAAGCAAAACCGCAACGGGCCCCTGAACCCGGACAATCGCTTCTCCGGACTTCACGAAATCCCCGTCCCTTTTCAAGGATTCCACTTTGATACTCGGATCGAGCAAGTGATAGCCCCATTTGAAACAATCAAGCCCAGCAACAACCCCGTCCTGTTTCAAGCGGACGACCGCCTCGCCTCGATCTTCTTCGGTGAATAAAACAGAAGACACGTCGCGGTCTCCGATATCTTCCAATAAAAAACTTCTGATGGCATCTTCCGCTTTTAAGCGATTCATGAAATCGTCTCCTTTTGCTGTAATTGACGTTTGCCGATCGTACTGCCATTTGTCGACAGTCCAACCGTTTTTCCGGTCCAGTCTTCGGAAGGCTCTGGAGCGTCGCTGCGGAAATGGGCACCGCGGCTTTCGTTTCGGATCAGCGCAGCTTTGGCAATCAGGCTGCTGGCTGTATAACGGTGAATCCTCTTGATTTGTTGTGCTGAATACTGCTGCAGCTCGAATCGCAATAACGGGAAATCAGCAGTAAAGTTCTTTAATTCCTCGACATCCCTTAAGATGCCCACTTGCTGGGTCATACGCAACTGCAGGTCACAAGGAAGGGTGAAGCTCTTTGTCGGTTCAGCCAACCGGAAAACCGTTTCCTTATGGCTGAAGCTGCAGCTCTGTATTTTGTCCGCCAGGCGTTTGGCAAATACCAGACCTTCAAGCAAAGAATTGCTGGCGAGCCGGTTTGCGCCGTGTACACCGGTAGAAGCGACTTCGCCGATGGCATAAAGGCGGGGAATGTTTGTTTCTCCCCATTCGTTCGTCCGGACGCCTCCCATATGGAAATGCGCTCCTGGCCGAACAGGGATGGGGTGGATTTCAGGATTTATCTGGTGGTTCATACAATTCCTATAGATAGAAGGGAATTTCATTTTAAACTGCTCAATGTGGCGGGCATCAAGAAATACCGGGCCACGCTGCTGCCAATGCCGCTCGGTGGCACGGGCGACAATATCCCGCGGCGCCAATTCCATGAGCGGGTGAATGCCCGCCATGATGCGCTGTCCGGCCGAATTGACGAGCCATGCACCTTCCCCGCGAACCGCCTCGGAAATCAATCCGCATGATTGGCCGTTCAAGGTGAAGACTGTAGGGTGGAACTGGACGAATTCCAAATCTTCCAGCACGGCACCGGCGTGAAAAGCAAGAGACAGGCCATCACCCGTGGCGACAGTGGAGTTGGAGGTCTGGCTGTAAAGTTGGCCGATGCCGCCAGTCGCCAATACAGTATGCTGTGCCTGAATGACCGAGCGTTTGCCGAAAGCATCTTCTATGCAGACACCCACACATTCACCATCGTTCATCAAAAGTTCCAGCACGGAACTGAACGGAACGCGTGTCACCCGGTTTTCCGTCTGGACCAATAAATGCTGCAGCAGCATCTTGCCGCTCTGGTCGCCGCCTGCATGAACGATTCTTCTGGTGGAATGCGCAGCTTCCTGTCCGAGCAAGGGAGAGCCGTCAGCATCGGCGTCAAAAGGCAGGCCTTGGGACATCAGCTTTTCGATCAGGTGTCGGCCTTCCTGCACCATCATGCCGACCCGCTCCGCATCGGCATGGTTCGCGGAAGCAGCAAGCGTATCCGCCGCGTGGGACGCCGAATAATCATCAGGACCGATGCTTGCGGCGATGCCGCCTTGGGCAAGAGCTGTATTGCCCGAAAATGGATTTTCTTTTGTGAGGACAGCGACGGATAGGGACGATGGAAGGGAATGAGCGAGCATCAGGCCAGCAGCTCCTCCGCCGATGATACAAATATCAACCATAAGTTTACACTACCTTTACATGTGTCTTGACACTATTAATGACATAAAGATAGAGTGATTACAAGATTAAAATCCGTTTGTAAAGGAATTGATGCTAAATGATGATTTATTTGGACTATGCTGCAACTGCTCCGATGCGCCAAACGGCAATCGATGCTTATGCAGAGACTGCCAAACAGGTTTTTGGAAATACCCAGAGCCTGCATGATGCGGGTTCGGCTGCTGGCAATCTGCTGGAGGCATGCCGCAGAATGTGGGGAGGCTTGCTGAATGTCCGGAGCGGGGGCATGTATTTTACAGGCAACGCCTCCGAAGGCAACCAATTGGCGATCCGCTCGCTGCTGCGGGGAAGAGGCGATGGCAAACGGGAAATCGTCACGACAGCACTCGAGCACGCTTCTGTTCTGACAGCTTTGCATGAATTGGAGAAGGACGGCTATCGGATCCATTATGTACCGGTTGATGCGGACGGCGTCCTTGATTTTGAACAGTACCGGAAACTGGTCACCGACCAAACGGCGTTGATCGTGATTCAGCTGGTCAATTCGGAAATGGCTGCCATCCAGCCAGTAGCGGAATGCGCCGCCTATGCAAAAGAGAAAGGCGTGCCGCTGCATTGTGATATTGTCCAGGCTGTCGGGAAAATCCCGGTGGATCTGGCGCAGCTGGGTGTCACCTCCGCCGTCTGTTCTGGACACAAAATCGGTGGGCCGAAAGGGGTGGGGATCGTCTGGATAGATCCAGGCGTCCACTGGGAATCCGTTTATGAAGGAACGGTGCATCAAGAGGGGTTCCGTGCTGGAACGGTGGATGTGCCAGGAATCGTATCTGCAACGATTGCCGGAAAAGAAGCAGTAGCCGAGCAGCGGGAAGCGGCCTGGCATGCTGAAGAATTGCAGCGTCATTTGATGGAAAGGCTTCTGGAAGAGGTTAGGTTAACGGGAAATCCAGCGAAGAAGTCGCCTTTTATCCAAGGGCTGCTGTTGCCGCATGTTGAAGGCCAGTGGATGATGCTCGAATGCAACCGCCAGCAGATTGCGATTTCAACAGGAACTGCCTGCAAAATCGGCGCCGGGGAAGCGCTGTCCGCTATGAGCGCCATCGGGATTGAACAGGATGCCGCACGGAAATTCATCCGGATTTCATTTTCAACAAGCACCACAAAAGAGCATATCGACGCTTTTCTGAAGGTGATCGGAATATCGATGGCGAATTTTGCTCCGCAGTGAACCCATTGTAAAGGGCAGATTAAGAAATTCTAAAGACTCTGGAGAAAAGGATACGGCGTTCAAAAGATGGTATAAGCTGACTGTAGCGCCTAATCATTTTGAAGGAGGAAGATCATTTGAAGACTTCGCTTTTGAAAATGTCTGTTCCTGTTCTCGCCCTTGGATTTGTTTTGACGACACAAGTGGACACACAAGCCTATATGGCACTGACAGCCCCGGCATCTGAAGAACAACAGCCATCCTACGAACCGGGAGCGGGAGTTTTGGAAAGGTTAGGCCCCTACGAAAAGCAATTAGCCGAGCTGGAAGAGGATCTTCAGGCATTGATCGCTGAGCTCGATGGTGAAGAAACCATCAGTTTTGAGCAGTACCAGCAGTATCAGTCTACATTGGACAGCTTGATTCAGGAACTCAACACAGTGTCGCAGGAAATAGAAGCAGAGTCGCCCATCCTAACCGAAAACTTTAAGAACCTGTTGACGGTTCAGGAGAGGATGGTTGGAATCGACGTGGAGCAGCAATAAATCTCAACGGAGTAAAATAAAGCAGGGAGTGTCGAGTAGACATTCCCTGCTTTTTAAATTGCCCTGTATGTGTTAAAGAGTGGTGCTGGAAATTCCAAAATATAGAATTTTATTGATTCTATTATAATAATTTGAAATAAACAATAATACTGCAAATTTAATGATAGTTTACATTCCGCTCCTTTCATTAGCTGTAAATCTGCTATCTATGATAAAATCATCTTCTGAATAGAAAGATTTATTACAAATAGGAAGACTTCGTGACAACTTGCAACCCTGAGTAGTTGTTTGACGTTATAAGGTTTATAATGGAAGAAATTAATGGGATTTATGCTAGTCCATCAGGAGGTATAGCCATGACGTGTAATAAATGTGGAAAAGAAAATGAGGAAGGCGCAGCAGTCTGTAAAGAATGCGGCCATTCACTCATGCAAAGAAGAAATAAGAGGCAGAAAAAGCGCAATTTTATCTACGCAATCGTATTGGCTTTAACCCTATTGGGTGTAGGAATTGGTTCTGCGCAATTAATGCAAGATGAAGCAGAACCGGTTGAGCCGCCAAAAGAAGAACAGACAGCTGAAAAAGAGCCAGAACCAGAGCCAGAAGCACCAGAAGTTGAAGAAGAACCCGAAGAAGAACCGGCAATTGAACCGGGAATAGTTGAAAAGGTGGAAGAACCTGAAGAAACGGTTCCAGCTGAAGAAGAAGCAGCAGGCACTGTAACAAAAGTGGAAAACGTTGTGCCGCCTTCTGAACAAACTGAAAAAGTAGAGCCTAAGAAAAAAGAAAAAACAGCAATCATCAAGGAATCACAACAAAAAGTCTATACCATTCTGACTGAAGGTGGGCAAGGCTCAGGATTCCTGTTCTCCAATACGGGAATGGTTGTGACCAACGCCCATGCTGTAGCTGGATTTACAGATGTAGTGGTTCGCAACATCAACGGCCAGGATCATCCGGGTACGGTTGTCGGCATTTCCGATACATCCGATATTGCCTTGATCCATGTGGAAGCATTTGAAGGCATCGCGCCATTGGAAGTTGAAATGGCAGCAACAGATGTTGGGACGGAAGTGATTGCGCTGGGCAGCCCGGCAGGTATGGAAAACACTGCAACAATGGGCTATTTGACAGGCATTGACCGTGATTTCTACCAGGAATTCACCTACGAGGATATTTATCAGATTGACGCAAAAATTGCACCGGGCAGCAGCGGCGGTCCGTTAGTGGATGCAACAACCGGCAAAGTGATCGGCATCAATTCATTGGTCATTGAAGAAGGCGATTCGATCGGATTTTCAATTCCGATGTATTCGATGCATGGACAATTGTCGCAATGGGTTGCTGCTCCGATGTCAGCAGAAGAAGTCGCAGCCTTGTTCAAAGTGTATGATGACTTCAGCGGCTATGAAGATGAAGATTATGAATACGATGTTGATTTGGAAATGAAGTTTGATGAAACTAATTTAAGTGAATTTATTGGTGACTTCCGTTATTATTACGAAACATCACTGAAAGAAGAGGACTTTTTCTACGTCCAGAATCTTCTGGTCTATCAAAGCGATATCTATAATGGCATTTCTGAGTACATTACAGACATTGCAGGCAAAGGCATGGAATTCAACTTTACGAAGCTGGAAATCTCGGGCATTGAAATCTTCGACGACCATGCAATCGTCCACACCGAAGAAGCCTTTGACCTTAAAGATCCAGCTGGAGAATGGTCTGTTCAGGAACGCAATAAAACCTATACCATCGTAATGGATGAATATGGTTTTTACTATGTTTCAGATATTGTTAATAAGGAATAGGGAGCAGTTAATACGAAAGCCATCGATCCGAATCTCTTAATTCGGATCGATGGCTTTTTTTATGCTGAAAAGAATAATAAAGTCGCATGTTTTTGTGGCAAAAGCTATTCTATGGAGTATAATAAAATTGAATACAATTATCTAAATATTCCAATTTATAAAAAACTTTTAAAAGAGGGATGTATATGGCGGTGCTAGTAACTGGAGGAGCGGGATTTATCGGCAGCCACGCAACGGTCGAGCTGCTTGAAAATGATTATAAAGTAGTGGTGGTGGACAATCTATCAAATAGCCAGCTGGCTTCGATAAACCGCATAAAAGAAATAACCGGAAAAGAATTTGCGTTTCATCAAGTGGATTTGCTGGATTATGAAGCGTTGGATGCTGTATTTTCTCAGTATGACATTTCGGCAGTGATGCATTTTGCGGGCTACAAAGCGGTGGGGCAATCGGTCCAGATGCCGCTCAACTACTATAATAACAATATCAGCGGTACGTTGACATTGTGTGAAGTTATGCTGAAGCACAAAGTGGAAAAACTGGTGTTCAGTTCATCGGCAACGGTTTATGGCCAGCCGGAACGGGTGCCGATTGAAGAATCATTTGTGTTATCAGCTACTAATCCCTACGGACGGACGAAATTGATGATTGAAGAGATTCTACAGGATTTGGCTGTTTCAAACCCGTCTTTCCGAATTGCGATTTTGCGTTACTTCAATCCCATTGGAGCACATCCAAGCGGGAGATTGGGCGAAGATCCAAGGGGGATACCTAGTAACCTGATTCCGTTCATCACTCAAGTTGCGATCGGCAAACGTCAGGAGCTGGAGGTGTTCGGAGGGGATTACGATACCGAAGATGGTACGGGTGTACGTGATTACATCCATGTCATGGATTTAGTGAAAGGACATATCAAAGCGCTGGAATACCTGGAAACGCATGCGGGAGTTGAAACCTTTAACCTTGGAACTGGCACCGGCTACAGTGTATTGGATATTGTCCGTAATTTCAATGAAGTGACAGGCAAAAAAATTCCTTATAAAGTTACAGACAGAAGGCCTGGCGATATTGGAGTTTGTTACGCCAACCCTGAAAAAGCGAAAACCCTGCTCGGTTGGCAGGCAGAGAAAAACTTGAAAGAGATGTGCCGAGACTCCTGGAATTGGCAGATTCAAAATCCCGAGGGGTTCCATCAATAAGGAATTATTTTATGCAGGGTGCAGAGGGGTAGAGTAATGTTTGATATCTATAAGGAAATGTGGAAACGCCGAAAAATGATCCAGTCACTTTCCATTCAGGAAATAAAAAGAGAATATGCAGGTACCCTTTTAGGATTTGTCTGGGGACTGGTCAATCCATTGATGCGAATTGCCGTTTTTTGGTTTGTCTTCAGTGTAGGCGCAAGAGCCGGAGGACCGGTGAATGGAGTTCCTTACTTTGCCTGGCTGGCTATTGGAATGGCAGCCTGGTTCTTGTTGAATGATGGTTTCCGGCTTACACAGAAGTCGTTTCGAAGCAAAAGATCGATCATCAAGAATACACCTTTTCCAATTGCCATCTTGCCCGCAGTGCAAATCCTGTTTTCGTACTATATCCACGTGATCCTGCTGGCAGTGGTTTTCATTGTGACGGCTTTATCACTTCAAACCGTCTCTCTCTATAATCTCCAGCTTCTTTACTATGATTTTGCTGCCGTCATGCTGCTCCTTGGAATAGGGTCGATAACAGCGCCGCTAGTTGCCGTCAGCAAAGATTTCGGCCGATTTCTTGACACGATTCTGGTTTTCCTTTTTTGGATGACCCCGATTTTTTGGTCGGCCGAAAATCTTGGTATGTATGACTGGATCATCAAACTCAATCCTTTCCATTACATCGTCCAGGGCTACCGGGATTCGTTTTTCTATGACACTGGGTTCTGGGAACAGCCGGTGTATACACTCTATTTTTGGATCTTGGTAGTTGTCTTCTTCCTTTTGGGAAATTACTTGCATAAGCGAATGAAGCCCATATTCCTTGATGCGCTTTAGGCTTTATTTCTGAAAGGTGGATCGTGATGGATATAGCAGTGAGCGTCAGAGATATCACAAAAAAATACAGTTTGTACAAAGATCCCTGGGGACCGATCAAAGAAGTCGTCACACGCAAAAAGCTGCATAAAGATTTTTTTGCATTGCTCGGGGTGACACTCGATTTCCCGAAAGGCGAATCGATCGGTATTTTAGGAAAGAATGGATCCGGCAAATCAACTTTACTGAAAATCATTACAGGCATAACTGAGCCGACTTCAGGGAAAGTAGATGTTCATGGCTCGCTTGTCTTTCTTGATGTCAGCTCAGGAATCGATTCGGAATTGAGCGGTTATGACAATATCTTCATGAAAGGCACGTTGCTGGGCTTTACCAAACAGGACATGCTGTCAAAAATTGATGATATCATCGAGTTTTCGGAGCTCGGGGAATTTATCGGCCAACCTGTTAAGAATTACTCGTCGGGAATGAAAGCTAAGCTTGGGTTTGCCATTTCAGTCAATGTGGATCCCGATATTTTAATTGTCGATGAAGCACTGGCTGTAGGGGATGCGTCGTTTCAGAAAAAATGTATGGAAAAAATGAATGATTTCAAACTGCAGGGCAAAACGATTATTTTTGTCAGCCATGATAAACATGCCGTCGAATCGTTTTGTTCAAAAGCAGCCTGGATTCACCAAGGCGAACTTATTACATACGGCGATGCCAAGTTTGTGGGCTCCATGTACGGGGAATTTATGAGCGGCCGGAAGAAGATTGAATCCATACAGGCAGAAATTCAATACGAGCATGCAATCGAACAAGTGATATATGGAACAGGAGAAGATGGCTTTGGGATTCAGTTGACGGGATTTGTACAGAGTCAGCAGCGGGTGAATGTCCATAATCACTTCCAGCTGGCCATTCGGGACAACCGAACCGGTGAAACTGTCAGGAAGGATCTCAGCTCGTTAGGCAAAGGGTTTACGGTCCATTTCAGTGAAAAGGAATTTCCATTGTTCTTTAAACCAGGCAAGTTCAGTTTTTGGCTGCAGGAGGAATTGAAGGATGGAGGAGTGGTCGAGTTTTCCATTTGGTCCGGAAATGCCAGCATCACGGAGCGGTCACCGGACGGCATCAGCCATTTCCGCTATCAGTTTGGTGTTCAGCGAAATAATTTGCAATTGGCCATCGAAAACATTGAAAAAGTGGAACAGCAGGTCAACCGGATCTGGGTGGAGGGTGAACTGCTCTATATCGACGGCGTAGCATTTGTGCGGGGCTATGAAACCAAATCGCCAGAAGATGTTTCACTGGATTTTTGCTTGACGGATTTGATCAGTTTTGAGCGTTATGCGTTTCCTGCCCAAGTAATTGAAACGGAAGAAATTACAGAAAATCCAGTATATAATCCACAAGGAAAAGTCTATAATTTTTCACGCTTCAAAGTGGTGATCGACTTGGCGGCGCTTAAAGATGGAAGCTATGAAAGCCATTTAAGCTACCGGATGGAAAAAGAACCGCATCATCAGCTATTGAATCTCGTCTGGGCATCAAAACCGAACGGATATCCATCACAGCCCTATTCTACAGAAGCCTATACAGTCGATATCCAAACCGCCAACAAATACCTGCGGATCGAGAAAAAGGCTAAGCATTAGCATAAACCGCTGAACGCTAATCTATTCACAAGGGGTAATCATATGGAACGAAAGAATATTGTTTTTTTAATCAATGAATTCAATAACCACGGCGGCGCTCAACGTGTGGCTTCTATTCTAACGGAGGAATTCATGGCGGACGGGCATAATGTCTCTATTTTGAGTGTCAATAAACAGAAAAAGGCGCCCAGCTATTTTTCGGAAGAAGTCCCGGTTACGCTCATTCACAAGGACAATTATCGCCCGCCTGCGCCGATTGAGCTGTCCTCGAATTTGAAGCAAAAGAGGCTGGTCAAGGTTTCGAAGGAATTGAATCGACGCTACCGGCTTCAGAAGCAGCGCAATGAAGTGAAAAAATTTTTTGAAGCTTTTGGCGATGAAGAGGTATTTGTCATTGCAATCCAGGTTTACGGGATGCAGTGGATGCTGCCGGTTTTGTATAAGAAAAATATTAAAATAATCGGTCAAAGCCATGAAAGTGTGGCAGCTGCTAAAAGCTCACAGCGCTACAAACGGATATTGAGCCACTACCGCCAGGTCTCTAAATTTTTGCTTTTGACCCAAAAGGATGAAGAGCATTTTAAAGAAGCCGGATTCACGAATACAGGAGTGATGTACAACCCCGCACCATTCCGTCATTTTACTCCCCCAGAAGTTTTGTATCAGCATAAAAAAATTGTTTCCTCCGGAAGATTGGTCTCTGGAAAAGGTTTTGATGTGTTGATCGAGTCCTTTGCATCAGTGGCAGAGCAGATTCCTGGATGGACGCTGCATATTTACGGGGAAGGGCAAGCAGAGGACTCGCTGCAGAACCTTATCCGTATTTTCGACTTGGAAGAGCGGGTCTTTCTGGAAGGACAGACTGAAGACATGGAAGCTTCTTTGAGAGAAGCAAGTTTTTTTGTCCTGTCATCCAAAGCGGAAGGCCTTCCCATGTCTTTGATTGAAGCACAGTCGTGCGGATTGCCATGCATTTCCACTGACTGTGCTCCGGGCATACGTGAAATCCTGACCGAATACGAGGACAGCTTGATTGCGCCTGTGGGAGATGTCCAGTTGCTGGGGCGGCATATGAAACGCCTGGCTCATCATCCGGAGCTGTTTTATTCGTATAGCAGCAAGGCTTATGAAAATAGTATGAAATTTGATAAACAGGTCATCAAGCAGCAATGGTATGGCCTGTTTGAAGAGTTGGGAGGCGGAGAGAATGGGCAATGACCAGCAATCAGCAAGACGGCCGAAGCTCTCTGTCGTCGTTATCGCCTTCAACAATGAATTGTATATCGAAGAAGCCCTGCAGTCTTTGCAGGAACAGACTTATACCGATTTTGAGGTAGTAGTGGTCAATGATTTCTCAAGCGACCGGACAGGAGAGCTGATCGATCGATTTGTGGAAGGAAAAGCCAACTTTAAAGCGATTCACTTGCCGGAAAACAGCGGGGGCTGCAGCACTCCCCGAAATACCGGAATCGCCAATTCTACGGGAGAATACTTGATGTTCTTGGACGGGGACGATTGGTACACCGTAACGGCCTGTGAAAAAATGGTGGAGGCAATCGAACGGACCGATTCGGATTTTGTAGCTGGACAGGTGATCCGGACAAACAATTACGAAATCTGGTACCACAAACAACTGTATTCAACCGAACGAGTCAATTTGAACATCCGTGAGTTTATGGGCATGCTGTTTGACAGTCTGTCCGTCAATAAAATCTATAAACGGTCGTTTTTGGATGCCCATCATCTGCGGTTTCCAGAAGGCATCCACTATGAAGACATCGTCTTTACGGGAAAAGCTTATTTTCTTGCTGAATCCTTCAGCATCATTCCCGAGCCAATCTATTATTGGCGGGTAGTGGAAAACAGTGACGTGAAATCCATCACCAACCGGCGATTTGAGTTTGAAAATTTTCAAAACCGCATTATTGCGCATCGCTATTTCGATCAATTCCTAAAAGACAGTGGAGCTTCGATTTATCAGAAAGAAAAAAACAATAAATTTCTCCGGCACGACCTGAAGCTCTATACCAACGACTACCTGCTTTTTGATGAGGAGTACAAAGAAAAGTTCCACGCGCTGATCTATGATTACCTGCATGAAACGATGGATGAGTATGCTTTTTTGAATCTGGCCGAAAAAGATCGGATTCTCTACTATTTGCTGTACATAGGAGATCGCGCCGCATTTGATGATTATATTGCATACATCAACGGATTCGAAACAACAGCCAACCGGATTCAGGCAACTGGCAGCCAGTACTATTTCAAGGCTTCGGCTCTAGTCAATCACCATGAAAAGTTCTTGAAAATACAGCGTCCGGAAATTGCCTACCAAATTTCTGATATCCATCTGGATGAAAAGCGATTTTCCTTCCAGGCTACAGTGAACGTCAATTCGATTGATCCTGACAGCGTCACATCTTTTTGGATGCTGCGGAACCGGCAGACAGGAGCGACACTCGTTTCAGAAGAGTCAGGGGATGGCATATTCACTTTCCATGTAGAGAATATGACAGAAGGAAACTATTACCTTTCGCTCTACGTGAATCATATGGGCAATCTCCACAAAATCCTGGTGAAAAAATCGGAAATAGCCGACTTGCCGAATATTGAAGTCGAGACAGGCAATTTATCGAAAAGCATTTACATCAATCAACAGAATTCCTTCTCGATCAGGGTTCAGCCAGTGAAAACTGCCGATCAGATCAAATGGAAGTTAAAACAAAGAAGAAAAAACCAAACTGCTGGCAGGACACAGGTCAAGGAATCGGCTTTCCAGAAATGGGCAAAGCGATGGATTCCCAGATTGCCGATCCGCTCGAATTGGGTCATATTTGAAAGCCATATGGGCAAGCAATACAGCGACAGCCCTAAATATATTTATGAACAATTAATGGAATCAAACATGAACTATAAATACATCTGGTCTTTCCAAGAGCCAGAAACAATAGAGATGCCCGGGCCAGCTAAAAAAGTGAAGAGAAATAGCTTGAAGCATTTGTATTACCTGAATCGCGCCAAGTTCTGGGTTGATAACCAGGGCATGGCACATCTCGCAGAAAAAAAAGAGAAGCAAGTCTATATCCAGACCTGGCACGGAACGCCGCTGAAAAGAATGGGCTACGACCAAAAGAAACTGCCGGCCATACAGGAATTGGCCCGGTTAAAAAAGCAGACCGATGCATGGGATTACTTGGTTTCCCCTAACCGGTACACCAGTAAAGTGCTGAAAAGAGGCTTCAGGTATGGCGGCGAGATTCTGGAGACGGGTTATCCGAGAAACGATCTGCTGATCAGCCAGCCGCCTGAAATCAAAGAAAAGGCACGCATGAACTTAGGCATTCCGTCCGGAAAACGAGTCATCCTTTTTGCACCGACATTCAGGGATTGGGATCCCAATTCGTTTCAACGGGTGCTGGATGATGTCCAGCAGATAAGCAAAGAGATAGAAGACGATACGGTGCTGGTCCTTCGGCTTCATTATTTGCTGTCAGATAAAATTGCGCAATTTGAATTGCCGCCGAATGTACTGGATGCCTCCAATTACCAGGATATTCAGGAACTGTACCTGCTGGCAGATCTTCTGATTACGGATTATTCATCTGTCATGTTTGATTATGCGTTGCTGAAAAGGCCGATTCTGCTGTATTGCTATGATTTGGGTGAGTATATTACACGGCGCGGTATGTATTTTGATTTTGCTGAAAAAGCACCCGGTCCTGTCTGTGAAACGATCGATGACTTGCTCAGCTATATAAAGCATCCTGAAAAGCTCGATGGGTATAAGGCTGATTTAGACCGGTTTGTTGAGGAATTCGGAAGCCTCGAAGATGGAAAAGCTTCCGCTAAAGTGATCGAGAGTGTTTTCAAGAAAAAGTAAAGGGGGAAGGATATGGCAATTCTTGTTTCGGTCGTTATTCCTGTGTATAACGCAATTCCGTATTTGGAAGCTTGCTTGGAATCGGTTGTCGCGCAAACCTATAAAAATCTTGAAGTAGTGGCAATCAATGATGGTTCCACCGATTTAAGCGAAGAAACGCTTCAGGAATATGCTCAAAAGGATGGGCGCTTTTCCGTATATTCGCAGGACAATGGCGGCTTAGGCTACACACGCAATCGTGGAGTCACTTTGAGCAGCGGCCATTACATTTTCTTTTTGGATTCGGATGACATTATTCCTCCGAACGCCATCCGTTCATTGGTGGAAGCGGCAGAAAAAAGTGATGCCGACTACGCGGTAGGCAAAGTGGTCCGCTTCGACAAAGAGAGGCAATACGCCCCGCCCCGCCATGTGGAATTTGGCTTGTACAAGGAGAAAGACTTAACGACGCTGCAGGATAGCCCGGAACTTTTACAGGATAGCATTGCCTGCAATAAACTATGGAAAAGAAAATTGCTTACAGAAAATAACATAGTGTTCAAAGAAGGTAAATATTATGAGGATTTATCCGTGACCTTGAAAGCGGCTGTCCTGGCAAAGAAAATTCAAGTCATTGATGAGGTAGTCTACAAATGGCGGATTCGGGAAGAAGAATTCATGCCGTCCATCACCCAGCAGCAAATGAAGCTGGAGAACACGGCACACCGCCTTGAAGCGCTGGCTGAAAACCGGCAATGGCTGATAGCGACCAACAGGCCAAAACAAATAATCGATGAGCATGATCTTAAAAGTCTGTTGGATGTCATCCGATTGCATGTCCTCAAGTTTGCCTTAATCACTGAACAGGAAAGGGAGCGGTGGAAAGATCTGGTTTTGTCTTACCTAAAAGACATTCCATCCCCTATTTCCGAAAGACTGCCTGATAAAGAAAAACTGCTGTACCAATTGATGATGGCTGAAAAAGACCAGGATTTGATGGGTGTCTCCCAGCTGTTGACGAATACGGAAAAATCTCCAATTGTGAAGCAGGAAAGCAGTCGGTTTGTTTTTCAAGGAAGTGATGGAGAATATGATGTCACGAAATTCAATAAGCCGAAAGTGATTGTGGAAACCATCACCAAGCGTAAAAATAAGTGGCTGCTGTCCGGAAAGTTATGGATTCCAAAGGCCACAAAACCTCTTACCGGAAATTTTTATGTAAGAGACAGAAAGAATAACAAGGACCTTCCCGTAGCAATGCTGGAACTGGACAAAGCTGATAAAGGCGGAATTTATCCATACGAGGAACAATCGTTTTTGATGGAACTGGATACAGATCTGATGATGGGGACAGGCAAGGACACAACCTATGATTTCTATTTTAAGTTGTCTCAATTCCCTCATTCGCCGAGGAGCAGGGTAAGGCTCCATTCCACAGCTGATACCAGAGAATCCCTTAAGCTTGGCCGTCAGAGAATGGTCCTTTATCGCACTAATTTCGGCAACTTAAGTACAACCATTTCAAAACCTCAGCACTTAAAGTCTCTGATCAAGAAGGTCTTGCCATTAGGAAAAGCGTGAAACAAAAAAACACTTCCATAAGGGAAGTGTTTACTCGCTGGCAACCAGGTCAGCAACCAAAATATAACGATCCGGAGCATATCCGACAAAATCAAACGGGTAGCAGGTCGAAACCGTTAAGGTGGCTCTTGGTTTCGGAACAATGACGGTCCGGTCGTCTTCGTCCACGATCCGCACTTGGCGGACTTTATAGGTGAAGGTTCCTGAATGCGTTTTGACAATCAATGTATCACCTTTGCCAACCTCGCCAAGCTCGCGGAATACGGTATCGCGATGCCCGGATAATACGGAGTTGTCATTTTCGCCAGGCATTACACTTTGAGCGAAATGCCCGACGCCTTTTTCCAGTTCTTCTTCATTCGTGCCATGTATGATCGGCAGACTGGCTTCAAGCTTCGGGATAATCAGCTCGCCCATCAGGTCGCCGATTTCAGGCGTTTCGGGATACTCGGAATGGATTTCTGGTTCAATGATTTCCGTTTCTTCGGTTTCCTCAGTGTCTAAGGCGATTTCAATCGGTTGCAGATCAGGTTTGCTGCTGAAATCCTTCGCTTCGACATTGCCTGTTTTATAGAGCATATAGCCTTTTACGAAAGTGGCGGCGCTGGTAGTGCTGAACCATAGGCCAAGGACGATGAAGACGATGGATAATGAAAGAAGAAGCGGTTTTTTGCTTCTTCTTTTTTCGTGTCTATTCTCCGTCATTGATTTGCTGCAGCTCTAACGCGGCGGAATAGAGCAATGCCGGTTAGAAGCAAAGCCAATCCAAAAATTGCATTTGCTGCAAAATCAGAAGCTGTAGCCGGCAATTTTCCGCCTTTCACAGTTTGGTTGTTGGCCGGAGCAGTTGCAACTGGCGGTTGTACCACTGTTGGCGCTGAGATGACTTTTTCTACTGTGCCTAAATCCTTTCCAGTACCTATAATTAAATCAGATCTGAACATATCGGCAGTCAATAGGATGTCAGCCAGGAATACATCTTTCAGGTTGTAAATTTCAATCAATAGGTCAGCGCCTTCAGTCGATTCCAGCGTCATCAAAGTAGCCAACGAAACAGACGTCTTCTGGCCATCCTTTACAAAGTAATAAGCAGTTTTCAGTTCAAGTAAATCGATCATGTCGTTGTATATATCCATAATTTCAGCAACCTGTTTTGCCGTCAGTTCATCAGCAGTTTCAAAATCGCCGACTGCCATCATACGATCGCTTAATTGTGTCAGTTTTTGTTCGAAAGCAGGATCTTCATAATCCAATGTTTCCATGTGCGCAATCAGTCTTTCAACTTCTTCTTCAGTCAAACCCAGGTCAGTGAAGAGTCCGTCGATATCGATTTCAAGGTCGCCCATGTCTTGATAGAAAATAATGGTGGATTCTAAATCCTCTATATATTCGTACTGTGATATGGAATCATCATACTCCTGCAAAAATGCCTCCAACTCTTTTTCAGAAGAGAAGCCATACTCTTCCATAAGCTCCTGCAAGTTAGTAGCATCAATTGGAGTACTTATATCGTCTTCCAAGTAAAATTCAATATAGTCTTCAATATCTTCGATGAAAATCAAGGAAGTACCTTCCAGAACATCCTCGCCATACTCAAGATCACCATTATAATAAAGCAATTCATTCAAGTCCATACGGCTCAGTTCAAGGCGGACCTGTAAAGCCTGAATGCCTTCTTCTGTTAGCGGAGTACCTAATTCGTCGACCGTATCAAATTCTTCTAAAGACCAGTCTTTGCTTTTCAGGTAGTCAAGATAAGCTTGTTTTTCCCAGTTGATGTCGGTTAAAAACTGCTGGAATTCAGCATCATCCGATTTAACGGCGAATGCAGAAAGTGGCATGGTGCTAAATACAAATCCTAAAACTAATAAAAATACTGCTAAACGTTTCATTTTCTTCCCCCTGTGTATAATAATTGGAATATCTAAATTATTATAGTCTTGGATACAATAGATTTGAATAGGTATAAGTATTCATATAAATTGAATTTTAAAGGGAATCGAACTGTTGTTTTATTAATAGAACCTATTCGATAATGAGAGATATTTCATAACACTTATCAGAAAGTTCTGATAAGTGTTATGATGAATAATAAAAGAGAGCTGCAAAAGGAGGAGCCACTGATGTCCATCAGAAAAGCAATCATTCCAGCTGCTGGGCTTGGAACACGATTTCTTCCGGCGACTAAAGCCATGCCAAAAGAGATGCTGCCAATCGTGGACAAACCTACGATCCAATACATTGTGGAGGAAGCTATTGCATCGGGCATTGAAAGCATCATTATTGTCACCGGGAAAGGAAAACGGGCGATTGAAGATCATTTTGACCACGCACATGAACTGGAGGCCATGTTGCTGGCAAAAGGGAAACTGGACATGCTGGAAACTATTCTTGAAACGTCAAAGTTAGAGATTTACTATATCCGCCAAAAGCATCCGCTTGGTTTGGGCCACGCGATTTGGTCAGCCCGCCACTTTATCGGTGACGAAGCCTTTGCTGTATTGTTGGGTGATGATATCGTGGTGAACGAAGAGCCATGCCTTGCTCAGCTGATGAAGCAATTTGATAAAACAAGAAGTTCGATTATTGGTGTCCAACAGGTTCCAATGGAAGAAACGGAGCGATATGGAATCATCGATCCGTTGTCGATGGATGGCCAGTTGATGAAAGTAAGAAATTTTGTGGAAAAACCAGGATTGGGAACAGCACCTTCCAATTATGCGATTATGGGGCGCTACATTTTGACTCCGGAAATATTCGGTTTTTTAGGTGAACACCAGTTTGGAACAGGCGGGGAAATCCAGCTTACAGATGCTATCCAAAAATTAAATAAACTACAAAAGGTTTACGCTTTTGAATTTGAAGGGCGCAGGTATGATGTGGGAGAAAAGTATGGATTTATCGAAACGACGATAGATTTCGCTTTAAAGCGCCCCGAGCTGAAGGAACCATTGTTAAAGCTGTTTGAAAAGATTTTGCGTGAGGAAAAAGTCAAGGATGCTTAGGAAGAGGCAAATGGAAAGAACGCTGAAAGATAGACGAAGGTTTCATCTCCTATGCCGGGTGGACTGCTGTATAAGTAACAGGCAAGATTTGTCTCATGTATAATGAAAGAAAACTGAGGCAAGGGAGGTCAACGCAATGGAAACCATTCTTGCGATATGTATCGGACTGGCGTTAAGTGCAACCGTAGGCTTTAGGATTTTTACGCCACTGCTGATAACGGGAATATTCGTACATGTAGACTGGTTGACCCTTTCAGAAGGTTTCAGTTGGATCGGCAGCACACCAGCAATTATCGCCTTTGCTGTAGCCACACTTTTTGAAATTGCGGTCAATTATGTTCCTGGTTTAGGCTCTTTCATGAAAATGATTTCGACGCCGATTGCCGCTTTGGCCGGCATCCTGCTAACCGCTTCGTTTATCGGAGATATGAATCCTTTTCTGGAATGGAGCATCGCCATCATTGGCGGAGGGGGAGCAGCCACCGCTTCACATGCGACTATCACCGCAGTAAAAGGTGTGAGCGAAACTGCTTTGATGAGTCCGGCAGTTTCTGCAGCAGAAGATGCTACGGCGACAATGGTTCCGATTCTGATATTTATCGCACCCATCCTGGCCATTTTCTTCTTGTTGGCTATGGCATTTCTAATCTTTAAGTTATACCGCAGATTTCTGTACAAACCAAAAGCCATATAGAAAAAGGAGCCGGAAGAATAGATCCCGGCTCCTTTTTGGTTGCTCTTTAATCAACGGCATTCATCATGTCAGTTTTCCTGCTATCTTGGAATCACCAGCACTTGTCCTACGCTAATCGCATTGACATTGGTAATCTTATTGGCCGCAGCAATTTTGGCAACGGTGGTATTGTAGGTGCGTGCAATGCTGTAAAGGGTGTCCCCAGCCTTAACGGTGTATTTGACAACAGCAGGAGGAGTGGCTTTGACCGGAATCGTCAATACCTGCCCGACACGAATCAGATTATAATTGGTGATGTTGTTGGCTTTAGCGATCGCTGCAACGGTGACATTGTATTTCTTGGCAATGCTATACAGTGTATCTCCGGCTTTAACTGTATATTTGGTGCCACTTGCTGGGGGTGGCAATTTCAATAACTCAGAAACAGTGACGAATTTATATCCCTTAGCTTTCAATTTGCTGATCATACCAGGCAACGCACCTGGAGTTCCGGATGCTCCTGCGCCAGTATGCATCAAAACAATGGATCCGGGCACAATGTTATTTAGGACTTTGTCAGTGATTTGTGTGGAAGAGACGCCTTTCCAGTCAACAGTGTCGATATTCCACTGAATCGTATGGGTATATCCGGCGTCACCGACTGCCTTCAAGACGGCTGCATTGGATGCACCGAATGGCGCTCTAAAAATTGGTTTGGTCGTTTTTCCAGTTAATCCTTTGATTGTGGCTTCCGTGGTATCAAGTTCACTCTTGATTTTTGCAGCAGTCAGTTTGGTGAAGTCAGGATGCGAATAAGAGTGGTTGCCGAGCTGATGGCCTTTGGCTGAGATGTTTTTGATCCAGGTAGGATGGTTTTTGGCACCGGAACCCGTTAAAAAAAATGTCGCTTTCACGTTATTGGCAGACAGGATATCCAGAATTTTATTGATGTTAGTACCGTCTGAACCATCATCGAACGTCAAAGCGACCACTTTGCTGGTCGTATTGCCTTTTGTAATAAAAGTGGAACTCGCTGCTTGTGACTGGCCAGAAAAGGATAGCACGGTAAACAGGATCAATAATACGGCTGCTGAGACTTTAATCCATTTAGAAAGCACCTTTCTCACCCCTTTTTTTAGTGCGCAGGGCCAAGCCCGCGTATGTATGGGAGCTATTAAGGAAAGGGTCAAGCGTCTTGGAGTCAAAGAAGGTAGATTTGCAAATTTTATAATCCTATTATACCACGCGCATAAGCAATTCGCTCTATTGAAAACTGAAAATTAAAAAAATAAGAAGGTTTTTGAGATGAGAGACCCGAACGGCCAATCTGATCACGAAAAATGAAAAGCCAGCAAACCGGATTGCCGGAGCGCTGGCTTTTCTTCTATAGATCTTTTGGATCGTAAATGACGGTAATGAGCTGGCATGTGCTTTGGCCTGCTGAATATGTATTCCAGTGATTGCGGAATTGATCGATTTTTTCATGGTCAATCGAAGTGTCCAAAATATGCTGAATTACTTCGCTGGTAGTCTTCACAATGGGACCTGGAAAATAAAGGCTGTTCTCTGCCCAGATGCCTTGGGTTTTTTTATACTCCACAAGATCATAAGTGAAGAATATCATTTTTTTCCCGAGCAATGAAAATTCTACGGGAATTGAGGAGTAATCAGTGATCAGGATATCGCTGACCATGAGCAGCTCGTTAAGATGCGGATAATTATTGGCCAGCAGGACACGCGGGTGTTTAGTGAAATTGGTGGCTTCCTGCACAGATGGATGCAGCCTGATCAATAACACATACTGATCGTCCAATTTATTCAAAAATTCTTCCACGTCTAACTGGATTTTCATACTTTGCAAAGAACTTTTACGGAAAGTAGGTGCATACAAGACTACTTTTTTTCCGTCTATAATCGGGTACAAGCCGCATAATCTGGAATAAGCTTTTTCTTTTGCGGCCGGATCAAAATAGAAATCGGTTTGAGGCACTCCGGTATAGATGAAGTGGCTTTGGTCGACATGGAAAGATTCAGAAAAGATGTCTGCCATTTGCTGTGAGCCGACAGGGATGTATTGAAAACGGTCATATACCTGCTGAAATCTGAGTTTTGCCCGTTCACTTCTTGCCGAAGTTTCCGGATCGCTCCAGCCGAACTTTTTAGTAGCTCCTGCTGCATGCCATAATTGGACGCATTTAACGTTGTGCCGGAATTTAATGACTGAAAGAACGCCAGCGTAATTATCGACAAAGACGTATTTTGCAGTAGCCAAATGATAAATCGATAAAAACGTGTCCAGGATATTGGATGTCTCAAAGCTATAAATCTTTTTGTTGTCGGTAGGGATGGTGGTGAAATCAATTTTGCATTTGGCCTGATTGATGAAAATGATTTGATGTTGTTCTGCCTTCGATAACTCTCTCGCAATAAAATATGCATTATCACCAAAAGAAGAAAGAAAGAAAGACGGTTTTGTTCCTTAGTGGAAAAAGTTTAAATAGGGCAAAGAAGATTTTAAATAGAAATAGATAGGTGGAAATTCCGAATTCTTTAATCATTGGCTGTTGTAAAGGTCTGTTTTGATTTTTGTAGTTGAAATACCTTCTGTTCGAGGCAAGTAAACAACATCACAATAATGCATCAATTCATCAAATTTGCCTTCCCAATCGGAGCCCATTATAAATAGATCTACATTATTTTTTTGGATATCCGAAACTTTTTGTCCCCAATTGTGTTCAGGAATCACTTCGTCAACGTATTTTATCGCTTCAAGTATAAGTTTCCGTTCTTCATAAGAGTGATAGGCAGCTTTGCCCTTGATAGAATTAAACTCATCTGATGATAAGCCGACGATCAAATAATCCCCTTGTTCTTTTGCTCGCTTCAATATATTTATATGGCCGTGATGAATTAAGTCAAAGGTCCCGTATGTTATTACTTTCTTCATGTCTATCCACTCCAAAATGCTTATTTTCGATTTAATTCGCAATATGCTATGATATCATCTTATATGTTATCATGTGTAATAGCTATTGGAAATATAGGGTACGTATGAGGTATTAGACGCCTTTGCCAAAGAAAAGATGCTATTTGAAGATACTTGGGCTATTGCTCTTTATCAGTATAAAATAAAAAGGGGTAAGATACCATTTATTGTAATGGGTTCATGCCATATCCGCTTTTAAAGAAAGAAGTAAGGTGAAAAAATGAATTTTGTCCAAAAAATCAAAGGACTTAAAAATAGCAGTTATACAAGAAGGGTTTTCCGAGCGGTGTTTGTAATATTGGGAAAACTTCCGAAAAAGAAAAAATTGGTCGTGTTTGAAAGTTTTCATGCCAAACAATTCAGTGACAACCCACGTGCTATTTATGAGTACATGAAAGAACATTATCCGGACTTCAAGCTTCTCTGGAGCGTCGATAAGAGCGCGATTAAACTTTTTGAAGAATTCAATGTACCCCATATCCGCAGGTTCACCATACCATGGTTTTGGACATTTCCAAGAGCTGAGTATTGGGTCAATAATGTCAGATTGCCCAGATGGATGCCAAAACCAAAAGGTACTGTTTACCTTCAAACCTGGCACGGAACTCCCTTAAAAAAACTTGGCTTGGATATTGAAGAAATTCATATGCCTAATACAAAAACAGATTCTTATAAAAAGAATTTCATATTGGAATCTGCGAAATGGGACTACTTGATTTCTCCGAATCCCTATTCAACTGAAATTTTTAAGCATGCCTTCCACTATAATGGAAAAGTCATTGAATCCGGATATCCCCGTAATGATGTTTTGACCAGCCATTCAGGTGCATTGATCAGCAATTTAAAGAAAGATTTAGGGATTGCTGAAGATAAAAAAGTCATGCTTTATGCTCCTACTTGGAGAGATAATGAGTTTTATCAAAAAGGAAAGTATAAGTTTGAATTCCAGTTTGATTTGGAAAACTGGAAAAAAGAATTCGGGGACGACTGGGTGCTGCTGTCCCGCATGCATTATTTGGTTGCTGAAAACTTTGATTTCTCGGCATATGAGGGTATGGTATATGATGTATCGCTTTATCCGGATATACGGGATCTCTACTTGGCTTCAGATTTGCTGATAACGGATTACTCTTCGGTCTTTTTCGATTATGCGATTTTAAACCGGCCGATTATTTTCTTTATGTATGATTTGGAAAACTATCGTGATCAGCTGCGTGGCTTTTACATCGATATTGAAAAAGATGCACCCGGACCTATTGTACAAACAGAAACTGAACTTTTCCAGGCAATCCAGGCAATGATGGATACCAATGTCCAGTTAAGCTCGAACTTTGCGGAATTTAAAAACCGCTTTTCTTCTTTAGAGGATGGACAGGCAACCGAGCGAGTAGTAAAAGCATTTATAAAGTAGCTTAGAAATTCGTTTCCTTTTACATGGAAATCGGAAAACCATTTTGAACTCCAACTTTATTAGCGGTGCTGAGCTATGGTATTATTCAATGTGAAATAAATATAAAATATGAACTTGTAGTAGGCTGGTTTAATCTTACTTAATGTGAGATTTGTGCCAGTCTAATTGTGATTTCACCGATGGAACGCATGAACTTGTATTCAAATATAATTGATAAAGAAGGTATAAAAGTGAAAGTATTTAATTCTAGATTACAGATAGTAGAAGAAACTGATGAAAAAATCGAGTTTTTCATGATGGAAACTGAAGATATCTATTACTTACAGTTGCCATTAGTAAATCAAAATCCAAATGTGCTAGGTTCATACGAAGCCGAAAATCAAGTTTTATTTACCAATCAAATTTCAGAAGAATGTATTATTGTGTATGTAAAAGATAATAAAGTATATGCATCGAGCTTCATTGAAGAAGATAGTTCTGATTTTCTTCCGCGTGAAACTTCAATGCTAATGAGTTTTGAAAACTTTTCGGATCTATTAACTTTTAAACAAACGAGCGATACAACTTTTTCACTTTATGATCAAGCCGGAAAACACATTTCAAGCATTCATGATTTAGCTACTTTCGATGCAGCTTCGCATGTTATCCAAACGGATCTAGGCTTAACGACCGTAGAATATCGGTTTTTGACCATTGGAAAAGTCCAGTATGATCAATTTCACATTTTTGTGATTTATGATTTGTTCAGAAAAGAGATCGTTACAAGGAAAGTAATCTTTTCAGTACTCCTTAATGAACTGAACTTGGAGTATGGTTTGTCCAGTCCAACTACCTTGAGTTTTGAAATAGAAGATATAATTGGAAATGTTAACCTTAAAAAATTAGCAGGAAAAAGCATTAAAATTGCGGATAAAACAAAATTGAAAAAGTACAGAGACAAACACCTTCTTGGAATTTTAAAAGTAAATGGCATTAAGTATTATTTGCACAATAAAACGAATGGCATTTATTTGACGCAAGCAAGACCAACTAAAGTTTCAAGTTTTCATCCGAATATGAAAGCCAGATTCTTCGGTAAGAACCTATATCTTTTTGGCAGAAGCACCCATTATGCCTATAAAGCAAGTGGTGTTTATGACCACTTATATGTCGGCACTGAAGGAACACCATTAGCTAAATTTGTTCGTCCCTTAAATTTTAAGCTTGCTAGAAGATATGGTTTTTTTAAAGTTCCTATCTCACACCTGAATGTCAATAACCGTATTCACACCAACTTATATGTTGGGGATGAAAAATCGATTTTACATAACTTGAAATTAAACGTTCGGCCAACGAGAAAGAAGACTTTGGGCTTCAAGGTAGTTGGAGATCAAGTGAATGTGATAAGAACAAATCTGCGCGGAGATGTAACCTCGACAATACTATCCAAATCTGAAGAATATACATTCTTAAATAAAAACTTGATTTTTATGGCTAATGCTCTTTCGAAAATAGTTCCTAGAAAAAAAGTGAACGTAAATTTATATTTTGAAAAGAAAAGCATGAAAGCTGATGAATCTGGAATAAGAGTTTTCGAACAAGTAATGAAAGAAAAGAAGCTAAACTCACAAAACTACTTTATCTTAAGCAAAGACGCGGAAAATTATCAAGAACTCAAAAAGAAATATAAAAAGGCGATCGTGGAAAAACATAGTTTCCGTCATTATTATTTGACTTTTATGGCCTCAAATCTAATTTCCAGTGAATTATCAAACCACCTATTGAATGATCGGTTGTACATTGATGTGATTCGGGAAAAAATTAACTCCATTCCTTTGACATTCCTTCAACATGGTATAATGTTTGCAAAACCTGTCGACAATCCAATGGCTTTTGGTTTCCATAAAGACAAAAATGTTTTCAATATGCGTAAATCTGTCATTAGTTCAGAACTTGAAGCCGGAGAATTTTACAAAATGGGTTACGACAGAGACGATTTAATACTTACAGGATTAGCAACGTTTGATTATGCAAAACTCAATATAACAGCTGATAAAATTGCCTTTATGCCTACCTATCGTTATTGGGAAGAAGGATTGATCTATAGAGGATTAATCGAGCAGACAACATACTATACTCAAATCATGCGGGTAATTGAAGCTTTTAAAGAAAATGGGTTACTCGACAAACTGTTGATAGTCCCTCATAACAAATTTTCAGAACACATTTATGAAAACATGAAGGAATACCAGCATATTATAAGCAACAATCCTTCAGAGGCTTTAAAGGACTCAATTATTTTCATCACTGATTATTCTTCAGCAATTTATGATGCGACTTTCAGAGGAGCATATCCTATTTTCTATTGGGAAGAAAAAGAGTATCTAATCAATCAATATAAAGCAATTCCACCGGTTAATGATGAAAATGCACCTGGTGCAATTGTTTATACGCTCGGTAATTTAATGGAAAAAGTAAAGCTTGTTATTAGTCAAAATTACAAAGTAGAAGATGAAATTCTTGAAAAATATCAACAGATAAATACTTTTATGGATAGAAAAAACACAATCCGTATAGTAGATTCTCTTAAACAAGATAATATTTTATAAGAATTTTTCTTTGTCTAACTCGACAATTTATCATACCGGTTGTTTATTTCATAAGCTTTTAGAGAATCAAACAGAGGCTTTTATAAGTATTCAGGGAAAAGTTAGTGAGGAATCAGAATGCAATCAGCTATAAAAGTTTTTAAAGAGCAAGTAGAATTCTTTTATTTGGTTAAAAGATTATCTGTTTATGAGTTGCGCAGTTTAACAAGAGGCAATTACCTCGGTGCAGCCTGGGAAATCATCAATCCGACAATCCAAATTCTCATCTACTGGTTTGTTTTCGGTTTCGGGATCCGCCAGCGGGAAGCTATCGGCGATATTCCTTATTTCCAGTGGATGTTCGCCGGAATTCTGGTGTGGTTCTTTATCAATAACAGTGTCATGAAATCATCCAAGTCTATTTACAGTAAAATCAGGATGCTGTCCAAGATGAATTTCCCAATGAGTGTCATACCGAATTATACAATCTTTGCACAGTTTTACCCTCATCTGATATTATTAGCTATTGGAATGGTGATACTGCAGTTTATCGGATTCCCGATTTCCATCTACTACCTGCAGTTGCCGATTTATATCATCGGTCTTCTGGTGTTCCTGTTCAGTTTTGCCTTGATTACGTCTACGTTGTCGACCATCATCAGAGACGTTCAGATGCTGTTGCAGTCGGTTATGCGTATGCTGTTGTATTTGTCGCCTATTTTATGGCCGCCGACTTTGCTGCCTGAATCATGGCAAACCTTTCTGAAGCTTAATCCGTTTTATTATATAATCGAAGGATACCGTTACTCGCTGCTTGGGGAAGGCTGGTATTTTCTTGAAAATCCAGTTTATACTATGTATTTTATTGGCGTAGTCGCTTTAACGTTCCTAGTAGGTGCTTATCTTCACGTGAAATTTAGAAGTCAATTTATTGACTTTTTATAAAAATTGGAAGTGAAACTCTTGATTAATTCTGTGGAAGTCAAAAATGTCTCTAAACGCTATAAATTATATAAAAAACAATCTGAACGAATTCTTGATTTGCTGGTCCCCTATAAAGATTACGGAGAGGATTTCTTCGCTTTGCAGAATGTCTCCTTCGATGTGGAAAAGGGCTCGATTGTGGGACTAGTCGGCATCAACGGATCAGGGAAATCTACCTTGGCAAACATTATCGCCGGTGTTATTCCGACAACGAACGGCCATGTAACCAGTGATGGGAATGTTGCTTTAATTGCGGTGAATGCCGGTTTGGATGGCAAGTTATCCGGACGTGAGAACATCGAGCTCAAATTATTGATGCTCGGATTTTCAAAAAAGGAAATTGCTGCTATGGAAGAGGAAATCATTGAATTTGCTGAACTTGAAAAGTTCATTGATCAGCCAGTGAAAACATATTCCAGCGGAATGAAATCACGTTTGGGCTTTTCCATTTCAGTCCGTGTCAATCCGGATATACTTATTGTGGACGAAGCCTTGTCAGTAGGGGATAAGGCATTTTCAGAAAAAAGCCTGGCCAAGATGATGGAGTTCAAGGAAAAAGGGAAGACCATGTTCTTTGTGAGCCATTCGATTTCGCAGATGAAAAAGTTCTGCGACCAGATTTTATGGCTGGAGTTCGGCGTAGTCAAAGAGTATGGAGCCACCAAAGAAGTCATAGCCAAATATGAATCTTTCTTGGAAGAATACAAAGCGTTATCGAAGACAGACAAAAAGAAATACCGGACCGGCGCACTCGATCGGCAATCAAAGAAAAATGTAGAATCTGCAGAAGTCCTTTAGGGGTCTGTAGATTTTTTTTTTTTGCAAATGATCTGCCAAGTAAGAATTTTTTCCTGAAATAAATTACAGAAATGAGCAAGGTCTTTGAAGAGTCGGAGGGTCCACTTGCCGAACGCATGCTAAAAGCCATTTCCGCTGCTCAGCACGCGGGAGGCGACAGCAGAGGCAAACAGTCAGCCGCTGTTTATATCCTGCAGGAAGGCGCTGGATATGGCGGCTATAACGACGTCAAAGTCGATTTGCGCGTCGATGACCATCCGGAGCGGGTAGAGGAATTGCAGCGGCTATACGAGCTGCATTAAATGTATGCCGCGCCATCAGAAGAAAAGCTGGCTGCAGTTACGACGGGGAAGTGAAAGAAGCCCTGAAAACCTTTGTGCTGCGTGAAAATTTTGATGATCATTGGTCAGAAGACGCATTCATCGATGAAACAGTACTGGACTATTTGAAAAAACAATAAAAAGAAGGCCGGTTCAGTTGATGAACCGGCCTTCTTTTTATGTGAGGTGCGGTCTTTAGTGTTTGAGGTGCGGTTATGGGCAAACGAGGTGCGGTTTTGGCCATTTGGGGTGCGGTCAGCAAAAAATACATAAAAAAAAACAGGCAACCCACCAATGGGCTGCCTGGATTTCTTTCAGAATAAAACTTAGTTTACTTGTTTCTTGCGGAATTTCGCCACAACTTCATAAACGATCGGCACGATGACCAATGTTAATAGAGTCGAGCTGATCAACCCGCCGATAACCGTGATGCCGAGGCCTTGGGAGATTAATCCGCCGCCTCCGCCTTCAACGCCGATGGCAAGTGGGATCAGCGCACCGATTGTTGCAAGTGCCGTCATCAGGATCGGACGCAGACGTGTCACGCCGCCTTCAAGAAGGGCTTCACGTGTCGTCAATCCGGCTTTCTCCATGTGGATGACGCGGTCAATCAGAACAATGGCATTGGTGACCACGATGCCGATCAGCATCAAGACGCCGATCAATGCGTTGACACTCAATGCTTCTCCCGTGATCCATAAAGCTACCAGAACACCGATGACGGTGAATGGCAATGAAAACAGGATGGAGAACGGAGCGAGTGCGCCGCCGAAAGTGACAACCAGTACAAAGTAAACGATCGCAATGGCTGCAAGCATGGCCAGGCCAAGCTGCGTGAACGATTCATTGATCTGTTCGGTCACGCCGCCGTGGTCTGTCGTGACACCGGCCGGCAGGTCAAGTTCTGCCACCTGTTCATCAATTTCAGCCGTGATTTCAGCGGCGTTGTTGCCGAGGACGTCTGCAGTTAGAGAAGCAAACATCTGCCCATCTCTGCGGTTGATGGTATCCGGCGATTTGCCTTCTTCCACTTCCATGACATCCCCAACCGTAACAGTCGTTCCAAGTGCTGTTGGAATTTCTATAGCTGTTACGTCTTCAATTCCAGCATATTCGGTTTCTTCTGTTTCGATATAGACATTAAGTTCTTTGTCTTCATTCGTAACGGTCGTTAAAACAGGTGCTTCACCGACTCCGCTTAATGCCATGCCGATTTGAGCTGCGGTCAACCCGTTTTCGCTCAAGCTTTCCTGGTTGGCCATTAACGTGAATTGGTCATAGGCTTCAGTTAAACTGGATTCGGTATTTTCCAGGCCATCGTTATCTTCCATGAATGGCTGGATTTCATCAATTGCGGTTTGGATGTCTTCAACATTGTCGCCGTAGACGAACATTTCCAGGCCGCTTGCGCCCATTGCTGCGAAGTCCAGGCTTGCCCATTCTCCAGATTCAGTGGAGCCGTTCAAGTCTTCAATCAGTTTCGCGCTTTCGTCACTGAACGCTTCAAAGTCGTCATTATACTCAATGTAGAACAATGCGGAATTATCTCCGCCGCCGCCCATTGCGGCCATCGGATTTCCTCCGCCAAGAGAATATTGGTATGAGGTAACGCCGTCTCGTCCATCGATGGAAGCTTCTGCATCAAGTGCGATGGCTTCCACATCTTCACGCGTCTGGCCAGGTTCCGGGCTATAAGTGGCCATGACCATTTTTTGTTCTTCTTCAGGCAGGAAGCTGACGCCGATAACGGGAATCAGGAACAAACTTGCCGCGAGGACTACAGAAGCTCCTCCGAACGTGATGATCTTATGGTTTAATGACCATTCCAAAATTCGTTTGTAGCCGGCAGCCATTTTGCCTGGCTTATGTTCTTTTTGGCTGGATTTAGCAGTACCCAGGTTCTGCAATTGCTTGCGGTACATCAAATGCGCCATCATTGGAACGATGGTTACAGCGACCAATAACGACGCTGATAATGCAAAGACGACTGCCAAAGCGAACGGCAGGAATAATTCGCCAATTTGTCCGCTGACAAGTGCAAGCGGCAGGAATACCGCGATGGTGACAACGGTGGATGAGAAGATCGGCAGGAACATTTCGCGTGTGGCTTCACGGATCAATTCTTTGCCGCGCAATTTCTCACCAGGCAATGCCATGCGGCGGTAAATGTTTTCGATGACGACGATCGAGTCATCGATGACGCGGCCGATGGCGACCGTCAATGCGCCGAGTGTCATGATGTTCAAGGTGATGTCCAGTTGGTTCAACAGGAAAATCGCCATCAATAATGACAAGGGAATGGAGATGATCGAAATCAAGGTCGTCTTAAAGCTGCGCAGGAACAGCAAAATGATGACGACGGCAAATAAAATACCGAATAGTGCTTTGCTGAGCATGGTCTCCACCGATTTCTCGATAGGTTCACCTTGGTCAAAAGTAGATGCAAAGGTCAAGCCGTATTCTTCTTCTACATCTGCAACGATATCTTTGACGCCATTGACCACTTCAACCGTATTGGCGTCGGGTGATTTGACGATTGAAATACCGATTGATTCTTCACCGTTTGTGCGTGAAATTGATTCCGCTTCGCTGACTACTTCAATCTCAGCCAATTCGCTTAATGCAACGGTAGGAATGGCGGTCGGCGCAGCAGCGGGCATTTCAGCAGCCGGTGTTTCGGTAACAGGCGCTCCAGCTCCAGGTGCTTCAGTGCCAGCAGCGGCATCTGGTGCGGCCGATACCGCTTGAGGAACAGCTGGAATCTGCAGATTTTTCAAGTCATCGACAGTGGTGATATCGCCATCGATGACCAGGTTTTTAAGTTCTCCGCCGAAATCCGTCAACCCTAATGGGAAGGTCAGATTCGATCCCTGAATCAATTGTTGGATCGTTTCTTCAGTCAAGCCGTATTGTGCCAAAGCTTCCTGATCAAAGGCCATGGTGACTTTTTGTACACGCTGTCCGGAAACCTGAGCATCGGACAAACCAGGTACGCCTTCAAGGGCTGGCAGCACGTTTTCTTCGACACTGGCTGTCAATTCTTCAAGTGAGCTTCCAGAATCACTGATGCTCAATGTCAGAACAGGAAAGGCATCCAAACTGAGGCGCGAAACCTGTGGTTCATTGGCAGCTTCTGGAATCGGAATCTGCGCTAAGGCATCTTCCAATTCGCGGGTCGCTTCGTCCATATCAACATCAAAGTCGTATTGGACTTGAATAGTGGAGGCATTTGCCATCGAGGTGGATGTCATCAGCTCGACGCCATTCATATTTTGGATGCGCTGTTCCATTGGAATGGTGACTTCTTCCATAATCTCGTCAGGTGCAGCACCCGGGTATGTAGTGACGACAGTCACAGCAGGCAAAGTGATGCTTGGAATGGATTCCTGTTTCATCGTCAGTCCGGCATAAAGACCGGCTACGACGATCATAATGGTCAAAATCCATATCGCAAATTTATTGTTTAGGGAAAAATCAATGATTTTCTTCAAGTTTTTGGCTCCTTTAGGTTAAATAAAATTCTCCAGATAAATTACTTCGTTCTTAATGGAAGGGTGTTGCTTCAGGTAGACCAGCAAAGCTTCAATCAGGAAATCCTGCGGCTCTTTTTTGCCGACTTGCTCTTTCAGCAGATCAAGTGAAGCCAGCAGCTTTTCAGGATCTGTTTCAGAGGCTTTTATTTTTTCAGCAACTTGCTGGAAGCTTTCCTCCATCGTCGCGGCCGGAGAACGCGCCTCGGTCAATACAGGTTCCATCGTTTCTAAATTTTCGACAACAGCATCAATAGTAGATGTAATGAAATTGACGAGTTTTGAAATCTGTACATGTTTTTTTTCAATTACCAGCGTAATGATATACTGCTGCATCAAGCCTTCGAGCACCGTCACCAAATCGGGCAGAAATGGCTCGATGTCCGTTCCATAAGTATCCAATAGGATGGTTTTGTGCAGCGTGATGGTCGACTGCCGCAACTCCGCAAACAACGAACTCAACTTCTCGCTGTCGCTGAGCGGAAAATCTTTGAATACCATCATGAAAAACTCTTGATTGGAGAGGGTCCGTTCAATCTCAATCGCAAGTTTCTTCTTGAAGACATCCTTGGAGTCGGAACCGGGAGCCTGCTGAAAATTAGCGATTTCCGTCGAGATTTCATCATGATACTGCTTTAAAATTTCGATGAACATATTTTCTTTCGAATCGAAATGCTTATAGAAGGCACCTTTGGAAATACCGACGGCTTGCGCTACTTCCTGTACAGATGTTTGATGAAAGCCTTTCGAAGAAAACAAGTGCACAGCCTGCTTCATTATTTCAGTTCTTTTGTCCATTAGAGCCCTCCTAAACCAATTGGTCACGTATAGTGACCGGTCAGTCACTTGTTACAGATTATAGTTTTACTTGGGCAAAGTCAATTTGAAGAGCTCCGGATTTTGTGACAATTTCATGGCTGGTTTTTGATTTAACAAGGCAAAAAGACTATATAATTTGAACTAATGAATTTACTTTATTGACTTAATAAGTGTGGAAAAACGAAGAAAGTGCTCCAGGCGGATGCTTTCCGCGGACGAAGCTAGCGCAGCGATGTAGGAGCACCTCTCTGCCCTTCACCGCCTTGCGCTCTTTCTTCTAATCGTCTTCGAATAACTGATCAACAGGATATGGAGCAAACCAGCGAAGACTCCCAAGAGAGCAGTGCAACGACATACAAGAAATCCACTCGGGCGTTTAGCTCGAGTTAGTTCGGCGCAAGCCCTTGGCAGCCGGCACCGCGACGTCCTGTCGCGCCAGCTGTATGACCCGCATCCTGCGGGCCCGAAAGCGGAGCTGGTTTGTGGAATATCCATAGCGGAGGCGTTAAAACATTAGTTCAACTTATATAGATGGAAGATGGAGCCGCTCGGGACTGAGGGTTCCCGGAATTTTCAGAGATGATTTAAAGGAATAGCGTGCTGGGTATAGAATACTAATTAGTATTATGCTTGAGTAGTTTGCAGAGGAGATGGTTGGATGGTACAAAAGTATATTAGTGAACCATTTGTTGAAGAGCGCACAGAGCAGCCTTATATCGGAATCCCTATCCTGGCAAGTCTATCGGAATGGGACGAAATCAATGGGCTTGTGGGTGAATTGTTTGACTGGTTAAAGGCGAACGGCATTAAACCGGCAGGAGCTCCATTTTTCCGTTATTGGTGTATGGGGGATTCAGAAGGCAAGTATAAGATGGAAGTTGGGGTACCCGTCAAACGGATGGTGACAGGGGACCAGCGTGTAGTTGCGAGCTATATACCAGGCGGTTCCTATTTAGCTGCTTTACACAAAGGGCATCCCGACAATTTGGGGAAATCCCTTGATGCACTTGAACAATGGGCTCTACAGGAAGGACTCGACATCGATAAGCGATGGGAAGGGGAAGACGAGATTTGGAACGGCCGTTTTGAGTTTTATGTAACCGACCCGGAAACAGAACCTGATTTGAACAAGTGGGGCATTGAAATCGCATTCCTGCTCGTGCGAGATTATGCAGCTTAAAAGAAAAACGGAAGCGCCCGTATAGCTCTGCCGGGCATAAGACAGACCGGCGAAGCGGCGTCCTTTGCCGCATAGTCGGATTGGCTTATGACCCAAAGAGCTGGGCGCTGGAGTCTGGACAAAAGGAAAAGCGAAGACAGCCGCTTAGCCGCGACAAGCGCTGGAAGCCTTACGGGTAATGGCGGTTTTTTGCCATTGTTGGTAAGGCTGAAGCGACTCGAGGGGCTGGCTGTCGGAGTCTGGACAAAAGAAAAGCAAAGACAGCCATAAAAAGACACATCTCTCTGAACTGGCATTCATGCCAGTTCAGAGAGATGTGTCTTTCGTTAGGTTCTCAGGATTTATTTCGTTCACGGACATCTGAATAAAAGTACATCATTTCATACATGCGGCTTCGCTGCTTTTGCAGGATGCCAATGGAGACATTAACTTCTGTCGAGACATTGAACTCATCGAACAGAATGCGTGTCCTGTTTGGAGCGATGGCTTCCAGCCGGTACTGGTGATTGAAGATCCAGACGCAGTCAGGTTTGCCGGGAGACTTGGTGGGATAGGCTGCCAGCCCGTCTTCCGAGATGAGAAGTGTTGTTTTTTTATGTTGCTTGAGATTATGCCTTGTGGCTTTTACTCGGCCTTCGTATGTAGATGCAAACATCATACACGCTTTATCGATCAATGTCAGAACCGAATCACGGGAATAAAAAACGCCGTCCTTCGTTACGATTTTGGACTTTCGCTCCGTTTCAAAATAGCTTTCAACAAACAACACCGATCGGTCAATTAAGTTCTCATCATTCTTCTTCACTGTTACGAGCTCCCCTTTCTCAACACATGAAAATTCTACCATTCGCAGGAAAGTGAAGCAATCTATTTTTCTGAAAATAGATACTCTTTTGACAATTATATAGGTCAAACAGACCGTTTATTGCGATGGAAAGCTGTAATGATAGAGACAAATGGCATAAGTGAGAAATGGCTGCGACTGATTTCTTGTCTTATTCTGGACCTACCCGGGAATCAACGAACGTTCAGAAGGATAAGACAATGAATGATTTTGAAGAAGTGGCAGTAACCTATGCGCCGATGATTTCTGCAATCATCCGCAAACTTCATATTTACCGTGATTACGATACCTTCCGCCAAATTGGAAATATTGCGCTATGGCAGGCATGGCAGCGTTTCGAAGACGGAAAAGGGAATTTCACCCCTTTCGCCTATCGCAGCATCCAGGGAGCGATGCTCGACGAATTAAAACGTGAAACCAAAAGGAATGACCAAGTCAGCCGCGTTGCCAATGGCCAGGAAGAGGAAAACAGAGAAGAAATGGCAGATGGCCTGCCTGAATGGCTGGAAGTGAATAAATTGAATAAGCATGAAAAATGGCTCTTGGAAGCACTCTATGTTAATGGCCGGAGCCTTTCAGAGTTGGCGGTTACTGAAGACATTTCACTTGCGGGAATGAAGAAAAGGCGTGAGCGGCTGTTGAAGAAGCTGAAAGACACAACACACCACCCGTTCAAGCGGTAACGAAAGGCCAGCTGCAGAGAAGACAAAACAGAAAAAGGTGGTAGTGCATAAATTCGAATTGTATAATGAATGACGCAGCGGAAAGAAATGAGGAGCATATATGGAAGCAATGATGACAGGCATGATCAATAATATCTTTTTCATCATATTTCCAATCATCGTCTATCAGATGTTGGCGACAGCCGGCCAACGAAACTTTTTTGTCAGCCATCGCGTGACAATGACCATTCTTTTTTCGATTTCAATTATTTTATGTATGCTGTTCCCTTATCAATTTTTGACAGACCAATATATTTTCGATCTGCGTCAGGTTCCCATGATTGTCGGAGCGCTATACGGAGGCCCAATCGTTTCAGCCATGCTTTTTCTCGTATCTTCTGTGGGCCGGTTTTTCATCGGCGGGGACGGAATGTATATCGCCATTCTGAACCAATTTGTCATTGCTGCAGGCGTGCCGTTCCTGCGCCCTTTGTATATGCGCATCAACCGGCTGGGGAAAATCGCTTTGGTGTTCTGCATTTCGATTGCTTCCCTGTTATTTAATATGTATGCAGGAGCCTTCTTCTTCGGTGACCCGCTCCACGATATCATCGGAATTTGGGTGATGCTGATGATCAACCAGGGGACAATCATCGTTTTGACGGCTTTGCTGATTGAGCATATGCAAAGGCAGGAGTATATGCACAACTCGCTGTTGAAGCATGAAAAGATGGAGACAGTCAGCCATTTTGCCGCAGCGGTATCGCATGAATTGCGAAATCCCCTACAGAGCATCAAAGGGTTCATTCAATTGATGAAAGAATACGAATACAGCCGTGACAAGCAAGTGGAGTTCCACGACCTGATTTTAAGGGAAATCAATGCCGCAGAAGACTTGATCGATGATTATCTGGTCTATGCCAAGCCGACTTATGGGCAGCTTGAGCGGACTGTTGTTGCCCCGGAAGTTCGACATGTGCTCAAGATCATGGCCCCGTATGCGACTGGGAGGGATGTCCAAGTGGATTTTGGCGAAATGGATGAAACTGTCGAGATCCTGATCGACCGCCACAAGTTCCAGCAGGCATTGGTCAATATCATCCGGAACGGCATAGAAGCGATGCCGGATGGAGGGGCGCTGTCGATTTCAGTGAAAGCATCTCCCGCTAAAGTCTGGGTGGAAGTGACCGATGAAGGGGTAGGGATGACCAAAGAAGAAGTGCTTCGTTTAGGGGAACCTTATTTTTCAAATAAAATCAAAGGTACCGGACTGGGCATGATGGTCACCTACAGCATTGTCAGCCAAATGAATGGCCAGATTCTGGTCGATTCAGAAAAAGGAAAAGGCACGGAATTCACTTTGGAATTCCCCAACCTTGCCTCTTCCGACACTAAATAAAAGGGGCTGTCCCATAAGTCCTCAACATAAAACCGCTGGAGAAAAAGGATTGATTTTTCTCCAGCGGTTTTTGCTTTGTATGAAGGTTTTCCCTGAAAAGAGCTTGCGGATGCCAGCTGCTGTCGTGGGATAAGGCCTTCTTATGGATTTTATTTGAAAAGAAGAATGGTTTTATTTCATTAATAGAGCTTACCGTCCAAGTTGGGTGAAATACGGTCCAAACTCGGCACAATACTGTCCGTGAGCGAAAATGCTTCCGGAATGTGGGAATGGCGGTCCTTGAAACTGCCTCGATGGAACCATCTTCGTGTCCATTGACAGTCTTGAAGCCAGCGATGGAGAACTCATTCCACTAAACTCCCTGAATTCCCGTTTGCGGATGGTTGTTTTGGCCAATGTCTTTTTATTTTTGCATTAATTGGCGGACAAAAGGAAGTACCGACTGCTCTTTCAGTTTGGCTTCGAACATGATGTCCGCATCCGTATCCCCCAGCAGGAGCAGCAACTCGTTAAAGTCCGTTTCGGAAACCAATCCATGGTGGCGAAGATCTGTAAATCCTTCTTTGCCTGTACTGATGTGGATTTTTGGTGTGCCATAGCCATCCCAGGTTTTCAAAATTTCAGCATAATCCACCGGTGTGCCATCGTTATTGCAATTGTGGTGGTGGATGTCAAAGCAGACAGGGACGCTGCAGATGTTGTGAACGTCCAGAACGTCTTTGACGGTAAAGGTCTTATCGTCATTTTCCAGCCGCAGCCGCTGTCGTATGCTTGGCGACAGGGCAAGGTAGGCTTCCGCAAAGCGCTGTTTGGCTGCTTCTTTATCTCCGTAGGCTCCGCCGGTATGAAGGATAATATCCGAGCCGCCGAGCAATTGAATCAGCTTGTCATGATATTCAAGGTCCTCAATCGATTTCCGGACCACTTCCGGTTTGGGGGAATTGAGTACCGTGTATTGGCCGGGATGGACTGACACCCTCATCTCATGTGTTTCAACGAGAGAACGGATTTCATCTGTGATGGCTAGTACGTCGGGATCTTCCCACCAGATCCAGTCGTTTATCGGATGGGTCGATAGCGGAACGATCGAGCTGGAGGCCCGGTAGAAATAGATATCGTTTTCCAGATTCCAATGGATGATTTCGAGTGTGGTTTCGAAATTCTTCATCGTCAATTCTTTTATTTTTCCCGTGCCTTCTGCTTCCGCAGTCGCTACACGCAAGGTTCTAAATATAGTTTTCAATTCCGTGTTCATGCAGGCATAGCCTAATCTCATATTGTTTCAGCTCCTTGCTCTTATTATACCTCGTATCGAACAGATTGCATTTCTCCAGTTTGGGTATAAGTATAGTAATAATCCAATGAGGAGGAATTCGTATGACGGCAGAAGTTACTCGAACTCAACAAGGATATAAAGCGAAATTTGACCGGAAACTGGCACACGAACCAGAACAGGTTTGGCAGATGTTGACGGACAATCAAAAGATCCATCGATGGTTTGCAGGATTGCAGATGGAGAAACCAGGCAAAGACGGCTATATGACATTTGATATGGGCCATGGCAATTTTGAAAAAATGGCAATCACAGATTACGAAGAAGAAAAACGGTTAGGGTTTGAGTGGGGCGAAGACCATGTCCTGTTTGAACTCACGCCTGAAGAAGGCGGGACTCGGCTCCAGCTGGTGGAAACGATCCGGACACTGACCGACCATACGCCGAAAGATGTGGCGGGTTGGCATGTATGCCTGGATGTCCTTGAAGCTCTTATCGATAAAAAAGGAATTGAGCGGACATTGGAGTGGGAACATTGGTATCCGGAATACAAACGCCTTTTTGAGAGTATGCGGGTTTCGTTTGAATAAGCAGCTGCTGTGAAATTTCCCGACTATTTATTGAAGTGCCAGAAAAAAATGATCCCATTGCTGATTGGGATCATTTTTGCGTTCACTTTAGTTGTGTAAGATAAGGGAGGCGCAGACACCAACCAGGGAATTGTCTTTAGCATCCAATCAAATCAGTTTTTTTTGCTGTCATACTTAAAATGATTATCCAACGCCGTGTTGATGGTTCTCATGACTTCCATCTGCGTGGCAGTGGAATTGACCTTGTTTACCCAAAGGTAAGCCTTTGCTTCCTGGGCAGGAAAGTGTTCAAGAAGCAAGACTTCCCGGCAAAAATCAGGCGTTTCTTTTCCTGAAATCAGCTTTATCGTATAGAGGGAAGTGGTTTTGATCACCTTATCTACCTGATAGGTTTCTTCGAGCTTTTCTAAATCTGTAATCTCTGCAAATTCTTTAGCTGTCTCTTTTGATGGCGCCAACTGAAACACTCCTTTTAAATATGGCGGTTCTTTGTTTTTAAAATGATACACGTATGCTCCATTTTCCACAAATATAAAAAGACAGACGGCTTTGAATAAGTGGTCTGTCTTTTTAGGGTGTTGAACTGTCCCGCAAACCTTTAGTTTAACAAATAAAATCTTATTAAAATAGATGAATAGTTACTGAATAATTAGCGTTCTCTGCCAGTTATTCTGGTTGTTTTAAACAGACTTCGCCTGTATATTCTGTGTTAGCAGTTTCTTATTCCGGCAAATTCAGCTCGAGTTAGATGGGTTTCTCCATGTAATTGCTCTGCTGAATCGCCTGTATTAAGTGCTTTGTGAAATATGAACTTAAAAAAGGAGGCAGCCGGAGATGAAAAAAAGAGGGGCAATAATCGCATTATTAGTGGTGTTCCTGCTGGTGGCAGCAACATACGCAGTAGCAAAATCAACAAATGAAGCAAAGTCTGCGCCGAAAGCGGAAAGGCATGATATTTCAGAAATTATTCCTTCCAAGGCTAAATGGGAAAAAGTCGTTGCTGGGGATGAAGGTTTTATGGAAGGCATCAACTTCGATCGTGAAGGAAATATTTGGATGGTCAGCCCGATGTCGGGAGAACTCCTGACAGTCGCAGAGGGCGAGGTCGAGCATGTTAAAGAATATCCGGGTCCGGTAGGGGCAAAGTTTCATAAAGACGGCCGTCTTTTCATAACGGATATCACCGGGGTGATCCATGCGTATAATCCGGCAACAGGAGACAGTGAAATCGTTGTCAGCACGTATGAAGGCAAGCCGTTGAATGGACTGAACGACTTGGTATTCGATGAAGATGGCGGCTTGTATTTCACGGAACCGATGGGCTCGAGTGCGACCAATCCAGTCGGCCGCGTCTTTTATCTCCCGGCAGGCAGCACGGAGCCGGAACTGTTTGCAGAGAAAATCGCCTATCCGAATGGAGTCGCAATTTCTGCGGATGGACAGCGTGTGTATATTTCGGAATTTGCGAAAAACAGCGTTCTTTCTGTCCCGGCAAAGAATGCACCGCCTTCCCCCGAAACCCCATTTGTCTTTGGTTACTATGAAGGGGGCATCGGGCCTGATGGCTTGGCAGTCGATGAAGAAGGGAATTTGTATGTAGCCCATTTCCAGGCGGGTGAAATTATTGTTCAAGATGCAAGTGGGTTTGGCTATGGGGCCATCCGTCTGCCTGAAGGGGCTGGAACTTTCACGACCAATCTGACATTCCAGGACGGCTACTTATATGTAACTGAATCCTCGAAAAATGAGGTTTGGCGTATTCAGGTGAAAACAGATGGATTGCCGTTGTACGGACTGCAGTAGCCGATCTACTGAAGGGGTTCGAAACTTAATGAACAAAGCTGTGGAATAACTTCGTACCTGAAGCATCTAGACATCGATCACTTTGATCAACAACGGAAAGCCCGGCAATCCTTTAAAGGGAGTGTCGGGCTTTTCGCTGTTTGCTCTGTCATTCGGCGGTATTTTCCTGTTCGATTTTGAACTCGAAAAAACTGTCTTTTTTGAATTGGCCCCTTTCGTAATTTCTTTCGGCAAAGCTAAGGGTACCGTCGTGGGCAATCAGGACAACGGTTGCAGAACGTGTCCCATAATCCGGTGTTTTGATGAACATGGGAGAAAGCATGCGCTCCAGCTCCAACCCGACCCCAGTATCCGGGAGGTGGGTGTCCGGTGCATGTTCAGCGTCCGCCAGTATCATGAAGAGCTTTTCCATGTCCGGCTTGTCGGTCTGTGCCATATAGGAAGCGAGCTTTTCTTTTCCTTTGGTCACCTTTGGCCAGGGCGTATTCAGGAAATGGTTGCTCAGTCCATGGGTGCCGGGTGGGATGTCATACGATTCGTTCTGGATATTGTTGTAGTACACCAGTTTTTTGGCATCTCCCATAATAATATTGAATCCGGCATAATGATTTGGGTCGATCGACTGTAAATAATCCGTTGGAGAAGCTGTACCGGCTAAAAAGTCTTTGACGACTGCCCCTCTGGACAATCGGCCAGCTTCGAGATTAGTGGGATCCCGAAAGTTTGTTAAAGCTGCAATCCGGCCCTGCTTCGTAACGCCCAACCAGGTACCCATTCCGGTCAAGTCACGGCCAGCCAAAATATGAGGTTCGTCTTCCCAGAAATGAGCAGGCGCAGCAGGTCGGCCATAGAATTCGTCCCGATTGGCCGCAACAATTAATTTATATGTTGGATGGTTGCGAAATTGAAGATTGATTAGACACATACGTTTTCCCCTTTTTGGTTTTATTATATACAACAAATGAGTGAGTGAACAGAAAGAGACACCATTATTTGGGAGGGGCAGTATATTTTTTGTGGTTAGAAAGTCAGCGGGCTATCCAGCCTATTGATGTACCGGAAACCTTGGACATGGAAAATTCCGAATTATTGGTAGGTAGAAAGTTCCAATTGGAAGTATTTTCTGCTACACTATTAAAAGAGTTTTCTCAGAACCGAATCATCTGCAAGTGAAGAGGAGGAACAGCCATAATTAACCAAGAAAATTCATTATCTTTTGCGCGCGTATTAATGGAAGGCATTAATGAGATGGTGTTTATTGTGAAAGTTAATGAAGATTGTTCTTTTGCTTATGAGTTTCTTAACATTGCTGCTATGGAGAGGACCCACCTTAATTCTGCTTCAATCGGGAAGACATTTAATGAAGTTCATTCCACTAAAACAGCAGAGCTGCTGAACAGAAAATACGGAGAAGCATTCCAGAGAAATACGAGATTAAGTTATGAGACTTCATTTTTTTCTCCCACAAATCAGCTGTTCTATTTGAAAAACCTATTGACTCCTTTTTGGGATGATGCAGGTAAATGTACTCATATTATGTGTTTTGCAAAAGATATCACTGAAGAAAAAACGGCGTTATTGGAAAGTGAAGGAATCCGTCAGCGCTTGGAGGAAAGCAGCGCACGTTATCGGCCCTTATTCGACAGCAACGCGGCTGCCATATTTACCTTGGACTCCAAAGGCTCTATTACAGGCGGAAATGCTACCGGGCAGAAACTCAGTGGATTTTTCATGAGAGAGCTGGCAGGGAAAAGTTTCATCGATTTTGTTGTAATGAAGAATAAAGGACAAGCCGGCGAACATTTCCAAGCGGCGATTGCTGGTGAAATTAAAGATCACCGCCTGAATTTTACTTTGAAATCTGGCGCATCTATAGCCTGTCTGGTCAAATTCATTCCAATAAATCCGGAAAATAAAAAAACGGGATTTTACATGATCGCCAAAGACATGACAGAACTGGACAGAGTCGCCAGCCTTTATCAGGAAGGAGAAGAGAATTTCCGGATCATTGCTGAAAATGTCCATGATGTCATTATCTTGATGGACCGCGATAAAAAGTATTTGTACGTCTCTCCTTCAATTGAAAATATCTTTGGTTTTAAAGCAGAGGATGCCGTTGGCCAAGAGCCATTTTTCAATGTTTATCCGGAAGATGTCGATTCTATTTATCAAGCTTTTGAAGGCGCGGCAGAAAACAGATCCGCGTACATTGTGCAGCTGCGGCTCCTCCATAAAGAAAAAGGATGGATTTGGTCAGAAATCAATGGCACCCCCGTTTTCGATGAAGACGAGCAGTTTAACCATATGGTGATGGTGGCGAGGGATATCTCCATCCAAAAAGAGTACGAGAGCCAGCTCAAGCATTTCGCCTATTTTGATTCTTTAACAGAGCTTCCGAACCGTCGGTATTTCCAGGAGTATGCGACGTCTCAGCTGGAGCTGAATGATCGATGCGGAAAAAGTTTGGCGGTTCTCATCCTTGATATCGATGATTTCAAGGAAATCAATGATCAATGGGGACATGAAATCGGAGATGCCGTCATCCAGGAATTCGGTTTCCGGCTGAGTGGCTGCATTTTCGGAGAGAATATGGCTGCGCGCCTGGGTGGAGATGAGTTCGTCATCCTGCTGGCAGACACCGACAGCAAAGAACAAGTGGCGGAAGTCGCCGGCCATATTTACCGGGTGATGAAAGAGCCGATTAAAGTGCAGGAACTGTCGCTGGAAATTTCCATCAGTATGGGCATTGCACTCGCGCCAGCTGAAAAGGTTTCGGTTTCGGTTATGATGAAACGTGCTGATATGGCCATGTACAAAGCCAAGCAACAGGAGAAAAATTCCTTTCAAGTGAGTCCGACATGAGCAGAGAGAGCTCATGTCTTTTTTATTTTAATTATTCTGAAATCTTTCGTTTTTGTGTCAACGTTGCGTTACAATGGAAATAGGTGGGAAAAGGGTCAGACAAATCTTTATTCCGTTTTCCATACTGAAAGTTTCATATTTTGAAGGAGGCGACAGTGATGATTGAGAATGCATTTTATTCACAGGAAAATCATGGTCCGTTTCAACTGTATGAATTGGGAGATTTCAGATTGGAGGAAGGCGGCGTAATTCCAGAATGCAAGTTGGCCTATGCTGCACACGGGCAGCTTAACGCGGAAAAAACCAATGCGATTTTACTGCCGACCTGGTTTTCCGGAACCAGCAAGGATTACGAGGGCTACATAGGTGAAGGCAGAGCGCTGGATCCGAATCTGTATTTCATCATTGTTGTCAATCAGCTGGGCAATGGCTTGTCGAGTTCACCCCATAACAGTCTGCCGTCCATTGGGATGAGCAATTTTCCGCAGGTACGGATCGGTGACGATGTCCGCGCACAACATCAATTCATAACTGAACATTTTGGGCTCACGGAACTGGCATTAGTGGCGGGTGGGTCGATGGGCGCTCAGCAGACTTACGAATGGGCGGTGCGCTACCCGGAAATGGTCAAGCGTGCGGCGCCAATTGCCGGTACAGCCAAGAACACCATTCATGATTTTATTTTCACACAAACCTTGATGGATGCCATTACGTCAGATCCCGGATGGAATGGCGGAGAATACCAATCCAATATGGAAGTGGCAGATGGCCTGAAACGCCATGCGGATATTTGGGCAGTAATGGGATTTTCCACTGAATTTTTCAATCAGGAAAAATGGAACTTGTTTGGTGTGGAAACGGTGGATGAACTGATGGCAGGATTTTTGGAACCGTTCTTTCAGATGATGGATCCCAATGCATTATTGGCAATGGGCTGGAAATGGCAGCGCGGAGATGTCAGCCGCCATGCAGATGGCGATTTGGCAGCAGCCTTGGGCAGGATCAAAGCGAAGACTTTTGTAATGCCGATTGATAGTGACATGTTCTTTCCGCCAAGTGATTGTGAAAGGGAACAGCAATTGATTCCTAACAGCGAATTAAAGGTGATTTCCAGCATTGCCGGCCACTTTGGTTTATTTGGCGGCGAAGGGGAGGACTATCATAGCCAGATTGATCGTTATCTTAAAGAGCTGCTGGCTGTTCAGACAATTGAAAGTGTTAAAGAGTAAATCGAGAAACAATGAATCATTCCACCAAAAAACCACTTAGCTGACACAAGCTAAGTGGTTTTTTGGTGGAAGAGTTTTAGTCTTTTTAATAAAAATGGTAAAATGAGTAGGTAATTGGTAGTGATTGAATTTTCAGATATAAAATAAGTTTTCTTTTACTATGAAAAATGTTATGATTTTATTAAATCATACATCCTATTAAAAATACATAAATTGTAAATTAAAGTAAACATATATACCTTTATTCCTTCATGCTCTACCGAAAAGGCTCTATATCAACTGATTTTTCAAAAACATAAAAATGCTTTAATCAGATTTTTTATTTTACTGATTATTCGATTAATTGGGGTGGGAAAATGAAAAAATCCGATCAAAAACTTTCTATCTTTATTAGAATTTGTTGCGTTTTTTGGATTTTTTTCTTTTTTCTTGGAATTGAAAAAACGCCTGCAGAAACTGGCGGCGCCGGAAATGTAATTTTAAATATGGAAGTTGAGAAAGTGCCGCTTACTGGTGACCTGCAGATTCTCAAGGATACAGAAGGGACATTTGAGATAGATGAGTTGCTGCAGCCCCCACAAAATTGGAAGTTTGTTTCAAATGAAAAAGGGATCCCGAACGGCGGCATATCCACTGCTGTTTATTGGTTAAGCTTTACTGTTGAAGATCAATCTGAAGGTCAGGAGTGGCTTTTGGAACTGGCTAACCCTTCTGTAGACGAAGCGATTCTGTATTCTCCGGATCCTTCAGGGAGATTTAACGCTGTTAAACTGGGAACTGCCGTTTCAGATTCAGTAGGGGCTTATCCCCACCACCATTTGGTTTTTACACTGCTCCCAATGGAAAAGACAGAAAGCACATTTTTTATGAGAATCGAATCGCAAGGAGCAATGCACCTCCCTTTAACGATTTGGGAGCATAAAGCCTTTGAAGCGCAGAGTCGGCAGACAAATGCCATCATTGGCTTACTCGGCGGGTTGATCCTGCTGTTTTCAGTAGGCTGCATCAAATGGTTTTTCAATTACCGCGAGAAAAACTTCCTTTATCTCTTAGTATTGGGCCTTTCGATCTTTACCGTTTCTTCGCTGTGGACCGGTTTAAGCTTAGTTTATATATGGCCGGAACTCGGCTGGTTGCTGAACGGACAAACCGTATGGGTATTCTTTGGAGCAGCTGGCATCATGACTTTATTCATCACCAGGAATCTTTTGCCGTCTGCTTTGCAATGGTCCTGGCATGGTCTCGTTAAAGCTTCAGCTGTCCTTATAGTGCTGTCAATCGTGCTTTCCTTCTTTACTCATCCCATTGCAAATTTACCTTTGTCCCTAGCTGTATTTCTGTCACTCATATTATCTTTCGGCGTTTCTCTATGCGCTTGGAGCAAAGGCGTTTCCTATGCAGCTCCTTATGCCTTTAGCCTGCTTTTATCAATAGTAGCATTGATCATTACATTTCTGACGGCCACGGCTATTTTGCCTTATGTAAAGTTTTTGCAATCCGTGCTTTATCTATTTGGGGCACTCAGCCTTCTTTATACCGCAAAGGCGCTGCTGGCAAAAGAAAAAACAGCTCTTGAAAAGCATGTACATCAGGATCGTCAAGCGAATGAACGCCAATTGATGGAAATTGAAGCGTTGAAAAATGCAAATAAACGTAAAGACGAGTTACTGGCGTTCACTTCCAATGGCTTGCGCACGCCTCTTTACGGCATGATCGGCATTGCGGAATCACTCCAAGAGTCCGCTGTGGGAAAAATGTCGCCTTTAATGGCCGGCCAATTGAACGAGTTGGTGGTGAGTGGAAAAAATATGGCACATTTAGTCAATGCTCTTATGGACTCTACAAAAATAAAGCGGCCGCATATGCAGCTCCACGTGGAGGCGATTGCGGTTGATGAGCTTTGCAACACAGTTTTATCGTTGTGCCGCCCGCTTTTACAGTCAAAGCCAGTCAAGCTTTATCATACAGTTCCCGCTGGCTTGCCGAAAGCGATGGCTGATCCAGAACGTGTCCAACAAATTTTATATAACCTGATTGACAATTCCATCAAACATACTCATCAAGGAGAAATTATCATTTCTGCCCGGTTGTTGGAAGACCAACTGGAAATTTCTGTGAAGGATACGGGGACAGGCATCGAGGAAGAACAAATTCCCTCCTTATTTGAAGTTGCCGACCCACAGGAAAAGCTTCCTGGAAATCAGGGAATGGGATTGAAAATCGCCAAAAATCTGGTTGAACTCCAAGGTGGCTCACTGAAAGCCCGGTCGCGTATGGGAACCGGGTCGACATTCAGTTTCACTTTGCCGGTTCAGAATGAGGAATTGACCTCACAATTTCCGGATGGCTTTGAATGGGGCATTAAGGAACTGACCGCTTCACAATGGGCTGATTCCATGCTGAAAGAGCGTTCGGTAAAAAGAAATCTTCATATCCTGGTCATCGAATCGGAAGAAATCAACCGCCTCGTTCTGCTGCGTCAATTGCTGTCAGCGGGCTATCAGGCATTTGGCGTTGAGAGTGGAAAAGCGGCGTTGCAGCTGCTGGCGGACAAACCTGTGGATTTGATTGTCATGGATGGGCATTTAATGGATATGACAGGAGATGAATTATGCCGGCGTATCCGTTTGGACTTTACTTTAACGGAACTGCCGATTCTCCTGCTGTCGCACGCCGACGGAATGCGTGAAAAAAAGGAAGCCTTTACAGCGGGCGCAAATGATTATTTGCTGAAGCCCTGCGACAAAGAAGAGTTTTTATTGCGCGTCGAAACGCTGGCGAATATGAGGAGCCTGACACAGGAAATCACCAACTTGAACTATTTTCTTGAACGCAATGTCAATGAACGGACCATGGCGCTTGAAATCACCAATATGAATCTGTTGACAGTCAACGATGAAATCCAAGAAATCGAGAAGTCCCGAAATGAAATGCTGTCAGCGATTTCGCACGAGCTGGGGACACCGATAACGCTGATCCACAGTTATATCCAGGCAGTAAAAGAAAGTTTGATTGAAGAAAACAATCCACGGTATTTGGATATGATCCATAAAAAGCTGCTGCTTCTGGAGCGGCTCACGGAAGACCTTGTGGAGTTGACCAAATACAAGTCGGGAAATATGACCTTGCGCTTTGAGGAACGGAATCTGCAGGGATGGCTGGAACGGCTGGTGGAATCCATGGCATCTGATGTGAAGCAGAGTGGCCGGAGGTTCGAATTCCTCGGAACGGACAATCCCGATGATATCCATCAGGCGCTCCTGGCTATTGATTTGGATCGCCTTGATCAGGTCATCTCCAATATTCTCTGGAATGCTGTCAAGCACACTGCTTCAGAGGGAGGCAGGATCACGCTGTCTGCTGAAATTCTGGCTAAAAACAATGGGGACGCATTGCTGAATGAAGAAGAGGCAGATGGAGAATTGGTGGTTCGGATTGCCGACAATGGCTGTGGCATTGAAAAAGAGGCTTTGCCCCATATATTCGATCGTTTCTACAAAATCGACAATTCCGCCGGCTATAAAGGAAGCGGCCTTGGACTGGCGATTGCCAAAGAAATCGTTTTGGCGCATAAAGGACAGATTTGGGCCGACAGCACTAAAGGAAAAGGAAGCGTCTTTATCATTGTATTGCCGCTGATTTTCCAGTAACAGAAGGGAGGAAGAGAGATGGATACTGCGACTGTATTGATCGTAGAAGATGATGAAGGCATCCGAGAATTGATGCGTTTATTTCTACTGAAAAAAGGCTATGGGGTGCTGCAGGCTGCAGACGGTTTTCAAGCGCTCGAATTGCTGGAAAAGGAAAAGCCGGATCTGATCTTGCTGGATGTCGAGATGCCGGGCATGAATGGGTTGGAAGTGTGTGAGAAAATTCGCTTGAAGACCACCTTGCCGATTTTGTTCGTCAGCTATCGGAAAGAGCTGGTGTATAAAATTCAGGGTCTCGAAGCGGGTGGGGATGATTATATCACCAAGCCTTTCGATTTTAATGAATTGGAGGCCCGCATCCGCGCCATTCTTCGGAGAAACGGTTGGAAGAGCGCCAGGGAAGAGGAGCTGACCATCATCAAATACAAAGATCTGCACATTCACGTAGATGCGCGGGAACTGTATATTGCGGGAAAACCGGTGAAGCTTTACCATAAGGAATTTCAATTATTGCTGCTGCTGGCGCAGACGCCAAACCGTGTCTGGACAGCTGAACAGTTATACGATCAGGTGTGGGGCTATTATTCTGAAGGGGATATCCAGACAGTCAAAGTGCATATCAGCAATTTACGGAGAAAGATCGAACGGGATCCGGCCAATCCAAGCTTTATACAGACAGTACGGGGGTTTGGCTACAAATTCATATTGGAGTGAAAAGCATTCGGCTTGCATAGGCCGGATGCTTTTTTATGTTGATTCACACTAAAATGAAAAAGAATTCTATTTTGTTTGAATTTTGAGATTACTTAACGTATATTTAACCTTATCGTCCTAAGATAGGAAACACAATAGGATAAACATTAGGAGGATCTAATCATGGAGAGCACATTTAACTTGAATAAGTTCCTGAAAGCGATGAAAAAAAGAAAGGCATTAATCATCCTGGTTACTTTGGCTTTCATTGTCTTTAGTGCTGTCGCAAGCTATACCATCATGAAACCGGTTTACCAGGCAACCACTCAAATCCTGATCAACCAAAATACTGCAGGCAGCCAGAATTTCGACAGCCTCGATATTGACACCAATCTTCAATTGATCGGAACGTATAACGTCATCATCAAAAGCCCGGCAATTTTATCCAATGTCATTGAGGAATTGGAACTGAACGAATCGATTTCCTCGCTGACGGAACGGATTGCGGTCAACAATATTGAAAGTTCACAGGTGGTCACTTTGTCCGTCGAAGATTCTTCGATGGAGCAGGCAGTGCTGATCGCCAATACAACAGCTAAGATTTTCCAAAAGGAAATCAAGCAAATGATGAAGGTGGACAATGTCAGTGTACTGGCTGCAGCGGAAGCAAACCCGAATGCCAAGCCGATTCGTCCTGATCCTGTTTTTAACATGGCGATAGGAACCATTATCGGTTTGGTTTTTGGGGTGGCCATCACGTTAATCCTGGAGCAATTGAATACGACAGTCCGTACAGAAGAGGATATCGAAGAAATGGCGGGACTCCAGATTCTAGGGATTGTCAGTCCAGTAGACAATAATTTGAAAATGGAAAAACCATTAAATTTAACTGGCAGATTGGAGAAGGATGTACATGCGGACAATGAAAAAGACAAAGAGATTAATGCCGCGAAAATTGGTGGCTCGTACTAACCCACAATCGATTGCGGCTGAACAATACCGCACCATTCGGACCAATATCAACTTCTCGACCCCTGGATTGGATTCGAAAGTTATCCTGTTCACATCCGCTTCAAAGGAAGAAGGAAAGTCTACGACTGCTGCTAATATGGCTATTGTATTTGCAGAAACAGGAAAAAAGGTGCTATTGATTGATGCGGATATGCGGCGGCCGACTTTGTACCGGACTTTCCAATTAGGGAATAATACCGGGCTTTCCAATTTATTATTAAGAAGAGGCAAGCTCAAGCATTCGGTGAAATCGAGCGGCATCCCCAATTTAGATCTGCTGATGAGCGGACAGATTCCGCCAAATCCGGCGGAATTGCTGGAGTCGGCGGCGTTGGACGAATTGCTGGAAGAGATGCGGGAATTGTATGATTATATCCTTTTTGACTCACCGCCAATCCTATCGGTAACGGACTCCAAGATTCTTGCGAACAAATGCGACGGTACTGTACTGGTGGTCAATACCGGCAAATCGGAAAAGGTAAGTGTTGAAAAAGCGCGCGATTCCTTAGCAACAGCAAAGGCATTTATTTTGGGTGTCGTTTTGAATAATTACCCGCTGAATAAAGAAAATTACTATTACCATAATTATTCTGATTAATCGGGTGGATCTGATGGGAAAGGGAGAAAAGGGATGAAGATGGATAAACAGCGATTACACGAAATTCTTCATCATTCTCTAATGCCTTTTCTTATACTCTTTCGCCATTTCCGTACGTTCGTAATGGATGGATTTGAGAATATCGAAGAAAAATTAGAGGATGCAGTCTTGCTGACAGCTCCGCATTTAACAGGAAAAACCGTCATGGTGACCGGCGCAGGCGGATTGATCGGTTCAGAAATCAGCCGTCAGCTGATTCAATTTCAACCCGCTCGAATTTTGCTGCTCGGACATGGACCGCAATCCCTCTATTTGGTTGAGGATAAGTTGCAGAAACTAATGGAAAAGCATACAGAAATCATTCCGATTGTCATAAATACGCAGGATAAGAAGCGTCTTTTCGAAACAGTACGGCTCTATAAGCCTGATATCATCTACCATACAGCCGGGCATCAGCAAATTGATTTTACGGAAGATGGAGCAGTTGGCGAACTGTATGCTAATGTTTTTGGAACAAATAATATTGCAGAAGCGGCAAACCGCTCTCGCATCCATACTGTTGTTTTGGTTTCCTCAGAGCAGGCAGCAAAACCCCGCAATCTCACAGAAGCTGCCAAACGATTGGCGGAAATGATTGTTGAAAGCATCTCATTGACAAGTCAGACTCAGTTCACGATTATCCGTTTGCCTGCAAACATGGCAGCTCTGCATTCGCCCCAAAAATTGTATCGATCCTTTGAAGAGCGTACACCAGTCGCGCAGGCTGCACAAAACATTCTTCAAGCTGGCAGGATGAAGACAGCACCAGACAGCGGCAGTTTGTTGCGGCAAAAAGAAAAAGCCAGCATGTCTGACCTTCAAAAACAAGCGGGACTCAGCCAAATAGAGCTGGCACGCATCTTAAAACAGTTGAAAACAGCCTCGGAAGAAAAGGCACGGGAATTGGTTATCTCGATCATTAAGCAATAAAGCCGGAAAGGGTTGGAGAAAATGGGAGCAGAAAAATATCACAGCGAGTTTTATTTTGGAGAAGAAATGAATGGGTTCAGAAGAAAACTGCCATTTCAAAATGATGACATGATTGTGCAGCATCCTTTTCTGAACAAAATCTATCCGTATGCGTTGAACACCATTCATCTGGTGACGTATTGTGAAAACAATACGATTTCATTGCTGTCGGGCAGTTTGGAAATCGGAACTGTTGAAAGCATCAATGGATTTGCGGATGAAATCGGAGGGATTTCATGCGGATTGGATCATCAGGGGAATTTAAAATCCTATGCCTATGACTCCACTACCTTAGTGAAAATCGACAAGCATCCGCAAACACGTTTCGTTTTTGCGGGCAGCAGAATTCCTCATTTCGATCGGCTCAAGTCTTTTGCCATTAACTTGCACATCAACAATAAAGCCGATGACGTGATTTCCTGGAAGCTGGCATTGGATTCAAAGGGCCAGGCCATTTTAATCACATCCCTGATGGAAAAAGAAAACCTGCTTTAATGGGTTTTTGAAGGGAAGTCAGGCTGTTCAACAACCGAATAAGGCGAGTGTCGAAAGCGGAAAAAGGGGGATATTTAGAGCCATGTTGCAAAAGTTGAAAATAGCAGTAGTCGGTCTGGGATACGTCGGATTGCCCGTCGCAGTTGCCTTCAACCAAAAATATCCGGTCATTGGCTACGACACAAGTACAGAGAGAATCCAGGCTTTGACGATCGGCTTGGATAAGACGAATGAAGTAAGCCATGAGGAGTTTAAGAAGTCGACGATCCTTTTTACGGCTGATCCAGCGGAGTTAAAAGATGCGGGGTTCATCATCATCTCCGTCCCTGCATCTATGGATAAAGACAAGCTGCCTGATCTTTCTGCTTTAAAGGAAGCCTGCAGGTGCGTGGGCGGATACGTGAAAAAAGGAGCGGTAGTAGTCTTTGAATCGACGCTGGCACCCGGGATGACCGAAGAAATCTGCATTCCGATATTGGAGAAATACTCAGGCTTCGAGAGCGGAAAAGAATTTTTTGTGGGTTATTCTCCTTCCAGGATTCTTCCAGGAGACAAGAAAAACAGCTTTGCAAAAATGAAAAAAGTGGTGGCAGGACAAAATGCGGAAGTGACGGACTTTCTGGCGCTTGTCTATGGAAGTGTCGTGACAGGCGGAATTTATAAAGCGCCGTCCATCCGTGTTGCTGAAACGGCAAAGTTGATGGAGAATATCCAGCGTGATGTCAATATAGCGCTGATGAACGAATTAGCGCTGATTTGCGAACGCTTAAAAATCGATACTCAGGAAGTGTTGGAAACAGCGGGAAGCAAACGCGATTTCGTAAAGGCGTTTCCGGATTTGGTTGGAGGACATGGAATCGATTTGGCTTCATTTTATATGGCGAACAAAGCAAAGGCAGTCGGCCATAGCTCTGAAGTGATATTATCGGGACGCAATATCAATGATGGGATGGGACGATTTATCGCACAGTCATTGATCAAAAAAATGATCCAGGATAATATCGGACCAGCTGGAGGGCGTGTCACGGTATTGGGCCTTTCCTCTAAAGAGGATGTCCCGGACCTGCGCAACTCCAAAGTGATCGATATCGTAAAAGAACTGAGGGAATATGGCATTGAAGTGCAACTGGCAGATCCGTATGCTTCCGTAGAGGATGCAGAACGCTACTACGAATCGGTTCTGTTAAGCGCTCAGCAATTAAAGCCGGCACATGCAGTTATCCTGGCCGTACCACATAAGCCATACAAAGAAGGCGGCTGGAAGCAATTTGAGGGCTTATTGCTGGAGCAACAGGGAATCGTCTTCGATGTGAAAGGGGCTCTTGATCGACAAAAGAAACCGGAGAAAATCCAACTTTGGCGATTATGACTTGATGCGAGGAATCAATTGATCCACTCCCGCTGTTGCGACTGGATTTTCGAACCTGTCTGCCTCCTGCAGATGGGTTTTATTTTGCGTAAGAAACTTTTTTGCTGTGCTTCAGTCTATTTTTTTGGACTGTTTTTTTGGAGAGGCAGAAGGGTATGGAACAGTATAGAACTAAAGGAGGCCGAAGTTATGGAGATTGTGGCGAAGAGGGATTTGCTGAAGGACCGTTATGGGAATTATTATGTGGTATCTTATGCCACGAAGAAATCGTTGACGATCGTCAATGCTGCAATGTATCTCGCATTCAATCAAATACTCAACGAAGAGCTGGTGGCTAAAGTCAAAGCGAAGTATCCGAATGATGTCGCCTGTGGAAAGTATTTTGCTGATTTGGTCCATGAACAGGTGGAGCAAATGGGGAGTCCTGAACATCCCGGTAACATTTATGATATTGAAGAAGTGAAAAAAGAGTATGATTTGCATATGAAGCCACTTTATGATGATTCGTTTCATTTATAAAGAAGCCAGAAAGACCGTCACTTTGGTTGCTGTATAACAGAAGGATCCATTACGCCGTATCTTTAAAAGGGGAGGATTTGTATGACCAGACTAATGGTATACAGTTTGGCATTGTTATGGTTGCTGGGAGCTTGCGGCACTGAAGAGCCAGAAGTACAAATTCCACCAGGATCTGATACCAATTTAACTGCGGATGATCCAGAACAGGCAGAAGAAGCCGTGACTCAGCCTGCTTCTGAAGAGGAAGCAGTGACTCTGGATCCGTACGCTTATTTTATGCCAGACGGTTCGACAGCTTCTTTTCTTGGCGAAGGCAATGAATATGCGAGTTTTACGCTTCGGACAGATTACCTGGAAGATGATCATGTGGCTGTGTATGAAGATAATGGCGGAACCGTCATGTTGAAAGTCTACCGATTACGGGAAGACGCAATTGAGCTGGTATTGGAGCAGGGCGAGTTCTATGAAGACTACACCGCAACAGCGGAAGAACTGGAAATGCTAGAGCCAATCCGGACTTACCTGGCCCTCCCATTGGAATCCGGGGCAATTATCGGGGAATGGACGGTTGTCGAAACAGATGCAGCAGTTGAAACTCCTTTTGAGAATTTTGAGCAAGTGATTGTTCTCGAGAGTGAAGGAACTGATGGCTCGATTGTCAGAACCTATTTTGCCGAAGGCTACGGTGAAGTCAAGCGTGAGTTCCGAATGCAGGAAGAAGGACAAGAGGAATTTGTTGTAACATCCGTTTTGGAAGAGCTTGAAACGGAATAGAGAAAAACGTCTGCCATTTTTTGGGAGGTATTTTTATGGGATTTAAAGGAATTCAGGGCGAAAAAAGAAGTTTTTATGAGAATCTGTAATTGTTTTTCTGATATAGGGTTAATTCTCCCAAGCTATCCCGTGGAATAGAGGTATTAACGCTTACTGTTGATTAGGAATATTATTCAAAAGAATTTATCGCTTTATTGCTCTATCCGCCTAAAGTCTGAAAAGTTCCAGAATTGACGGAAAACTCTTTCAATTCTCTGAATACCCTTTATAATGAACAATTATGAACTAAAGGGAGATGAGGCAAATGTCTAAGCTGAAAAATGACTCGTTGCAATTGCATCGGACGCATCAAGGGAAGTTGGAGATTCGATCGAAAGTGGCAGTAGAAAACGAAAGAGACCTGAGCCTCGCTTATTCTCCGGGAGTTGCTGAACCTTGCAGAGAAATCGCTGCAGACCCGTCAAAAGTTCATGATTATACCATGAAGAGCAATATGGTGGCAGTCGTCACAGACGGTACAGCTGTTCTGGGACTTGGCAACATCGGGCCGCTTGCCGCATTGCCGGTCATGGAAGGAAAAGCCATATTGTTCAAAGAATTTGCTGGAGTGGATGCCTTTCCAATCTGCTTGGATACAACAGATGCAGAAACCATCATCCAGACGGTAAAGTTGCTCGAACCTGGCTTTGGTGGCGTCAATCTCGAGGATATTTCAGCCCCGACATGTTTTATTGTGGAAGAACGTCTGAAAAAGGAAATGGGCATCCCCGTATTTCATGATGATCAGCATGGTACAGCCATCGTCACATTGGCTGGATTGATCAATGCGTTGAAATTGGTCGGCAAAGATGTTCAGGAAACCAAAATTGTCGTGAATGGTGCAGGAGCTGCAGGGATTGCCATCGTCAAACTGTTGAGCAAATTCGGCTTTGGCCACCTGATCATGTGTGATACGAAAGGTGCCATCTACAAGGGGCGCAAAAACGGCATGAATCCATTTAAAGAAGAAGTGGCTGAAATGAGCAATTACGAGCGCAAGGAAGGCTTATTGGCAGATGTCATCCATGGAGCGGATGTCTTTATCGGTGTTTCAGCAGAAGGCGCATTGACTGAAGAAATGGTGCGCACCATGAACAGCGATGCCATCATCTTTGCAATGGCCAATCCAAATCCTGAAATCCTCCCGCATTTGGCGAAGAGAGCCGGCGCGCGTGTAGTGGGCACAGGACGTTCCGATTTCCCAAACCAGGTCAACAATGTATTGGCTTTCCCAGGACTCTTTAGAGGCGCTTTGGATGTGCTGGCTACAGATATCAACGACGCAATGAAAATCGCTGCTGTCGAAGCCATTGCAGGCTTATTGGAGACAGATGAGCTGCATGAGGATTACATCATCCCGAAACCATTTGATTTGCGTGTTGCTTCAACTGTTGCGGCGGCAGTTGCCAAAGCAGCAATAGAGACTGGTGTTGCCCGTAAAACAATTGAAACGGATGATCTAAAGCAAAAGACGGCAAGCTTATCGGCAGCCGGAGAAAAGTGAACCATATTATATAGAAGAAACCCATTCGCTGCTTTTTAGGCGGATGGGTTTTTTGTGGTGGATTTCGGCTGAACGACTGCAAATTGGTTTGAACGACTGCAAATCCATCTGAACGACTGCAAATTGTTCTGAGCGACTGCAAATCCGTCTGAACGACTGTAAATTGTTCTGAGCGACTGCAAATCCGTCTGAACGACTGTAAATTGTTCTGAACGACTGCAAATCCGTCTGAACGACCACAAATTGTTCTGCACCGCCATAGATGCTTCAAAAGTAGAACATTTCACCCGAAAAACATAAAAAACAGCCAACACAACTCTTGTTCAAGAGCGGATGTTGGCTGTTTTCATGTATACAATAGTTCTTTTTCTTCTGTTACTGTTGGAAGCTGTTCTTTTTCCTTCCGGTAGACATCAAGCAAATCACATGGACGACCGATAAAGTCTGTTTGGCCATTTTTAATTTTGACTATCCGATCTGCCAGGATATGCGCATCCTTTTCATCGTGCGTTACAAAGATGGAAGTGATGTTTGCTTTCTTTAGAATATCCCGCAACTCTTTGCGTATTTTCTCCTGCAGCTCCGCATCGAGATTACTGAACGGTTCGTCGAGTAAGAGAAGGTGAGGGTTTGGAGCAAGGGCTCTGGCGATCGCCACACGCTGCTGCTGGCCGCCGCTCAATTGGTGGGGATAGCGTTTTGCAAAGCCTTCCAGTTCCACGAGTTCCAAGACTTCCTGGAGGCGCTTCTGCTTTGCCGCTCGTTTCAGGCGGAAAAGCCCGAACAAGATATTGTCAGCAACCGTCAAGTGGGGGAACAGTGCATAGTCCTGAAACACCATGCCAATGCCGCGCTTTTCAGGCTGAATAAAATTCCGGTCATCAACCAGAACCTGATCCTGAATCGCAATTTTTCCGCCAGCCGGCTTTTCAAGCCCCGCCAACAAACGCAACACGGTGCTTTTTCCGCTTCCGCTCCTTCCGAGAATTGAAATCACTTCTCCTTTTTCAATCTGCAAAGAGAAATTATCAAGTGCAGCAGCTTTTGTATTTGGGTAAGAAAAACTTAAGTTTTCAATCGATACAAACATGTCAATCCATCTCCTTTTCCAGAAACTTATAAAAGATGATGATGGCTAAAGCACTGATGCCAACAATCAATAAAGAAGCCTGGGAAGCTTCCATGATTTTTTCATCACTTGCATATTGAAAAGCTTTTGTAGAAAGTGTATCAAAATTAAATGGCCTTAAAATCAAGGTCAGCGGAATTTCTTTCAGAACATCGACGAAAACTAGGATGAACCCGCTGATGATGGCCCCTTTCATCATGGGCATGTCTACTTTGAAAAAGGTTCTCGTCAGCCCGGCACCAAGAAGGCGGGAAGCATCCTGGAAATCAGTGCCGATTTTATCATAGCCAGTCTCGATTGAACTGAAGCCGATGGCGAAAAACCGGATGATATAAGCGGTGATAAGCAACAGGATACTGACACTGAGGACGAGTGTCGTATTCATGCCGGCCATCCGGTAAAGCGGCGCCAGGAACTCATCCAATGCGACAAAGGCAGTTACGACAGCCACTGCAATGACAGCTCCGGGAATAGAGTAGCCGAGAACTGTCAGTTTGGGCAGCAATTTAGCCAATCGTCCCTGAACAAGGCGGGCGAAATTGCCGACAATCAATGCCAAAATGATAATGGCTGCCGCACTGAATCCTGCCACAAAGATTGAGTTTCTTATATAAGCCAGGAACTCATCCAGTGGAATGGTTCCAAAAGTCAAAATCGTCCAATCGATCAGCTGGGCAATAGGGATGAAAAATCCTAAACTCAATATGGCAAAACCATAGGCCGCCGCTGCAAATGCCTTCCAGCCTGTCAATAGGATAAGCGGGAGGGGCCGGACTTTCGTGGAGGAATAACTATACTGGCGTCTGCCTCTCAGTATTTTTTCAAGGAGCAGGATCACAATGACAAAACCCATCAAGGAAGCGGCAAGCTTAATGGAAGAGTCGATGTCTCCCAAGCCGAACCAAGTTTGAAAGATTGCCGTTGTAAAGGTCTGAATGCCGTAGTATTTCACCACTCCATAATCATTCAGCACTTCAAGGACAACTAAACTGGCGCCTGCAATGATGGAAATCCGGGAAATCGGAACAACGATCTGGAAAAACGTTCGCCATGGCCCTTTTCCGAGCAACCGAGTGCTCTCAATCAATGAAGCGGATTGCTGCGACAGAAAAACTTGAGAGATAGTGTAGACATAAGGATAAAGGAAAACCGTGTAGATGAAAATTGCACCTGGCAAGTTCATGATGTCGAAGTGGGCCGGATTCAACGCCATACCAAATTGCTCACGAAGCGTTGTCTGAATCACGCCGGTATAATTGACGATGCCATGGTATGTATAAGCACCGATAAAAGGTGGAATGGAAAGTGGCAAGATCAATGCCCACTTCAAAAATCGACGGAAAGGAAACTGGTATTGAGCAATCAGCCAAGCCAGGCTCAGGCCGATAGCAATCGTCGATACGGCAGTCGCAACAACCAAAATAGCGGAATTTTTGACGAAGGACCACAGAACAAATTCCTTCATATGCTCCCAGTTTTCATTGGAGGGGGTGAACAGACCCGTTACAATCGTTAAGTTCGGTAAAAACAGGGCAGCGATAATGGCGATCGCTGCAACCGTCCAAACATTTACATTTGCTAATCTTCTTTGCATGTTCCTCTACACCCTTCTAATCGCAAGAAATCCCTTGCTGCAAAACACACACAGCAAGGGGACAGTATAACGATTATTTCCAGCCGACTTCGTTAAAGATTAAAATCGATTTTGCATTGTTTTCTCCAAGAACAGATAAGGGGATGTCCTGCTCCTTGAACTCGCCCCACGATTTCAGCAGTTCAGAAGGCTCAACTTGTGGATTTACCGGGTACTCATAATTGGCTTCTGCAAACGTTTCCTGAGCTTCTGGAGCAGATAGGAATTCAAGCAGTTTTATGGCATTTTCTTTATTTTGGGAAGCTTTGACGACTCCTGCACCACTGACATTGACGTGGGTTCCAGTCGTTTCTTGATTCGGGAAGAATAAGCCGAGGCCTTCTGCGACTTCCACTTCAGCTGGATCTTCAGAGTTCAGCATTTGGCCAAAATAGTAGCTGTTCATAATGGCGACATCGCCGACTCCTGCAGCAATTGCTTTGGCTTGGTCACGGTCTCCGCCTTCAGGATCGCGGGCGAAGTTCGCTACCAGTCCTGCAGCCCATTCTTTTGCCTGTTCTTCACCGTCTAATTCGATGAATGAAGCCAGTAAAGATTGGTTGTAGACATTTTCTGAGCCACGGATCAACACGCGGCCCTTCCAAGCATCTTCTGTCAATGCTTCGTATGTTGAGAGGTCTTCAGGCTTCACTGTGCTTTCATTGTAGACAATCACGCGTGCACGTTTTGTTAAGCCGTACCACATCTGATCCGTGTCACGGAAGTTTTCCGGAATCTGTTCGTCCAGAAGGTCACTTGACACAGCCTGGAGTAAGCCATCGTCTTTTGCACGGAATAGGCGACCAGCATCTGCAGTCAGGAATAAATCCGCTTCAGTGCCATCTCCTTCACGTTTGATGCGCTCAAGCAGTTCATCGGCTTCTCCCTTGATGAGATTTACTTTTATGCCGGTTTCTTCTTCAAATTTCTTATATAATTCATCGTCTACATCATAATGTCTGGCGGTATATAAATTAACTTCAGTGCTTTCCGCTGCTTCTTCCGGTGCATCAGTTGTCGCCGGTTCAGTCGTATCGCTGTTTCCGCATGCCGTTAAAACAAGAAGTAAAAAAGCTAAAACAAGAAAAAAAAGTTTGTTCATAGATGTCTCTCCCTTAAGTATGTAGTTGAGAAGTTAAATGAAAATCATTCTCAACTTAAATTATAAAGACCTAATTGAGAATGTCAATCGTATTTGGTGAACTATACTAAGAATTTTGTATTTATGTTTGGTAACATGACACGTATTAGTCTTATATGCCTATTCTTCGTGAAAATTATTTGGGGTGGGAAAGGAGTGCGAGCAAGCGGAGAAGGCAATTGATTTTCGGCGATCCCCATGGAAGTTTGCCAGCAACCCATTGGCGTAAGTTGAAGAAAATCGATTTCTATTCTAATAGAAGGAACGCATTCGTTTATTTCCGGCAGAAGGTTTTTTTTGCGTGAATTTTGGGTGAACGACTGCAAATCATGGCGAACGACTACAAAAAAATTTGAACGACTGTAAATCTGGCTGAACGACTGCAAATTTTTTTGAACGACTGCAAATTCATTTGATCGACCATAAATACTCAGCGTATGTATAAGAGGACAGAAAAAAGGCCTTTGCCAACTCGGGCAAAGGCCTTTTCATCAATACTTATCCGAAAATTTCTTCAGAAACTTCAACAATGTACTTTAATTTATCCCATTGCTGCTGTTCTGTCAGTTCATTGCCATGATGTGTGGAAGCAAAGCCGCATTGCGGGCTGATGCATATTTGCTCAAGCGGCACAAATTCTGCAGCTTCTGCAACGCGTGCTTTGATGGACTCTTTGTCTTCCAGTTCTCCGTTCTTCGAGGTGAAGACGCCCAGGACGACTTTTGCGCCGCCCGCGGGAATGTGTTCAAGCGGTTTGAATGAGCCGGAACGGTCGTCGTCGTATTCAAGGAAGAAGCCGTCCACTTTTTCTTTTGCGAACATCGTCGGTGCGATCAAGGCGTAGCTGCCTTCAAAAGCCCATTTCGACTTGTAGTTTCCACGGCATAGGTGGGTCGTTACTGTCAGATCAGCTGGCTTTCCTTCAAGCGCCCCATTGGTTACGCGCAATGCCAAATCAATCAAATAGTCGCGGTCGTGATCGCCTTCGCTGAATGGAATCTCCGGCGAAGAAAGGCCGGCGATATAAACGTCGTCGATCTGCAGGTAACGGACGCCTGCCTGATAGAACACCTGAAACGCATCCCGATACACTTGGATGATGGCTTGTGCATATTCTTCAATATCCGGGTAAATCGAATTGTCGCGGATGCCGGCGTTGAAAAATTGGTTGGGACTTGGAATCGTTAACTTCGGAACTGCTCTGCCATCAACGATTTCCTTCAGTTCAAGGAAATCCTGGATAAAGGGATGATCGTCATTAAACGAGATTTTACCGATATTCCGGACATCATAGCGCTCAGTTTCCTCGCCGGCAAATTGATAACCGGATTCCGGCACATAACCTTCGAAGCCATTGATATGCTCCATGAAATCCAAATGCCACCATGAACGCCTGAACTCACCGTCTGTGACGGCTTTTAAGCCAACTTCAATCTGCTTCTCGACGATATGTTTGATTTCCTTCGTTTCGATTTCCCGCAATTGTTCTGCTGAAAGCGTCCCGGCTTTGTAATCTGCTCTTGCTTTATGTAAGGAAGCCGGCCGCAGCAGGCTTCCAACGTGATCTGCCTTGAATGGTGCTGTAATCGTTTGAGTCGTTGTCATATGATTTTTCCTTCTTTCTCTCTAAGGATTTTGATCTAGTTGGCGATGCTCAAGCCGTTGCGGCGGGCCACCTGGGCCAGCGCCTGTGTAAGATCCTGCACCAGGTCATCGGGATGCTCAAGGCCGACGGAATAACGCAGCAAGCCATCCGTGATGCCGCGTTTCTCACGTTCCTCTACAGGCATAGAGCCATGGGACATGGTGGCTGGATACGACAAGATCGACTCGACAGCGCCTAGGCTGACCGCAAATACCGGAATCCGCAGATGCTCCACAAAGACACGGGCTGACTTTTTATCCTTTAGACGGAAAGACAGGACGGCGCCTGCGCTTTTGGCCTGGCGTTCGTGGATCGGGTTGCCAGGGTGGAATGAAAATCCTGGATAGTATACTTCTTCGATCAATGGGTGATTGTGCAGATATTCAGCGATGGTACGGGCCGATTCGGATGACTGGCCGAGACGGGCGCCTAAAGTTTTGATGCCCTGGATCAATAGGTAGGAGTCCTGTGCGCCCAATACCGAACCGAATGTGTTTTGAATAAAGCCGAGGCGGTTTCCAAGCTCGTCGTCTTTTGTGACGGCAAGACCTGCCACAACATCGCTATGTCCCGACAGGAATTTCGTCGCGCTGTGAAGGACGATGTCCGCGCCGAGCGCCAAAGGGTTCTGGTAAAGCGGCGTCATGAATGTATTGTCGACGAAAGTCAGACAGCCATTGGCTTTCGCCAGTTTTGCTGCAATCTCGATATCTGTAATGTTCATTGTCGGATTCGAAGGTGTTTCCAAGTAGACCACTTTTGTATTCGGCTGGATTGCATTGGCCATTTCATTCAAGTCGGTCATATTGACGAAAGTGTATTCGATATTGAATTTATCCAAAACCTCTGTGATGAAACGGTAAGTTCCTCCGTAGACATCTTCTGACACCAAAACATGGTCGCCTGAAGACAAGAGCATGAAAGCGGAAGAGATGGCGGCCATCCCTGATGAAAAGGCGAATCCACGTTTGCCGCCTTCCAAATTAGCGATGGTTTCCTCTAATGCCAGGCGCGTTGGATTTCCAGAGCGGCTGTATTCAAAGGGCCCGAATGAATCCAGGCTTTTCTGGTGGAATGTTGAGGATAAGTAAATGGGTACGTTGACAGCCCCCGTCAATGGATCAACTCCGGTAGAGTGAATAAACTTGGTTTCTATGCGATCAGTCATATTCAACAACCTCCTTCTTCAATTTCGAAAATGCTTGTGTCAAATCAGCGATTAAATCTTCAGCGAGTTCAACACCGACCGAGAATCGCAATAGCCGGTTGCAGACGCCGCGTTTGGTGCGTTCTTCAAAGGGAATATCTGCGTGGGTCTGGGTGGCAGGGTAAGTGATGAAGCTTTCGACTCCGCCTAAGCTCTCGGCAAAGGTGATGAGCTCGATATTTTCCAGGAAAGGCCCGACCCATTCCTCTTCTTGCAGACGGAACGACAACATGCCGCCTTTTCCTGGATACAAAACGTCCGAAATCTCTGATTGCTGCAACAGGAATTCTGCGATGGCTTTTGCATTCGCTTCATGCTGCCGCATGCGAAGCGGCAGGGTTTTTAATCCACGTACCAATAACCAGGAGTCGAAAGGTGACAATACGGCACCCACCGAGTTATGGAAGAATGACAGCCTTTCACAGATGCTTTCACCTTTTGCGGCAACCAGTCCGGCAAGCACATCGTTGTGTCCGCCGATGTATTTAGTGGCGCTGTGGATAACGATATCTGCTCCCAGTTCGATTGGCTGCTGGAAGAACGGCGTCAAGAATGTATTATCGACAATCAATAAAAGGTTATGCTTTTTTGCTAATGCCGCATAAGCGATAAGATCAATTTCCTGCATGAGCGGATTGGTCGGCGTTTCAATAAAGAGCGCCCGTGTATTCAATGTTATTTTTTCTTCTGTATCCTGTACATCTTTGAATTCGGCATATTTGGGGTGGATATTATAGGCGGATGCGAAATGGTCCAGCAGGCGATAGGTTCCGCCATAAATATCTTCCGGCACCAATATTTCGTCGCCTGGACGGAACAGCGACAAAACCAGTTGGATGGCAGCCATTCCAGAGCTGCAGGCAAATGCGGCATCTGCACCTTCCAGTTCTGCAAAGCCTTCTTCAAGGACGGAACGTGTCGGGTTTTTTGTTCGGGTGTAATCGTAGCCGGTCGATTGCCCAAGTCCCTGATGCTCATAGGCCGTTGATAAGTAGATGGGCGGGTTTACCGCTCCTGTAGCAGCGTCGCTGCGATTGCCTATTTGAACCAATAAAGTTTCCAAGCTATGTTTTGTCATTCCACTCATCCTCTCAACAATAAAACAGGGGCTTTTCTTCAATAAAGAAGAAAGCCCCTGACTAGAAACGCATTCTTCTCATCTGTTAGGCGCAGCCTATTGGAATTAGCACCGTGTCGTCAGACTGGTTGCTGAGACTTCACAGGGCCAAATCCCTCCGTCTCTCTAGATAAGAAATATCTTATTAAGTTTAGGTTCTAAGTTAATCTTGTTTCTGTTTCGATGTTTCTAATCTTAAATCATTTAACAGAGGAAAGCAAGGGGTGAATTTTAAATAGTTGAAATAGAAAGAAAACATAAGGCGTATTGATGAATTTGTATTTGTGCATCAGTGATGGGCATTTGCGCTTTTCTTTGTCTAGGCTCCAGCGCCTAGCTCTTCGGGTCATAAGTCAACCCAGCGGCGCGGCAAAAAACGCCACTCTGCTGTTCTGCCTTATGCCTTTCAGAGCTGAACAGGCGCTTGCGCTTTTCGTGTTGTCCAGCTCCAGCGATCAGACCCTCGGGATCATAAGTCCCGTTGGCTGTCGGGTCTAAGACGATCGCTTGCGCTTTTCTTATTGTCCAGCTCCAGCGCCTAGCTCTTCGGATCATAAGTCAACCCAGCGGCGTGGCAAAAAACGCCACTCTGCTGTTCTGCCTTATGCCTTTCAGAGCTGAACAGGCGCTTCCGCTTTTCTTTGATGAGCAGAAAAAAGGAAGTTTTTATGAAACATCGCTACAATGGAAAGGATAGGAGTGGAAGTAGACATGGCAATTAAGAAATTCGAAAATATACCATTGGCTGTGCTAGATTTGGCACCAATTAATGAAGGTTCAGAAACCGCACAGGCCTTTAAGAATAGCGTGGAGTTGGCACAGCATGTAGAGAAGTTAGGGTTCAACCGTTACTGGTTGGCTGAGCATCATAATATGCCGGGCATCGGCAGCTCGGCGACATCGGTTCTTATCGGCCACATTGCAGGCGCGACAGAGTCCATTCGTGTAGGTTCTGGCGGCATCATGCTGCCGAACCATTCACCGCTTGTTATCGCTGAACAATTTGGTACGCTCGAAACCATTTATCCGGGACGCATTGATTTAGGATTAGGCCGTGCACCAGGCAGTGATCAGGCAACCGCCCATGCGCTGCGACGAAACTTGCAGAGCAGTGGAGATGATTTCCCGCAGCAGGTGGCAGAGCTGGAAAATTACTTCTCGGAAAATCCGGTCGGGCGTGTACGGGCTTATCCCGGCACCAACCTGAAGATTCCGCTTTGGCTATTAGGATCAAGTGGATTCAGTGCTCAGCTTGCGGCACTCAAAGGTCTGCCATTTTCTTTCGCCAGCCATTTTGCGCCGGATTACATGATGCAGGCGCTTCAATTGTATCATCAGAACTTCAAACCGTCTCCGGCTTTGGCAGCGCCTTACGCGATGCTGGGCGTCAATATCATTGTGGCAGAAACACAGGAGCGCGCTGAATGGCTTGCGACTTCTTCTCAGCAGCAGATGTTTTCGTTGATGAGAGGAGAGCCGACGACCTTCCAGGCACCGATTGATGTTCTCGAGGAGGTTTGGACGGATCGTGAAATTGCGATTTTCCGTGACAAGTTGGATTCTGAATCTATGATTGTCGGCACACCTGATGTCGTCAAACAAAAACTGAAAAACTTCATCCAAAAAACGAGAGCCAACGAAGTCATCGTCAACTCGCCGATCTTCCATCAGGAAGATCGCCTGCGGTCGTATGATTACGTGGCAGAAATGATGGACTAAGCAAAAACCCCGTTCTGTGAACGGGGTTTTGTTGCATAAAAAATCACCTCCCCAATAAGGAGAGGTGATCATCCGGCGTCAGTGAAGGTCTTTCGCCTTGTCTTCTTCACGCTGCCGCTCTTTTGGAATCTCGTCTTCTTCATAGGCTGCATAATCAGGTGAACCTTCGCCAATCATATTCAGAACCGCATTGAAATCGTCATCTAAACGACGTTCAGCTTCTCGTGGATCGAGTACTTTGCGTTCCATTATGAACAACCTCCTTGTTTCATAATCAGCAGCCATATGACAATGAAGGCGGAGTCCTATCTCACTTACAGTATACAGATTATTCTGTTAAATAGAAAGGGAAGTAGCTTAGGATTTTACTGGTCTATTTCGAAGAAATCCATAAGAAAAAGACCATCAGCAATCGGGAATTCCGGCAGGTTGCTGGAATCGGTTCACTGTGGATTGCTTTGAAATTTTTAGTGGGCACAAAAATGTCCCATCAAGGCAGTTTTAAAGACGGCCACTCCGACATTCTGGAAGCATTTTAGCGCGCAGACAGTATTGTGCCGAGTTTGGACCGTATTTTTTATTCTGCCCAACTTGGACCGTAAGCTCTATTACTGGAATAAAAAAAATCTTCTTTTCAAATAAAATCCCAAAAAAGCCTTGGCCCACAAGCTGCTTTCTGAGAAAACTGCATACAAAGCAAAAACCGCTGGAGAAAATCATTGATTTTTCTCCAGCGGTTTTATTTTAGGGATTTATGGGACAGCTCCGTTTTTTTGCTTATCATTGCTGATTGATTTCTGCATTTAGAATCATAGATTCAAAGAACAGGGAAGGCGAGGTTTCATTCCATTCCAGCGAAGTCAGGTCTGCCGTCCGTTTATCGATGGAGCCATAAGCAAGCTCTGTTCGCGGATCATCCGTCAATTCGAGCTTGACGTACGGCCCATCAGGTGTCAGCCAGTTTAACTGGGACAGGCGGTTTTCAAGTGAAAATTGGATCCACTCGTCTTCAGCTTCTTCTGTTTCGAACAAAGGATCCTGTGCGGCCATCAGCCAGGTCTGGCTTGAATGTTTAGGCGGCAGCCACAGGTTTTTCGACAGCACCCCTTCTTCCAAGGTGAATTCCGAAATCTCATGGCGCAGTTCCCGTACCCATTCACCGTTGCCAAGCTGCAGGTTGCGGGATACATAAACATTGCCGACCAGGATTTCGCTGTTTTCGGTTGCGAAGACTCCATAAGGATTGGTGGTAGGGTCTGGGCCGTATACTGCCTCGTCGAGTCTGACAGTCGGTTCTGGATTCCAGGACTTGTAGTCGGCGTCTTCCAGATTGTTGACATTCATCGAAAACGTATAAGGAATCCAGCCGGTATTTTTGATTTCTTCGAAAATGATGGACGTACCGTTTTCGAGCGACCGGTCGACCAATGTATAGGTTCCGACGTCCAGTCCAAGCAATGTCATATTATATACCTGTTTAAGATCTGAACCGCTTTCGCTGACTTCAGGTTCGCTGAGCGTAATGAAAGTCGGTTTTTCAACGGTTAGAGACACATTATTTTCTGAATAAAGATCAACTTCATTTTTTAAAAACATGACGGCTGTAAAGACGATCAGCGACATGAAAAATAAGACGCCAGCTAAAATAATAATTTTTCTAAACACATTTTCCACCTCTGTTTTCTGCATGGTTGCCAAGTTTGATTATAACATGTCAAGATGGGGAACTGCCTGTGCATATTTGAGCATCAAATGAACAAACGCAAGAGCGGGGAAATGCCTAGCCACAAAAAAACAGGCATCCGGTAGGACACCTGCTACAATACTTTATCGAGGAAATCTTTGGCGCGTTCGGTTTTCGGATTGCTGAAAAACTCGATTGGCTGGCCTTCTTCGACCAGTACGCCGTGGTCGAGGAACAGGACACGGTCTGCGACTTCACGGGCAAAGCCCATTTCGTGCGTCACCACAACCATCGTCATGCCGGATTTCGCCAAGTCTTTCATGACGTCCAGTACTTCTTTGACCATTTCGGGATCGAGTGCCGATGTCGGTTCATCAAACAGCATCAGTTCCGGCTCCATCGCTAAGGCACGGGCAATCGCGACACGCTGTTTCTGTCCGCCTGACAGGCTGTTCGGATAATCCTTTTCTTTTTCGGATAAGCCGACGCGTTCCAGCAGGAGACGTGCTTTCATTTCCGCTTCCGCTTTTTTGATGCCTTTTGCTTTCATCGGTGCATAGGTCAGGTTTTCAAGTACCGTCAAATGAGGGAATAAATGAAAATGCTGAAACACCATGCCGATTTGCTGGCGGATTTTATGGATATTATTTTTAGAAGCCGTCAGATTCTTGCCGTTAATTTCGATGGTGCCGGAAGTCGGGACTTCCAGCAGATTCAAGCAGCGCAGAAAAGTCGACTTGCCTGAACCGGAAGGGCCGATAATCGAAACCACTTCACCTTTCGCCACGGCAGTGGAAATGTCACTGAGAACTTCATTGGTGCCGAATTTTTTATACAGGTTCTGGACCTTAATCACTTTGTTTCAGCCTCCGTTCGAAAACTCTGCCGATCATCGTCAAGCCCATGACCATGCACCAATAAATGAGGCCGACAAATAACAGGGGTTCGAAGTTTCGGAACAAGTCCGAGCCGACAACTTGTGCGCGTCTCATCAGATCGAGATAACCGATGGTCGAGACGATGGCGGATTCTTTTGTTAAGGTGATGAATTCATTCATCAAAGCCGGCAGGATGTTTTTCAGGGCCTGAGGCAAAATGATGTCTTTCATCATGGACCGGTAAGGAACGCCAAGAGCTTGCGCCGCTTCCATCTGCCCTTTATCGACTGCCTGGATGCCGGCACGGATGATTTCTGAAATATAAGCGGATGAATTCAGTCCAAAAGCCAAGATGGCGGACAGAAATGCCGATATATCATATCCGGTCAGCTGGGGTGTGGAATAGTAGATGATCATCAATTGCAGGATCAGCGGTGTTCCACGGAAAATCGACGTATAGGCGCCGGCGAACCATCGCAATGGTTTGATGCTGCCTATTTTAAAGAGAGCCAGCACGGTTCCGAGAATGGCTCCGAGAATAATGGCGAAAAAGACGAATTTTAAGGTGGCCCATATCCCTTCCAACATGAAAGGGATGTAGGGAACAATTTGTGAGAAATCCAGGTTCATATATTACAACTCTTTTCTAAAAGTAAGTTTACTCTTCGTCAGTCAGCCATTCTTCCTTCAGCGCATCGAGTTCGCCGCTTTCTTCCATTTCGGCAAGTACGCCATTAACTTCTTCGACAAGGTCACTGTCTTTCGGGAAAGCGACAGCCATGCCTGGTGAAGCGGTCGTCGGATCATCGAACGATCCAAGATCCTGTGCCTCGATATAGCCGATAGCAACTTGCTTGTCCATGTATGCAGCATCGATGCGGCCAGAAAGGATTTCCTGAATCAATGCACCAGAGTCGTCCAGCGCTTTCAATTCAAAATTGATGCCTTCATCGGCAATGATGCTTTTCGCGCCTTCTTCCTGGATGGTTCCAAGCTGGACGCCAACGGATTTGCCTTCCAGTGATTCGAGTGTAGTAAGCTCTGAGCCTTTAGCTGTCAGGAACATTTCGCCTGAATGGTTGTATTCTGTGGAAAAATCAACGTTTTCTCTACGGGAGTCAGTTGCAGACATGCCTGCAATGACCATATCGACACGGTCATTCTGCAAAGCGCCGACCAAGCCATCAAATTTCATGTCCGTAATTTCAAGTTCATAGCCGAGTTCATCCGCAATATGATTGGCCAAGTCAATATCGAATCCGACAATCTCGCCTTCCGGATTACGCGATTCAAATGGAGGAAATTCAGCGGATGTGCCCATTTTCAATACTTCTTTTTCTTCTGAAGCTCCTTCACTCGCACTGTCACTGCCGCAAGCCCCCAATAATAATGCGGATGAGGCGAATAATGCGATAAATGGCTTTTTCTTAATCATGTATGTTTCCCCCTAGTGTTTGTATGTTTATTCATTAAAATGAATTTTAACACACCGCCAAGACTTTGAGAAGGGTTATTTACTCGAAGATGAAAAGTTATTATTTTCTGATAATTTAGGCGTTGCCAGATAGGAAACAACAGAAAGTTTGAGTATAATAGCGGTTAGGAGGAGATGGAAATGAAAAAATTGCTGTTGACCGGTTTTGAACCGTTTTTGGATTATACGGTCAATCCGACAATGAAAATAGTGGAAGCGCTGAATGGCATGATGATTGGAAATTACCAGATAGTCGGGAAGATTATGCAGGTGGACTTTAATTCTTCAGGAGCGGCGCTGCTTAAGTTTATCGATGAGGAAAATCCGGATGCAGTGATTTCGCTTGGACTTGCAGCAGGGCGATATAAAATCACACCGGAACGGATTGCCATCAATGTCAAGGACGGGGCAGCCGATAACGAAGGCAATAAACCCGTCGATGAACCGATCCGCGATGAAGGGCAGCCGGCATACCTGTCCACGCTGCCAGTTCGGAAAATGGTCGACAGCCTGCTTGCGAATGGACTGCCTGCAACGATTTCCAATACTGCGGGTGCCTATCTATGCAACAATGTCATGTACGAAGGCCTGCATTACGCCCATACGAATAACCCTGCGTTGCAGTCAGGATTTATCCACATTCCCGCGTCGCATGAACTTGCGATTCAGCATGGCCGGATTCCAAGCTGGTCCCATGAAGATCTGCTGAAAGGCGTTCGGATCTGTATTGAAGCTTTGGATGAGGAATGAAAAAAGCGAATCGCATTGGCGATTCGCTTCAGACTGTAGACAATGTCTTCCCAAAATGAATAGCAGTTTATAATCCTCAACCGGTCCGGCCACTTCGTTTTCCGTGGACTCAGCTTTAGCTGTCCCACAGGAGTCTTCGTGGCCAGCGCGATTAGGTGTGTGTCGCTTCAATTAAAGAAAGAAGCCTGCTAGTCTGTTCCAGAAAAAAATAGTCCCAACAAATCTAGTAAACCCTTCACTCAAGGATCCGGAGCGTAAGGCGGCGAAGGGCAAAGATATGCTCCTGCATCGCTACGCTGCTTCGTCGCAAAGATAATGGCCGAACTCCCTTCGGCGATTATCTTTCCTGCGGGAACAGCGAAGTGCCGAAATCCACTCGGGCGATAGTCCGAGTTAGTTCGGCGCGAGCCCGCGGAAAGCGTCCGCCTGGAGCGTAGGATCCAGTAGAAAGACAATGACGTATATATCCTTTTGTCTACAAGCTCAAGCGAATCGCATCGGCGATTCGCTTTTTTAAATACTAAATAATCTCCCAGTTGCGCTGTGCGGCGACTGTCCGCAGCCGGGGTTCAGGCTGCACGGCTACCGGATGGCCGACGAGTTCGAGCACAGGCAAGTCCGAATGGCTGTCGCCGTAGGCATAGCTGTTGGCCCAGTCGATGTCCTGGCCTGCGAGTGCTTCCATGATTTTTATCGTTTTCAACGGTCCCTGAATATGTAAGATGGGTGTCAGGTGATCCAGGATATTGTTTTTATAGAGAATGTCTGTCCCGATAATGGTCTTGATCGGCATTTGCTTTGTGACCGCGTGGAGCAGCGGGGTAAAGGCTCCTGAAACCAACATGACGTAATCATTATTGGCAACATGGTTTTTCATGCGCTCGACGACATTGGGGTTCATATCGCCGTGCATTCGGTCGGCAATCTCGCCGAAATATTGTTCAAGCTCTGGTCGTGTGAACGTCTCCAGCGCAGACAGATAAGCCTGGACAGAGCGCTCGCGCATCTTTCGCTCCGGGTAGATTTTCAGCTTGTGGCCGATATAAGGCGGCATGATGGCCCGGTAAAATTGGCGGTAGCGTTTGCTGTGCTCGGGATGGTTCTTCAAATGGTCCATCATCAGCTGGAAAGTTTCTTTCGAATACAAAGTTCCATCAAAATCAAATATGGCTACACGCAAGGCGATCAACTCCGGTTTCTCAATTTTTTTTTGCTGTTTCCATCATAGCGGAAATTAGAGCCTTCTTCCAGCGAATGGCAGCTGCAGGTTTATGCATTTTCCAGTGCAGGGTATAGAAGCAGAAATGAATGATTACGCCACAGGAGGTTTTAGAAAATGGAAAAACAACGCATCACAGTCGGGTATGTTGAATTAACCCAGGAAGAGTCGGACCGGCTATTCGAAGAAGTGAAGAAAGACAAAGGGATTGAAAGCTATGGAGAGCTTCAGGGGTTGATGGATGATTACGATTCAGTGATCATTGAACCTGAGGCACGTCCACTCGACGAAATCCTCAATGGAGACGAAGCGACCGATGAGCCCGAACAAGGCGGGACCCGCTATATCGAGGTTTTCAATAAACTCGAAGAGGATACCCGTTACCGTTTCAAATCATCCAATCAGGAATAAATTCAGCCGCCCGGGTTCGCTTGGGCTTTTTTTCTGTACAGCTCCTGTTTAGGAGATTTTCATGGCGAGCCAAGCTCTGACTTCTGTAAATGGAAGTTCCACTGATTGCAATTGGTTTTAAAAACTAACTTGCCAAAATTCTGTAACTGCCTCACAACACAGTCCCCAATAAAAAAAGGACAACCCACAACGGGTCATCCTCTCTTCAACTCTATTCTATTGTTCTGTATTGCCGATGCAGCGTTCGCATTCATAGATGATTGATTCGCGTCGCTCTTTGATTTCACAGCCACATTCCCGGCATTCTTTTTTTGAACGAGTCTCGTAAGTTTGTGTGTTTTTCATTATGATCTCCTCCAGTAATTTAGTTTGGTTTAGTTTAGTATTTCGTATCCAGGCAGTGTCAGGAATTCAGCAAAATCACTTTGCAAAGTAAGGTTTGTAAACAACTCGCGGGCTTCAACGTAATTTCCGGTTGAGTATCTTTCTTCGCCGACCGCTTGTTGAATCTTGGCGGCTTCTTCTTCAATGACTTCATGGAATAACGGAATATCGATTTTTCGGCCGTCATCCAAAATTCCTTTTGGATGGCGAATCCATTGCCATACTTGAGAGCGGGAAATTTCGGCAGTTGCGGCGTCTTCCATCAGGTTATTGATGGGAGCGGCACCGTTGCCGGACAGCCATGAAGCGATGTATTGAATGCCGACTGAAATATTAGAGCGAAGGCCTTCTTCGGTGATCGTACCCGTCGGAACTTCAACCAATTGTGCAGCGGTTACTTGGACATCTTCACGTTTTTTATCAATCTGATTAGGAGTCGGCATATGTTCGTCAAACTGTTCCATTGCGATTGCGACCATTCCAGGATGTGCAACCCAAGTGCCGTCGTGGCCGTCTACTGCTTCGCGGCGTTTGTCTTCCGCGACTTTTTGGAACGCGGCAGCGTTGGCTTCGTCGTTTCCTTTGACCGGAATCTGGGCAGCCATGCCGCCTAGAGCTGGTGCGTTGCGTCTGTGGCAGGTCTTGATGCACAGCTGTGTATAGGCACGCATGAACGGAACGGTCATCGTCACTTGTGAGCGATCCGGGAAAATGTATTCCGGAAGATTGCGCATCCGCTTGATGACACTGAAGATATAATCCCAACGTCCACAATTGAGGCCGGCAGAATGATCACGCAATTCGTAAAGGATTTCATCCATTTCAAATGCTGCCAGAATGGTTTCAATCAATACGGTTGCACGGATCGTGCCTTGTGGAATTGCCAGTTCATTTTGCGCAAAGACGAAAACGTCGTTCCAGAGGCGAGCCTCCAAATGGCTTTCCAATTTCGGAAGGTAGAAATAAGGGCCGGTGCCACGGTCGATCAATTCCTGTGCGTTGTGGAAAAAGTATAATCCGAAGTCGACAAGACTTCCGGAAATCGGTTGTCCATTAATATGGATGTTTTTTTCCATCAGGTGCCATCCGCGGGGACGAACCATCAGAACAGCTGTCTTTTCATTCAAGGCATATTTTTTGCCGGTTTCCGGAGCTTCAAAATCAATCTGGCGCCGGACCGCATCGCGTAAATTCACTTGGCCATCAATGACGTTGAACCAATTCGGTGCTGTGGCATCTTCCAAATCTGCCATAAACATCTTGGCTCCTGAATTCAAGGCATTGATCAGCATTTTTCGGTTGGTCGGACCCGTAATTTCAACGCGTCTGTCTTTCATGTCTTCCGGAAGAGGGGCGATGGTCCAGTTGTTATTTCGAATGTGTTTGGTTTCAGGCAGGAAATCGAGTTTTTTTCCAGAATCAATTTCTTTTTGGCGCGTTTGGCGCTTTTCAAGAAGTTTGACTCGGCGCTGATCGAAATTATTATGCAGTTTTTCAATAAAATTTAAAGCTTCAGGAGTTAAAATAGTCTCCATTCCTGGAACTTCTTCACCTTTTATAGTCACATTCGATTTAGTTAACAAAAAAATCATCCCTTTCTGAGAAAAAAATTAGAGTAACTGTATTAATACAGTTTGTTTTGATGTATATTAATATATAACAGAAAATTCTAACTGTCTCGCAAACAGGACGAAAAGGAGTATTCAGCGACAAAAGCGGTTATTTGGCGATAAAGCTGAGGTGGAGAATCTTCCGCCAATGATTTCTAAAGTGGAACACATACATTTGGAAGGGGAGTCGGGGGATGGAGAACAGTATGTTGGAGCAAATGGGGTTTATTATTGGGGATTGGATTCCAAAAGAAGCATCGATTGCGATTGCTGTGGAGGGAAACTACACCTACTATAAAGCGGGTGTATATGATCTGCAGATTCAGGAAGGCCAGCCGGTATTGCCTGGCAGCATCGCAGCACGTGCAAAAAAGGAAGGGCAGCGAATCGAGATGTTCGTCGAGGAGTCGATTTTGGGGACAGCCTACTATGGCATCGGCTACCCGATCAAGGTTGGCGATAAAGAAGGGGTGCTGGTAATCATCCTGCCGCCGGATTACCTGGTCCGCCAAAAACAGCCGATCCGTTTTCTGACAGGGAAGATTGATGAAACATGGCGGCCGGTTCCGGTTGACATGGTTTCCCATGTCGAAAGCAGCCAGAAGAAAACCTGGTTTTATACAGAAAATGAAACCTATTGCTCAATCCATACCTTGAAAAATTTGAAGCATCAGTTGCCGGACAGTTTCTTGCCGATCCATCGTTCTTATATCGTGAATATTAATTATATAGAAGAGATCTCCCGTGATATTGCATCGAATTATCAATTGACGCTTAGGGACGGCTCGATTTTGCCGGTTAGCCAAAACTACACGGCCAGTGTCAGAGAACGGCTCGGATTTTAAAATTTCTACTATGCAAATAAAAGCCAGCTGAGGCTCTCTATCCTCAGCTGGCTTTTATATGAATATCTTTCCGGGGTTCAGCAGGTTATCGGGATCCAGCATGCGCTTCATATTTTTCATGACTGCAACAGCCGCTCCGTGTTCAGCATCCTGGTATTTCATTTTGCCAAGGCCGACGCCATGTTCACCTGTGCAAGTGCCTTCCAGTTCAATGGCTCGGTAGGCAAGCTTTTCGTTGATCTTTTCTGAGGCCAGCCGTTGGGCAGGGTCCTTGGCATCGTAGGCGATGGACGTATGGAAATTGCCATCCCCGATATGCCCCAAAGCGCCGCCTTCCAGCCCGCTTTCTGCAATCAATTCCAGCGCATAATCAATCAGTTCCGGAAGTTTCGAAATCGGCACGCAGACATCGCCTCCAGTGATCGTCATTCCCGATTGATGTCTGTAGGCATAAGCCATTTCGTGTCTGGCTTTCCAGATCATTGCCCGTTCTTCTGAATCTGCAGCAACACGCCAGTTTTCTGCATTCATATCGCGAAGCAGCTCCTGAGCCAGAGCAGCCTCTTCTTCGACAGCATTCTTCATGCCGGCAAATTCAAAAAAGAGGGAATGCTTTTCGGGCAGTCCGTAGTTTCCATAGGCATTCACTTTTCCGATGCTATAGGCGTCGACAAATTCCATACGCTGAACAGGAATTCCGCTCAGCAGGATCATATGGGCGGCTTCTGCGCATTGATGGGGCGTCTCAAAAGTACAGCTGGCAGCGATAACGTGCTCCGGAATCCCATGAAGCTTTAACGTGATTTCCGTAATGATGCCAAGCGTCCCTTCAGAACCGGTGAACAAACCCGTCAAATGGTAGCCGGAAGACGATTTCTTCGCTTTTGTTCCAGTATGGAGCAGCGTACCGTCCGCCAGCACCACTTCCAAATCCATAATCTGGTCGCGCATGACGCCATAGCGGACAGCGGTCGTTCCGCTGGCATTATTGGCGACCATTCCGCCGATTGAAGCATCTGCACCGGGATCGACCGGGAATTGCAGGCCATGCCGGTTGATGATGCTGTTCAATTGCAGGCGCGTGATGCCAGGCTGAACGGTGACCAATAAATCTTCCGGTGAGAACTTCACCACCTGGTTCATGCGTTCAAAGTTAAGCGAAATGCCCTCTTTTACAGGTATGGCTTGGCCTTCCAGTCCAGAACCGATGCCGAATGGGGTGATGGGTACCGCTGCTTCACGTGCAATTTGCATAATGGCCACTACATCTTCTGTTGATTCCGGGAAACAGACGATTTCGGGCTCCACAGGCGTGTGCTCCGATTCATCATGGCTATGCCGGTATAATTCGCTGACGCTGGTTGAATATTGATCTGTTTTTAATGTGCTTTGCAATTGGCTGATCCAGTGATTGGTCATGTAAACAGAGCTCCTTTATGTAAAAGATAGTTGCTGAAAATATGCAGGTTTAGCCTGAATTCAAATACGGGTAAAGAATTTAAAAAAATCAAACAGGGAGGGACTATGAAAAAACTCATCGGTTTTGCACTGATTCTGCTGCTTGTGCTGACAGCCTGCGGACGGCCCACTGATCAATCCACTTCAACTGAGCAAGGCGAAGGGGAAGAAACTTACACTATCCGAATGGCTTATCTGGTACCGGAAGAGCATTCCGCCCACATCCAATCCTTGAAGTTCAAAGAAAAATTGGAACAGGAGTCTGATGGGCGGCTGATTGTTGAACTGTATTCGAATGGCCAATTATACAGCTCGGACCGCGAAGCGATTGAAGCTGTCCAGTTGGGCAACTTGGAAATGACCATTCCGGCAGTGGCGCCACTTGCTTCATTCAATGAAAAATTTCTGGTTTTCGATTTGCCGTTTCTGTTTAATGACTATGAAGCAGCTTACACCGCATTGGACGGTGAACTTGGCCAGGAATTGTTGGACAGTTTGGAAGAAAGCGATCTAAAGGGCCTGGCCTTCGGCGAAAACGGCTTCCGCCACGTTTCCAACAATGAACAGCCGATCGAATCGCCCCAAGACATGGAAGGGCTGAAATTGCGCACTTTAGAAAATCCATTGCATACAGATACGTTTGAAGCATTTGGCGCCAATGCATCACCTTTTGCTTTTGGAGAGCTTTATACGGCCCTGCAGCAGGGAACTTATGATGCCATGGAATGCCCGATTTCCTTGTATTATACAAATAAATTCTATGAAGTCCAGGATTATTTGACTTTGACGGGCCATGTTTATGCCGCTGCAATCCTCCTGGCGAACAATGATTTCTATAACAGCTTGCCTTCGGATCTGCAGGAATTGGTTATGGAAGCTTCTGAGGAATTCCGGGATGAACAGCGTGCGCTCGCTCAGCAGCAGGACGTGGAATTTCTGGAGCAGCTGAAAGCGGAAGGCATGCAGGTGAACGAGTTAACTGCAGAACAACGTGATGAGTTTCGCCAGGCTGCACAATCTGTTTATGATAAATATGAAAGCCAGATCGGCAAAGATCTGATTGACCGCGCCTTAGCGGCAAATGAATAGGGAAGAATTTGAACCAGGAATCAGTTCCTGGTTTTTTTGTAGGTACCATTTCTTTATTCTAGAGAAAAGTAATTATCGCAGAGCAAAATTAATGCATGAAGTTATTAGAAAATTAGAATTCTTACTATACAAACGAATCTGTCTATTCTATACTTTCTGTATACAGTATACACTGTGTGAACTAATTATGTAGAAGGGAGGAATTATGGAAAAGATAGTGAAACAAGCCACGCTGGCAGACCAGGCATACGAGTATATCAAGAAAATGATCATTACCGGAAAACTGAAACCAGGGCAGGAGCTGCCGGAAGAAAAGCTGGCGCTGGAGCTTGGAATCAGTCGAACGCCCTTAAGGGAAGCCTTAAAAAGACTGGCTGTTGATGCGCTTATCGAGATGAGGAAAACAAAGCCGGCGGTAGTCGCGGCCTTTACTTTCCAGGATGTTAAAGAAATCATGGAGCTTCGCAGACTTTTGGAAATCCATGGACTTGAAAATCTCTCGAAGGCAGATCAACAGCCTGTCATCATGCAAGAAATGAAGAAAAATATTGAACGCCAATTTCAGGCAGTGCAGGCGCAAAACGTTGTGGAATTTATGGATCTGGACCAGGAATTCCATTCTTTCCTGTACCAGAATCACACCAATAATCGCTTGAAGGAAATGATTAAAGGCATCAACAGCGGCGGCAGCAGAGCGTTTTTGCTGTTATCGGATACCGCTGCCGACAGTGCTAAAAAAGCTTATGGCGAACACCTCTCCATTATTCAGGCAATCGAAGAAGGAAACCTGGACAAAGCCAAGCAGCAGCTGGCCATCCATTTGGACAATATTGAAAACCGGCTGCTGAAATACATCTCACAGGAGGAACTATGAAAAAACTACTCGGACTACTTTTTATTGGATTAATTATCTTATCAGCCTGCGGAAGACCGGACAGTGGAACAACGACGACAGAAAGCGGAGAAACGGGTGAGGATACCTATACGATCCGCCTTGCCCACCTGGTGCCGGAAGAACAGTCTTCGCATGTCGCAGCAGTGGCTTTTAAAGAAAAGTTGGAAGCGGAATCAGATGGCCGTTTAATAGTGGAACTGTATCCGAATGGCCAATTGTACGGTTCGGACCGTGAAGCGATTGAAGCGGTTCAACTCGGGAATGTGGAAATGACGATTCCGGCAGTAGCGGCAATGGCTTCATTTAATGAGAAATTCCAGGTGTTTGACTTGCCTTTCCTGTTCAATAACAACGAAGCCGCTTACCGTGCATTGGATGGCGAACTCGGCCAGGAACTGATGGCAGATCTTGAAAACAATGGCATGAAAGGCCTGGTCTTTGGTGAAAATGGTTTCCGCCATGTCTCCAATAACAGAGGGCCGATTGAATCGCCAGAAGACATGGAAGGGCTCAAAATGCGGACATTGGAAAGCCCGTTGCATACCGATACATTCAATGCCTTCGGTGCAAACGCCTCCCCGTTTGCCTTTGGAGAACTTTACACTGCCCTTCAACAAGGCACTTATGATGCCATGGATTGCCCGATTTCCCTTTACTACACAAACAAATTCTATGAAGTGCAGGATTACCTGACATTGACGGGACACGTGTACGCAGCTACTGCGTTGCTTGTGAACAATGATTTCTATAACGGCCTGCCGGAGGATCTGCAGGAACTGATGACAGAAGCATCTGAAGAATTCCGTGCAGAGCAGCGCGAATTGGCTCAAGAGCAGGACGGCGAATTCCTTACCCAGTTGGAAGAAGAAGGCATGCAGATCAACGATTTGACCGACGAGCAGCGCAACCAATTCCGTGAAGCGGCTGAATCCGTTTATACGAAATACGAAGATCAAATCGGCAGAGATGTCATCGATCAAGCATTGGCAGCAAATGAAGAATAAGTGAAAAGACCAGTTGAAGAATCAAGGAAGAGATTCCTTGATTTTTCATTTTCATCTGGGTTTACAGCCCGTAGAACATAAAAACCTACCAATGAATAAATTGTCTCTACAGGAAAGGGAGTGTGACAATGATCAAGAAATTTGAGAAGGCGGAAGAAGCATTTTTGGTTTTAACATTAGTGGCCATGGTAGCATTGATTTTTGGCCAGGTCGTTGGACGCTATGTTTTTTCCAATGCGCCCAGCTGGACAGAAGAGATGGCCCGCTATATCCATATTTTTCAGGTATGGATAGGGGCGAGCTATGCCGTTAAATTGCGGGAGCATATACGAGTTGAAGCCTTTATCACCCGGTTTAAAGGATTGCCGAGGAAAATTCTGGAAACGGTTACTTTGGCAATTTGGTTCGGGATGGCTGTATTCCTGGCTTACTTTGGAACAGACCTAGTATTGAGCAGTATTGCCAATGGCCAGGTCACGCCCGCGATGCAGCTGCCGATGTGGATTCCGTTCTTGGCGATCCCATTGGGCGGCATTGGGATGTGCATCCGGCTGATCCAGCAATTGTTCAAAATTTGGAAAGGCGATTACGAGATGCATAAAGGAGGGGATCTTCCGGTATGACAATCGCTCTGTTATTCGGCACTTTATTCATCTGTCTACTGATTGGCGTACCGATTGCCATCGCCTTGGGTGTCTCCGCCCTGACCGCCATCTATTTCGGCACGACCCTGCCGCTGAGTATTATCACTCAAAAAGCATTCACCTCGCTGGATTCCTTTCCATTGCTGGCGATTCCCTTCTTCATGCTGGCTGGAATTCTGATGGGCAAAGGCGGCGTTTCGAAGCGATTGCTGGCATTTGCTGCAGCTTTAGTCGGCTGGATGACCGGCGGCTTGGGTATGGTGACCATTGTCGCCTGTATGTTTTTTGCTGCGATTTCAGGTTCGGGCCCTGCAACGGTAGCGGCAATCGGCGGTTTTATGATTCCAGCGATGATTGCGCGCAATTATGACGGGGGCTTTGCGTCAGCCGTTGCGGCTTCTGCCGGATCTATCGGCGTTATCATTCCACCGAGTATTCCGTTTGTCCTGTATGGCGTTATCGGAGGGGTTTCAGTCGGCAGCATGTTCCTGGCAGGCATCATTCCAGGATTCATCATTGGCGGTGGCCTTCTTCTTACAGCCTACCTGATTTCCAAAAAGCGCGGCTACAAACCGGAGCCGGGCGAAGCGACGTCTATTGTATTCAAGGACGTCCTGAAAACTTTCTGGGATGCGAAATGGGCTTTGCTGATCCCGGTCATTATCCTCGGTGGGATCTATGGCGGCATCTTTTCGCCAACTGAAGCAGCCGTAGTGGCAGTCGTGTATGCTATAATTATCGGCAAATTCGTTTATAAAGAATTATCCTGGAAAGGGCTGTATGAAAGCTTCAGGCAGGCAATTGTCATCAACGCCACCACCATGATCATCATCGGCTTATCGGTATCATTTGCGTACTTTATGACCATTGAACAGATTCCTGGTGAAATCTCGGATTATTTGACGGCTTTGTCGAGCAATCCTCTGGTGATTCTGCTGGCCATCAACTTACTGTTGCTGGTAGTGGGAATGTTCATTGATACCATTTCTGCATTGGTCGTCCTGACGCCGATTCTTCTGCCAATCGTGGTGACCGTGGGGGTGGATCCGGTTCATTTCGGTGTTATCCTTGTGGCCAACCTGGCAATCGGATTTGTAACGCCGCCGCTAGGAGTCAATCTGTTTGTGGCTTCGAGCGTGGGAGGGGTGCGCTTTGAGCGCATCGCCTATGCCGTCCTGCCATTCCTGTTCTCGATGGTCGTTTGTCTGCTGATCATCACTTTCATCCCTGCCTTATCTTTATGGCTGCCGGGACTTTATGAATAACGAAGATTTATAAGTAGAGAAAGGTTGTCATTCATGAGCATTTCAATCAACAGCCGGATCGAATCGATTCAAATTTCCGGCATCCGCCAGTTTTCAAATCAATTGATCGATTACCCGGAAGCCATCAACCTCACCATCGGACAGCCGGATTTCCCCACGCCGGAAGCGGTCAAACAAGCCGGTATCGAAGCAATCCGAAACGATCAAACCACTTATACACATAACGCGGGCTCACTCCAGCTGCGATCGGAAATTGCCTCCTTTTTCCGGGATACGTATGAACTGGAATTCGATCCCAAAACAGAAATCATCGTCACCAATGGCGCAAGCGAAGGATTGGATTCACTTTTCCGCGCGATTCTGGAAGAAGGCGATGAAGTCATCCTGCCTGCGCCTGCTTACCCGGGATATGAGCCCATCATTAAACTGTGTGGAGGAAAAGTGGTTTATCTGGATACTTCAGATACAGGATTTCAACCCGATCCACAGCGTCTGGAAAGCTTGATCACCGAGCGGACCAAAGCGGTTTTGATGAATTTCCCATCCAATCCGACAGGCGTCACGTTGGAGTCTGCCCAGCTTGAGAAGATAGCTGCCGTTCTGGAGAAGCATGAGGTTTTTATTGTCACGGATGAAATCTACAGTGAAAATTCATACGGCGAAAAGCATTCCACTTTTGCCCGTTTTGAAAAATTGAAACACCGGACATTTTTGGTCCATGGCCTGTCGAAATCACATTCGATGACCGGCTGGAGAATCGGCTTTGTGCTGGGTCCGGAAATGTACATGAAGCATGTCTTGAAAGTCCACCAGTACAACGCCATCTGCGCTTCAGTGCCCAGCCAATTCGCTGCACTTGAAGCGGTGAAGAACCAGCGCCATATACCTGCTGAAATGAATAAAGAATATATTCAGCGCAGGGATTTTGTCTATGGCCGTTTGACCGCGATGGGCATTGACGTGGTTTTGCCGAAAGGCGCATTTTATATCTTTCCGTCCATCGAGAAATTCGGCATGACTTCTTTCCAATTCGCTGCGCGTTTATTGAAAGAAGGGGGCGTGGCTGCAGTGCCTGGCTCTGCATTTACGAAATACGGGGAAGGCTTTGTGCGGATTTCCTATGCATACAGCATGGCTGTACTTGAAGAAGGCATGGATCGATTGGAGAAATTCATCAATACCCTGGATTGATTCAAGGGATCGGCGATTAATCCATCCAGATCCGGGTAAAGTTCTTTAAACGAAAAGGAGCTGAACGGTATGGAAGATCCGCAATTTTATCGATTTGAAGATGATGGAGCAATTCCGAATAACCCTTCACTTGAAGTGGTTGTATATCCGGCTGCCTTCCAAGAAGACCCGAATAAAATTGAAATGGTATTCAACAGCAACGATTGGACAAACAGCTGGACCGGCAGTGTTTTCGAGTATCATCATTATCACAGCAACACGCACGAAGTGTTGGGGGTCCGCAGCGGCTCTGCCACTTTACAGATTGGCGGCGAACAAGGCGTGGCCTTAGCGGTGACGGCAGGGGATGTGGTGCTGCTGCCGGCAGGGACGGGGCATAAAAAGCTGGAGGCCAGTAATGACTTTGAGATAGTAGGTGCCTATCCTGGCGGGGTCGCCTATAACCTGAAGACCGGCGAGCCAGGCGAACGTCCGTATGTGCTGGAGGATATCCAAAACACGCCGTTGCCGAAAATGGATCCTGTCTATGGCGATCACGGGCCGGTTATTGAAAAGTGGACTTAAAACAGATAAAAGCCCTTTGCCAGTGCCTGGCGAAGGGCTTTTGCATGTTAAAGATTGATTTATCGAACCTAATCATGTGTTTTGCCAGTTATTCATAATAGCCTTCCGTCGATTTGCGGAAAGTCTTGAACTGATTGGCATCATGGCCGAACCAGACATCTGAATTGGTCTCTTTTGAAATTCTGCGGATTTTTTCGACGGCCGAAGTATAGCCGACAGAATCATACAGAATGCCAGGCGGTTTGATTGGAGGGCCATAGCTTTCTGCTGTGTAAATGGCGTCGGAAGCAAGGATGATCCCCCCTGTTTCAGGAAGTTCAATTTGCAGCCCAAGCATTCCCCAAGCATGGCCGCTTCCGAAATTCAGGATTTTGATGCCTTCGGCAAGCTGCAGGCCATCTTCAGTCCGTTTGACGGTCTGCCATTGCAGGTTGTTCTTGATCCAGGCATCAATATCCCCCCAGATATAGGCGCCTTCCTTCATATTCCGGGCATATGTCTGCAAGGCCCCGTTCAGTTCATCTTCGTGGACGATGATGGTCGCATTGGTGAACAGTTCGAGACAGCCAGCATGGTCCAAATGCAGATGAGAAGCAACCACATATTTGATATCTTCCGGACGAACCTTCAATTCTTCCAAACGATGATGCAAATAGCACTCTTCCGGCATGTCAATCGGAAACAGGGATTGCGTCACTTTTCCCCAGCGGCCTTCTGCCCCCATCGAATTGGGGTTGCAGGCCGTGTCGAACAGGATCTTGCCCTCGGGATGGTCGATCAATACCGTATAGACCGGAAACGTCACCATCTCACTCGGTGGATTTGGATTCTGTACACTTGCCGGGTTGTGCATTGAAATCATGTAGTTCTTATCCATGCTTAATGTGCCATTATCCATTACATACAGCTTTGGATTCGGCTTGATAATACCAGTCATCAATTTTCCCCCTTTCAGAATAATTCCATAATATCACAATTTTCAGATAATTGTATAGAAACAAATAAAAAACTCTTGAGCCCGTAAGCTCAAGAGTCAAAGATGGGTGATTGCTGATTAATGGACCATTGCGGGTTCAAAAAACTCTTTGTATAATTCATTCAATATCTTTTGTTCATCCTCTTTCAGGATGCCGAACACCAGACTGACTTCAGAAGATCCCTGGTTGATCATTTCGATATTGACGCCGGTTCTGGCAAATGCATTTGCTGCACGGGCAGTAAGGCCTTTTGTATTATTCATGCCTTCTCCAACTAAAACGATCATCGAGAAATCACTGCGGATATGGACATCGTCAGCATGCAGCTCCGATTTTACCCGGTCAACGATGCGCTGCTCTTTTTCAGCAGTCAATTGGTGGCTGCGCAAAATGACAGACAGGTTATCGATGCCGGATGGAATATGTTCATAGGAGATTTCTTCGTCTTCCAGTATTTGCAGCAGTTTGCGTCCAAAACCGATTTCACGGTTCATCAGGTATTTACTGACATACAATGTCGAGAAGCCGCTGTCTGCTGAGATGCCGGTTACCGGACGCAGCGAATGGTCGCGTTCTGCAACAATCATTGTACCGGGTGCTGCTGGATTATTGGTATTGCGGATGCATAGAGGAACAGCCGCTTTAAAGACAGGCATAAGGGCTTCGTCATGCAACACAGCAAATCCGGCGTACGAAAGCTCGCGCATTTCACGGTAAGTCATCTGTTCGATTTCAACCGGGTTGTCGACGACGCGCGGATTGGCCGCAAACACACAGTCAACATCGGTAAAGTTTTCATACAGCTCGGCTTTAACTGCAGCTGCCAAAATCGACCCGGTAATATCTGATCCCCCGCGTTCGAATGTCCGCAGCACGCCTTCTTTTGTATAACCGAAAAATCCGGGGAAGACGGTGATGGTTTTTTTATTTTGCAGATCTGCCAAACGTTCGTAAGCTTCGGGAAGTGCCTGGGCGCGCTCCGGCAATCCATTTACAAACAAACCGGCATCAAACGGATTGACGTAATCGGCAGCAAGGCCGATGGATGTCAGGTAGGCAGCAATCAATTTTGCGGAGTTGTCTTCACCGCTTGCTTTGATTGAGTCCGCAAAAAGAGGGGGAGAACTTTTATCTGATTGAAGGCGGTTCAGGAGGTCACTTTCGATAACTCTTTTGATGTCATTGCCCAGCCCTAATTCATCAGCAATTTCCGAATATCTTCCCACGACTTTGGCAAGAGCGGCATCAGTCGGTTCATCACGAAGTGCTGCTGCCGACAATTGGATCAGCAAATCGGTCACTTTTACGTCACCATCGAATCTCTTGCCCGGAGCAGAGACGACGACAATCCTGCGGGAAGGCTCTGCTCTAACGATTGCGGCCACTTTTTTTATCTGTTGTGCACTAGCTACTGAAGTACCGCCAAATTTGCTAACTTTCATCCAATCAAGTCCCATCTTTTTTAATAGTCTGTAAAAGGGTTGTTTTAACTAAGATATAATACTATAATGTCCCTATGACAAAAACAGCTGTTTTTTCACAGTGTACACACCATGGGAGGAATCGTCAATGAAAAATGAAATTTCAATCGGATTATTAGGCCTTGGAACGGTGGGCAGCGGAGTTGCTAAAATCATCCAGCAGCATCAGCAGGATTTGCATCATAAATTAGGTGCCCAAGTTTCAATCCGGAAAGTACTGGTCAGAGATGCAAAAAAAGACCGGCTTTCCAGTTTAGATCCGAGTGTTTTCACGACGGATATAGAAGAAATTTTGAATGATTCTTCTCTCGATATCATTGTAGAAGTGATGGGCGGCATCGACGGTGCAAAATCAGCCATCGAAAAAGCGCTCAAAGCCGGCAAGCAAGTCGTTACCGCCAACAAGGACGTCATGGCGGAATATGGCCACGAATTATTGAAATTGGCGGATGCTGAAAAATGTGACCTTTTCTATGAAGCAAGTGTCGCCGGCGGGGTGCCGATCATCCGCACCTTGGAAGATGGCCTGGCATCAGACCGAATCTCCAGTTTGATGGGGATCGTCAATGGCACGACAAACTTTATCCTGACAAAAATGAAAAAAGAAAATATGAGCTATGAGGACGCGTTGGCCGAAGCGACTGCACTGGGCTATGCCGAAGCAGATCCATCAGCGGATGTTGATGGAATCGATGCGGCCCGGAAGATGGTCATCCTGTCTTCACTGGCATTCTCGACCGAGGTTCATCTTGATGACGTACTTGTCAGAGGCATGAAGGAAATCCGTGATGGCGATTTGGAGCTTGCGAATAAGTTTGGTTATACCATGAAAATGGTCGGTTCTTCAACAAAAGATGATGACGGAATCGAAGTTTCCGTAGAACCGATCTTCCTGGCAAACTCGCATCCACTGGCCTCTGTGAACAATGAATTCAACGCAGTCTATATTTACGGTGATGCTGTAGGTGAAACGATGTTGTATGGTCCGGGAGCTGGCTCTTTGCCGACCGCAACTTCAGTGGTTTCAGACATTATTGCTGCCTGCCGCAACCTGCAGCTTGGCGTCAACGGCAAACGCGCACACGCTGCACAGCACGAACGTGTGATAAAGCCTGAATCGAAACGGTTTGCAAAATATTGCCACCGTCTGTTGGTGAATGATGAAGTCGGCGTCTTGTCGAAAATGACTTCGGTCTACAGCAAGCACGGCGCCAGCATCCAATCGGTCATGCAGTCTCCGGCAACGGACGATGGCAAAGCTGAATTGGTACTGCTGACTCACCGGATTTCACGGCAACAGCATTTGGATGTATTGAAAGATATTGAAGAAACGGCGAGCGTTATCAGCCATTACCGCATAGAAGGAGAGGAAACAGCATGAGATGGCAAGGATTGATTGAAGAACATAAAGAATGGCTGCCTGTTACAGAAAATACCCCTTCACTGACCTTGCAGGAGGGCAATACGCCTTTGGTGCATTTGGAAAAATTATCGAAAGAATGGGGAATTGACCTTTATGTAAAACTGGAAGGGGCAAATCCGACCGGTTCATTTAAAGACCGCGGCATGGTGATGGCTGTCGCTAAAGCGAAAGAAGAAGGAAAAACTGTATTGATTTGTGCTTCAACCGGCAATACATCCGCTTCTGCAGCTGCGTATGGTGCAAGAGCGGGTATGCGCACCATCGTCGTCATTCCAGAAGGGCGCATCGCCCTTGGAAAACTGGCACAAGCCAAAATGTACGGAGCGGAAATTCTTGAAATCAAAGGGAATTTCGATGAAGCGTTGCAGATGGTGCGTGAAGTTGGCCAGGAAGCAGGCATCGCACTTGTCAATTCCGTCAACCCCTACCGTCTGGAAGGGCAAAAAACCATCGCTTTTGAAGTGATTGACCAATTAGGCCAAGTGCCGGATATCTTCGCATTGCCAGTCGGAAATGCCGGTAACATTTCAGCATCCTGGAAAGGCTTTACCGAATATGCAGAGCGTACAGGCGAAAAACGCCCGACACTTTTAGGCGTACAAGCAGCTGGAGCAGCACCCATCGTCAACAATAAAGTCGTGGAAAATCCAGAAACGGTGGCTACCGCCATCCGCATCGGCAACCCGGCAAGCTGGCAGTTGGCTCTTGATGCGTTAGACCAATCGAACGGGACCATTTTAGCGGCGACAGACGAAGAAATTCTGGAAGCCTATAAGCTATTGGCTTCAACAGAAGGCATATTCGCTGAACCGGCATCGTGCGCATCCATTGCGGGCATCAAAAAACAGGTGGAGAATGGCTTATTGCCAAAAGGGTCGAAAGTGGTTGCAGTTCTGACAGGAAACGGGCTGAAAGATCCTGAAACGGCAATTTCGGTTAACCAGCACAAAGCACTTCTTGTTCCGGAAGACATGGAACGTTTTTGGGAGGATCTTAAAAAAGGAGTGAAGATATGAGCTGGAAAGAATTTTCAGTGACCGTTCCTGCTTCCACAGCCAATCTGGGTCCGGGATTTGATTCGATCGGACTGGCATTGGACCTTCATATGTTCGTCCACGTGTCACCGGCTACTGAATGGCTGGTCGAATACAAAGATCAAGGCTATCAGCAGATTGCGAGCGGCGCCGACAATCTGATTGTTGCCACTGCACAGGCAGTTGCGGATAAATATGGACATTCATTGCCAAGTGCCAAATTGGTGGTGGACACGGAAATTCCGTTAAGCAGAGGGCTTGGCAGCAGTGCATCAGCAATTGCTGCAGGCATTGAGATTGCGGATCGGTTGATCGGATTAAAATTGCCGATGAAAGAGAAGTTGAGAATCGGCACGGAAATGGAAGGCCATCCCGATAATATTTCCGCATCGCTTCTTGGCGGCCTGACCATTTCTTATTTCGATGAAGAAGAGCTGGAGATCGTCCATGTTCCTGAAGTGGAAATCGGTGTGGTCATTCTGGTTCCTCCTACTGAATTTCTGACAGCTGAATCGCGTAACCTGCTGCCCGAAACCTTATCCCATAAAACGGCTACACGGGGCAGTGCTGCCGGAAATGCGATGTCAGCCGCTTTAGCAAGAGGAGACTGGGATACAGCAGGACGGATGATGCAAAAAGATGTTTTTCATGAACCGTACCGCAAAGACAGATTTCCTGATTTTGATGCTATCCAGCAAAATTGCCGTGAGTTAGGCGTTTTTGGTTCGGCCATCAGCGGAGCAGGGCCGTCTCTATTTATCGCAGTAAAAAAAGGCCAGGAAAAAAGAGTGGCTGCCCAATTGGCGGAGAAGTTCCCGCTTTATGAATGCATTGTCACAAAACCCTCATCCCAAGGAATTAAAACAGGTGAAACAGTTGTATAAAAGAAAAAAAGAAGCGGTCCGGACAATTCCGGATCGCTTCTTTTTCGTTTTGAATCACTAATACGTGCCTTAGACTTTTATAGAAATATATTTGGTTTCCAAAAATGCCTCTAAGCCTTCCTGTCCGCCTTCGCGGCCTACACCGCTTTCTTTCATTCCGCCGAAAGGAGCCTGCGCTGTAGAAGGGGCTCCGTCATTCCAGCCGACAATTCCGTAATCCAGGTTTTCGGAAAGGTAAGTGCCGCGGGACATGCTTTCAGTGAAGAAATAGGCTGCCAGGCCAAAACGCGTATCGTTTGCCAATTTGACCGCTTCTTCATCCGTTTCAAAGGACATGATCGGTGCGACAGGGCCAAACGTCTCCTCATTCATGACCAGCATGTCGGAAGTGGCATTGACCAAAACCGTCGGATTAAAGAAATAAGCATTGTTTTCTGAATGGCCGTCTCCGCCGACCAATACTTTGGCTCCTTTTTCCACGGCGTCGCTGACGTGCTTTTCAACTTTTTCATAGCCGTCTTTATCCACCAATGGTCCGATTTGAACACCTTCATCCAGTCCGTTGCCGACTTTCAGGTTGCCTGCAGCCTGCTGAAGTTTCTGAGAAAATTCCTCAACAATGCTTTGCTGGACGTAAATACGGTTTCCGCAGACACAGGTCTGCCCGGCATTGCGGAACTTCGATGCCATGACCCCTTCAATTGCCAGGTCCATATCGGCATCCTCCAAAACGATGATGGGGGCATGGCCTCCGAGTTCAAGTGACAGATTCAACATGGTTTCCGAAGCTTGTTTCATCAATTCCTTGCCAATTTCAGTGGATCCTGTAAACGTCAGCTTGCGGACATCGGGATGGCTGGTGAAAACCTTGCCGATTTTACTGGCACTGCCGGTCACCAGGTTGATGACGCCTTTAGGGAATCCGGCCTCAATGGCAAGTTCATACATTTTAACTGCAGTCAACGGCGTCATTTTTGCCGGTTTGGCTACAAATGTACAGCCCGCAGCAAGGGCAGGGGCCATTTTTCTGGCCATCATCGCTGCCGGGAAATTCCACGGTGTAATGGATACGACAACGCCGACGGGCTGTTTGTTGACCTGAATCCGTTTGCCTTCTTTGCTGGCCGGAATTGTGCGGCCATATACGCGTTTGCCTTCTTCGGCAAACCAGGAGACGAATGAAGCCGAATATTCCACTTCACCGATAGCTTCAGCCAAAGGTTTTCCCATTTCCTTTGTCAAAATTTCACCGATCTCTTCTTTGTGCTCAAGCAATAGATCATGCCATTTCATCAGAAGTTCAGCACGATGATAAGCTGTCGTCTTCGACCATTCGGGAAAAGCGGCGGCAGCGGCCTCGACTGCTGCTGTAGCTTCCTTTTCACCGCCGTTGGGCACTGAACCTACGATTTCTCCTGTTGCCGGGTTCATCACTTCTATTTTTCCATCACCTGTATCAATCCACTCGCCATTAATATAATGTCTTCCATTCATTTGTCTGAATCCTCCTTTTGATTTTGCTCCTCCTAATAAATACCTCTAATGGATGAAGAGTAAACGTTTAGGGGAGTTACAGGATCAGCTGTCCGCAAAATCGTCATTTTTCAAGAATGATAGATTGATATGCAATATATAGGCATTGGAATCGTTTTCATGAAATATGAATGGGAATTCAATTTAATATTATTTCAAAATAGTCGTTTTATTCTATTTATTAGCCTCCGATTGTGTGATACTATTGCAACATTAAAAAAATTATCTTTGTAAAGCTTTGGTTTCGATAGTTTATCAGCAATCAGGAAAAAGGAGGGCAAGGAAATGGCTCAAATGTTGGCATTGACGATTTTGATTTTAGTATTATTTATTGGTGAAGCAGTTTCAACCCGCACCAAAGCGTGGATTCCTTCGATATTTATCAGTGGAGTTCTGTTCCTACTGGGATACTGGACGTTCTTTCCTCCTGAGATTGTCGCAATCGCAGGTATTCCACCTGCAGTAGCAGTAATGCTCATTTATTTATTGATTACCAACATGGGAACGCTTTTGTCACTGGAAGAATTAAAAAATCAATGGAAAACGATCCTAATTGCCATATCTGGAATTTTAGGGATCATTGCTGCATTATTCAGTATCGGGATTCTGCTATTCGATTTTGAAACGGTAGTGGTTGCGATTCCGCCGTTGGTTGGCGGATTGGTTTCAGCCTTGATCATGTCAGAAGGCGCAGCTGCTGCAGGACTCCCGACTCTGGCTGTGTTTGCGATTGTCATTTATGTGGTCCAAGGATTTGCAGGCTATCCGCTGACTTCGATCATGCTGAAAAAAGAAGGCCAAAATCTCTTGGCCAAATACAGAAACAATGAATTGACTGCGAAGCAATTGCCTGGCGAACAAAAAGGGAAGTCAGGAAAAGCCGTAAAAGAACCGCGCATGTTTGCCAACATGCCGGATAAATACAATACCGATTTCTTCAAATTTTTCCGTCTGGCATTGGTCGGTTACCTGGCGTATCTGACATCGGTCCTTGCAGCTCCAATCGTGGAAATCAGCCCGTTTGTGCTATGTCTGCTATTCGGTGTCATCGGACGCAGCATCGGTTTCCTTGAGCGCCACCCGCTGCAAAAAGCGAACGGATTCGGATTTGCGATCATGGGGCTCCTGCTTTATATATTCGATGGCTTGAAAAATGCCACTCCGAGCATGATGCTGGAAATCCTCTACCCGCTTATCGGCTGTATCGTCATTGGTGTTGCAGGCATGTATATCTTCTCGTTCATCATCGGAAAACTGCTTAAAGTCAGCAAGGAAATGGCATTTGCGGTTTCCTTGACAGCCCTCTACGGTTTCCCGGCCGACTATATCATCACTGTGGAAGTCATCAATTCGCTGACGAAAGACGAAGAAGAACGTGAAGTGCTGACGAGCCATATGCTGCCGCCGATGCTGGTTGCAGGATTCATCACCGTGACGATCGTTTCCGTCATATTGGCAGGCATATTTGTCGGCTTCCTATAGAATTGGAGGAAATTCAACGTGATTAACCAAACCATAAAAAACGCCATCAAAGAGAACAACGAAGAAATGATTGAGATCCGCCGCCAGCTTCACAGCGAGCCGGAATTATCATGGGAGGAGTTTCGCACCTCCCAATTTGTCTATGATTACTTAACGGAACTTGGCATTGAAGTGCGTAAGACAGAACCGACGGGTGTCATTGGAGAGCTGAAAGGCGGAAAAAAAGGAAAGACCGTCGCATTGCGTGCTGATATGGACGCTTTGTCTGTGGAAGAATTGAACGTGGATCTGCCGTACAAATCGAGAGAGCTTGGAAAAATGCATGCCTGTGGACACGATGCGCATACATCCATGCTTTTGGCTGCAGCTAAAGCTTTGGCCAGTGTAAAAGATGAGATTCCAGGAAATGTCCGGTTTATTTTCCAACCTGCAGAAGAAGTGGCGACCGGTGCGAAAGCAATGGTCGAACAAGGAGCAGTGGCTGGTGTTGATGATGTGTTTGGCATCCATATCTGGTCTCAAAGCCCGTCGAATACAGTTGCCTGCAACCCGGGTGCTTCATTTGCTTCGGCAGATATTTTCAAAGTGCATTTCAAAGGGCAAGGCGGACACGGAGCAATTCCGCAAGCCTGCATCGATGCAGCCATCATCGCTTCTTCATTCGTCATGAATTTGCAGTCTATCGTGTCGCGTACCATCGATCCCCAGCAGGCGGCGGTTGTGACTGTCGGAAAGATGGTCGTAGGAACCCGGTTTAATATCATTGCTGAAAATGCGGAGATTGAAGGCACGGTAAGATGCTTTGATCCGGCCACCCGGGACCATATTGAAAAACAGCTTCAGGTCTATGCTGACAACACTGCTGCCATATATGGAGGTTCTGCTGAAGTCGAGTATATACGAGGGACGCAGGCGGTCATCAACGGAACAGAAAGTGCACAATTGGTCCAGCAGGTAGCCAGCGAAGCATTCGGTGAAGATTCCATTTACGATGAAAAACCGACAATGGGCGGAGAAGATTTTTCGTTTTACTTGGACGAAGTTCCCGGCAGTTTTGCACTGGTGGGCAGCGGGAATCCCGAAAAAGATACCGAATGGGCACATCATCACGGCAAATTCAATATTGATGAAGATGCAATGGCGACAGGTGCAGAACTTTACGCGCAATATGCCTGGTCATTTTTGACCAAGCAGTGATGCTGTGAAGCCTAATCAAAAAAAAGGAGGAAATCATACCAGTGAATAATGATAACCTTTTATACGAAGAGTTAATGAAAGACTATGATACTGCGCTCGACCATTCAGGCATCAATGGAGAGCGGATTGCAAAAAGGCTTTATGAATTGTCCCAAATCGGATTTGTACAGGTCGGAGGCGTAAAACGGCCAGGATTTTCGGATGAAGAAAAAGCGGCGAAAGCACTCGTGAAAAAATGGATGGCCGAGGCAGGGTTAGCGGTGAACGAAGACGGGGCCGGCAATATCACGGCGCGGCTGGAAGGCAAAACTAAGGGAACGGCGATAGCATCCGGCTCCCATGTGGACAGCGTTCCAAATGGCGGGAACTTTGACGGCCCTCTAGGAGTCTTGTCTGCTTTGGAAGTTGTGGAATCATGGAAACAAACCGGCTATATTCCTAAAAAACCATATGAAGTCATCGTTTTTTCTGATGAGGAAGGATCCCGCTTCAATAGTGGGCTGACAGGCAGCCAGGCGATGACAGGTGCCATCACTGAGCAGGAGATGGCGCAACTCAGGGACTATAACGGAGAAACCCTGGAGCAGGTATTGGCTCACTACGGAAGTACATTGGATGCTTTCAGAGCGGCTAAACGGGATTTAGGTGAATTGGAATTATTTGTGGAAGTCCATATTGAACAAGGAAAAAAGTTGGAAAAAGCGGATCAGCCGGTAGGGATCGTCAATGGCATTGCAGGTCCAGCCTGGCTCGAAGTGGAGTTTGTCGGGGAGGCGGGGCATGCTGGGAACACCCCTATGGTTGGACGAAAAGACTCTTTGGTGACAGCAGCGGAATTTATCCACTCAATTCCTGAATTTCCAAAAGCGGTCAGTGATACCGCGGTAGCAACGGTCGGAAAGTTAGACGTTTTTCCAAATGGAGCGAATGTCATTCCTGAAAAAGTGAAAATGCTTGTCGATATTCGGGACATAAACGAAGAACCGAGAGATCGCCTTATCGATCAATTGATCCACCAGGCAGAAAAGATTGCGGCGAAAAATGATATTCAGTTGAACATTCAGTTGAACACACGCATTCAGCCGGTGCCGATTGCCGAAGATCTTCAGGAGCGGTTGGCCGCTTCGTTGGAGAAATTTGGAATTAACCCTGTTCATATTCCGAGTGGAGCGGGCCACGATGCCATGAACCTCGGGCGGTTTATTCCGGTGGCTATGCTCTTTGTCAGAAGCAAGGACGGCATCAGCCATAATCCGAAAGAATGGTCGTCTCTGAATGATTGTGTTGCCGGTATTCATGTGCTAAAGGATTTTATTGAAGACGCGATGAATAGATAAAATAGGGTTGCATTTTGTCGCTATACCAAACAGGAAAAGAATTTATTCTTTTCCTGTTTTTTATTGTGTGCAGAAAATTTAAGCTACAACTTGGACATTTAGTGTTATGTACCTTGATGCATCCTTATAATGGTAAAAGATATTTAAAGTTGGAATTATCAGTATTAATTGAAAATGTGTGTATATTTTTAACAAGAAAGGGTATAGAAAGAGTAAGTACGTTGTAGAGGGTTACAATTTTTGGAGGTGGTTAGATGATGGTAATGGAAAATCGAGTGCATAATAGCACAAAGGTTTTTTCAGAAGAAAAAATTTTAAACGAATGCCGTGAATATTTTTCGTCAGAGACTGAAAAAACAGCAGAGATCGGTGAAAAGTTTATGAAGTATTTTCTGAAGAATGCTTCTTCAGAAGGTGTTCTCTTCAAAACAATCAAAGAAATTACAACAGATATTACTATTTCCCATCAAACTTTAACCAAAGTATTAAAGATACTCGAATCAAAGCAGATTATATACCGCAGGAACGGCATCATCGGTTTGTGGAAAGATTAACGAGGAAGGCATCTCTCAGTAAAATGAGAGATGCTTTTTTTAATGGAAAAAAGGGAGTTTGGCTTGAAAAATTATTGATAAAAAGAGATTAAAGTAGGAGGATTTTTCCAGCAGATACCAAATACGTCAGTAAGAATAATTGCCCTGAAAAAATTAAGTCTTAAGACCCTGTAGAAAAAAAGAGGTTTGTTAGTTTTAAATACCTACTAATTAGTGTTTGTAAATAAAGTAATTTATGTAGATAGTCTAAATACTTATATTTTTAGTGATTAATTTTAAAAAAATCCTTAAAAGTGTGGATTGAACCATTAATGTATGATATAAATGAACTATAATAATCTGAATTTTTAGAAATAATAGCAAAAATCCCAGCTGTTTTCAAACGAAGGAGGAGAGTCCGAGTGAATGATAAGAAAATTATATTGCCCTTATTGATGAAATTGAAAAATCAAATCCGCATTGCAATTGGATTCGGCCTTCTTTTGATGGTGGCAGTATGGTTAATTTTTGTTTTTGTTGCCGATCCTGAGTATCAGGTATCCAGCCAATTGCTTATTGAAGAATCAGCATCTACAACCCAGCACCAGGCAGTAGAAGGCAAGCGGATAGATTCACAAACCATGGAGGCATATGCAGCCTTTATCAGAAGTCCTGAAGTATTGGAGTTGGTGCGAAAAAATCTGGAATTGAAAAGTTCCATCAGCGATCTTCAAGAGCAAGTGGGCGTAAGTTATACCAGCAATTCACCGGTTTTAACGGTCACCGTTTCTTCTGAAGGCAATCATCAGTCAATTGAAATTGCCGATACATTGGCATTCACCTTTCAGAATGAAGTAAGAAACTCATTGAAAGCGGACAATGTCACTATTATTTCGCAGGCATCGCCACAAGATGGAAGCGGAGATTCCAACAGAAATGGCTTGGTGTTGGCTCTGATTACAGCAGCGGTTTCCGGTTTTCTTCTCAGCATTTTCACAGCAATCGGTATAAGCGCAGTTAAAACCGCCGCCAATGCAAAAAATAGGAATACAAGAAAAAAAGAAAATCAATTGCAGACAGTATTTAAGTGATTTCTAGGTGAAGCAGGGGTGGAAAGCATGTACGAGCTAATATCGATACAAGAGCATAGTCGTTGGCAAAGGATTCTTGATATTTTACAAATATCAGATATTTACTATACCAGCCAATATTTTTTAAGTGCTCTGAAGTTGGATCCTGGAGAAGCTTTGCTTTTCTATTATAAGGATGAGGACGGAGAAGTTGCTTATCCTTTCATTAAGAGGCGGATAAACGATGAAGACACCCCTTATTTTGATGTTACGACTCCATTCGGTTATGGAGGCCCTATATTAAAATCGGGCAAAAATCACACAAATCTGGCTGCCAATTTTAGAGAAGCTTTTGTTGAGTATTGTCAGAATGAAAAAATTATTGCTGAATATATACGTTTTCATCCTTTGAAAGAAAATGCCCCACTTTTCAAAGATCACCTGAAACTTTCTCCATTGTATGAAACTTTTACAATCACATTAAAAGATTATTTCGCTTCCAAGAAAAAAAAGCAGTTGTTGAATGAAGAAGATTCGGAACTGGTAGTTAAAAAACTTGGCACGGTACGTCATATGTTCGAGTTTCTGGTGTTGTATTACTCCGCCGCAAGAAGACGAGAAGAAGCGGACAGCTATTATTTTTTCACCAATGATTATTTTGAAACATTAATCAGTTCCATGGGATCTAACTTACATTTATTCGGGGCATATCAAGAAAACAAACTGGTTTCTGCATGCTATGTTCTCGCAATGGGTGATACGATTTACTACCATCTTGAGGGCAGTTTGTCTGAATTGGAAAGCGAAAGTACAATGCGGACACTCCTGTTGAAAGTCGCTGAATGGGGAGAAGAAAACTATTATGCGTTTTTCCATTTAGGTGGAGACTTCCAGGGAGAACAAAACAAGGACAGGCAGATAAAGAAGGGGATTGCCAATTGTAAACCTGCTGTTTTCTCTATCGGCCAGAAAATTCATGATTTGCAAACCTATCACAATATGGTGTCTTGTGAAGATGAAGATATCATACGAAGATATAGAAACATTTGACCCAGCTAGTAAAAGAGCATAAAAATCAAGCTTATTCCGAGGAGGCATAATAATGAGATACATGCAATATAAAGGTGTGGTAGAAAGGGAATATAAAAAGTCATTAAGAAAAATCATGTACGAAATTTGTGTGGTGGAAGGGTTAAATGCTTCCCTCGGAGCAAAAAAACTAGGGGTTGCTAAGGAGATTTTTATTTTTTGGAGAAGTTTTTATCGATTGGATAAGAACCAGCAACTGTTTGATCAGGCAGTCGATACTATGGATCAAATGAAATTTCTCTATTTAAATGAAGCGAAAGGCATTGATTTATCACGTCCGTTACAGCATGAAGATGAGCAGTCGCTTCAAGGATTTGAAGAATTGATTGGCCGGATGGTAGAATATTATAAATGTGTACACGCTGAAAGTGGCGGCCTTGCGGCAGATACAGGAAAGCTGCCATTATATGAGTTTGCGCAGGAACTTCTTGAAGAGTATAAGACCGGCAGATTATTGGCGGAAGTAAAGAATCAGAAGCGGAAAGCATAAATTAGATTTTTTTGGAATGGATGAAGCAGATGCAGACTTTTACCGAAGAAGCGTTGAAGATTATAAAGCAAATTCCCCCTGGCAAAATTATGACTTATGGCCAAGTGGCGGCAACTGCCGGAAGTCCCCGTGCAGCCAGGCAAGTAACGAGAATACTTCACAGCATGAGTGCAAAGTATGGCTTGCCCTGGCATCGAGTTGTCAACGTTCAGGGGAAAATTGCCCTTTTGGATGAAGAATCCCGATCTTACCAGAGAAGATTGCTGCTGGCTGAAGGTGTGGAAGTGGACCAGGAAGACCGAATTGATTTAAGCCGTTTCCGCTTTGATTCCCCAGGAGAAAAAACTGGTGGATGCTGATTCAACCCCCCCTTGCAAAAGGGGTTTTTTAATTGATATTAAGATATGGACTGAATAACAGCAAGAGGAATACACAAAGCGAAAACACTATAAGCCATAGAACTGCAGGATAATGCTATACAACCAAAATGTTTATTAGTTTATCGGCAGCGGGTATATAAGATAATGGCCAATTATAATGAAATGGAAAAGAGGAAATTAAATGACAGTTAAAGATAAGCCGGTTATCGGCATAACAGCACGTGTAGAAGAAGATCAGACATACTCGCTGGATCCTGTATATGGCAGAGCAATTCTTCAGGCGGGTGGATTACCATTAATTGTCCCGATTGTAGATAAAGAGGATATTCCATTGTTGTGTGAGCGTTTAGATGGACTGATTGTAACAGGTGGAGGGGATATCAATCCTACGCTTTACGGTGAAGAGCCACATTTACGCCTGGGAGCTGTATATCCAGGGAGTGATGAATACGAAAAGGAATTGATTTTAAAGTTTCTTGAGCTTGATAAACCATTCATCGGAATGTGCCGCGGATTGCAGATGTTCAATATCTCGTTAGGCGGCACCAACTATCAGGATTTAGAATCTCAGTTTGAAGGGGATCTGCATCAGCATAAGCAAATGGCAATGCGTACTCACCGTACCCATTCTGTGACTTTAGAAGATGAAAGCCTGTTGTACGATATCATGAAAGAGAAAAAATTCAATGTAAACTCTTTCCACCATCAGGGGGTTAAAGACGTCTCAGACCAATTGACCATAGCAGCTTATGCGGCAGACGGACTGGTTGAAGCGTTGGAAAGTAAGAATCACCAATTTGCGATGGGTATTCAATGGCATCCGGAAGAATTCGCCCTTCAAGGGGACGACGCTTCCATGAATCTCTTTAAACGTTTTGTTGAGGAATGCTTAGTGGATAAAAAACAAAACCAATAAAGTTGAAAACACAATTAAATACAGAAAAAGATCCAGGGATTAGTTGCTCCCTGGATCTTTTTCGTTTTCTGCTGGTACAAACAGCGTAGTTTCTTTGCCATTGTCCTGAAACAAAGTATAGGCTGGCGAATTGAAGGCAATATAGGCTTGCACATAGTCGCCTCCTGACCCAGCAAAGTTTACAATCACTACTATAAAAATGCTGAGAAAAGAGCGTTCAGGAATGATAAACAACAGGATAATGAGCAATGCCCCCCATAACAATACAGGAGCTAATGCGATTACTATAAAATTGCTTCGTTTAAAGACTGCTTCACTGCCGACGGAAAGAAACGGGAAGCGAATCCGAAAGGAAGGAAGACTGCCCGAAAAGATCTTTATGAAGAGGGCGTGAGTAAGTTCGTGCAAGGCCATGTAAATCAAAACCAATAAAACAGTCACTAAAAATGACGAAAAAGGGTTCAAGTCCGTTGACAATGGCAAGCCAACCCACAATGCAAAACCGATCAAAACACCGGTTATGAATAGGAAAGAGAATTGAATCACCATGTTTAATTGCTTGTCCTTAGCCATGTCAAACGAACGTGTAACTTGGTAGCCGGCAGGTAAGGTGCCAGTGATTTGCCTATTCATAGAAACCCCTCCATTCATAAGGTCAGGAAAGTAAAAAAGCTACCGCTTTATGACATAAGCGGCAACCCATCATGAGTTAATGTATTAAGCTTGTTGGCTTTTTACAGACCAAGGTTCAGGAACGCGGGCTTGTGCAGCAACTTCAGTGCGGACCGACCAAGGTTCAGGAACGCGGGCTTGTGCAGCAACTTCAGTGCGGACCGACCAAGGTTCAGGAACGCGGGCTTGTGCAGCAACTTCGGTGCGGACCGACCAAGGCTCAGGAACGCGGGCTTGTGCAGCAACTTCAGTGCGGACCGACCAAGGCTCAGGAACGCGGGCTTGTGCAGCAACTTCGGTGCCGACCGACCAAGGTTCAGGAACACGGGCTTGTGCAGCAATTTCAGTTTCTGTAGAGTTGCCGAATGTTAGAGTACTAAATACAAGAACTGAAAAAAATAATATAGTCATACCTTTTTTCATTAATTTCACTCCCTAGAATAATATAGTAATATTTTTGTATGCTTTTCTTGCTTTATTCATGATTTCCGCAGATTCTTTGTATTTTCCTTGTTTATAGTAGATATCACCTAAGTGTCCTAAAAAATAACCCATTTCAAAAAAGTTCTCTGTAGCTTCCAAGCTTGGGGTTAACTTATTAAGAACAAAGTTTTCAAATTCAGCATAATTATCGTTAACTAAGTGATCTAAACAAATGAATTCAATATATGCTTCTTTAAAAGCTTTATTTGTTGGTGAATGAATACTTATTTTTTTATTTTCTACTATATTCATTCCCTTTTTTAACCAATCCTTGGCTATTTCATGATTTCCAAGTTCATAATTGCATTTTATCAAAACACAATAACTTATTAAAATATCGGCAGGGTATTCAGGGTGAATATAATTTAGTGAATTTTCAGTATGAGTAATTGCAAATTCATAATTCTGAAATAAAAAGTAAGCATACCCTATATTGTACTCCGTAGTAAAACGCAGGATATCTATTTCCAATTTATTCCCGATTGTCAAAGCATTTTTATAATGCTCCATAGACATTCTGAAGTTGCCGAATTGTTGATGGGATATTGCGATGTTTAAATGACACTCTACGATGCGCTTGGGGATAAATTCCTGTTGATAGATTTTCAGCGCCATCTCAGAATACTTGTACGCCATTTCTGTTTCTCTGCATTTAGTGCTGGAAATTCCAATTGAGTAATAAAGATCACCAAGCTCTGACGCCGAAATGGTATGGGGTGCTATTTTTTCAGCGACAAGATAGGTTTTCAAGGCTGTCTCGAAATCATTCAGGATGTAATTGTAGTTACCTTTGTATTTATGAAACAGATAAAACTGTTCCTGATTCATAAATTCCCTGAACCGCTCCACTTCCTTGATCTTTTCTTCAGCGCTGTCCAAATCCCCAGTAATGATAAAGTATCTAATCTGTTGAATAGAGTATTCCAGCTCTACATCTTCATCAGCGTGTAATAATGGATGATCTTGTATGTCTGCATACTGCTCCATTATTTTCGCTTTGTTCTGCGGATGCAATAACGAATTCTTAAAATTCTTTACGAGTACTTTCCCGATTGGATTATCTTTAGGAGCTAAAGGTATAGCCAATTTCTTGCATACTGCTTCCAGATCTTTCAATGCCGGATCTTTAGTGCCGTTTTCGATTTTTTTCAGTTCTCTGGGAGACAGTATGCCAGCGGCTATATCTTCCACGCTGATTTTCTTTTTTAAACGATGGTATTTTAAACGCATTCCCGTGTCCATTACTGCTCTCCTTTCCTTTTGCAAGGGCAGTACCTCTGTCATCCATGTAGGAGAGTTGTTTTCTGCCTTTGTCGGATCTTCCGAAAAGTAAGAAGAAAATAGATCGCCAAGTACGATAATTGCCGCCTCCACATCTCATATTTTACTTTGTGCCAACGCCTTTTAATTCATGATAGCATCAATTTTCGAAATAAACTGCTTTTTTATTTTAGATTTTATAAAAAAGATAAAAAAGGTAAAATATGCCTACTACGGTAAATGTTGAATTAAAAAATTTGCCATATAGCCATTTTTGTAGGTATATTATCTTGATTTCTGTTTAATTAGAGGAAAAATGGCTTTTTCATAATGATTGAATTGTTCTGTAATAAAACCTGGTTCTTTATTAGCAGCGGTTCACATAATGGATCCAAATATTTATAAATTCTGTTTTTTATTAACCAATTAGTAATACAGGTTATTGATGCTGCAATGATGGGTAAAGAAAGGATATACTATTCCATAAAATTTACGGAGGTTTTCATATGGGTTCAGACAAAACAATACTGGCAGTGGTCTTTTCAGAGACCGACTTGTTAAAGAAAATTGAAAAGTTGAAACTTGCGGGCTATAAGGAGCAGGATCTTCATATTATGGCAAAAGACATTACGCAATTTGATGGCTATGCAGTTGATAAAAAAGAAGTCGACACATTTGCAGACAAATTCAAAGGATTCATTTCTGGGGATAGTGGTGTCCGGGAAGGGGTTAAATCACTGGATCTTTCAGAGGCAGAAACAGAACGCTACACAGCTGATCTTGCAAAAGGTGGAATTCTACTTTATAAGGATGACGATGATAAAACCATACTTGATGAAATTTCGAGTAATGAAGCAGGTATAGCGCAGGAAAATCCGAACGATTTCGAAAGAAAGCAATTCATCAATTCGGTTGATAATAATTTTGATGAGCAGGAAGATCGCTTTGCCCGCGGAGAAACATTTATGCAGGATCCAACGATAATTCAGGATGAAAAACATAATTCATTTACTACTCAGAAGGACCCTGAAGTTGAAAAGGCAAGAGGCGGTTCCAGTGAAGCGGAAAAGCACAGCCAAAGCAACAAAAAGTATAAGTAAAACCTTGCTGAACGCTCAGCAAGGTTTTTTTGTTTAAGTCAATGCTGCCAATTTCCGGAAGTATATTGTCTGTTCTGCAGGTTTTAGCAGTCCCTATGAAAGGGTAAACAAAAGTAATACAGTACACAGGAGGTTTTACGAAATGAGATCAGGAAATCGTGAATTTGAAATTGTCTACAGCAGATCAGAAATGGAAACAGCGATACAGTCACTAAAAGCAAAAGGCTATCATCAAGGAGATATTCATTTATTGGCCAATGATAGAAAAATGGTGGAAACTGCTGAAAGTGAAGGTGTTCATGCAGAGCAGGCCAATTCTTTCTCGAATCGTTTTAAATCTTTTATAAGCGGAAAAGACATTGTTAGAAAAGAGTTGGATCGGTTTAATTTGAATAAAGAAAGAGCAGATGATTATGAACGTGAAATCGAAAAAGGTGCCGTTCTTCTATATACGGACGGAGAATCGGCGTCACCGGAAGATGAACACTTTTCTTCTTTAGATGATTCGAATGCTCCGATGGATTTGGAGGGAAGTTCCGGACAAACATCCGGAGACAAGGCTGTTCGCCGCAACGATGAAAGGCACGAGAACTCTGATGAGATATATGTACGAGAAGTTTCCAGAGAAGATCAACATGCCCGCGCCGGTAAAAGCGATCGTCTTCAAGACTCCCGTCTCAAAGGAGACGAAATTCATCCGACAGCTGGATTGAACAAAGATGAAGGAGCTGTTCGTGAAAAGGAATTAGATCATGAACCGGGCCTTCAAACAAAAGAAGGTAAAGATAATCTATTGCGTGAAGCTGGAGTTAATCGCCGGCAGGATGAATCTTCGCCTGGCGTAGATCCGAATTTGGGCCCTGCACCGTTTGGACGCGATTCAGAAGAAGAGCATCTATTGAATGATGAGCAAAGAGATGACTCTGATAAGGGCAGGGAATCCCGGGATTCTTATGATGAAAGAGAAAAAAAGAATCGAGACAATACACCTCCGCCAACGCAGAGACTATTTTAAACTCAAAGGAGCCATTCCCATAAGCGGGAAGGCTCCTTTAATTGTTTTTGTGTGCCAATCGCGCAATTGCGATTCCTATGACAGTCCCGGCAACAGCCGGAACGACCCAGCCGATTCCTTGTTCAAAAAACAGCAAGTTGCTTAAAATCGCATCGACCTGTTCAAAGGCTATACCAGCTGAGCGGAGGGCGTCAAAAATACTGACGACAGCAGTTACTGAGAGGGCCATCATATAGACGAACGGTTTTCGGTAGAACACTCGATCAAAAAATGACAATATGACTAGAACTATCGCCACAGGATAAATAGCCAACAATACAGGGAGAGAGATGGCGATCAATTGGGTTAAGCCTACATTCGCAATTACTGCGGAAAAGAGCGCCAAAAACAGAACATACGTGATGTAAGAAACCTTCGGGAAAATTTTGAAAAAGAATTGGGCAGTGGCGGATACCAGCCCGATGGAGGTTGTCAAGCAGGCGAAAGTAATTGCCACAGACAGGATAACCCCCCCAAGCTCTCCATACAGGAGACGAGAAGCCATTGCAATAATGATGCCCCCGTTATCTTGAAGGCCGATAGCCTCCACGCTGGTAGCTCCGATGTAGCTTAACGATAAGTAAACGGCAGACAAACCAATGGCAGCAATAAAACCGGCATAAGCGGTCACTTTTAAAATGGTTCTTGTATCAGTAATACCTTTGCTTCGGACGGATTGAATAATGACAATCCCGAAGACCAAAGCGGCAATGGCATCCATTGTAAGGTAGCCTTGCAGAAAACTTTCAAAAAATGCTTCAGTATCATAATTTCCAACAGGCGAATTTATAGGGCCCATTGGCGTCAGAAAACTTTTGATAGCCAGCAATCCAATAACCCCTATTAGCAATGGCGTTAATAATTTACCGATTCTATCAACTAATTTTGTTGGATTCATCGCAAACAAAACCGTAATGGTGAAGAAAATTACTGTGAAAATGGATAAAGACCAAAAAGATTCAGCAAAGTTTGCTGGCAAAAAAGGCGCTGTCCCAATTTCGAAAGCGACGGTGGCGGTACGCGGAATTCCAAAGAAAGGGCCAATAGCCAAATAAACAATCAATGTAAATACGATGCCGAATACGGGGTGGACACGCCCAGCAATGGACTGAAGGTCGCCGCCTGCTTTTGCGATTGCCAGAATGCCCAATAACGGGAGGCCAACTCCGGTCAACAAAAATCCAGTTATGGCGATAGCTATTTGATCGCCGGCAAGTTGCCCTAAATAAGGGGGGAAGATGAGATTTCCTGCGCCCAAGAACAATGCGAAAAGCATCAGCCCTAAAGTGAGAATATCCATTTTTGTAAGCGCCTTCTTTTCCATGACAAGCTCCTTCATAAATAACATTTACACGCGAGTCTACAGTATAAACGAATTCTTTAACTTTTGAAAACATTATAAATGCAAGAAAAAAACCCGGTTCAGAGAAACCGGGTTTTGGATTATTTATTTCCTTTGTTTTTGAAGTCGCCGATCTTGTCTTGGATATTCCCTTTGGCTTTATCCATTTTGCCTTCACTTTGTTTGTTTGGATCGTTGGTGGCATTGCCGATTTGATCTTTCAGCTCGCCTTTTCCTTTGTTGACAGCACCTTTTAATTTATCAGAAAAGCCTTTGTTGTCGCTCATGAATAATTCCTCCTTCATATTTTGCTTACTACTATAATAGCCTTTTGCGGCAGAAGCTAAACATCAAGAGATCAATTCCTTGCGGCTGGAAGGTTTAACAAGGTTTTTTTAGCGGTATCTTTAATAGTAATACATAAATCTTCTTCGCTTAACCTTTTCAATGTCTGAAGAGGCGTATGAAGGTTTTGGGCAACATTTAATCTTACTTCAGTATGTTGGTCCATCGACAAATCAACAAGCAATCCTTCGCAGTTGATAGTTTTCGCGAGCTCTGCACGAGATTGATAATCCATCTTCAATACAGCAGCTTCATCCCAAGGCGTCCAGTCCGTCTTCAATGAATAGCGTTGAAGAGAGTTATCCATATTAAGTAACACTCCTAAAAAGTTAAAATTCAATCTATTTTATTCAATATATCATATATAAATTATTAAAGTAATTAAAACTACTTATAAAGGAGCAGTTAAATGAAAGTTTTAGTACTCGGCGGCACATCTTTTGTAGGGAGACATATGGCAGAGGAACTTTTGGCTAAAGGGCATGAAGTGGTGTTGTTCAATCGGGGAAAAAGCAATCCCGCACTCTTTCCAAAACAGGAGAGAATTATAGGAGACAGAAGAAAAGACGCTGCAAAACTGAGGGATGAAAAATGGGATGCTGTATTGGATACATCTGCTTACACACCAGCAGATTTACGGCCAATCCTTGAAAATATCACAACTGATCATTACACATTCATCTCTACGATTTCTGTATATAATGATTTCACATCGGGGCCTGTCAAAGAAAATTCTTCTGTATTTCAACAGAACATCGAAGGCGACCGGGTTACAGGTGATACCTATGGCCCTTTCAAAGTAATGTGTGAACAGCTGATTGAAGAAAAGATTGGAGACAGGGCATTGGTCATCCGGCCGGGCATCGTGATCGGACCTTTTGACCCGACAGACCGGTTTACTTACTGGGCACTGAAATTAAATGATAAAGGCGCTGTTTTACTGCCAGGAAGTAAGGAAAGAAAGGTCCAGTGGATTGATGCCAGAGATTTAGCCCGGTTCACAGTCATGCAATTGGAGAAAAAGATGACAGGAGTATTCAATGTCGCAGCCGATCCAGTTTCTATGGAAGAGTTTGCTCAGCGAGTATCCGGCAAAGAATGTGAAACCGTATGGGCAGATGATCAGTATTTAATAGAAGAAGGGTTGGAAGCTTTTGAATTGCCGTTTTGGATTCCCTATTCAAAAGATTTTCCGGCTGGTTTCATTCTGGCGGATAATGAAAAAGCGAAAAGTGCGGGGTTGAACTTTCGGCCTCTTAAACAGTCTGCAAAAGAAACGCTCGAATGGGTCAGCGGCCAAGGAGACTTTCAATTAAAGGCAGGAATAACTGGGGAAAAAGAACAGAGCTTATTAAAGAAACTTAGAGCATAAGTCTAGTTTTAATTTCTTTTTAAAAAACGGAAAAATTTAGGCTCTTCTCAACAAAAAGACGCTGGTTGAAACTTTATCTCAAGGGCGTCGTCCAATTCATAAGAGCCTTTTAAGTATAGGTGGATTTTTCTTTATTTCTTGTTTAGTCATGCTATAATACAAATGGATATGTATGTATCATTGTTTTTAAGGAGGAAAGATATGCTATACCTTACAATGGTTTTGGCATTTATCGCTTCGATTGTGCTGACTCCGATTGTCAAACGCATTGCCTTTCGTGTAGGTGCAGTTGACCGTCCGAACTATCGAAAAGTTCATGCGAGGATTATGCCGCGATTAGGTGGTTTGGCCATTTTTGGTTCATTTTTAATCGCATATTTTATATTGAAACCCCAAGATCCGATATCTAATGCTATTGAAGCTTCATTTATTTCTATTGAAGCGGCTATTATTATAGGTGCCTTATTGATCATCATCACCGGTGTATTTGATGATATCTACGAAATTAGTGCGAAAGCTAAATTACTTGGCCAGTTGGTCGCCGCAGGGATTGTGGTAGTCGGTGGCGGACTCGAAATTTCCTTCATCAATCTTCCGTTTGGCGGAGTACTGGATTTTGGTTACTTAAGTATTCCATTAACAATCCTCTGGATAGTCGGTATAACGAATGCTATTAATCTGATTGATGGTCTTGATGGATTGGCCGCCGGTGTTTCTACGGTTGCTTTATTGACCTTAGCAGTTATGGCTTTCATCATGGGCGATGTCTTTGTTATGTCAACGGCAGCTCTATTGGCAGCCAGTACCTCAGGATTTTTGGTTTATAATTTTCACCCCGCAAAAATCTTTATGGGTGACACGGGTGCTTTGTTTCTAGGATTTATGATTTCCGTTTTGGCCTTGATGGGCTTCAAGAACGTAACGGTCGTAGCGTTAATTATTCCAATCATTATGCTGGGTGTGCCGATTTCGGATACCTTTTTTGCGATTGTTCGTCGAGTGCGTGAGAAGAAATCAATATCAGAAGCGGATAAATCCCATTTGCATCACTGTTTATTGAATATAGGCTTTTCCCATAAACAAACTGTTTTAATCATTTATGGAATCGCAGCTTTGTTTGGGCTGGCTGCACTCTTGTTTTCTCAAGCAACCTTATGGGGAGGAATTTTGCTGATCAGCGTCATGCTGGTCGCAATAGAACTTTTCGTGGAAGTAGTGGGATTGGCAGGGAAGAATTACCGCCCCTTGTTAAATCTGGTACGATTGATCGGCAAATGAAAAGATTGAACTCGGAGCACAATGCTTTTGGTTCAATCTTTTTTATTTGCCGAAAATTTTTTATGAGCAGAAAAGACCGGATATAAAAAAACACCATAGTTTTCACTATGGTGTTTCGTCTTCAAGGGAATCGCCTGCCATATCTTGGTCGATTCCGTTGATTGTTAAATTGGATGTATCGGGTTTCAATCCCAGATGGCTTTGCAGGACATCCTGGATTTCCAGCAGGGATTCTTCCTCCAGTTTCCAGTAATAAATTCCTGTGGACATGTCGTCATAACCGTCGAGCGTAATGGTCTCTATATCCGGTTTGCCATTTTGGGCGTATTCGAACAATGCCCTCATGTCCTGGAATTTCATATTGGTTTTCATATTATCTCCCACGGCTTCGAAGACGTCTCCGTATTTGGTGATTGATCCAACCGATAATGCGCGGTTCATGATGGATTCCAGAATCATCTGCTGGCGCTTGCCGCGTTCGATGTCGTTATCGTAATGGCGTGTTCTGGCAAGGGCAAGAGCTTCACTGCCGTCAAGAAACTGTATGCCTTCTTTTAATTCGATGGCATCTTGTAAATCGTTTTCATCTTGTTCGGAAATATCATAGGGCACTTCCACTTTTATTCCACCAAGCGCATCGACGACGTCAATAAAGGCATCAAAATTCATGCGCAGGTAATAATTGACCGGTACATCCAACAGTTCTTCCACACTTTCGATAGTCGAGCTTGGACCGTTAAAGGCATAGGCGTGCGTGATTTTATCTTCTTTTCCGCTGTCCGGGATGTAGGTATACGTGTCACGCGGGATGCTCACCAATTTAATGGATTTGTCTTTATTGTTCAATGTCGCCAGAACGAGTGCATCAGAGCGTACATTGTCGTCACTTTGATTCCGTTCTTCGCTGTCATCCACCCCGATGAATAGAATGGAGATATTATCAGTCAGCGGTTCAACCGGCCCATTGTCGTTTTCAACGGGCTCAAAGGCATTATCCACTGATGATTCCGCTTTTTTGACCAAGTAAATCCCATAGGCAGAGAGGCATATCAGCACCGAAACGGCTAAAGTGGCGATAACTTTAATAATGGTTCGTTTACGGTCTGACTTGGTTTTCCGATAAATTTTCCGGTTCATATTTAATTGCTCCTCTATAGAGAATGGGCCTACTGAGTAATTAATTCGAATTCATCCAATTTCTTAATTAGCGCCCAATGATTGCTGCACTTATGAATAAAAACTTAATTCCAATAAATTCATTTTCCTTGTGATGTTGATATTATACAGTGATTTCTACCATGCGTAAATGAAAAGAATTAAGGTGCTTTAAATTCAAGGAATTGACTGTCTGCTATGCTGATGTCGGCTTGGCCATTTGTCATTTCATTTATCCATTCGATAAACTCTTCTTCTTTTTCAATTGGAACATGAATGTAGAGGTCCACGCCTTCGGTATATTCAAGATGATCCAGTGGGTATGGAGATTGGCGGATTTCATTCTCCAGCTTGCCAAGCCAAGTATAATCTATTGAAGTTTTCATCAGGTGATGGAGCTTTCTTTCGACAATGCCAGCAGCTGCCAGCGCGGCTGATGCAGCTTTTCCGTAAGCTCGTATCAATCCGCCGCTGCCTAACTTAATTCCGCCATAATAGCGTGTGACCACGATTACCGTGTCTTTCAAGCCTTGTTTCTTTAAAACTTCCAGCATCGGAAACCCGGCAGTTCCGCTTGGTTCTCCATCGTCATTCGCTTTCTGAACAGAGTCGTGTTCTCCGATAAGGTATGCGGAACAATTATGTGTAGCTGAGCGGTGAAGGAGTTTGATTGAATTGATAAATTCAATCGCCTGCTGTTCGGTTTCTGCGCGAGCAGCATGTCCGATGAACCTGGATTTTTGGATAAGTATTTCTGCACTGGCAGAATCGCCTACAGTTGTGTAATTTTCTCGCAATTTGACTCCTCCTGTTGTAAAATGAAATCAGATAATTTGTAACGTATATTTAATATGGTCTTGCGTATATAGTGATATACTTAATACAACCGACAAGGTATAAAGAAGCAAGAAATATACCTGGATACAGTCAGTATAGCTAAGGCGGTTTTAGAATGGCAAAGAAAATCGGTGGAAAAGCCCCTGATTCTATTTTTGATGCAATGTTAGCTGAAATGGAACAGGCAAAACAAGATATTTTCGTCATTAGCGAAGAAAGTCGCCAAAGTTATGAAAAAATGAAAGATGAGCTGGAAGATGTCCGAGTGAATATTGCACGTGTTATTGATGCCGGAGATATTTTGGAAGAGAAGACGCGTGCGGCTCGGAGGCGTTTAGCTGAAGTATCTCAATTTTTCAATTCTTTTACTGAAAGTCAGGTTCGCCAAGTGTATGAGCAGGCAAATGACCTTCAAGTACAATTATCCCTTAATCGCAACGAAGAAAAAAAGTACCGGCAAAAGCGGGATAAACTGCAGCGCAAGCTTCAGGTTTTACTTCAGACGATAGAACGGGCTGAAAGTCTGGTCAATCAAATCAATGTCGCCAGAAGTTATTTGACTTCAGATTTTGACAATGTAGATGAAGCCATCGGCAAGAATAAGTCAAGCCAGGAGTATAGCCTTCGCATCATAGAAGCGCAAGAAGAGGAAAGAAAACGCCTTTCAAGGGAAATTCATGATGGCCCTGCTCAAATGATGGCTAATGTCCTGCTTCGTTCAGATTTAATTGAGAGAACCTATCGTGAAAAAGGCCCTGAATTGGCTTTCCAGGAAATTACTTCATTAAAGGATATGGTGAGACAGGCACTTACCGAAGTACGAAGAATCATTTACGATTTACGGCCAATGGCACTTGATGATCTTGGTCTGGTCCCGACTTTAAAGAAATACATTGATACTATTGAAGAGTATAACAAAGGAATCAAAATGGAGTTTCAGTCAAATGGGAAAGAAGTGCGGTTGCCTAACAAGTACGAAACCGCCATTTTCCGTCTTGTCCAAGAAGGAATTTCAAATGCAATCCGCCATGGCAAGTCGACTGAAATCACAGTTGAGATGAAATGGCAACAAGAACAAGTGAAAATCATGGTAACTGACAATGGAACTGGTTTTGATCAAGGGATTGTAAAAAGCCAATCATTTGGATTAGCAGGTATGAGAGAAAGAATCGAATTGGTCGAAGGTGACTTTTTCATTAATTCCTCACCTGGGAACGGCACAATCTTAATGTTTCATATACCTTTCAAAAAGGGTATGTAAGATAGGGTATTCGAGGAGGACGACATAATGACAAAAATTATTATTATTGATGATCACCAATTATTTCGTGAAGGTGTAAAAAGAATTCTGGATTTTGAAAGTTCGTTTGAAGTCGTTGCTGAAGGCGGAGACGGCAACGAAGTCCTTAAATTATATGAAGAAAATCAGCCAGATGTGGTATTGATGGATATCAATATGCCACAAAAAAATGGTGTCGAAGCTACAGGCGAATTGATTGAGAAATTCCCTGATGCAAAAGTCATTATGCTGTCCATTCACGATGATGAATCGTATGTGACGCACGCGTTGAAAACCGGTGCTTTAGGTTATATGCTTAAAGAAATGGATGCCGATGCAATTATTCAAGCGATTAAAGTAGTAGCAAAAGGCGGGTCTTATCTACACCCGAAAGTCACCCGTAATTTGGTGATGGAATTCCGTCGTTTGAGCGAACGCGAAAACAAAGGCTCTTTCCATCAAACGGAAATTCGCCGTCCATACCATCTTTTGACAAAACGTGAAAGTGAAGTTCTTCAATTATTGACAGATGGCCAAAGCAATCGCGTCATCGGAGAGACTTTGTTCATCTCTGAAAAAACAGTTAAGAACCACGTATCAAGCATCTTGCAAAAAATGCAGGTAAATGACCGGACACAGGCAGTTGTGACTGCTATTAAAAACGGCTGGGTTGAAGTAAGATAGTAAAAAAAGCGGCGGATCTGCATACAAGCAGATCCGCCGTCTTTTTTTATAATCGATCGTAACAATATTGGTAGATGGCTGCGGTTGCCAGGCAATCGCCTAGTGCGTCGTGGGCGTCGTGCTCCAGTTTTAAAAAGGCAGTCAATGTAGTCAATTTGTGGTTGGGTGTTTGGGTAATAGCTTTTCTCGCCAGTTTGACTGTATCGATGACCGTGTATTCGGGAATGGGGGTAATTTCCTCCAGCGCATACAAGAAGCCCATATCAAAAGGGGCATTGTGCGCAATAATCGGAAATCCGCCGATAAACGCAATCAGTTCATGCGCGACTTCTTCTATAACCGGTGCATTTTCCACGTCCTGATTAGTGATGCCGGTAATCCGCGTAATGGTGCTGGAGATGAAACATTCCGGATTGACCATCAGGTACATGGTTTCTTCGCGTTCATGATTGATGTATTTGACAGCGCCGATTTGGATGATTTTATCGCTTCCTGGACGCAGGCCGGTAGTTTCAAAGTCCAGGACTACGTAATTCTCGACTTTTTGCATACTCGACTTGTATTTCTTGGGGCGAGCAGGCTGTTTACGGCTCCACTGAGGGCGCGTTTCCTTCATTTTCTGTTCCAGTATCTGTCGTGCATCTCTTTTTTCCATGCGATCGCTCCTTTGTCCCGCTTTAACGGGCAGTATGCCTCCCACATATACAGGTGGGAGGTCCATTGACCGTAAAAGTCCGATTGGATCAACTAACAATCAGTGGAGGATCAAGAAGCTCTCCACTGATTGAAGTTTCTCTTTATTTGTACCTCCTAGTGTACCGTAAAACTGAAAAAAATTCCGTTTTGGCAGATGACACAGTTTCTTCATTGTATTCGCTATCCGCCTATGGCAAAATGAAGCGCAGGAGGAATGCATGATGAAAAAAATGATTATTGCGGCAGGACTTGTTTTAGCGCTCGCTGCCTGTTCGGATTCCGAAGAACCTTCAGTCAATGAAAACACAGTAGAAGATGGCAATGCAGCTAATGAAAATAATGCAGTCGACCATGGCATTGACGAAGACAAGGAAGAAAAAGTAGGCTTTACAGTAGATGATGAAGGAAATGTCATAGAAGCGGAAGTGCCTGAAGAACAGGCGAGTGAATTATTGGGAGCCTACGATGAGTATATCGCGGCATTCAATTCTGAAGATATTGATCGTTATATGAACACCATTGCACAGGATCCGGATGGTTTTGATCGTGAGGAAGATAAAGCGGCATTAGCACAAGCTTTTGAAGCTTACGACAGTCAATATGAAGCAAGTGATAAAACGATTGTAAAATACGAAGAAGACCGCGCGGAGGTTTTTGCGACACTCAATGTAAAGATGAAGGACGCGAACTCGGATGATGCGATTGAACAATCTGGCCGGCAGGTCGTCGTATTTGTAAAAGAGAATGACGGATGGAAAGTCACAAGTGTTCACTTTATCGGTAATCAATAAGGGGTTTCCCGCTTTATGCGGGAAATTTTTTTTATTATGTCCTTTCCATTCATGTCTTTTCTAAGTCTTTTTTTGGTAAACTAGCAGAGGAGGCTGATTAAACTTGAAAACGGCAATTGTAACAGATAGTACATCTTATTTACCTGAAGAAACACACAAAACGTTGAATATTCATATGATCTCGCTGGAAGTGACATTCGGAAACCAGTCTTTTAAAGAAGCAGAACTGACCGAAAAAGAGTTTTACTATAAGGCGAAAGAAGAATTCCCGAAAACTTCGCAGCCCCCACTAGGGGAATTCACTACTCTTTATGACAAACTTTCAGCCGATCACAAGGAAATTGTCTCGATCCATTTGTCCAGTGGCATCAGTGGGACTTATGCAGGTTCGAAGCAGGCGGCAGAAATGGTAGATGGCGTGAAAGTCTATTCTTTTGATACGGAGCTTACCTGTGCTTTGCAAGGGTTTTACGCGGTTAAAGCTGCGGAAATGGCTGAAGATGGAGCTGATGCTCAAATGATTTTGGCTGAATTGAACAAAATGAAAACTTCTCTGCGCGCCTATTTCATGGTGGAAGATCTGAAGCATCTGCAGCGCGGCGGAAGATTGTCCAGTGCACAAGCCTTGGTTGGCGGGATGCTACAAATCAAACCGATTTTGCATTTTCAGGAAAAAGTCATCATCCCTTTTGAAAAAATTCGGACACGAAAAAAAGCGATGAATCGAATTGTTGATTTGTTAAAAGAAGACAGTAAAGATGGCCAAGAGTGGCAAGCGACAATTATTCATGCAAACCGTCCTGAAGAAGCAAAGCAATGGAAAGAGGAACTGGAAGTTGCGTGCCCGGAAGTGGATTTTGAAATTTCCTATTTTGGACCGGTTATTGGAACACATTTAGGAGAAGGAGCGATGGGTCTTGGTTGGGTAAAGAAATAACCTGCTGGGGCTTTTTCTCTATCGAAAGGTGGATGCAAATGGATCAATTAGAAGAATTTTTGACTGGCAGAATCTGGCTTAGAAACTTTACCCCATTTCCGAAAGAACTCGTGGACACAGCCATATCCACAGGCTCCATCAGTGTCAGTCAAGGAATGCTGGACGGAAGGCAATGCGCCAGATGTCTTGAAAAATCCCCGCAAAAAATTATTTCCTTTTTCTGCGCCGCGTGCAACAAAATCTGTTATTATTGCCGTCATTGCATTAAAATGGGTCGCATTAGTTCCTGTACGGAATTAATTACCTGGGCGCTCCCCTCAACGAATCTTCCTCAAAACCATTCATTTCAATGGAATGGCAATCTAACCCCACTACAGGAACAAGCTTCACTGGAAGTTCAAAAAAGCCTCTTACAAAAAAATGATCATCTTGTATATGCTGTTTGCGGTGCCGGAAAAACCGAATTGCTGTTTCCTCCTATATTTGATGCGTTAAAAAAGGGGCAGCGGGTTTGTATCGCAGCCCCCAGAACAGATGTGGTGTTGGAGCTTTCTCCACGATTGCGAACCGTTTTTCCCAACACCATCATCCATAGCCTATATGGAAATTCTCCAGAAGAATCCGGTTTTGCACAGTTGGTCATCGCGACCACCCATCAGCTGTACCGATTCAAAGATGCCTTCGATGTCATGATTGTCGATGAGGCGGATGCGTTTCCGTATTCATACGATCCGGCATTAAAAAGAGCTGTCATAAAAGCCAAGAAGGAGGAAGCGCCTGTCATTTATGTATCCGCGACTCCTTCAGAAAAATTACTAAAACAAGTTCCCAATGTATCAAAAATATTTCAGCGATTTCATGGCTATCCATTGCCTGTTCCGAAGTTTCGATCCTTATGGAATTATGAAAAGGATTTTGCAAACGGGAAAATTCCGTCAAAGTTGGCTGACTGGGTAGATGAAAAAATAGAGAAGAAAGAGCCTTTTTTGGTGTTTTTGCCAACGATTGAACTCATTGAACAGGCAATTGTTTTATTTCAAAAAAAGCATCCAACGATGGAGGCAGTCCATTCCAAAGATCCGGACAGAAAAGAAAAAGTCCTGAAACTGCGTCAAAGGCAAATTCCTGGCGTATTGACTTCGACGATTCTGGAGCGTGGAATCACGATTCCGGATGTACAAGTTGCAGTAGTCGGTGCAGATCAGCCTATCTTCGATGCTGCGGCATTGATTCAAATATCAGGAAGAACAGGCAGATCAAAAGATTATCCTGATGGAGAAATCGTATTTTTTCACAACGGCATTGTCCGGCAGATGGATAAAGCAAAAAAGTTGATAGTTTCCTATAACGAGGGGGCTGGAATATGAATTGTTATTTATGTGATCGGGTCATGCCGTCCCAGGTAAGTTGGCGAAGTATTTTCTTTAATGAATTGGAACAAGTGATTTGTCTGCGCTGCCGTGACAGCTTTGAAAGGACTACAGCAGGATGCCCAATCTGCAGTGCGCCCGGAGAGGGGAAATGCGCTAATTGCAGCGAATGGGAAACCACTGAGTATGCTGGATTGATTGCTTCGGGAAAAAGCCTCTATCGATACAATCACGCAATGAAAGAATACCTGCATCAATATAAATTTTTAAAAGACGTGGTATTGTCTGAAGTTTTTGCAGCTGTTCTAAAAGAAGAAATCGGCAAGCAAAAGTCGGTGATTGTTCCCATTCCGATGAATGACATTAAATTGAAAGAACGTACTTTCCCTCAAGTTGATTTATTGCTTGACGCAGCTTCAGTACCCTATGCACATTGCCTTGGGAAAAATGAAGTAGGTCTGGGCGGAAAATCGAAGGCTGAGAGGATGGCGTTGCAAAACGTTTTTTGGTGGAATGGACAGCCTGTACCTGAAAAAATATTGCTGTTTGATGATTTATATACGACAGGGAGTACAGTGCGTTTGGCTGCTAAAGTCCTGAAAGAGAAGGGCGCAAAAGAAATTAAAATCCTTACGCTTATCCGTGCATAGCCAGTTGGTTTATACTAGAAGGACAATTAGGAGGGACAGCCATGTTTTATAAACGGTCAGAAAGTTTTCGCTATACTTTTGGTACGCCGCCAGAAATATGCCTGCAATTGATGGATCCGCTTAACGATCAAATGTTGTCTCCAGAAATATATTGTTTATTGCTTGATATTTCCCCCAAAGGAGCAAAACTCTTTTCCGAAAAAGAGTTGAAACCGGGAGGGAAAAACGTAAACATGAAATTTGTCCTGAATCATGAAACGATCGCCGCAGATGCGACGATCGTCTGGAAACAGCAGTATGAGGAAGGCTGGATTTACGGTGCTGATTTTGAACGCAATTCGATTAAGGAAATGCTGATTTTAAGTGAAATCAGAGAGTTGAAAGAAGTAGAATTGAATTAAAAAAACCGGCCTAGGCCGGTTTTTCGTCATGAGATATTGTTTGGCAGAGCTGCATGGCTGCTTCCGCTTTTCTTGATGTCCAGCTGCAGCGCCCAGATTCTAGGGTCATAAGCCACTCCAGCTGTGCGGCTGAAGAAATGCCGCTTCGCCGGAGCGTCTTATGCCGGTCGAATCTACACGGGCGCTTCCGCTTTTCTTGGTGTCCAGCTCCAACGGCCAGCTCCTCGGGTCATAAGCCACTCTGACTATGCGGCAAAGGACGCCGCTTCGTCAGAGCGTCTTATGCCTGTCAGAGCTGAACGGCCGTTTCCGCTTTTCTATTCTAATGTTCATAAATCATTTTCCGTGTCATGCCGCCGTCGATGTTCAGGCATTCTCCTGTGATGAACGAATTTTGCGGGTTGCTTAGGAACAGGCAGGCCCGTGCGATGTCGGCTGGTTCTCCGACACGGCCGCTCCAATGCTGTTGGTGGTCGACATCGCGCAATTCTCCCTTGTCTCCCGTATGGATCCAACCTGGCGCAATCGAGTTGACGCGAATTCCTTTTTCGCTGAAAGTGGCTGCGAGTGAATGGGTCAAAGCGTAGATGCCGCCTTTTGATGCCGAATAGGTTTCGGTATTGGGTTCAGACATGAATGCGCGGGTTGAGGTCATGTTGATGATAGAGCGGATATCCTCTGTCATATAGCGTGCAGCTTCCCGGCTGCAGATGAAAACACTTTTCAGGTTGGTATCCAGCACATGATCCCATTCCTGTTCATCTACGTCCCAGATGGACTTGAAGGTAGAAATGCCAGCATTGTTGATCAAAGCATGAATGGCACCGTAATCTTCATTGATTTTTTTGAATACTGCCATGACTTCATCAAAATTGCCGACATCACATTTTCGGTATTCTACGCCTTCCAGTTCGATGGGTTGGATATCCAATCCGATGACACGTGCGTTTTCAGCAGCAAAATGCGTTGCGATACTGTTGCCGATGCCTTGGGAGGCACCAGTTATAACGATGGTTTTATCAGTAAACATAATCTTCATCTCCTTGTCATAATGTTTACCTGTAATTCATCTTCTTAAAACTTTTTTGGTTTTAAGGAGGAAAGACAAGGGAAGATGTAGAAGTGTACAAGTAGCACATATAGAAGGAGGAGTTAACATGTTGCAATTCAACATCAGAGGCGAAAATATTGAGGTAACTCCCGCAATACGTGACCACATTGAAAAGAAAGTCGAGAAGATTGAACGCTATTTCACAGACGGTGCGAATGCTACCGCGATGGTCAACTTAAAATCATATAATCATAGCCAAACAAAAGTGGAAGTTACAATACCGATGAAAAACCTAACATTACGTGCTGAAGAACGGCATGACGATATGTATGCAGCAATAGATTTGATCGTAAGCAAGCTGGAGCGTCAAATCCGCAAGTATAAAACAAAAGTAAACCGCAAATTCCGCGAACGTGATGGCATGGGAGTTTCATTTGCGACTGCTGAAAATGATACACGCAACCAAAACGAAGCCGAAGAAGACGACGAGGATTTCACAATCGTCCGTACCAAGCAGTTTGATTTGAAACCGATGGATGAAGAAGAAGCAGTATTGCAGATGAACATGCTTGGACATAATTTCTTCGTCTTTACAGATGCAGAATCCAATGAAACAAACATCGTCTACAAACGAAAAGATGGAAGCTACGGCTTAATCGAAACGTCCGCACAATAAAAAATGATGCGATTTTTAAAATCACATAGCCAGACTGAAAAGCCTCTCCAAGCGAGAGGCTTTTCGTTTACCGAAAATTAAAGGCATCATTGGCATCGGATGGTTTTAATATAGAAGAGACCATATTTAAGGCTTGCGCCGATAGAATAGCTGAGGCCATTATTTGCACGCTTTTGGGCGCAGTGTTAAAATGAATAGTGAGATTTTTTTTGAATTGACTGATGAAGATTTGGATAGATATGTTCATTAAGCCAAAACGTTTAATTGGACACTATAAAAGCTAAAGCGATCATCCGGTATGTCAGATGCCGGCGGACACTTACGCAGGGAGCGGTATAATTATGCTAGGAGTATTGAATAAGGTATTTGATCCGAATAAACGGGATTTGAAACGATTGGAAAAAGTGGCGGATCGTGTAGAGGCGTTGGCTTCAGATTTTACAGCACTGTCTGATGAAGCATTACAGGCGAAGACAGAAGAATTTAAAGAGCGCCATGCTAAAGGTGAGTCGCTGAACGACTTGCTGCCCGAAGCATTTGCAACTATTCGGGAGGCAGCGAAACGAGTGCTCGGACTGTACCCATTCCGTGTGCAGATTATGGGCGCTGTATCCCTTCATGAAGGGAATATTTCAGAAATGAAAACAGGTGAAGGTAAGACTTTGACTTCGACCTTGTCTGTTTACCTGAATGCCATCAGCAAAAAAGGGGTTCATGTGGTAACGGTCAACGAATACTTGGCTAGCCGTGATGCCTTGGAAATGGGCCAGTTGTATGAATGGCTAGGATTGTCTGTCGGCTTGAATTTAAACAGTTTGACCAAAGACGAAAAGCGTACAGCTTATCAGGCTGACGTCACGTATAGTACGAATAACGAATTGGGCTTTGATTACCTGCGGGATAATATGGTGCTTTACAAAGAAGATATGGTTCAGCGTCCATTGAATTACGCAGTAATCGATGAAGTCGATTCCATCTTGATCGATGAAGCACGGACACCTTTGATTATTTCAGGACAGGCAGCCAAAGCAGCTCAATTGTATCAGCAGTCGAATGCCTTCGCGCGCCTGTTGAGAAAAGATACCGATTATACCTACGATGAAACGACCAAAGGGGTTGTTCTGACAGAAGAAGGGATCGAAAAAGTCGAGAAAGCTTTCGGCATCGATAACCTTTTTGATATCAGCCATGTTCGTCTGAACCACACGATCAATCAATCATTGAAAGCATATGTTACCATGCACAAAGATGTGGATTATGTTGTACAGGATGAGGAAGTTGTCATTGTCGATCAGTTTACGGGCCGTTTAATGAAAGGACGCCGGTATTCGGATGGGCTGCATCAGGCAATTGAAGCCAAAGAAGGCCTGGAAATCCAAAATGAATCGATGACGATGGCGACCATCACTTTCCAGAACTATTTCCGGATGTATGATAAATTGTCTGGTATGACCGGTACAGCTAAGACGGAAGAAGAAGAATTCCGCAATATCTACAATATGTATGTCATTGTGATTCCAACCAATAAACCGATCATCCGTGAAGACCATGTGGATTTGATTTATTCGACTACTGCCGGCAAGTACAAAGCAGTAGGAGACGATATTGCAGAGCGCAATGCCAAAGGCCAGCCGGTGCTGGTCGGTACTGTAGCCATTGAGACATCAGAAATCATTTCGGAGTATTTGTCGAAAAAAGGCATCAAACATTCTGTATTAAATGCGAAGAATCACGCGCATGAAGCGGAAATTATTTTAAATGCCGGCCAAAAAGGTTCTGTGACGATTGCCACCAACATGGCTGGTCGAGGAACAGACATTAAACTTGGTGAAGGCGTCATTGAAGCAGGGGGTCTTGCGGTCATCGGTACAGAACGCCACGAATCCCGCCGAATTGATAATCAGCTGCGTGGACGTTCAGGCCGACAAGGTGACCCAGGCGTCACACAATTCTATCTGTCTCTTGAAGATGACTTGATGCGCCGATTCGGATCAGATGCCATGCGTGCTATGATGGGCAAATTGGGAATGGACGATTCACAGCCATTGCAATCAAAAATGGTGACACGTTCTGTAGAATCAGCGCAAAAACGGGTGGAAGGCAACAACTTCGATGCTCGGAAACGCCTGCTTCAATACGATGATGTTCTTCGCCAACAACGCGAAATCATCTATAAAGAACGTATGGAAGTTCTGGAAACCGAAAATATGCGTACATTGGTTGAAAACATGATCAACAGTTCAATTGAACGGATGGTCTCTACGCATACTATAGAAGAAAAGCCGGAAAACTGGCACCTGAAATCACTTTCTGAATTGATTTCAGCAAATCTTCTTCCAGAGAATACAGTGACTGAAGCGGATCTTCAAGGGAAATCCCAAGAAGAGCTTATTGCTTTCATTAAAGAAGCTGTAACGAAGCATTACGATGAAAAAGAAATCGAAATGACGCCAGATCGCATGCGGGAGTTCGAAAAAGTGGTTCTTCTTCGCTCTATTGATACAAAATGGATTGACCACATTGATGCAATGGATCAGCTGCGCCAAGGAATCCATTTGCGTGCTTATGGACAAAACGATCCACTTCGTGAGTACCAAAGCGAAGGGTTTGCGATGTTCGAGGCAATGGTTGAAGCAATCGAGGAAGATGTCGCGAAGTATTCGATGAAAGCTGAAATCCGCAATAATCTTGAGCGCGAAGAAGTGGCGAAAGGCCAGGCGGTCAATCCGAAAGAAGACGGACCGGCTCCGAAAAAGAAAAAGGTGCCTGTCCGCAAGGATATGGAAGTTGGCCGTAACGATCTTTGCCCGTGCGGCAGCGGCAAGAAATACAAGAATTGCCACGGGACAGCTTCATAAGAGAGTGTGAAAATACCGAAGAGCACATGCTCTTCGGTGTTATTTTGAGGAGGAACATATGATGATGGAATTAGCAGACATCCGTAACAATCTCGACAAATCAGCCAGCAAGTTGGCGGACTTTAGGGGGTCTCTTTGACTTAGAGAACAAAGAATCCCGCATACAGGAATTAGATGAAATGATGATGGACCCGGATTTTTGGAATGACCAGGAATCGGCACAGATTGTCATTTCAGAACTGAACGGATTGAAGGAAATCGTCAATACCTATTACGATTTCATGGAAACACAGGAAAGCATGGAGATGTCATTGGAACTTCTTAGAGAAGAAGATGATCATGATTTACATGAAGACGTCGACAAGGAAATGAAGCAATTCATCTCGAAGCTGGCAGATTACGAACTGACCATGCTGCTGAGCGGGCCTTACGATAAAAACAATGCCATTCTGGAATTGCATCCCGGCGCCGGCGGAACAGAGTCTCAGGATTGGTGTTCAATGCTGTTGCGCATGTATACGCGATGGGCAGAAAAGCGTGGTTTTAAAGTAGAGACGCTTGATTACCTGGCAGGCGACGAAGCCGGAGTCAAATCCGTCACGCTTGGGATTCGTGGACATAATGCCTACGGGTATTTGAAAGCTGAAAAAGGCGTTCACCGCTTAGTCCGGATTTCGCCTTTCGATTCTTCTGGGCGCCGCCATACTTCGTTTGTTTCGTGCGAAGTGATGCCGGAATTCACAGGTGAAATTGAAATCGATATCCGTACGGAAGATTTGAAAGTTGATACGTACCGGGCAAGTGGCGCGGGTGGACAGCATATCAATACCACGGATTCCGCTGTCCGCATCACGCACCTTCCAACCGGTGCTGTCGTGACATGCCAACAGGAACGTTCACAAATCAAGAACCGCGAAAAAGCGATGCAAATGCTGAAAGCAAAATTGTATGCACTTAAAATCGAAGAAGAAGAAGCACGCCTTCTTGAAATTCGCGGAGAACAAAAAGAAATCGGATGGGGAAGCCAAATCCGTTCGTATGTATTCCATCCCTATTCAATGGTCAAAGACCACCGGACCAACTATGAAACCGGTAATTTAGGCGCTGTCATGGATGGCGATATTGATGGATTCATCAATTCCTTATTGCGCTCGAAAATGGAATAGAAAAAGTTGGAGAATGATAAGACTTCTATTCTGCAGCTTTTCAGAAACGGTCCGTTAGCATATTGCTAACGGACCGTTTCTAATCTGCCCGGTGCAGGCTTGCTTTAGCCGGATGAAGTTCACAAAGCCCTACGCCTTTGGTATACTCTGACAGGGTTTAACTGAACAGTAGAGAGAAGAGGAAGAAAAACAGATGACTAAAAAAAATCGACGTATCCGCAAAGCTCCACATCCATTGCTGACCTTGTTCCTGGACTACGCCAGCGTTATTATCGGATCGGCGATTGTGGCTATTTCCTTCAACGTATTTTTATTGCCGAACGAAGTGGCTTCTGGAGGCGTAAGCGGCATCAGCACCATTCTGAAAGGTTTATTTGAATGGAAGCCGGCATTTGTTCAATGGGCTTTCAATATTCCGTTGTTTATTGCAGGATTGATTTTATTAGGAAAGAATTTCGGGATTAAAACAGCTATCGGTACAGTCTTTTTGCCCTTTGTCGTATTTTTGACAGAGTCATGGGAGCCTTGGACAGAGGATCCGTTACTTGGTGCTTTGTTCGGAGGGATCATGGTGGGGCTTGGACTGGGGATTGTCTTCCGCGGTAAAGCATCCACCGGTGGAACAGACCTGGCTGCACAGATTATTACCAAGTACACGGGCTTCACCCTTGGCACAAGTGTCGCAATGATTGATGGCTTTATCGTATTGGCTGCAGCACTGGTCTTCGATATTGAAAAAGGTCTTTACGCATTGATCGGCCTGTACGTTACGACGAAAACCATCGACTTGGTCCAAGTGGGATTCGGCCAATCAAAACTGGTTTATATCATCACTAACAAGCAGATGGAAATCCGGGACGCCATCTATGAGGAAGTCGACCGCGGTGTAACGGAATTGACTGCGACCGGCGGCTATTCAGGAACAGAAAAGCCGTTGTTGATGGTGGTCATTCCTCAAACGGAATTTACCAGATTGAAACAATTGGTGAAATTAATAGACCCTGCTGCCTTTGTTATCGTGTCAGATGCCTCCGAAGTTTTGGGCGAGGGTTTTAAACGCCCATAACTTTGGTATACTGTAATAGGAAGAAACATTTGATAAGAGGAGGTCGCGAAATGAAAAAGCAATTGATGGCGATGTTATTCGGTGCAACGCTTATACTAGGTGCATGTGGCGGAGAAGAAACAACGGAACCGGCAGAAACTCCAGAAGAAACTCCAGAAGAAACTCCAGAAGAAACACCTGCTGAAAGTGGCGGAGAAACGGCAACAATTGATGCCGAGCAAGTCGTTCAACAGAATTGCATTTCCTGCCATGGTGAAAACCTGGAAGGTGCGGGCAACTTCCCGGCTTTAAATGATGTAGGATCCCGTTTGTCACAAGATGAGATCCTTTCGGTCATTGAAAACGGACAAGGTGCAATGCCAGCTAACATCATCGAAGGCGAAGAAGCAGTTGCAGTCGCAGAATACTTAGCCGCTATGAAATAAACCTGCTAAACAGCAGGTTTATTTTTTTGATAAAATATAGAGCGAATTAATACTTTTTTATTATTAGGACGGAATAATATGGAATTAAATTAATAGATTACTATCTACAAAATTAATTTTTCTTATAGTTCAGATTATTCAATTTGAATTCCAAATGATACAGAAATGTAATAAAAATATATGTTTAAGGTGTTATAATAAGTTTGCTGCAAAAATCCAAGGAAATAATTTTGGCGTAAGCCAATTACTAATAGGTGGGTAATAAAATGATTCAAATGAAGAACGTCTACAAAAAGTATCCGAATGGAATTGTCGCCTTGAACGGTCTCAACGTTGAAATCGAACAAGGGGAATTCGTATATATCGTAGGCCCGAGTGGTGCAGGGAAATCCACATTCATCAAAATGATGTATCGTGAAGAACGGCCATCCTCTGGTCAAATGTTCGTTGATGATATTGACATAGCGACATTGAAGAACCGAAAAGTCCCAATGCTGCGCCGACAGATTGGCGTTGTGTTTCAGGATTTCAAATTGCTGACAAAGTTGAATGTCTATGAGAATGTAGCATTTGCGCTGGAGGTAATTGAAGAAAAGCCCGCTGACATCAAAAAACGTGTCATGGAAGTATTGGATTTGGTCGGATTGAAACATAAAGCTAAAATGTTTCCGACAGAATTATCCGGTGGAGAACAGCAACGTGTATCCATCGCCCGGTCTATCGTCAACATGCCAAAAGTGATGATTGCAGATGAGCCAACAGGAAATCTTGATCCTGAAACAGCATGGGACATTATGAACTTGTTTGAGCGCATCAACAAAGCAGGAACCACCGTTATTATGGCAACCCACAATCAACAGATCGTTAACACGCGGAGACATCGTGTAATCGCAATAGAAGGCGGCTTAATTGTCCGCGATGTAGCTGGAGGTGACTACGGCTATGAAGGCTAGAACTATGATGCGCCATTTTAAGGAAAGCTTTAAAAGCATCGGCCGCAACAGCTGGATGACATTTGCATCTGTAAGTGCTGTAACAGTAACGTTATTGTTGGTCGGAGTATTTGTTCTCATCATGATGAACCTCAATAAAGTGGCAGATGATCTCGAAAATGATGTTGAAATCAAAGTGTTTGTTTCATTGGATGCTACAGAAGAGACGGTACAGAACCTGGAATCACGGATTATTGAAATGCCAGGTGTAGAATCTACTGACTTCTCGACAAAAGAAGAAGAACTGACTGACTTAGTCCTTGATTTCGGGGATGAGTTAAGCTTATTCGAACAAAGCAATCCATTGTTCGATGTTTTTTATGTAAAAGCAGTTGAGCCACAGCAAACCGAGAAAGTAGCCACAGATATTGCGGCTTTCGAGAATATAGAGGACGTCAAATACGGTGAAGGCAAAATTGAGAAGCTCTTTAACTTCCTGAACGCCGGAAGAAACGTAGGGCTGATCTTAATCCTGGCCTTGTTGTTCACCGCCATGTTCCTGATTTCGAATACCATTCGAATCACCATTGTCGCAAGGCGCCGTGAAATCGAAATCATGAAATTAGTGGGTGCTACAAACTGGTTCGTCCGCATTCCATTTATTTTGGAAGGCATGTGGCTTGGAATATTGGGCTCTCTCATTCCGATTGGCCTAGTAGCATTGCTTTACAGTAAGGTAACCGAATTTGCAGAGCCCCGCTTGAGTGGAGAACTGTTCCAGCTATTGGAGTTTACTCCGTTCATCTATCAGGTAAGTGCCTTGATCCTATTAATGGGTGTATTTATCGGCATCTGGGGAAGTTTCATGTCAATCCGGAAATTTTTACGAGTATAATATAGAGTAAGAACCGGCCTGCAGCTGTCCTATAATAGCTTCAGGCCGTTTAAAATGCAATAGAGAAGACAGAGATAGAAAAAGAGCGTAAAGCCGAAAGGGGATCACGAACTTGAACTTGAACTCGAAGTCGAAATGGTTGTTGACTGGTGTTTCATCTGTATTAGCACTAACGTTGTTGATTCCAACAGCAAACGCTGATACATTAAGTGAATTGCAGCAAGAGCAGCAGAAAATAGAACAAAAAGAAAATGAATTAAACTCTGGAATCAGTGAAAAATCCACTGAGATGAACCAGAACCAATCCACACTGGAAAGCATCATGGCTAAGATCCAGGAGCTGGAGAACAAAATGCAGGAAAACCAGTCGAAAATTAATGGAGTTCAAGGTGAAATCGATCAGACGATCGTTGAAATTGATGAACTGAAGGAATCCATCGAAGAGTTGGAAAGAAAAATCGCTGAACGTACAGAGTTGCTTCAAGAACGTGCACGTGCCATCCAATTGAGCGGCGGCTCTGTGGATTACATAGACGTATTGTTGGGTGCCAATAGTTTTGTTGACTTTATTGACCGTTTTTCGGCAGTAAATACCCTGATTGATGCAGATCGTGAAATCATGAACGAACAAGCAGAAGACAAAAAGCTGTTGGGTGAACAAAAAGCGCAAGTTGAAACAAAACTTGCTGAGCAGGAACAACGCCGTGCAGAACTTGTCAATCTTAAGAAATCATTGGATGGACAGAAAGCTGAGCAGGCAGGCCTTGTAAATGACCTGACAGCTGAGCAGGAACGTTTAGCGAAAGAAAAGACCACGCTTGTCCAGCAGCGCGAAGAAACGATTGACGTAAGTGCGGAATTGCAAACAAAAATTGCCGATGAACAAGCGCGGCTTGCAGAATTGGCAAGAAAAGCTGAAGAAGAGCGCTTGCGCAAGCTGGCTGCAGAACGTGCGGCAGCAGAAAAAGCAGCAGCAGAAAAAGCAGCAGCTGAGCGTGTAGCCTCAGAACGGGCAGCGGCAGAGCAAGCAGCATCGGAGAAAGTGGCAGCAGACCAAGCAGCTTCAAAAAAAGCAGCCAGCAAGTCTGAAGCTCCAAGTGCTCCTGTTGCAACAAGCACCCCAGCCCCGGCTCCAGCGTACAGCGCACCGGAACCAGCAGTTGCCGTTAATGCAAGTGCTGGGTTTATCCGACCGACAGCCGGCCGTTTTACTTCTAAATTCGGCTGGCGCGATATTGGTTCTGGTCAAGAGTTTCACCAGGGCGTAGATATTGCCAACAGCAAAGGCACCACAATTGTGGCAGCCGCAAACGGATTTGTATCCTATGCCGGCTCAATGGGGGGTTACGGCAACGTAATCATCATCACCCATTCGATTAATGGCCAGACGCATGCAACTGTATATGCACATCTGAATTCAATTGGCGTGTCAGTTGGACAACAGGTATCACAGGGACAAAACATAGGTGGAATGGGGAATACCGGACGATCATTCGGGGATCACCTGCATTTCGAAATCCATGTTGGACCTTGGAACGGCGGACGGACTAACGCAGTGAACCCTGCGAGCTACATTTCATTATAAGTTCAGGACAGCCGGCATCTAATGTCGGCTGTTTTTTTACATTCCTTTCATTCTGTCACATTTCCAAATAAACTTAGTGGAACAAACTGCCCGATTTATCGTATGATGAAACTTGAATGGAGTGAATAACAGATGCCTAAAAAGATAATCGGCTTATTGGTGCTTGCTGTTATGATAGCGCTTGTCGTTATAGGGGCCGTTAAGAACAATATGGCGGAATCTGAAGCGCTCGATACAATGGCTCTTGGCAGTGATGTGGATTTTTTGCCAACAGATGAAGGGTTGGCTAAAGGAGAAAAGGCTCCTGATTTTCAGTTGACTACCCTGGATGGTGAAGAGGTCAAGCTGTCGGATTATAAAGGGAAGAAAGTGCTGCTGAATTTCTGGGCTACCTGGTGCCCTCCTTGCAGAGCAGAAATGCCGCACATGCAAACCTATTATGAAGAGCAGGCTGAAGATGAAAATGTTGTGATCTTGGCAGTCAATTTAACGACTGAGGATAAAGGTCTTGAGAAAATTGAAGAGTTTGTAGAAGAGTTCGGATTGGAATTTCTGATTCCGATGGATGAAACTGGCGATGTAGGTTCTGCCTATCAGACAGTTTCCATCCCGACCTCGTACATGATTGATACAGAAGGGCGCATTCAAAATAAAGTGGTGGGTCCGATGGATGAATCGATGATGGAACAACTAATCGCAGAATTGGAATAGGAGATGGAATAATGGCGTCAATTGAAACGAAATCAGTCCACACAGCAACAATGAAAGAACGGACAATCCAATCGAAAGTTATGCCGCTTTACCAAACTTCCGCATTTTCTTTTGCTTCTTTGGAAGAGCTTGAAGGCTATTATGAAGGCAATGGCACGTATCTGTATTCACGCACAGCAAATCCCAACACTGATGCCCTCGGCCAAACTGTTGCTGATTTGGAGTTGGCTCCGAAAGGGGTTTCCGCATCTTCAGGAACCTCAGCGATTCTAGCCGGAATTCTGGCGGTTGTAAAAACTGGTGACCATATTTTGGCCGCTCAAGATGTTTATGGCGGAACATTTCACTTATTGAAGGAAGAACTGGTCCTGATGGGAATTCAGGTTCATTTCGCCGATTTTTCAAATATTGGCGATATCGAGCAAATTTTAATTGATTTTCCTGAAGTCAAGTTGATTTTCAGTGAATCCATCACCAATCCATTTTTGCGGTTGGAAGATATTGAAGTTCTTTGCCAGCTGAAACGACATTATGGTGTCCGGGTCATGATCGACAATACCTTTGCTACGCCATACACAATGACACCTTATTCCCTTGGTGCAGATTTGGTTGCTCACAGTGCAACAAAGTATCTTGGAGGCCACAGCGACGTCACAGCAGGCGTTTTAGTGGGAGATGCAGAATTGATCAGCATTGCAGAAAAACGCGTGGTGAATTTAGGCCTGAATCTGAGCCCTTTTGAAGCATGGCTGACGATTCGCGGCATCAAGACCTTGGCTCTTCGAATGAAGGCCCAAACAGAAAATGCGCAAGCGATTGCTGCATTTTTGGAAGGCAAAGCCCGTGTCTGGTATCCAGGAATAGGGGCGATCGTATCCTTTGAACTGCCGGAAACGATGGATATCTCAAAATTCTTTTCATCACTCGGCTGGATAAAGATTGTGCCGACGCTGGCAGGTGTGGAGACGACTGTCTCTTATCCGTATGGGACTTCGCATCGAGCTCTTTCAGCAGCAGAAAAAGAAAAAATTGGCGTTACACGCCAAGTGGTCCGGCTGTCTGCAGGAATTGAAGGCATTGAAGATATTTTAGAGCAATTGGGTTCCGCATTCGTTTAACTGAAAAAGAAGTGCAGAAAGCCGGTTTTCTTTGTTACAATGAGAGATAGCGTCAATTGCCGGTGATAGGAAGGTGTAAGTATAGTGATAATGGATTTAATATTAGCGATTGGAAGATTTTTTGTAAATCCGGTTTTATATATAGCATTGCTTGCCGCAGTGCTGTTGGGATATTATCGAGTAAAAAAAGAACGGAAAATGTTCAGGATTCGGATTGTCTATGGATTGACCGAATTTAAACGGCTGTTAAAAGATGGCTGGCTGTATGCCCTCGTCTACTCTGTGCTGTTTGCAGGAATCGGATTGGTTGTGCCGATGGGTTGGCTGATTGCCTTGGGGATCGTTTCCATTCTGCTGATGGCGACTACTTTTTACCGGGCCGGGTCATTCGTTTATTTGGCTTCAGCAGCTGTATTGCTGAGTTGGCTATTTGATGCCAAAGATTGGTCATTGAATTTCGGGTTATTCAGGTTTGAAGGAACGGAGTTTGCTTTCCAATGGCTGATTCCAGTAGCCCTGATTGCAGGAGCACTGGTCTTTGCAGAAGGTAAGATGATCGATAAAGCTGCTGCAGAAGCTGCTTCACCCCGGTTGCATAAATCAGGCCGCGGCCTTAAAGCTGCAGCTTATATCTCGAAGCGCTTATGGCTATTGCCGATTCTATTGGTGGTGCCAGGCACTTTGATTGATTCGTATGCACCTTTTTGGCCTCAATTGCCGATTGGTGAAACCAGCTTTTCACTGATTCTCTTCCCGTTCGTCTTTGGTTTCTTAGGGCGCTCGCAGCGGACATTGCCGGTTTATCTTTATCCTCTGGTTGGTAAAGCCGTTTCCACTTTAGGAATCAGCATCGTCGTTGTCGCTTTGGCTGCATTATTGTGGCAGCCCCTGGCCGCAGCGGCGCTGGCAGTCGGAGTAATCGGACGCATAGCCATCACGATCCACTTCTCATTGAAGGAACGCAGCGGCAATTATGCCGTAACACCGCAGTCCCAAGGGGTTATGATTGTCGATGTTTTGCCGGGTTCTCCTGCTGACAAAATGGGCTTATTGCGCGGAGAAGTCATCCGCAAAGTAAACGGCATCGCGATTGCAAACGAATCGGAGCTGTATGAAGCGATTCAGGTCAATGCCGCCCATTGCCGCCTGGAAGTGCTGGACCATAACTTGGAAGTGCGCTTGCGCCAACATGTTATTTTCCGCCATGATCATCATCGATTGGGATTATTAGTGGTCAATTAAGGAGCAAACTAAATGGAATCTATAGTAACGAAATTCTTCTTGTCTCTGCTGGTACCGGGATTGCTCGTCGTTTTGTTTACGAGAGTCACGTTCAACCACATTGTTGCATTGATTCTGACTGTGGCACTTATTGCAGCAGCCGTCTATGCGGGATACACTCAAACTTGGCTGCTGTTCGTCGTTAATGCGGCTTCTCTAACTGCCGGGTTCTGGTATTCCACAAGGATGTTCAATCGCAGAAAAAAAGCCGAAGCTCATGAAAATGAGTAACGGCTTTTTTTTTTCTGCATAATTTTAAATGAACACACTGAATACTGCCAGCACTGCGATAGATCCAAGGACGACTATCATAACATTCGCACCTGTAAAGGCGATGCCGAATGCTGCAATAGCACCGATAATTCCGAACCAGATATTATCCTGAATAAAAAAGATAGCCGGAAAAATCAAAGCCCCCAAAACAGCATATGGAATATTCCGTAAAATATTCTGGACCGGTTCAGGCAGTTCCCGGCCCTCCAGAAAAGTCAGCGGGATGGCGCGGGGAATATAAGTCACTACCGCCATGCCGAGTATCATCCACCAATACCATGAACCCATTACGTTTTCACACCTTTCCGTGAAACCCATTCAATAAAAATGGCGGAAGCTAAGGTTGCCACCATGATAGCCCACCCTGTGGACAGCCATTCTGTAAAATAAAAGAAGGAATTGACCAAGCCGGCAATGATAGCCAGGCTGACCACTTTTCGATTGCCGCGCATCGAAGGCACCAACAATCCAACAAACATGGCATAAAGTGCAATCGACATAGAGGCTTGGAGGAAATGCGGCAGGTTGGCGCCGATCAAATGGCCGATTGCTGTGAAAACGATCCAACTGCCATAAGCAATGACAATAACGCCGACTGCAAATGCAGTTGTTAATTTATTGCCTTTTTGCGTAGCCAACACGGAAAAAGATTCATCCGTGATCCCAAAAGCATACAACGCTTTTTTCCAACGGTCATCCGGCTGCATCTTTTCGTTGAGTGCCGCCGTCATTAGAAAATGCCGGATGTTGACGATAAAAGTATTCAAAACGATCACAGCAGGCGCTACCCCGGCTGTGATGAGAGACAGGGAAATGTACTGTGCTGCACCTGCATAGACGAAGATGCTCATCGCAGTGGCTTCCAGCAGGGAAAGTCCAGTGGTCTTTGCCAATAAGCCAAAGGTCAATGCTATCGGGAAATAGCCAATCGCAATACTGGTTCCAGCCTTTATTCCCGCAGAAAATTCGCGTCTGTCCATTTTTCTCGCTCCTTATGTATAGGTATTCCTTTTCCAAACTCAGTGAAAGAGTGTAAAGTAATTATAATAGCATATCATACAAGCTTTTAATTTTTTATCCGCATTTTAAAAATTTTGTACGTTAAAGGACTGAGCTTATGTCGGATTTTTTTTCCATGGAGAATATTGTTGAATTGACACAATCCTACCGGGCATTTGGTCCGTTAATCGGCTTTCTTTTGCCATTCATTGAAGCATTTTTACCGTTTTTGCCATTATTTGTTTTCGTCTTTGCCAATGCAACAGCTTACGGATTATGGATTGGGTTCCTTTTATCCTGGGGCGGTTCAGTCTTAGGTGCCTACGCGGTGTTCCTATTGATCCGCAAATATGGACGGGCACGTTTCATGAACTTTATGACAAGGCATGAAAAAGTGCAGAAACTGATTCATTGGGTGGAGCGAAACGGATTTGGTCCCTTGTTCCTGTTATTGTGTCTGCCTTTTACGCCATCTGCCCTGGTCAACCTTGTAGCCGGCCTATCGAATATTCGCAGACATTATTATTTACTGACGGTGATGGCAGGGAAATTTGTCATGGTCTTCACCATTTCGTTTGTCGGCTATGACCTGCGTGCTCTTTTTACACAGCCGATACGGACTGCCATCGTAATACTGGTGATCGTCCTATTGTATGTGATCGGCAAAATTCTTGAAAAACGATTAAATAAAAAAGTGGAAGCGGACTTTCGTCTGGCAAATGAAGAACGAAAAAAGCAAAAACTATAAGTGATTCTCTGAAGTTGGCTATCAACTTGGGAATATCGTATAATAAGAACAAATGTTCTTATTGGAAGGAGTGGTCATGTGTCTTTACGCATTGTATACGGCAGAGCAGGAGCGGGGAAAACCCGTTTTGTCCAAGAAGAAATAGTGGATGAATTAAAGCGGCAGGCGGATGGAGAGCCTATTTTCCTTATCGTGCCGGACCAGATGTCGTTTTCTACCGAGTATCGGCTTTCTGCTGCATACGGGATGAATGGCATGATCCGTGCACAGGCAGTGACGTTTAAACGGCTTGCCTGGCGCGTGCTGCAGGAAGTAGGGGGCATCAGCAGGAAAGAAGTGGATACTTTTGGTTACCGTATGCTGATCCGCAGCCTGCTGGAAGAACATCGTGATGACTTCCAATTGTTCCGCAGAGCGGCTGGCAAGCGCGGATTCACCGACCAAATAGAACAATTGGTGAAGGAATTCGCCCGCTATTGTGTGGATTGTGGAGAATTGAGTTCCATCCGTTCTTCATTAACTGAGCTTGGCGCGCCCCAAACGCTGCTGGACAAAGCGGAAGATCTGGAGTTGATCCTGACGGAGATTGAAAACCGGCTGGGCAAAGTGTTTGTGGATTCCGAAGGGCATCTGGCATTGCTAAGCGAGAAAATCCCTTACTCCGACCTGGTCAAATCAGCGACCATCTATATCGATGGATTTGTGACGTTCACAGCACGAGAGTATGAAATTCTGTTTGAATTAATGAAGCATGCCAAATCAGTGACCATTGCCTTGCCGATGGACGACCGGACAGATCCGAATGATGAGCAGGCGCTATTCTATCAATCTGCCAATACAGCCCGCCGATTAAGTGAACAGGCTACAAAAGATGGAGTCGACATTGACAGTCCGGTCCATCTTGCAGTGCCACGCAGGTTTACACATCCGGAACTGGAACATATTGAACAGCATTTTGATGATACCCCGGCCCCGAAAATACAGGGCCAAGGCCATGTATCTTTGATCGAGGCGTCGAACAGAAGAGCGGAAATGCATGCAGTGGCGCGGAGCATCAGAGACGAGGCCAGAAACGGTCTTCGTTATAATGAAATCGCGATTTTGTACAGACAGCCCGAAATTTACGATGAACTGATCAACACCATTTTTCCACAATACGAAATTCCTTATTTCATCAGCCAGAAAAAATCGATGCTGCATCACCCGTTGATCGAATTCAGCCGTTCGGTCCTTGAAGCGACCGTCTCCAATTATTCTTATGAATCAGTTTTCCGTGCGGTCAAGACGGATTTGTTTTTTCCGCAAGGACCCGTTACCAAATGGCGGGAACGAAGTGATGTGTTGGAGAACTTTGTCATTGCCAATGGCATTTACGGAGAACGCTGGTTTGAAGAAAAACGCTGGTTCTATAAAAAATACCGGGGGCTGGAATTCCATACCACCATCCAAACGGATGAAGAACTTGCGGCCCAAATGGAGCTTCATGCGGTCCGTGATTTAATCAGAGAACCTTTAGCGCAGTTAAAAGAACAACTAAAGCTCAGCAAGACGGGAAGAGATATGGCGGAGGCGCTGTTCCTGTTTATAGAGAAGATGGATGTTTATACAAAAATTCAGGATTTGAAAGAACGGGAAGAAAACGAGCACCGGTTGCTTGCGGCTACTGAACACGAACAGGCCTGGAATCAATGGGTTGGTGTTCTGGATCAATTTGTCTTGATGTTCGGAGACAAGGAAATCGATCTGGCGACAGCTGTCAAAATTCTCGATGAAGGGTTTGAAACGCTTGAATTTTCTCGGATTCCGCCTTCTCTGGACCAGGTGACGGTATCTAAAATCGATTTGGCGCGTTTGATGGACATCAAGTCAGTATTTGTCATCGGCGCCAATGACGGTGTCTTGCCGAAGCGCATCGAGCAAGAAGGGCTTTTGACGGATACAGACCGTGAGTGGTTTGCGCAGATCGGCTTTGAACTGGCGCCCACTTCGAAAATGCGTCTGATGGATGAGACATATATGGTTTACCGTGCCTTTACTTCGGCATCGGATCTGTTGACGGTTTCATACCCGATTGCAGATGAAGAAGGGAAAGCATTGCTGCCTTCACTCTATGTCCAGAAGTTGAAGGACATGCTGTCAATCGATACCGTTCCGGCGGTCATCGATCCTGAAGAGCTTTTGGATGTTTCACCGATGGCTTATATTTCGCATCCGCGGGCAAGTCTGGCTTATTTGACGTCACAGATCCGCGGCGGCAAATTGACAGCCGAATGGCGTGCTGTCTTGAACTATTATGAGGAAGATCCGTTCTGGTCTTCGGTCATCAAAAGGATTTTAGCGCCGATCAAACCGAATATAGCGGATCCGTTGCGGGAAGGCGTTGCAGAATCTTTGTACGGCACGCCAATTTCCTCCAGCGTGTCGCGGGTTGAAACCTATTATGGCTGTCCGTTTGCCCATTATGTGGCGTATGGACTGCGCCTTGAAGAACGCAGCCAATACAAACTGGCAGCGCCAGCGATGGGGGATCTTTTCCATGCGGCCATCAAATGGATTTCAGACGAAGTCCTGAGGCTTGGTGTGTCTTGGTCGTCATTGACACGGACACAATGCCAGAATTTAGCGAAAGAAGCGATTGAGCAATTGTCGCCTTATTTCGTCAACCATATCCTGATCAGTTCCCACCGCTATCGCTATATTCAGCATAAATTGGAGGGAATCATCCGACAGACAGCATTCATGCTCAGCAAACACGCCAAAGTTTCAGGTTTTGTGCCTGTTGCCCTGGAAGTTGGTTTCGGTCCCCAAGAAACGATCCCGCCGCTTGAAATTGCATTGAAGCATGGTCGCAAAATGAATGTTCGTGGACGCATCGACCGGATTGATTCGACTGAAATCCATGGCAAACCGTATTTGCGTGTCGTCGATTACAAATCGTCCAAACAGGGGCTCGACCTCAGCAATGTCTACCATGGCCTATCCCTTCAGACTTTCACGTATCTGGATGTGGCGTTGACCCATTCTGACCGGTGGCTCGGAGAAAGAGCGGAACCGGCAGGCGTGCTGTATTTCCATATGCACAATCCTATGCTGAAGCTGACGAAATTGATGACAGCAGAAGAGCTGGAAGAAGAGATGGCCAAATCCTTTAAAATGAATGGTTTGGTTGTTGAAGACCCGGAAGTGATTCAAGCCATGGATGATGGGATTGATGGCTATTCCAACGTCATACCGGTGAGGCTCAATAAAAGTGGTGCGGTGTCAGCCTCCCAATCCAAAACAGTAGTCAAAGAGGATATGCAGGCCATCCGCCAATTTGTCCGCAGCAAACATCAACAGGCTGGCAATGGCATATTGGACGGCAATACGAGCATCACCCCTTATAAAGTAAAAGAAGATACGCCTTGCCAATTTTGTTCCTATCGCTCGGTCTGCCAGTTCGACCCGGCGGACCCGGCACAGACTTACCGCAAACTGCCGGCTTTGCCGCCGGATAGAGCAGTAGAATTGATCAGAAAGGAGACCGCTGACGATGATACCGAAAAAACCGATTGATGCCACATGGACCGATGAACAATGGCTGGCAATTTGGGCAAAAGGCCAGGACATGCTCGTGTCAGCCGCAGCCGGTTCAGGAAAAACAGCCGTTCTGATCAATCGGATGATTGAAAAGGTGCTGGCTGAAGAAGATCCTATTTCAGTAGATGAGCTTTTAGTCGTTACTTTCACCAATGCATCAGCTGCTGAAATGCGGCACCGCATGTCGAACGCATTGGAAAAAGCCGTGGCGGACAATCCAGATTCCAACCACCTGAAAAAGCAATTGCGTTTGATCAATAAAGCTCAAATCTCTACTTTGCACTCTTTTTGTCTGCAGGTAGTAAAACAATATGCTTACCTTCTTGAAATCGATCCGGGATTCCGGATTGCAGGAGAGACTGAAGCAGCTTTGCTGCGGGATGATGTCCTGGAAGCGGTTCTTGAAACAGCTTATGAGGGAGAAGGGGCTGAAGCCGTATACCGGTTGGCGGACAGCTTTACTTCCGATCGCAGCGACCAGGCGATGGAGGTGCTGCTGAGCAAGCTTTATGATTATTCACGTGTGCACCCTGATCCGGAGCACTGGCTGCAGCAAGTACCGGCATTATACGATGTACCGGAATCGGCCACCATTGATGAACTTCCGTTTATCGGCGACCTGAAACTGACGATACGTCATGCTTTAGAGGAAGCGCTGCAGCTGACGCAGGAAGGGGTGCAACTGGCTTTACAGCCGGATGGTCCGGCTGTGCTGGAAGTTACCTTCAAGACAGATGCAGAAGTGATCCAAGCGGTGATTGCCGCTTTGGAAACTTCCTGGGACAGCCTTTATGCTTTTTCAAAGTCCTTCAAATTCGAAAAAGCGGCCAGTATCAAGAAGGATTCCTGTGACCCCGCAGTTGCAGAGGAAGCAAAGGCAATGCGCAATGAAGTGAAGAAAATCGTCAACGGCCTATTCGATGCTTATTTCACACGATCGCCTAAACGGCTTCTCGACGAAATGCGTGAGATGGCGCCCTTGATGAGGACCTTAGTAGAGCTGACACAGCTTTTTGCGGATCAATACAAAGCCCTTAAAATCGACCGTGCATTGGTTGATTTCTCTGATTTGGAGCATTATGCGCTGGAAATTTTATCGGATGACGGCAAACCATCCGCCATTGCAAAAGAATACCAGGATCGGTTCAAGGAAGTGCTGGTGGATGAATATCAGGATACCAATCTGCTGCAGGAAACTATTTTGAAACTGGTGAAGTCTGGAGACGAACAGGACGGAAATTTGTTTATGGTGGGCGATGTCAAACAATCGATCTACCGATTCCGGCTTGCTGAACCGATGCTTTTCTTAGGGAAATATTCCCGCTTTCGCCATGATGCGGAAGATGCCGGGCTGCGCATTGATCTGAACGCGAATTTCAGAAGCCGAAAGGAAATATTGGATGGCACCAATTATATTTTCTCGCAAATTATGGGCGAACGGGTTGGGGAAATCGACTACGATGAAGCTGCAGCATTAAAAGCCAAGGCGCCTTATCCCGAACAACAGATTCCCATTGAGTTGGCGTTGATCCACGAGCCGGAAATGGAAGAGGAAGCGGTGGATGAGGACCTGGTGAAATCCCAGTGGGAAGCGCGCTTTATCGCAAAGAAAATCAAAGAAATGATGGATCAGGAAATAGTGGTGAATGATCCCTGGACTCAGCAGCAGCGAAAGTTGGAATACCGGGATATCGTTGTCCTGATGCGCTCCATGACCTGGTCAGGAGACTTTGTGGACGAATTTAAGATGGCTGGGATTCCATTGTATGCTGAATTGACCGGCGGCTATTTTGATGCCCTTGAAGTGATGATTATGCTCAATACATTGCGTGTCATCGATAATCCGTACCAAGATATTCCACTGGCTTCTGTTTTGCGCGCACCGTTTATCGGGCTGAAAGAAAATGAATTGGCTGAGATCCGCTTAGCGGCACCCCAGGCATCCTTTTATGAAGCGGTCAAAACCTTTATGCGCGGTGGTACAGGAATCGATCCGGCCACTGCTGAAAAGCTTCAGCGCTTTATTCTGCAGTTGGAGGGATGGCGCAACCAGGCTCGCAGAGGCTCTCTGGCAGAGTTGATCTGGCAGGTCTATCTGAACACCAATTATTATGAGATGGCCGGTGCCATGACCAATGGCAAGCAGCGCCAGGCTAATTTGCGCGCATTGCATGACCGTGCGCTGGAATATGAAAAAACTTCTTTCCGCGGGTTGTTCCGTTTCTTGCGCTTTATTGACCGCATGCGCGAGCGCGGCGATGATCTGGGAACCGCCAAATCCCTTAGCGAAAAGGAAAATGTCGTTCGCCTCATGACGGTCCACAAATCCAAAGGGCTTGAGTTTCCAGTTGTCTTTTTTGCTGGAACAGGCCGTTCTTTCAATGAAATGGATTTCCGGAAATCCTATCTGTTCGATCAGGACTATGGATTAGCCGTCAAGGCGGTCAATCCGGATACGCGGATCGAATATACCTCGTTGCCTTTCCTGGCTGTCAGGGAAATGAAGCAGCTGCAGATGAAAGCGGAAGAGATGCGGGTTTTATATGTTGCGATGACACGCGCAAAAGAGCGTCTGTATTTGACGGCTTCTGTTAAAGACATCGATAAGCTCTTTGAAAAATGGAAAGTCAGCACGCATGATGTCCGGTTGCCGGATTTCATACGTTCCCGTGCAAAAGGCTATTTGGATTGGATTGGACCAGCCATAGCCAGACATCCGGATGCCGCGGAACTATTGAATGCCAATGGCAATTTTCTCGATCATTCTTCCCGCTTCCACATTGAAATCATCGAATCCCAGTCATTGCTTCCGGGAGTCGTGAATTTGGATGAGCTGTTGAAAGAGGGGAATGTGGATGAAAATTACCAGGAGCTTGTCAATGAGCGCTTCAATTATCAGTATCCGCATCAGAAAGCGGTTGACAAGCGCTCCAAGCAATCGGTGACAGAAATGAAAAGGCTGCAGATGCTGCAGCGCTTGGATGAGCCTGAATCCTTCATCCAAGCGGCAAAGCCTGAAAGAACGATGCTGCTGCACCGTCCGGATTTCATGATGGACAAACGCTTGTCAGCGGCCGACATCGGCACAGCAGTTCATGCAGTCATGCAGCATATACCCTTGGAGCGCACAATGGATTCCACCGAAATAAAAGAGTTTATCGAAACACTTGTCGGAATGGAAATCCTCTCGCCTGATGAAGGAACAGCGGTGAAAGTTGAAGAAATTGAACGTTTTTACGCCAGTGAGACAGCTAGGCGCCTTCGGTCAGCAAAGAACATAAAACGGGAAGTCCCTTTCACATACGCAAAAGCGGATACCGATGGAGACCATCAGATTATCCAAGGGATTGTCGATTGCCTGTTTGAAGAACAGGACGGCTGGGTTCTGCTGGATTACAAGACCGATCGGCTCTCGCATATCAGCGACGTCAATACAGAAATGGCTGAGCGTTATGGTGTCCAGCTGGCCGTCTATCAGGAAGCGGTTGAATCGATCTTAAGGATCCCGATCAAGGAACGGCTGCTTTATTTGTTTGCGGCAAGCCAAGAAGTGACTATTTAGGAGGATTATTTTGAACTTACAGCCGGTCTCTATAAATGAACGAGTAACAGCGATAGATCTAATGAGAGGATTTTCGCTTTTTGGAATATTAATCATCAACATGCTGGCTTTCCATTCCCCGCTGTCATACATCGATCCATATAAATGGTTCGATGGAAATTTGAATGAAGGGATATACTGGTTTATCGATCTTTTCATCCAGGCCAGCTTCTACCCCTTATTTGCCATGTTGTTCGGCTATGGGCTGGCGATGCAATTTATGCGTGCAGAAGCAAAAAATCGCCCCTTCATGCCGTTAGCCGTCAAACGCCTGGTGGTTTTGCTGGTGTTCGGCATCCTTCATGCCTTCTTGATCTGGTATGGGGATATTTTGATCACCTATGCCATCATGGGCTTCCTGCTGATCGGCATGATCAGGCTGCCATCCAGTTGGTTGCTGGGGTTTGCGGCCATCATCTATACGGTTCCGCATCTAATGCTGCTGGGCATCATGTTTATAGCGGCTGCAGCTGATCCGAGTATTTATGTAGGGTATATGCAAATTGAAAGTTCGATTCAATCTTACCAATCGGGCAGCTTTGCAGAAATCTTCAGCCAACGGTTGTCTGATTGGACCTATAGCAATAATTTACTCAACTACATTATTTTGATTGCCACAATCCTGCCGTTTCTGATGGTTGGAGCGGCTGCAGCAAAGTGGAGGCTGATTGAACGGACGCAGGAAAAACGTAAACTGTGGCTGTTTTTAGCGATTGTGCCATTAGTGCTCGGTCTGCTGCTGAAATCCGGACCAATGCTGTTTGAACCGAATTATGCTTTTGTCTATTTGCAGGACATTTTTGGAGGGCCGCTTGTGGCAATTGGCTATGCAGCGATTATCGCTTTGCTGGCACAAAAAGCAGTTGTGCAAAAGCTATTTTCTCCGGTAGCCAAAGTCGGGCGGATGTCGCTGACAACCTATATCACTCAATCCGTTTTAGCGACATTGATCTTTTATTCCTACGGCTTGGGGCTTTATGGACAAGTGGATCTTCTTACGGGAACATTGATCGCCATCGGGATTTTTGTGGTTCAGCTGATTTTTGCGGAATTGTGGTTTGAAAAATTCTCTCGGGGACCACTTGAAATGGTCTGGAGAAAATGGACATATGGAAATAATTTCGAAAAAACTAACAATTCAAAACCTTGAATGTGTATAATGAATTCAATCAAAGAAAAGGAGTGTTTGACGAATGAAGCTGTTATCATTTCGCTATGAAGGAAAAGAAGGATTTGGACCGAAAGTTAAAAAGGAAGAAGCTGTTTGGGATCTGATTGCCATTCAACAGCAATTAGAGGTCTTACCTGCGTTTCCTGAAAAATTGATTGAAGGAATTCCACAAGGCATGGAGTTTGTTGAACAAATTCGTAAATTGACGGAAGCCGCAGTCCAATCTGATCACCCTGAAGAATTCAAACACTCTTTTTCAGAAATTGAATGGTTAGCCCCAATTTCAAGAACACCCAAAAACATTATCTGTATCGGAAAGAATTATGCAGATCATGCAAAAGAGATGGGTGGAGAAGCCCCAGTAGATTTGGTGGTTTTCACCAAGTCACCGACTTGTATATCAGCGGACGGAGAAACCGTTTCTGTTCACAATGATGTGACCGATTCTTATGATTACGAAGGGGAACTGGCAGTAATCATTGGAAAGGCAGGCCATAAGATACCAAAGCAGATGGCCTATGACTATGTTTTTGGCTATACCATCGCCAACGATCTGACTGCACGGGACCTGCAGGACAAGCATCAGCAGTATTTTCTTGGGAAAAGCCTGGAGGGTTCATGTCCACTCGGGCCGTATATCGTAACAAAAGATGAAATCCCACAATCCCAGAATCTATCGATTGTGACAAAAGTGAATGATGAAGTACGCCAGAATGGCAACACAGAAAATATGATCCGCCGTGTGGATGACCTTGTAGCGGAAGTATCGAAGTATGTGGCACTGGAGCCAGGAGATGTTCTGCTTACAGGTACGCCCGCTGGAGTCGGCAAAGGCTTCAATCCACCGAAATTCCTGAAAGCAGGAGACACTGTCAAAGTGTCGATTGAGTCTATCGGAACCCTCGTCACACATTTGTCATAAGATCCAAGCTCTTTTCAACGTCCGACTTGTGATAAACTGGAAAGGACTTTATTAGAAGAGGTGAGCTTTTGAGCATTTTTACAGATACTACCCATTTACACATCACGACATGGGTCATTGCAGTTATTCTATTCCTGATTGCAGCATTCATGCAACGTGACAGCAAAGGCCGTAAGATTCTACACATGGTACTGAGATTGTTCTATATTTTGATCATCATTACCGGATTAACGTTATTTGTCGCACATTCTTCGGCGGATGCAATGTTATACGGCATTAAATTCCTTCTAGGCGTGTTGACAATCGGAATGATGGAAATGGTTTTGATCCGTTCGAAAAAACAAAAGCCGGTAACGATGGTCTGGGCGTTTTTCGTATTGTTCTTATTTGCAACGATGTTCGTTGGATTCATGTTGCCGATCGGTTTAGATTTCTTTTAATGAAAGCAGGGCAGGTGCATCCAGCATCTGCTTTTTTTGTGGTTTGAGAAAGTCTGATTCACAGCTCTTCGGGATGTAAGCCACTCTGGCTGTGCGGCAAAGTCCGCCGCTTCGCCGGTCTGTCTTATGCCTGTCAAAGCTACACGGGCGCTTCCGCTTTTCTGTAGCTTTTCACAGTTTAGACGAAACTCCGGCAAGTTGAGGCTGAAACGTCAACTTAACATGGCGGCGATAGCCTGAGTTTGATAAAATTAACCGGGTGGAACGCAATAACGACCTCATTGAAGGAGGATTTTAGATTGAAGGCAAAATGGATTTCAAGCATCATGGCAAGTTTACTGTTGCTGACACTGGTTACCCCAGCATCTGCTGCAGACGAGCGTGAACTTAAAGACGAGCTCATCTATGATGTGCTGGTTGACCGCTATTTCAACAAAAAGATCGACAATGACTACGAAGTGAATGCATTGGATCCTGCAGCCTTTAGCGGCGGAGATTTTGATGGCATGGCCAGTGAACTATTATTTGTGAAGGAAATGGGCTTTACGGCTCTTTCAATAGGACCCGTATTTTCAACGGCTACATATGATGGGAAAAGGGTAGTGGATTATACCGAGTTTGAGCGCCATTTTGGAACCGAAGAAGAGTTTCAAGCATTGGTAGCTGAAATTCATGATCAGGATATGAAAGTGATCGTGGATGTCCCAACGCAGCAGGTTAGTGAAGACCATGTCTGGGCAGCCGAAAATCCGGAATGGTTTACAGAAAATGAAGACGGCAGCCTCGCACTGGATACAGCAAATCCTGAAGTTCAGGAAGCATTGATTTCGACATTTGCAGAATTCAGTGAGGCCTATCAGGTTGATGGGTTCCGTCTGCAGAATTCCGATCAGTTGGACCCTTCATTTATCAGTGGTTTTTCTGAAGCGATGAAAGCGGTAGGGGACAGCTATATCTTAAGCGACCGGGAAATGGAAGAGACGCCTGGATTTGATGCTGTGGTTTTGCCGGGCGTAGAGGAAACCCTTCGTGCTGGCTACAAGAACTTTGATCAGGACTTGACGGAAATCTCTTCTGTAATGCAGGAAAGTGAAGATAAACTGATTCAGGTAGACTCTTTATGGGGTTCACGGTTTACAGCAGATATTGTGGATGTAAACGGATTTCCCCCAACCCGTTGGACATTGTTGCTGACACAGTTATTGACAATGCCTGGTATTCCAGTCGTTCAGTATGGGTCAGAATCAGCGATGAATGGAACAGAATTGCCTGAGTCGCATCAAATTTTGGATATGGCAGTAGACAAAGAATTGGTTGACCATATTACAGACTTGACGTCCTTGCGTAATTCATCTGAAGCATTACGGACAGGGGAACTTGAAGTATTGCATGATGAAGACGGCTGGTTGGTCTATAAGCGTTCAAACGATGAAGAAACATGGATCATCGCTATCAATAACTCTTCTTCGACAAAGAGCATTAATTTGTCTGCTGACATTATTGGAGATGGCCAGGAATTGCGTGGTCTTTTTGAAAGTGATATTATCCGCCAGGAAGACAATGGAGAGTATCGTGTCACCCAGGACCGTGAAATTGCAGAAGTTTTCCATGTGACCGAAGAAACGAAACTCAATTCCGCCTATCTTGCAACGCTCGCCATTATGTATGTGGTATTCATGTTGTTCTTAGTGGTTGTTTGGCGCAAAGGCAAGCAGCGCAAAGCCGACGCAGCAAAACAAAGAGCAAATGAAAAAACTGTATAATGGTTTGGACAATAAAACAGGAAGAGAAAAGCACATCGCTTTTCTCTTCCTGTTTTTAATTTGTCATCCTTTACTGATGGTCTTGTAGCCGATCAAATTGATTGGATCTTTTGGTGAAGAATAGGGAGGCGCATAGCAAAGCTCCAGTGCCTGCAAATCATCGACTGTCAATCCGCCGTAGATGGCAGTAACGATGACATCGATCCGCTTATCGACCCCTTTGCCGCCGATGCATTGCGCTCCCAGGATCTTTCGGGTCTCGGGATCGTAATGGACCTTTAAGGTGAGTTTGGAATGCTCCGGATAATAGCCGGCATTCGAGTTGCCCGTATGGGTGACCGTAGCTGACTGCAGATTTTTGTCTTTAATGGCTTGTTCATTCAGCCCGGTCATCGCGGCAGTCAAGGAGAAAATCTTCAATACAGAAGTACCGAGCAACCCCTTTTTCGCTATTTTGTCGCCGGTTAGATGGCGTGCAACGATAAATGCCTGACGATGGGCTGGAGAGGCAAGAGGGACTCTTTTTGGATCCCCTGTCACCATATCGAAATTTTCTGAAGCATCCCCGATTGCATAAATCGACGGGTCGTTTGTCTGCATAAAGTCATTGGTTCGGATGCCTCCAGTTTCCCCAATCCTCAGGCCGGCTTTGACGGCAAGATCGGTATTGGGTTTCAATCCGATACTCATGATAATGAAATCGGCCTCCAATTGGATGCCATTCGTCAGATTGATGGTTTTGCCTTCGGTCTTTTCAATCGCCGTTCCCGTTAGGAGCTTGACGCCCTGGACTGCCAGTTCTTTTTCGATGATCAGTGAAATGTCGAGATCCAAAATAGACATGATGGCCGCAGATTTATGTACCAAGGTAACGTCCAAGCCAATATTTTTTAGGTTTTCAGCCATTTCCAGGCCGATAAACCCACCTCCTGATACTACGCAATTTTTAGGATGCTGGGTTTTGATGAATTGATCGATCCGCTGCATATCTTCATAATTACGCAAAGTGAAAACCTTTGAAGTATCCAAGCCTTCGACTTCCGGGATGATGGCAGAACCGCCTGGAGCGAGGATCAAGGCATCGTAAGGCTCGCTGAATTGTTCCCCATTTTCCAGATTCCGAACCAGTACTGTTTTAGCTTCTCTATCGATTTCCAGAACTTCATGGCGTAATTTCACATCAATATCGCGCTTTTTCTTGAAACTCTCAGGATCGGTCATGATGATTGAACGTTCATCTTCAATCACCTCGCCAATAACGTATGGTGTTCCGCATGCCGCATAGGACATCGTTGAATCGCGATCGAATACAGTGATGCGTGCATCCGGATCATAGAATCGGATTTGGCCTGCGGCTGTTGCGCCGCCGCCTACGGCACCTACAATAACAACTTTTCTCACAGTTCCATCAGCTCCTAGTTAATCTTATTGAAGAAGAATAAAGCCAAAGTTCCTGGTCCAGTATGTGCTGCAATGACAGAACCGATCATATGGATTTCAATCTTTTGAGGATGGAAATTCTCCTCGATTTCCTGTTTCAGGACGTTAGCAAATTCTTCGTCATCGCCATGGCTGATGGCAATTGTCTGCTGATCCAATTGTGTGCCGCGTTCTTTCATCAATTCAATCATCCGTTTGATGACTTTCTTGCGTCCACGCAGTTTTTCAATCGGCACCAATTTACCGTCTTCTACATGAAGAAGTGGTTTGATGTTCAATAATCCACCTACAAAGGCGCTGCCTTTGGAGATGCGTCCGCCTTTTGCCATATAATCCAAATCTTCAACGGTAAACAGGCTTTCTAGATGATCGGCCATAAAACGGGTTTTTTCGATGATTTTGTCCAGTGGCTGTCCGGCGGTGCGCAATGAAGCCGCTTCTTTCACCAACAGGCCATAACCGAGTGAGGCGGCTTTCGAGTCCAGTATCGTCAATTTCAGGTCAGGGTATTCCTCACGCACCTGATCCGCTACCATCACCGCTGTACTATAGGTGCCGGAAAGTTCGGAAGAGAAGGCGATATAGTAACCTTCGTCGCCATCTTTAGCCAATTGCTCAAAAGCACTCAGCATTTCCTCTGGTGAAACCTGGGATGTTTTTGGGTGGTTGCCTGCACGAATCGCATCAAATACTTTAATGGATTGAATACCTCGTATGTCTTCGTAATCCTGATCTCCAATATGAACACGAAGTGGAAATAAAATGACGTTTTCATTTTCAAAAAAATCTTTTGGCAGGTCAGATGCGCTGTCAGCGAATAATCTCATAGTGATCCCCTTTCTTAATTTACAGTTTCAATCGGTCAATCAGCAGTTCAGCAATGCCGTCGTCATTATTAGTTAAGGTGATTTCATTGGCAATGGATTTCAAAGGGCTGATGGCGTTGCCCATCGCTACGCCGACTCCCGCAAAATCAATCATCTCAAGATCATTGTCTTCATCTCCGAACGCAATGATGTTTTCCCGTGAGATTCCGAGTGATTTGGAGACGCGGTCCAACCCGACAGCTTTGCTCATGCCACTTTTAACGATTTCGATAACATGCCAGGGAGCTCCCCAACGGCGGTGGTCAATCACTTCGGCGTGCACAGAGGAGAGATGGTCATGGATTTCTTGTACCCGCTCATAAGGCGCATGGATTAAAATAGACGTGGGGTCTGTTTTCAGGTAATTGCGCAAATCGCCTGTCGTGATGGTAGGGTCGCCGAACCGGAAAATATCCATCAGTTTTTCATCATGGTGATGGACATAGACATCGTCCAGTACCTCAGCCACAATATTATGGAAATCATAATCGTGCATCGACTCCACCACTTCATGGACAACATCCAATCCGATTGGTGTATGGTGCATCCCCCACTGTTGGTTTTGGGGATGATGGACGAACGCTCCATTAAAGTTGACGATGGGTGTGGTCAATCCTAATTCCTTGTAATAGGTTTCACTTGAGCGATAGGGGCGGCCGGTGGCGATCATCACCTGGTGTCCTGCTTCAAGCGCTTTATTTAAAGTCAGTTTCGTTTTAGGTGAAATGACTTTCTGGTCGGTTAATAGGGTTCCATCCAAATCAAGGACAATTAAATGTTGTTTCATAAAATAACCGACTCCTTTCTATATATTACTAGTGTAGCGATAATGCAAGGGTTTCGTCAAAAAATCTTGAGGAAATCAAAAGACTTTTACAGGACAGGAATTGGTGTTTGCTGGATATCTGGAAGATTGGTACGATTACTGATGAAGGAAGTGATTGTAAATGAGAGTCCAAAGACAAATATGGGGGCATATCCCTTTGCTTCATATAACTCCGGATCAGGATGTGGAGAAGGCATTGCCGACGGTTATTTTTTTTCATGGCCATATGAGTGCAAAAGAGCATAATCTGCATTACGCCTATCAATTGGCTGAAAAAGGGCTTCGGGTGATTTTGCCGGATGCGCATCTTCATGGGGAACGAAGTGAAGGATTGGATGAAGTTCAAATAAGCTTGCGATTTTGGGAAATCGTGCTGACATCAATTGAGGAATTGGCGTTTCTGCATAAAGAAATACATAAGCAGGGTCTGGTGGTTGGAGAGCCAGGAATAGGCGGCACGTCCATGGGGGCCATTACAACTATGGGAGCATTGACAGTCTATCCGTGGATCAAAGCAGCAGCAGTCATGATGGGCGCAGGGAATTACGTGGAATTGGCTCAAGCTCAGATGGCTCAATACGAATCGAGAGGCTTCCAATTGCCGATAAGCGCTGAAGAACGTGAAAAGATGCTGGCTACTTTAGCTATTTTTGACAGCAGCCACCATCTGGAAAACTTCAATGCACGGCCCATTTATTTCTGGCATGGCGAACAGGATGTGACGGTACCGTTTGAACCGACGTACCGCCTCTTTAAAGAGTTGAAAAAACAATATGAAGCTGTCCCTGAAAAAATTGTTTTTAAGCGTGAGCGGGAAGCAGGGCATGCAGTAAGCCGAAGCGGCATGCTCGAAGCCACTGACTGGCTGGCTGAGCATTTGGCCCACTAAGCTTGTGGATTTCATTTTCTGAGAAAGTTTGTTAAGATGGTACTAATAGTAGAGGGAGGGATTTTGAATGGATCAAGACATGAAAGAAAGCATGATGGGTGCCTTGGAAACAGTAGTCGATCCGGAACTGGGAGTCGATATTGTTAACTTGGGACTTGTCTATGATGTGACGGTTACAGAAGACGGTTTTGCAGTGGTTACCATGACTTTGACATCAATGGGTTGTCCAATGGGACCTCAAATCGTGGAAATGGTTAAAAATTCTTTGTATGAGTTGCCTGAAGTGGAAGAAGTCGATGTTAAAATCGTTTGGACACCAGTATGGAGCAAAGAACATATGTCTCGTTACGCAAAAATGGCGCTTGGCGTCCGATAAAAGATACACCAAAAGCCTTTCCGGAATTTATTCCGGAAAGGCTTTTTCAATTCTCCCGATTTATCCATGGATGGAGGTGTTCGGCTAATGATGATAAAGGGGTCGCTGGAACGATTTCTTTAACCCCAAAACAGATTCTTAAATATACTAAATTCACAGCCTTAATAATTGCATATTCCTGAAAAATTGACTATAATCTAATTAGTCAAAGATAGTCAAATTAATTGAAAGGTGTGATTTTTTATGGTTCAATCCCCAAATAACACAGATCAAAAATCTCCATTAGAACAGTTCGGCCGGAATATGGTGGAACAGGCGCAATCAGGGAAAATGGATCCCGTGATCGGAAGAGATCAGGAAATCCGCAACGTTATCCGGATCCTATCCCGGAAAACGAAAAACAATCCGGTGTTGATCGGAGAGCCTGGTGTCGGTAAAACTGCGATTGTCGAAGGGCTGGCACAGCGCATCGTCCGCAACGATGTTCCGGAAGGGTTGAAAAACCGGACCATTTATGAACTCGACATGAGTGCATTGATTGCCGGAGCCAAGTACCGGGGGGAATTCGAAGAACGCTTAAAAAGCGTCTTGAAGCAAGTCAAAGACAGTGAAGGTCAGATCATCCTGTTCATTGATGAGATTCATACCATCGTTGGAGCGGGTAAAACGGAAGGCGCCATGGACGCTGGAAATATGCTGAAGCCGATGCTCGCACGGGGGGAATTATACTGTATCGGAGCGACCACATTGGACGAGTATCGGATGCATATTGAAAAAGATGCAGCCCTGGAACGCCGTTTCCAACAGGTCATGGTCCGTGAGCCGTCAGTGGAAGATACGGTTTCCATTCTGCGCGGATTAAAGGAACGCTTTGAATTGCACCACGCTGTCCGCATTCATGACCGCGCGATTGTAGCAGCGGCTGCGATGTCAGACCGTTATATCACGGAGCGTTTCTTGCCGGACAAAGCCATCGATTTGATCGATGAAGCCTGTGCGATGATCCGGACGGAAATCGATTCGATGCCGCAGGAGCTTGATGAAGTGACACGCCGCCTCATGCAGCTTGAAATTGAAGAGCAGGCGCTGATGAAAGAAACAGACTTGGCAAGTAAAACCAGACTGGAGACCTTGCGCAAAGAAATCACAGAGTTGCGCGACTCTTCGGCTGATATGAAAAATCAGTGGACAGAAGAAAAAGAATCCTTGAAAAAAATCCAGGAAAAACGGGAACAATTGGATCAATTCCGAAGACAGCTGGAAGACGCAGAAAACCGCTATGACTTGAATGCTGCAGCAGTTTTGCAGCATGGCAAAATTCCTGAACTTGAAAAAGAATTGATGGCGCTCGAAGCAGATCTGGAAAAAGACGGGGCTGAACGTTTGCTGCGTGAAGAAGTAACAGAAGAAGAAATTGCGGGAATTGTCGCCAGATGGACGGGCATTCCGGTAACCAAACTGGTGGAAGGCGAGCGGGAGAAGCTGCTGCGTTTAGGCGAGACTTTGAAAGAACGGGTAATCGGCCAGGATCGAGCTGTTGAACTGGTCACTGAAGCAGTTTGGAGAGCACGTGCAGGAATCAAAGATGAAAGAAAGCCCATTGGGTCGTTCATTTTCCTTGGTCCGACAGGCGTCGGTAAAACCGAATTGGCCAAGTCATTGGCAGCCAATTTGTTTGATTCGGAAGATCATTTCATCCGGATTGACATGTCCGAGTACATGGAAAAACATAGTGTATCCCGTTTGGTCGGAGCACCACCAGGCTATATCGGCTACGAAGAAGGCGGACAGCTGACAGAAGCGGTGCGCCGCAATCCATATTCTGTCGTGTTGCTTGATGAGATTGAAAAAGCGCATCCGGATGTCGCCAATATCCTGCTGCAGATCCTCGACGACGGCCGCATCACCGACAGCCAGGGGCGATTGGTCAACTTCTCGAATACAGTAGTGATCATGACCTCCAATATTGGATCAGCCCAAATCAGTGATACGAGCAATGAACATGACATCGAAGACATTGTCATGAGCGAGCTGCGCAGACATTTCAAACCTGAGCTATTGAACCGCATCGACGATATCGTCATTTTCCATGCGCTCAATAATGTCCACTTCTACGGCATTGCCAAGAAAATGATTGCTGAACTGGCAGCACGCATCAGCCAACAGCACATCAAATTGACTGTGGATGATTCAGTCATCAACCATATTGTAGAAGCGGGAACGGATCCGGTGTTTGGGGCACGTCCATTGAAACGGTTTATTCAACGCAATATCGAAACGAATATTGCCCGCGAATTGATCAAAGGCGGAATTGTCGCCAATACAGAATTGGAATTGACCATGGATGACAACAAGCAAATCGTCATCAACAAAAAAGAAGCATAAACCAAAAAAGAAGCGCAGGCCGGAGTTCCGGTCTGCGCTTCTTTTTCTTATTAATGCTTTTCAGGAGTCGGTCCTTCAGGGATAATAGCTGCCATGACGAAGATCAGAATAGTAACCCCGACTGAAATGTAAACGCCGATCATGAAATCGAAAGGTACGTTCTGTACTGCACTTACAACATAATTAAGCAATGAAATCAAAAAGAATGACCATAAAAAAGTTCCAATATACTGCATCTGGTTTCACCTCTACATAGAATATCTAGGTTAATCATAGCATAAGCATTCACAGACAGAAAGAAAGATTCCTGAGAATGAAGATTTTTTGTCGGAAATATGTCAGTTAGTTGAAATAACACAGTAGATGACGTATTATTAACACCAGGTACTAATATATGATGATAATTGAAATGAGGGATACATGATGAGTACTGGAATAATCGGTATAGGCAGATGTTTGCCAGAAGATAAATTGACGAATTTTCAGTTGGAGCAACGGATGGATACAAGTGATGAATGGATCCGGACAATGACGGGGATAGAAGAACGCCGTATTGCAAAAGACGATCAGGACACTTCTGACTTGGCGCGCGAAGCTGCACAAAGAGCCATTGAAGATGCCGGCATTGATCCAGCTGAAATCGGTTTGATCTTAGTGGCGACAGTTACGCCCGACCAACCATTCCCATCAATGTCCTGCGTAATTCAACAGGAGATTGGCGCTGTCAATGCTGCTGCCATGGATATCTCAGCTGCATGTGCAGGATTTATGTACGGAGTCATTACTGCAAAACAATTCATCGATTCTGATGTTTATAAATATGTACTGGTTGTTGGTGTTGAAAAATTATCGAAGATCACCAACTGGGAAGACCGCAACACCGCTGTGCTTTTTGGTGATGGCGCCGGAGCGGCAGTCCTAGGAAAAGTTTCAGAAGGCCGGGGAATCCTATCCTTTGAACTCGGAGCTGATGGAACTGGAGGCAAACACCTCTTCCAGGACGAGGAAGATCATCTGCAGATGAACGGCCGTGAAGTCTTTAAATTCGCGGTACGCCAAATGGGTGAATCAGCAGTGAACGTAATCGAAAAAGCGGGATTACAAAAAGAAGATGTTGATTTTCTGATTCCGCATCAAGCAAATATCCGCATTATGGAGGCATCCAGAGAACGCTTGGGTCTTCCAGTTGAAAAAATGTCGAAAACGATTCAGAAGTATGGCAACACTTCAGCAGCGTCAATCCCGATTTCTTTGGTCGAAGATATCGAAGAAGGCCGTGTCAAAGACGATGATGTCATCGTCATGGTCGGTTTTGGCGGCGGCCTTACTTGGGGCGCAATCGCTATGAAGTGGGGTAAATAATTAGGTATGCGAAAGGAAGAAGATAGAATGGAAAATCGCCGTGTAGTTATTACAGGAATTGGTGCTGTAACGCCTTTGGGCAATAATATTGAAACGACATGGGAAGCTGTGAAAAACGGCAAATCCGGTGTCGGTCCTTTAACCCGGTTGGATGCGGACCTGTATTCAGCAAAAATTGCAGCAGAAGTAAATGACTTTTCAATAGAAGATTATATCGAAAAGAAAGATGCCCGGAAAATGGATCGCTTTACGCATTATGCGTTGGCTGCTTCCATCATGGCAATGAAAGATGCTGCTCTTGAACTGGATGAAAAAACAGGGTTGCGGACGGGAGTATGGATCGGTTCGGGTATTGGCGGCATGGAGACCATCGAAAATCAGATGAACGTACTGAATACAAGAGGTGTCCGACGCATCAGCCCGTTCTTGATCCCGATGATCATTCCGGATATGGCATCAGGCCAAGTATCGATTTACTTTGGCGCCAAAGCCATCAACTCATGTTCAGTGACTGCTTGTGCTTCAGGCACAAACTCAATCGGCGACGCTTTTAAAGTCATTCAGCGTGGAGATGCAGATGTCATGATTTCCGGCGGAGCTGAAGCACCGATCACGCAATTGTCTGTAGCTGGATTTACAGCGAACACGGCATTGACGACAAACCCGGATGCAGCTACAGCTTCCCGTCCGTTCGATAAAAATCGTGATGGTTTTGTTATCGGTGAAGGGGCAGGAATCGTCATCCTTGAAGAATATGAGCATGCAAAAGCACGTGGTGCTAAAATGTATGCGGAGGTTGTCGGTTACGGTTCAACGGGCGACGCCCATCATATTACAGCTCCTGCTGAAGGTGGAGAAGGCGCAGCACGTGCTATGGTGCAAGCTTTGGCAGATGCAGGTGTTGAAACGACGGAAGTCGGTTATATCAATGCCCATGGAACAAGCACACCGTATAACGACTTATACGAAACAATGGCTGTAAAAACCGTATTCGGCGAACATGCCTACAAATTAGGCATGAGTTCGACAAAATCCATGACGGGCCATTTACTTGGCGCTGCTGGTGGGGTCGAAGCTATTTTCACAGCTTTGGCCTTGCAAGAAGGCATCATGCCTCCAACAACTAATTACGAAACACCTGATGAGCAATGTGATTTGGACTATGTCCCTAACGTAGCACGCAAAGCGGATTTCAATTTTGCGATGAGCAATTCACTGGGCTTTGGCGGACATAACGCTTCACTTGTATTCAAGAAAGCTTAAAATACCCTAAATGAAATGGCAATCTGCGATTTATCCCGCAGATTGTCATTTTTTATTGCTTTTAAATGTAAACTAAGAGGAAATACACCTAAAAACTTATAAAAATTGAAAAAAATTTCCGATTGTTAAATCTATTATGGTATTGTAAATAGATAGAGGCCATACTGTTTAATAATTTAGGTTATAGATACAATTTATATGAATAGTATTTACTACCTCTAGCCTTCATAAAATAAACATTCATTACAAAGAAATTGAAGAGCTGAAATAAGTTGATTCATCAAGGTTTGGACAGGTAAAAAACGAGATTTAATAAGACGATTATTCGGAAAATTAAAAATAATATTGTCTTTGTAATTTTATTGTAATAAAATTAATAGTAGAACTATTGTCTAAAAAAATTAAAGGTGACTGTAATTTTTTGGAGAGAACTGGTCGTCAACTTTTAAATTTTTTTGGATTGATAAGTCAGAATGTTGAAAATTTGGAGTGGCGAAATGTCAGCTGCAACCAGAAGAAATCTTAGAACAGCTTCATTTTGAGGAGGATAAACGTGAATGATGTTTTGTTGGATATCAAAAATTTAAAAACATCTTTTAGAATTAAGGACGATTATTACGCTGCTGTCGATGATGTTTCATTAACAGTAAGAAAAAATGAGGTACTGGCGATTGTCGGCGAATCAGGTTCCGGGAAAAGTGCATTTGCATTTTCGATCATGGGACTTCATACAAGAGCTAAAATTGAGGGAGAGATAGATTACAAAGGCATTAACCTGGCAAAGGCAAACGCCAATCAAATGAAAAAATTGCGTGGAAAAGAAATGGGGATGATTTTTCAGGATGCGCTGTCAGCTCTTAATCCCCTTATGGTGGTAGGCGCCCAGATCGATGAAGCGATTTTCCTGCATAATCCGAAAAGCTCCAAAAGCCTGCGGAAAAAGCAGGTCATCAATTTACTGAATCAAGTGGGCATTCCCCGTCCCGAAAAAACATATGACCAATATCCCCATGAACTGTCTGGCGGAATGCGCCAGCGCATTGTCATCGCAATGGCGATTTCGAATCAACCGGAACTGCTGATTGCAGACGAACCGACCACAGCTCTGGATGTGACGATTCAATCTCAGATTTTGGATTTGATAAAAGAACTGAAGGACACTATTAATGCCGGCATTATCCTAATCACCCATGATTTAGGAGTAGTAGCGGAAATGGCGGATCGAGTGGCAGTTATGTACGCGGGGCAAATTGTGGAAATCGCTGATGTTTATACATTAATGGAAAATCCGCAGCATCCGTATACTCGCTCTCTTCTAAATTCAATACCGACTTTGAATGATGTGAAAGAAGAGCTTCACGTCATACAGGGGGTAGTGCCATCACTTCAAAATCTACCGCGAACGGGATGCCGATTCGCTGCAAGAATTCCTTGGATTGAAGATTCTGCGCATGAAGCTTCACCGGAACTCCATGAAATTAGTCCAGGACATTATGTGCGCTGCACATGTTATAAGGACTTTTACTTCCCAGAACAAGCCGAGGAGGAGCGCAATTATGTCGCTAATTAGAGTTGAAGACCTGAAAGTACATTTTCCAGTACGTGGAGGAGTCTTTCAGACCATCCAAGACCATGTTCGAGCAGTAGATGGTGTTTCATTTTCAATTGAACAAGGCCAGACTTACGGACTTGTAGGAGAATCAGGGTCAGGAAAAACAACGACAGGCCGTGCAATCATCGGATTGAATGATATCACTTCAGGAAAAGTGATGTTTGAAGGAAAAGATCTTTCCTCTATCAGCAAAAAAGAATATATCGATGTACGAAAAGATATTCAGATGATCTTCCAGGATCCCTTTTCATCACTGAACCCGAAGAAACGGGTGGCGGACATTGTAGCTGAACCGCTCCGCAATTACGAAAACCTGTCTCCTAAAGAAGAACGGATCCGCATTCAGGAATTAATAGAGCTGGTCGGGCTCAGTCCGGAAGCTATCTATAAATATCCGCACGAATTCTCAGGAGGACAGCGGCAACGGATCGGAATCGCCCGTGCGATTGCGCTGAATCCAAAGCTGATCATCGCGGATGAACCTGTCTCTGCCCTGGATGTTTCCGTACAAGCCCAAGTATTGAATTTCATGCGGGAAATTCAAAAAGAACTGAACTTGACGTATTTATTCATCAGCCATGACTTGGGTATTATCCGCCATATGTGCGATCACATCGGCATCATGTACAAAGGACGATATGTCGAAGAGGGCACATCAGAAGAAATTTTCACGAACCCGCAGCATATTTACACGAAACGCTTAATTGCGGCAATTCCGGACAGCAACCCGCGCAATCGGGAAATGCATTACGAAAACCGCAAATTGGTGAAGACCGAATATGACAAGCTGGAAAAAGACTTTTTTGATGAAGAAGGTTTGCCTTTCTCGTTAAAATCAATTTCAGCTACCCATCAAGTAGCGTTGCCTGAGAGAGGTTGAATGGTATGTGGAAATTAATTGTACGCAGAACACTCATAACGATCCCGCAAATTATAGTCTTAAGCGTTTTGGTATTTATTTTAGCTCAGGCTATGCCTGGAGATGCACTGACCGGGCTGATCGATCCGAACATCGATCCAGCCACCATTGAAGCAATGCGTGAGCGCCTGGGATTGAACAATCCCTGGTATGTCCAGTATATAGACTGGGTCAAAGGCGTACTGCAAGGCGATTTCGGGCAGTCGTTCCGCTTTAAGATGCCAGTATCCGAATTGATTGGCGAACGAATGATCAATACTTTGTGGTTGTCATTGGCAACTCTGATCCTGACTTACTTGATCGCCATTCCATTAGGGATCATCAGCGGACGTTTCAACGATACATGGTTGGACCGTGCCATTACCGGATATACGTACATTGGCTTTGCAGCACCATTATTTATTTTTGCTTTAGTTATGTTGTTTATTTTTGGATTCCAGCTGGGCTGGTTCCCGACAAGCGGAAGCGTCACCCCAGGTACCGAACCTGGAACCTTCGCCTATTTCATCAGCAAGTTGAATCATTTATTATTGCCCGCCTTATCGATGGCATTGATAACGACTGTTTCTACAGTCCAGTATTTGAGAAGTGAGATCATTGATACAAAACAGAAGGATTTCATCGTAACTGCCCGTGCTAAAGGGGCTTCCGAATCACGTGTCTACAATCGCCACGTCTTGCGGAATTCCCTGCTTCCGATTGCAGCGTTCTTCGGTTACGAAATCACAGGATTGATTGGCGGAACCATATTCATCGAAAATATTTTCGGCTATCCAGGAATGGGTGAGCTGTTCCTTTCTTCCATCAGCTTACGTGATTACAGCGTAATGACAGCTCTTGTCCTATTGTTCGGGCTGGCAGCGATCATTGGGGCATTACTATCCGATATCATCTTGAGTTTGGTAGATCCACGTATCCGAATTAAATAATAAATGATAATTTTGAGGTGTAAATATGAGAATAGATAAAGACAGTGGAGCACAAATCCCGGATGTGGATCTCGGCAAAAGCCCATCCGGATTCAGTATATTACTAAGAGAGTTAATACGGGACAAAATTGCATTTGGTTCTCTCCTGTTCCTGTTCCTGATCATTGCCGGTGTATTTGGTACATCCCTCATCATGGACCAGTCTGAAATTATCAAAGTCGATCTTTTCGCTCTTTACGAGCCGCCATCCGCCGCTTATTGGCTGGGCACGGATTACGGTGGGCGCGACATTTTTGGGCAATTGATCATTGGGACGCGAAACTCATTGGCTATCGGCTTTTTGGTCACGCTATTGACAGGAATCATCGGCATATTGGTTGGGCTGATTTCCGGATATTACGGGGGCACTGTAGATAATGTCTTCATGCGTTTCGTTGATTTCTTCATGGTTTTGCCGATTTTGATGATTGTCATCGCATTCGTAACCGCAGTACCTGGCTACAGCATCGTGTCCTTTTCGTTAATCATGACCGCTTTCTTATGGATGGGCATTGCGCGGCTGATCCGTTCAAAAGCCTTGCAGGAAAAAGAATTGGATTATGTAAAAGCCTCTAAGACACTTGGGACTTCCGATTTCAAAATCATGTTTTTCCAGGTCCTGCCAAATCTTAGTTCGATCATCATTGTAACGATGACGTTAAATTTGGCAGGCAATATCGGAATCGAATCGGGCCTGTCCTTTTTAGGATTCGGCTTCCCGGAATCGACTCCGAGTTTGGGGACCTTGATCAGTTATGCAAGAAACCCGCAAACACTGGAATTGAGATGGTGGATCTGGTTACCTGCATCAATCCTGATTTTTGTATTGATGCTTAGCATAAATAATGTCGGGCAAGCCCTAAAACGCGCTACCGATGCCCGGCAACGCAGAGGGTGACAAAAAAGTGGGGAAAAGGGGGAGTAGGGTTCTCGGTACCAGGCAGAAATAACTCTATTCAAGTACAGCAGCAGTCCAAAAGAACTTTATTTAAAAAAGAAAGAGGAGGAAACGGAGAATGGCGAAAAATAAATGGTCTAGATATTTAGCATTGCCGATGTTGTCTTTTGTGTTGGTCTTGGCAGCTTGTACCGGTGACGATACGTCCACGGAAGAAAGCGGCGGGGAAAAGGATGAAGGCGGACAGCAACTTGAAAACGGCGGGATGTATTCAATTGATGATTTCAGCAATGTGAAAACGAATGAAGGAGAAGCCATTGATGGCGGAACCATTACATTCGGCTTAGTGTCAGATACCGTTTTTGAAGGGACATTAAACTGGAACTTCTACTCTGGTGCACCGGATGCAGAAATTCTGAATTGGTTTGATGAAGGTTTACTGACTTGGGACGAAAACTACGTCTACACAAATGATGGAGCTGCAACTTATGAAGTTTCAGAAGATGGCCGCACGTTCACTTTCACAATCGGCGATAATGTCAATTGGCATGACGGCGAACCTGTAACTGCAGAAGATTGGTTGTTTGCACACGAAGTAATCGGTAACCCTGAATATGATGGTCCACGCTACAACTCTGACTTTACGAACATCGAAGGGATGGAAGAGTATAACAGCGGAGCAGCTGATACGATTTCAGGCATTGAAGTAGTTGACGAAAAGACGTTGTCGATTACGTATATCGAGTCAACTCCTTCTTTATTGACAGGAAGCATCTGGTCTTACCCATTGGCTAAGCACATCTTTGGAGACATGGCAGTTGCCGATATCTCTTCTTCGCCTGAAGTGCGTGAAAACCCAATCGGTTTTGGACCATTTAAAGTGGACAGCATTGTACCTGGTGAGTCTGTAACTCTTACTAAGAACGCAGACTACTGGCGCGGAGAACCAAACCTTGATGGCGTAACAGTTAAAGTCATCAGCAGTTCAACAGTTGTTCAGGAACTGGAAACTGGGGGAGTTGACTTGATCAGCGAATTCCCAGTAGATCAATTCCCTGACAACGCTGAAATGTCGAACGTAGAATATTTGGGAGCGATTGATCGCGCCTACACATATATCGGCTTTAAATTGGGAACATGGGATGCTGAAAGCAGCACTGTTGCTTACGATCCTGAAGCGAAAATGAACAATAAGGAACTTCGCCAAGCAATGTGGCATGCAGTGGATAACACAGCAGTCGGCGAACGTTTCTATAATGGTTTGCGTTGGAATGCGACAACTTTGATTCCGCCATCCCATCCTGAGTTCCATGATGATACGAATGAAGGAAGAACTTACGATCCTGAAGTAGCAAACCAGCTATTGGATGATGCAGGATATCTTGATACAGATGATGATGGATTGCGCGAAGATCCAGAAGGCAACCCGCTTGAAATCAACTTTATTTCAATGACAGGCGGCGATACGGCTGAGCCTTTGGCACAATACTATGTTCAGTCTTGGGAAGCTGTTGGCTTGAAAGTCAACCTGGAAATGCTTGAGTTCAACTCGTTCTATGACCGTGTCGGAAACGGCGGAGAAGATGATCCGAATGTTGACGTATTCCAAGCAGCATGGGGAGTTGGGATTGACGTAGATCCTTCAGGACTTTACGGAGCTAACGCAATCTACAACTTCGCACGTTGGGAAAATGAAGAAAATGAGCGTCTTCTGGCAGAAGGCCGTTCAGAAGAAGCATTTGACCTTGCATTCCGCCAGGAAGTTTACAACGAATGGCAACAATTGATGGTCGAAGAAGTGCCGGTATTCCCTACTTTATACCGAGCAATTTTGAGCCCGGTCAATGATCGTGTATTGAACTATGCAATCGGTGACGGCACTGGGGTTTACTTATCTGACCTTGCCGTGAACGCAGAATCACCAGTTACTGCAGAGTAAAAACAAAATAGAAAAGGAGCTGCAGATCTGCAGCTCCTTTTTGTTTATTTTCTTTTGCGTCCAAGCCCCATGGCATTTTCCATTTTCTTTAAGGTTTTATTGGCCAGGTAATTAGCTTTTTCAGCGCCGGCATCAAGAATTTTATCCAGTTCTTCAGAATCCAGAAGCGCAGCATAACGCTCTTGAATCGGTGCTAAATGTTCGGTAACAGCTTTTGCGACTGAAGCTTTGAAATCACCATAGCCGGAACCTTCGTATTTCGCAACCAGGCTATCGATGCTTTCACCAGTTAACGCAGCTTCAATGGTTAGAAGGTTCGCTACCCCAGGTTTGTTGATCGGATCGTAGCTGACCACCCCTTCAGAATCGGTCACAGCGCTCTTGATTTTCTTTTCGATCGTTTTCAAATCATCCAATAACGTGATGATCGCTTTCTTATTGGTATCAGACTTGCTCATCTTTTTCGATGGGTCCTGAAGCGACATGATGCGTGCGCCATTCTTGGGGACGCGGATATCAGGGATCGTGAAGATGTCATTGTATTTCCGGTTGAATCTTTCGGCCAGATCGCGTGTCAGCTCGATATGCTGTTTTTGATCATCCCCGACAGGTACGATATCGGTCTGGTATAACAGGATATCAGCTGCCATCAATGGCGGGTACGTCAGCAATCCAGCTAAGACAGAAGCATTTTTGGCTGATTTGTCTTTGTATTGTGTCATACGTTCGAGTTCGCCGATCGTCGACACACATTGCAGCATCCAACCAGCCTGTGCATGCGCCGGAACTTCTGATTGGATAAACAGTGTCACTTTCTCCGGGTCAATTCCGGCAGCCAGATAGAGTGCCGCCAGTGCCTTGATGTTTTTGCGAAGTTCCAAACGATCCTGTGGCATTGTAATGGCATGTTGGTCAACGATGCAAAAGATGCAGTCGTATTCGTCCTGCAGCTCCGTGAACTGCTTAAAGGCTCCTATGTAATTCCCGAGTGTTACCGTACCGGTAGGCTGAACGCCTGAAAAGATTTTCTTCATTCCAATTCCTCCTCAAAGTAAAAAAACACAGCACACATCCCTTAAAAAAAGGGACGAATGATGTGTTTTCCGCGGTACCACCCTAGTTGCCGTTGCCGGCCACTCTTCTTCATAACGTGAAGAACACGGAATCGGCTACTTGTCGTTCACCAACTCAGCTCAAAAGTCCATTCAATGAAGCCCTCCATCTGTTTTCACCACCCACAGACTCTCTCTATAGAAGGAACTGCATTTACTCCTCTTTTTCATCGCTCATTTTATATCCTATTATTATAATACATAAACGATTCCAGACGCAATATTAGAAGCTATAAATTGCCAGGCAAATACCCATGATCAGCAAGGTGACAGCTCCTGTAATGAGCAGCAGGGAGCTGGAAAAACCCAATGCTTCGGAAGGGGGCCTCATCTCTTCATCTTCTAATGTAGACTTCATTTTGAATGCCTTCCTCATACTGATGGTGAATATATCAAATACGCCTGTCCGCACCACAAAAACCCATAGGCCAAAAAATAGCAGGATCCCCCCGTAAACAAATGAGTTGTTAATATATGACAGGAGGGATAGGTCATCTGTCCGTAAAAATATTGTGATAAAGATCAACATTTGAACAATTAGTAAGGAAAAAATCGTTTTCTTCAAACTTTGCACCTCGATTCCTTTCAATTGTAGAAGAAATTTTAAAAAAAATCAAAAAAATCTTCATTTATCGTAGACGCCGAAAACGCTTACAAATCCAATATTCTTGCGGTTTTGTGTAACATGAATGTAACGCAATTGTTACAAGAGTGTAAAAATTTCCAAAAAAAGTTCTGTACAAGAAAAAAATATTATGTATAATTAGCCTTGTACCAATTTTTCAGAAAATTCGAGGGGGTCAATTTAGTGAGAAACAGCAAGATTTTTTGGCTATTAAGCCTAGTTTTAGTTCTAAGTGCATTTCTAGCAGCGTGTGGTGGCGGCGATGATACTAGTACTGAAACTACAGAGGGAACCGAAACAGCTGGAGATTTAGATTCAGAGCAAGTCCTTAATTTGATGGAAAGCGCTGAAATTCCAACTATGGATATTTCATTAGCTGAGGATGCAGTCGCATTTAACATTTTCAATAATGTTAACGAAGGCCTATTCCGTTTAGATCAAGAAAACTTAGCCGAGCCAGCACTTGCTGAAGGCGAGCCTGAAGTCAGCGAAGATGGTTTGACTTACACGTTCAAATTGCGTGATTCTAACTGGTCAGATGGAACACCGGTTACTGCCAACGATTTCGTTTACTCTTGGCAACGTTCAATTGATCCTGCTACAGGTTCTCCATACGGAGCTTACATGATGGCTGGTTCGATTGTAAACGCTACTGAAATTGCTGCAGGTGAAATGGAAGTAACGGAACTTGGCGTTACTGCTGTAGACGACAACACTCTTGAAGTGCAATTAGAGCGTCCAGTACCTTATTTCATGTCATTGATGGCTTTCCCAACTTTCTACCCACAGAACGAAGCTTTCGTAACTGAAAAAGGTGACGCTTATGCTTCTAACTCTGAAAACTTGATTTTCAACGGACCATTCACACTTACTGACTGGGATGGAACGGGCTTAACTTGGAAAATGCAAAAAAATCCTGAATACTGGGATGCTGAAACAGTTAAACTTGAAACAATTAATGTTGACGTTGTAAAAGAACCTGCTACTGCAGTTAACCTTTACAACTCAGGTGAAAAAGACCGTGCTGGATTAAGCGGTGAATTTGCAATGCAATATGCAAATGACGAAAACCTGATCACTGAATTGGAACCTACTGTTTTCTACTTCAAACTTAACCAAGAACGCAACGGTGAAGAAAATGCACTTTCAAACGTAAATATCCGTCAAGCAATTGCAAAAGGCTTCAACAAGCAAGATCTAGTAGATGTAGTATTAGCTAACGGTTCATTGCCAGCTAACTACTTAGTACCAACTGAATTCACTTTTGATGAAAGCAACACAGACTTCCGCGACGTTAATGGAGATCTTGTTGAGTTCAACGCTGAAGAAGCTGCAGAACATTGGGCTACTGGCCTTGAAGAATTGGGAGTGGAAGAAGTTACTCTTGAAATCCTAGGTGGAGACACTGAAACTGCTAAAAACATGGATGCTTACCTTAAAGAACAACTTGAAACAAATCTTGAAGGTTTAACGATCAACCTTAAAGCTGTACCTTTCGGAGTTCGTTTAGAACTTGATGAAGCTCAGGATTATGACATCCAAACTGCTGGATGGGGACCTGATTACCAGGATCCTATGACATTCATTGACTTGTTTGTTACTGGGTCTGCTCAAAATAAAATGGCTTATTCTAACCCTGAGTATGATGCTCTAGTTGAATCAGCTAAAGGCGAATTGGCAACAGATCCTGCTGCACGTTGGGAAGCAATGGCTAAGGCTGAAAAAATGCTTCTAGAAGATGACGCTGCAATCGCGCCAATCTATCAGCGTGGAGTAATGTCTCTTCAACAGCCTTACGTTAACGACATCATTGCACACCCATTCGGTGGAGATTACAGCTACAAATGGGCATACATTTCGGGCAAAGAATAAGTTAAACCCGCTACTGTGAAAACAAAATAGGAAGAGAGTATATCGCGTTTTTAGGTCGATATACTCTCTTTTCTAATGTAAAGGAATTAACCGAAAATTGACCATTTTCTGCTAACTATTGAATGCTGCAAGTCCCTATTATATATGTGATGGGCTTGTCAAATAGAATTAATTTTGGAGGTGCATTATGGCTAAGTACATTGGCAAGCGTTTAATTTATATGGTGATCACTTTAGCACTGATCGCTACTTTTACTTTTTTCCTTATGAAAGTTTTACCAGGATCCCCCGTCGCGTCCGCAGATAAATTATCTCCTGAACAAAGGGCAGTTGTAGAAGCCAGATATGGATTGAACGAACCTCTTCCGGTTCAATATTTCAATTACATGTTTGGTCTAGTGCAAGGTGACTTAGGAATTTCCATCAACCAGTTTAAAGGAGCCGATGTTACGGATGTTATTTTAAGCCGTATGGGTCCTTCTGCTCAAATTGGTTTCCAGGGAATGGTGCTGGGAACTATTCTGGGAATTCTCCTGGGGATGATTGCCGCGCTAAGGCAGAATACCTGGGTTGATTACACTAGCACATTCGTAGCGATTGTCGGAATCTCAATTCCTTCCTTCGTTTTTGCTTCATTGCTTCAATATTGGTTCGGTTTAAAGTGGGACTTGTTCCCGGTGGCTTTATGGAAAGACGGCTTTATGTCCAGTGTCCTGCCATCCATCGCCTTGGCCATGTTCCCAATGGCCACAGCAGCACGTTTTATCCGTACGGAAATGATTGAAGTGCTTGGCTCAGATTATATTACATTAGCGAAAGCTAAAGGAGCAAGCGGATCAGAAATTGCATTTAAGCATGCTTTCCGCAACGCATTGATTCCATTGGTTACGGTTCTTGGACCTATGGCTGTATCCATTCTTACCGGATCACTTGTAGTAGAGCAGATTTTCGCAATTCCGGGTATCGGGGAACAATTCGTTAAATCGATTATGGTCAATGACTTCTCCATCATTATGGGAACCACTATCTTCTTCTCAGTATTCTTGATTGTCATCATCTTGCTGGTAGATATTCTATATGGTGTCATTGATCCTCGTATCCGTCTTTCAGGAGGTAAAAGTTAATGACTCAAAAAATTGATAAAATTCCGGAATTGCCGAAAGGTTCGTTTGAGCGCATCACTTTAGATGCCCATCAGGCAGAACGCATCACAAAACCAAGCGTCAGCTTCTGGCAGGATGCCTGGTACCGTATCCGCAAAAACAAAGGCGCTTTGTTCAGCCTGATCCTATTCGGCTTGATCGTCATCATGGCATTTTTAGGGCCGGCGATCAGTCCTTATGAGCCGAACGCACAAACAATCACTCATGCAAATCTGCCGCCGAAAATGCCACTCGTTGAAAATCTTGGGATTCTTGACGGCGTCGGTACATTAGGCGGGCAAGAAGTCGATTTGTACGAAATGAAGAATGTCGAAGTCAACTATTGGTTCGGAACTGACGGCCTTGGCCGCGACATGTTCTCACGTGTATGGAAAGGGACTCAAGTATCCCTATTCATTGCATTCGTGGCAGCGGCAATTGACATGCTGATCGGGGTTATCTATGGAGGGATTTCCGGCTACTTTGGCGGACGCGTGGATGACTTTATGCAGCGCATCGTTGAAATTTTGACAGGTATTCCTAACTTGGTTGTGGTCATCCTGTTCATCTTGATCATGGATCCAGGGATACTCGCCATCATCATCGCCTTGACCATCACCGGATGGACGGGAATGTCCCGGGTCGTCCGAGGTCAGGTTCTTAAATACAAGAGCCAGGAGTTCGTTTTGGCTGCGCGCACATTGGGTGCCAGCGACACTCGTATCATCTGGAAACATTTAATGCCGAACGTTTTAGGGGTGATCATCATCAACACGATGTTCACAATCCCAAGTGCAATTTTCTTTGAAGCTTTCTTAAGCTTTATCGGGTTGGGGCTGCAGGCCCCGGATGCTTCGCTTGGAACATTGATTAACGATGGTTACGCGTTAATTCAATTTTCACCGCATATTTTAGCATTCCCGGCTATCTTGTTAAGTTTAATCATGATTGCGTTTAACTTGATCGGTGATGGACTTCGTGATGCCCTCGATCCGAAGATGAAAGATTAAGGAGGAAAGTTTATAATGGAGAAAATTTTACAAGTAAAGGACCTCGAGCTTTCCTTCAATACCCAAGGCGGGGAAGTTAAAGCGATACGAGGCGTTAACTTTGATCTATATAAAGGCGAAACTTTGGCAATCGTTGGAGAGTCAGGTTCAGGTAAATCTGTTACGACAAAATCCATCATGCGTTTGCTGCCTGAAAGTTCAGCAGAGTTCAAAAATGGTGAAATTTTATTTGGCGGACGTGATTTGACAAAGTTGAGTGACCGGGAAATGCAGAAGATCCGCGGAAAAGAAATCTCGATGATTTTCCAGGATCCGATGACTTCCTTAAATCCAACAATGCCGATTGGCCGTCAATTGACAGAGCCCTTATTGAAGCACCAGAAAATCAGCAAAACTGAAGCAAAAAAAGTAGCAATCGATTTATTGCGACTGGTTGGCATGCCGAAACCGGAATTGCGTATGAAGCAATATCCACACCAATTCTCAGGTGGCCAGCGCCAGCGGATCGTTATTGCCATTTCACTTGCCTGCAATCCCAAGATCTTGATTGCCGACGAGCCGACGACTGCACTTGACGTTACCATCCAGGCGCAAATTCTGGAATTGATGAAAGACTTGCAAAAGAAAATCGATACATCCATCATCTTTATTACACACGATCTGGGTGTCGTTGCAAACGTAGCGGATCGTGTCGCGGTAATGTACGGCGGCAAAATTGTTGAAATCGGTACGGTCGACGAAATCTTCTACAACCCGCAGCATCCTTATACATGGGGCTTATTGAGTTCGATGCCGTCACTGGATACGGAAGATGCGAAGTTGTATGCGATTCCAGGAACTCCTCCTGATTTATTGGACCCGCCGAAGGGTGACGCTTTTGCGCTTCGAAGTGAATACGCATTAAAAATCGATATGGAGCAAAACCCTCCATTCTTTAAAGTCAGTGATACACATTCGGCCGCAACATGGTTGTTGCATCCGGATGCGCCACAAGTAGAACCGCCGTTGACTGTCATTGAACGTATGAAAAAGTTCCCGGGAAGCAGATATTATGAAGGAGGCGCGGTGTAATGGCTGAAAAGTTGCTGGAAATTAAAAACCTGAAACAGTATTTCAATATCGGTAAAGCTAATGAAGTCCGCGCGGTGGATGATATCAGTTTTGATATTTATAAAGGTGAAACTTTAGGATTGGTTGGTGAGTCAGGATGTGGTAAATCCACTACTGGCCGTTCCATCATCCGTTTATACGACGCGACGGATGGCGATGTTTTTTATGAAGGTGAAAATGTTCACGGCAAAAAATCCAAGCAGGATCTGAAAAAATTCAACCGTAAAATGCAGATGATTTTCCAGGATCCCTATGCTTCATTAAACCAGCGTATGAAAGTAATGGACATTATTGCTGAAGGCATCGATATCCATGGTTTGGCAAAAAATCCGACAGAACGCAAAAAGATGGTCTATGATCTGCTGGAAACAGTCGGTTTGAACAAAGAGCACGCCAACCGTTACCCGCATGAGTTCTCAGGCGGACA
>NZ_JBWXPQ010000002.1:0-124568 GCF_056680115.1 Planococcus sp. BI3
ATCCTCTGAGGGAATAAACGAGCTGCCTATTCCCCCTGTGTTGGAAAAGAAGCAAGGTCAAGAATTCGATTATGAAGTCACCGCCCAAGAAGGTGCCACTGAATTTTTCGAGGGCGTCTCGACTGACACCTATGGGTATAACGGCAATCTGCTTGGTCCCACGCTTAGGTTGGAAGAAGGCGAACGTGTAAATGTCAAAATCACAAATGAATTGGATGAGCCGACAACATTCCATTGGCACGGTCTTGAAGTTCCTGGTGAAATAGATGGCGGTCCACGCGGTGAAATTCAGCCCGGTGACAGCCAAATCATCACTTTAGAAGCGGATCAGCCGGCCGCCACCCTTTGGTACCATCCTCATGTTCATGGCTCGACAGCCGAACAAGTTTTCAAAGGCCTTTCCGGGATGCTGCTCATTGATGAGGCCTCTGGCTCTGAATCAGAGCTTCCTAATGAGTACGGAGTTGATGATATCCCCCTCATTTTCCAGGACCGCTTGTTTGATGAAAACAAGCAATTGAACTACGACAGTCTTATGGACGTTGACGGAACCTTAGGCGATACCTCCATCGTCAATGGAACCGTTAATCCCAAACTGACTGTCACCAAACCCGTCATGCGCTTTCGGCTTTTGAACGGAGCTAATGCGCGAAATTACACATTCCGCTTGAGCAACGGCGCCAGCTTCACTCAAATCGCTTCTGATGGGAGCTTGCTGGATGAACCTGTTGAAATCGAAACGTTGACACTAGCAGCTTCGGAGCGCGCTGAAATTCTTATCGACTTTTCATCAATGACTGATGAGGAGTCCCTCGCCATTATCAATGATGAAGGCGCAGAATTACTACCGTTTGATGTAGCTCTCGATGGTTCTCCCGTTGATTCAACCGAAAAGTGGACAGCTGATGAGCCATTCCTGAGCGAACAGGAAAAAGCGATGCCTGTCACGAAGGAAATTGAGTTGTTTGGAATGATGGATATGGTGACGATCAACGGGAAGAAATTTGATCCGGACCGCATTGATTTGCGCCAGGAAAAAGGCGTTACAGAAGTATGGGAAATTTATAATAAACCTGATATGATGGGCGGAATGATCCACCCCTTCCATATTCACGGCACTCAATTCAAAATTATTTCCCGTGATGGCAAGGAAACGCAACCGAATGAACAAGGGTTAAAAGATAGCGTGTTGGTCGAGCCTGGTGAAAGGGTGAAATTACTTGTCACATTCCCTGAAGAAGGTATTTTCGTTTTTCATTGCCATATCTTGGAACATGAAGATAATGGCATGATGGGGCAAGTTGAAGTGTACTAGCAAAGAAAAAGAAGCTGAAATCGCCCCTTTATGCACTCCTGATGAGCAGCAAAAGTGCTGGAATATTTCAAGCACCTTAGGAATAAATAGTCGACTTTAAGTTTACAGTTTTAAATCACCTCTACAGCAGTGAAACAAGAATTGTTGTGATGAAAGTAAAAAAATCACTTTCTATAAAAGGTTTCCAACTTACTTCATTCTGAAAAGGTTTTGTAAGCTGTAACACGACATCTTAGAATTCTTAAAGCTTGGAACATAGCACACTTTACGTGTGCTTTTGTTTTGTAAGCAGGAGTTCCGGGAAGGAGAAAATCGATGAAAGAGCAGTTGCTGACCCACCAACCTCTTCAACCTAAGACAGACAGAGAACGACTGAAGATAATTGCCATTTTAGCTATACCCGCTGTAATAGAGAACTTCTTTCAAACATTGCTGGGTTTCGTAGATACGTACTTTGTTTCTCACCTTAGTTTGGCAGCCGTGTCAGCAGTCGGAATCACGAATGCGGTCCTTGCGGTTTACTTCGCCCTTTTTATGGCAATCGGTGTTGCAGCCAATGTTCGAATTGCTAACTTTCTGGGTGCGAACCAACCAGAAAAAGCCAGGCACATTTCCCAGCAGTCCATTATTCTAGCTGTTCTTTTTGGAATTCTCACCGGTCTCGCTACGTGGTTCTTTGCAGAGCCGCTGCTTCGGCTCATGGGCATTGAAGATGAAGTCCTGGAGTTGGGGGCGCAGTATTTCCGGATTGTCGGAATCCCTTCTGTCATCATGTCTTTAATGTTTGTAATGAGTGCAATTCTGCGTGGAGCCGGTGATACTAAAACGCCTATGAAGATCAGTATAGTTATTAACGGCATCAATGCTTTGCTTGATTATGTGTTGATATTCGGTTTCTTGTTCATTCCGGAACTCGGAATTGCCGGGGCTGCCATAGCTACGGTAATTTCCCGTTTGATTGGCACTTTAGCCCTTTTCTATTACATCAACAAAGAAAAAGTGCTGGCATTCAGAAAAGAATATTGGAAGCCAGACAAACAACATCTAATGGAACTCTCTACTCTTGGCGCTCCTGCAGCAGGTGAACGATTGGTCATGCGGGCCGGACAGATTGTCTATTTCGGCTTCGTCGTCGCACTTGGAACCAATGCCTTTGCGGCTCATCAAATTGCCGGAAATGTTGAAGTATTCTCTTACATGATCGGATATGGCTTTGCTACCGCGGCAACGATTTTGGTTGGCCAGCAGATTGGTGCCGGCAATCTGGAAGAAGCCAAAAAGTATGCGAAGCTTTCCACTCAGTTCACGGTAGTATGTATGACGTTATTGGGGGGAGTCTTGTTCTTCTTTGGAGAATGGGCCGCCACTTTCTTTACAGAAGACCCCGAAGTGATCAATGATATCGGAACAGCTTTAAAAATATCGGGTGTTTTTCAACCATTTCTTGCAGTACTCATGGTCTTGACCGGGGCATTTCAAGGGGCGAACAACACAAAATTTCCTATGTATCTGACCGCTTTTGGTATGTGGGCCATCCGCACACTGCTTGTATACCTGTTAGGAATACAGTTGGGCTGGGGTTTGGCTGGCGTGTGGATGGCGATAGGCATTGATATTGCTTTTCGTGCAGTAGTGTTAGTGATTCAATTCAGTCGCGGGAGATGGATGGCACTGGAGAAAGCACCAGAACCTGAGGCACAATGCCATCCACAAACAACTAAAGAAAACATGTCTACAAATGCAAACAACTACTAATGGAGAAAAAAGGAGGAGTTTCTTTTGGAACATGAACATCACAATGAACATCACAAAAATCGTAAATATCATGATATGGATGAAAAACTTCCCGAAGTCCAAATAAATATCACTTATAACTACGGGATAGTGACGATTAAAGTTCGTGATAAAGAAAACAATGCTGTAGCTTTAACTGAAACTCACGAAAAAAGAATGCACCTGGTTATTACCAGTGCAGATTTAGAAACTTTTTTACATGTCCACCCCATCGAAAATGCTTCTGGAGATTTCGAAGTGGTGTTGGAACTGCCTCCGGGAAGTTACCTTGCTTTCGCGGATATCAATCCTGTAAGAATGACTTATGTTATCGAGCCAATTACGATAACAGTCGGCAAGGTTACTGACACCCCAAGCATCGATTGGGAGATGCTTGCGGAAAGGGATAGTGCTACAAAAGAAGTCGAGGGTAAAACCGTTACGTTTCACCATCCAAAGCTGACTGCCGGAAAATCAGCTGCTCTATCTTTTGATTTAAACGGCGAAACTCCTTTGCCTTACTTAGGGGCATTAGGCCATGTAGTTGTGCTGGATGAACAAGGAGAAAAATTTATCCACGTCCATCCAGTATCAGAAGACAAACCCGTATTTGAAGCTCAGTTCCCTTCACCTGGTTTTTATAAACTATGGGTTGAATTCAAATTCTCAGACGCGGGCGTTCTCGCTTTTCCATTTGTCATGAAAGTCGCTGATAGAAATTAACTTGCAAGAAAGAGCATAAATTAATTCGGTATCACTTTGGACATTAACCTAAAAACATAAACTAAAAAACGCCTTGCATTGAAAAAAGGTATGAAAATACCAAAATTCTATGCAAGGCGTTTTTCTGTATGGCTTCAAAAAGGGGGCAAAAAAGGGTACTGAAACAACTCTATCCTGAGAAAGAAATCCAATGTCATCCAGATGAAGCGCAACGGCAACTATACAAATGCGGAAATTATGGAAATTTACCAAATCACAAATAGATTGCAAATCGAAACCTAAATGTCACGGAACTAGGCAGGCGAAACGTACCGGATAGTGAGGTCTCTTTTGCTAACCGGCATACCAGATGGTGATGTTTGGATGGCGTCCACCTCAAATAAGCAAATTTCAAAAAAACCGAGCTTTCAATATAGGAAACTCACTTATATCATCTATTTTTATGCTACGTCATAGCCTTGTTCCTCAACAGCTTCTTTCATATTCTCTGAGGAAACTTTTGATTCGTCATAGGTAACTTCCACTTTACCAGAGTTTAGATCTACCTCTGCAGCAGATACTCCTTCTAAACCTTTTAGCGCGCCTTCTACTGATATTTTGCAGTGGCCACAAGTCATTCCCCTAACATCTAAAGTTTTGGTTTGCATGTTTTCTCACCTCCCTTTTTGAAGATTTAAAACCGGCTATTTCAATTGACATTTATTTAATGACTTGAGCAAAATGTTCAGTCAAACGAACCAGATTAGATACAAATCCATATTCGCTGTCGTACCAAGAAACAGTTTTAACAAGCTGCTTATCCCCATTTTCAACGATATCAGTTAATGTGGCATCAAAAATACCTCCGGCTGAGGTTCCAACAACGTCTGAGGACACAATTAGCTTTTCAGAGTATTCAAACGAGGGACTCGCAGCTTCTTTCATGGCTTCATTCACTTCTTCAATTGTTACTTTTCTTTCTAAGTTTGTATAAAACTCCACTATTGCCCCACCTAAAAGTGGTACTCTCACTGCCGTTCCGTCAATAATTCCGGTTAATTCAGGAATGACTCTTCCGACAGCTTTTGCTGCTCCAGTAGAAGTCGGAATTGCATTCATCGCCCCTGCCCGTCCGCGTCTCATATCCTTATTAGGGCTATCATGTAATTTTTGCGAAGGTGTATAGGCTTTAATTGTAGTCATATAACCAGTTACAATTCCAAAGTTATCATGTAATACTTTCGCAACTGGAGCTAAATCATTAGTTGTACAAGAAGCTGAAGAAATGATCATGTCGTCTTTTGTAACAATGCCCTCATTAACACCGTAAACGATCATCTTCGTTTCCTGATCTGCTGGAGCAGTTATAATTACTCTTTTAGCACCTGCGTCAAGATGTGCCTGAGCCTTATCAGCCGTTTTATAAATACCGGTTGCTTCTAACACGATATCAATTTGCAACTCATTCCATGGGAGATCCTTTGCATCAGCTTCTTGGTAGAATTTAACTTCCTTCTCACCAACAACCAAGACATTTTCATGTACCTGAACATCCTGCTTTAATCGCCCATAAGTTGTATCAAATTCTAATAAATAAGCTAAGTTTTCAATATTAGCTAAATCATTCACAGCAACTAGTTCCAGATCTGAATTTGTATCTAATAATCTTCTTAATGTTGTTCTTCCTACACGTCCAAACCCATTAATAGCTAATCTTGTAGTCATTTATTTTCCTCCTCTAATATAGAAACTTAGTTATTTTCAGACAATTTTAACTCGAATAAACAGGCAGCACAAGTCGTTTCCGTTATAACGAATGTTGTACATTTTTCATTTGTTATCTTTCTATCCCTACTTCGAAAACTCCTTTATTCCATACATTAATTCCTCAATCGTTTTATTATCTATCTTTGATTGAATAGCGTTACTTATCCACCCAGCGCTTGATAGGGCGTTCTATTGTCGAAAACCCTACATTTTTTAGTCCAGCTTGAATAGCATTAATTTGAATTAATATATTCACATAATTACAATCTTCATCAAACATTCTTTGGATATCATGGGCTTGACCTTCTACTCATTTTAAAGGATTAAGGATTTATTGCTTTTCACTTTTTGTTCTAAGTATACTTGGCTGATTACATAAGAATTTATCCAGATGATTCACTAACGTATATAATATTCTTATACCATACCCTTAGTGTGATTTGGTCATAAGTATAACTTCTATTTTTATAAAAGACTAAGATAAAGTTTCTGTCTTGTCTTCTTCAACTGAATCTCTCTTTTAAAATATCTTTGGATATAATTATTATATACACTGAAGCATTCGTAAAAGTACACTTAAACGAAAAAAAGGAAGGAAAGAAGCTAATTCTATCGCTTCTATCCTTCCGATAATCCCTCATATGTAAACTTTTACTCGTCTAGCAAATAAGAAAACTAATAGTTTTTGCAAATCGATCTGGATTTTCAATTATAAAAGGGAATATCTATGTGACGGTGCTGCTTGGAACCTTGATAGCTATCCCAATGAATGGAAATTAAATGTCGTTATGGGCTTAGCGGTAACATCCGTACATAATTGGAAACTTGCTAAAGCAAAGTATCAATTTCAACGAATTTATCGATTATCGCTGCAAGTCGTTTTCTGAATTCAACATCATGGATTCAAAGAACAGAGAAGGCGAGTTTTCATTCCATTCGTTGAAACTTACGTTTGCTGTCCGTTCGGTTGTATAGCCATAAGCCAGTTGTGTACGAGGATCATCGGTCAACTGCAGTTTGACCAATGGCCCTTCAGGCGTCAGCCAGTTTAACTGGGCTAGACGGTTTTCAAGCGAAAAAGTGATCCACCCATCTTCTGCTTCTTCCGTTTCGAACAATGGTTCTTGCCCGATCATCATCCAGGTTTGGCTCTGATGTTTTGGCGGCAGCCAGTAATTTTTAGCTAAAACACCTTCCTCTAAAGTAAATTCAGGGATTTCGTGGCGAAGCTCTTGTACCCAGTCCCCATTGCCCAGCTGCAGGTTACGTGAAACGAAGACATTCCCCTGCAAAATTTCTGTATTTCCTCTAGTGAAGACTCCATACGGATTGGTTGTCGGGTCTGGACCGTAGATTTCCTCGTCCAGGCTTGCCGCAGCTTCCGGGTTCCAAGATTTGAATTCGGACTCAGCTAGATTTTTGACATTCAAGGATAGTGCATAGGGAATCCATCCGGTATTTTCAATTTCTTCGAAAATGAGCGATGTCCCGTTTTCCAGTGTCCGTTCGACCAATGTGTAAGTTCCGACATTCAAGCCAAGCAAAGACATGTCATAGACAACTGTCCTATCGCTGCCTTTTTCAGTGGTTACCGATTCACTTAAGTTGATGAACATAGGCTTTTCAATCGCCAACGTCACTTCTTTATCCGAATAGACCTCGACTTCATTTTTCAAAAACATGATAGCTGTAAAAATAATCAGCACCATGAAAAATACGACGAATAATAAAATCACTAATTTCCTGAACATATTTTCCACCTCAGTTTTCTGTATTGTGGCTAGTTTTGGTTAGAGTTTCTGATACAAAAGAAAAAATCGCTCAATTGAGCAGCGAATGAACAGAAAATGAAGATGTTTTGACAAGTTGCCCGTAAGCCAACAAAACTTGGTTGAGTCGTGTCCAGAGGCGTTCATAAATTAAGTCGACAGGAAAAAAAGCGCTCTAGAGGCGCTTTTTTTACGCGTATGAATGCAGTCCCGCAATGATTAAGTTGACAACTATTAAATTGAACATGATAATCGCAAAACCGATTACACCCAACCAGGCTGATTTTTCACCGTGCCAACCTTTGCCGAGACGTAAATGCAAATAGGCCGCATAAAATAACCAAGTAACCAACGCCCAGACTTCTTTCGGATCCCAGCCCCAGAAACGGGACCAGGTGATTTGAGCCCAAATCATGGCAAAGACCAGCGCGCCCAGAGTAAATAATGGAAAGCCGATAATCACTGCACGGTAATTAATTTCATCCATCAGTTGAAGATTGACATTTTTCATTAGTGGTTGAATAAGTTGCGATATTCTCCGGCGGGTAATCAATCTAATTAGGACATATAGAACAGTTCCAACTAACAAAGACCACGTGACAGTCGTCAGTTTACTAGCATCTACTAACGCTGGGGTTTCGACTAGTGGTGTCATGGCATCCTCTGTTACTGGAACCGATTCATTCATACCGAAAATAGGGGGCATGTTATAAATAATCGTGGCTTCCTGATCATCTTTGTTCACATACTGAAAGGTGTTTTCATAATTTGTTAGGGTGAAGTAAGAACTTGAAATAACAAAACCTACGACTAATACCAAAAAATACAGAATTCCTTCCAGCCAAAATCGCTGCTTTGACTTTTTTGACAAATCCACCCCTTTGAGCAAGTAAATCAACCCCGCTGCCGCACTCATGGCCAAGATCCCTTCCGCAATGACAACCGTGCTGACGTGAATCGCCAACCAGTTTGTTTGAAGCGCCGGGATAAGCGGGCTGACTTCACTCGGGAACATGCTTGCATACGCAATAATCAACAAGGCCACCGGCAATACAACCATTCCTAAAACGGGTGTTTTATAGAGGAAATAAAGAATGATGAATCCTCCTACAAGCGTCATGCCGAACGCTGTCGTAAATTCAAACATATTGCTGAGAGGTGCATGTCCCGATACGATCCACCGGGTGAAGAAATAGCCGAGGTTTGCAAGAAAGCCAATCACGGTGATCGTAATCGCTACTTTTCCCCAGCGTTGTTCCGAGTTGAACGTTCCTTTCTTATTGCCTTTAACAGCTCCACCAAAAACGAAAGTGGCAATCAGGTAAGCAAAGAACGCAGCGTACAGTAAATTCGAGCTAATCTCGGTTAATGTCATGACGAAGACTCACCTTCCTTTTCCGCTTTCTCTTTTTTATCGATTTCATCCTGCTGATCTGTGTAAGCAGGCAATTTAGCAGAGTCAACCACTCGATCCAGGTCTTTCTTCAAGCCGAACCAGTTTTTATTGGTATGGCCAGCAAGCAGGATCGTGCCATCAGCCTTCTGCTGAATCCAGAAACGGCGGTGGTTAAAGTACATCCCCTGCGCGACACCAATCATGAAGATCAAACCGCCAAGGCCAAGAATCGGCAAGGTGCTGTCTTTGCGAACCGTTAAACCGGAGACATTACGCGTATCCGCATTCTGAAAGGTTAATTTGTATTGATTTTCACCGAGTGGTTCCACCGTATTCTGGATGGTGATAAAGCTTGTTTCCCCTTCCGGTGTTTCTGGGGTAGTCAGTTCCACCAGGAAACCGGGATTGTTTGGCAAAGGGGTCGCAGTTTGCGGTTCTCCATCTTCAAAACCAGAGAAATCTGGGTAATAACCAAGCAGTTCTACTGTTGATCCAGTCTCCAATTCGTACAGTGCATCCGGATTAATCAAGTCGATTGTCAATTCCCCCAATGATTCTTCCGTTTCTTTGTTCGTCAACGCGAATGTCATTGCCTTTAATTCATTCAGTTTATAATCCATTTGATACACGGCATAGCCATCAAATTTCAACGGCTGGTTGACACGGATCGGGTATTCTTGAACGACTTCCAAGTTATCGGTTGCACCGGGCAGGCTATCTTCCGGCTCTTGATAAAGAACGATATCTGTTTGGTAGTTCTTCACGACCGTTCCCACCCGATCGATTGCTTCCCCGAACTTCGCGTCTTCTCCTTCGCCCGTATACGTTTCCAATTTAAAGTTTTTGTTTTCCAGGTAATAGCCCGGCACTTCAGGAATCGCTCTGGTTTCGCCTTCGCGCAGCCAAAGCGTTTCATCGACATAAAATCCGGGCATCATCCGCAGCATGACGCCGAAAAGGAAAATAATCAGACCGATGTGATTGACGTAGGGGCCCCATCGGGAAAAACGGCCTTTTTCAGCCAATAGTCCATTTTTTTCTGTCCGGACAGTGTATTTCAACTCTTTTAATTTCGTTTCTGCTTTTTCCAGTGCATCTTCAGCCCCAGGGCCGCTGCCATAAATGCGCTGCTTGTCCATAAAGCTTGGATGGCGCAAAACCCGTTGGTTCTTTAACGACTTATAAAGCGGGACGAAACGGTCCAAGCTGGCAATTACCAACGAAATGGCCAACATCCCGACCAATGCGATAAACCAATAGGAGCTGTATAAGTCATGGAACCCAAGCGCATGATAGACGCGTCCAACACTGCCGTACGTATCGGCATAATAAGCTTGGATCGTTGCTTCGGTACTCGCTGGAACAAAAGCTTGCTGGGGCAGGATCGTGCCAATGGCTGCAGCTACCAACAGGACGACAATAATGCTGACTCCTACTTTGACACTTGAAAAGAAGTTCCAAATTTTATCGATGATGGATTTATTATAGGTTTGGGAACGTCTGGCTGTGCCCTCATAACGCATATCCACTAGCTTGCTGTTTTGATCTTTTTCAGTCAAAGAGCGCCCGCACGACTCACAAAGCTTCGTGCCAGGAGGATTCGTATGGCCACATTGGCATTGTACGTTTTCCATCTAAAAAATCTCCTTATTCGGGTTTGATTTCTTCCATGTAGCTGGCAATGTCCTCTTCAGACATCTCCCCGGTAATGATTTTCGTGATCTTCCCTTCAGGATTGACCAGCAGTGTAGTCGGCAAGGGACGAATGTTGTAAGCTTCCATTACACTTTTGGTTTTATCAATCACAATCGGAAAGGTTAAATCCCGTTGTTCCGCAAATTGTCTCACTTCATAATCGGACTGAGCAATATTGACGGCTAAGATTTGAACGCCTTGGTCCTTGTACACTTGATATTGTTTTTCCATCAGCGGAAATTCTTTCTCACACGGTTTGCACCAAGTCCCCCAGAAGTTCACAAACACGCCTTGACCTTGGTAATCCGATAATTGATGTTCTTTACCTTCAAGATCCACTAAGGCAAAGTCCGGAGCTTCATCTCCCACTTGCAATAGTTCACTTTTTTCACCTGCAAAGCTGTTGTAAATCGTAAAAACGATGGCTCCTGCCATCACCAGTAAGATAGCCGCCCGTACATAAGACCGCTTTTTCTTTTTAACTGTCATGTAAAAACCCTCATTTCTATCTAATCAGTTAGAATCCTGTAAATCCTCCTGTGAATTGAGAAAGGAAAGCAATAATTTCTGTCATCATATCAAAATACAATAAAACACCCATCAGAATCATCAATGCGCCGCCAATTGACATGAAAAGCGCACTCTTTTTCTTTAGAAAGCTCATTTTCTCAATGAACAGGGACATCAAAAGGAAGGGAATCGCAAAGCCTAACACATAAAACAGCATATAGAGGAGCCCTCTATCCGGATCGGCTACGCCAAGTGCAATGACCCCTGCCAAAATCGGTCCCGTACAAGGCGTCCACCCTGCCGCAAATCCAATACCAATCAAAACAGAACCGGCATATCCAGAGGGTCTTTTTTGGAAATGGACTTTTTTATCTGACAACAAAAAATCAAACTTCAAAATACCTGTAAGTACCAAACCGAAAAATACCATCAAAATCGCACCTAATTGCCGTAAAAGAGCTTGGTTTTCCAAGAAGAACGATCCGATAAATGAAGTGGATAATCCTAATGCCAAAAAAATGATGGAAAAGCCGATTAAAAAGAGAATGGTGTGAATCAACGCATTGCGCCTCATCACGCCTTTTTCGGTTTTCAAGTCATTCACTGAAACACCGGTAATGTACGAGAGAAAAGCTGGATACAGCGGCAGGGAGCAGGGAGAAAGAAATGATAACAGTCCTGCACCAAACGCTAGAAGTAAACTGACTTCTGCCACATGGTCATCTCCTTATAAAAATTTACAGCATGAACCAGTCATACCTGCTTATGATTTAAACGGACTTCTTGCGGAATCGATAGGTAACGCTGAAAAATCGAAGGTCAATCCTTCTTGTTTTTGACCACTAAGACCACCATGGCTACTGAAATCAAGATGAAGGCAATCAGCGCGAGGAAAGGAATTGTCACAAATCCAAACCAGTTGATATACTCAGAGCTGCAGGGAACACCACTAACACAGGGTTTAATCCCCCCGAAGCCAGGTACTTTTTGTTCCAGGTAATGGAGAATCGAAATACTTCCTCCCAAAAGCGATAAAGGCAAGACGTAAATAAATACCTTTGCATCGTTCCGGAATGTGGCAATTCCTAAAATCAAGACCAGTGGATACATCGCGATTCGTTGATACCAACAAAGTTCACAAGGAATGAATCCTTTGATTTCACTGAAGTACAGACTGCCAAGTGTCGCAATCAATGCCACAAACCAGGCACCGTATAACAAAATCGCATTTTGGCTGGATTGTATTCTTTCTTTCTCCATTACTCCTCACCCATCAATTCTTGTTCAATCAGCTCTTTAATCGCTTCATAGTCAAACGGATCTTCTAATGTCTGCCCATTGATAACAATCGTCGGTGTTTGGGCAACTCCAGCTTCTTCCACTAACGCTGTGTCAACTTCCACAGCATCCATTGTGGCTTGCTTTTCCATATCTTCTTTCAATTTCGTTTGATCGATTGATGGATAAACTGCTGCCACTTCCAGAACTTTTTCAGGAGTGATCCAGGCCCCGTCATGGTTTACTTCTGGCTGTGCCGCAAATAGAGCTTTGTGGAAATCCCAATAAACTTCCGGACTTTGTTGATAAACGGATTCTGCCGCTAGAGAAGCTAACGTAGATTCCTCTCCATGGAAAAGAACGTTGATATAGGAAAACTTCGCCTCTCCTGTGTCCACGTAATCCTGAACGAGTTGCGGATAAACCGTTTCTCCCCACGCTTTGCAAGAAGGACATTTGAAGTCTCCAAATTCGACGACTGTAACTGGAGCTTCTTCTTCGCCTAAAATCGGCTGTCCGCTGAGATCGATTTGTGCCGTTTCCACTGCTGGCGCTTCTTGTTGATTAGTCAAAACCACAATCGCAACCAAAATCACAACTGCTAAAGATGTTAAGAGAACCGCAAACTTCAAGCCGGATGGCTTAGCTTTTTTCTGATTGTTATTCATAATCTTCCTCTTTTCTGTATAGGTTTATTTAAGAAATACTCATCATCAATCCTACATACAATGCCAACACACTAAATAGGCTCATTAATAAGGAAACGAATGAAGGTGCCTTCTGCTTAAAGCAGTAGAGAACAAGAAAACCAAAAATGACAGCTACCCCAAAGAACAACGAGCCCAGAAGAGTGAAATCAACTTGCAGGTGCATCGCGGGATCGATCTGCCCCGAATAAAAGTAACGGAAGAGATCGGAGGCACCACTTCCCTTCAAGTAGGCTTCAATGGAATGAGGAGGCTCTTGCTGGCCCAATACGGCAGTTGCCGCAAAAATCAACAGCAAGACGACGCTTTCTGCCCTTGACCAAGGAACCGGATTTATGTCTTCTCCACGTTGGAGTTTTCTTCTCATCCAGACCCCATTAATCCAAGCGAACAACAAAACAGGGAGTACCAGTAAATGCTTCAGCAAGATTGCCTGGCCGTAGGGCATCATCCAAGCATCTTGATATTCCGTTACATCCACCGCCAATGTCATGATAAAAATTCCTGAACCGACGACAATCGCCAAACAACTGAGGGCTACCGGTGTATACCATTTTAAAAAGGACAGCCAGTTTTGTGCAGTAGTCGAAAACCAACTCACCACCAACAACAAGCCTACCCAAACCGCGACAGCTGTAAAATGCAGCGTATGAACAACAAAGCCACTCCAGTCGGTCAGGGAAGCTGCATGGCTTGCCCATCCCACCGCCAAAAGCAGAATAAAGGAAAAAACAAGCGCAATGCCTATAAATGCTTTTCTTTTAAAGACTGGAACAAGCGACACAAAAAGGTAGAAAAATACCGAAATAAAAACAGTTACGGTCCAGGCTTGCCCAACTTCGAATTCTCCTATGACATTTTGAGTTGTTACTAAAAGACCGATATCTTCATAGAGAAACAGAATTAATCGAATGACCGGTGCCGCAGACAAGAAGGCGATTCCCAGAATGGCCACTTGCAACACACGTTTGTTGATTTTCAAGTGGGGCTTTAGGTGAGACGGAACCAGTTGAATCACCAATGTACCGATCAACAGGGAAAAGCATAGATACAGCAGAGTCTCTGTTACATAAATCCAAATCATTTATTTCCCCTTTTATTCGACACCCACATCAACGTGCCAACAGCAATCACTGCCAGTATCATCAACACAATCACCATCACATAAGGTGCATTAGTCGTTTCCTGAGGAGCCGCTAGATTTTCATTTAGAGGTTCTTCCGTTTCCCCTTGGTCTGCCAGTTCGTCCTCAGTGGACGGCGTAGCTTCTTCTGTTATCCCTGAAGAGATTAAGTCCTCACTGACTTTTAGGGTAAAGGCATAAGTTCCTTCAATGGGATGGCCATCAGCTCCGATGATCTTCCAGTTGACCGTATAGGTGCCGTTTGCTATTGCCGCCCCTAACGTCCCTGTCATGGACTGTCCACCAATTTCAACACCTATTGGAACTTCCTGTCCTCTTTCATCTTCCACCGTAAAAGAGCTTCCTTGTTCCAAGTCGGTATTGAATTCCAATACCATTTCTTGCAATTCCTCGGTGACTACATCTCCCTCTGCAGGGTTAGCACTTTCCAATGCGGTGTGCGCAAAGACGGCTGATGATGTTAGAGATAAGAAAAATAATAGGAATAAGACCACTTTTTTCACTAGACTTCACCTCTTTACTCGTAACTTTTTTCTTGTAAAACTGATGCTTTTACAGCACTTTTTCTTTTTATTCCCCATTCATTCTAACAGGCGAACAACAACATTTAAACAATCGTTTGAATATAAGATTGACAAAGTTTCGAATTTTTCCTACACTGGACATAATCAAACGAACATTTGAATGAGGTGGAACCATGGATGAAATAAAAATCAAAGTTAAAGTTGGAACAAAACAAGATACTTGCCAAACCTTTTGCTATGACGAAGAAGTGATTGAGCGAATTCAGCCCAAGCTCGTTGGAATCAGTGGAGTTGAATTGCTTTTCAAAGCACTTTCGGATGCAACGCGCTTAAAGATCACCTATGCGTTAACGCTGGAAAAGGAACTATGTGTATGTGATGTCGCCAATATTCTCGAGACTACAACGGCCACAGCCTCTCATCATCTTCGCTATTTACGAAATATGGGCTTAGCGAAATATGAAAAAAGAGGGAAATTGGTCTTTTACTCACTGACAGATGATCACGTAAAGCAACTGGTACGCATTGCGTTGGAGCACGCCAAAGAGGATCGATACAAATGAGCAAAGAAACGAATGGTTATCAAATGCGTAATCTGTACGGCAAAATTCGAGAAAAACATTCGGAACATTCTTTCTGTTCAAGATGTTCAGTTGAATTGCGGCGCTTCGAAAATCTCAGTTGCCGGTGAAGCCTCTATATGAACAGTTGGAAAAAGTGAGAAAATCATTTGACCCTTTTTTTCGAAACGGTGCCTTTGCACTAGGATTGAAAATACTGGCGTTGCTTTTAATCATCCCAGGGTTGCTCACTCTTTGGATGGCTATCTTCGCTGACATGAGCACCACATTAATTGTCGTATTGAACTCTCTTCGACTGATGAAGAATAAATATTAAGAAGATAACTTAAAGAGAAAATGAAATAAAGAAACAGCCGACATCTCTTGGGATGTCGGCTGTTTTTGTTAAGATCCAATATAATTTCGTGGATCAACTGCATTGGAACTTGAACCGTTCCAGATGCCGATATGTGTTTCGAAATGTAGATGTGGTCCGGTCGAACGCCCGGTATTCCCCATGCCACCAATTCGTTGTCCCTGAGATACTGCCTGACCAGTAGAAACGTCAATCGAGTTCAAATGGCCATATACCGTCGTCATCGTTTGCCCATTGACTGAATGTGTAATGACAACGGCATTACCTAGTCCGCCCATCGTACCAGCACTTGAAACGTAGCCGTTGGCTGCTGCCATTACCTGTGTACCTGGAACATTAGCAATGTCCATGCCTGCGGTAAATTCAGGTCCATCTCCAATATCACGCCATCCAAAATTAGAGGTGTTTCTGCCTGCTGCTGGTCGGATAAACGGAGACCCCGAAGCTGCTGCAGGAGCTTCATACTCACTGGCTGGTGCATTCGCTTCTACGGATTTTTCCACGCTCGGTGTTTTTACAGCTGCTGATTTTGTACTGCTCTCAGCCGCAGCTTTTCGTTCTTCTTCAGCTTGTCTCGCGGCAGCTGCTTCTTCAGCTGCTTGTTGTTCAGCCGCCGCCTGTTCAGCCGCAGCTTTTCGTTCTGCTGCCAACTTGCGCTGACGTTCTTCTTCAGCTTTTCTTGCCACTTCTGCAAGACGCTTCTGTTCATTCACAATTTGTGTTTCCAGTTCCGCACTGATGTCCAGAGCTTCAGCACGCTGACCCTCTAAATTGGATTTCTCACTTGCTAAACGTTCTTGTTCAGCTTGTAATTCTCTCCCAAGACCTGCTTGCTCCGCTTTTTGCCCATCAAGTGAAGATTTAAGAGTTTCTAACTCTGCGCGACGTTCTTCTTGCTCAGCAAGTTTTGTTTCAACTTGTGCTTTTTGCTCAGCCAGCAATTCTTTGTCTGCCGCCTGTTCACGCATGATGTTACGGTCTGCTTCGATTAACGTATTCACGGCTGAAAAACGGTCGATGAAATCAACAAAGCTGTTTGCGCCAAGTAATACATCTATGTAATCCACCGAGCCTCCACTTAATTGGATGGCACGTGCCCGTTCTTGTAGTAATTCCGTACGTTCAGCAATTTTTTGCTCAAGTTCAACAATTGAAGCCTTTAATTCTTCAATTTCCTCTTTTGTTTGTGCAATAGTGCCTTCAACGCTAGCGATTTTCGCTCCAGTTTCTTGAATTTTAGCATCAAGTACCTGAATTTGTGCCATGATTTCTTCCAATGTGGACTTATTTTTAGATATTTCATTCGACTTTTCGTTGATTCCAGAGTTTAATTCGCCTTGCCTCTGTTCAACTTGCTGTTTCTTTTGTTCTAGTTCACTTAGTGTATCAGCACTTGCTGTTGGTACTAGCATTGATAAAGCCAACACAGAAGTCAAACCAGTCAACATCCATTTCGATATCATGTTTCGTTTCCCCTTTCAAATCCCACTTCATTTCTCTCTATATCGTTCTATTTATAAAAATTAAAATATGCGTGTACATCCGTTAAAGTCATTTACTAAGTAGCTATCAGTTAACTTCATGAGTTTTAAAACCTAGTTTAATATCACTATTTTTAGTTCTCTATAAATTCCGGCTCTGTTATTGTAACACCTCATATGACTTGGTTTGTTACAGTCACATTTCATTTTGGTTTAAAATAATAACAATTTAACATTTTTACTTGAAAATATTAGGGGATAGAAAAATCCGACTCATAAATATAAGTCGGATTGCTTACTTGTATGCTTATTTACTATCATTACTCTTATAACAAAATTTGGGCGTTGACATGTGAAATTCGTTTCACCCATGGTTAGGTTTTGGGAATTCTTCAACATCACTATTCTTTGATTTATTTCCTTTAGCTAAGTTCCGTTTTCGTCCTCTACGCCAAGCCAACACAAGAAAACTTATAAACAGCGTATAGAGAAGAATTAAGGCAGCAATATAGGCTTTATTAAATCCCTTTTGTTCGATGACATTGAAGGCTTCCCCTAACTCACGATCCAATGTGATTTGGTAAGTGCCATCGTCATTCTGACGAACCACGTGATTTTCAAACAATCCACGCATTTCTTTGTCATCACCAATTACTTCAGCTGGCAACGTTAAACTCTTGGTCGAAGAGGAATTATTTATGGCGATAATCCATGACTCCTCCTCATTGGACCGTTTATAGACAAGCCAGCCATCTTTTTCATGCAAAACTTCCGTTTCTCCTGTCCGAAGTGCTTCTGATTGATTCCGAAGCGAAGTCAAACTTATAATATGGTCAATCAGTTCTTCGTCTACCCCCATATTTAAAATTGAGTGAGATTCAGGGGGGGCACTTCCGTTCATAGCAATCTCGGAGCCGTATTGAACAATCGGGATTCCGGGCATGGTCAATAACTGAAACATCAATAAGTTCCATCTCGTTGGGGGAAACCCTCTCACTGCCACGATGTCAGATGTAAAGCGATTGCTTAAAAGAGAATCCACTCGAGTTAATTGGCCCTCAGCCGTCTCTTCAAAGTCCGGAGAAGTTGTTGAAAGGGGATCGAAATTTTTATAACTGCTTCGCAAATCCTCTTCTATACCAGGCTTTACAACCGCATCCAGTCCGGATTGAGGTCCCATTTCTAAGTCGCTTATGATATAGACACCCCGAATACTTTTCATGGTTTCTGAAAATTGACTAATAAAATCTTGATCCAATTGATCTGCGGTTTGTAGGCGAATTCCATCTATTTCATATTCTTCGACAAATTCACTGAACCAATCAATTAATTTTCTTTGAGCTTCCGGATTTGTTGTATCCAGTGCCATCGTTCCATCTTCATTTTCAGAGAACCACTCCGGATTCTCTTTGTTCCATACGTGTTCTTTGCTGACCCGTTGAGTCGGAAGATCGATCATGACTTTCATATCCAATTCATGGATGCTATCAATGGCCTCTTGAAATTCTTCCTTTGTACCAAAATGGCGTTCAAACTGTTGATAGTCGATTACTTCTTTCCCATCATAAGTAGCAGTGGAAAATACCGGACCAATCGATACCATTGTAAAGCCCATGTCTTTGATGTACTGCATTTCGCTGGCCAACCCTTTAAAATCGCCACCATTGAATGCGGTTAAATCCCGCGAGTCCACTTCGTAATCATTCTGTATAACTTTGTTGAAGTAACGATCGACTAACAAATCGTATATAATTTCATCTTGCAATGAGTTCTTTTCATTTGCTGCTGCTGGAGTTACTAAGCTCACTAATAAAATTCCAGTTATAATTGCTAAAAACCACTTTGCTTTCAATCCAACTTCCTCCTTCGGTAAAACTCATCGATTTCCTTACGTCCGGTCTAGTTTATCAAACAGCAGGCATCGCTACTATGCAATATTATCAAAAATCAAGTATCTCTAGCTTAGTTTCGTCGAAACTGTGAAGAAAGATGTTTGCTTCATGGTTGATTCCCCATCCAGTTCAGTACCAATGCACATATCTTTTTTCATAGAATTGCCTTATTACTTAGTTGATTAATCGCCTAAATCCATTAGAGTTAGAGTTACCTGACGAGATAAGTTCAGTTAGTAAAAATACCTAAACAGAAGAAGTGAGGGAGGAAAAAGATGACAGCAACGAAAAAAGAGAACAAAAGAAAACAAAAAAAAGAGAGATCCTCAACATACGGATTCCTCTTTTATAGTGTGGCTCTCTTTGTTTGGGCCCTTTATGATTTTGTTTTGAATGATAAAACGGGATGGCAAATGCCCATTTTGCTTATTGGACTGGCTATTTACCTTTGGTCAAAAGTGTTTTACCACCAACAACTAGTTAAACAACTTGCTGAAACTAAAAACAGTTTTAAAAAAACTTAATGACAGAATTTCTTTCGAATCCGAACAGGACAAACGGTAAATTCATATAAAACTCATCCTTCTCCATTAAAAAGAGTTGGCGAAAAATGCTGAAAATTATTCAAATACAAGATATTCAATCTTTTCCTTCATTACAGAAGCAGTACTTAAAAATAGTTGTAGCTCAATGCAGCTTTTTGCTGAGCGAAGCTCCAGCTTTTTTGTAGTATGGCAATACATCAGTTCGTTTTTCATAATGGTAAAAATAGTCCAGTGTACCGAGAAATAACGCTTTCCCCATTCTTTGACGCTCCAACTCCGATTTTATAAATTGAAGATCCTTCGAATTATCGATAAATCCTATTTCAGTTAGGGAGGCAGGAACTGTGTTTTCACGCAGCACGGCTAAATTCCCTACTTTAACTTGACGATTGGTCAACTTCCACGCTTCTTGCATGCGTGCCTGCAGATAAATGGAAAGCGCACGTGACTCTTGGACGTTCGGATTTGTCGCTGTTGTTTTCGCATAGTAAAAGGTTTCTTGTCCGTTTACTTCGCCATTAAATTTATTGGTATGAATGCTAACAAAAACATCTCCATCATTTTTTGCTGCTGCCTTAGCACGGTCACTTAACTCAATGAAAACGTCGGTACTGCGTGTCATTGTAGTAGCAATCGGTGTTTGATCAAAATAATTTTTCATGTGTTTTCCGACATTTAGAGTAATCATCTTTTCTTGAAAACCATTAGCGACGGATCCCGGATCTGTCCCTCCATGACCGGGATCTATAATAACTTTCAAATCACTCGTTCCTAGGGAAGTGGAAACTGGCGCTGGAACAGTTGGCTTTAAAGCTACAAGATAATTTGTACTGACGTAACCAATAACACCATTCACCTGAACATGTGACCAGCCATTTTTTGATGAAGCGACATTAACGGTTGTTCCATGTTTCAAACTGCTTATTACTTTATCCGAAGTGCTGGGACCAGAACGCATATTTAAAGCATCAGCACCTGTATTAACATACATTGTCTTGCTAAATGAAACACCCTCCGGTTTAACTCTGAAATTTTCATTTAAGCTTCTTGCCAAAAAAATTGCAAAGTCTGCTCGAATGATGGTCTCGTCCGTTCGAAAACTGCCATCAGGAAAGCCTTGTGCAATTCCTTTTCGCATTAAGTTGTCCACCGAAGTAGAGATACTGATTCCACCCAAATTAAAACTCCTATTTATCAGAAGAGCCATCTCTCCACGAGATAGAACTTTATATGGTTGAAACGAGCCATCGGGATAACCTGATATTATCCCTTTCCGAACTAATTCATCCACATACCCTGAAGCGAAGTTGCCTACTCTTACGTCAGAGAATTTGGTATTTCTTTTAACTCCACTTAACCCTAGTGCTCTGCCGAGCATAGCGGCTGCTTCACCTCGGGTTACCTGTCGGTTAGGCACAAAAGTTGTTGCCGTTACCCCGTGGACAAAACCACGAGTCACGAGATACGAGATTTCAGCTTGAGCTCGATGATTAGCTACGTCTACGAAAGTGAGATTTGTATTTGCATAACTTTTTGGCGTGTATATCGAGACTAGCAAAATCATTAAAAGCATTATTATCCATTTTTTCAACTCATAATACCTCCTATTTTATACCTACAATATACTTTAAACTGTTTCTACTTGAATACACATCTGACATTATATTTAATTTTTATTTTATTTTTTCATTTTAATCGGAACACCTGGGCAGAAAGATACATTTCGTTATAGAGATTTGGCTTTTCCAATGAGATTCAGCTGGTTATACGGGTGCAATTCGATAATTTTAAGCTAAAAAGAATACTCTGGGAATATACTTGACAATTAATAAAAGAAAACCTTATAATCAATATATGAACATATGCTCATATATTGATTATAAGGTTAAAATATATCTTTGGAGGTCTTTAGAAGATGAGTATGGATTTTGAAAAAAAAGAAGTTTCCGTCACGAGTAGCCGGTTAGATGAAGAAACCCTCTTTGTCGTCTCCCAAACATTTAAAGCATTAAGTGACCCTACTCGAATTCGCATTTTGAATCTGCTGTGTTCCGGTGAATACTCCGTCAATGACCTGGCAGAAAAGTTGAATTTGGGGCAATCCACGGTGTCGCATCAACTGCGTTTTCTGAAACAGTTGCGATTAGTGAAATATCGTAGAGCTGGAACCACACTCTACTATTCGGAAGACGATAATCATGTCATGAATCTTTTAAAGCAGGCCATTGAACACGCGATCCATCATTGAAAAACGTTTAATTACAAGATTCACAGCTGGACATCCTATGCGTTGAAAGGAGTAAAAAAAATGGCACATGATCATAACCGATTACAAAAAGATGCTTCCAATCTCCTGCATTCAATGGGATTAAGTTATACACGACCGACTTATACACTTCAAAAATCGGATCCCAAAAAGCCAGACACTTTAGTTTAAGAGACCTTTCCAACATTTAAAAAAATTGATAGACGGTGAGATTGATCACCTGTATTTGAAGATGATTCGTGATTACCAAGACCGGTACCTGGTTCCTCAAAGGAAAACAGCGACTCATTCCCACCTATGGCCAGCATAAGGGCGTGAAGCTGATTGGTACGGCGGATTATGAGACCGGTGCAATTTTCTGCATCGAAGAAGAATAGTATAATGCCCATGCTTTTCTACGTTTCCTCTCGAGAATCTGAGCGATTTAATCAACGGGTAAAATTGTCATGATTCTAGACAACGCTAGGATTCACCACGCCAAATTGATTCAGCCATTCTTGGAAGAAAATCGATGTCGCCCTCAAATGGTCTTTTTGCCTCCGTGTAGTCCCATATTGAACATAATGTTAATGTAAGGTGTCTGGAAATAGTTAAAGGAAACAGTCATTAACAATGTATTCTTTGGCAACGTCCAGAAAATTATTCTGGCTATCAGTGCGTTTCTTCAGGACGTCATGCGCCGAAAAAAGAAACGATTGATCGGTTGTGCGTTAGATTAGTAAACATTAATTCAACTTATATAGATGATATTACACGCCACTTTTTTTAGTTTAGAGGGAATAAGTCCACAAAATTTATGGACACAAACAATAAGTGTACGAAAACCAAAGAGACTACATTTAAAGAGGTGATAGAAATGGAGACAGTTAAAGAACAACAATCTCATGAAACACATAACCATGACCATGATCACGGAAAGATGCCCATTATTTTGTACTTCATTGGTTTAGCCCTAGCGCTTATTGCTTTATTTTTAAATGGAGAGTATACAATTACTAAGAACATTTTATTTTCAATTGCAACAATTAGTGCGGGCTATCATGTCATTCTTCTTGAAGGAATTGGAGAAACAGTTGAAAATACAAAAGCCAAAAATAAATTTACACCTAATTCCCACATTTTAATGGGATTAGCTGCACTTGGTGCTTCACTGATAGGGAATTTTTGGGAAGGAACGTTGCTGATTCTCATATTTTCTGGTGCGCATTTTTTAGAAGATTATGCTGAAGGTAGAAGCAAACGAGAAATCACAAAATTACTTAAACTGAATCCAACGACTGCCAGATTGATCATTTCTGATGGCAATACAAAGATTGTTGATGTTAATGAATTAAAAGTGGGAGATCGGCTCCAAGTATTGAATGGAGATCAAGTACCCATTGACGGAGTCATTTTATCTGGAAATACCTCCATTGATGAATCTTCTATCAATGGAGAAAGTATCCCTAAAGAAAAATCAAAAGGAGACGTGGTTTTTGGGAGTACGATTAATGGAACAGGAACTTTCACAATGGAAGTCTCAAAAGAAAATAAAGATACTGTCTTTTCAAAAATCTTACAACTAGTCAATCAAAATCAAAATAATCAAACAAAAGCCGCCAGTATTATCCAGAAATTTGAACCGAAATACGTTACAGTTGTTTTAATGGCAATACCGCTCTTCATTATACTCACTCCTATGATTTTGGATTGGACTTGGTCACAAAGTACTTATAGAGGATTAGTTCTTCTAGTCGCAGCTTCACCGTGTGCTCTAGCTGCAGCTACCGTATCCGTAACTTTGTCAGCCACTTCAAACCTAGCTAAAAGAGGCGTACTTTCAAAAGGAAGTTCATATTTGTCTCAATTAGCCGGGATTCAAGCAATTGCCTTTGATAAAACGGGAACCTTAACGAAAGGAAAACCTGAAGTAACCAATTATTATTTTACTAATTCTGTAAACGAAGAAAATATTATTGATATCGTAGTGGCTCTTGAAAAGGAATCCAACCACCCCTTAGCAGATGCTATTCTAAGAAAGTTTGAACAAAAAAATAAACTAGCTATTGAAGTAGAAAATCAGATTGGTAGAGGATTGACAGGAGATTACAAAGGTAAAAATTATCGAATAGGAAAGCCGACTTCTTTTGACGGTGTTTCAGATGAATATATTCATTTAAATAGTGAATGGGCGTCAGAAGGTAAGACAGTCGTATATGTAGCAGAAGATGAAGAAGTGATTGGTCTGATTGGGCTAATGGATATTCCAAGTGAACATGCGAAAGAAACTATTGAGTATTTTAAAAAACTAGGTATACACACTACTTTAATTACTGGTGATTCTGAAATGACCGGGAAGGCGGTTGCTGAACAGTTAGGACTGGATGAAGTTATCGCTAATGTTATGCCGGAAGACAAATCTAATATTATAGATCAACAAAAAGAAAACTATGGCATAACCGCTATGGTGGGCGATGGTGTAAATGACGCACCTGCTCTTGTGAAAGCAGATGTCGGAATTGCTATGGGAGATGGTACGGATGTTGCAGTAGATGTATCTGATCTAGTTTTAATGAAAAACGATTTATCCAAATTAGTAAAAGCTCATCAGATTTCCTTAAAAATGAATCGTGTTATTTGGCAAAATATTATTTTCTCAATGACAGTTGTAGCATTTCTAATTATCGTTACCTTATTAGGATTAACGGATATAGCAATCAGCGTCATTATTCATGAAGGAAGTACATTGGTTGTAATTCTCAATGGGCTTCGTTTGTTAAGATCTAGATAATCTGGTCCAGACTTTTTTAAAATAGGATTACTATAAAGTGTTTGTAAAAGTACTTTTTTACAAACTTATACAGACCAAAAGAGAGAAAAGAGGCTTTTAAATTTGCCCTTTTCTCTCTTTTACTTAAGCAACTCCTAGAAAGCTATTGAAAGTTCCCTTAGAAATCATACGCACTAAAAGGAAGGTTATTAGCGGTCTTTCCATTCCAATTCAATGGCGGAATGGACAATCCTCAGGTCGGAAGTAGCCTTTCTTACTTTTTCTTTTATAGCGGCTGAATCCGCAAGGTTATCTCCCTCAACAGAAAGATGTAGATTCAGTGCATTCTCTTCTCCGTCGATCGACCAAATATTTAAATCCCCGACAGACAATACCCCTGGAATTTTCTCGATTTTCGCCTGTATTTCTTCTATATCAATTCCTTCGGGCACGCCTTCTAACAGAATTTTCATGGTTTTAGTAAGATTGCGCACAACGTTCACTAAAATAAACAGGGCAATTGCCAGGGATAAAATCGGGTCGAGGATATGAATATCCTTGAACAGCAGAACAATGCCGACAATCAGTACTGCCACCCATCCTAAAACATCTTCGAGCATATGCCAGGACAGGACTCCTTCATTTACTGATTTTCCTTTATGTAACTTGAAAGCTGCATAACCATTTAAAAGAACGCCTACAATGGCAAACCAAATCATCCCTTGGGCATTGGAATGTTCCGGATTAAACAGCAAAGGGATAGCCTGAGTAAAAATATAAATAGAGCCAGCAATCAAAACAGCTGCATTGATTAATGCGCCCAAAAGGGAAAAACGTTTATAGCCGAACGAAAACTTCTCATCCCCTTCTTTATTTGAAAAGTTTTGTAGAAACCAAGAAATCCCTAAAGCAATAGCGTCTCCTAGATCATGAATAGCATCAGACATGATTGCGACACTGTTAATTAAAAAGCCGCCAATGAGTTCTCCTATTGAAAATAGAAGGTTGATCATGAAAGCCAACTTGATATTCTTGGTGGATTTATGAGCTTTTGCCATGATACGTCCCCTTTCCCTGACTCCTGTTTTAGTTTCGATTTTAGAAAAATTACGTGGATTCTAAATGCACAGCAGAATCATCTGTCCTTTAGTCATCTATTCCCCGGAAACATCAAAATATGCATAACATTAATAAGTGGCCAATCGTTCATGTGGTCGTGCTTACTCAATGGCTAAATTAATATTCAACTTGTTTTCCTATCACTACTGATTTGCCATAGATTACAGGTGGTGTTTTCCATTCGTCACGTAATGTATTCATAATCGTAAAATCTATTGCTTCGTTCATTCTAACAAGCATGTTCAAATATTAAAACAATCATTTGAATGTATCATTGACAATCTAGCGAAATATTTGTACACTTGCATTAATCAAACGTTCGTTTGAATGTTTAACTATTAGAAGGATATTAGTTGGCTCTAGTATCCATAAAGGAGTTGGTGGTGCTGATTACGACGATTTTTTCCGCTGTTGCAGCTTACGTTGCGACCAGCATTGATTATGTCATCATTTTGCTGATCCTGTTTTCGCAGACGATGAAAAAGGGTCAGTTAAAGTCCATTGTCATCGGTCAATATCTGGGAACAGCCATATTGGTGGGCGTCAGTCTGTTGGCTGCATACGGCCTTGCCCTCGTGCCAGAACATTGGGTCGGGCTACTCGGACTCATTCCGATTTATCTGGGAATTAAAGTGTGGTTGAAAGAAGAAGAAAATGATGAAGAGGATATCTTATCCCGCTTATCTTCCGGAAAGTCCAATCGCTTGTTTGTAACCGTCACGGTCATTACACTGGCGGCCGGCGGCGACAACATCGGCGTTTACATACCCTACTTTTCAACCTTGAACTTGAGTGAAACCGTTGTGATGCTGGTTGTCTTTGCCGTCATGGTCGCCGTCTTGTGTTATCTTAGCTACCGTTTGGCATCCGTTAAAGCTGTCTCTGAAACAATCGAAAAGTGGGAACGTTGGATTGTGCCGGTTGTCTTTATTGGATTGGGCATTATGATCCTGGTGGAGAATGGGACATTCCGTTTCCTTTGGAGTTTGATGAACTGAATTGGTTTTTAATGCTCTTTGTTTCTATAGAAGAGAAAGACTGCTGTAAAACAGCGAGTCAGAAAAAGGAGTGAAAGAAATTGGCAAAAGATATTTGTGATGTGGTCTGTGTAGACGAGGAAAAGGTGGAAAGAGTCCAGCAACAGCTGGCAGAACAAAATCCGTTGGAAGTGGCGAAAATTTTCAAGGCATTGTCCGACGATACGAGAATCAAAATCGCTTATGCCTTATCGCTGGAGGACAAACTCTGTGTTTGCGACGTAGCCAATATCATCGGCTCTTCTACGGCCACCGCCTCCTATCACCTACGATTGCTAAAAAATATGGGATTAGCAAAATACCGCAAAGAAGGAAAATTGGTCTATTATTCGTTGGATGATGCACATGTGAAACATCTGATTCAAGTGGCCTTCGCTCATCAGAAGGGGGTTGTTGAAGTTGGTTGAGAAAGCAAAGATAGAAGAGGAAAAAGCTGTCTATCGTGTTGAGGGATTTTCTTGTGCCAACTGTGCCGGGAAGTTCGAAAAGAACGTCAAAAAAATTCCCGGTGTGGAAGATGCGAAAGTGAATTTCGGCGCTTCTAAAATTTCCGTTTACGGCGAGGCGACTGTCGAGGAACTGGAAAAAGCCGGCGCTTTCGAGAATTTGAAAGTGGCACCGGAAAAACCGAAACGCCAGGCGGCTCCTGAAGTGAACGTGGCAGTCGAAGACAAAAACGTCTTCCGTGTGGAAGGCTTTTCGTGTGCGAACTGCGCAGGGAAATTTGAGAGCAACGTCAAGAAAATCCCCGGAGTCCAAGATGCAAAAGTGAATTTTGGGGCCTCGAAAATTTCCGTTTACGGGGCGGCCTCGGTTGAAGAATTGGAAAAAGCCGGTGCTTTTGAAAACTTGAAGGTCGCTCCTGAAATCACAAGTCGGCAAGCTGGTTCGAAAACGGAAACCGATAAAGCGACAGCTATAAAAGAGAAAAAAGTGCCGTTCTATCAAAAGTACAACGTCTTGCTCTACTCCACCCTGTTAATTGTCTTCGGATACATTTCCCAGTTCGTCAACGGGGAAGAAAACTTGATGACGTCCCTCCTGTTCGTGGCAGCGATTGTTATTGGCGGATACTCGCTCTTTAAAGTCGGTTTCCAGAATTTAATACGCTTGGATTTCGATATGAAGACACTCATGACGGTTGCCGTCATCGGGGCGGCCTTTATCGGCGAATGGGCGGAAGCGTCCATCGTGGTGATTCTCTTCGCCATCAGTGAAGCATTGGAACGCTTTTCCATGGACCGGGCCCGACAATCCATCCGTTCGTTGATGGACATTGCCCCGAAAGAGGCACTGGTTCGTCGAAATGGACAAGAACAGTTGATTTCGGTGGACGACATTGCCGTCGGGGATATCATGATCGTCAAACCCGGGCAAAAGATTGCGATGGACGGTATGGTGGTCAACGGCTACTCGGCAGTCAATCAGGCAACGATTACCGGTGAATCCGTGCCCGTCGCCAAAACGGTGGATGATGAAGTCTTCGCCGGCACGCTGAATGAAGAAGGTCTGCTGGAAGTTAAAATCACCAAACTGGTCGAAGACACGACCATTGCGAAAATCATTCACCTGGTCGAGGAAGCGCAAGGCGAACGCGCTCCTTCACAGGCGTTTGTCGATAAATTCGCCAAATATTATACACCGATCATCATGGCCGTTGCCGCACTCGTGGCCATTGTCCCTCCCCTCTTGTTTGACGCCAGCTGGGAAACCTGGGTCTACCAAGGGCTGGCTGTGCTAGTCGTAGGTTGTCCGTGTGCATTGGTCATTTCGACTCCAATTTCGATTGTATCCGCGATTGGCAACGCAGCGAAAAAAGGCGTTCTGGTAAAAGGCGGCGTGTACCTGGAAGAAATGGGCGCCATCAAAGCGATTGCGTTTGACAAGACCGGCACCCTGACCAAAGGGGTTCCCGTCGTCACGGACTTTGAGGTATTGAACAAGGATCTCAATGAAAAAGAACTGCTTTCCATCGTCACAGCGCTGGAGTATCGCTCACAGCACCCTCTTGCTTCGGCCATTATGAAAAAAGCGGACGCAGAAAACATTTCTTATTCTTCGGTCTTGGTCGAGGACTTCTCTTCCATTACCGGCAAAGGGATTAAGGGAACTGTCGAAGGGATTACGTACTACATCGGCAGCCCGATTCTCTTCAATGAGCTGGGCGCTGCAAGTGCCGATAAGAACTTGGAACAAAACGTTACAACTCTTCAAAATCAGGGCAAGACGGCGATGATCATCGGAACGGAACAAAATATCCTGGCGGTCATTGCCGTGGCAGATGAAGTCCGTGAATCCAGCAAGGAAGTCATCCAGAAGCTGCATCAAATGGGCATCAAGAAGACAATCATGCTGACCGGTGACAACAAAGGTACCGGTCAGGCCATTGGCCAGCAAATCGGCGTCACCGAAATCCAGGCCGAACTGATGCCGGAGGATAAATTGAATTTCATCAAACGTTTACGAGCTGAATACGGCAACGTCGCGATGATTGGAGACGGCGTGAACGATGCTCCGGCACTCGCTGCTTCTACTGTCGGAATTGCCATGGGCGGTGCTGGAACCGATACCGCGATGGAGACCGCTGATGTGGTCTTGATGGGCGATGATTTGAGCAAACTGCCGTTCACGGTGAAGTTGAGCCGGAAATCCCTGAACATCATCAAAGCGAACATTGCATTCGCAATCGGCATCAAAGTGATTGCGTTGCTGTTGGTCATTCCGGGCTGGCTGACCCTGTGGATCGCCATTATGTCAGACATGGGTGCTACCCTTCTGGTCGCGCTCAACAGCTTACGGCTGATGCGCGTAAAAGAGTAACGAAAAGAGCTTTCCAGCCAAATGGAAAGCTCTTTTCTGAACTACATAGTATGACGAATCTGAAACATTCTTTTATTACTCCTCAAGATAAAGGGTATGGATTTTAGAAGAGTATCTCTGACTTTCTGAAGTGATGATAAATCAAATAAGTTGGCGATTTCCCTATTTTTTCAAACCGGATTTATTCGGAACAAAAATCCACTTAATTGAAAGGATGCGAACTTCATGAAGGCAGATAAAAACAAAGCGTATATCCCGGCACTCAAATACCGCTGGATGACCCGGTTCTATGATCCGTTAATCCAATGGGGGATGCAGGAAAAAAAGCTTAAAATGCATTTGGTCAATCAAGCAGTCCTTCAACCTGGGGAAGTGGTAATGGATCTGGCTTGCGGCACAGGAACCTTGGTCCTCTTAATACGGCAATCACACTCCCATGTTCAAGTGATTGGAGTCGATGCAGACCCGGAAATAGTGGCAATTGCGAAAGAAAAAATCAACAGAAATCAAACTAACGGCATTAGCTTCAAGGAAGGATTTTCTGACCGGCTTCCCTTTTCTAGTAACCTGTTTCATCATGTCTTTACCAGTTTATTCATTCATCATTTGACGCTGGAGAAGAAGAAGGAAACTTTTGAGGAAGTTCGCCGGACACTCAAACCGGGCGGCCAATTCCATATTATTGATTTTGAGAAGCCGCAAAACGGTTTAATGCGTGTTGCATTTTTCCCCGTCCAGTTGTTAGACGGATTCGAGACCACTTCCCCTCATGTCAAAGGCATTATTCCAAGTCTCCTAAAAGAAACCGGATTCGCTGCAATTGAAGAAACGGGACAATTTTCAACCGTGATTGGCACATTAAGGGCATACAGAGCTTTTAAGCCATAAATTGCTCGATTTTCAAGCGTCTTTTTTCTGGTAGCTCTATATGTATTAGTATAAGCTTTTACCTTAAGAATGAGACAGATGCTAGAATAAATATTCCGTTCCTTCTTTATTGAAATATGTAGCTCCTATTAATTGCTGGTATGCAAACCAATTAGATTTTATTATCCACGTGGAGCCCATAAAATCACAGAAACACCAACTAAACAAACACCTGCCCCGATCCAGTCATAGAGATCCGGGGTCTTTTTATCAATTCCCCATCCCCATAAAACGGAAAGTATAATGAAAACTCCTCCATAGGCAGCATAAATACGGCCAAATGAAGAGAACGATTGGAAAGTCGCGATGATTCCGTATAAGGCTAATGCGATGCCGCCAAAAATCCCTAAATATACAGGCTTCCCTTCTCGCAGCCATAACCAAATTAAATACCCTCCACCAATTTCAGCTATTCCTGCGATGACAAATAAGAAAATCGTATAAATCAACTTCAATACTCCCTTCAACCTTTGAGTTCTATTGGCAAATAGATTCTTTTCTGATTTCAATCTACTTAACCATAACCATATCAACTAGGGAATACTATTTTCCATTAGAATTCACTTGTTTAAGATAATGAATGTATACCCCTTTTTAACCGGCACAGCAAGACAGTTGAGAAACGTCCTTGTCGAACGTGAGAGCAGCCAATTTCACCCCTTCCGCCATGGTCAAATACGGCGCAAGGGTGTCGCTAAGATTTTCAATGGTCAAACCGAATTTCACAGCAAGCGTCACCGCATAGATAACATCTCCAGCATTTTCCGCTACGATATGCCCGCCCAGCAGCTTGCGTGTTTTCGCATCTGCCACCAGTTTGAATACCCCGGTCGTTTCCCGGTTCACTTGCGCTCGCGGAACGGCCTCCAACGACAAGACGGAAGTAATGACGTCATAGCCGCTTTCTTTTGCCTGTTGCTCCGTCAAACCGACGGTGGCAACCGCCGGCGCTGAAAACGTAACACCCGGCACAATGGCCAAATCCAGTTTTGCCTTCTGCCCACCGACCGCATTTCCAGCAGCCACTCGCCCTTGATAAGCCGCGACATAGACAAACTGAGGGCCGAGCGTAACATCACCTGCTGCATAAATCCGTTCATTGGAGGTCTTGGCATAATCATCAATCCGAATTTCCCCAAGGCGCCCTGTTTCAACACCCGCCGCCTGCAGGTTCAAGCTTTCCGTATTGGGTGTTCGGCCGGCTGCAATCAGCAGTTGTTCGGATTCAATGATCCGCCTCTGGCCGTCCACCTCGATGTAAACTTTTTTCACCTCTCCGACCTGTTCAATCCGCTCATACGAGGCATCGGTCACTAACCGAATGCCTTGCGCGGTCAACGCTTTCGTAAGGGCTTCCGAGATTTCCGGATCGTATTCCTTGAACAAACGCGAACTTCTTTGCATCAGCGTGACTTCGGATCCGAGGTGGTGAAATAGCTGGCCCAGTTCCACACCAATATAGCCGGAACCGATGATTGTCAGGCGCTTCGGCACTTTCTTTAACTCCAATAAGGTCGTGCTGGTCAGGTAATCCACTTCTTCCAGACCCGAAATGGCTGGCACAGCAGGAGCTGCCCCCGTCGCAATCAGAAACCGTTTGGCAGATAGCTTCAGGCCATCCACTTCAATAGTATGTTCATCTATAAACCTGGCTTCCCCTTTGATCAACTCAAAACCGTAGTCTTCAATCAAATCGACATATTTCTTGTTCCGGAGATCCGTTACCAATTCCTCTTTCTGTTTGACCAGCGGAGCCAAATCCACTTCATTCGCAGAGGTATGCAGCCCGATAAACGGGTTATTCCTGGCCAAGTGATTGATTTCTCCCGCCCGTAATAAGGTTTTGGAAGGAACACAGCCGATGTTCACACAGGTACCGCCTACCGTTCCCCGTTCGATCATCGCCACTTTCGCCCCGTGTTTTACAGCTTCGATGGCGGAAGAAAAGGCAGCGCCCCCGGAACCGATGATGATGTAGTCATACTCGCCTTCTTCATCCGGTTGCATCGCTTTTGGTTTTTGAACTTCTTCTGCTTTTCCCGGCTGATACTTGGCATCAGCAATTGCTTTTTTTGCCTTTTCAACCTCCATGTCTTCCGGCAGTTCAAATATAGCTTCACCTTTTCGAAAATCAGCTTGGATTTCTTTTGCGCCAATCGCTTCAAGCGCGACTGCAATGTGTTCTTCGCATCCTGTGCAGGTCATCCCTTGGACATCCACTCGATATTTATTCATGTTCTACTCCTCCTCCATCAAAACATCAATAATCGGGCATTCATGCAGCTCTTTTTCATTTGGACACCGCTCTTTCAACTCGCTCAGCATCCGTTCCGCACGCTTTAAATCCTCAATCTGCTTTCGGACTTCCACTTCTTTTCTGGAAACAAAATCGAACATATCTTCACAGCGCACATCGTCTTTGTCGACCACCCCTAACAATTTATAAATCTCATTCAACGAAAATCCCAGTTCCTGCAGTCGCCTGATAAATCCTACCCGTTTGACCGTTTCCTTTGAATAAATCCGATACCCCGAATTATTCCGGGCCGGTTCTTGCAATAGCTCTTTTCGTTCATAGTACCGGATGGTTTCCTTATTCACTTCACATAGGGTTGCAAGTTCACTGATTCGATAGCTCAACTTTCTTCACCTCAGAGAAAGTATAAACCATGTACTTAGGTACATGGTCAAACAGCTACACTTCAATACTTTCTTCTTATATATAAAATTCAAGTTACTAAAACTAGATTTAAAATAGTCATTTATTAAAAATAAAGCGTTCGTAAAAGTACACTTTTACGAACGCTTTGAAAAGGGCTGAAAATGGCCGAAAAGAGCGTTCGTAAACGTGTCAAACGACTTTACGAACGTTCGCGAAATTGCATACACTTTTACGAACGCTTTTCAGGTATAATGAGAGGAAAAGAATCGTTTATAGAGGTGAATTATGGAACATCGCAAATTTGGTTACATACGCGTCAGCAGCAAGGATCAAAACGAAGGCCGTCAATTGGAAGCCATGCGGAAAATGGGTATCACTGAACGGGACATTTATTTGGACAAGCAAAGTGGGAAGAATTTTGAGCGTGCGAACTATCAGCTGCTAAAACGGGTTATTCGAAAAGGAGATATTTTGTATATCCATTCGCTGGATCGGTTCGGCCGGAACAAAGAAGAGATTCTCCAGGAATGGAATGACCTCACGAAAAATATTGAAGCAGATATTGTGGTGTTGGATATGCCGTTATTGGATACAACTCAATATAAAGATAGCATGGGAACATTTATTGCAGACTTGGTTTTGCAGATTCTTTCCTGGATGGCTGAAGAGGAACGGGAGCGCATCCGGAAACGTCAGCGGGAAGGAATCGACCTAGCATTGCAAAATGGCATTCAGTTTGGCAGAACCCCTGTCGTTGTCTCCGAAGAATTCAAAGAGGTTTATAGAAAATGGAAAGCAAAAGAATTAACTGCTGTGGAAGCCATGCAGGAAGCTGGAGTGAAAAAGACGAGCTTCTATAAATTAGTGAGAGTATTAGAAGAAGAATCCGTTACACTATAATATAGAAGAAACTCAAATAAAGAGAGGATTTCAATTTACTGAAATCCTCTTTTTCGCTTAGGTATAATTCAATTAAGTAGGTATTATTAATGCTTAGTGTCCAAACAAATATTTTGTACTCAAACAGCCTATCAAAATGTTCATAACTATTTAGAACTTACAATTGATACACATTTGACAGCCAACAACGTTTTAACGCTTTTCAACGCCCTTCCTTTGGCTCAATTGTGAAATAAAGAAGAAACAGCTTCCTACAACAGAACAAGTTAATCAATGGATGTTCAAAATGGAACTACAGTTTTTATAGACCAAACAATTCTGATGCTTCTATCTTTATCAAACCCTTTAAAGTAACAGAACGTCCAGCGTGCCGTGAGTCTCCATTCTCAGTAAAAGTGCTCTTAGCATTTTCAATGTCTAAGACATATGAAGTATCCCCGTGTAATGTAGAAACTAAATTAACAACGCGTAGAACTTCTTTGTAATAAAGTAAATTAGGTATACTTCTAACTCCTGGTTTCCCCCATGCTAATACTATTAGATTTTTATTCTCCATTTTCAATTTCAGCTTATCTTCATTACAATTTTGAACTTTATCTAGAATATTTGCTGAATGTAAATCCCTAATTTTTTTCATAGTTGATTTTGTATTACTGGCATAGATGGGTAAAATATTGCAAACGGTAATATCTTTAATTGGGCGTTTATTTACCTGATAGTCATAAAAGAATTTTATTAGCTTATTAATAGTACTATCTGATATATTCTTATTGGCTTTTGATGGATTCATTAATATGATACCTACTGATAAGCCTTCTTTTCGATCTAAAAATGGAATGGTTAGAGAATATCGGACATCTACATCTTCTAGAAGAGTTTCCTCGTCAGTAGTAATTAAAGCTTGATCAACTTTTTTTAAATCGTACATTACAGACAATTTCTCACCCCTATTTGGTTACTATAAGAAACATAAAGTGCTGAATAAATAATCTATTTTAATATGAAAAGCATAATTAATAAAAATTCAAAGCTATCTTTTAGATATATCCACTGGTTAAGAGCAAATACAAATGAGAAATTAATTCTGCTCAATCTAGTATTGAACTGATTTTTATAGATTCAATATAATTATAATTCATTCATAGAGGACGCATTACTCCGGCTTCTATGGCAGCAAACATGCTTCCGTGTTCCTTCCTGATCACTTTTTCATTTCTCATTGCCAGAGCCCATCTAGAATTGAGTACTGCAAAAAAATGTGTGAAGTGATTATCTACATGGTTTTCAGCCTGAGCTTTATAGCTATCAAATGATTCATAAGTACTGACATATTCAAAATAAGTTTGCAGTAAGGCTGCATCATCAAAATAGACATCCACTACAAAACAGTAGGTTGAGTTATCAGGAAAAAAATACTCCTTCATTTTTTTTAACAACTCAAACTGTTTTTCTTCTAATGCAAACCAAGATTTGGAGAGCAGTTTTCTTTCTTCGGGTTGCTTTTTATCATATCTTACGTCATTCGCTAGTTTGGAAATCATTTTACCCATAAATACAATCAAAACATCAGAAATCCGAAGTCCGACATGATCAACCGAATCTTCTTCTTCTTTAACTGATAAGAAATCAAATTTGTTAAATGGTTGTAAAGGTATTCCCTCATCAAGGATGAGTTCAGTAGATTGTATATGGAATTTGGTATTTTGGCTCATTTCTGTCATCCACAAGTCAATATCAAAGCTCAACTTTTCCCAATCAAATAAAACTTCCTCAAATGAAGAAGTTGAAATTAAATGCTTCTTGGTTTTAATAGTTTGGATTAACATCTTATATTCTCCTATTTGCCCTCTCATTCTATTGATATTTTTGTTTCTTTCGATAAAAGCTCCCAAGTCTTTTTGTATTTCTGTAAGAACTTCTCTGTTACTTTTATTCGAATCGAAAATGGATAGAATCACACTAGCACTCGCTTCAATTTCTAAATATTTAACCAAGGAGTATTTTAGCAGCCAAGCTGATTCTATAAACCTTTTCTTTTCTAATTCAAGTATCCAGTGTGTTAGCCGATTGTCAGCAACTAACGACATTTTATTTATAGACAATAATAAATTATCTACCTGATTTTCATGCAGCAAATCAATTAATGAATTATAAAAATCTATCTCTCGATTTTTCATGCTGGCAATTCCGAACTTAAAATTCTTATCCAAAATATCTTTTCCTTTTAATTCCTTATCAAAATTTCTAGAAGCTATGTATTTTTTCTCTAACAACTTATAATTCTCTTCAATTACGGAAAGACTATTTTTGTTGATTTTTATTACATCAGCAACGTAAACATGCATGTTGTCATTTCCTAATTTAATCTTTTTTTCTTCGTTATAAGGATTCGATGCTCTTATTGTTTCTTGCGGCCCTTTTTCATCAATATATAAATAACTCATTTCTTTCCCCTTTTCTTTAGTTAAGAGATTGCCATCCTGTGAAATACAATTATAACGACAACTTAATTATATTGATTCACTAAAATGTATTATAATCCCTTTAGAAGTAATTCCCTATAACTACTGTTAATCCTCTATTAATAGAACAAAAGAAAAAATGGACGCTTCAAATGCTTAAATATATCTTGGTATTTATAGAACCCACCACGCCTCTTCACAATGCGGACCACGGTGGGTCGTTTTTTTATCATCTTTACATTCCGCATGAATTTAGAGATTAAAAAGAACTGTTAAGTCTAGAATTTTTGCATTTATACTTAATTCTTATATAATATAAGTATAAATGCAAAAAAGGGGTGCTATAGATGCCGTATAAAACTCAACTCCTCGACTTGATCAAGCAGCAGGATGGCCTCGTCTTGACGCGAGATGCTGAAGCCGCGGGAATTCCCCGGCATTATCTAACGGTATTGGCACGAGAAGGTGTGATCGAGCGTGTCAGTCACGGTATTTACGTGACCCCTGACACATTGGGAGACGATCTGTATATACTGCAGGCACGGAGCCCGCAATTGATCTTTTCTCACGAAACGGCGCTGTATCTGCACGACTTAACGGACAGGGACCCGATTACTTATTCCGTTACCGTACCACTGGGATATCACAGTCAGCTTCTCACTGACAACGGTGTACAGGTCTATTCAGTAAAAAAAGAATGGCATGAGCTTGGCGTAACCGAAACCGCTACAATCCATGGCCGGCCGATTCGACTTTACAATGCGGAACGGACGCTTTGTGACCTGTTCAGACAGCGGAACAAAGTGGATGCCGACCTATTGAACGACAGCATGAAGCGTTACTTAGCGCGGAAAGAGAAGAATATTCCGCAGCTGCTGCGCTACGCTGAACAGTTGCGGGTATCTACCCCAATTCGAAAATATGTGGAGATTCTGCTGTGAAGAGCTCGCGCCAAGTGAAAGACCTCATTAAAAATATGTCCAAACAAAAAGGAATCAATCCACAACTGCTTCTCCGAAATTATCTATTCGAGCGTTTGCTTGAGCGAATTGTTCATTCGGATTTTAATCAGCACTTTGTGCTAAAAGGCGGTGTCCTCGTAGCTTCCCTAATCGGGGTAGATTTGCGTTCCACCATGGACATGGATGCAACCATCCAAGGGTACCCCATGAACCGGGAAGCCATTGAAAAAGCATTCCTAGATATCGTGGCCACCCCCCTTGAAGATGGTGTCACCTTAAGTTTAGAAAAAGTGGAACCGATTCGGGACGAAGCGGAGTATAATGGCTTCCGCTTGTCCATACTTGCACAAATGGATCAAGTGCGTCTGCCTCTAAAAGTGGACTTGACGACAGGTGACAAAATCACGCCGAAAGAAATTCAGTATCACTACCGGCTGTTGCTGGAAGAGCGAACAATCGACATCCTCGCTTACACGATTGAAACGGTACTTGCCGAAAAGCTGGAGACGATGATTTCTCGTGGGACAGCCAATACCAGACTTCGAGACTTCTACGACATCTATGCTTTGTTCGGTACTCAGGAAGAAAACTTGCTGGCCGGCCAGGTAAAAAAAGCACTCCTCTCTACCGCAAACCACCGCGGATCGGGTGGTTTACTGGAAGAAGGCGATGCGATTTTAAGGGAAGTTTTCGAAAGCGAGCATATGGCGCAATTATGGAATCGGTATCAGAAGCAATATCCATATGCTGCGGATATCACCTGGCAAGCGATTGAGCAGGCAGTGATTCATTTGTGGGAAAGGAGTCATTAAACCTATTAGTAGATAAAGCTGCATTTCCTCGAATTAGGGGAATGCAGCTTTATTTATCACAATCCTCTATTTCCTATACTAATTAATATTAGAAAAACCGAAAGGAATAATTCCTTTCGGTTTTTTATAACTCTAATTCTTTCTGTTGACGACATTCTTCTATGAAGCTAAGATTGTCATTTTGTTGTATTCTTTTTGCCAATTGACAAATATCGAAAGATAACGGCCGCACAAACCATTTCTAAATTTCTACAAAAGTAGCCACTCGATAGTTGTTTCGGATAAATTCCTCTAACTGTTTAATGGCTTCGTCGCAACTTGAATCTTTTCTCCGAAGAAACTTAATCACTCTTGAGAATTCCTCCTGATTGTCCTCTATGCTTTTATTGAATTTTTCACATCAAAAAAACCTTCTCTAAGTGAGTGAGAAATAACTTGCTCCCTAACTTAAAGAGTTGCAAAGTTGTTGGCTCCACTTTTCCTTGAATTAATTCAAGGGATGCTTCCACCACTTTGAGGTTATGCCGGTCAAAAAACGCGTCAACAGATTTTTCATTTGAAGTGCTAAGCTGCTCCAAATGTTCGTAAAACTCAATTGACTTTTATCATTAAAAAATTCTATTCTTCATTAAAACTCTCCATATTCTTGGAAGGTTTTTTGAAGTATTCTCAAAAAATTAGAAAGGGAGATTTACAAAAGTTTTATTAAAGAGTTCTATACCCGTATGTTCTTTTATTCATTTTCAATTTATGAACTAACTGGAATTTAACCTGACCTTTATTTTTTACTTTATTCCAAATATCTTCTAAATCTTTTATTTCTAATCCGTTGCACATATTTCCTTTATCATATTTTTTACCTTTCTCTTTGCAAATTGAACACTCTAAGCTTGCATGTATAGGATTTGACTGTTGAGGTCTCCATTCCTTTAACTTTGGATCTAGGTATATGAAAAACCTGTATTTTTCTTTAGTTTCTTTCAAACGAATATAAACTAACCGCTTAGATACTTTAGAGTAACCGCACTGGTTTTCGAATTCATATGAATTGCCGATACTTACTTGATCAATTTTTAAATTTATCATATTTTTCTACCTCACTTTAAAATGATTTACGACGGAAATTCTTGCGTTTAGCTATTTTATTCTGTATCTAATAGTTTCATTGAGAAATAGCTTTACATTCATCAATTTATGTAAAGCGGGTACTTTTGTTTCATCTATTTTTCTTCATATCAGAATGAAGGAAAAATAATCTTCTCGTTTCTTTTATATTACGTTTTAAGGCGTCTATGTCATCAGTATCTAAATCTAGTGTTGGCTCTGCCTCTTTCCTTGTTAACGCAAACATGTAAATACCTAAATAGATGAATAAAACAGCCAATTGGCTATAAAACAATCCTAGAAGGAATGTTTTCGTAGTTGCATCATCATAAGTTCCTGTTACATAAGGTAAAAGTGATACTGGGTAAGCAATACCTACAATACTTGCATAGGCGAGAACGAATAATCCCCACCACAGCCCTTTCGGTTTACCATAGTCCTCAAAAATTTGATTTTGTTCTGTAAATTGAATTCGCAGAACCGTTAACTCGTCTTTTAATCTAGTACGATCTCTTTTTTTTCGTTCATATTTTTCTGTTTCTATATTTGAAACACTCGTACTAATGACATTAAAACTTTGTCCTGCTATGGCAGTTACCCAAGGCAAGTTTGCATTTTCCATTTCTTTCGCTTTCTCTTGTTCTATTAGTTCCAACTCGTCAAACAACAATTTGTACCAATATTTTCTGTGAGGAAATTTGAATTCATGAGAATCTGCAAAATCCTTGAAAGTTTCATTCATCTTATCTCCCATGTCTGTTAATTCAGATATATCACGATACACATTATGTAATTCCTGTACATATGGTTCCAACTCTTTTATTTTTCTTCCTCTAAATCCCTCTTCTTCCGTTAAAATATCGTCTATTGACTTTCCTTTAAAAATTATTTTTTTATAATAAATCTCAACGAAATCTACTCCATCTTCAATTAATAAGTTAGTTTCTAAATCTCGCAATATCATGTCTTTAGCAAAGACGTCGTTCCGTATTTCTCTTAATCTTCTTCTTATTCCACTTTGTTCACTTGCAAGGGTGATAACTCTGCTAATCAAAAATCCACCTATAATCGCTATTAGGGCAGCGGTTGAAGTTACTATGGTTGCGATTAAGTTACTTAAATCCATTATTTTATCTCCATTCTCTGTTTGATTTATAAATCTGTGAGCGTAAAATATTTTGGGCAAATGAATAAATAGAAAAGAGACCTTCCCTACCACTCAGTTTATTACAGATATTATGCAAGCTCTAGTAAAAAAGAAAATCTTTCCGAAGTTTTCCGTCGCATGCGGAGATGGAAGTCACTTCGCTCTTTCAGACCGAAATTACCATGTTCTTAGATTACAAGAAACATGATGCATCGACTTCAATGTCCATAAATTTTAAAAACGGTTCCATGCGCAAACTTCATACTAAGAAGTATCATATAAATCGACAATACCTCATTAATATTGATGTTAATCTTTCCAATCCAATCCTTCAATAAAACTGAGTCCATATTAGCAGCAAAAAAGGCCACTTATTTGTAGTTACTCCCCAAACAACATCACATTTTCATGATAACTATTCCTTAATTTACCATGCTAAAGCATTTTAAAATGCCAAAAGTGAATCTAATAACTCTATATAAGTAAATTTATAAACCACTTAAAATTGGTAAAGAACTCCCTCCGGGAGGATTCTGTGAAGATTAAAAATAATCACTCAGGACTAAGGAGGAATATCAATGACTATAACTAACCATGCAATTAAAAGATTTAAAGAAAGGATTACAGATGAATCTGCTGAATTTATTCAGACATTTATTGAATCAAACGTTAATGCTAGCAACCATCTTTTCAGTATGAATGGAATTGAAAAAAGAGAATATGAGGGCATTATATACATCGTTGATTCTACGAATTCCCGAAATCCTGTTATTCGTACTGTATATCTTGCTAATTAAATTTATATGGGCTGAGTTGAAATCTACTCGGTCCCTATCTAAAAAACTGCTATTAGAGGAGACATAAAAATATGATAATAGAACCTTACAAAAATTACGTAATCCATTGTAAAGATGGCAATCAAATTGAATACCGATGGAATTTAAATGTTGAACCTGGCTCAAATTCGTGGAAAATAGTAAATCAAAGCGTCGAAGCCGGCATTTTTTTTAAAGAGTATTTCATCTTATCGATTACTGAAGTTTTCACAGATTATTTTTCTGTTTCGACACAAGGTGAAGTTCCTATACCAGAGAAACGCATTTCCAGAAATGAGTTCGACCGTGCTATAGATATTTCTGATTTCGAATATGCTGTGCGTCCTTCTTACAGTCAATCTTATAGATGCCAGATATGCGATGGTGTCGTAGCAAATAGCAGATGCGCCCATTGTATGTTCGATTGGGATAGCTAAACCCGGAAGTTAAAAGAGAGAAGAACAGATCTTTTTCTGGTCTTCTCTCCAAATATTAAGCACTTAAATAAATTCTAGCTAAAAGAGGGTTCAGTTCAATCTTCTACAAAGTGCACAATTCTTTTCTCCATCTTTTCAGGATTAGTTTTTGTTGGTACCTCAATAACGTCCAACTTATGCTGTCGAAAAACCGCTTTAATTTGCATTCTTTTTTCATTGTCTGGCCAGTTCTTTTGAAACATATTTTTCATTACTGCGCCATCTTCGATTCTACCTACTGATTTAGGCAAGGTAATTTTCTCTCTTTTAATCTTCTCTGTAATTTTCGCGACTTCTCTTTCAAGTTTTTTCGTAAAATCGGACAGTTTTTCTACATTATTACGTTCAAAACTAACTTCTTTATCTAAAGATTCCAGTAGCCGTTGTATTAAACTATCGTACTGAGTGGCAATAAAGATGTGAACTTTCTCATTGGAAGGTACCATCAGGTTGCGGGTATTACTACGATGTATAATTTGGATTATTTCGCCCAGCAAACATTCCTTATAAATCTCTTCCACACGTTCATCTGCAAACCATGTTTTAGTTTTCGTATTCTGCTTATTCGTAGACAAGTTTAACGGTATGTCTCCATCTTTATGCAAACTGATGGCTATGGCTTGATAGTAGCTAGGAGGACGGTTCGGCAACGAGGTTAAGTACAGGCTGTTGCGATCTGCCAAATGATTTTTCCCAACTGTATTTAAAATATTTATCGGTAAGGTCTGTTCATCCAAAAGCGAAACCTGAAAATATTGTTCATACTCTTCCTTACTAACTGCATTGAGCTTGACGTATTCTTTTACTTCAAATTTATTCATTAATGGAAAAGGCTTAATTCCTTTTTCCATTTGAATTTTATGTATGTCATTTGCAATCAAGCGTTGTACTGATTGAGAAGAGCTTCTCCGTTTACTGGCAGAAGTATTTATGCTTCTCTGGTATATCGTCATTCGTTCATATTTTGTATGGATTGGCAGAGAATAAATTTCGAATTCTTCGTTGTAAATTTTTCTTGTACAAGAAGCTGTACCATCCAAAATCAGTATTGAACAGCCCAGTTCGCGGTAATCTATTCTCTTGCTGCAAATTATTTTCTTGTGATCCGAAAAACCTTCTCTATAAAATCCCGAGTCGATATACCCTACGTTACTCTCATAATAGAGTTTCTTGAACCACTGATATGAATTTAAGCTTTCTGGTAAAGAAATTTTGCCGCAATAATGGTCAACAATCTTAAAAAAATCCTCCATAATCTTCAATGACTTTCCACCATTATGATGACGTTTCAAAGGTAAAGTTAAAGCATCTTCATTTTCAATAAATTCGGTACCCAATAAAATCTGTATAATGCTGCGTATTCTTCTATTATTCATACTGATACTTGTATATGGATAGAACCTATAAAGATACTATTTACATAAAGAGGTTGAGGTCAATCATTTTACAAACAAGAGAATTTGTAATACAATGTATTACAAAGAACTGAAGGAGGTTTTATCCATGGCCACCATTTCCTTGCGTGTGGATGATCGCGACAGCAAACTCATCCGCGACTACGCCAAACTAAAAAAGACATCTGTTTCTGATTTAATGAGAAATGCCATCATTGAAAAGATTGAGGATGAAATCGACGTAGAGAATTTTGACCGGGTCCTTGCCAATATGGAAAAAACCCATTCCTTGGATGACGTCAAAAAAGAATTAGGTTTATAACAGACGATGTATGCTGTTCATTTTTCAGATGTCGCGTTGAAGAAATTAAAAAAGATGGACCGGTACCAGGCCTCTCTCCTGATTGGCTGGATCGAAAAGAACTTGCAGGATGCCAGCGATCCACGAACACATGGAAAGGCTTTGGTCGCAAACCACAAGGGCAAGTGGCGTTACCGTGTGGGTGATTACCGCATCCTGGCGTTAATCGAAGACGAAAAAATCATTATTACCATCATCGATGTCGGACATCGAAAAGATATTTACGAATAAAAAACAGATACGTCTCTGCTGAACTGTGCCCCATTTAATGGACAACTTAATAAAAGCACCCTGCAGCTACGCTGCGAGGAGATGACTTCGGTATTGGGCCGGGGTCATCTTTTTTAGATTCCATTGCTTGTTCCGTTGTAATGCTGAAAATACTCAAGAAAACCAGAAGAAATGTATTGTCGGTTGGATCTTCGTAGCTTATGATGAAGATGTAAATAACTTACAGGAAAGAAGGAGATTTGTTGAAAAAGCCCCTAAGTATCCTTATGTCCGTCATCCTGTTGGCTGGGCTTGTTTCTATGCCTTCCGCTTCGACGGCGGCTACCCCAACAATGAAAGTACATTTTATTAACGTCGGCCAAGGTGATGCTACCTACATCAAGATGCCGGGCGGCGAGGACGTCCTGATTGACGGTGGGCGTCAAGGACAGGGAGATGAAGTCATTGCTTATCTCAAGAAACAGAAAGTCGATGACATTGAGATTATGATTGCCACGCATCCTGACGCTGACCACTTGGGTGGGCTGGATGAAGTGCTCAAAGCCTACAAAGTCGAGTCGGTCTATGCACCGAAAGTGGCCCATACGACCGATGCTTATAAGAATTTCCTGACTGCTGTCAAGGCAGAGAAACTGACTATCAAGACAGCCAAGGCCGGTGTGAAACTTCCTCTGAAGACTGGGACGGCCAAGTTTATCGGACCGACACGCGACTATGGGAAAAGCGATTTAAACAATTGGAGTGCTGTACTTCATATCACCTATAACAAGAACAAGTTCCTGTTTACTGGTGATGCCGAAAAAACAGCTGAATCAGACATGGTTAAGGCCAAGCAGACGCTCCTTGCCGATGTCATTAAGGTCGGTCATCATGGAGCCAAGACTTCCTCCAATGCGGACTTCCTAAAAGTCGTACAGCCGAAATATGCGGTGATTAGCGTTGGAAAGAATTCGTATGGCCATCCATCCACTGAAGTGCTGAACCGATACAAGCCGTATAAGACGACTATCTATCGGACGGACCAAAAAGGCAACATTATCTTCACTTCAACCGGAACCAAAATCACAGTTGCTACGGTGAAATAATCATGAAGCCCTTAAAAGGAATCATCGATCGGTTTGAGGAGAACATTGCAGTTGTTGAAATTGAAGGGATGACTCGCGACTTCGACAAGAGCATCTTTCCAGCCACAGCGGAGCCGGGTGACTTTGTTGAAATCAATGGAGATCGAGTGACCCTTCTTAATGAGGAAACCGAGAAGCGAAGAAAAGAGATCGAAGAGTTAATGGATGAGCTTTGGGAAGATTAAATCCACCTGCTAATTCTGCTTTAACTAAATTTGAAGGAAAAAAGCAGCAAGATATGCAGATTAAAACGGATACCGTCTCTAGACAGAGATGGTATCCGTTTTTGTGACATTCAGTCTAAGGAAACGGCAGCTTTAATTTCACTCTGCTTATTTCACATAGTGGTACTTCTTTCAAGACTTTTATTAGTTAAAGGGCAGTCATCGGTCTTCGTCTTTGTAAATCGAATACATGGTTCCTGCACTTTCCATGGTAGAACATGCAGCATCCGTACAAGAAAAAATATGTGTTTGCGTATCCGTGTAAACATTTACAGCAAAGTAATAGGGGAAAGCGCCCCCTTTTGACTTGTCCATGAACCTGTCAATTGCAATAATCTTTTCCTCGCTCGCAATCGTTTGGTAATCGGCACTTTTCACCGTTTTCTGGACCATTTCGCTTAACGCGATTCCTTCTTCCACTGTCGGCTGGGTCCCATATTTAAATAGCAGCCAATCCCCCAACAGAAAGAAATTAATGCCAACACTGACAATCAATAATACCAATAAAAGCTTCTTCTTCATAAACCCTTTTCCCCTTATGGTCATTTCTGTTTGCTAGTACTATTAGATTGTAAAGTATGTCTTTAAGTGGTTAATTCATATATGTAGCGAACTACTCAAGATGTTTTGGTTAAAAGAAAAAAGAGCGCAGCCAAGGAATTTCGAGCCCAGTGGAATCAACGGTTTGAATGTATCTTTTTTTCTCGTAATTTTAGTTTCTTCGTTCTTTTTTGAGAAGTCAATGGAATGGGGGTTTTGAATGTAACTTACTTAGGATTAAGTTACATTCAAAGACAGATTTTTATGATTGGTTTTTTTTATAAAATTTTGAAGAAACTTACTGAAATGCAAAACGTCCAAATCTAACAATATAAATTGGGCAGGTGGAAATAATAGAATTATTAACAGAAAAACTCATCATGATCGCTCTATTCATCCTGATCATTCATTCAATCGAAACATTAGCCTATGCAGTGCGCCTTTCTGGGGCGCGCGTCCGTTTATTAGCATCAGCTTTATCACTTTTTAATGTAATGGTGATGGTTTCAAGGTTATCAAATATGATGCAGCAACCTTTTACAGGGAGTTTGATCGATAAAGCTCCTTCGGATAATGCTTTCATATTTGTTGAAAACCAATTCCGAATCCTCATAGGTTCAGCTTCGCTAGGTACCTTACTAGGCATTATCTGCTTGCCTACTTTTGTAGCCATTTTTTCTAGAGCTATTATTCATTTGGCGAATGAAAGAGGCTCCATCCCAAATTTATTGAAAAAAGGCTTTACGTTCGATTATATGCGTCGTGGATTCAAATATATACGAAAGCCAAGCCTGTCCTATTTACGAGGAATAGGGATAAGAGAGATTCCGATAAAATTATTTGTAATCAACGTCGTCATTACGGCTGTTTATACAATTGGGGTTTTGTCGGCCTTATATGCTAGTTTGTTGGTTCCTGAGTATAAAACAACGGCAATTATGGCCTCGGGATTGATAAACGGTATAGCTACAATGTTATTGATCATATTCATTGATCCTAAAATCTCCATTTTAGCCGACGATGTCATCAATAAAAAAGGGAATTATTCTGAGCTAAAAAGAGCTTCTGTCATGATGATGAGTTCAAGGCTACTAGGCACAGTGTTTGCCCAAATTCTTTTTATTCCAGGAGCCCATTATGTAGCTTGGTTTGCAAAAATTATTGCTTAATAAGAGGGTAAGACCTCTCCAAAGTATTGCTTTAGAAGCTCTTAAAGCAAGCCTTGTCGTTAATGAATTTGAATGTAACTTAATTAGCATTAAGTTACATTCAGATTGAGTAGAAAAATCCATATGAAATTCATTTTTAGAAAAAACGAAACCTTACTGGAAATAAATAGGTATAAAAAAGTGAATTATTATTTCTTTAGCGTATGTATGAAAGGTGGAGAAACCAATTGTTCATTTATTTTCTAGTAACGTTCGTTGTCGTCTTTTTAGCTATTTTCATCATTAATTTTATCGTGAATAAACTTTTAAGAATAACGAACAAGACTCATTGGGTAATGTCCATCGTTGCAAGTTTCGTGTTCACATTAATTTTCATAGCAATACTTGGCTTATAAACTGAAAATCATAGGGTTATAAACATTGAATCTGAATGTAACTTAATTGCTAATAAGTTACATTCAAAAACTTTAAAATCTGATTTTGAGAAAAAACGAAACCTCACTGGAGAAAAATGGTATATATGATATCAAGTAAATTATTAAAATTTTTCTAGCGAAAGGGACGATGACATGTTTAAATCTAATCTCATGAACCAGCTACTTCAAATCGTCGGAATGTGGACGGTGTACTTTCTAATCTTATTCACTAGTCATTCCTTTTCCTATTCTCAAAATAAACCCTTTTTTCTTATTGCTACAGTATTTTATGTTTTACTAACTATGTTTTTCCTTTGGAGAATTAAACATCCTAGTAAAAAAGTGCAATCAGAAGAAAATAGAGTTTGAAAATAAGGCAGAGTAACAACGAAGGCCAGATAGGAGAGCTCTCTTATCTGGCCTTTTGAATGACTACCGGTAGTCCAATAAATTTTGTTTCTATTTAACTACCGGTAGTCGTTTTATTAGGAGTGGTTCGTGTAGATTTTCTGTTCTTTTTGTGATTTATGATGATCAAAGTAATTCCTAAAAGACCAGCGATTACCGTTAAAATAAATCCGCCTGTTGAAAGATCATAAATTAAAATGGCTGTAAAAAAGATAACTATCAAAGCATGATTTAAGTGATACTTGCTCATATTTCTACCTCGCTTTTCATTAGATTATTTACGTGCTGGGGTGACCAATAAATCTTAGAAGCGAATGTAACTTAATTAGCATTAAGTTACATTCGTTTTTCGGCTATTTTATTAAGTAAAGTCAAAAGAAAAGATTTTAAATAAGGCATTGGCAAGACGCATTTAATTCCACGTTGCAATTGTACATTCTCGATCTTCTAGCCAAAAACTATAAATTTCATTTTGATTCATGTTCACTAGTTTTATTCTTTCGTAACTGGTTTTTGGCAACTCGAACTGCAACTTCTGAATATCCTTTATCCAAAAAAACTTTAAGTCAGTAGAGTTTTCCATTAAAAATTCTTCGATGGCAGAATTGTAAGTTTGAGACGGTATTCTTAAGAACCTAAACGAATGGCTTGTACTAAGCACTTCGGCTTGCTTTAATACTTTAACTACTGGCAGGTGGGGAATACATACAATCAAAGAAAAATCGTTCTGGATTAACTGGCTAGTGATTGCGTCAAAAGAAACTTTTCGCATTTCCTTCAATCTGTCTGGTATCGTATCCGATTCATAAGGAACTGGAAATAAAAATTCAAACCGATCTTCCAGGTTTTCTAAATCTCTCTTTGTATAGAGTTTTTCCATAACAACCTCCTATATTCATTTTCCGCTGTAATTCTTTCGGGAAAGTGAATGTAACTTAATTCACATTAAGTTACATTCAAATTCTAGTCTTTGCCTCAAAATTTCCATTTGGATTTTGCAGAGGCTTTTTCAATTCGTTCAGATTACTTCGCAGATGCTGTTACATGAGTCCCTGTAGATCATTGATTTTTGGTTCTGCCCTATGAGCCATCCGTCTCACTTCTCCCCCGAACTATAATTTTTATGCTTTGCACTTTCTTTTTTATTAATACAGAAAAAGGTGAGAGTTATGTCTATCGAGATTCGATATAGTTAGTGAAGAAGCTTTTCGACAAGAAGGAGAATTTACATGAGAAGTAATGCGGCCAATTTTGTGAAACGATTAAAAAAGCAAAAAGAAGATGCTCTCGACTACATCATTGAACACTACTCTTCTCTGATCAATGCAATTTGCTATAAAATTTTATCGGATATAAGCAAGGAAGCAGTGGATGAATGTGTAAATGATGTGTTTTTGACGGTTTGGCAACATGCAGGCCAGTTTCAGGGGGAGCCTGAAGATTTTAAAAAGTGGATTGGAACAGTCGCGAAATACAAAGCCATCGATCGGTTCCGCCAGCTTGAGAAACAACGAGCACGTGAAACCAATGAGGAATTGCTTTACCTGCATCCGACTAATGAAGATGCCCAATTGCACTTATTAAAAAAAGAAGAAACGAACCTGTTATTGCTAGCAATGAGTACACTCCCTGACATCGATCGCGATATCTTTATCATGAAGTATTTTCAGTCTTTGTCGAACCTTGAAATAGCGGAAATACTTCATCTTACTGTGCCAGCAATTGAAAATCGATTATATCGCGGAAAGAAAAAACTCGCGATTCATCCCCATCTAAAGGAGCGATCCATATGAACGATCGATTGAAACGCCAGTTTGATTTAGACATCGATCAACTTGAACCGAAACCTTTATCCAAACAACAGAAAAAGAATATCAAAGCGCATGTACACGCTAAGAAGACACCCAAGAAAAAAGCCTATGTTCAACAAATCATGGCGGCTGCCATATTAGGAATAAGCCTTGTTTCAGCCAGTTACTTTGCACTGCCAACAATTGCTGGACAAGTCCCGTTCCTCCAAAATGTCTTAGCATACTTCGAAAACGATGAGCTTCCCAATACGTATGGAGATCTTGCGACAGTCGTGGAACAGGTCCAGACGAGCAACGGAGTTGATGTCATGATCAAGGATGCTGTTTATGACGGAACCAATGTCATGGTTACTTATGCCATTCAAACAGAGCATGCACTCGGAGTAAGCCCACGAGCAGAGGGTTGGATTGACATCAAAGAAGCAAATGGAATGAGTGGAACTGGCTCGATTGAAAAAATTAACGCTACCACATACGTGGGAGTAGAAAAAGTGTCCCCCGACTTCGAGAAAGAAAGTCCGAACAAAATTCATGTTCAATGGATTCCCAAATCATTGACCAATACCCAGACGAATGAGAAAATCGACGGCGATTGGAAGTTTGAATTCGCACTTTCCCGTCTATCCACTAGCCTTATTCCGTTGGATGAATCAACGAAACAAGACGGGATTACGTTAACCATGAAGTCATTGGAGCAATCTGAACTAGCGGCAGTTTTGGACTTCGGATATGAAATTGACGAAACCGTTCTGAAAGAGTGGTCGTTTGTCTCTATCGAAATGATTGAAGCGAAAGATAATTTAGGAAACGTATATGAAGTTAGCGGAAATGGGAGTATCAGCTATGATGAGGGTACTTCAAATGAATCCCAAACAACCATCTACTCATTGAACAAAGAAGCAACTTCGCTGACGATTACGCCCATCATCTACTACTCAAAAGGAGCTGAAGACTTGCATAAGGAAACTTCTATGAGTCCCGTTACAATTGAATTAAAGTAACAGTTTACACTAATAAATAGCCGATATTTATATAGCCCACTGAAAAAGAGACTCTTACAAAAACGAGTCTGTTCAGTGGGTTAATTCTGGTATATATTAACTTCAGATTTACACTTCTATAATCTGACAATAGGTAAGCAGTGTTAGCAAAAGATTTAATTGTTGTTTGAATTTTAACTGTATATAGACACTTCATAGTTTTAACATTTTCTTTAAATTCCTATTTTGAATGTAACTTAACTGCACTTATGTTACATTCAAATTCAATAAAAAGTCGTGCTCTTTTTTTCGAACACGACCTTTAATTTGCGTATTCTTTTTTAGTTGAGTTTATCTTCTGTATTCGAATTTTTTTATAAGATGATCAATTCTTAGCGCAATATAAATTAAGACCATTGCCGCAATTGCCTCCCAGATCCCCCCGAAAAAGAATCCTATGGCTGCACCAAAAGCGATATAAATAGCTAACGTTTTCTCCACCCCAATAACCCCCTCTATTTCTAAATATTAGTATAACTGAAAAAGAGAATGAGGTTATTTTATTTTTCGTAAGTCCTTATAAGACAGGAATTTGAAAGTAACTTAATTAGTATTAAGTTACATTCAAAAAAGAAAGATTTAATTCCGTTTATAAACCTTCATAAATTGTTATTTTCCATGGTAGCCACATCAAGTCTTCTTCTGCCATTCCCTGTTCAGCGAGCACCTCATTCGTGTAACGGGCAAGAGCTTCTGCCGTTTGCAGTTCCGGAAACAAACCGTATGTATTGATTGAAAGGTTTGGATCAAATGCCAGAAAATCCTTGAAAAGATGATTACCCAAGAAAGAGAGAAACCGGCCGCCCAACTCATAGCCTACAATATCGTACCCTGCAAATATCCCACCGCTGCTGGTTGGTTGCTTTTTTTTCAAGCAGTAGACGACTCCCTCTTCTTCTCCAGTTTCGTCATTGATAGGGTCCCGCCAGTCGTGAAAGTCCGGAAGATGCTTCTCGTCAAGGCTGATGCCGACCAGACTCACCGATGAATCCTGGGGTCTTGCTTCCCAATAGCCTTCCAGTGCGTCTTCCAGCGTACCAAATATCATGGATACCAAGACCTTATCCAGCACCGACTTAGATAAGACGGGTGTCGGCCTTTTAGGCTTTCGGTCCGCCCAAATGTCAAAAATGTTGGGAAAAACACCGCCCACTTCCTCATCCATTGAAATCAGCTTTTCGAGGTGGAATCCGCCATCATTCACTTGGGTTTGATAAAAGGGTTGATTGGCACTTGCTGAGGAAAGAAGAAAATAGCCACCACTGTATTCCATCCGTTGCACCTCCATTTTCGGTCTTCCGTTTTCCACCCAAAGAAATTGCAGAACTGAATGTAACTTAATTGCTAATAAGTTACATTCAAAAAACTGATTAAGGTTCTTTAAAACCATAGATGGCTACAAAAGTAAGGAATAGATATATGGCTAGACCACAAGCATTAAACGAAACTAAATAGAGTCTTACATTGCCTTTAAGTCCGAGTAATCCTAGAATGATCCCTGCTACACCGAAAATTAGCGGCAAATAGAAGTTTATCTCCATGATAAATACTAAAAGGTCAAAGCTTCCTGGAGAAGAAGGAAGTGCAAACGGTAAAATCATTAAAGCAAAACAAATTGCTGAAAGAATCGAGTAGATTTTTTTAAGCAAAATACCCCTCCTTCTGATTTACATCCTGTCTATATCTGAATGTAACTTAATTCACATTAAGTTACATTCAAAATCAATAATAAGTAGCTTATGTTTTTTTAGCAGCTTCCCATATTTTCAAAGCTATCGGATAGCACTTTTCGATTGATAAAAAAATCTCAAACCATTTTATGAAAACTTGCCGGATTCTTAATGCAAGTTCATCAACCGATTCCACATTAGGCAAGAGTGCAACAATATCTTTGATTTCAGGGTTGTATTCGTTCTCAGGGCCTTCTGGGTCCAATAAACCAATCGGGTCCCATTCATCAATGATACTTTTAACAACTTTATACTCATCCATAGCTGCCCCTCTAATCTATAGTTTTAACTTTTTAGTAACGTCTTATATGTATAGTTGAATGTAACTTAACTGCACTTAAGTTACATTCAAAACCTAGTCTTTGTTGGTTATTTTCCATCTAACTCAGCTGCCCATCCTTTAAACCAATCGGGAGGTAATTCTAACTTGGAGAAGTCCATCTTCATTAGCTTTTCATGAGAATAAAACTCATACCAATGCAAATCCCATTGACACTCAATATCTCTTGCAATAACAAAAGCTAATTCTTCTTGTTCATCTAAATCTTCATCTTTCCAAGCCATCGTTAAATTATCGCACCACATGCAAAAATCTACTTGAGGAAATGAGTTTTCTCTCTTGCATACGGCATCTAAAAGAGCTTTAAGACTTTCAGAGGAATAAGGAAGATTAATACTGGTCTTATTCCAATTCCATTCCACACTGAACACTACCTTCGCTTATTTATTCCAGATCCTTGCCCATAAATTTCGCGTGTCTTTTGGAGGTGTTATCGCCTGAGGTTCACTTTCTTTTTGCTATAAGGAGGATTCTGGCGCATCTATATTGAATTCCACAAGCAATAGTGAGCTAGTTGCTGCTAATGCTCTCCTATCCGATTCAATTTGTGTTTCATTTCTTCCAAGACTTCGACGAACAAGAAGTCGCGCTTTCGCATCTCTTCTTTCAAACTTCGGTTCTCTTCTTCAATGTCTTCTAGTTTTTTTTAGATAAGGGCCGCGGTGACGTCATCATAACGAGACAACGAAAGAGGTACAAGTACCGTTAAGAGAGACTATTCTTCTAATACTGAAAACTAACCATGAACGCACCAAAGCCAAAAAAATTATAATGTAAACAACAGTTTACATCAAAAAGCTCAGGTGCCTTTTTACTTTATTGGCTCCTGAGCTTTTTATAAGTAAAAATTTTCTTTTTCCTTAATCATATAAAAGCTAACTGAAAAGACATATAAACTTGGATATTAGGTTGCCTCATTCTGCAATATCTCATTTTCCTTTTCTTCAATATATTCATTGACCAATACAAGTAGAAATCTGTCTCGGTCAATTATACTACTCCATAAATCAATTGCTTTTGCCAAACCTACCCCTGCTATTAAGAGAAAAAAATAACTAATAACTAATTGTATATTGCTCTTATCTGAGAAATTTAAGAAAGTGATTACAGCGGCTCCAATTAAAGCAATTAATATACTTTGAGAGGAACTCAAAAGAGAAGGGAAGCGCGGGCTATTAATTTTAAGTTCTAAGTACTTTTTATAGCTCTTCCACCCTTTTAAATCTCTGAGTTCTAAAGAGATTTCTTTTTTGATCATATTACAATTCTCTTCAAATTCTTCTACAGTAAAATTTTTTTTATCGGATAATCGTTTTTTTATATCTATCGATGGATAGGGGTGACCTAGCCACTCATACAAGGTGTATTTAGCTTTTAATCGCTTCTCATACCAATTAAATATTTTATTTGATAAGTAATCCGAAGCGAAAATCATTATATTGAAAATTATAGCAATTAGTAAATAAGCCAGTACTATTTCAATTAACTTTATATTATCTAGATATGATTGCCATAATGGATTTATAGATATTAAAAATAAAATGATATTTATTATTAAATACGCATTTCTTTTATTTTTCAAAAACCTTCCCCCTTCAAAATGAACATCCATTACCTTTATCAGTTGTAACGCTAGTCGTGGAATGAGCGAAGAAAATTAAACTCTATTTGCTTTTTTAAAATGAAATTACTAAACAAAAGTTTTCCCTAATTTCATTTGGTAATTCAACATTCACTTATAACGCTCAAAAACGAGCTTTAAAGCCGATGTAAGCGACGTTGGCGTAATTCCCAATAATCCCACCATTTCATCAAACGACTTCTCCTGCACCTTATACAAGTCGTAAATATAGGCCATCCGAACCTCTTCCGTCTTAAACGGTTTGGGTAACAGCGCAGTTAAACCAGAATAGATATCCTTCATGTTGTTCCGCACATAATCCGGTCCGTATTTCTTATCCGATGAAACCAGGTAATCATGCTCCCGAAAAACCGCGCGCTCCATCGCCTGTACAATAACCGCTACGTCTGTCGGATCCTCAAAAACCAGCTGCCAGAAAACATCTTGAGACGTTACAAAGTTCATTTCCACTCGATCCCCTAAATCATGAAAATGCCTACTTCGTAACCGTTCAATCTCCCGCATTCGAAACCCGGCCATCGCAAACAGGAAATAAAGCTTGGCATTCAACATCAAATTTGGATGCTGCAGCACCTTTTTCTTTTCCTGCACAAATTCCAGATACACAAGCTGCGCCACTGGTTTCTCTATCACCAGTTGGTATTCAAATTTAGGCATGAAATCAACCGGCACCTTCCCCACCTTCCACAAGTAATGGAAATACTGACGGATATGGGACAGTTTCCGTTTGACCGTAGCCGGCTTCAACCCTTTCGCCTTCTCCTGATCCAAGAATGCCCGGACATCCGCAGGTTTGATTTCATACAGCTCCAGCTGCTTCTCATTCCGCAAGTTCACAAAACGAACAAATGACTTTAACAATTCCAATTCCGTCACCAGCGTACCAGGAGAAATCCCTTCTTTTAATCGATACTCCTCATAGCCATACAGCATCTTCATTCCCCTGCCCTTCTTTACATTTAGTTTAACAGGTCGACATAAGATCCCCAAAATCAATTCGTTAAGGCACAAAAAAACCAGTAGGTAAAATAAGGATTTCAAAAAAGAGCACGTATACAGATATGTATTGGCAGATTGGACAATTAAGAAGAATTGAATTTTTTTCCATTTGAAGAACGGTTTTCAGGGAAACTTGTCAGCAAAGCCAGTTGGACTTCAAGCTCCCACAGAGCGCTTGCGTTCTCACGTGAGCCGTTCATTAACGAGATTGCTTCATAGTACAGAGCACGATGTTGCTGGTTGAATTCAAGAGCACACTGAAGAAGCACGGCGACAGAGGTCAATCCCGTCTGTGCGCTGCGCCCTTTTCCGGTTCGTTTGATCAGCAGTTTCTTGGATTTGCGGACCACTTCGTTGAACGTGCTGCGGGGGATGCCGACGGCTTCACATAATGCGCTCTGGGTTGTCCATTTGATTGGCTGAACCGTACTGGTCTCCGATTGGATATAGGCAAGCAGATCCTCTTCCCACTCGTCGTAGTGGCTGCGGACGCGATCCTTCCGATCCTTCTTGAATTTGTACCAACCTCCGAGGTGATTCGTGACCGGAATATCCTTCCCTGGCAACCAGGCTTCTAATAACTCCTGGATATAAGTCTGACTTGCACCTTTGAAGCGGCCCTTGTAGGCGCTCTTGACGATTTTCTGAACCTCACTGTGACGCACAGGCACTTCAAGGGAGGAATTGTATTCGTCTAGCAGATCCAGTGTCTCCCCCTGTCCTTTTCCGGCACTGTAACAAGCCAAGGCGATTGTGTACATCAAGTTGTCGCGGCCGATTTGCCCCGCGCTTCCCTTTACGTAACGGGTGGCCAATAACTCGCGGAACCACTCGGCGTGTGTCGGATCAAGTGCCTCCTCTTTCGCTTCCACGACGAATAATCCACGGTTTTGGTCATCGTCTTGCCGTTTCGACCACGAAATCAGGTTGTGCAGGGAAAAGACCATCTTTTCGGAGAACCAGCGGACGTTGTCTTCTGAAGGCATGCGGAAAAAGCCAAAGTCATTGCAGGAAAGATCCACTCCCTGCAACACCTTGGCCAAGCTGCGCCGGATGTTCTCGGAAATGCGTTTCGCGACCTTCAAGCCGCGGTAGTCGTTCTGGTTGCTGATGAACAGCGGCGTTTCCAGCACGAAATAGACCTGAAACCCTTTCGGCGTCTCCAGGACCATCGTTGGAATTCCCACGCTGTAATCGAGCGAAGCGGTCAGAATTTCCGTATACGGCTGTTTCTTCGTGTCGATGTCGACAACGAACGTATTGATTTGCTGCAGGTTCTTTTCGGTGTGTCCCTTGAGATGCCACTTTTCTTTATCGACGTACCCTAAGTAATTGTGTACATTGGGGGTCCAATGAGAAAGTTCAACAGAATCCTCCAAGAGAGTCTCTTTCGACGTAATCACGTACCCTTTGACACCACCAGGTGTCGATAGATCTTCCTTGGAACGCGTAACGCCAATCGCACCTTTTTTATGTTTCTTTGTTTGTTTCTGATCTTCGATTAAGTGAGGAAGAGGGGCAGATGAGTTTTTTTTCTTGTAACTATGGATTCCTTCATGGAGAAGTATTTCAAAAACATTAGTCATCATTAACACAAAGCAGCCCCCTTCCCTATCCAATAATAACTCTACAGATTTCCTTCTACCTCATAACCTAAAGCAATGAATAGAGTCTGTAAATAGCGTTATATCAGGGTTTCCAAGGGCACAAAAGTAGATATTTCCACTTTTCTACTTTTGTTAGAATAAAATTCTTTTTCGCATAAGTAGATATTTCTACTTTTCTACTTATGTTATAAACGAGAGCATTCTAGCATAAGTAGATATTTCCACTTTTCTACTTTAGTGAGAATATATCATTATTATTGCACAAGTAGATATTTCTACTTTTCTACTTGTGCTAGAATATTTTTCATTCTCACAAAAGTAGATATTTCTACTTTTCTACCTACGTAATATTTAGTTTGAACTTCGCACAAGTAGATATTTCTACTTTTCTACTTATGTAGTTAGCGTGATAATTTACGAGCACTTTATATTGTCTACAAACATTGTCTCCTAAGGGTTTAAACTAAAATTTCTTCTAATTACTTTATAACAGAAGTAGATATTTCTACTTCTGTTATAAAGTAATTCATTTTAACGCAAGTAGATATTTCTACTTTTCTACTTATGTTAATAATAAATCTATTCTCACATAAGTAGATATTTCTACTTTTCTACTTATAGCTAATTAAGCTCAGTTTATAAATGAAGTAGATATTCCCACTTTTCTACCTATGTTAGAACTATCTCTATTCTCACAAAAGTAGATATTTCTACTTATCTACTTACGTTAATAACAAGTTCATCCTCACATAAGTAGATATTTCTACTTTTCTACTTATGGTTAGATCTTTCATCAAATATTACAGTTGTATTACATTTAACTTTATATTCTCACGAACTTCCACTTGTGTTATTATCAGATATATACAGAAGTAGAAGTTTGTTAGGTAGAAGTTTGTTTAGAAGATAAAAATTAGGAGGAATAGCGATGGTAGCCAAAACAATAGTTGTAGGCAATTTTAAAGGTGGAGTAGGAAAAACCAAAGTCTCGGTAATGACGAGCTGGGAGTATGCAAAAGTACATAATAAAAAGGTATTGCTTGTTGATATGGACCCCCAGGGAAATGCGAGTACCTTGATTGCTCGATCAGCAGGAATTGAAGAGATTAATCAAACTATATTTGATGGCTTCAAGAATGGTAATCTCCGAGATGTGGTTGTCAAAGTTACAGAAAATCTCGATTTGATTCCTGCAGCTGTTTCTTTCAAAAACTTTTCAAAATTTTTATATCAAAACTATCAAAATGATTTAGATCAAATTACTTTATTAAAAACACTACTAGAACCATTAAAAGCAGATTATGACTATATTTTCATTGATGTACCACCGACTATCAGTGATTACTCTGACAATGCCATGATGGCTTCTGATTATGTCCTTATTATATTGCAAGCCCAAGAACTATCTTTGGAAGGTGCCGAAACTTATGTATCGTATCTGCAATTTATGGCAGACGAATATGAAGCAGATATACAAGTTCTTGGTGTATTGCCAGTTCTTCTTAGAGCAGGGGGCCGAGTTGATCAAAGTACAGTTGAACGTGCCACTGAACTTTTTGGAGAGGATAATGTCTTCAAAAATGTTATAAAGCATTTAGAACGCTTAAAGGCTTGGGATGTAACCGGAATTAAAAACGAGGATCATCATGATCGTAAAGCACATCAAACCTTTTTAGATGTAGTGGATGAAATCGAGGAAAAACTTGCAAGATTTGAGGAGGAAAATACCCATGTCTGAAAACTCAAAGAAAGGACCTTTAATTAAGAAAAAAACAAAAACTAATACTCTTGAGAGACCAAAACCTGTAGTAATAAGTAGCCAAAACGATTTTAAGTTTAATAATGAGCAATCAAATCCACTACAACTTACAAGTAATGAGCCTATCAATAAAGAAAAGGCTGTCTCAATTCCTCCAGTAGAGAAAAAAACTGCAATTCCAGTTTCTGAACTAAAGACAAAACCTGCTCGCAAAACTAAGTCGGTAGTGGGTAAAAATAATAATGTCAAATCTATTAAAGTTCCTCATGATCTTCATACTCAAATTGGAGTCCTTGGAAAATTCATGGACGAAAATAAAACCTATGCTATCATTTCAGAACTTGTAGAATATTACACAAAAAATGAATTGACTGACAGACAACAAAAGCAATTTGAGTATATGACAGAATTCTTTAATGAAAATGAAGAATAATCATATTGAGTTCTTATTATTCTTTCCTTAAAAACCATCCACCTAACACAAGTAGATATTTCTACTTGTGTTAGGTGGATATTTCTACTTTTGCGAGGTAGATTTTTCTACCTTTGTTAGGTAGATAATTAAACAGATTTTATTTTAGAAGATTTAGTCAGATGTATGCTTGCATACGTGTATACGCATATGCAAGCATGCCAGTATCTGATAACAATTAAAAATGCTGAGGGTTTCATGTTTTACAAAAGAAAATATAGAATGATTGTAAATCATATCTGATTGGCTGCTAGTTTCATATAGAAGTGATAGAGGATAAATATTGCAAATGATTTGAGCTCCGTGTGTAAAATTTTGTGCCAGTCAATAAGGAATGAAGAACCATTAAATAAAACTATTATTGAAGTGCTAAAATGAAAAAGAAAATCAACTATTTAATTGTACTTTTAACGACCATCTTTATGTTGGGCTGGACCGAATCAGAAAAAATCCGCAAGAGATTGTTACCCTTGAAACAGATGTTCAAGAAGGAACCTAGCTGAAACAAATAAAAGGAGGGAAAAGAAGAAATGACCCCTGCGGTGTTAATGAACCAGTAGTAGAGAACACACCTACACAAGCCAATAATGAATAGTTCGAAGGATACGAACTTATTGAAATGGATAGTGGTGATTTGTCTAGATATCGTGAACTCAACACTATCGTTGTAAGTGTACCGGACTCAACAGTTGATAAGTTTTTATAAAAGAAGGAGGGAATAGCGATGGAAATTGCGAGAGTAAAAGAGAAGTTCATGAATGCGGATATTAAATTGAAGGGACTTTTTTTTCTGGGGATCATCTTATTTGTAGCAACACTTCCCAAAGGCTTATTTTTACCGTTGGGCGTGTTGGTAGTTTTGGCCATGTTTTCTGAAAGCCTTTGGAGCGGACTGGTTTACATCTTTAAAACAATCCTTCGGTTCGCTATCGGGATTGCTACGCTGCTCCTTGCATTTTACCTAATCATGCTGATCGTAACGTATTTCTTTACTTGATAGCTTCTTAATCCTCGAACATTTTGTGATCGAAAAATTCGGACAGCGTCATGCCGAATCCATGAGCAATATTCTTAATCGTGTTGATCCGCGGATACTTGGATCTGCCAGACATTATTTCGGCCATGGTGGATTGTTTGACGCCCGAGCGTCTGATCAACTCGTTTGGAGTCCATCCTCTTTCCTTCAATAGCTGCTGAATTCGAGTAGTCACTGCCTCATCAATTTGCATACAATACCTCTTTTCATTTACATTCTGGTTTATGCCATGTACCGCTTGTACTCACCAGATCATTTATAAATCTTTAATACAAGATATTTTACCTCAAACTATAATCCCTAACAATGGCAATAGATTTCCTACAAAATTCAGATAAAATCAAAATGATACATAAGTCATCGTGTCGGGTGTGTATATGCCCACGTTTCGTGTTCCCTTATCCCGAACTGCAAAAACCCTCCTACAATACCCACCTATATTCGACACCATTCGACTTAAAAACTAAAAACGCCGCTCTTACAAAAAACCCTAGAAATAGGGCTTTATCGGCCTAAAGTATCGGTATACTGTTTTATTTATCGGTATACCGTTGTAATATTATCGGTATGCTGATACACTCAAATCACTAAATTGCTATGTTTTTAGAACCGTTGATAGGGGGATTTAAAATGCCTGTATGGTTTGGCGATTGGATCAAGGAACAACGAATGGCACTCGGCATTTCCCAGTCGGAGTTATCCGACAGGACCGGCAAACAGATTCCGCAAAGCACCATCAGTATGTGGGAACAGCGAAAAAACGAAAACCCGACCGCTCAGAATGTGAGATTACTGGTCGAGTCACTGGGAATATCCATGAAGAACTTTCCTTGGGAGCATGTCCGGTTTAAAGACAAGAACACGGAAGCGAGGTGTAATCAGATGGCAGAGCGGTTTTATCTATATGAATTGGCATCGGCATCCAGCTTAAAAACATTCGAAGGAAAGACGTATGAATTGAAAGGAGCTGTTGGTGTGGAGAAAGAGTCCGGCGAAGTTCGTCACATTGCGGATCTCTACTATCGAACGCGTTCAGTGATTTCGGACAAACAGCTTCTGGCCAAACGGAAGAATGCCCACGACGAATTGTTGAAAGTAAACGGTATTAAAAAAGTAAAATGAGCCATCAGTAGCATGCCATTAAGAACAGTAAGCAACAAAAAGGACAACTTCATAGTGCGTGTCTGTCGCAAATGGCAACTTGCGGTATAGATATACGTCGAGATGGTTTGGCCAGAGTCTCCTAAAACTGGCTGTTGTCCCGTTGCCACATTGTAGTTCTGGGTGAGCTAAAAACCCTGTGCGTTGCAGCTATAGGCTGCATAGAGTTAGCGAATGAACCGGCTATAAATTCGCCTATCCTTACTGTTCTTAATGGTGTGCTACTACCAAACAACTCGAAAGGCGGTTTTAGGAATGGCAGCAACGAAAGAACAAAAAGAACTGAAGACGAATGCAGAGGATCTCTTGGCCTATAACGGCAAAGATTACGACGACTGGTTAGAGGAAAAGCATCGGGAAGTGATTTCCGAGAACATTCCGTTGTTGATGAACCTCTTGAAGAAGGAACGGAAAGCCGTCAGTCCTGGATCGGCTTCATAAAACGAAGAAGAAAACGACTAGGGAGGGTTTTCAATGGATGGATTAATCGACACAGGTCTCGCCATATTGGAATGGGCGCAAAGACTGGGCTTAATCGCCGCAGCTATCGCTTTTTGTGCTGGAGGGTACTTCCTGATGCTGGGCGGAGATCGCGGACGGCCGAAAGCAATCGGCTTTTTTATCGGAGCAGCGGTCGGATTAGTTGTGGTAATGGGTGCCTATGGGATTGCAGAAAGCATTGACAGCAACATCAAATTTTAATCAGCAAAAAAGGAAAAGCCGCTCTGGAATGAGTGGCTTTTTTCTATTAATCGGATAAAGGAGAATGGCGCGATGTTAAAAATATTCTTTGTGGGCGCACCGGCTGACGCGATACCAAATCACGAGAAACTTGAATTCAGCCAAGCGGTGACACTCACACACGAAGTGGAGCTGACGTACCGCAATGAACAACGGGAAGCAGCTGCGGAGTTCTTTGTAATTGGCAAAGACGGCCTGGACCTCTATAAAGGTGTGTTCAAGTTTGGATCCTATGATTACCCGAACCTGTATCACCAAATCAAAGACCGGGCCACGAAAATCCGCGTCGAGAAGGAAAAGCAGGGCGACAAGCTCTTTTTGCTGGAACAGATTGAACAGTTGACGCCGGAAGAATTCAAAAAAGAAGAAACCATCGACCGAACACTCGTCAATGTCGGTAAAGACCGCATCTCCCGACTGAAGAAGTGGCAGCGGGTCACGGTGTACACACTGGCTGCTGCCTTCGGCGCCGGTCTGTTGTTCGTGACGGCTTTATTCTTCCTGCAGAAAGCGCAGTATGAGGAAGCTCTCAAGGAAGGCCGCGGCATTGTCAGCCAACAGGAAGAAACCATTGAGACCTATGAGTACGGCTTATTGGGAGAAGAGGAAGAGTTCTTGGAATCCCTCAAAGCCCAGGATACGTTGAGCGAAAGCCAAAAACGGATACTGGCCGCTCTTTATCTCGAAAAAAGTGAATTTGAGAAGGCTGTAGAGATCATGGAGGATACCGTGTATGTGGAAACGCTCATCCTGAAGAATCCCCAATTGGACAAAGAGGAGAAAATCAAGCAAATCAGTGAGTTCAATCAGCTGTACCCGACAAACGAAGCCCGATTCGATTTGGCTTACTTTGAAGGAGACTACGAATTGATGATGAACCTCCCTTCCATCAACATGACGGTCGAACGTTCGGAGATGAAAACGTATGGCCTGCTGAAGCTCGGGAAGCTCGAAGAAGCCAAAGCAGAGCTGCACAACAACAACAGTGATGAACTGGAGCAGAAGATCGATTTGCACGAGGTCCTGACAGCGGAAATCAAAACACTTGAGGACAAGTTAGCAGATGCCAAAAAAGCTTCTAAAAAGGACGACAAGGCCATTAAAGGCATCACGGATGAATTGAAGAAGAAACAAGACGAATTGGCGATGCTCTAAAGGAGGAAGAGATGGATGTTCAATGAAAGTTTTATTTATTACCTGAAGAAGATCGGGATTCCATTGCTGCTACTGGCGATGTCATTCTCGGTCTTCTTTCTTACACTGAATGCCTTGTTGAATGCAATCGTTGAAGTATTCCAGAAGACATTCAATACCGGAAGCCTACTTGAACCGGAGCCGATCAATCTGACAACGGAAATGTTTTATACTTTCCCCTTCTTAGAAACAGCAAGCCTTGTCTATGCTGTGCTGTTCTTGCTCGCGTTTGTGCCGGCTGTTGTACTTACATTCAAATACATCACCAACTTCGGCCAAATCAAGAAAGAGCAGAAAGGCAGTGCCCGCTTCACCACGTTCAAGGAAATCCAGCAACAGTACCGAGATGTCCCCGAAAAAGGGGAGAAGTTCAAAGGCAGCGGCGGGGTGCCGGTAGCCCGGCATAAGAAGCGGATCTTCATCGACGACAGTCCCGTGAATAACATGGTCATCGGTACCACACGAAGCGGGAAGGGGGAAACATTCGTCTTCTCGGCCATCGACATCTACAGCCGTGCTGAGAAGCAAGCCAGCATGATTCTGAACGATCCAAAAGGCGAACTGTACGCAGCTTCCAAAGATACGCTCGAAGGGCTGGGGTATCACGTCGAAGTCCTGAATCTGATGAATCCCATCCAGAGCATGTCCTACAACCTGCTGCAGCTCACCATCGATGCGTTCATGGAAGGCAACTATTCCTTATCACAGCAATACGCCCGCTCTGTGGCCTTCATGCTTTACCACGATCCGAAAGCAAAGGATCCCTTCTGGGCGAACTCGGCAACGGATTTATGTACCGCGCTTATCTTAGCTTTGTGCGAACAATGCAAACTGGAGCGGGATAAAATCAACATGTACAACGTCGCGTTGATGCTCTCGGATTTAGGGACGCGCACAGTGATGAATGAAGACGAAGAGGAAGTAAGTGCCCTGGACGATTTCTTTTCCAAGTTCCCTGAGAATCATCCGGCCAAGATGCAGTATGCAACAATCAACTTCTCCAGCGGTCAAACGCGGGCCAGCATCTTAGCCAACGCCAATGCCAAGCTCGGCGTCTTCACATTGGACGGAACGGCAAAGCTGACATCGCGAAATTCATTCGATATGTCGAAAATCGGCTTTTCCCGCTGGATCAAAGGGAAGACCACTCCAGATACACGCATTCATGTCACTTTTTCTAATAAAGAAACGGCCACGATCCGGACGGACGCAGACGGCATGTTCACGCTGTTCCATAAGCACCCGCTACAGGTTGGCGATTCCTTCACTATAAAGGTTGGCAAAGAGGAAACTGTGGTGAATGTCACCGGATTGATTGAACGGGAGCGGAAAGATGGCGTGATGATTCACGAAGGGCTTCTGGAACACGAAGTAGGGAGCGGTAACGTGGAAATACAAGCCATCATGGAATTCGATAAGCCGACCGCGGTCTTCATGATTGTGCCGGATTACGATGCCACATTGAATGTCATCGGGTCCCTTTACGTCAAGCAAGTCTATACGAACTTAGCCCGCATCGCTTCGAACTCGGAAGGCGGCAAGTGTCATCGTGAAGTCATCTTTATCCTGGATGAATTCGGGAACATGCCGGCGATTGAAGGGATGGCCAATATCGTCACGGTTTGCCTAGGCCGAAACATCCGTTTTAATTTGGTCATCCAAGCCTACGCGCAGCTTGAAAACCTGTATGGCGACGACTGGAAGACCATCGACGGGAACTGCGGGAACACGCTGTATCTATTGACCGCAGACGAATCGACGGCTGAATTGATTTCTAAGAAACTGGGCGATGAAACGATCCTCACGAAGTCCCGCTCCGGCCAGACATTGTCCATGAGCAAGTCCAAGACAGAGAGTGTGGATTCGAGGAGACTGATGACGGCCACCGAAGTCATGGGGCTGAAAGAAGGGGAGATGATTGTGATCCGCATCATCAAGCGGCAGGACAAGGACCGGAAGCGCATCAAGTCCTACCCGATTTTCTTGACCGGAAAGACCGCGCTCAAATATCGCTGGGAGTACCTGTCGGCGTATTACAATACCGATAATTCCATTAACGACATCGACATCCCATGCGAGCATTCCATGACGGACTTGAACCAGCTTCGGGCTTCATTTACTACGAATAACTTTGCGGATAACTTAATTAAACAGTTGCTAGAAAAGGAGGGTACTGAAAAATCGGCAGCCGTCGCTTCCGTCAAACAGAAGAATGCCGCTGCTCGGCACGAGAAACGAAGAGCGGAGATGCAGAAAGAGATCGACTTCAATCAGTTCGTGAATGATCATTACAAGGTCCAGCAGCTCTTCAACAGCACCTTCCTTAAAAATGTGGATGCTGAAAACCCAGAGGGATATCTGGATATGGGCATCATCGATTTCCGAGAGTTCATCTTGGCCAATGATCACCAAGTTGAAGACAAGTTCTGCTCCGTCATCTTAACGAAGATAAACAGCACATTGACGAAAATAAAAGAAGAAGAGGAGCGTGTAACTGGATGAACGAGAAAATAGAGCAGCTGGACCGCTATTTGCTGTCGCGCGAAGACCGGCTCGAGGCTGGAGACATCTTGACCGTTAAACTAACGGACGGCATGCTGACGGTGTATAAAGAAGAGAATCCGGATGGCGAAAAGAAAGTTGTCACGTTGATTGAACAGTTTGATGACCAATTGAATCTAGCGGTACACGATTTACTAGCAAAACACCCGACTAAAGGAGGTCACCTAAAATGAATTACGCAGTTTCGTTTCTCTACCAGAGCGATGAATTCGAAATATCGGTCGGCACCAACCATGTCTTTGAAGCAGAGAATAGGGAAGAGGCGATGAAGAAGGCCGCATCCCTGCAGCAACTATCGGATTATTTCTCGCCCTATTACACCAAAACGGAAGGCGATATTGTATTTGATGTGATGGAAAACAACTATTTTGACCAGGTATTTGTATTCGAGTACACCTTTTACGATGAAACCAAAGGGGATTATCTAACCGTGGATGTAGGTGATGGAAAGGTCCTATCCCCTGTAACGAACCCAGCTTGTTATGTTAAGTTAGACAGAAGTGCATTTCTTCAATGCTTTAAAGAACATTACCCAGACAAAGAGGTAGTGACTTTCGGCTCCTTAAGTTACGGAGTAGAGGAAACCAGCGCGAAACTAAGGTAATGGTAATGAAGCATTGTCATAACTAATAATTAGGAGTGATTTTATGAAAAGAATCGTCGCTTTTGTAGGCATCGTTTTTCTATTAGCCGCTTGCAGTGAAAAGGAATACTTCAAGCAGATTTACATCGGAGACATGAAAGAGTACATGGAAGAAGATAAAGATGGCTTTTTGTTAATCGTGAATGAAAACGACCAAGACTTTCAGGCGTATGTGAAAGAGGTAGCGGAGAACGAAAAGGTTGAAATCGGCATGTACAATTCGTATCTATCGGAAGAAGGAGCGGAAGAAAGCAATCCCGTCTTGCCGTTCGATGGCTTTGACCGGTACAACGAGCTTTATTATGTTGAGGACAATGAGGTGAAAGGGAATTTGGATGTGGAAAGTTACGAAGACATGGAGTTGACGCAAGAACTTGAGCATTTTGTAAATCTCCATAAATGATTTCCTGGGGTTTGATAAGGAGTGAGGTTGTATGAAAGACGCGGAAATTATAGAAAAGATTGAGGAATTTAGCGAGTTTTTAAGCGTCGGTACTCCTATTAGCGACATGGTGCGCTGGCTGGGTTGGGTGTTTATCAAAGGGCTTGCCTTTATAGTAGATGGACTCGAAAGCGTGACAGACGACGTGTTGCTCGTCAAACAGTTCTTTCAGAATCCAGAAATTGCGGCGTTCGTTGACACGATACGCCCTTTTTTGTACATTCTTTTAGCGTTCAGCCTGCTTTACGCCGGTTATATGCTGATATTCCAGAAGAAATTCGACCGAGAAGGTATGGCCATGAACTTGTTTATCGCCCTGATCATCGTCGTCGCCCTGTCCCAAGGAATGGGCAAAGCTAATGAATTTACCGATGAAGCCATCAACGCCATCAATACGACCGAGCTGTACGATGAAGGAAAAGGTTCTTTATCGGACAACATTGTTTCGAGGCAGCTCACGGATTTAATGGAGTTTGATAAAGGCGGATGGGAAACAACCGATATCGATCCATCCAATACGCTGCCGCTTTCCATGATTGGGCATCTTTCCGTTACAGAAAAGCTGGATAAAAAGCGAACAGAATTAGAACTGACACCGGACGGGAGAGAAATACTCGCGCATAAATTAACATGGTCTGTGAGTGAAAAAGAATTGGTGGAATTGGAAGACAGTAAACTGATGCCCTGGACGAATGAACGGTATTATCGCTACGATGTAAATTGGCTGACATTGCTGACGACATTGGCTGTCATGGCGTTCACGCTTTTCTCAATTGCATACAAACTGGCCAGGCTGTCTTTTGAATTAACGTTCAACTACATCCTGGCCTTACTTGTGGCACCGGCCGATATCCACGATGGCCAAAAGACCAAAAAAATCATGCAATCGATTCTGAATACATTTCTCGTCATCATCCTAATCTTCCTCTCCATGAAGATTTACATGATTGGGACCGCTTATGTGGCTGCTGAACTGGATGGTTTGGCGTATTTGATTGCGTTAATTGCGTTCTCGGTTGCCGTAATCGATGGACCGAACATCGTGGAACGGTTATTCGGCATTGATGCCGGCCTGAAAAACGGCTGGGGCGTCTTAGCAGGCGCGTATGCCGGCGGTAAACTGATTTCGGGTGCCGGAGGCGCTGTCATGAATACCATGAGTCGTGCCAAGAGTTCCGGTGATTCAGAAGAAGACGATGAAGAGGGCAAGAGCGGAACGGCAACTGGCGGACGTACCAAGAATGGTTCCGCTACCGAAAGTGCCGCATCACCGAATGCCAGTGAAGATGCAGGTGGGGCACACGGTGCTCGGGGTACAGCCGCTGGAGTTGCTGTTGGCGGAATGGCCGGCAACAAAGGTACCAATGCGGGATTGGCTGAAAAAAATGAGGACGTTAAAAACGAACAGGCGCCATCGCCGAATGACGGCATTGAACTTTCGAAAGGCAAAACAGAAACAAACGGAACATCCGGAAACGGCAACAACTCTCCTGGAAGCGTCAATTCTGCTAAAGAGAATCTGCCTAGTGGCGAAAAAGACCCTCAGGAGCCCTCGCAAGGCGCGGGAGCAGCCGGAGGACCAAACGATGTAGAACGCGTCGATTCCAGTGCTTCTGGAGGCGGTTTAAGGCAAGTAAGTTCGGCTGGTTCTGCGCCATCACCAAACGATGCAGATCGTTCGAATGGCGGGTCGTCAGCGGCATCAACTGCCGAAAGTGTCCGAAATGAACGCATGGAGCAACGGACAACAGGCCGGACGGATTACGAGGTCGAAAGCATCAATGAACAGGCAGACGGACATACAAAGGGTCGTGATAACTCAGCCGGAAGTTCCGGTTCGGGTCCAAGTACTGCAGCCAGTCCGAATACAAGCAGCTCTGCTCCTTCTTCAACAACTGCACAAAGTCGCACAGAAAACAGCAGCGGTTCTTCTGGACGGCAGCAAACGACCACCACTATCAATCGCTCGGCCAGCGACCAAACAATGGATGAAAACGTTGTGGTAACTGAATCGCAAGGCAATACCACGCAGGGTTCCCGAAACGTAACCGAGAATACGAGTCGTGGTTCGGGTGCAGGCGGCTTTAATTCTGAAGCACCAGCTGCTTCGGGAGGTTCAGCGACATCGAGGAGCGGAAGCAGCCGCACAATCAACCAAGACAGTTCTTCCCGCGAGAACATCGTGAATGAAACGACAGTCAATCAGAATCAGCACCAGGACACGCAACAGACCGATAGAACGAGTGTGAATGAGAGCCGCCGACTGCGCATGCATAACTTGAATCAACAAGAGTCGAACACACTGGACCGCATCAAGAATTACAGAAGAAATAGATAATCGATGAGGACGGCGCAAAACTGCGCTGTCCTTTTTTATAAAGGAGCTGACATCGATGAGGATCTACCAAATCCCGAATGAAATTACGACGGAGCTGAAAATCAACAAAGCGCTATACCTGTTCGACCTTTTTCTAATAATCGGGCTGATACTGCTGCGGATGATTGTCTTACCTTTTGTCCATTCATCGCTGGTCTGGCCGTTTACAGGCTTCATTGTGCTATTCGGGCTGTTCTTAATCATCCGCCCTGCTACTAACCCACAAAAACGAATGAATCAGGCCATTCTGTACGCAATGGTCCGAAAAAAAGACACATACAGCGCAATTGATTATGAAGAGGGGGAATAAAGATGGCCACGTTTGAAGAAACAAAGAAGCGTTCGAAATCCAAAAGCCGGACTGCCTTACTGGATGAGCGGGATATTGCAGCAGAGCGGAAAGCGCACAGCACGAAAAAGAAAGTTCTGTCCTCGTTTGCGGACATTGCACCCATCGTCGACATCACTGATTCTGAATTCTTTGAAATGCGGAATGGTGAATTCATGGAGATCCTTCAAATCACCAGTAAGGATATCTATTCATTGAATGAGACAGATAAAGACAATGATATCTATTCGCTGGCTCATTTTTTCCAGGCGTATCTACCATCCGTTAAAGTGGTCCCGCTCAATACACCCGTCAATTTGGAGATACCGAAACGGCACGTCCTGCGCGATATTAGACGGAATCAGAACCCTTATTATCTGCCACACTTGGAAAAGAAATTGAAAGACCTGGAGTTTCTAGAAAACAACCGCACAGACCGCGAATTCTTTCTGTTCATCTACAGCAGTGATGAGAAAGCCATGCTGGAGAACAAGGTTCATGCCCGAAAATTAATGGCACGCAGCAATCCGCTTGTTGAACTACCGCTCGATAAGAAGCTGAGCATCCTGTATCAGCTGGCGAATTTAAACTCGAAACCACTATCCGAAGTATAGGAGGACACAACATGCTGAATTTCTTAAGCACTTTAGTCAAGCCTCGAAATGACGAAGAAGTAAAAGCGGAAAGGGGCTTCAATCCTTATCTGCTGTCGAAGATTCAACCACAGGGCGGCATCAGATTCGAAAGCGGCTACGTGAAGACAGGGGACGGCTACATCTCCTGCATTCATGTCTATAAGTACCAATCCTTGGTCAGTGACTTCTGGCTGGAGGAATTGATGCGGATCGAACATGCAGTCGTCACATTGGACGTGGCTACAGCCGACAAGAAAGAAATCATCGAATCCATCAACAAATCCATGGCGGAACAGAATACCCGCTACCAGACAGCGAAAGACAACGTCGACCGCATCGATGCCAGAACCAGTTACGAGGAGCTTGATGGCGTCTACAAGCAAATCACCAAAGGCGAAATCATGAAACGCATCCATCTCCGGGCTTATGTGAAGGCTCAGACATTCGAAGAGTTGGAGCAGCGCGTTCGTCAGGTATTGGATGAACTGGAAAGCCTCAACTTTAGAGGTTCGGTGTTGCTGAATGAACAGGATTATTTGTGGTCCGGCATCTTCGCCAGCTACGACAATCAGCTGCAGTTCATCAATAAACGGAAAGGCAAAGAGATCCAAGCTTTGTCAGTGGCCGGCGGCTATCCGTTCCATTACACCAGCCTGACGGACGAACATGGCACTTATTATGGCACCACCGAGACCAACGGCAGCGTGGTCTTTGACTTGTTCCACAAAGACAAAAACCGCAAGTCCTATAACGCCTTGATGGTCGGGAAGATGGGCTCCGGGAAATCGACGCTGCTAAAGAAAACGGTGATGGATCAAGCCAGCAAAGGCAACAAAGTCCGCATCCTGGACGTGACCGGCGAATTCAGAAACCTGGTCGAAGAGATGGGCGGCAAAGAGATTGCGCTGGATGGATCCCACGGCATCATCAATCCGCTCCAAGTATTCAAGACGGTGACGAATGAGGAAGACGGCTCCACCAACGAAACCCAATCCTTTACGCAGCACCTATCCAAAATGAGCGTCTTCTACAACTTCATCAATCCGCAGGCCAATGCGACCGAAAGTACCGAATTTGAAATTCTGCTTCGTAAGCTCTATGTCGAACGGAAGTTGTGGTCAAGGGATCCGGATGAAATCATTCCGATTACTAAATTCCAAGCGAGTGAATACCCGACGTTCTCGGACCTCCTTTCTCTGGTAAGAGCGGAACTCTACCAAGACTTTGAGAAACAAATCCGCTATGACAATTTAGCCCAGGAGCGAGAGTTGCGGCTGTCGAATATCGAACTGTCCCTGACGAACTTGGTCGACAACTACGGCAGCATTTTCGACGGCACGTCTTCCATTGAGAACTTTGATGAGGAAGGCATCGTGTCGTTTCCACTCCGGAATTTGACCAACTTGAAATCGGAAATCTATCAGGCGCAGATCTTCAGCATCCTGAACATGTTGTGGGACAGCATGATTTCAGAAGGGGCGCCGCAGTTCAATGCCTACAACAAAGGAAAGCTCGCCTTTGAAGACGCATCGAAGTTCCTGGTCCTGATTGATGAAGGCCATCACCTCATCAACACACGGGAAGTTTCACAGCCGGCGGTGCTGTATTTGAACAAGTTCATGCGGGAAGCGCGGAAGTATTTCGGTGGGCTGTTCTTCGCCTCGCATCTCATTTCCGACTTTGTGCCGGACGGTTCCAACAACGAATATGCGGAAAACGTTAAAGCCTTGTTCGACTTGACGCAATACAAATTCATCGGCCAACAGGACGCCCAATCCTTATCGGCTATTCAGAATGTATTCAAAGGCCAGCTGACAGATTCGGAGACGCGCGTCATTCCGCATCTCGAAACTGGGAAGGTAGTTCTCTCGATTTCCGGAGACAAAAACATTGTCTTCTCTGTCGATGTATCGAAGCGGGAACTGGCAATGTTTGGTGGGGGTGCGTAAAATGGCGCAGCCCCGTTCAAAGGCGCAACTGGCCAAGACCGCGCTGAAATTAGCGTTATTGAAATACAATCCCATTGGTCTGCAAGCCAAACTGATCATCGCCGGTTCCGCTCTGGCCATCGTGATTGTCTTGATTTTCACGGCCGGCATCTTCTCGATGTTCTCCAGTCCGGATCACGGTTCTTCAGGAGACGGCATGGGTGTCGGCACCGGTCCGGCGTCCGTTTCGCCGGAGGTTGCCCAATACCGTGATGCCATTTCAAGCGAGCTGGCCAAATACGAGATGGAAGGGCAGACTGAGTTGCTGTTGGCGCTGATGATGCAGGAATCCGGAGGGAAAGGGAACGATCCGATGCAGGCCAGCGAGTCGAAATGCGGCTCTGTTGGCTGCATTACCAATCCAGATGAAAGCATTTCCTACGGCGTAAAGCATTTCGTTTCCGTCTTTGAAAGCGCCAAGAAAGATATCAAACTGACGCTGCAAAGCTACAACTTCGGGAGCGGCTTTATTGATTATGTATTAAGCAATGGGGGCTCCTATACAAAGGAGTTGGCCATTTCCTTTTCACAATTGCAGTATCAGAAGTTAGCGCACACCGGCCTCTATAAATGCAGTCGCCCTGAAGCGATTCAGCACAGTGCGTGTTATGGAGATATCGGTTACGTGGAAGCGGTACTGAAGTATTTGCCGTCTGCCAGCACAGGAAATTCAGCAATGATTGCAGGAGACTTGGCCGCTCCTGTCAGCAATGAAATACGTGTCACCTCAAACTATGGCTGGCGGAACATCGGTGCGGGACCGGAGCATCATGACGGCATTGATCTCGGCTGCAGCGAGGCTGATTCCATCCATTCGGTGAAAGACGGCACCATCGTTTATGCCGGGACGTATGGCGGTTACGGGAACGTTGTCACCGTTCAGCATGCGGCCAATTCATTCACCACCTACGCGCATTTAAGCCGCATCAGTGTCCAGGTAAACCAAAAGGTCGAGGGCGGCAATCAAGTCGGGATGTGTGGCAATACCGGTCGGTCCTTCGGCTCACATTTACATTTTGAAATCAAAACCCAGATGTGGGGCGGGTATATGGATCCCGCTCCCTTCTTATTCAAGGAGGCATAACGGATGAAATTCACCTCGAATTCATGGCCCATTCTCTTCTGTTTTATTCTAATAATCTCCCTGGCCGTTAATATCTACGGTTTCATTTCACCGGACTCTGCAGACAATGGAGCCCTTGGCCAAGAAGAGGAAACGGAAGCGCAATCCGAAAAGGAGTTAGCAGAAAAAGAGGAGGAAATTGCATCCCTCCAGGAAGAACTGGACGTGAAAGAAACTGGCGTTCCAGCTGAGTCAGAAGAAGTGGACCAATCAACACCAGAAGCCAGCGCAGAACCGGAAGAACTCATCAACACCGCGCAACGCTTTATTGAATACGCGTTTGAAAGTGATTCCGAGTCGTATACGACTCGCAAGAAACTAGCGCTGAATTACATGACCGAGAGCCTGTACGAAACGTTGTATCCCGCCGACGGAATGGATCAAGAGCAACAGAAGATAGCGATTGAAATCAGAGAGGTAAATGTTTTTGCGAATGGTCAGAATGAAAACGAAGCCATTGTGCATTACACCTACAGCGAAGAAATCCGTTCTTCCGGATACAAAGAGGACAAGGAAATGTATGCAAAACTATCGTTCACAGTAGAAAGGAATCTCTTGAAAGTAGCTGAAATCAAGCCGTTGGAAAATGAATACGGAGGGATCTAGATGGCGAAAAAGAAAAAGAAAAATTTAAAGCTCAACATGTCGACGCTGTATATCACCCTCGCCTTTCTGTTCATTCTCGGCTTCGGATTTTTCGGAACCTCAAAGCTGTTTATGGCAGAAGACATTCCGCTCAATCAAACCGACTTGAACACCGAATTTGATTTGAAGGCGAACGGAAATTTCACGATTAAGAATTGGGTATACGATCCGGAACAGAACATGATGGAGGTCACACTGGTCACCAATGGCATCGAAGACTACATGACGAAGCTAGATTTCACAGCAGTCAGTCGGGAGCGATTAGCTGTCGAACTGCCGACGGAGATTGTTTATGACGAAAGCGGCATTTACATCATCCACATTCAAGACGTCCCGAAAAATTTCAATCAGATGGCCTTACGATTCAACAAAGGCGAAAAGAGTTACGATGATTTGTTCGTTGGAGATGAAGCGGAGGAAGAACAAAACAACATCATTTCCACCATCTACACGGATCAACGAGTCGTCAATGAAGAGGCGATACCTGATCGGAACTTTACGGAATACGCACTGGAAATCACCGGCGAATTGATTGCAGAAGCAGAACGGAAGATCAAGGAACTGGAAGACAAGCGCGGCATGATGGACGACGTGATTTCCGAGATTCGGAAAGAGATCGAGCAGCTCCAAGTGGACCTTCTTTATCAAACAGTGGATGAACAAGTCGAAACAAACAACGATGTTTTCCAACTGGAGAAGAACATTGAAGACTACGAAAAAGAGAAAGCCACGATGGCCGACGACATCCAAAATATCCGCGCAAAAGTGGAGCGGCTGAAACAAAAACAATACGATTTGAATATTTAATGAGCAATTCTAAGGGCTTCCATATGGAGGCAAATGGCTTTTTAAAGGGCTTCCATATGGAAGCCTTAAGCTGTTTTTCGTGATATCACCTCAAACCCAGGCTCCGCCTGGTCTAGCACTGAAAGTGATAGCAGATTTCCCTTATGCTCTTCTCTTCCCCCCACCCAGTATTGGACTACTTCCGTATTCCAATATGCACTTAACGAAGGAGGTTTTGACATGGATCTTATTATTCGCGATGTGGACCCCCACGCCGTCAAAAAGATTGACGATTGGGCCAAGAAAAAGAAGGTGTCCCGTCAGGTTTACCTGAAGGAATTTATCGAAAAGGCGACGTTGTTGGAAATGATTTCGAACGCGGACGAGAGTTTCGAGAAGCAACTTCAAGTCAATACGTTGTTCATGGAAAAGACGGCTGACAGTCTCGATGAATTGGTCGGAGTCCTTCGGGAGTTGATGGCTGATGACGAATAGACCAGCTGTTGTCATCAAGTCGAAATTTATTGCCGGCAATGATAGCGGAACGTCATTTAATGAATACCTGAATTACATGGACCGTGCAGAAACGCATGACAACGTAAATGAATTTGAAAAGTACCAGAACTACATGAGCAACGAAGAGAAGTCCACTGGGCTCTTTACGTTCAGCAAGGACAGCTTGAATGATTCGGACAAGGTGTACTTCAAGGAAGAATTCAAAAAGGCACAGGAAAGCGGCAGCATCTTATGGCAGGACGTCATCTCGTTCGATAACGACTGGCTGAAAAAAAGTGGCGTGTTGGAAGACAAGAACATTGACAACAAACAAATCCAAGACGCAACCCGTTCTGCAGTCCAAGACATGTTGAAGAAGGAGGGCATGATCGATTCGGCCATCTGGACCGGCGCCATCCATTACAACACGGATAACATTCATGTCCATGTCGCCATCGTGCAGACCAAAGATTTTAAGGAGCGCGGCAAACGGAAACAGGCTTCCATTGATTCCATGAAATCGAAAGTGGCCAACAAGATCACCGATCGCTCCAAGCACAACGAAAAACTCAACCTGTTCATCCGGGAGCGAGTCATTGCCTCCAAGCGAAACGATCCACTCAACAGTCTGAAGAACCAGGTCATGAACCGCGACTTGGTCCGGCAGTTCAAGAAGATCCACAAGCAGTTGCCGGAAGACAAACGGTTGTGGCGCTACAACATGAACGCCATCCAAACAGTCCGGCCGGAGATAGACAAGCTCACCACGCTCTACATCGAAAAGAACTTCAAAGAAGAATTCAAAGACTTCCACAAGCAGCTGGAGAAGGAAGTGGAGATTCATAAACGGATGTATGGCAACTCGGCCCATTCAGAGCGGTACCGCGAAACGAAGATGACGGATTTGTATACGCGCATGGGCAACACCATCCTCAAAGAAGTAAGCGAATACGACAGGAAACAGAAAGAGTTTTCTAGAAAAAACGGCAAGAAGCCGAGCAAGTTTATTGTTCAGCGTGATCTCAACAAGGCCGTCTATTTGGTCAATCGTTATGCCAAAGATGAGTTGGAAACAAGCAAAAACCAAAAAGCTTATGAAGAACTGCAGCAGGAGCAGGAATACGAAAGGTAGAAGGAAGGCGACGTCATGGACGAACAATATGAGCATTCAAAACGACAACACCGTTACCGCATTGATGAAGAGGTGCATCAGTACTTAAAGGATTACGCCATTAAAAATGAACTGCCGCGAGATAGCAGTTCGCGGGCGTTGGAATTGGTTATCCGAGAGCATAAACAACTCACTTCTGAAAAAGCGAATATGCATTTAATGTCGCAAGTCATCTCGCATAACGTAACGAACTCTGTTCAAGAAATGATTGAAGCGGGCGTTGCAACAGAAGTAAACAAGATTCGTTTAGGCACCAACAATACCGATCGCAACACACAGAAACTCATCGAGCTGGTCCAGGGGCTTCTGCAGCTCCAGAACATCGACCACATCATGACGACGGACATGAACGCGCCTCCGTTCTTGAAGCAGGTCGATGAGTTGATTGAGTCGCGGATCACTGAACAGAAACAGCGGAAAGACAATCAATAGAAAAGGGAGCGGATGACCATGGCCGTATTTAGCCACAATTACACATTGGGTTTGATCAAGGAAGTCGGAGAAGAAGATGTTTTGGTTTCGGTAAACGGTGAAGACATTGAAATTGAATTGAAGGAAACGGACCGCGAAGTACTGTTCCATATGGTAACAGAGAATGTCTTCTTGGTCCCAGTTGATTCCGATACAAACGAACTGATTTTGAACATGGATGAGTCAGCCGTGCGCGAAAAGTTTCCGGAAATGGAGTTAACGGAACTGATTGGAGCGGCTGAAGAATTCGAAGAAGAGTGATCTTTTTTCTAGTAATCAAAAGGAGTGATTGGGGTGGGTGATCGAGTGGACAGAGAAGAAGTTCGAAAAGCCAATGACGTTCATGTACTGGATTATTTGCACGCGAAAGGCGAGACCTTGGAGCGGCAGGGACATTACTACCGGCATCCGGAACACGATTCCCTTGTCATCAAGGACAGCGGGCATTGGTACTGGAACAGCCGAAGCAAAGGCGGCTATGGCGCCATCAGCTTTGCCCGTGAATATCACGATATGACATTTCAGGAAGCGGTCCGGGATGTGAACGCGCAAAATCCTTCCAAGACTTTTTCTAGAGAACCCGAGCGGCACACATCAAAAGAATTCGCATACCCGTTCCATCAAGAAGTCGCGAAACAGGAAAACATTTCGAGGTATTTGATCGAGGAACGGAAACTGGAACCGAAAATCGTCGCTGCTTTGATTCGGAACGATTTGCTGGCCGAGGACAAATTAAAGAACGGAATTTTTAAATGGAAAGATTCTGCCGGCAAGATCGTCGGAGGAGATCGGCAAGGCACCGTGAAGATGGCAAACAAGCGCGGCTCTTTCAAACAGATTCTGGCAAACAGCAAAGAAGACGGCGGATTCCGGCTGGACATCGGCACGCCGAACAAAATTGCGCTGTTCGAAAGCCCGATTGACGCACTCAGTTATTTCGAGTTGAAACGGCCCGAAAACATCCGTCTGCTGTCCATGTCCGGGCTCAAAGACCAATCCGCAACCGCCGGCATTCGGGACTTGATTAAGGACTGCAAGGAACGCGGAACGGCAGTGGAGCAGGTCATCTTTGCAGTCGACAACGATGCAGCCGGCGAACAATTCGTGGAGCGCTGGTCCAATTACCTAACAAGCTTTGAAATCGACAAGCCGAAGAACAAAGACTGGAATATTGATTTGGTGGAAGCGAAGACTCCGGTAAAACAAAAGGAGCCGAAGAAAGCAATGGAAATGGAAAGGTGAGGGATTGAATGGCGTTCAAAGGGAAAAAGAAAACTCCGGAAGAGAAGATGAAGGAAATCGAAGAGCTGACAACCGGCATGGATCAGCAGATTGAATCGTACTTTGTTTCTGAAAAGGCGATGCGGGAGCACCTGGCGTTCATGGCCAACTTCCACAACTACTCACAGCGCAATATGGTATTGATTGATAAGCAATTCATGGGAGCCGAGGCAGTGGGCTCCTTTAATTTTTGGAAAAGCAAAGGAGCGGCTGTCCAGAAGGGCGAGAAGGGCATCAAGATTCTGGTCCCGACGCCGGTCCAGTTTTATAAGAAGAACGGCATTGACGTGCCGGTCTCTTCCGCCAGTAAACAGGACCGTGAATTGATTGATAAAAAACAGCTGGATACAACCAAGAAAACGTTCTTCAAGATTGGCCATGTGTTTGAATACACGCAGACGAATGCGCGTGAATTGAATCTGTCCGTCTCCGAAATCTTCGGGAAGTACCACCGGGATGGCACGTTGGAAAGCAGCAGGGAAATGATGGCCGCGTTGAACAAAGTCGCCGGTAAATTGGATTTCACCATTGTCGACGAGGCGCCATTCGAACTTGGGACGGCCAAAGGAGCTGCGGCTCCGAGTGAAAAAATCATTGCGTTGAATCCGCGGAATACGGAATTTGAAAACGTTTCGGTCCTGATCCATGAACTGGCACACGCCAAGATGCACACGCCGGAACGGTCTAAGGAGCTGACGACGAATGAAAAGGAATTCCAGGCGGAAATGGTTTCCTATGTGGTCGCCAATCGGTACGGCATCGATACAGAAGACTTCACGCTTTCCTATTTGGCCAACTGGACACAGGGGGCTGAATTGAAGGAGAAGGAGCGGCTGCTGAAGGAAGTCCAAAGCACAGCCAGCGAGTTTATTGGTGAAATCGATTCGCATTTTGACCAGGTAAAAGAAATGGAGATGCAGCAAAGCAAAGCGGATGACCTGTCGCACAACCTTACGGACCAGGCGTTAAAAGCGCATGAAGCTTCTGCCGGAAACGAATTGGCCAACGACGAACCGGCGATGTTCATCCACGGCGTCAGCAGCCAGTTTAAGCCATTCGGAGAAGTGAATAACCTCGACTTTGATCAATACGACCAAGAGCGCACAGCCTATACGGTAGCCATTCCCCAAGACACCGGCCTTACGCTCGTCATCAGTTCTCAATACGAAAAGGGCGAGTACATTCACCCGCTCCATCAATTGGAGAAGGAACAGCTGGTGGACAAGGAGACATTCGCAACATTGGAAACCGGCTACCACGACGAATTGTTGAAGCAAGATGATGCCTACATCCAGTCATTCGCCGCCCGCTTGAGGACGGCGATTCATAAAGAAGAGACTCCTGCAGCAGACAAGAGCAAAAAGCTTCCCAAAACAACATTCGAAATCGAAAGGTGAGGAAAAACATGACACAAGAAAAAGCAATCGAACGAAGCCATTCACTTAAAATTACTTCTGGAGAGATGATTGACGGGAGGAAAGATGTTGACGATGTCGGGAAATTCGTGATGACCAACAGTGTAACCGGAAAAGAACACGAACTGACAATGTGGGCATATGGACTCGCATCAAACCACGAATTGGTTGATGTTGATATTTATAGCGCTTCACCAGAGGAATTGATTCGCATGACGGATGAAGGAATGGATATTGAGGATGCCTATTATCATTCCGCTAAACTGAATTCATTGGGCGATTTTATTACAATCGAAAAGGACGATGAAATCCGTCCAGATATTAGAATTTACACGTTCAATCCTACCGCTAAATATGAATATGATATTCCCACGACGGACTTGAAAATGGATCTGCATGACTTAATTGTTAAAGAAGAAATTGGGGATTTGATCATCATGAAGGAACAAAACACGTTGACGAAAGAAGACGTTCTTGATTTCGGGAAACTCGTTAGAGGAGATGACATCCGCTATGACCTTGGAGACACGCTAAAGGAGCCGATTCAAAACCTCCTAAAGGAAAATCAGTTTGATGCCGAGGAACTCGCTTTAATAAAAGGGGCTGCTAAAACCTTGGGCGCCGAGGTTGATGTTAATTCACCGGAGATAGCGAAAGAAATGCAGCACAAGGCCAAGGCGCCAGGCAAAGAAGAAATCGAGCATTCCAGATGAGCTGATGAGTCTGCCAAGAGAAGTTTGTCCATCGATGAATTTAGCATGATTAAAAAAAGTCAGTTGGGCAGCCGTCAACGAAAAATACCTTACGAATCGAAACGATTGGAAATCAATAGAAAGAAATTAGAAAAGAGGTGATAGCTCATTATTCTTTCCTTATTTCATCGATAAATAGCAAGAAAATTCAGTTCTCAACTACTTCTTTTGAAAGGCTTCCGCTATACTAAGAAAAAACCGATTTTGGGAGAATGGGGAACGACATGAAGCATCTACCAACCGTCAGCCGCGCGAAAGAGGAGATTGAATATTTACAGGACTATGTGTCACTTGCCGAAGTGTATCATGCAAACACGCTAAAGAAGGAAATCATTAAATTGTATGCCTATACGGGTAGTATTCAAAAAGTTGCTTTGCAATTAAATGAAGAGCGAGAAGCGCGAAATCTACCGCTGATTGATGCCGCTTTTGTGTCCTACACCATTCAAAGCAAACCACAGGATCCGTTGCACAAGCTGCTCCGAACCAATTACTTACAAAAGACGAAACATATCCGAAAAAAACCAGCGAAAAAAGGGAAATATAGTTATTGATGCTCTGCTAGGAGCTGATAGGAACACCCGAATGTCAAACGAGTTTTTTAAAAAAAGAAAGTCAGTGGACCGGCTTTTTCTTCGGTAGTTCAATGCCTAATTTCTAAAAAGAAGAGACCGTTTAAACTAGAAGAGACTGATACACAAAAACGATAGAATCAATTTTAATCGAAAAATGAAAGAACTTAATCAGTTGAGCCCCTCATCTTTCTTCGGATGAGGGGCTTTTTTATTTTCTTCAATGGATTATTCAATGGACTTTAGCGGTATAATAAGAACATATGTTCTTATTATAATTAGGAGGTGGTCAACATGAAAGTGAACAAACACTTGAAAGTACAAGGCACAATCAAAGATCGGGGAGTGATCAAGTGGCAAGGAATGATGTTGACAGAACACGTTGAAATGATCCGTGCTTGGTACGAAGAGGACCAACACGATGCAGAACCGGAATTAAATGAAACTGACCTTCAGCTATTACAGGAAGAGCTTGTATTGGCCACTCAACGAAAATGCCAGGTGAAATTGAAATCGTGGAAAGAAAAAAAGTTTCATTACCATCTCGGTATTATCCAAGAGTTGGATGGGCGTAGCCGTTCCATCATCTACCAAGATCCTTCTGGTATACACCGATTGCCGATGGATGAGTTGGTGAGCGTCTGGTTGCTTGATTGAAACGGCGCTTATTCGTGTGGAGCGAAAGGAGCCAAGTTCAGTTTTGTTCCAAATAGGCAGAAATGAAGAAATGCTGCACTCAGAGTAGATGAAGAACAAGATAATTCAATGGACTTGGGCCCTTTCAGTTCGTAAAAGTGTACTTTTACGAACGGATTTTAATAGCAAATTGCCCTAAGGTTTAATAAATATGTAATATTCAGCAAATACATTTTTATATCTTTGCCAAATACAAAAATACGAGCTTCCTTTGCCAAAGGAGCTCGTATTTTTTTATTTCGCCATCAAATCTGCAGCTGTCGGCAGCCGTCGTTAAGCAACTACCGGATAACCCAATTTCTCAATGACTGTTCTCAATTCTTCCGGCGCTACTTTGTCCGCGTCGTAGACAGCTTTCACTTTACTGGAGTTGAACAGCACTTTCACTTCCTTGACACCATCTATTTTCCCTACTTTTCCTTCAATTTTTTTGATGCAGGAAGGGCAAGTGAGCGGTTCCAATTGGAATTTTACTGTGGTCATGTCAATCTCTCCTTTGTTTTTTCTACCTTAAGTATAGGACGCCCATCCATCCAGTTCCTTGACGGCCATCAATTTTTTGAACGGAGTAAGCTTCGCGGTAGTTATAGAAATGGAAGAAAGAAAACAAACAGAAAAAGAAAATGCAAAAAAGCTTCAGGGCTTGATGAAGGTCAAGTTATTCTGTCTCGAAACCACTTAAGATAAGGGTGTAAAGAAAATAACAGTCGAAAGAAAGAGGAGTGGAACAAAATGATTGGGTTCATTCATAAACACAAAAAAAGCATCACTTTTCTAGCCGGTTTCTTACTGGTCCTGGCGCTGGTCTTGAACTTCACGGGTCACCATGACCTGCGGCAGTTCACATTGATCACCGCGACGGTCATTGCCGGGATTCCGATCGCGGTCAAAGCGTTCCAGGCGTTAATGATGAAAGCGTTCAGTATTGAAATGCTGGTAACAATCGCCGTCATCGGTGCGCTTTTTATCGGGGAATACGTGGAATCAGCAGTCGTAACGTTCCTGTTCTTGTTCGGGGATTATCTGGAAGCCCGCACACTGGAAAAAACACGTTCTTCTCTAAAAAGCCTGGTGGATATGGCACCGCAGGAAGCGACCATCATCCGTGATGGCGTCAGTGTGACCGTGCCGGTGGAAGAAGTCGTCGAAGGGGATCGTGTCATCATCCGGACGGGCGGAAAAGTGCCGGTGGACGGTAAGATTGTCACTGGACAAGCTTCACTGAACGAAGCGGCTATCACAGGGGAATCCGTTCCTGCTTCCAAAAAAACAGGAGACAGCGTATTCAGCAGTACTATCATGGACACGGGTTATCTTGAAATAATTGCTGAAAAGGTTGGAGATGACACAACATTCGCGAAAATCATTGAACTGGTGGAAGAAGCGCAGGAATCAAAATCAAAAACAGAAAAATTTCTGAATAAATTTGCGAATATCTATACCCCTGCGGTTGTCGTTCTTTCTGTTCTGGTCTATGTCCTGACAAGAGACCTTCATCTCTCGATCACCTTCCTTGTCATCGCTTGTCCTGGCGCGTTAATCATCGGTGCACCGGTATCAAGTGTTGCGGGCATCGGCAATGGCGCGAAAAACGGCGTGCTGGTTAAAGGCGGCGAAGTGATGGACCGCTTCTCAAAAGTCGATACACTGGTCTTTGATAAAACCGGTACGTTGACGAAAGGGAAACCGGAAGTGACGAATATCGAGGTCTTCAATTCGCACGAAGAACAGGATCTGCTTCGATTGGTGGCGCAGGCGGAAACGGTGTCTGAACATCATCTTGGTCAAACAATCGTCAAAGAAGCGAAGAGTCGTGACATGGCTCTCGACCAGGAACCGGAAGCCGTCAATGTGATCAAAGGCAACGGCCTGACGGCTACAGTGGAAGGTCGAATTTTGACCATCGGGAACCGCAAGCTCATGAACGCAGAAAATATCGCCATTCCGGCGGAAGTGGAAGCGTATGCGGTAAATCGCGAGAAAGCGGGAAACACAGCGATCTTCGCGGCGGTGGACGGAGAAGTCGCTGGCATCTTCTCGATTGCCGACCAGATTCGTGAAGACGCAGCGCCTGCACTTGCTCAGATGAGAAAAAATGGTATCAAGAAAATCGTTATGCTGACGGGCGACAACCAGCACACCGCTGAACTCGTGGCTACCGAATTAGGGCTAGACGAATTCCATGCCGAACTGTTGCCGGAAGACAAAGTAGCGTTTGTGAAACAACTGAAACAGCAGGGACATGTCGTGGCAATGGCAGGGGACGGCGTCAACGATGCGCCGGCAATTGCCACAGCCGATATCGGACTCGCGATGGGTGAAGGCGGCACGGACATTTCAATGGAAACGGCGGATGTCGTCCTGATGGCCGATAAGCTAATGCAATTCTCACACGCTTACTCCCTGTCCAAAGCGACCATCCGCAACATGAAGCAAAACACGTTCTTCGCAGTCGGCATTGTCGCTGTCTTGCTCGCCGGTGTATTAATGGGCTCCGTTCATCTGGCGTCCGGCATGTTCATCCACGAAGCTAGTGTCCTGATTGTCATCTTGAACGCCATGAGACTGATGGGCTTCAACCGGAAACAGATGCAGCAGCGGGAAAAAGAATTGGAACCCGTTCAAGTGTAAAAAATATAGGTGAAAATGAAGAGAAGGGAGGAATCCGCTACTTTCTCCCTTTCCTTTCTACAGCTATTGCGTAAAATCCGGAGTTAAAACCAAAACATTTAGGAGGAATCTTATCATGACTGAACATACTAACCACGAACACCATCATGCAACTGCAGCTTTTATGGTCAATCATTTAATCGCCAATCAAAATGTCTTATTCGTGAAACTTCACCAATTCCATTGGTACTTGAAAGGACCAGAATTCTTTCCGCTGCATGAGAAATTCAATGAACTTTATGACGAAGCCAACGAATACTATGATGCTTTCGGAGAACGCTTGATTGCCATTGGCGAGAAACCGTATTCGACTCTCGGTGAATATCTGGAACATGCATTTATTAGTGAAACACCTTATATTGAGCCGCTTTCTTCCCAAGATATGCTTGGCATATTAGTGGATGATTACCGGGTCATTCGGGATGTAACAGTCAAAGCCATCCATCTTGCGGCGAAAGAGAAAGACGATGTAACGGTGGATATGCTGACCGGATACAAAGCCAGCCTCGATAAAAACATTTGGATGCTGCAGGCTTATCTGGGCAACGATGCTTTAGAAGGGGAAGATGAAGAGTAGGAGAAAATAAAACGCGTTGCAGAAATATAGTCTCTCTAAATCAGTAAACCATCATACGATAGAGACACATTCGTTTCTATTGTACGATGGTTTTTTTAATGTATTTATCTGAAGCTCTGAACAAGAGTCATCACCGTTTCACTCTGATCTCGACAGGGTAAGCAACGGTTGTGAATATACTTCAAGAAAGGGTGGTTTTCATGGTGGAAAAAACAGCGGAAGAAAAACCGAAACGCAATTTAAGACCGGTCTATATTTTTTTGGCTTTTGCCATTTTAATTATCATTGTTTTATTGCCAACGCCGGGAGATTTATCAGTGGTGGGGCAAAGAACACTTGCCATTTTAGCATTTGCGGTCGTTTTATGGATGACAGAAGCGGTTTCGTATCCAGTCAGTGCCGCCATGATTATCGGGCTTATGGCTCTGTTGTTGGGTCTTTCCCCAAATCCCGAAAATCCAGGGGAGCTACTCGGTACGGGAGATGCACTCAGTCTGGCATTGGCGGGTTTCAGTAATTCGGCAGTGGCGCTTGTCGCTGCAGCCTTGTTCTTGGCAGCTGCCATGCAAGCGACGAATTTGCATAAGCGCTTGGCGTTGTGGATTTTATCGAAAGTCGGTACAAAAACGGGCGCTATCGTTTTTGGTGCCATCATTGTTTCAATTGTACTTGCATTCTTTGTGCCGAGTGCCACAGCCCGTGCCGGCGCAGTCGTACCGATTCTGCTTGGTATGGTCGCGGCATTCGGATTGCCTGTCAACAGCCGACTCGCAGCGCTATTGGTCATCACTGCGGTCCAATCGGTATCCATCTGGAATGTCGGCATCAAAACAGGTGCTGCACAGAACCTGGTAGCGCTTGGTTTCATGGAAAATGAGTTTGGAGAGACTGTGTCATGGAGCGCCTGGTTCCTTTATGCGGCGCCATGGTCCATCATCATGTCGGTTGTGCTGTATTTTGTCATGATTAAACTGATCAAGCCAGAGACGAAAGTAGTGGAAGGCGGCACCGAGTTGATTCAGAAAGACTTGAATGAATTGGGGCCTCTTAAGCCGGCTGAAATCCGGTTGATTGTCGTATCTTTGGCATTATTGCTTTTGTGGTCGACAGAAGAAATCTTGCATCCCTTTGATACAACAACGGTCACCATCGTAGCAATCGCTATTTTACTGGCTCCAAAAGTGGGTGTCTTTGACTGGAAGACGGTAGAAAAAATGATTCCATGGGGTACGATTATCGTTTTCGCTGTCGGAATTGCGCTCGGCTCCACTTTGTTGAGTACGGAAGCGGCCCAATGGTTGTCCGATAAAGTATTTGGGGCGATGGGATTGGAAAATATGCCGCTTCTTGCGACGATCGCCTTGCTTTCTTTATTTAATATTCTCATTCACCTTGGTTTTGCGAGTGCAACGAGCTTGTCATCTGCGTTGATCCCTATCTTTATCGCTTTGGCCACGACTCTGCAGCTCGATGGCAATGAAATCGGTTTTGTCTTAATCCAGCAATTCGTCATTTCGTTTGGATTCCTGCTTCCGGTCAGTGCGCCGCAAAACATGCTGGCCTACGGAACAGGGGCTTTCACAGTGAAGGACTTTTTGAAATCAGGTGTGCCGCTGACCATCATCGGTTACTTGCTGATATTGCTTTTCAGCGCGACCTACTGGAAATGGATCGGATTATTGTAAGAAAGAAAAAGAGGATGCCCCGAGTCTGCTGAAGAACTGACTTGGGAACATCCTCTTTTATCTATATCTGTAACTTTTCTGCTGAGCTAAGGCATCAAGAACGGCGGCGATCCCGGATTATGGCCCGAAGCAAAGTCGATCAGCGGGATGATATAAGCAATGGCCACTGATACTGTCGCCAGTGCCACCCAAATCGACCAGCGGTCCATGAACAGCGGTGATGCATCTGAAGGGCTGTAATCTTCTCCGATCGGAAAGTCTGTCTTTCCTTTTGGCGCGAAAAAGGCGAGCTGTGCCCAGATATAAACCAGCAGAATGATGCCGACGACCAGGATCACTCCGCCCATCGCCATCAACATTTCGTACATCGCCCAGTCCGCAGCGGCGCTGTGGCCATTGTAGGACGTATTGGCCGTCCGGCGGGGGCTTCCGAGCAGCCCGTTAATGTGCATGGCACCCGACATGAGCAGCATGCCGCTCGCCCAAATGACCGTTTGGGCAACGGCCAGCCGGTTGATTGTCGGCGTCATTTTTCTGCCGGATAAATAAGGGATCAGCCAATAGGAAATCCCAAAAAATGTCAGGATGACCGTAGTGCCAACGGTTAAATGCAAATGGCCGGTGACCCAGATGGAATTATGGACAACCTGGTTAATTTGGTTGCTGGCGTTGATAATTCCGCCGAGTCCCGCTGGGATATAGGCAAACATGGCGACAATCAATGCGAAGAAACGGGCATCAGACCAAGGCAGCGTTTTCCACCAGCCGAGCAAACTCGTAACGCCTTTTGCTCTTCCGGTCCGTTCCATAGTGGCGAGCATCGCAAAGGCGGTCATGAGGGAAGGGAAAATGATCATGAATGTTTGAATCACGTGCAGAAATTTCACATTGACGGACAAGCCCGGATCAAGGATCTGGTGGTGGAAGCCGCCGGGTACATTGGCCACCACAAGAATGACCACAGCGACACGCGCCAGTGAATCACTGAATACTTTTCCGCCGATGATTTTTGGCATCGCCACATACCAGGCTGAAATGGATGTCAGCATCCAAATATTCACGAGCGTATGGCCGAAAGCCCAAAATAAGGTGCGGCCCATCATCGGATCAATGGTTGCAACCCATCCGAATGCCCACGGAATGACCATCGCTATGACAAAAACAGCGATGAACAGGGAAGCGAAAACCCAAAGGACGAAAACGGCATTTGCGAAAAAGGCGAAAAGCGGCGTTAGTTTTCCGGGATTTCGTTTGCGCCAGCTCTGATAGGTGATGAACATGCCGATGCAATTTAACAGGATGCCGACGACAATAAGCGCAAGCCCGATATAAAACCAGGGATGCGCCTGCATCGGAGTGTAAAACGTATAAAGCACATTGGCGTTTCCGGTAACAATAAGAAACGCAGCGATCAGCGTGCCGGTTGTCATGAGAGCAAAGCCTGCCCATCCGAAAGCGATGGTTTTATTGGCCAGTCCGCCAAGCACCCGTGAAGTTCCGGCATACAGGTAGCCGATGCTGAAAAAAGAACTTAATACCAGGATGAACATGACGCCGTGGGCAGTCAGCAGTGCATAATAACTGATCCACGAAGGGAGTTCAAAAAAACCGCTGCGGACCAGGCCCTGCAATAGACCGGCAAATCCGCCGATTAATAATGCAATAAATGCGATGAATAAATTCGCGGCCGATAGTCGGATATCCCGTCCCGTAATGCCGGCAGCGGCATCTTCGTTAACGGCCGTCCCTTTATGCAGAATCGGTGTTTCATTGATGTGAGCCATTTCTTCCCCTTCTTTCTTCTTTATTTGACGGTGATGGTGTTCGCCATGAACTCGTGCCCGAGGCCGCAATATTCATTGCATAGGATCAGGTATTCCCCTGGCTCGTCGAATGTATGGCTGACTTTCGAAATATGGCCGGGAACGACCATGACATTGACGTTCGTGTCTGTAATTTTAAAGCCGTGGGTGACGTCAGGTGATGCCAAAGTGAAATGGACTGTCGCGCCTGCCGGAATTTCCAAATCACCCGGCTGGAACGCAAACATTTCCGCGATAATGGCAATTTCGTATTCGTTATCGCCGATTTCCTTCAGCTCAGTGTCCGCAAAAATCTCAGACTCGCGGACCGTTTGCGGATCGATCATTTCCGCATGGCTCGGCGGCCCCATTTCCAGGAAAAAAGTTTGAAATGCTAAAATCCCGAGGAAAACGGCTAAAATGAGTGAACCGATAATCAGCCAGAGTTTTTCATAACGATGGATATGCATACGTCGAATCTCCTCTCAAATTTCTATAATAGTTGCCCCGTTTCAGTTGCGCTCCAGGAATAAAAAGAAAACGCTGAACCAGGACACAAGCATGAATACCGCGATGATCAGAACGGAAGTAAAAGTGCCTCGCAATGAAGTTTCCTGAGCGTCTTCGCGGTCTTTCTTTTTGGAAGCTTCCTTCATTTTGATTTCCTCCTTTCTTTTCCGGATGAAGCAGAGAGCAGCTTCAGTTCTATTCAAGTTGCTTCATTAAGGAATGAAACCAACTTAAATTTTTCGAGTAAAACTCAAAATTGGATAATGCCGCAAAATACCAATAGAATGGAATTGCAGGAATATTGAAAATAAATCTGTTAAGACAGTATACGCGAATAAAAAATTGGATTCCTTGATGCCTGTCAATGCAAAACCAATATGGAACATTTCTCATTCACTTTTACGAATAGATGATTTGGGTATGCTTGCATATCGTATAAGTTTTTAGTCTAATTAGACTATATCCTCTTTTGTATTATTCACTAAATTTTATTTTTTAATCCTTTTAAGGGTTAATTTCTTTAAACTACTATCATCCTTGACGGCCATCAAGGTTAAAGAAACAGGCACCCCTTATAATGAAGATGAATATAAGGAGGAGAGCAATATGAGAAAAGCGGTATTTCAAATGGAGCCATTCAGTTGTCCGTCCTGCATCAAAAAAATTGAGAATACTTTGGGGAAACAGGCTGGTGTAAAGGATGGCATAGTACTGTTCCATTCCGGAAAAGTAAGAGTTGAGTTTGATGAATTACAAATTTCAGATCAACAAATCGAAGAACTTATTGTGAAACTGGGGTATTCTGTATATTCAAGGAAAGTTGCCTAACTAGGAGGGAAAGTATGAAGTATCAGGAAGCATGCCAGCATACAGAAGGAAACAAGGGAGCACATCAATTATGTGTTTCCATAGTTCCGATCTTTAATCATCTTCAAGACGAAGAAATGGAGGAAGTCGCCAAAACGACGCGTTCCATCTCCTTAAAGAAAGGGGAGCTGCTGCACAGTGTTGGCGATGCCTCGGATTCCTTGTATATAGTCCATCAAGGAAAAGTGAAAGTTTACCGTCTGTCGGAAAACGGCAAAGAGCAATTGATCCGGATTCTGGAGCCGGGCGATTTCACCGGGGAACTCGCTTTGTTTAAGGAATCGATTCATGATGATTATGCGGAAGCGATGGAAAAGACCGACATTTGTAGCATCCAGCGCGACAATCTTCAGGAATTTCTGCAGCGATATCCGAATATTTCATGGAAAATCCTAAGTGAATTTTCCAATCGGCTTGGCCAGGCTGAAAGCCAGATGACCAGCTTTGCGACAGAAGACGTGGAAACACGGATTGGGCTTTATCTGGCTCAGCAGGTGGAAGAAAACAAATCGACGGAGTACCGTTTGCCGATGTCCAGAAAAGATCTTGCTTCTTTTCTCGGTACGACTCCCGAAACCATCAGCCGGAAACTTGCCAAGTTTGAAGACGAGGGATGGATTGAACAGGAAGACCAGCGCCGAATCCGTATACTGGATCTGGATGCTTTGCTGCTCATCTAGCAATCGGTACGATATTTGATGGTAATTATGTGTAATGTGAAAGGATTTCAAAATTAAGTAAGAGAGCGTAAAATATGTTGTGTAAATGAAAATAAGGAAAGCCCTGCCAAGAGTTCGGTTTACATATGAGAGATTATAGAAAGTAATAGAAATTATAATAGAAAAATACTAAAGGGAAAAGCGGTGCTAGTCAGGCGGTAGTGACCCCTTAAAGTTAGAGTTTTAGTTTATGCAGCTAATTGGCTGGTATGAGCTCGGTATTTCACCGGACTCATGCCGGCCAATTTTTGTTTGATGCGTTCGTTGTTGTAGGTAGATAATATTGTTCGATTTGCGGATGGTTAGGGATCTCGTATTTCTAGGCTGATATAGGATAGTTCAATGGGTCAAATAAATTCTCATTTATAAAATTTGGTTTAAATTTCTTATTATACTTAGCGCGCAGCACTAGCTTTAATGAAAGCTTCTTATTCTTTTTGATTGAAAAGCATACTTTCAGAACGAGAACTAAAATGAAATTTAATGATTGTTATTTATTTGGGATTAAATATTATTCCTTGTCATCAGATTATTAGAAGAAAAAATGTTTAGATAGAAGTAGGAAGATACCTTTCTTTTAAAAAGATATCTTTCTATCTTCATTAATATATGTTCGCAAAATACCTATTTAAGGAATTTTAATAGATTCAGATTAAAATTAAAACTTGTTTCAGTAGTAAAGTGCATATGGAAAAGGACAGGTAGCTTACAAAGCCATCTGACCTTTTCAACACCCTTATTTATCTGTATCTGCACGCTTTAAACGATTGGTCTCCATCCGCGTTAATACCTGCTCGTTATCCTTATTGGAAAGATTGGTATATAGAGAAGTGGTTTCAATGTTGCTGTGTCCCAGCTGATCTCGCAGAAGGACAATATTCCCGCCATTGCGAATAAAGTCCGCTGCAAAACTATGCCGGAGCTTGTGCGGGCTCATACCTTCGCCCTGGGCAAAGGCAGCCGTATACTTAGTCACCAGGTTCTCAATGGCACGGCGGGAGAGAGGACGTACTGTCCCTCCATAAAGTGTGACAAACAAAAAAGGCACTTCTTTCGATCCGGTATACCGAACTTCCCGGATCTCTATGTAGTCTTTTACGTGTTGAATTGCTTGGTCCATCACCCGGACGGTATCTTCTTTCGCTCCTTTCCGCTTGATGTCGATCAATTGTTTTTTAAGATTAACTTTCTTGACGAGAATCCGGGCCATTTCTCCAAGACGGATGCCGCTTCCAAGGAAAAGAGAAAGAATTGCCAAATCCCGCTCCTTGTCTCGGTTAAAACGTTGGCGTGCTAGTCCACTCGTTAACGTGGTTTCATACTCCTGATCAATAAACTGGAGGAAATCATGAATTTCATGTTCATTCAAAATGACGGAGCTGATTTTTTGTGCGCGGCGGCTGGCCGTCTCTTTTTTTGTGTGCAGCACAATCTTGCTCATGACGTTCCGGTAGAAGTACGATTCGCCGTTCTCGCTTTCTGTCTCTTTTGTCAGGTAGTTGAAAAGCGATTTCAATGCATTGACGGAGAGCATCACGACGGCGTTGCCACGCTTTTTCACGGTGTTGTTCTCATGGGTGAGCGATTCTTCTTTCAGGAATTCAATGTAGTGTTCCACGTCCTGCTTTTTCATTTCTGCCAATACAGAATAGGGAATAGAAGCGGTATCCGCAGACTCTGCCAAGCCTTCCCGGAGCAGCCACTGGAAAAAGTGCTGATAGCGGTAGAGGTACTGCAGCAACGTATCTGCCGAGAGGCCGGCTCGCTTTTTGGAGCGGACATACTCAACGACGTAGAAGGGCATATCTTTCAGCTGATTTTCGATCCGCTGGAGGATTTGGAGTTCTTCGGGTGTTAAAGCCATCTAAGTTAGCCTCCTTTTTACATTTTCACTTTAATTGTTCGCAAAATGTAATTTAAGCGAACATATAGAGGTAGTAAGTGCTTTTTCTAGAAAATGACGAAGTTAAAGAAACAACTGCTAAAGAATCGCTTTTAAATACTTCGTCAAACTTTCTTCTACGCATTGGGCAATCAACTCGATGAAAGGCAGCGTGTCGCCTTGTACACTGGCTGTTTCCAGCACTTCGTAATACGTTAAGCGCTGTGCGTTTTCAGCTTTGACGATAGCAGGAGGGAAGCCGTGACCCATCAGGATCAAGTTCATCAATAATCGCGCAGTTCTGCCATTACCATCTGCGAACGGGTGAATATAAACGAATTTAAAGTGGAATAGTGCAGCCAGCTCTACCGGATGCAGCTGGTCTTTCGCTTGCTCATACCAAGTGAAAAGCTCCTGCATTTCATTCGCTACCTGCAGGAAATGCGGCGGTTCATGCTGGCTACCGGAGATCCTCACGTTGATCGAGCGATACCTACCCGCATTTTCATCGTCGATGTTCTTTAAAATCAAGTGATGAATCGTTTTTAACGTACGCTCATCCAACGGTTCGGTTTGATTGACCTGGTCCTCGATGAAGCTAATCGCCTCGGCATGGTTGATGACTTCAAAATGCTCTTGCAGACGCTTGCCGCCAATCGTTAAGCCATCTTCCATGACCACTTTGGTTTCAATCAAGGATAGGGTATTGCCTTCGATGGCATTCGAATTGTAGGTCCATTCCACACGATACACATCGCGCAGGTTCTTCACAGCCGCAGCCGGGAGAGGTCTATGTTGATCTAATTGTTCTTTTAATTTGTCAACGTGATTAAAGCTGTTCATTTACCAGCACCTGCTTCTCATGGGATTCAAGTTTAATTTCAGTATTATGAATGGGAATTCTTTTAATATCTCTATTTTATCATATGCCCACTCTATATGTTCGTTAAATTAGTATTTTGCGAACATATAAAATGGAAGAAAGGAAGATAACCCATGCTGATGAGTTATCTCCTTCTTAGGTATGCTTCAATCTAAATTTACTTTATCTCAACCAAATTCAAGCAGTTGTAATTGCATTTACCGCTAAAATGGCATCTGCAATTTGTTCCGGTGTAAGTTCCGGGTTCATGTTATGCGATGTTTCTCCTGCCACGGTGGCCAGTTCTCCAATTTTAAGTAAGTCTTCGTATGACGCATTTTCTAAATGAAGGTCTTTCAGAGTTGTCGGCAACTCAATTTCTTTAAAGAAGTCGGCATAACGCAGAATGTCAGATTCTGCGTAACCTTCCAATACTAACTGAGTCAAGACACCGTAGGCTACCTTTTGGCCATGAGTCAACTTGTGAATTTCTCCTTCAAGTGCAGTAAAGCCATTATGGATAGCGTGCGCTGAAGCCAATCCGCCATTTTCGAATCCTAATCCTGATAATAAGGTGTTTGCTTCGATAATCGCTTCAACTTGCGGAGTGACCAGCCCTTGTTTTGCAGCTTTGTATGCAGCAATACCTTGATCGAAAAGTACTTCTTCAGCTTTTTCAGCAATTGCCTGTCCAGCAAGAGTAGCCTTTCCACCCGCCATGGTATTTGAATTTCGTTTCAATGAAGCTCGGGTTTCAACAAATGTGGCCATAGCATCTCCCATGCCCGAAGCCAAGAGAAACACTGGTGCATTGACGATCACTTTTGAATCGACCAAAACTAAATCCGGATTTTTGGTATAGAACTTATAGCCCTCAAATACCCCATCGTCGGAATAAATCACGGAAAGCGCGCTTGTCGGAGCATCTGTAGATGCAGTTGTAGGAGCAACCACGACAGCAATTCCCAGGGCATCCCCAACGGCTTTCGCGGTGTCTATAGTTTTTCCTCCGCCTAACCCGATCACAACGTCAGCTTTTTTATCTTTCCCTACTTTAGAAAGACGATCAATTTCCGTATTAGAAGCTTCTCCCGTAAACTCTTCATAAATATATGAAGTATTCGAAGCTTTGAAACTTTCTTCAACTGTGTTTCCTGTGATTCCCCAAACCGTGCTGTCGGATAAAATAAACGGCGTTTCCCCGATTTTAGCAACTTCTTCGCCAAGCTGACTTAGAACACCAGCACCTTGAATATATTTTTTGGGGGAAATAAAAATTTTCTTTTGCATTATGAATTGCTCCCTTCTCATGAAAAAATCGTTTTTACTTTGAATAGTGATGTATTGGATTCTTTTCCTGCAATGTTTAAATTCCAAGTATCTTCCAGCTAAACTTAACGCTTTCCACGACTGGTTGTCAACGAAGCCGGCTTTTGCTATTTTAATAGATGCTTTTATAAGATATAGAATCGTTATGCCATTTTTACATTTTGACTCACAAAATCTATCGAAAAGAATTCTCTTGTTTACCAAAATTTAAAAAGGTAATTTAAAATAGAATAGCACTGTAGCAGTCTTTTTAGAACTTGTGAAAATATCTTTCGGTTCTAGTTAATTCCCGGCTTGTGTATATAAACAACTTGCCATACTCTGATTAATAACCATAAAAAATGATACTTTATCAAGCAAAAGAAAAGAAAAAGGAGGGTATAATCCTGTCCTTCTTCCGATAATTCCTCATATGTTAACTGTGAAACTATAGTTAATTATCCAAAGTCTTCAAACTTCCGTTTGACTTTAACCTAATACGAAACTGTGCCCCAAGGTTAAAAAAATCCAACTTTTGGGAGGCAGCACTTTTCGTGTACGACAATTAACCACTGTTTTAAACAGCTCTATTTCTTAGTTTTAATGTCATCGCATTGATAGCCACGATAACCGTGGACACGGACATCAGAACTGCTCCTGCTGCAGGAGCCAAGGTAATCCCAATAGAGGCTAGAACACCCGCTGCTATGGGAATGGCAATAAAGTTATACCCGGCTCCCCACACGAGGTTTTGTTTCATTTTACCGGTTGTTTTGTTGGCCAATTCAATAAAGGATTCAATATCTCCTGGATCCGACTGAGTCAAAATCACATCAGCGGAATCGATCGCGACTTGAGTTCCCGCACCGACTGCAATACCCACGTCTGCTATTGCAAGGGATGGTGCATCGTTTACGCCGTCGCCGACCATGATGACCGTTTGTCCATTATTTTTCAATGATTCCACTAAATCATATTTATCTTGCGGCGATTGATTGGCTCTGTATTCAATGCCCAGTTCCTCTGCTACTCCTTGGGCAGCCGTTTCATTGTCGCCTGTAGCCATGATCGGTTTTATATTGTAATGCTTCAATGCCTGTATCAGCGTTCTGCTCGTTTCTTTCAATTCATCGCCTAATGCGACCGTACCGATCGGATTCCCGTCCTCAACCAGTATACTTAATGTTGCCCCTTTGGGAACATCCACCGCTACATCTCTTCCAAATGCCTTTTGGCTGATCAATTCGTATTTGCGGCCATTGGCGTTTCCTTCTATACCCGCACCCGACACAACATCAATCGAATCAAAGTGGACAGGCTGAATCCCTTGTTTCTCAGCGTATTGGACTATTGACTGGGCGATTGGGTGGCTGGATCCACCTTCAATCCCTGCCATTAACGCCGCGATTTCGGCTTCGGTATGTTGACCATCCAGTGTTTCCATGTTCAAAACTTTAAATTCGCCAGTAGTCAACGTACCCGTTTTATCCAGTATCATTACATCAGCCTTAGTTGCCAGCTCCAATGCTTCGCGGTCTTTTACCAACAGCCCGCGGCTTGCACCTAAACTGGTGCTTCGTGCAATAACCAGCGGAATGGCAAGGCCGAGAGCGTGTGGACATGCAATGACTAATGTCGTAACCGTAAAAAGAACAGCAGTTTGAATGTCAGCAATGTACAGCCAAACGACAAAAGCGATGAAAGCCGCCGCAATGGCGATATAAAACAGCCAGCCGGCTACTTTTTGAGCCAGGTTTTCAGCTCTTGAAGGTTGATCCTGCGCCTGGCTTATCAGGGCTTGTACTTGGGAAATGAACGATTGGTCGCCGGTTTCCTGTACTTCAAGATACAAGATGCCTGCACCGTTCGTGGAACCGCCGATTACTTTGTCTCCGGCTCCTTTTTCAATGGGTTTAGATTCCCCCGTCAGCAAAGCTTCATTGATCCGGGAGGTGCCTCTTTTGATGATGCCATCGGCAGGGACGTTTTCTCCGGCCTGAACCCGTACAAGATCTCCGACTTTCAGCTCATTTACGGGACGCGTCTCGATCGACTCGTCTTCCAGTACCACATGCGCATCTTTCGGCACTAATTCAGCGAGTGATTGTTGCGCATCCCCGGCTTCTCCGACCGCTTTCATTTCAATCCAGTGGCCAAGCAGCATGATCAAGAGCAAGGACGCAAATTCAAAGAAGAAATCCATGATGTGTTCACCGGTCACGTAACGAGCCAGCACTGCGTAAATACTATACAGATAGGAAACGGATATTCCTAAAGAAATAAGGGCCATCATGCCCGGCGCTTTTTCCTTGAATTCAGCGATTGCCCCTTGATAGAAGGGTTTTCCGCCATAAACCAGCAATATGGTCGCAAGTACCGCGACAATAATATCCGAGTATGGAAAAGTGAATTGGAAGGGGAGCCGAACGTCCATCATCGGCGACAATAATAGAATGACAATGCCCAAGGGCAGCGACTTCAGAAAAATTTCTTTGAAATTCCCATGATGATGGTGTCCGTGATCATGCCCGCTGTGATCCGAATCGACATGATGATTGTGATTCTGGGATGGATTGCTGTGGTCTTGAATGCCCTCTTTTACTTGAGCTTCATGATAGACATGCCCAACATGTTTGGAATGGTCCATTTTACTGTGATCTGCTTGTTCGTCGTGATGGTGGTGATGGTCTTTTTCACTTTTAGCCATTCAGTACGCCTCCTTCAAAATAGTGCTTCTTTATTCCAATTACCCTTATGACATTCTTAACAGCCACAAAGCCCCCAATATACTACCGCGGGGTATATTTCTTTTAAAAGTAAAGAGTGCTGTGAAAGCACTCTTATACGACGGCATATCCTTGTTCTTCAATCGCTTCCTGAATTTCGTTTAATGATGTCTTGCCAGCGTCATAATCCACTGCCACTTCACCTTTTTTAAGATCAACTGCCACAGATGAAACCCCTTCGAGTTCACCGACGCCGGTTTCAACCGAGTTTACACAGTGGCTGCAGGACATGCCTTGTACTTTTAATGTTTCAATCATTCTTATTCCTCCTGGAGTAGTATTTCCATAAACTTAACATACCCCATGAGGGTATATCAAGTTTTCAGTTTCATTTTTACTTTGTCTTTGTTTTCTGGACGCCCAAGGAATTTACTGTGACCAAAAAGAAAAAACCACCCTATTGATTTGATATTCGATTACTTTTCTATAAACGGCCGACAATGGGCTATCACCAGATATACTTTTTGTTTTTTTCGGAAGGAGTTTGCTGTTTCACAATGAATTTGTGCAGTTTCTATGGAGTTTCGGTATTTCCGTTTAGTCTGGAATACAGAGGGAAAGCCAGTAAATGAAGCAAAAATAAAAAATGGAGGTTTTGACATGGCTCATGAACAACATCAGGAATTGATTCAGGCATTGCACGATTGTGCAGCGGAATGTAACCATTGTTTTGACGCTTGTCTGCAGGAAGACGATGTGAAGATGATGGCACAGTGCATTCGATTAGACCGTGAATGCGCAGACATTTGCGCATTTCTGGAACATGCCATTACCCGCAACTCGCCGTTCGTTTCCGAACTGGCAGCCGTTTGCGCAACTATTTGTGAAGCATGCGCGGATGAATGCGAGAAACACGCCGACCATCACGACCATTGCAAACGCTGTGCGGAAGCTTGCCGCAGATGTGCAAAAGCTTGCAGAAGCATCGCTTAAGCAGATGAAAAGGCCTGACGGAACTAGCATTCCGTTAGGCTTTTTTCTTTTGACCACTACACCTCGGCTTCATTGATCCATTTGTAGCCAATTCCCCAAACGGTGAGGAAATGGTCATCAATGGGAAATCCAGCCTGACGGATCTTTTCCCGGACATTCCGCACGTGCGAATCAATGGTCCGTCCTTCCGTCTCCGAATCGAATCCCCAGATCACTTGAATCAGCTGGTCCCGGCTGAAGACCTTATCCGGATTCTTCATCAGCTGTCCGAGCATCAGGAACTCTTTCGGTGTCAGTTTGATGCTGTGTTTTTGGTAGATGAGTTCGAACCGGTCTTCGTCCCAAAACAAGCCATCGATTTCAATGGTTTTTTTCGGTGTTCTTCTGCGCAGCAAGGCCTCCATCCGGGCCAGCAATTCCTCTTCATTGAACGGCTTGGTGACGTAATCATCCGCACCGAGTTTCAAGCCTTTGATAATATCTTCTTGCTGTTCGCGTGCTGTCAGCATGATGATCGGCACGTCCGAGAACTTCCGGATTTCCCGGCACAGCTCCCAGCCGTCCATTTCCGGCATCATGACATCGAGCAATATCAGATCATAAGACTCTTTTTCCAAGTAGCTTAAGGCTTCGAATGGTCCTAATGCTTTTGTGCAAAGATACTGATGGGGCTTCAAATACAGCGCGACCAAATCCAGCATCCGTTTTTCATCGTCTACCAACAATACTTTCTGCAAGCGAATCCCCTCTCTTCAACTCCATCTGGACTGTTGTTCCTTTGCCATGCTCACTTTGGATCGTCATCTGACCACCGTGCGATTCGACAATTTCCTTGGCGATGGTAAGGCCGAGCCCGCTGCCGCCGTACTGCCGGGAACGGGATTTATCGACCCGATACAGACGGTCGAAAACAAAAGGAAGATCAGCTTCCGGGATCCCTTCCCCCTCATCGCTGACACTAATGAATACCGTACCATTCTCCTGTGTTCCCAAAAGCGTTACCAGCGATCCTTCCGGTGAATATTTTCGGGCATTATCGAGTACGTTCAATAATACCTGCTGAAAACGTTCGGGATCCAGGAAAGCCGTCACATCCGGGGGGCACTGGACTATTAAGGAGATGTGCTTCTCATCGAAGGCTGGGCGGACCAACCCAGCAACCGAGTGAAACAGCCGATTGAGGGAAACCGTTTCTTTCCGGATGGAGAACTGGTTGTGATCGAGCTGGGCCAGTTCGAATAATTGCTGGATCAACTCCGTCAAATGGGCTGTTTCCTCCCGGATGATACCGATATACTCCCTTTTTTCGTCATCGGAGGTATCCGGACGTCCTGCAATGTCCGCATAACCCTTGATGTAAGTCAGCGGTGTACGCAATTCATGTGAAATGCTGGCCAGGAATTCATTGCGCGCCTTCTTCAAACGGTCCAGATCCGTCGACAATGTGGTAATGGCGTTCGCCAATTCCCCCAGTTCATCGTTCCGGTCAAGATTGAGCCTGACCGTGTGGTTTCCTTGGCTTAATTGTTCGGTGGCTTCCTTCATTCGGATGAGGGGTCTCGTAATCAAGCGCGACAACACGAAGATGGCGGCGATAGTGAGAACAGCCGCAATCAAGCCAACAAACAAAAATTGATTCCGCAAGTGTTCGACCATTTGTTGGATGTGGTTGGTTTCGGCAAACATGAACACATGTCCCCGATGTTCGCCTGCAATAGTAATGGGGCTGTCGGTCGCAATAAACTGCTTATCATCCCACCGGTCCTCCACGATTTTCCCATCTTGTGGAACCTGGCCAAAATCGGTGTGTTGCAGCACGTCCCTCATTTCAGGTTCAATCGTGTCGGAATGGGTCAACTCATTCCCATCCGCATCTGTGATGATGACGATGAAATCGGATGCCGATTCCATCATGGCCACGTGATTCAATGTGGTGGATTCAAAGCTGTCTTCCAGCACTTCACTGTGGGTATTCCCCCGTGCGAGCAGATTCGTCATCACTTCCTCCACCCGTTCATCCACGTAGTTCACGTATAACGTCAGGAATAGGACCGTCTCGATGACGAGGATAAAGACAAAAAACAACAAGCCGATTTTCAAAGCGAGTTTATTCAACATGGCGTCCCTCTTCCTATAGAGCAATCAAATTGTTCGGCCTTTTTATTGGATCTTTCCGTTTTGCAGCAAGGCTTTCCAATTCTGTGTGCCGTCTTCCGACAGGTAAGCATGGCCCTGCAACGTATAGATGGCCAGTTCCTGGTCATCTTTCGGATTTTCAGCAATAAAGGCGATGGCGTCGTCCGGAAGATCCGGCATGTTCAATGGTTCCAGCTCTTCGTTTTCAACAGTATACTGCATCAACGCTGCAGCTGTCCCGTAGCTGCCGAAATACAGCACTTCTTCGGTAAAATGCACCGCTGTCCCTCGTTCTCCTTCAGGCGTAAGAGATTGGAACGTTTCTCCGGCATCCTTGGAGAAGTAGATGCCTGTCGAAGTGGCGGCTGCGACTAGGTTTGAGTCAGCCGGATGAAGGGCAAGTGCGGCCACTTCCCCTTCCAAACCATCAGCTTGGACCGGTTGCCATGATTCGCCTTCAGCCGAGTTGCTGTAGACACCTGCTTCCAACAGGGAATTAGACGCCGGATTGATGAGGAAGAGATCCTGGCTAGTGTAGCCAACGGCCATCGCATGGAAATCTGTTTCCCCCTGAAACGCAATTTCTTCAATCGTTTTCCCGCCGTCCACGCTGCGCTGAATCCCCAGTGGATTGGGCAATTCCGAGTCTGCGCTCGGATGGCCTGATGTCACAAAGCCTTCATCTGTCGCATTAAAGCCCATATAATCATGGAAGTTATCCGTTGTTTCGAACCATTCGCCTTCCCGGTAGATTTTCAATCCAGTATGGGACGCGAAATACAGCCTATCTTCATTCCCGGCATAGCCCATTCCGTGGACATGGTCCATTTCCCCTTCAAATGGGACTTCGAAAGAGTCCTGTGCTTCTCCGCTGCATCCTGCCAATAAAAGCAAGGACAGCAGTCCTCCAATCGTCTTCCTTTGTTTCTTCATGGTTGTTCCTCCAACTCACTTGTTTTTTTATAAACTAGGTTCCTCCACCAGTTTAGCGAACAAGTCTCGATTTTCTGTGCAGTTTCTTCTATAGAAAGGAGAACTTCTCGTGCCATTCATAAACTTGCCATAAGTTGATCTTTCGAATTTCCCCCAAAAAAATGTCATGATTCCTGCACACAATATGCAAAGTTAAGGGGTAGAGTAACTACAGACAAACGCGGAAAGAAGGAGAACGCCATGCCGAAAAACAAATGGATGATGGGAATGCTGTCACTTGTGGCAGCCGTCACATTAAGCGCCTGCAATCCGGGTAGCGAGACGAGTGAAGAACCGATGGATATGGACAACAACGCAGCTGAAGAAAATATGAGCGAGGATTCCGGACACATGAACATGGACCATTCAGGTTCAGGCGAAGTGCCGGCAGATTTGAAAGAAGCTGAAAATCCGACGTATGAAGTGGGAAGCCAGGCAATTATTGAAACGGATCATATGGAAGGGATGAAAGGTGCCGAAGCCACGATTGTCGGAGCCTATGACACGACTGCCTATGCCTTGACCTATACACCGACCACTGGCGGTGAACCGGTAGAAAACCACAAATGGGTCATCCACGAAGAACTTGAAAATCCGGAAGACCAACCGTTGAAACCGGGCGATGAAGCAACGCTGGCCGCCGATCATATGGAGGGAATGGATGGCGCAACGGCTACGATTGATTCAGCCGAGGACACAACCGTCTATATGGTCGATTTCACCCCTACGACCGGCGGTGAACCGGTCACTAATCACAAATGGGTGACTGAAGAGGAATTAACAGCGAAATAAACCGAGTGAAGTTATCACCTCTTCAAAAAGGAAGACCAAGTAGCGAAAACATTTCGCTTTTGGCCTTCCTTTTTTCTAGAAATAAATTTCTCTTCTCAACAGTCTTCTTCCGATAAATTATCATATGTTAACTCAAGATCCGATTTACTTTTTTTCATGCCAATAATAATCGCTTAACACTGCGGCCAATGCTTCTACTGTACGGTGAAGTTCTTCTACCGTATTATCGACTCCCCCAATTTCAACAATGACTGAGTTGGGAGACAGATTCTGATTGTAGACGCCGTTCCCTTGACTGCTGTCTTTTTCAAGTATTCCTTTGGACAATCCCGGATATTCAATTTCAAGCTGTTGATGTAAATCTTCCGTGAATGCTAAATTCTTTTCGAATTCCTTGTGGCCTGTTCCAACTACAAATAACAGCCGCGCATAACCTTCTTCATTCAGTTCGATAGTGGTAGAATCTTTGCGCAATGAATCCCTGTGTATATCCAAGAAAATCTCCAATTCACTGTTTTCTTTTTGAGCTGTCTTCACGTGTTCTCCCGAAACAGCATAAGAACTGCCATAGTCTAGTCCTTTTGAATCCAATTCTTGAACGATGTCAGTAGAATTGACTGTTGTCCCTAAGCCTCTTCGTTCCAAGGATTTTCCCAACATCTCGCCAACCAACGTAATGTTGGCTTTTGAATGATAGGCATCTTCTGGTTGATCTGTCTTTTTTAAATAAGGTAAAAAAGCTTCTCTGCTGTGCGAGTGATAAAAGTAAATGACCTCTCTACCGAAAGTCGAGTGCCCTGTGTTTAGTTTATCTGAGGAACTTATATTTCCAAATATATCTTCGACATTCTCTGGAGAAAGATCCCTGTCTTTAAACAGATCTTTCATGGCAGGTTGAAATTCATCTCTTGTTAGTTGCTCCGCATGTAATGTGGTACCCTCTTCCGAATTGAGAATGCCGTTTGAAGAACCAGTGGTTCCATCTGCCGGCTTAAGGAGTTGAAAGTTAAAATTTGATGAAGTCAAATCGGATGTTGCTTGAGATTTTAGATCATCCGACTCAAAATTTTCACGGTCATTTCCTTCTATATTGAAGTATATCAACGCCAAAGCAATGACCAGGAGAGAAGTAGAGAGAAAAAGTGCCAAATAGTATAAACCTGTTAATGCAGACATCTTCTTCTTGCTTTTTTTAGTGTTTGCTTGAGTTCTTGGCAATATGATTGGACCTCGCTTCCATTAAGATTGTATAGAAGAAAAAACAATCGGCATAGTAGAAAATGCCGATTGTTTACAGGGTCACCTAATATACTGGGCTGGATTTACAGCATTCGAACGTGCACCGTTCCAAGGCCCTACGTGAACTTCAAAATGCAGATGGGTTCCTGTAGAACGTCCCGTATTCCCCATGCCTCCGACTTGCTGCCCTTGTGAAACAGACTGGCCGACCGAGACGTTGATGGAATTCATATGTGCGTAAACTGTCGCGTGAGTCTGTCCATTAATTGAATGAGTAACAATCACGACATTTCCATATCCCCCCATTACACCGGCATAGGATACAAAACCTTCTGCTGCTGCCACGATAGGTGTGTTCGTTACATTAGCAATGTCGTACCCTAAATGCGTTTCAGCCCCATCCCCGATGTCCCGACCGCCAAATCCGGATGTATGCCGGCCTGCTGCCGGTCTGATAAAGGGAGAGCTTGTTGTAGCTACAGGGGCTGTATAACTAGATTCCGGCTTTTCGACAGGTCTTATTATACTTGAAGCATTCGCGTCGTCAGTATTTTTTGATGCAATTGTCGCTTTGCGGTCTGCCGCCGCACGTTCTTCCTCCGCTTCCTTTTTAGCGGTTGCTTGGCGCTGTTTTTCGGCTTCAGCCGCCGCTTGAAGCTGTCGTTCTTCTTCGGCGGCTAATTTCCGTTGTCGTTCTTCTTCCGCTATCCTTGCCAATTCAGCGAGACGGGCTTGCTCAGCCACGATTTGTTTCTCCAAATCCACACTGATTTCTATTTCTTCTTCAAATCGATTTTCCAATTCGGATTTTGCACTCGCTAATCGGTTCTGTTCCGCTGTCAGCTCTTTCACTAGCCCATTTTGCTCGCTTTTTTGAGAGGCAAGTGAATTTTGAAGCTCTTGAAGCTCCGTTTGGCGTTCTCTTTGTGCGGTGAGCTTCGTTTCCACTTCGGCTTTCTGTTCAGCTAAAAGTTCTTTGTCTTGCGCTTGTTGCAGCATAATTTCTCGATCTGCTTCAATTAATGTATTCACGGCAGAGAACCGGTCGATAAAATCAATAAAGCTATTAGCACCAAGCAAGACATCTATGTAATCCACCGATCCGCCACTCATTTGAATGGCACGGGCACGCTCCTTAAGCAACTCTGTTCGCTCGTCAATTTTCTCCTCGAGTTCTTCAATTGATTTTTTCAACTCATCAATTTCACTTTTCGTTTGATCGATTTCTTCTTGAACTGCAGTAATTTTGAATTCAGTTTCTTTGATTTTATTATCCAGTTCCGTGATTTTCGTCATAATTCCGGTTAACTTCGTTTGATTTTCGCTGATTGCATTTGATTTTTCGTTAATTCCAGAATCTAATTCACTTTTTTTCTGTTCCGTTTCCTGCTGCTTTTTTTCAAGTTCGCTTAACGTATCTGCATTCGTTGTTGGCAAGTACATGGTGAGGGCTAACACAGTTGAAACACCGGTCACCATCCATTTCGATTTCAAGTTCACCTTCATATTCCCCTTCCGGATGTTCATTATTTAGTTATTGCCCATTAGAAATCAAGATTTATCCTAATCGGCAACAATCATCACTCTATATATGGTAACTCATCAGTTTTTTCTTAAAGGTTCTCGTTGCTATTTATTTGTTATCACACTTCAGCTCAAAAGTTGCTTCAATTTTCAATAGATCAATTTAGCTTTCTAAAAAAATTGCAATCTAATTTGCAAGAAATAATAGCGTCTCAAAACTCTTCTTATAATAAGGGAAACTTATGGAGAAATTATCGAGACTGAGTTAAATAGGTAAATGTACGTACTTTGTATTGGTTAAGAATAGCCACCTCCACTATGACTGTTTCTTAAAAGCACCTTCCACTTGTCTTGATAATTGTCATAACCATATATTATATTCGTCTGTTATTTGCTTTAACACAGCTATCTGTACGTTGTCAGAAATGGTGCTTGCGAGCATCATACAGTCCATGCTTCCACTTATTGAAAAAGAGCATCTTCAGCTAATACATAGCTGAAGATGCTCTTTAATGTATGACTCTGAAAGAACTTTTGATAAAACTTGATAACTCATCTGTATGGTGTTTTTAATCGATTCTTATACTTCATTTAAAATCCAATAAGATCGATTAATTGAAAGTCATTTAAGGTAATCCGATCCCCGCATCCTCTGCAGGTGAAACTCAATTCAAAATCGACGGTTTCAGCAAACGTATTCCTTGCTATCCCGGTCTCTAAGATTTCTTTTCGTTCCTCGTTTGAAGTGGCCTTGCCCAATTTGTCGATGAAATCTTCTTGAAAGTTCTCAATAACTTCGTTCTTCCAGCTCACGCCTACGAGAAATTTCTGATTTACTGTTCGGATACCCACTTTTTCATCTTTGCGGCGAGGGAGAAATTCCGCAATTGTGCTACAGTTCTCACATATGATTTGAATTTTCATTTCACCCCTCCTTAAGTTAAATAGTCTCTTGAATGCAACTTCCGTCAAATTCTAACTTTCCTACATACAATAATTTTATGCTTTTAAAAGTTTTGCATTGATGGCGACAATGATGGTGCTTAAACTCATGAATACGGCGCCAATCGCAGGACTGACCACAATTCCCCAGGGAGCTAGGACACCCGCAGCCAGCGGAATCGCGAAAATATTGTATCCAGTGGCCCACCATAAATTTTGCACCATTTTCCGATAGGTCTTTTTCGATAAATCCATCAATGCAACCACATCGTTCGGATTGCTTCGAACAAGAATCACATCTGCCGTTTCCATGGCGACATCAGTCCCAGCCCCGATAGCGATTCCGAGATCGGCTGTTGCAAGTGCCGGTGCATCATTTACACCATCTCCGGTCATCGCCACTTTCCAGCCTTTTTCTTTGATTTTCTTGATTTGATTGGCTTTGTCATCCGGCAATACTTCTGCATAGACTTCGTCGATGCCCACTTGTCTTGCTACCCAATCTGCCACTTTCTTGTTGTCGCCTGTCAGCATAATAGAATGAATGCCCTGTTCCTTCAATGTCGCAACGGCTTCTTTGGCCGTTTCACGGACCATATCGGCAAGGGCAACCATTCCGGCAAGTTTATCTTCCACTAATACAAACACGACCGTTTTTCCTTCTTCTGATAGTTCAGTGAACTGTTGCTGATTGTAGCTTAGCTTGTTGCTGTTCATATAACCGGGGCTGACAACGTTAACTTTCTGACCATCTACTTGCCCTTGAATGCCTTTTCCAGTAATCGATTCAAAATCACTGACTCTTCCTAATTCGATTCCTTTTTCTTTTGCTGAATTCACAATGCCAGTCGCAATTGGGTGCTCCGAATTCTGTTCGATAGCAGCAGCAAACCTTAAAACGTCTTCTTTTGTGTACTCGCCGTTTGGCACAATATTTGTGACGCCGAATTCTCCTTTTGTTAACGTTCCTGTTTTATCAAAAACGACGGCATTCAAGTTACGGGCATCTTCGAAGCCGGTCCGATTTCGGATCAATAAGCCTTTTTTTGCCGATATGGAAGTCGAAACTGCTACGACAAGCGGCGCCGCTAATCCCAATGCATGAGGACATGTAATGACCATGACCGTCACCATGCGTTCAACCGCAATATCCAAGGAGTAACCGAGCAGCAGCCATGCAGAGAATGTTGCAAGACCTGCCACTATCGCCAGATAAAACAGCCATTTGGCTGCACGATTCGTCAAGTCCTGTGTTCTGGATTTGGATTCCTGCGCTTCTTTGACCATCTTGATCACTTGCGATAAGTAGGACTCTTGCCCGGTTTTCTCCACTTCCACAGTCAGGGAACCTTCCTTGTTCACCGAACCGCCGATGACATCATCGCCTTCTGTTTTGTCGATGGGCATGGATTCTCCGGTTAGCATGGATTCATCCACTGTGGATTTCCCTTCCACAATTAAGCCATCTACCGGAATCTTTTCACCCGGTTTAACCAGCAACCGATCTTTATTTTTGATTTCGGATAACGGCACATCCTGGACTTGGTTATTGTCGTCCAATTTATGTGCTTCGTTTGGCATCAACTGAATCAGCTGTTCAAGTGCATTGGAAGCCCCCATGATCGAACGCATTTCAATCCAATGTCCGAGCAACATGATGACGACCAGCGTGGCCAGTTCCCAGAACAGCTGATTGCCATCCCAACCGAAGACCACCATGGTGCTGTAACCATAAGCAATCGTAATGGCCAGAGCAATTAAGGTCATCATGCCAGGGTTTCTGTCTTTCAACTCGCTGATGCCACCGGTTAGAAACGGCCATCCCCCATAAAAGAAAACGATAGTCGATAGGCCAAATAACAGGTACATATCATTGCCAAAGCGCCAATCAACTCCCATGAAATGCTGGATCATCGGGGATAATGCCAGAATCGGAAGCGTCAGAATCAATGAAATAAAGAACCGTTTTTTGAAATCTTCCACCATATCGCCATGTCCGTGATGTCCGTGATGGTCATGGCCCCCAGATTTCCCATCCGCATTCTCTTCCTGGATCGTGGGTTCGTCGTGATGATGTTCTGAATGATGATGATCCTGTTCAGTTGAATCTAAATGTTCATGAGAACTGTGTTGATTTTGATTTTTCTTCATTAATATCTCTCCTCATATCGTATGATCAATATCCTTCTAAACCAACCTTATCTTCTCTATATTGATAGCCAAATTACCGGCTTGGCATGGATATTTCGAGGTAGTTACAGCTAACGACTCTAAACCAGCTGTGGCAATTCTTTGATTTTCAGTTTATACAATCTTTTTCGAGAAACTGTGGAGAAACTACAGAAAAATAGCCCAAACTCCAGTTAATTTCATTAGAACCAGGGTTTGGGTTATCTTATTTTAGTAAATTCGTTCGTTGTAGGCGCAAGGCATTCAAAACAACGGATACTGAACTGAACGCCATTGCAGCTCCTGCTACCCATGGAGCAAGAAGGCCGATTGCTGCAATTGGAAAACCTACAATTAAAAAGAAATTTAGAGAGTTAACTATTCCATCTACCAACTCATCTGCCTCAACGGAATTCAACTTGTGCAGTTTGTATGGAGTTTCTAAATTTTCGTTTAATTATAAAAACAACGGGAACTTTAACTGGGAAGCACAAATACAAAAATGGAGGTTTTAGGAATGGCACACGAACAACACCAAGAACTCATTCAGGCCTTGCACGATTGTGCAGCGGAATGTAATCACTGTTTTGACGCTTGTCTGCAGGAAGAAGATGTCAAGATGATGGCTCAGTGTATTCGATTAGACCGGGAATGCGCCGATATCTGCGCATTTTTAGAACATGCAATCACCAGAAACTCGCCGTTTGTTTCACAATTGGCACAAGTATGCGCAGAAATATGTGAAGCTTGCGGCAACGAATGCGATAAACATGCAGATCATCACGAACACTGCAAACGCTGCGCGGAAGCTTGCCACAGATGTGCCGAAGCGTGCAGAAATATAGCGTAAGATTTTAACAAAGCCCTCGTACAAAAGAATCTTTTGTACGGGGGCTTTGTTTTGTTACAACTAGTTATGGCATATTGATCCACTTGTATCCAATACCCCAGACCGTAAGAAAATGCTCGTCAATCGGAAACCCGGCTTGCCGAATTTTTTCTCGTACATTTCGAACATGTGAATCGATGGTTCTTCCCTCTGTTTTTGAATCAAATCCCCAGATTAAATCAATCAATTGTTCCCTCGCAAAGACCTTGTTCGGATTTCCCATTAAGAGCCCCATCATGGCGAATTCTTTCGGGGTTAACTTGATTGGCTCCTTCTTGAACGAAAGTTCGAACCGATCTCCTTCCCAAAGCAATCCGTTTACTTCAATGAACTTCACCGGGGTTCTTCTCCGCAATAGAGCTTCCATGCGCGCGAGTAGCTCTTCCTCATCAAAAGGTTTGGTAATGTAGTCATCCGCCCCCAGTTTTAACCCTTTGATAACATCCTCTTGCTGCTCTCGCGCTGTCAGCATAATAATTGGCACATCTGAAAAATTCCTGATTTCTCGGCAAAGCGACCATCCATCCATTTCGGGCATCATGACATCCAATAAGATGATGTCAACTTCCTCTTCTTTCAAATAGGAGAGAGCTTCGTATGCTCCGAGCGCTTTTTTACAATGATAATTATGTGGTCTCAGGTACAACGCAACTAAATCCAGCATCCGTTGTTCATCGTCCACTAACAGCACTTTATAAATGAGAATTCCCCCTCTCCAATTCAATCAGGACCGTCGTCCCTTTCCCTCGTTCACTTTCAATGGAAATATGTCCCCCGTGTGATTCAACGATTTCTTTGGCAATCGCTAATCCAAGACCACTTCCACCGCTTTGTCTGGACCTTGATTTTTCCACCCGGTACAGCCGTTCGAACACGAAAGGCAGATCTTCTTCCGGTATGCCTTCTCCTTCATCAATCACGCTGATGCTAATTGTTTCTTCATTTTGCATACCCTGGAGAGTCACCTTGGTCCCTTCTCCAGAATGTTTTTTGGCGTTATCCAATACATTTAACAACACTTGCTGGAAACGTTCCGGATCGACAACAGCGATAATTTCCTGATCGCAACTGACCGACAACGAAATGTTTTTTTCATCAAAGGCCGGCCGAACCAGGCCACTGACACTGTTAAAGAGCATGGCCAGTGAAAAGTTCTCTTTTTTTATCAAGAACTGGTTGTGATCCATCTTAGCTAATTCAAACAATTGCTGGATTAACCCGGTTAAGTGTGTCGTCTCTTCCCGGATAATACCGATATATTCCTTTTGTTCTTGCGGGGAAGTGGTTGATCGGCTCACAATATCAGCATACCCTTTGATATAGGTAAGCGGTGTCCGCAGTTCATGCGAGATACTGGCTAAAAACTCATTCCGCGCCGTTTTTAAACGATCCAGATCATCTGATAAAGTGGTAATCGCATTCGCCAACTCGCCCAATTCGTCCTTCCGTTCCATATTGAGTTTGACGTGGTTGTTTCCTTTACTCAGTTGCTCGGTCGCTTCCTTCATGCGGATCAACGGCAGTGTAATCAATCGGGACAACACCAAAATGGTAACAATTGTCAGAAAAATGGCAACCAGCCCTATTACTAAGAACTGCTCTGTTAAATGATCGACGATTTGTTTAATATGGCTCGTTTCCGCAAACATAAAGACATGTCCTTGGTGTTCTCCGTTGATGGTAATCGGACTGTCCGTGGCAATGTACTTTTTCTCCTTCCATTGCTCTTCCACGATTCTTCCATCTGTCGGAATTTCATCAAAGTCCGTATGGTTGAGCACTTCGGTCATTTCAGATTCAATCAAGTCAGAATTCACTAGCCGGTTTCCTTCTACATCCGTAATAATCACAATGAAATCAGATGCTGATTCCATCATACCGACATGGTTCAATGTGGTTTGTTCGAAACTGTCTTCCAAAACTTCACTATGGGTATTTCCTCTGGCTAATAAATTGTCCATCACTTCATCCACCCGGTCGTTCACAAAGGTGAAATACAAAGTCAGAAACAAAATCGATTCAATGATGACAATAAAGACAAAAAACAGCAAACCAATTTTTAATGACAGTCTATTAAACATCGCAACCTCCTTTATGACCAAACTGGTTAATCGATTTGCAAACCACTAAAAAACAGTTGAATCTACAAGATTCACTAGGTTATTCCATTCGCCTATATCCCCGTATTTATTGGACATTTCCGTCTTCAAGCAATGGAAGCCAGGTCTTTGTATCATCTTCTGATAAAAAGGCTTGTCCTTGCAAGGTATAAAACGCAAGTTCTTTGGTGTCATTTGGATTTCGGAAGATAAAGGCTATTCCGTCTTCTTTGAGATCCGGTAAATTCAGCATCTCTTCTTCTTGAGTTTCCACCGTATATTTCATCAATGACGGGCCAGTACCATAGCTTGCAAAAAACAGCGAATCTTCATCGAAGAAAACAGCTGTCCCCCGCTCGCTTTCCTGAGTCACGAGTTCAAAGTTTTCTCCTCCATCTTCCGATACATAGATCCCAGTAGAAGTAGCTGCGGCAACTAAGCTGGAATCGGTTGGATGAAGAGCCAACGCAGAAACTTCACCCTCCAATCCTGCAGCATTCACTGCCTCCCAAGTTTTTCCTTCGTCCGTGCTTTTATGGAAACCCGTTTCCAATTGGGAATTTTTCGCTGGATTCAACAGAAAAATGTCATGGCTATTATATCCGACGGCCATGGCATGATAATCGGTTTCTCCTTCAAACGCGATACGCTCCAAGGATCTTCCTCCATCCAAACTGCGCTGAATTCCAAGTGGATTGGGCAAATCAGAATCAGCACTTGGATGTCCCGAAGTATAAAACCCTTCGTCTACTGCATTAAATCCCATGTAATCATGGAAATTATCCGATGTTTCAAACCAATCACCTTCCCGATAAATCTTTAGGCCGCTGTGAGAGGCAAAATACAGCCCATTATCATTTCCAGCGTAGCCTATTCCATGAACATGGCTCAATTCACCCTCAAACGGAACTTCAAACGCTTCATCGCCACTATTGGTGCATCCCGTTATAAAGAATCCAGCCATTACCGTAATCAACGCAAATTTCTTTTTAATCATTTTTTATTTCCTCCACTTTCTTGCTCAATTTATTTTATCCTATTCCAATCGATTATCTTTAAGTTTACCTAAAAAGTTTCGACTTTCTGTGCAGATTCTTCTAACCTTTTTAGCTATTTAACTCTTTATACAACTAAATGTCATCATTCCTGCACTGGATTTGCATACTTATTGGGTAAAGTAAAAAGAGATTATAAAAGAAAGAGGGATAAACGATGATAAAAAAGAAGTTTATGATGGGAACGATGTCGCTCTTAGCTGCATTTACGCTAGCTGCTTGCAATAGTAACGACGAAGGAATGAATCCGGCTGAAAACGACGAACAAATGGAAATGGATTCTAGTGAAGACATGAATATGGATTCTGATGAAGATATGGATATGGGAGGGATGAACCACTCCAGCTCAGGTGAAGTTCCTGAGGATCTAGCAGAGGCAGAAAATCCAACTTATGAAGTCGGAAGTCAGGCCATCATTGAAACGGATCATATGGAAGGAATGAAAGGGGCCGAAGCCACGATTGTCGGCGCTTATGATACAACGGCTTATGCTTTGACCTATACGCCGACTACCGGCGGGGAACCAGTTGAAAACCACAAATGGGTGATTCACGAGGAACTTGAAAATCCGGGAGACCTAACCTTGAAACCGGGCGATGAAGCAACAATAGCCGCTGATCACATGGAGGGCATGGACGGCGCAACGGCTACCATTGATTCAATCGAGGACACAACCGTCTATATGGTCGATTTCACACCTACGACTGGCGGGGAACCGGTTACCAATCACAAATGGGTAACCGAAAGTGAATTGTCAGGTAAATAAAATCGATAAAGCCTGAGATCTTGTCTACAAGATCTCGGGTTTTTTATTGAAATGAGGAAGTAGGTTTTTATTTCCACTGAAACTCGATGAGTTTCAGTTTTGTTACAAGAAAATTAAGTTTTTCTTGTTAAGCTTATCGGTTCGAATTCTGCACATTTTCTCAACATCCATCATATAGAATGAATCGAATTTAAATTGTTTGAGAGAGGTTACCCAATCAATGAAAACAAGTCAACTTTTGCATGAACTCGATCTGGTCACCCGATTAGATTCCAGAACTTTAGAATTAGACATCCAAGGTATTGCCGACAACTCCAAGGTAGTGGAAGAAGGGTTTGCATTTATCGCCATTGAAGGTTTTGAAAGTGATGGCCATCTGTATATTGAACAGGCAGTTGAAAAAGGGGCTGTAATTGTCATCGGGGAACAGGCTATCACCGGTTTATCCGTCCCTTATCTCCAAGTTGCAAATAGCCGCAAAACCCTTGGCAGGATGGCGAGGAACTTCTATGGCCACCCATCTAACCAGAAAGTGATGATTGGCATTACAGGAACCAACGGGAAAACGACCACAAGCTATATGCTGCAGCACTTTTTAGAAAGCAACGGGATATCTTGTTCCGTTATCGGAACCATCCAAAACATAATCAATGGAAAAAAAATAAAAACTGCCAACACCACGCCAAATTCACTAGCTCTGCATCAACTGTTATCTATCAGTGAGGATGATGTCATTATTATGGAAGTTTCTTCTCACGGATTAGCCCAATACCGTTTGGAAGGGATTGAATTTGATTACGGCCTGTTTACTAATCTTCATCATGAACACTTGGATTATCACGGTTCCATGGAGGAGTACTTCCAGACGAAGGTATTGATGTTCAATCAGTTGAAAGAACGTGGAACCGCAGTGGTGAATGGGGACAATGCGTGGGGGCGAAAGCTCTTGGAGATCCTGCGAAGGGATGGGAAATCGGTGTATGTGATAGGCAAATCCGCTGATTACAGTTTAAGCGTTGTCCAATTCAATTCACTGACCAATTCTATTATTGTGAAAGAACAGAACGAAACGTATCAAATAAACTCCGCGATAGATGGAATACACAATATGTACAATACTATAATGGCATATGGAACTTCAAGACTGTTGGGTATTCCTAAAGAAAAGCTCTTGAATTCCATTCCGCTTTTTCAGGGGGTGGAAGGCCGATTTGAAATCACCAGACTAGCCAATGGCTCGATTGTTGTTGTGGACTATGCCCATACCCCGGATGCCATTTCTTACTGCTTGAAGACTGCGAAACTGCAGGGCGCCCAAAGAATCATCCATATTTTCGGCTTTCGAGGTGATCGAGACCCCAGCAAGCGAAGCGCCATGGTGTCTTTAGCCGCTGAATTGAGTGACCAGTACATTTTGACGTTGGATGACCTGAATACGGTTTCTCAAAGCACTATGGTGAAAGCCTTAAATCAATTAAATGAGGGCTACGGCAATCTTAAAGGAAACATCATTCCAGACCGTACACTCGCCATTCAGAAAGCGATCGATGAAAGCAGAGAAGGTGATTGGATTGTGATCACCGGCAAAGGACATGAGAAATATCAGCAATCCTACCAATTGCCGACAACCACTGACCGAGAAACGGTTGATTTGGTAATCGAATTCGAATAAACCCACCTAAAAAGAGGAGGCGACTTCCATGAAGATCCCCCAAAAGAAAGCCTATATACCGGCACTCAAATATCATTGGCTGACTCGCTTCTATGATCCGTTAATTGAATGGGGCATGCAAGAAAAAAAGATGAAAATGAAGCTGGTCAACCAAGCTTCCCTTCAACCTGGTGAACAAGTAATGGATTTGGCTTGCGGCACTGGGACGCTTGCCCTTTTACTTCAGCAATCCCAACCGGGTATACAAGTGATTGGTGTCGATGCCGATCCGGAAATCCTAGCCATCGCGAATAGTAAAATGAAAGAAAACCGGGCTAATTCAATCCTTTTTGAGGAAGGTTTTTCGGATCAGCTCCCCTTTTCGACTAACCTGTTTCATCATGTCTTTACCAGTTTGTTCATCCACCATCTGACACTGGAGAAGAAGAAGGAAACGTTTGAAGAAGTTCGTCGGGTACTCAAATCGGGCGGCCAGTTCCATCTTCTTGATTTTGAGAAACCGCAAAATGGGATGATGCGCGCTGCCTTTCTTCCTGTCCAAATCTTGGATGGATTTAAAACCACTTCACCACATGTCAAAGGCATCATTCCGGATTTGTTGAAAGAAACCGAATTTGCGGCAATTGAAGAAACAGGGCAATTTTCAACCATTCTTGGAACGTTGAGGACATACAGAGCTTTTAAACCGTGAATTGTTGCGATATTTGCGAACTTTCTTTTAATTGAATAACATGTAAAGTAGTGTAATTGTAGTTTCTAATTACCTGAATAAACAGTTTATAAAAGTTGAAAAATTAGATACTAAAGTTAGTCTTACTAATAGTTTTTCCTTTACCGTTTTGCGTATGAGATTACTGTTAAACTCTAAAAACTTTATTGAAGAAGTTGAAAAACCAATATTATGTTCTGTAAATTTTCTTCTTTTCTCAGCTTTCAGTGTTGAATACCGTTAACTCATTAGCATTCAGAACCGGTTACTTACATGAACTTCATAAAGATATATGCTTCAACAAGAGATTAAAGTTTCTCAGAATAAAAATGAAACGACAGGAAAGATTCCAAGTCGCCTCATTTCTAAACAGTTTTTGATTATTTTAAAAAACGATTTTTATGGTGAACAATGCTCTTAACTTCACCATGAATAAAAAAATGCCTACTAATATTATTCCCTTTTACATGGAGTCCTTTTTCTTCATCGAATGTATTACGTAAATAGGCTCCTGTTACTAATAAATCGTATATAAAATAAGATTTCACCTGTAACTGACACTATCCAAGGTTTTAGTAATTCAGAGAGTTTTAAGAGAAGGCAATGTAGCGGTAAGAAATTTTACCACTGCCATATTGATTAACAAAACAGTCCTAACCATTTTGTTCCTTTTTATTTCTAGAAAAAAATTTTCTTACGCGTACGAATGCAATCCCGCAATAATCAGATTAACGACAATTAAGTTAAACATAATAATCGCAAAGCCAATTACACCCAGCCATGCTGATTTTTCTCCTTGCCAGCCTTTTCCAAGTCGCAAGTGAAGATAAGCCGCATAGAAGAGCCACGTAATCAATGCCCATACTTCTTTCGGATCCCAGCCCCAGAAACGGGACCAGGTAATTTGGGCCCATATCATAGCGAAAACGAGTGCCCCTAACGTGAATAGCGGAAAGCCGATGATAACGGCTCGGTAATTGATTTCGTCCATCAATTGGGGGCTGACATTTCTCATCATGGGCTGAAGGAGCTGGGAAATCCACCGACGGGTAACCACGCGTATCAACACATATAAAACAGTTCCAACCAACAACGACCAGGTGATCGTCGTCAGTTTTCTGGCGTCAATCAGCGGCGGGGTTTCCATGAACGGGGTTAGGGTTTCCTCTGTCGCGGGAACGGACTCATTCATGCCGAAAACCGGCGGCATATTATACGTGACGGAAGCTTCTTGTCCGTCTTTGTTAACATACTGAAAATTGGCTTCATAGTTCGTCAAGGCAAAATAGGAACTAGAAATGATAAAACCAAGAACCAGCACTAGTGTATACAGAATGGTCTCCAGCCAAAACCGTTGCTTTGATTTTTTAGTCAAGTCTACAACTTTTAACAAGTAAATTAATCCGGCTGCTGCACTTATGGCCAATATCCCTTCCGCAATTACGACTGTGCTGACATGAATCGTCAGCCAGTTCGTTTGAAGTGCGGGAATCAGTGGACTGATTTCTTTCGGAAACATACTGGCATACGCAATAATCAGTAAGGCGACTGGCAGGACGACCATCCCCAACACTGCTGTCTTATAGAGGAAGTAGATAAGGATAAATCCTCCGACCAGCGTCATGCCAAACGCTGTCGTGAATTCAAACATATTACTCAGCGGTGCATGCCCGGATACTGTCCATCGGGTGAAAAAATAACCTAGATTTGCAAGGAAACCAAAAATAGTAATGGCAATTGCGGCTTTCCCCCACCGCTGTTCCGAGTCGAATGTTCCTTTTTTGTTCCCTTTGACGGCCCCTCCAAACACGAATGTGGCAATTAGATACGCAATGAACGCCGTGTACAGTAAATTTGAGCTGATAGCGGTTAATGTCATGATTGCGGTTTACCTTCCTTTTCCATGTCTTCCTGCTGGTCTGTAAAAGCAGGAAGTAATGCATATTCAGAAACTTGATCGAGATCTTTCTTCAAACTGTACCAGTTTTTGTTGGTATGTCCCGCAAGCAGGATGTCACCGTTGTCGGTTTGCTGCAACCAGAAACGACGGTGGTTAAAGTACATCCCTTGCGCCACCCCTATCATAAAAATAAATCCTCCAAGACCCAGGATTGGTAAGGTTCGGTCTTTTCGGACAGTCAGACCGGATACATTGCGTGTTTCAGCGCTTTGAAAGGTCAATTTATATTGATTGTCGCCGAAAGGCTCGATAGTATTTTGAATTGTAATGAAACTGGTTTCCCCTTTCGGTGTTGTCGGTGTGGTCATCTCAACAAGAAAACCCGGATTGTCTGGGAGTGGGCTTGCCGTTTGTGGTTCTCCATTTTCAAAACCGGAGAAATTCGGGTAATAGCCCAGCAACTCCACTGTCGACCCGTTCTTCAATTCATACCTTTCATCGGGATTAATCAAATCAATGGTCAATTCTCCCAGCGATTCCTCTGTTTGTTGGTCTGTCAACGCGAACGTCATTGTTTTAAGTTCATCCAATTTGTAATCCATCTGATACATGGCATAACCATCAAACTTTAATGGCTGATTCACACGCAATGGATACTCTTTTACAAATTCCAAGTTCTCCGTTGCTCCTGGTAAGCTGCCTTCAGGCTGCTGATACAGCACAACATCAGTCTGGTAATTTTTTACGACTGTTCCTACACGATCAATTGCTTCACTGAATCTTGCATCTTCTCCTTCGCCGTTATAAGTTTCTACCTTAAATTTCAAATTTTCCAAGGAATAGCCTGGGGCTTCGGGAATAGCCCTCGTCTCGCCTTCACGAAGCCACAGTGTTTCATCAACATAAAACCCGGGAATCATCCTTAACATGACACCAGAGAGGAAAATAATCAAACCGATATGATTGACATACGGTCCCCATCTGGAGAATCGTCCTTTTTCCGCCAAAAGCCCGTTTTTATCCATTCGGACTTTGTACTTTAATTCCTTCAATTTGGCTTCGGCTTTATGCAACGTATCGTCAGCTCCAGGACCCTGCCCATAGATGCGCTGCTTATTCATAAAGCTGGGATGACGCAGTACCCGCTGGCTTTTCAATGATCGGTAAAGGGGCACAAAGCGATCCAGGCTGGCAATAATCAACGAAATCGCAAGCATGCCGACCAAAACGATAAACCAAACTGAACTGTACATGTCATGGAATCCTAAAAAGTGATAAACACGGCCGATGCTGCCATACACATCTGAGTAATAAGCTTTAATGGCGGTTTCGCCAGTTGCCGGTACATACATGTGCTGGGGCAGGATTGTGCCTATCGCTGCCGCTATCAAAATTACTACGATTAGCCCAACTCCGACTTTGACACTGGAAAAGAAGTTCCAAACTTTATCAATAATTGATTTATTATATGTCTGTGATCGTCTTGCTACCCCTTCATATCGCATGTCGGCAAGTAGTTTATTTTGTTCTTTCTCAGTTAATGACCGCCCACAGGTTTCACAAAGGTTGGTTCCTGGCGGGTTCACATACCCGCATTTACATTGTGTTTTCTCCATCAATAAATCTCCTTACACTGGTTTGATTTGTTCCATGTAGCTTTTGATGTCTTCCTCCGACATTTCGCCAGTGATGATTTTAACGATGTTGCCCTCGGCGTTCACCAGCAGGGTTGTCGGCAGCGGGATGATGTTATAAGCTTCCATGACGCTCTTGGTTTTATCAATGACAATCGGGAACGTCAAATCGCGTTGTTCCGCATATTGCCTCACTTCGTAATCCGACTGGGCGATATTGACTGCCAAAATTTGGACTCCTTGGTCCTTATAAACCTGATACTGTCTTTCCATCAGTGGAAATTCCTTTTCGCACGGTTTGCACCAAGTCCCCCAGAAGTTGACAAATACCCCTTGTCCCTTGTAGTCAGACAGTTGATGCTCTTCTCCGTTCAAATCTGTTAATTTAAAGTCCGGTGCTGGATCTCCAACTTGGAGCATTTCCCTGTTCTCCTTATTTGCGTTGTTATAGAGTGTAAAAACAACTGCTCCGACGAGGACTAGTAAAATGGCTGTCCTCACGAAAAACCGGTTCTTCTTCTTTCTTGCCATGCCACATTCATTCCTTTCTTTTTCATCTAATCAAGCTATACCGTCAGAATCCGGTAAATCCACCAGTAAACTGCGAGAGAAACGCGATAATGTCTGTCATCATGTCGAAGTACAGCATGAGGCCCATAAGCACCATCAAGCCCCCACCCACTGACATGAACTGGGCACTCCGCTTCTTCAGGAAGGTCATTTTCTCAATGAAGAACGACATCAGTAAAAACGGAATGGCAAAGCCCAGGACGTAGAACAGCATATACAAGAGCCCGCGGCTTGGATCGGCTATTCCCATCGCCATAACGCCGGCCAGAATCGGTCCCGTACAAGGCGTCCATCCAGCTGCAAAACCTAGCCCGATTACCACGGAACCGGTATAGCCCGACGGCCGTTTCTGAAAGTGAACTTTTTTATCTGAAAGCAGGAAGTCGAATTTCAAGACGCCTGTCAGCACTAAGCCGAAAAACACCATCAAGATGGCTCCCAGCTGACGCAGCAGGTCTGCGTTCTCAAAAAAGAGCGCGCCGATGAACGAGGTCGACAACCCTAGCGCCAGAAAGATGATGGAAAACCCGACCAAAAACAGGATCGTATGAATCAGGGCACTCTTTTTCATTGCCCCTTTTCCCGTTTTCAGCTCATTGACGGATACACCGGTAACATAGGACAGAAAAGCCGGATATAACGGAAGCGCACAAGGCGAGAGGAACGATAACAGCCCGGCACCGAACGCCAGCAATAAACTTACTTCTGCCATAAAAAAATCTCCTTTTTGATGAATTTACTTTTTCACGCCTAACCCATTGCATCTTCCTCTTCTTTGAAAAAAGAGAACAGCAGACTATAGGCAGGTGATATGTATTAACTTGCTACTTTCTCCATAAAAACTAACTAATGTAGAATCAGATATGTATCTTCAACTTTTAAATTCTGCCCTCCACAATCTCTTTGTAGACAGTAAAAAATAAAAGCACCTACAAGAACTAGCAAATTGAAACTTCTCAAAAGGAGATGCTTCTTCTTTTTATTAGTCATTGTGGTCTTAGAGCCTTTCTGTTTATCCTTTTATTATATTAGGGATGCATTTGAGAATTCCTAGGGGTTATTATTATGGATACTCGCGGTGATAATATTCAATCCTCCTTGTAGTAAGAAACCCACTTTAATTTCTCGCCTTAAACCCTGACTACAACAAATTGAATATACCTTAAACATTTGAAGAAAATGTGCAGTTATTACTATTAGTAAAAATTCCTGTTTGAAATTTGTCTAAAGTTTCACAAATGAATTTTTTATTTTTTCAAACAATTAATAGTTCATCATCAATCGATTCTTAAGCCGTTTCTACTGGATTATCCCTTCAAGGAACACCGTACAAGTGGAGCAGTATGACACTAGTTGGATTCGACTGCAGTGGTTTTCTCCAGTGCGTATACAATAAAACTGGCCAATCAATTTCACGCACAACCCTTCCTATATTCTCAGAAACAAAACAATTATCATCCCAAAGCCAGGAGACTTGATCTTCTTTACGAACACGTGCCGTCCAAGAATTTCGGATGCTGGAATCTACATCGGCAACAACCAGTTCGTCCACTCTGGTGAATCGAAAGCTGAAATTGTCGGTTTGAACAATTCATAATGGAAATCTAAATTCCACAGCTTCAGAAGCTTCTAATAATAATTTCAAAAGGCCAACACCGGAAACAACGGCGTTGGCCTTTTTTGTGTGCTCTCTTTTTCTAAGGAATGCACGATTGCAGCCGTTTCCCGCTGATTTCTTTTGCCAGGCTGTCATTTTCAACAAGCACCTTCCAACGGATTATAGAATTCAGCAGTTACTCCGACTACTATCGCCAGTGGTTAAATAGTATAGGCCAACCTCATGCTAGCCAATTAACTACATAAATAAACCTCGAACTTTAAGGGGCCACTACCGATACCCTTCTTTTCAATAAGTGGCGATATGCAAACCGAGCATTTACAGGAATTTCTCTATTTATTTACATAAGTTATTTTATGCTCTTTTTCAAACACCTCGAATTGATAAGCAACGTGAATCGTGGTAAAACTAAAGTGATTACAGAAATCAGAAAGACATAGCTACAATTTGATCTTCACGAGATGAAAAATTTTAGTATAGAGCCGAGTCAACGGATAAATTTGATGATTTCCCATCTAAACATTTTAAGTAAGAATATCTTTACCTTTTACTAAAATATACGAATGAGGAGGTCGAAAGCATGTGCATTTCCAATAATGAAATTGAACGTCAAGCTTATATCATGAGTGAAAAAATCAGAAACAATTCTATCTACAAGTCTATCGGAATGGAATTTGTTGGAACAGAAAATCTAATGTTCCAGAATCAACCTTTAGAAGACATTTTGGCCAAAAAAGACCTTCCTTTAGTTAGCAAAGTAATCTTAGAAGACAGCAAAGGCATGCGCTTCGCTATTGAACCAAATGAAATTGGATTAAGTTATGCTAAAGGAGAAATCACTTATAAGGAATACAAACAGATGCAGAATAAAGAGAGCAAATTGTTTATAGGATACCTCGTAGCCCTATCAAGTGGGTTCTTTTTAGTAAGCTGGGCAGCTCTAAGATTGTTTTTTATGTAGATACCAACTCAGCAACTGCATCTTCTATTAATCGAAACGGAATTACATTCGCTTTTCGGTAAACAGAATGTCCAATAGACATAACTAGGTCATAAAATCTATCACTGGAGTTATAAAAGCAGAAGTAGCGTCCCAATCGTTACTTCTGTTTTCTTTGATAAACTCGGATAAAGCTTCTCTCTTTATAAACGATTGACTATACAGCTTAGACAGGCGAAGAAGTGAACAATCAAATATGGTAATGGAAACCGGAAATTCTACTGAGTAGTGAGAAACCCTTAAGTAGACATTGCTCAAATGTTTGGAGCTAAAACAACAACAAAAATATCTATGGCAATGGATAATTCCCATTCTACTTTAAGCCGAAAGGGAAATAAGATTTCACTATTTCCACCTCATATAACTTGAATGAATATTGATTTTAATCAATAAGTTTGCCGAATCTTTGAATATAGCAGAAAAAAAGAACAGTTATGAAAAACTGTTCTTAGGGTCTGATTTAGAAGTAGATTTTATGGCATTATACTGATACCATTCGGCTTTTTACCTACTTTTATTGTTTTTATCGTTTTATTTTGTTCATTGTCAATCACACTGACTGTATCCTCAAACAGATTTGTAACATATGTGAATTTACTGTCAGTACTTGTTACGATTCCATGTGAACCTTCACCTGTATCGATTGTCGCACTAATCTTTTTCGATTTCAAATCAACTTTTGTTACAGAATTATCGGGATTATCCTCCGTTCCTTGGTTGGCAACGTAAGCGAATTGATTGTTAGGCTCTATGTAAACCTGTACCGGACCATTTCCGACGTCTACTTTATTGATTTCGCCCGATTTCAAATCAATAATAGCAAGTGCATTATCTTTGTTTATGGTAGCTATCAACGTATTTCCATCAGAAGTAACTCCGGTTGTAGCTGGAGCCGTACCCACTTGAATTTTTTCCTTCTCTTTGAAGCTTTGAAGGTCTATTACGCTAACGCTATCTTCTCCCATGTTTGCTACATAAGCAATTTTACTATCGTTAGAAATTCGGAAACCGTGTGGACCCTTTCCAGTTGAAATGGTTTCAATAATTGAATAGTCTTTCGCATCAATGACCGAAACCGTATTGTCCTCATTATTTGTCACTAATACATATTTCCCATCTTCTGTAAATACTATATGAGCAGGGTGATTACCCACTTCCACTTCTTCTATCATCTCATTAGTTTCAGGATTAAAAAAGATTGCTTTTCCCTTCATTTCCATTAACTCGCCATGTCCATCACTCATATCCGGAACGACCACTGCTCCAACGACTTTTCCATCAGGTGACACTTGAATATTATGGACAGCCCCGTCTATCTCGAATGTTTCGACTAATTTTTGCTGTTCGACACTTATTTTAGAAATACTTCCTCCTTCATTTGCTGTGAAAATAAAGCGATCATCCTCACTTGCTGCGGAATCAGTCACATCATCAGTCTCGTCCTTCACTGTTTTTGAACCTTCTTCTTTTGTATTACTGCATCCTGCGATAACGAATATAAGTAACAAAATAATGGATAATAGTAACCCGGAATATTTTTTCATTTCTTTATTCCTCCTAATTCCTAAGATATATATTACTTCCGTATAGATATAACTCTACCAAGTAAATAACCAGAAACTGCGGACTTTTTTATTATCACCAAATATATTAGACTGGACTAAATATTGTTTTGTAATTTTAAAACCCACTCCTATTAGAAATAGCCTGACACCAGATATAATCATAAATTCATGGAAAATCGACCTTTAATTAGCTGGTTTTCTGAAATTAAAAAGCATTTTAATACTCTTTATCTGCATATTTGAACTTAAATTCGGAGTACCGTAAAGGAAATATGTGCGATTACAGAGGTCAGTCAAGCAGCATTTTATCGTAAGCAAAGGGAACTGGAAAAAGATAATGTACCTCATGAAAGCCGGATTCTATAGCCAGTGGATTCTGGCTTTTTCACATTAAATTCCCCTAACATTGTAACTCTACATTTTTCTGGCAAGATTCCAAAAAGAAGAGTAAAAGCAACGTTATTTGAAGCATTCGTAACAAACAAAAAGGAAGTTAAAAAGCTCTAGTTTAACTTCTTCTCTTCCCTCCTGCTTGAGTTATTTTATAGTTGCTCAATAAGCGATCATATCGAAATAATTTTGCCTATTTTTCCATCGCCTCATGATTTTGTATATAATACTCATACTTTTTTGAATATCATTCTTGATGCTTTCTCGATTGATAAATATATTCTCCCCACTCATTTCTCCATACTTTTTGCACAACTTGCGCGTATAGTACATTAGTAAACTCATAGAATGGAGGATGAGCAATAAAACTTTAAATCTCTCACCCGATTATCGAACAAAAAATGTTGAGAGAGTCAAGATTTACGTGAAAATAGATAAATCCTTTTTTGTATGTATCGTATCTACTAACTTCGTTGAACATCTCAGTCAGCTCTGCGCGAGCTTGGTTGAATCCTAAATGGCAGCAGTATCCGTACATGAGCCTGACAAGTGAAAGAAAGTAATTTATTTGAAGTCCTCTACAAGAAACGCAGAGGACTTCAACTGACGGGCTTCCTGCAAACAAATTTTGAAGACTCAATTAAAAAAAGTTGCAATGAAAGGAAATTACAGAAATGAGAAAAATTATTTTAGGTTCATTCGCCCTCAGTTTCATCTTAATCGGCTGCAGCGCCAATGAAAGTTCTAAACAATCACAGGAGTCACCGATGAACAATGGAAATATGGATGGTCAGAGCATGGGCGGCATGAATCAAGAAGGTGCGATGGACCATGGCAATGTTCCGTCCCTCGA